>NZ_CAXUEC010000001.1:0-1358115 GCF_964250085.1 uncultured Fibrella sp. | reverse complement strand
ATTGGGACTGCAAAAGTAGGGCAACTTTACCCCCATGTCAAGACCCTGTTAAAAGTTTTTTGTGGCCCTATGGCCTGTTTTTGGCTAAATAGCTGATAAACAGCAACTAGGTAGATGAAAAATTTTTCACGTTCTCAGCCTTCTTCTTTTTGCAGTGAGGAGTTAATGACAAAAATTGTACTTTAGCTAGTAGGACCTAACGAAAAAAGCACTTAAATTCATAGAGCTTAATCCGGTTTTTATGTGGGCTAGCCATTATATAACAAAAGAAAGTTAGCCCCCTTACCCATTATGCGAATTTTACACACAGCTGATTGGCATCTAGGCAAACGATTATACCGTTCTGACCTTAGGGAGGATCATAATTTGTTCCTGAATTGGCTCATTGAGGAGATTGAGCGTCGAGAGATCGATGTGCTGCTTATTTCGGGTGATGTATTCGATACGACTAACCCAAATGATGGGTCTATGCAGTTGTATTACCAATTCCTGACACGAATGTTGCCCCTATCCGTCAAGATTGTCATTACGGGCGGGAATCATGATTCGGCAACTAAACTGAACGCGCCGAAGGATTTGCTGCGGCATATAGACATACATGTGGTTGGTTGTACCAACGGCAATTGCCCCGATGAAGTGATTCGGTTTGTTGATGGCTCATCTGATCTTCTTGTTGCGGCGGTTCCCTATCTGCGCGACGCCGACCTTCGCCAGTCTATTTCAGGGCAAACGTATGAAGACCGGGTCGAGGCATTGCGAATGGGAATTCGAAACCATTACGAGCGAATTGCCGATCATTGCCATTCCGAGTATCAGGATGTACCTGTGCTGGCAATGGGTCACCTTTATGTAAACGGGGCCACAGTTTCGGAAAGCGTACGGGAGATTCATGCTGTAGGTGGGCAGGCTGCCTTTTCGAGTGAGCATTTCCCGGAAGGATTCACGTATGTAGCCCTTGGTCATATACATGTACCACAGCGCGTGGGCGGCAGCGAGACAGTACGCTATTGTGGATCGCCTATTCCATTAAGCTTCGCTGAGCGCGACAATGCGCATCAGTTACTACAACTGACCGTCGAGAATGGCGAGGTAACTACCGTTGAGTCGGTGCCAGTACCTCAGTCGCGCCCGCTCAGGCACGTAACAGGTACGCTCGATGAAGTTCGGGAACGGCTGAATCAACTGGAGATGACGCACACTTTACCCGCGCTGGTAGAAGTACTGGTGGTGGAAGATGCCGAAAGCCTGAGCACACGCATGCACTTCGACCAGCTACAACGTGATTATAAAAATGCCCCTTTTATATTGACAAAGACCCGCCTCCAGTTTCTTAACAAACGGAAAAACCTGGAATCGTTGTTCGACGCCGATACGCATCTGGCCGATCTAACGTACCTGGACGTTTTTGCACAGCGGCTGGTGATGGCGCAGGTAGACGACAGCCAGCGCGACCAGCTTATTGATACGTACCAACAACTTTACAAAATGGTTACGGAGCAGTTGGCTCCGCTACAGCATGAAAATTCGCCAAATCCGGTTTCGTAATATCAATTCGTTTTATGGCGAACACGAACCCATCCAATTTGCCAGTGGCCTGCTAGGCGAAACGGGCCTGTTTGTGATTTCAGGTCCAACGGGTGCTGGCAAGTCAACGCTGCTCGACGTGATGACGCTGGCCCTCTTCAATCGACTCCCTCGTTTGAACGGAGCCATATCGGGGACAAACATCACCGACGATGGGCTGATCGTGAACCGCCAGGCGGCGGCCGAACCCAACACCGCAGCCTATGCCGAAGTAGAATATGAAGCAGATGGCAACCGCTACCGGTCGCGCTGGTCGATCAAGAAAAATCGGAACAACAACTGGAACAACTACGAAATGGAAGTGTCTCATCTGGCCAACGATAAGCCAGAGGGCGTTCTATTTCCTATAAAAGACCTGCGCGATTTTCCGAAGAAGAATGAAGAATTGATCGGTCTTTCCTACGAACAGTTCGTTAAGTCGATCGTGCTGGCACAGGGCGCGTTCGACCAGTTCCTGAAATCGAAAGCGTCGGAACGGAGCAAGATGCTGGAACAGTTGACCGGCACAGAAATCTACCGGCAGTTGAGCCGCAAGGCCTACGAGCATACCAAGCATCTCGACGAACAGATCAGCACCAAAAAGCTTGGCGTTGCCTCGATCAGGATGTTGAGCGACGAGCGGGTAATTGAACTTACCGACCAACTGGCACTGGCCGATACGCAACTGGCAGAGGTCAAAGCGCAGATCAAATTATTCGACGCTGAGAAGAAGTTTGTCGATGAGGCCGAGAAGGCAAAGAAAGCACTGGCGAAACTGGCCGCAAACGGGGAGAAGCTAACGGAACGAACCGCCACTTTTGCGCCCGACCGTGAACGCCTGCTGCTGCACGACAAAGCTACGCCCCTCGCCGGGTTGCTCACCGAACTGGCCGGGGCAGAACGGGCCATTGGCAAAGTTCGCCAGGATCGGGCCAACGTTACCAACGAACTGATCCAGCTTACGCGACAACTCAACGCCCTGCTGATTGAGGTCGCTACGTTTGTCGGCGTTCAGCAGGTAGACCCCGAAAACGCAGTTGGGGCCATTGAAGCATTTCGTGATCAGTTAAAAACGGTACAGGATAAGATATCGGCTGAGCAGAACGCCGCCACTCCCCTACTCCAAAGCGTCCGGCAACAGGCATTGGCAGACGTGGGCCTGCTTCATGGTCTTCGACTGCACCAGCTAACGCTGCCCGATGTTACCGACTCGCTGGCCGCCATCAGCGCGGAACAGGCGACGCTACAGGTACGTGTCGACACCTTACAGGCGACGTACCCAGACGTAACACCCACTGCGTTAGCCGAGCGCATTCAGCAGGCGATTGAACGTGATAAGATGCTGGGTACGTTGATTCTGCTGGAAATAGAACAGGAGGATCGTATCTATAAGGGACAGAAGTTAGCCGAGCCAATTGATGCCCTGAAACAACAGATCGCCTTAGTCACTCCGTTGCTGGCAACTGCCCGTGAGCGCGAACGAATGGCCGAAGAAACCGTCGATCGGCTTGATGCAGAACAGCGGCGGTTGAGTGACGAAGTGAATTTGTCGACCTTGCGTGAAGCACTGGTAGCTGATGAACCTTGTCCGTTATGTGGTTCGCTGGAACATCCGTACGCCACCCATTACGTGAACCAGCTTGGTACGGTAGCCGCTAAACTGTTGCTGGCGAAAGACGAACTGCAGCGGGCAAGAGCGGCCACGAAAGAACTGTCGGATAAGTTAATTGCCTACGATGCTCAACTAGCCGAAGCAGAACGTACCCAGAAAGCACTGAGAGAGCAATTTCGAGGGAAACGCGACGAAATAAACGCCCTCCGTACAGCCAATCAGATTGCAGAGGATGCAGGACCGGAGCTATTCAGAAGTGAACAGAAAGAGCTGGCGGTCCGACAAACGGACTTGAACACCCTCCGTTCGCTTTGGGAGCAGCACCGATTGCTGGACACACTCATCCGGCAGTTGACCGAACTTCAGCAGCATCAACAGACCATCAGCACCCTTACGCAGCAGAAACAGGCGCTGTATGACGGCGACGATTGGTCACAGCGGTCAGGTACGTTGCTTAAGAATCTGGCCGACATACAGGGGCGCATGGCTACGCAGGCGGGACTTCAGCAAAAAACAGATGACGATGAAAAGGCGGCCCTAACCGACGAACGGCGCGTAGCGACTGCGCTGGCACCGCGGTTAAAAAAGCAGGGTTTCGACACTGCGGAGGCCGCCCGGAACCTGTTGCTGGACGTACCTACCACGCAAAAACTACAAAAACAGCGAGACGAACTGGATCGGGAAAAAATCGAGCTTGAGCAGCGCATTGCCGACGAGCTACGTCGGCTGGAAGCCGCCCAGAAATCCCGCAAAACAGAGTTAAGTCCCGATGATGTAAATGCAACAGTTGACGAAGCCCGTAAAAGACATGATAAGCTGCTCTCCAATTCGGGATACGCACGGAGCGAACTTGATACGAACAAGAAGAGTATAACGGCACATCAGAAAACCATTGCCGAACTGGCTAAGATGGAAGCGGATGTGATGCCATGGAAGGAGTTGACCAAATTGATCGGCAGCGCCAAAGGTGATACCTTTAGCAAATTTGCCCAAAGCCTGACGCTGGCGCAGTTGATCGGCCTGGCCAATCGGCGGCTGAAAAACCTGACCGATCGGTATTTGCTGTTGTCTCCCCGCGAAGAACAGGACGAACTGTTTGTGGTGGATTTGTATCAGGGGCAGGCCGAACGCACGATCACCAGCCTTTCGGGTGGCGAAACGTTTACGCTCAGCCTGGCACTGGCACTGGCACTGTCTGACCTGGCCTCGCAAAACGTGCAGATCGACAGCTTGTTTATCGACGAAGGTTTCGGAACACTAGACCCCGAATCGCTCGATACGGCGATTGTAATGCTGGAAAAGCTACAACAGGAAAGTCAAAAGACCATCGGCATTATCTCGCACAGACACGAAATAAAGGAACGCATCACCGTTCAAATCCAGGTCGAGCGCGGCATTGATGGGAATAGCCGATGCTACATAAGCAGTTAAAACGTTTACAGTTTGCTGTTTACTGTTGTTGCACCTGAATACGTCTCGTAATTCAGCAGCGCGACAATAAACGGCAAACTGTGAACTGTTTTTACAACCCTCCCATCACTTCCATCGAAACGCCGGTGTTGCCGAAGCCTCCGTCATGGAAGAGGTTCTGCATGGTCACCATACGGGTCAGGTCAGAGAAGAGGGTGAGGCAATAATCGGCGCACTGATCGGCGGAGGCGTTGCCCAGCGGAGCCATTTTATCAGCGAAGTCGTAGAACTTATCGAAGCCGCCAATGCCCGAACCAGCTGTGGTTACGGTGGGTGATTGAGACACCGTGTTTACCCGCACTTTGCGGTATTTACCATAGTGGTAGCCAAAACTGCGGGCAACCGACTCGAGCATCGCTTTCGCTTCAGCCATATCGGTATAGAATGGAAACGTCCGTTGGGCGGCCATGTAAGTCAGGGCCACTACAGAGCCCCACTCGCTGATGGCATCCTGCTTATAAGCCGTTTGCAACATCCGGTGCAGCGACAACGCCGAAATATCGATGCTTTGCTTAAACCACTCGTAGTTCAGGTCGGTGTAGGCGCGGCCCTTCCGAATGTTTGGGCTCATGCCAATGCTATGCAGCACAAAGTCGGCTTTACCACCCAGAATCTCCTGCGATTGCGTAAACAGTTTCTCCAGATCCTCGGTCGAGGTAGCGTCGGCGGGAATAATTTCGGCGTTGCAGTGCTGGGCCAGTTCTTTGATAGCTCCCATGCGCATGGCAATTGGGGCGTTGGTGAGCACAAACGTAGCCCCTTCTTCGTGTGCCTTCAGAGCCACTTTCCAGGCGATTGATTTTTCGTCGAGGGCACCCGAAATGATGCCGCGCTTTCCGTTAAGGAGTCCGTAAGCCATAGTTTGAATGAAAAATGAATAATGCAGAATGACCAATGAAGCGTATAACCAACTATATTATACTGTCTGCACCTCTCATTCCGGGAGCGCAAAAGTAACGCAATTCACCCTGAACAGGGCCAATTGTGCAGTTGCATCGCCAAACTATATCCAGTCAGTTGCTGGCCAACGTACCTGACACAGGGGTCATTTTTACAGTTTTAGTCAGGAATTGCTCGGTAGCCTGGTAAACGCCGTCCAGATCATGTGAGGTAAAATGCGAAGCGATAACGTGCTCACCAGCTTTCGGGAAAGCTACTTTCTGTTTCTGATCTGGCGACGTACCCAGTTGGTCATACATCTCCAGCATAGCTGCCACCGACACGACTTTATCCTGATTGTCTTCGTCTTTGTAGTAATACCCCATAAATAACGGCTGCTTCACCTTCGCAAATTCAGCCGGCGTCATGTACTCGTCCATCATGGTTTGCAGCGTAATCAGGCCGTTGATATGGTATTTTGTCAGCCAATATTTCTCCCGGCCGTTGCGGTACGTGTTGTTGACATAATCGCCGTTCATCACCTGCCGCACAATCTGCTCGCCCCAGGGCTTTGTGACTAGTTTCAATGCCGGATTAGCCACGGCAATGCAGGGCGAATAAAGTACCAGTCCCATGATTTCGGGATGGCGCTCGGCCAGGTAGAGCGTCAGCATACCGCCTGCCGAGGTGCCCAATACCACCACACGGTCGCCAAGTAGTTTGCCGATCGCCAGCGCCCGTTCGGCTGATGCTTTGTAATTGGCGGGCGTTAAGCCTTTAAAAGCATCCGGCGAGGTAAGGCCATGTTCTTCGGGACGGGCCAGATAGAGGTTGCAGCCGAAGTGTTTCGCCAGTTTTTTGTGAACAGGATCACCCTCAGCCCAGGTTGCCCCAAAACCGGGAATGTAAACCATGCTGACCGGCGTTTTGGCCTTCCGGGTGCTGTCGGCCCAGATAATGCGCGCTTCGTTATCGGGTTTTAGCCCCGCCCGGCTCTCCGAGTTAGCGATGTCGCGTTCAAGCAAAACCAAATCGGTAGGCAGAGCAGCCGTTTTTTGCAATGATGGCGCAAATTGTGGCCGGGGACCAGCCATGTATCCAACAGCTAGTAAGGCAATTACGCCGGTCAGGACCAGTAGAATCCGTTTCATAAAACAGTAAGGGTTAAAACTCAGGAATATCCATGCGGATGCGCCAGTCTTTGGGCAGGTAGTTATTGATTCGGGAGCCAACACCTTTCATCCACCCCAACGGTAGGCCGTTGTAGCGGGCCAACAGCCAACCCCTGGGTACGTCTGGCAATACTAAGTTTTCTTTTTTGAAATAACGAAGGGCATCGTCGAGCGTCAGGTCAACGCCGGGTAAACCGTCGGCCAGTTCGGTGCTGAGCGCCAATGCGTGAGCGGGCATGAAGTCGGTGCCTTTAAAAACGCCCAGATCGAGGCCAAATCCTTTATTATGCAGCACTGTATCAAGTAGTACCAGGTCTTTTTCGAGAGCCAATGGCACAGCAATGACGTCGCCGTTGGGCTTCTCCCAGTAAGAAAACGCATCCGGGTTTTTCAGGAAAGGGCGTAACGTACCCAACTGCTTCCGGTGCACCGGCCGGGCCGATCTGAAACCCCGATTCCGGGCAACGGGCATGGTGGCCGATGATTTTCGCCGGAAAACGCTGATGAAAAAGCCTTCGCCACGCACCCGGTGCGGGTAGCACTGATACCCTACTGCGTCACCAACGGTTCTGGCCTCAACGCCCCAGGCGTCAGGCAGGTCGAGTGGACGGTTCGAGAATCCGTTCTCGCTCAGGAACCGGACCATGTCCAGATTTTCGGCGTCGTTGTAGGTGCAGGTACTGTAGATGAGCCAGCCGCCATCGGCCACCAGCGGTGCCGCCGCCGTGACAATGCGCTTTTGCCGTAACGAACACATTTGCACATGATCGGGCGACCATTCATTCACTGCCGCCGGGTCTTTGCGGAATAGTCCTTCCCCCGAACAGGGCGCATCGATCATGACCAGGTCAAAATAACCCGATAAGGGCGCAAAATCGGCCGGGTCATGATGGCTGACCACCACATTAGCGTATCCCCACTTATCCATGTTTTCGCGAAGAATGGGTATTCGGGTACGGATCACTTCGTTACAGACCAACAGGCTGGAATCAGGCAATGCAGAAGCCAATAACGTGCTTTTGCCACCCGGCGCAGCACACAGATCGAGCGCCCGAACAGGAGGCTGACCCGCATACGGCTTACGTTGTCCGATGGTTTGGCGTACGGCTTCAGCCAGCAGCATCGACGAAGCCTCCTGCACGTAATAAGCACCCGCCTGAAACAGTGGATCGAGGGTGAAAACTGGCCGTTCAGGTAAGTAGTAAGCTCCATCACACCAGGGAACCGGCGTTTTTCCATCGACATTCAAAGCAGGTTTGCGCGGATTCAGCCGAACGCTTACAGGCGGCGACGTCTCCAGAGCCGTTTCAAAAGCGGGGTACTCAGCGCCAAGCTGCTGTTGCATTTGCTGCCGAAAGGCCTCGGGCAGTTGAGTAAGATTCATGATGTAAAGGTAGTGTAAGGTTTAGAGTTCAAGGTCTAACGTTTAAAGTCTAAGGTTGCTCTGCTGGTTTCTAAATTGCGGAACGGCTTTAGACTTTAAACGTTAGACCTTGAACTCTAAACCTTACACTACCTTTGCCACCATGACAGAACGTTTTAAGCAGATCAAGACCTTTATTTTCGACGTCGATGGCGTCATGACCGACGGCAGTGTCAATGCGCTGGCTTCCGGCGAAATGTATCGAACATTCAATATCAAGGATGGCTACGGCATCGAACGGGCTATCAAGTCGGGGTACAACGTGGCCATACTATCGGCGGGCAATCAGGATGGAGTTCGGAAACGGCTGGCTTTCCTGGGCATCAAAAATGTGTTTATGGGCGGGCCAACCGACCACAAACTGGATGTGTATCTGGGCTTTATGAAACGCGACAACCTGAACGAGTCCGAGATTCTGTACATGGGCGACGACCTGCCCGATTACCATATCCTCAGTCGGCCCGACCTGATGAGTACCTGCCCCGCCGACGCCGTCGACGACATTCAGGCCGTCTGTAACTACATCTCTCCCAAAAATGGTGGTCAGGGTGCCGTTCGCGATGTGATCGAGCAGGTGATGCGGGCGCAGGGGACGTGGATTATTCCGTAAGCTTATGCCTGCCGGTCGAAGCGTTCCAGCACCAATGGAAAAATAACAAGCTCGCCATAGAGCGCACCAACGATGGAGACAGCGGTAAGCAAACCCCACAGTTGAACCGTTACCAGCGACCCGAATACCATTAAAAAATACCCCGAAAACAGCACGATAGCCGTCAGCACAATGGCTGGACCAACGTGGGTAACAGTGGCAAGCCGGGCCAGCTCCGGCCGTTTGCCGGCCTGCCGATGGTGCTGGTAGTTATAGATAAAGTGGATGGAATCGTCGACGCAGAAACTCAGCACAATGGCACCAATACTGGCGGTGGCGGTGTCGAGCCAGATGCCGAACCAACCCATGACACCTAACATAACAACCACGGGAAACAGGTTGGGAATAACCGTCAACGCAGCCAGTCTGATGTCTCGGATGAACAACCACACCAGCCCGACTATCAACCCGAACGACAGCAATAAACTGCTCACCTGCGATTGGGTAACGTAATTGACAATACCGGCATACATGGGTTGATAACCAGCCGGTTTCACCGTGGCAACCCGCCCTAATGTGGCATCAGAAATACGCATCAGTGTATCCATCTTGACGGTGAGCTGCCCGGCCGATAGCATAGCGCCCGATACGGTGATCCGCCCGGTCCGCGAGGGCTCGTGGATGAACTTCCGGGCTAGTTCGGGATAACTTTTCGTGAGTTGTTCGTGCGCTAGTTTCAGCACCGATTTGCTGGCCAGTGCTTTTCGGCTTTTAGTGCCGAGCTGAGCTTCCAGCCCACTTTGGTAGAGCGAATAAAACCCAAAAATCCGGCCTACGCCCGGTATGGTTTTGGCAGAGTCGGCAAACGCAACCGCCGCCTGCACCAGTTCGGGACTTTGTAACGAGAGCCCCGCCTTTGGTTCAACCAGCAGTTCGAGTGGCATATATGGGCCCCAGGCGGCTTCCATTGAACGGTGGTCCTTCACTACAGAATGGTTGTCGGGGAAGTAGCCGAGCGTGTAGGTATCCGTTTTCAACCGTGTTACGCCAACGCCAAACAGCAGCAGAAACGCCAGCGAAAGGGCCTGGAACAAGGGCTTTTTACCCATAATAACCGTCAGGAACTGAGCCAGTCGATTGCCCGTGAACGTGGTAACTTTTGGCGACGGTTGGGTAAGCGGCAGAATTAATACGCCCAGCAGGTACGTAAAAAACAGGCAGAGTAAAATGCCGAGCGCGGCAAACAAACCAAAGTTTTTCAGGATTGCCATCGGGCTTGTTTCCAGCGCCAGAAAACCGGCTGCTGTTGTGAAGGTGGTGAACAGACATGGCCTGAACACTTTTCTGAGCGCCTCCAGCGCACTGTCTTGGGCAGTTGAGCCCGCTTCACTTAGCTGATTTCGTTCGTTGATAACGTGAATAGCGTCCATTATGCCCAGCAGCACGATGATGATGGGCAGCAGTACCGTCATCAGGTTGATCCGATAGCCACATGCGCCATACAGGCCAAGGGTGAAATAGGTCGACATTGCCACCAACCCAATCGTGTAAAGCAGCAGCAGCGGCTTGCGGTAAATCCACCAGAACAGCACAAACATGATCAGGTAACCAACGCCAAGAAAGAAGCCGAAGTCCTGCTGCGACAGTGCGTTCAGGCCGGCATAGATGATGCCAACCCCGCCGAAGTAAACGGACGTGTGGGGCAACTCGCCCCCTACCGTTGCTCTGATCTTATCCAGCACCTCACCGCGCCGCTGATCAAAATCGGGCAGCGCTTTCAGCACTACCAGAAAACGGGCCGTTTTGTAATCCTGGCTAAAGAGTTGCTCACGGATCGTTGGCTGTTTTACCAATCTGCTCCGAACATCGTCGGTCGTAGATGTTCCCGTTAGTAATGGCGTCAGCGTTGTGCCCAGCAGGTCGCGGGTTGGGCTACTTGTATTACCCGGCCCAATCACGCCTTCCACCTCAGGAATAGCTTCGAGCGCGGTGGTCAGCTTGATAAACGCCTTGAAATACCTGGAAGTCAGCAACGTACGTTGGTCGTTTATCATCACGATCACCACCTCATCGTTACCAAAGCGATCCTGAAAATTTCGGTAGGCAACCAGGGCGGGGTCACCGTCAAGAAACCAGACCGTCAGGCTATTGTCCACTTTGAGTGCCGTCTGAACACCTGGCCAGAGCAACGTACCTGCCAATAGAGTCAACAGGAGCAGCCAGTACCTGAGCTTATATAAGATAGTCATTTCTAAAAATGTGGCGCAGCCGTACGCTTGTAGCCTGGGTGTCTACCAGACACTCAGTTTGGCTTCATAAATGTATTTCCTTACCCGGTATTTACACTACTTTACAGCCATGAACGTACCCAGCTTTATTGCCTATCTCAACCAGCGTTTTCCCCTCGTGAACATGGGCCTGTTTGCGGTCTTGTTTCTGACGGTCTACTCGGTGGCCGAACGTACCTGGCCGGTTACCGCTTCAGGTACGTTCGGTTGGCACGAGGGTGGTCCCGCGTTCGGGTTCGGAATGGTGGCCGTGATCTCATTCTTTTTCCGGCTGCGCGTTTTCGACGAACAGAAAGATTACGCCCTGGATTCGATCAATCACCCAGACCGGGTTTTGCAATCGGGCCGGGTTACGCTGCCTCAACTTCAGCGCGTAGCAATCGCCGGGGCTTGCCTGGAAATAACGTGGTCGGCCCTGATGGGGTTGTCTACCGTAGTCTGCTGGTTGCTGGCGGTAGGCTACAGCTTACTGATGCGTTACGAATTTTTCATCAGTGACTTCCTGAAAAAACGGCTTGTGCTGTATGCGGTTACCCACATGTTTATCATGCCCCTGATTATCTGGTGGGTATGGTCGGCCTACGCCCCTGCTTATGGCGCTGCAAACGCCCTGTATCTGCTGGCGGCACTGAGTTTACTGGGCGGTTTTGCCTTCGAAATTGCCCGCAAGGTACACGTACCCGAGGCCGAACGCGACCTCATCGACTCCTATTCAAAATCAATGGGTTATCAGGCGGCCATCGTCACGGTGCTGCTCGTATTACTGATAAGCGTTCTTGTTCAATGTTACCTGCTCCGCACGTTAAACGCCAGCCTGATACCCTTCATCCTTATCGGGCTGCTGTACCTGGCTACGCTGGCCATTTACCTCCTTTCGCTCAGCAGACCCCGCGAGAAAACGCTGAAACTGGCCGAGTTACTGGTGTCGCTTTCCATGCTGGTCAGCTACCTGTCAATTATCCTGGTCGTTCATTTCTGAACCGTTCCGTCATGATCTGCTACGGCCCGGCACCTCGCCCAACCTATACCCTTGGCGGAAAAGCAACTGGTCTCTACCGACTACAGACAGTTCCCGTTGCGGTGCCCCCCTTCCTGGTTATTCCCGCCGAAACCTTCGATTCCGCGCTGCTGAAGTGGCCAGCGACCGAAGACTACGTAAGCCATCGGAATGCGCAGTTACTGGATTTTACGCTTTCTGAAGACGACAGGTCGACCATTTCCCGTATTCTGGCCAACTGGGATTTTCCCAACCGGGCGGTAGTTGTGCGGTCGTCGGTGGCGGATGAAGACGGTGCAACTCACGCGTTTCCCGGTCTGATGGATTCGTTCCTGAACTTGACTACGCTGTCTGAGGTGTACAGGGCTGTGGCGCGTTGTGCGGCCAGTGCCTACTCGGAACGAGCCATAGCGTACCGAAAACAGAAAAAGATACCGCTTGCCGCACGCCCGGCCGTTATCATTCAGCAGCAGGTTACACCCGTTGCCAGTGGCGTTCTGTTTACCACCTTTCCCGACTATCCGCAGGAGATGGCCGCGCATGCCCTGTTCGGTTTTGGCGAAGGGTTGATGACCGGCGATCTGGATGCTGATGAATTCTACTGGCTCAAACAAGCGGGCCACATGCACCGATCACAAATCGCCATCAAGACGCGGCAACTGGCCGCTCATAACGCCGCCGACGGTAGCGTTGTGAGCGTGCCGGTTAGCCCCGAGAAACAAACCGACCCCTGCCTGACCAGCCAGCAGCTCGACGAGTTATTCCGGATTGGCACCAGGCTGGAGAACGCTTTTCAGCAGCCGCTCGATGTGGAGTTTGTGGTCACAGACAAGCAGGTATTTGTGGTGCAGGCGCGGCCTATTACGCAGCCGATACCGGAGGTGATCGTTTACGACAATTCAAATATTCAGGAGAGTTATTGTGGCGTTACGTCACCGCTCACTTTCAGTTTTGCCAGCCGCGCCTACGCTACCGTCTATCGCCAGACTATGCAGACGTTGGGATTACCTGCCTCGGTTATTCAGGCGCACGAATCGGTGGTAACGAACCTACTGGGTCTGGTGAAAGGCCGCATTTATTACAACATCAACAACTGGTATCGGGGACTACAACTGTTACCATCGTTCAGGCAGAACAAAGCCGACATGGAACGCATGATGGGCCTGGAAGAACCGGTCGATTTTGTGCAGGATACAGAAAAAAGCCTGAGCCAGAAAATAGCCATGCTACCCGGCCTGCTTGTTAATCTGTCGCGGTTATTATGGGCTTTTTCACAAGCCGAAAAACGGATACCGGCCTTCCTTAGTCTTTTCAAAAACCACTTCCAAACCTTTTATAGCCAGGATTTCGCCGCCCTGACCAACAACGAGTTACTGGCTCAGAAATCGCTGCTCGACAGCGTTTTGCTCGAAAACTGGTCGACGCCTATCATCAACGATTTTTACGTAATGATGACCAATGGGCAGGTAATCAGAAAGCTCCAAAAAGTGGGCGTTGCCGCTCCCGATGAGTTTCTAAGCCGATACCTTTCGGGCGATAAACAGATCGAAAGCACGCAGCCTGTTCGGGCTATGTTCCAACTGGCCGCCCAGGTACGCACCCAGCCCGAGTTGCGGGCGCTGATCCTGTCTGGCCCGCCCGATCTATCTGGTCAGGTACGTTCCCGTTTCCCTCGTTTTTATCAGGCGGTGAGTCAGTTCATTGATCAATACGGCGACCGGACGGTAGGCGAACTGAAGCTGGAAACGATCACGATGCGGCTCGACCCCGCCGTGTTTTACCAGTATCTACGAAACTATCTGACCGCCGACAGCCTGCCCAACTCGCTGGCCGACACAACCACCGCGCTACATACCGAAGCAGCCACTGAACTGACTCATCTGCTGGCCAGCCGCTCTCCCTTTTTCCGGCGAACGGTCTGGCAAAAGCTGGGTCGGTTACAGCAGGCCATTCGTTACCGGGAGGCCCTTCGGCTTGAACGTACCCGGCTCTTCGGTATGTACCGCGCATTGTATATTGAGGCAGGTCATAAACTACAGCGCGCGGGGGCCCTGTTGGATTACCGGGACATTTTTTTTCTGACCGAATCTGAAATAACCCTGGCCCTGCGCCCAACCAGCCCCACAATGCTAACCGAGCTGGTAGCCAGTCGGCAACGAGAATTCGCCGCCTATAGGTCCGACCACGTACCCAGCCGCCTGGTCGTTCCATCACCACCAACGCCCGAGACCGCTTCGCCGACAAGTCAACCCGATATGTTGCACGGAACCGGTTGTGTACCGGGTGAGATTACCGGCGAGATTATCGTTATCACCGATCCGCGCGACAAGCTTGATGTGACGGGTAAAATTGTTTGCGCCCTTCGCACCGATCCTGGCTGGGCGGTACTCTTTCCAGCCTGCCGGGCGGTGCTCATTGAGAAAGGCTCATCGCTGTCGCACTCTGTCATTCTCCTGCGCGAACTGGGCATACCAACCATTATCAATGTTCCCGGAGTAACCAGCCTGCTCCAGTCTGGCCAAACGGTCACGATGAACGGACGTTCCGGTGACATCAAGCTACGCCATGACACCAATTGACCGAATTCCGTATACGGCTGCGCTGCCTGCCCGCTTCTTTTCTATGACAGTTGCTTCCGACGAAAATCCGGCCTTTATTTCGCAGCTTTTCGAGATGGAAGCAACCCGGAATGAACTCATTTTATACATCGGCAATCCGCATATCCGGCTAGTTGGCATTTTCCCGAACCAGTCTGATGAGGCATTTTTTGGCTTTTGGGAAACAACGAACGATCTGGCACTGAATCAGCGGGCTTTTTCCCTGCTGGAAGCAGATGCCCGGCAGCGAAACCGGCGGCTACTCATTGGTCCGCTTAATTTCAATACGTTTCATTCCTACCGGCTGCGCCTGAATGAGCCCTCCTGGAACCGTTTCGACCGGGAGCCAGTAAACCCGGCGTATTACCCTGACTTGATGCATCAGTTGGGGTTTGGCATCAGGAGTTTGTTCGATAGTCGTATGATCCGCAAAAAGGACATTCCCATTGCCTACGTAGCCAAACAAGAGCTGCTGGCTGGCCTCAGGCACATTCCCTTCGATTTTATTCCACTCAATCCTGACACCTGGCAGCAATACGAAGATGAATTGACTGAGCTGGTGCACCAGGTTTTTAGTGCGAATCCCGCTTATAAACCCATCTCGAAAGAACAATTTCAACTGCTCTATAACCAGCAGTTTGCTCAGAAACTGTGCCCCTATTCATCTGTGCTCTTCCGCGACAAAGCATCGGGCCGGCTGGTAGCGATGAGTTTCTGTCTGCCCAATTACCAATCGTTGACCTTACCGCCGGGTGATACGCCCAATTTCGTGCGCGATTTTCCACGGCTGGACAAGAAAGTATTGTTGGTCAAATCCGTAGGCGTTCATCCGGCATTCCGCAATCAGGGGCTGATGTCGTATATAGGCGCTTATGGCATGCTCCGTTTTCAGGAGTTGTACGAGGAAGTTATTTTTTGCCTGATGCGAGCCGATAATTTCTCACGTCATTTCTCGGATAACCTACCCTACGAAGCCGCCCAATACGCTCTGTTTGAGAAGAATCTGGTAACTGAATAAGTGGTTATAACTGCGCCAGCGTATCGAAATAGCTGTTTATCACACGGGGCAGAAACGGATACGGACTCAGGGTGTGGGCCATCATGTACAGGCCAAGCCGGTGCAACCCAAAATCGAAAGCGGCCAGTTTAGCGCCCCGATTGAACGCCTGCTGATCGGCATACACATCGGTCAGCCGGTTCAACGTGCGCCGGTAATAGTCCAGGTACGTTTGGCGATGGGTGTACCGATCGTCGTCCAGCACGAAGCACAACAATTCCACCACATCGTATTGAGGGATATGGTACGTGGCCAGTTCCCAGTCGTAAACGCATAAGGAAAAACGACCATCATTTGTTGGTTTAAAGCACGTATTACGTGGATTCAAATCGTTGTGAACCAGCGTCTTAGGCATCGGTTCCAGCTCCTGCCAATAGGCTGGAATGGCGTCGATGACAGCCTCAAGCGTCGACACGCGGGCGGGGGTAAACAGGCCGGGTGACGACTGCGCCGCGTTTTGCAGTAAGGCAGCCCACAACGGACTCATCTGGCGCATGTGCTCAGCCGAAGGGGCATCTGACCAGTAGACCGGGTCGAGAGGCAATTGCGCATTGAGGTGCTGAGCATGCCAGACGGCCAGGTCATCGAGGGCCGTTTTGATATGAGCATCCGTCCATAAACCGGGCGACATAACCGAGTTCATCAACGTAACGTTGCCCAGATAGTCCATCAAAATCAGGTACGTGCCGTTGGGATCATCGGCGTAAATACCGAACAGTTCGGGTTGTAGCGCCGCCGGAAGTTTGCTGTAAATGGCCAGTTCCCGCCCATGCGAGTGAACGAATCCGGTGCGGGCGGCATAAGCTGGATAGACCTCGGCAAGCTGACCGCCGCAGGCCATTGCCAGGCCTTGCAACATCGCCGAAATCTCCCGCCCGTGCGGCTTGATTTTCATCACCATACGCCGGGTTTGCCGTTGTCCATTAGCGCTGAACTCGACAGTCAGGCCAAAATGCCCGATCACTTTTTCGGAAACGCCCGCCGTCAGCACCGCCAGGATACTAGCCGAATTATCGACATCGAACAACCGACAGTCGAGTAGTTGTATATCCTTTTCTGGCGCATGCTGTTGCATCATGCGCTCAACGAACGGGAGGCTGAGGTACGTTGCGATAGTCATTCAACTTGGGTCTGACGGGCAAACCGACGCCGCTTTCGCGTTGACGACCCGCACATTTCGAAAGTAAAAACAGGCCGTATCCTGCACAGGCTGATCGGTGATTATCAGGTTAGTCAAGCCCACCCGTTCAGCATCAGCACCTTGTTCCTGAAGCAGATTCCAGAACACGAAACGCAGTTGCCGAGCACCGCCTGCCGTTAGCAGATCACACACGCGCCAGAACTCGTGTTGGCTGGTGTATTCAAAAATATTTGACAGGCTTGCTTTCGTTATCGCCTGGCCGTCAACCGCTGCTAAGTAGTCCACCGCCTCCCCGTCAACAATGGTCAACCGGTTCAGTCCGGCGCGTAGCGTTGCGAAATGCTGCGCCTGGTAACAGGGGGGCAGACAGTGTTCGGGTAGCTGTTGCGGACCAAAAAAGAAGAATCGGAAGAAGAAATTATCGCTTACCAGCGTGGTTGATAACTGCCTGCATAACCGGTTATAGAATGCTACTCCGCCCGACTCCTGCGCGTAGGTGAACAACGCCGGGTCGCGGCCTTTGCTCAGGTTCGCGTCGTCGAAGTACTGTATAAACTGTGTGCTGAATGAAGTGGTCTGCAGTTCGTTTCTGAAGAAACGCCACTGCGCCGGTGTGTTATCAAACGCGATAAGCTGGCGTACTTTCTGCTGTATGTTCTCGTCGAGCGTAGCGAAAAAGCCCGTGATGTAGGACTCCAGTTTTCCGGCGGTCAGAATACCATCAGGGTGACTGTTGAAAAACGCAAGCCAGTAGCGGTACTCGTCGGCTGGTAGTGTAGCCCTGATGGCCTCTCTCGCTTCTGCAACTTGCTGAGGACCATCGAACCCCATCAATCCGCGCAAAACAGCGTGGGTATGGTGTTGAATGGCATGCGCCTTCAAGCCCAACAACTTGTTCTGAACCGGATTCAGGTCAATCGCAACAACCTGCGCCGGGTTTTTCAGCAACGCATTCAGCACGTTACAACCCGCCGACGTGATCAGTAAAAGCCGGTCGTCGGGCTGTATGTCGAGGGCGGTGTAGAGCGTCAGATGATCTTCCCACACCAGCGAATACCGCAGTCGATCAAGGGCCACATTATAAAACTCAGACTGCATCATTACCTCAGGCGATCGTAGCGTATTTTCGACAGATGACGGGCATCAACTGGCAGTTGGTTTCGGAACAGGATTTGGGAGCAAATTCCTGCTGGAAAGTGCTGTTCCAGGGCGTACTCGAGGTCGGTTTCGGTTGCGGTTCCCTGCACATACAGTATAAAACCGGTATCAGTTGCGCGGGCAGCTACACGGTCAACACCAGCAACCGCCGACAGCACGTGCTCTAGCTGATAGTGCTGCACGCCTTTGTGTATCTGCTCGTTTCCTTTTCTACCAGTCAGAATAAGCTGGTTATCCTCATCAATATATCCAAAATCACCAGTTGGCAGCCAGTCTGTTTCGGCTGTAGCCACGTGCCTGCCCTTCACTTCCAGTTCGCCCGTCGTGTAGGTACGTCCATCAGGTAATGTAAGCATTCCCAGCGGCCGCACATTGACCTGAATCGCCGGATGAATGCTGCCTACTACGTACCCGGACCGGAGTGAAGTTCGTTGCAAACCGGCGTTCCGAATCGCAATGGGTTCCGCTTCCGACGAGCCGTAGATGATAAAAATGTCAGCCCTGGTGAAGTAGTGTGTCAACGCGTCAATCAGCGATTCGGGCACTGGCGATCCACCGATACCAACCGCCCGCACCGCCGGAAATTCCTGCGGATTCGTAACCCAATAACGAATCAGTTGCTGAAAATAGTAAACGTTTCCGGTAAGCGTATGCACATCCTGCTTCAGCAGTTGTTGGGTGATACGACCTGGGTCAAGCTCAGCCAGCGCAAAGCGGGGTAAGTCGGGCAGGATGCTGACTGAACCAACGGCCAGATTATGCAACAAAATGTTGGGAAACAGCGGAAAGTCGCGCTGACCGGACCAGGGTGGAAACGCCACGCTGAGGGCTTGATGCTGCGCCGTCAGTACCCGGTGACTCCGGCGAATCGCCTTCGGTTTTCCCGTTGATCCTGAACTATGCGAAATCAGCGCAGGCTGTTCCGGGTCAACGGCTTGCGGCGCCAGGTACGTTGTTGTCCCCCTGGCCTTAGGGTTCGTTGTAATCAGGTTTATCCCACTACGCTTTACCAGCCACGACAGGGGGAACGTCAGTTTTTTTGCGGTGAGAAGTGTCTCAATGCCTTCCTGCTTTAGTATTGAAAAGAGGGTAATTACTGTAGCCGCTGCCGGGGGCAACACCGGAATGGCACCCAACGCCATGATTGCCAGCAGGCTACAGATTAACTCGAATGAGACGGGCATCGCTAGTAACACCTGCTGGCCCGGCAGCACGTTTTCGCCCGCCAACGTAGTCCGGATGAGCGATACGCGATCCAGAATGGCTTTGCCTGTGTAGGTACACGTTTGGCCCAGGGGGCCAGGCCAGACAATCAACTCACGGTCTGGCTGTTCAAGCAGCTTTTCGTGGATGAGCCCGTAGAAATTTGTTGTCATTACAACGTACCGGCAAAGGCCCGGAAGCGCGCCAGTAGCTGTTTCGAGACGGCACCTACCTGTCCATCGCCGATCTGAAACTCATCGATCTGCACAATTGGCAGCACTTTCTTGTTACTACTGGTGGTGAATACTTCATCCGCTTCATATAAATCAGATAACAGTACGGGACGCTCCTCAATCTGAAAATCGGCCTTCGCCAGGTCGAGAATAGTACGGCGAGTAATGCCGTAGAGAATATTCCGACTTGGCGTAACGAGCTTGTTTCCCATAACCAGAAAGATATTACTCCGGCTTAATTCGCTGATCTCACCGTCTTTCTGATAGAGCACATCCTGGGCACCGGCCGCCTGAATGGCTCCACTCAGGAGCATAACCCGTTTGTAGTCAGTCGTTTTTATTTCCGCGTTTTCACGGACATACTCGTTTAGAATCACCCGGATGCCTCGCTCATATTGCCAGGCGGGTACGGGATGGATAGGCTCTGACAAGATGAGCAGGTTCGGCGTACCGATACTGATGCTGTCGGGCGCATATCCACCAGTCATCACGAACCGAAACGCTACGTTGGGTTCGCCCGACCGCGCCAGCAAATCGAGCAGGATTGGGTACGTCTGTTCTTTCGTCAGTGGCAACGGCAGATTCATCCGTTCGGCCGATCGCTGGAATCGCGCCCAATACAGATCCCACTGAAAGGGCTTGCCGCCATAGGTCAGAAAATAATCGAACAGACCGTAGCCACGCAGTAAGCCCAGGTCGGTGACGCCCACACCAATCTGGTCGACGGGTTCGATAACTCCATTAAAATAACCGCAGTAGGGCATCAGGAAGGTAGTTTATTGCCAGGCATATGGCCGAGTTGCCAGGCCAAATATAGGTGGCTGATCAGGCTAGTCAAGTTAAGATACACCGGAAGTGGGTCGGGACGACCGTTCACACAAAATTAACAGAGGAGTAAATCTCTTTTACTCAACGGCTTAGCGAACGCACAGTAGCGAACAGATACCCTTTGGCACTATTTTTCGTAACCATCATATCACTTTGACGTTAATGACATTAAATCTATAGTTTTAATAGAATATGTTTCCAGCTAACCCGAATTCGTCTCGCATCATCCCTTCGCCTGTTCAGGACGAGAGCCTGCCGCCTGCTTCATCGACGGTTGTGTTTCCTCTCATCGACGAACAGGTTCAGGTACGTAAGGAGTGGGTGGAGACGGGCCGCGTTCGTGTAAATAAGCAGGTACACGAGGAAACGCAGACCATCAACATACCGCTCATGCACGAGGTGGTCGATGTAGAGCGGGTTCCGGTCAACCGGGTGGTGAGCGAGGTGCCGCTTTCCCGTCAGGAGGGCGATACGCTTGTGCTGCCGGTTGTGCGGGAAGAAGTGGTAACGAGTATCCGATTGGTGTTGGTTGAAGAAGTTCGGATCACCAGAAGACAGCAACACACTACTGATCAACAATCGGTGACGACCAGGCATGAGACGGTTTCTATTGATCGGATTGAGCCGGATCAGTCAGCGAAGCCCGATTCAGCCGCAACGTTTTTATAATGCTTTATCCAATTTTCTTTTCATAAATCTTTCTTAACTCAACAAAACCCAGTTTGATCATGGCACAGACAGTAATCGGAATTTTCGACAAAGCCAGCGAAGCGCAAAGCGCCGTAGAGAGCCTCGTACAGAGCGGTTTCAACCGTAACGACATTGATCTATCGACCCGTAACAGCGATTACAGCCGCGATACGGACGATGATGACGACCACGATGCCAACGAAGGCGGAATCAGCGGATTTTTCAGTTCGCTGTTCGGATCAGACGATGATGACCGGAACCGTCGTTATGCAACAGTAGGCAACCGGAGTTCGATCGTAACCGTCCATGCGCAGTCTGACGATCAGGCAGAGCGGGCAGCCGATATTCTGGACGCAAGCGGGGCCGTAGACATCGATGAGAAAGCAGCCGAGTATGGTCAATACGCTACGCAGTCGTATTCAGATACGATTCCGTCGACTACGGCTGACCTGGCGGGCGGTGTATCTGGCTATTCAACTACAGGAGCAACCGACCTGACAACCAATACAGACCGGATTTCTGATGTTGTTCGCGAGGGAGAAACGGTGTCTGTACCCGTTATAGAGGAGAGTATCCAGGTTGGTAAGCGCACGGTAGAAACGGGTGGTGTCCGGGTACATAGCCGCATCATCGAACGGCCCGTTGACGAGAATGTACGCCTGCGCACAGAGCGTGTTGTTGTGCAGCGCAACCCGGTGAATCGCGCCGCAACCGACGCTGACTTCACTACGTTCAGGGAAGGCGACATTGAGCTGACCGAGCATGCGGAACGCGCCGTAGTAGCCAAAGAAGCACGGGTGGTTGAAGAAGTGACCGTTGGCAGGACTGTCGACGAACACGACGAAGCCATCCACGACACGGTTCGCCGCACCGATGTTGATATTGAACAATTGACGCCAACAGATGAGGCGTATAAAACAACAGCAACGAATACTACGTACCAGGACAACGACGTTCGTAATTTGTAAAACCGGATTCCGTATCCAAACCGTAATGCAGCCAGTCTCGTCAATGAGGCTGGCTGTTTTTTCAGCATCTGCTTCGAGTTATTTCAGTGGTCATTGTACGCCGTATTGCCGCTCGAACTCATCTACGTAACTGCTTCCCATCGGAATCTCCTGATTGCCAATAAACAGCCGGGTACGTTGGAAAGCCGTAATTTTTGGCAACGCCACGATGAATGATTTATGCACCCGGCAGAAAAGCGTTGCAGGCAATTTGGCCTCGATTGCTTTCAGGGTTAGCCGACTTAAGATAGGTCGGGGCTGTTGCGTGGTGTATATTTTTACGTAGTCTTTCAACCCTTCCACATAAAGCACATCGTCGAAGAAGATTCGTATTTCCTGGTATTCCGAGAAGACAAAGAAGAACGTTTGTTCAGGCAAAGTAGCGGCTTCGGCGGGGGCTTGCTCAACGGGTTCGGCAACGGGTTGCGGGTCGGGGAAGCGGTCGGGCTGGGTACGTCCCTGTCGAAGCAAAAACAGGTCGTAAGCCTTGGAAACAGCCTTCAGGAACCGCTCGAAGGGAATGGGTTTGAGCAGATAATCGACCACATCGAAGGTGTAACCGTCCAGGGCATATTCTTCGTAGGCGGTGGTCAGAATGACCATCGGCGGGTTGGTCAGCGTTCTGAGGAACTGAAGGCCCGTGAGCGTCGGCATCTGGATATCCAGAAAAATCAGGTCTACCTGCCCGCGCCTGATCAGGTCATAGGCATCGAGCGGATTGTTAAACTGGCCCATTAACTCCAGAAACGGGATTTTCCGAATATCGTCGGCAATCAGTTCAAGGGCGAAGGGTTCATCATCAATAGCGATACAGCGCATTTCTCAGGAGGGATTAAGCATACATGAGGTAACTCAGGGGCGGGAAGTTACGCCGATGAGCCGCTCTCCCGCCAAAGCTATTGCTGATTCCGTTCTTACCGTTGGCAGTTGCAATACGATTCGCACACTAAACTGGCCGCCTTTAGCCCCGTACTCCAGCGTATGACGACCCGGATAGTGGAGCGCCAGCCGTTGTTTTACGTTGGCAATGCCAATTCCCGAATCTTCTGATGAAGCGCCGGATGCAGCAAAGAGCGGGTTTTCGACCGAGAATGACAGTGTTGTTTCGCTCACCTGCAACCGGATGTGAATCTGGCTGGCTTCCTGACCGTGCAACCCATATTTAAATGCATTCTCAACGAAAGGAATGAACAGTAATGGCTCGATCAGCAAGCCATCAACGGGTCCTTCTACCTCGAAATCAACGGTTTGCCGGTCATTCAGGCGCATTTGCTGAAGGTCAATGTAATGATGCAGGTGCTCTATTTCTTTGGTCAGCGGCACATGGTCGCGCTGGGCCTGATAGAGCATGTACCGTAGTAGTTGCGATAATTTTACCACCGCTTCCTCTGTTTGATCGGCCTTTTTGCGGGCCAGCCACCGAATATTGTTCAGCGTGTTGAACAGAAAATGGGGACTCACCTGTAGTTTAAGCATAGCCAGTTCGGCCGATACTTTTCCCAGTGCCATTTGCTGTTGCTGATCACGCACACGAGCATGATGACGACCCAGCGCAATGAGTGAGCTAAGCAGAATACCGAAGCCAAACGAGAGTGATACGCTCAACGTACCTGGCCAGGGCGAAAACTGCCGCCGCCTTCCCTTGGGTGAGTAATGGACGCCCGACGGAACGCCGTAGTAACAGGCCAGCTTCACCAGTACAACCACCAGGAGCATGCCCAGCAAGGTGAAGGCAAAGCGATTTACTTCGTGGGTGTTCAGCAAATCAGGCGTAAGGCGGCGCAGATTATAGTAGAAACAGACGGCGATCACCAGGCCCGTCAGTAGCTGGGCGGTGCCAATACTGATAAGGTCCTGCTGATTCCAGAGAAACGAGGGCAGTGTAAGAAATGGTAGCCCGGCGAAGAAGGTCCAGCCCAGCACATGAAGCCATATCTGATTACGTTCAAGAACTTTCATAACGGAAGGTACGCGTTTTCAACTGGTTAGAATGGGGTTGTCGACGTAGCGGTTAGATGTGCCGACCACGAAGGGATAAGAGCCAATGTGTGCTGTTTGCCGTCGCATTACCCGTTTGCACAGCTACTTAGCTTATTGGCCGTTAGGCTTTGGCTACTCCTTATCTACACATAACACCTTTGTCTCTACACTCATTTTAGTAAGCCGCCGGGCTTGTCAATCTTTGCTGCCATCAATTACACAATACGTTGACTATGAATCGTTTTATACACTCCCTCCTCCTTCTTGGCATCCTTTCGATCCCGACAGTATCAATTGCCCAGTTTGGCCCCGGTGGCGGTGGTGGCGGCGGCATGGGTGGCTGGGGAGGCGGGCAGCGCGGGCCGGGACAAGGCCAGGACGAGCGCAAAAAGAAAGAATTTGTACCGGGTGTCGACGATGCGCAAACCCCGAAAGGCAGTGCCAAACTAAGCGGCGTACTGACCGACTCCATCACCAACCAGCCCGTTGAATACGCCACAGTGGCGTTGATCAACGCCACTACAGGTAAGCCCGTAGATGGGGCTATCAGCGATGGGCGCGGCAAGTTTACCCTGAAGAACCTGCCCGAAGGCGAGTTTAAACTGCAATACTCGTTTATCGGCTACCAAACCCGTAATTCAACGCCCATAAAACTGGCAAAAAACACTGATCTGAACCTTGGTTCGGTCATACTCGCTCCCGACGTTCGGCTCCTGGGCGAAGTAACGGTAACGGGGCAGCGAGCCATGATTGAAGAAAAAGTGGACCGGCTGGTCTACAATGCAGAAAAAGACCTGACGGCAAAAGGAGGTGATGCGTCCGACATTCTAAAAAAGGTGCCGATGCTCTCTATCGACCTGGACGGTAACGTGAGCCTGCGCGGCAGCAGCAACATTCGCGTACTGATCAACAACAAGCCCAGCACCATTGTGGCAGCCAGTGTAGCCGACGCCCTGAAGCAACTACCCGCCGACCTGATTAAAAGTGTAGAGGTGATTACCAGCCCCTCGGCCAAATATGATGCGGAAGGTTCGGCCGGGATTATCAACATCGTAACCAAGAAGAATACGCTGCGCGGCCTGACCCTGAACGGCGATATCGGCGGCGGCACGCGGGGATCTAACCTGGGACTGAACGGATCGTATCGGCAGGGCAAACTTGGCCTCACGCTGGGTGCCTACGGACGGGCCATGTACAACCACTCTTCGTCGACGCTCGACCAGACTACCCAGACAGCAACCGGCACCCAGCGCAATATACAGCAGGCCAGTTCAAGCGACCGGCCCCTTTTTGGCACCTACACCCTGGGCGGCGACTATGATCTGAAACCGAATGAGTCCATCTCAGCCAGCGTCCGGTTTGGCACGCGTAATTTTGTTCAGCAGCAGAATCAGCTCACCGATATCTACCTGAACAACCTGTATCTGAGCAGTACCAACCGCGATGTATCGAGCAAGAACCTCTCCAACAGCATCGACGCCAACCTGGACTACCTTCACACGTACAAACCACAGCAGGAGTTGAGCCTTTCGGTGCAGATGAGCAAGGCCAACGTGACCAACAACTTCACGGCCAATTACCTCAACGGTGGTAATGAGATTCTTCGTCGGCAGAAAAACCTGAACGATAATACCAACCAGGAAATGGTTTTTCAGGCCGATTACCAAACGCCACTGGGCACACGTCAACTGATTGAAACGGGTGGTAAAATCACGATGCGGCAGGTAAACAGCCAGTTTGAATACCTGGCCGCAACAGGCAATAGCGAACTCTTCGTGGCCGACCTGACCAACCCAGCCGGTTCGCTCGACTATCAGCAGGGCATTCAGGCTGGGTATCTCTCGTATACCTATGCCAGCCGCAGCAAATACACGGTAAAGGCGGGCGCCCGATATGAACATACCAACATCGACGCCTTTGGTACAACGGGAAACCGGCTTCCCATTCCAGACTACGGCAACCTGGTTCCCAGCATCAACTTATCAAAATCGCTGAGCCAGACCACTACGCTGAAAGCCGCTTACAACCGGCGTATCCAGCGGCCTTTTCTGCAACAGTTGAACCCCAATGTGAATGCGGCTAATCCGCAGAATATCAGCAAAGGCAACCCGTCGCTCAGTCCTGAACTAACTGATAATATCGAGCTTAGCCTCAGCACTACCATCAAAAAAGTATACCTCAACACAAGCGTTTTTGCCCGTCAGACCAACAACGCCATCACTCAGGTACGTATCACCAATGATTCGATTCCGGGCGGTATCATTACCACATTCAGTAACGTTGGTTTTGAAAGAACGCTGGGTAGCAACATATTCGGTAACGTACAGCTCACCTCAAAATGGAGTATCAATGGTGGCGTTGATCTCTACTACCGCACCCTGGAAGGCCAGGTAGCGGGCCAGGATGGGCGTTCGGTGATGCAAAGCAATTCGGGTTTCGTTATCGGTGGCCGACTCACCACACAGCTTCAGTTCAATAAAGGCTGGGGTCTTCAGGCCAACACCTTTGTGAGCGGACCACGCGTGCAGTTGCAGGGGCAACAGGGCGGCATGTACATGTACTCGCTGGGCGTTCGGAAAGACATCGCCAACAAAGCAGGCAGTATTGGCCTGTCGGCAGAAAACTTTGTTGGTGGCGTGCAGATGACCTCCACTTTCTCCTCGTCGACGCTGCAACAGGTGGGTGTAAACCGGCTGTATAACCAGAATATCAAGCTGACATTTAACTATCGTATTGGCAAGATGACGTTTGAACCCCGCAAGCGGAAGAAAAGCAATTCGCCAAGCCAGGACGAAGATCAGGGCCAATAACAACGTACCTGAAGTTTAACCAGAACGGTCCGCCCGCTACGTAATTCGTAGCGGGCGGACCGTTCTGGTTACTAGCCATTTTATACTTGCTTTGGCCTCGGCTCGGCGTACGAATATAATAATGGAGCGCGCGTCAAACCCATTGGAAAAGCCGAAGTACAGCTACGCTATTTTTTGTCTATGAAGCAACAAAACGGTTTTCTTATACGTACCTGCCAGTAGCGTTATATGACGTTAAGTACCGTTATATCGGTCTGACTCACAAAGAGTTTGTCTGACAGTTATGATTCGAGTAATTTATCCTGATCACTGACTTACTGACGCATGGCCCGGATCATCTACAGTCTGTTTTATTGCCTTGTGCTTCTTTCGCCATTGACCTTACGGGCTACTCACCAGGTTGGCGGACAGTTGGAGATGCGGGCAGTTGGCGACGTACCTGGCCATTTCCTCGTTACGGTCACCAACTATTTCGAAGACAACAGCCGGGCGGCAGCCGTTATTTCAGCCTCTCTGGGCATCTATCGCAAGCGCAACAATGCCCAGATGACTGCCTTTACGGCCTACGAATCGGGGCGGCGGTCGTCGATTATTTACGCCAACTCGTTTTGTGCTACCCAACGCAACCTGCGCTTCATCACCGCTACCTATACCGCCGACATTCAACTGGCGCCAAGCCAATATACCGACTCTGAAGGCTATTACATCTCGTACCAGACCCGCAACCGAAACGGCGGTATCAATAACCTGACGAATCCATTACAAACGGGGTTCACCTTTTATCTGGAGTTTCCCTCGCTTACAACCACGGGTAAATACATCAACAACTCGTCGCCAACGTTTGTACCGGTCAATGGCGAGTATGTCTGTCTGGGTCAGCCGTTTACGTATGCCTTCGGCGGCACCGACCCCGACGGCGATGAACTGCGCTATAGCATGGAGACGCCGCTCAATGTGCTGAACAATAACGCAACGGCAGCGGGGCCTTATCCGTCGGTCGGTTTTGCATCGGGCTATTCAGCAACCAATGCCATTCCCGGTAGCCCAGCCCTGGCCATTAACCCGCAAACCGGTCAGTTGTCCGTAACGGCTTCAGAGCTAGGCCTGTTTGTGTTTGCCATTCGTGTTGATGAATACCGGAATGGACAGAAAATTGGCGAAGTCCGGCGCGATTTTCAGTTATTGGTCGTCGATTGCCCGTCGTCCCAGACCCCAAACCCATCGGCTCAGATCAAGGATTTACCCGTTACAGCAACCAAAACCACCCTCTGCCCCGGCGAATCGGCCACGCTCCTGTCCACCATCAACCCCGACTGGAACTACCAGTGGCAACGAGACGGCGTAAACCTGGCCAATGCCACCAGTAGCAGCCTGATCGTCAGTGAGCAAGGCGAATACACCGTTCGCGTTTCGCTGAAAAACGCCTGCACGCAAGTGGGCGGCACACAAAGCCTGACTATCAACTCGCTGAATACCAAGCCTACGCTCACGGCCACCGGGCAATTATGCGCCACCGATGGAACCGCCGATCTACACGTTTCCAACGTACCTGATGTTAGCTACCAATGGCTACGCGATGGACAGGTGGTGGCGGGTGCTGCCAGCGATTCGCTACTTACTACGCAACCTGGTCTTTTCCAGGTGCTGTTAACGCACCTGACATTGGGCTGTCAGGTGTTGAGCGATCAGATCAAACTGGCCAGGGCTCCTGCTGTGCTGGCTTCCCTCAAAACAGCTAGCGGAATTAACCGACTTTGCCCCACCGACCCGCTGGTACTGCTAGCCGACGGGGGTATTGTGTACGAGTGGACCGAGAATGGTACGCCCATCGCAGGGCTGAACCAACCGCTTTATACCACCCGGACAGCAGGAACATACAGCCTCACGGCTACCGACGCCAACGGATGCAAGGGCACCGTGCCCCCCCTGTCAATTAGCGCTGTACCGCCAGTAACACCCATGTTCGACAGCTTGCCGCCTTTTTGTGGTGTGGCGGCACCCGCTTATACCCTGGTTGGCACGCCCGTTGGCGGTGTATTTGACGGTCCAGGTACGTTGGCGGGTGTGTTTACGCCGTCCGTGGCTGGTATTGGGCAGCATAGCCTGAGCTATGCGGTTCGGCCAGCGCCCGAATGCAGTGCCGTAGTGGCCCGGAGGCTGGCCATCGTCTACCCCATTCCAACCATCGAGATTCCTGAAGAACTGCTCACCTTCCGGGGCAACTCGCTTACTCTCGAACCGTCGCTAACGGGTAACCCCACCGCATTCAGGTGGTTACCTGCAGCAAATCTGGTTGATTCACATGTGGCCAATGCGCAAGTCGACGCCATTCCGCGCAGCATAACCTACACACTCTGGGTCGAAAACGCGGGACACTGCACCGCCACCGACTCGATTCATATCACCGTAGTTGACCACCTCTACATACCCGACGCGTTTACGCCCAACGGTGATGGCACAAACGACAGTTGGCAATTAATCAATCTAGCGGCCTACCCCAAAGCCGACGTAACGATATTCAACCGGTGGGGAACCGTTATCTTTCACGCTACGGGTGCCGACCAGAAAGGATTTGACGGAAGAATAGACGGTGTCGACGTACCTGACGGCGTTTACACCTACGTTGTCCGCCCCGATCCGCTGCTCCCCCCCATGCAGGGCAGGCTATTACTTATGCGGTGACCACTACTGATACCCGCGCGCCTGCAGGGCGAAGAGTTCGGCGTAGCGGCCGTTCATCGCCAGCAGTTCTTCGTGCGACCCAATCTCATGCAGTTTCCCGCCTTCCAAAACCAGAATCCGGTCGGCCATGCGGACAGTACTGAACCGGTGTGAAATAATGACCGACGCTTTGCCCCGTGTCAGCTCGGCAAACCGCTGAAACACATCATATTCGGCACGCGCATCCAGGGCGGCGGTGGGCTCATCCAGAATAATGAGCTGAGCATCACGCATGTAGGCGCGGCCCAGTGCCACTTTCTGCCATTCGCCACCCGACAGTTCTACACCTTTGTTGAAACTCTTACCTAATTGCTGCTGATACCCATCGGACAGTTTGGCAATCACCGAGTCGGCCAGACTTCGTTGCGCCGATGACTCAATGCGCGGCTGGTTGGTGCGCTCATCAATGTCGCCCACGGCAATGTTTGTACCAGCCGACATTTTGAATCGGATATAGTCCTGAAAAATGACGCCGATATTACGCCGCAGGTCGGTCAGTTCATAGTCGCGCAGATCCTGCCCATCGAGCAGAATACGGCCCTCGGCCGGGTCATACAGCCGGGCCAGGAGCTTGACCAGTGTCGTTTTTCCGGCGCCGTTCTCCCCCACCAGCGCCAGTTTCTCGCCCATATGCAGCGTAAACGACAGCCCTCGCAGCGCCCAGCGATCGGAGTTGGTGTACTTGAAACCGACGTTGTCGAAGGTAAACCCGGTACGTATCGGATTCGGAAATGGCAAGGGGGTCCGGGGCGAGTGAATAGCCGGTTGAATGGCGAAGTAATCGAACAGATCCTGTAAATAGATTGCCTCCTGCGTCAGGCTACTGAACTGCAACAGAATACCTTCCAGCGACCCACGTACCTGCCGGAACGAACCCGCCAGAAATGTCAGGTCGCCCAGCGAAATCTGGCCCGTTACGGCCCGCTGTACAATCCAGACATACGCGCCGTAATAGCCCGCCGTGCCCAGCGCCGTCAGCAACGTACCCCAGCCCGCCCGACTGATGGCAATGGCCTGATTCTTTTTTAGATACTCGTTCGACAACGTCCTGAACCGATCGACGAGGAAGTTCGACAGCCCAAAAATCTTAACCTCTTTGGCGGTTTCGTCGCTCGCACCAACGTACCTGAGGTAATCCAGCTCACGCCGCTCGGGCGTCCAACTCCTTGATAGTGAATAGCTTTTTCGGTTGAAATAATTATCTCCGATGAACGAAGGCGTTACGGCGACGGCAATCAGCAGCAACAGCCACGGATTATAAACGGCCAGACCGACCGCCAGAAAACCAATTGAAATAACCTGCTGCACCTGACCAAAAACACCCGACAGCAACACCGTTCGGCCCGTCGTTTGTCGGCGGGCGCGTTCGAGTTTATCGTAAAACGTAGCGTCTTCAAATTGCTCCAGATCAAGTTCGGCCGCGTGCTCCATGATCCGAATCGAAGTAACGTTGGCGAATTTGTCGCCCAGTAGCCCGTCCATCAGCGACACCGACCGACCGATAGCCGTTGAGATGATGGCCAGGCCAAACTCAGTGGCCACCAGTTCCCACAGGTACGTTGTGTCGGCTCCCCCACCGGCTTTTGTCAGATCGACGACCTGATCGATGATCAACTTACCCACATAGAGCGAAAGCGCGGGAATAGCCGCCTGGATCAGCCGCAGAAAGGCATTACCCATAAACAGGGCGGGCGACGTTTCCCAAACCAGTTTAAAGAACGCGGGCAGATTGCCCAGCGCAGCAAAACGGTCGCGCCAGCTAAGCGTCTCGACCGCTGCCGATGGTGGCCCTCCCGCAGGTGGGCCACCGGCTGGCAAACCAGGTACAGGTGTTGTATTCATACATAGAAATGACAAGCAGCACCCGGCATTAGTTCACGCCTTATTTTTGGTCAACTATATCATTAGTTTAGACAGAACCGTTAACTAGTCTGACGATTTACAATCACTAATCATCCCTATATTAGCTTTATGCAAAGCCCTTTACGCCTCCGCCCGATGCAGTTGGCCCTGTTGCTGGCCTTCTCGTTTGTCACGTTTATTGCCCGCGCCGGCGATGATCCGGTTGGGATCCGGTTCTTCACCGGCAGTTGGAAAGAAGTACTGGCCGAAGCTAAAAAGCAAAACAAGCCCATCTTCGTCGACATTTATACGACCTGGTGCGGCCCCTGCAAACTCATGGCCAAACAGGCTTTCCCGGACAAAACGGTGGGCGACCTGTTCAACGCCAATTTTGTTTCTTATCAGATCGACGCCGAGAAAGGTGAAGGCATTGCCGTAGCCAAACAGTATACCATCACAGCGTACCCAACGTCGCTTTTCGTGTCGGCCGACGGTAGCCTGATTCAACGGACGATTGGTTATAGCGGCATCAAAGGGTTTCTGGACGAAGCCAACAAAGCCGTTGAAGCGGCGAAAGATCCCAAACCGATTACCGTGTGGGATAAAGAGTTTGTGGACGGAAACCACGACGCCACTTTCCTGAAAGGCTATCTGGCCAAACGCGCCAAACTCGGCATGCCCAACGCCGACGCACTGGAGACGTACCTGACGGTTGTGCCTGAAACAGAATGGGTTACGCCTGATAATGTCGATGCCATTAGCGGCAACCTGACCACATCGAATTCACGAGCGTTTGATGCCCTGCTCAAAGCTGCCAAAGACATGCGTGGAAACAGTGGGCAGGCGAAGCGCCTCCAAACCGTTATGCAGGCAACAGGTACGGCGCTACAACGGGACGAGCGACAGGCAAAAACTGAAGCTGAACTGGATCAACTCATTAACAATCGGCAAAACATGAACGCCATGCTGTCGATCAAGCCCGTATCTGATCTCGATCAGAAATCAATGGCTAATGATATCCGTGCATCGTTTTATAAAAGGACCAAAAATATGGTTAGATACCGCGAATTAACTACCAAAATGGGCAACGAATTGCTGGCTATTTCTCCTGATTCGTTGCGCGCAAAAGACGCCGCTTCCTACCAGCGTTTTGTAGATCAATCGAAGTTGATGCCCGATTCGGTAAGAAGTAGTGCCAATTTTTTGCGGTTTGCGGCTAATATGAAAATGGTTGAAACCCAACAGATGGCCAACAAACTGAACAGCCTGGCCTGGACGTATTTTGAAACCATGACTGACCCTTCCGACCTGAACAAAGCCCTGGCCTGGTCGGGCCGGTCGCTTGAACTGGAACGGAACCCAGCCCTTTTAGACACGTATGCGCAGCTATTGGGTAAACTCGGCCGGAAAAAAGAAGCAATTCAGTATGAGGAAGAGGCCCTTGCCAAGGCAAAAACGGCGGGTGAAGACGTAGCTGATTACGAAAAAGCGCTGGCCTCGTTCAAGAAGTAGTTCATCCAATCATGGCTTGCCCGTCGAAGTGGCTGTATCAGGTATGGCGTATCACCACGATATGCCATACCTGATACAGCCACTTTACCGCTCATACAATCTGCGCAACGGTTGTGAACCGTTTGGCGTAGTGAATAGTTAACCGAGTTGACTATTCACTGCAATAAATGGTATTTCCTTTACGGTACAAACGGTATCTTTTTGGCGTATTACTCCTGATAACTACGCCTTTATGTGCGCAGATGAGCGCCGACAGTACGTCGCGCCCGTCCCAGCTTGATGCCTTCGATCTGGCAAAACGCTGGTTCGGCATTTCTATACTGCCGAAAGCTGATTCGGGCTTAAGCACCAAGCCGCAGTGGGCACTGTTACCTTCGCTAAATTATCAGCCCGCCACAGGCATTGCCGGTGGACTGATCCTTACCTCCTCGTTTTATCCAAAAGAAACGCCACGTACCCGAATCTCTACCATCCATTTATACGCGGGTTATTCGCAGTTCAATCAGGTGTTGGCAACGGCCATCAGTAACCTCTGGACAACCGGGCATCGCTACAATATCCAAACCGATTGGCGTTTCTATAACTTTCCCACAATCACCTATGGACTGGGAACGCGAACCCAGCTAGCCAACGCCAGCGACGTCGACTATAACCACATTCGGTTTCACCAAACCATTTATAAAGCTGTTGGTCGCGATTACATGGTTGGTGTTGGTTACATGTTCGACCGCCACTATGACATTCAAAATATAGCCATCGACGGGCAAATCACCGACTTTGCCCGCTATGGTCTTGCCAGACAAGCCACCTCGTCGGGTATGGTAGTGGGCCTCCTGCGCGACCGGCGGGGCAACCCCAATAATCCGGAGGGCGGTTCATATTTGCTGGCGCAATATCGCGTCTACGTCAGGGAACTCGGCAGCACGGTCAACTACCAGGCCGCCTGGCTCGACTATCGTAAGTATATTCCATTGCCCGGGCGGCTGGAAAAGCAACTGGCCATCTGGAGCTTCAACTGGGTAACCTTTGGCGGCAACGCCCCCTACCTCGACCTGCCTTCGACCGGGTGGGATACCTACAACAACAGCGGGCGGGGCTACGCACTGGGGCGGTTGCGCGGACCATCGCTCTACTATGCGGAGGCCGAATACCGGACCCAACTCACCGCTAACGGATTGATTGGCGGCGTTTTGTTTGCCAATGCACAAACCATTGGCCCCTGGCCAAACGGCGTTCCGGCGGGTCTGGAAAGCACCACTCAGTCTCATACAACACAGGTCTGGCCTGGCTTCGGCGGCGGGTTACGGGTGAAGGTCAATAAAAGCGCCCGCACCAACCTAGCCATTGACTATGCGTTTGGTGCGGGCGGCTCGAAGGGGCTGTATTTCAACCTGAATGAGGTGTTTTGACCGTAGGCAACGTACCTACGCCATCACGTTCCACAAACGGGCGGGGGCCTGCTTGTTCTTAAGCTTGTGCTCACCTACGCTTTCGCACTGGAACGACTCTTTTACTTTTTCGTAACACACTTCCGAGATCAGAATCTGCCCGGCCTGAGCGGTCGATTGCAGGCGGGAAGCCGTATTCACCACGTCGCCGATAACGGTGTAGTCGAGGCGCCGGAGGGCCACCGAACCGATGTTTCCCGATACCACCTCGCCACTGTTGATTCCAATCGATACTTCGGGCTGGTACGGCTTTCCCGACAGTACCTCCTGGATATTCTGAATCTGGGCACGTATCGCCAGGCTGGTTTCGATGGCCCGGTCGAGGTGGTATTCGCCTTGAAAAACGGCCATTACAGCGTCACCCATGAACTTATCGACGTACCCACCCTGCCCCAGAATTTCTTTCACCATTACATCGAAGTACTTGTTGATCAGGCCAACTACGGTAGCCGCGCTTTCGCGTTCGGCAATGGCCGTGAAGCTACATATATCGACAAAGAGGATGGTAGCCGTGGTTGTTTCAGAGGCCGTCAGTGACTGTTCGAATCCCGATTTGGTCATGAACTTCAGCACGCTCTCGTCTACATACATGCGAAGGATATTGTTCTCTTTCACAGCCTGAACCGTTTGCCGTAGCTCGGCAACATGCTGAATGGTTTTCAACATGGTCAGTTCCAGATCTTCAAAGTTGACGGGCTTGAAGACAAAGTCATAGGCACCGCGGTTCATGGCCATGCGGATATTTTCCATATCACCATAGGCCGACACCATCACCGCCTTCAGAATTGGGTTGAATTCGGCCATTTTGACCAACAGCGTCAGCCCATCCATTTCAGGCATATTAATGTCGGCCAGCACTACGTCAACATCGGGTTCGCGTTGCAATAGGGCCAGGGCTTCAACACCATTATGGGCGAACGAAAACTCGTATTTCTGTTCGCGAATCTGTTTCCGAAATTTCTGCTTGATCAGCAGTTCGAGATCGGGTTCATCATCAACGACAAGGATTTTTGCTTTCATGCAGCAGGACGTATTCGTTTCGTTGATAAAGTTAAGCAGTACGAAATAAATTCAACCGCAAAGTCGCAAAGGATAACGCAAAGGGCGCTTTAGCGGGATGAATGGCGAATGATTGATTCAACACAGAGGCACAGAGAACACCGAGTTATTAAGGCAATTATGCCCATAATCCCGGTGTTCTCTGTGCCTCTGTGTTTGTACTCTTTTTTTACAAACCGGCTACTGTGCGCTTCACGAAGGCCGTGAGGCTAGGGCCAGTCAGGCGGTTTTGCGCCAGCAGGGCCAGATCATACAGTTGCTTGGCCAGGTTCTGCTGGGCTTCCCCTTCCAGACTCAGTACCTTCTGCGACAGTGCATGGTTAGCGTTGATCACCACGTTATAACCACCGGGCAAACTACCAAACATGTTGGCCTCGCCCGATAGCGCCGACATATCTTTCATCCGGCGCATAAACTCAGGCATGGTGATCGATACGGGCAGTTCATCGGTTGGCAACGATTCAACGTTGACAGTCAATGCCTTATCGTTCAACATGGATTCAAACGCCTCTTTCAGCTTCGTCTTCTCGTCGTCGGATAGCACGCTCTCATTGGCCACGCCCGTGTCGATCAGCTTATCCAGCGTGTCGGCGTCAACGCGTTTAAAGGTCGTCTTTTCCAGTTTCGACTCCAGGGCGTTGATGAAGTGCGGATCGATGATGGTATCCATCAGCAACACATCGTAGCCCCGGCGTTTGGCCGATTCGATGTACGCATCCTGCTGATTCCGGTCGGTTGTGTACAGCAACACTACCTGCTCGCTCTTGTCGGTCTGGGTAGCCTGCACGTGCTCGCGGTATTCGTTCAGGGTGAAGTACTTACCGTCTACATTCTTCACCAGCGCGAAGTCTTTTGCCTTCTCGTAGAACTTGTCATCGCTCAGGATGCCATATTTCACGAACAGCCCGATATCGTCGAATTTGGCCTCGAAACCACCGCGATCGTTCTGGAACAGCTCGTTCAGTTTGTCAGCGACTTTCCGGGTAATGTAGCCGTTGATCTTCTTCACGTTGCTGTCGGCTTGCAGAAAGCTCCGCGACACGTTCAGCGGAATATCCGGCGAGTCGATAACGCCATGAAGCATCATCAGGAAGTCAGGCACTACATCTTTCACCTCGTCGGTGATGAACACCTGCCGACTGTAAAGCTGGATTTTTTCCCGCTTCATCTGGAACTTGTCGTTATCCAGTTTAGGGAAGTAGAGTACGCCCGTCAGGTTGAAGGGATAATCGACGTTAAGGTGAATCCAGAATAGGGGTTCGGCCGACATCGGGTACAATTCGCGGTAAAACGTCTTGTAATCTTCGTCGGTAAGGTCGTTCGGCGATTTTGTCCAGATCGGGGTCGCGCTATTGATGATACTGCCATCAAACTCAACCGGAATTGGCAGGAACCGACCGTATTTCTCCAGAATACCCCGGAGGCGGTACGTATCAAGGAACTCTTCCGAATCGGGCGCGATGTGCAGGATGATGTCAGAACCACGATCTTCCTTTTCGGCTTCGGTCAGTTCATAGTCTGTTGACCCATCGCACACCCAGCGAACGGCCTGCGATCCCTCTTTATAGGACCTGGTGATGATTTCGACGTTTTCGGCAACCATAAACGCCGAATAGAACCCCAGGCCAAAATGACCGATTATGTTGGTCTCTTCGCCCGCTTTGTCTTTGTATTTCTCGATGAATTCGGTAGCTCCCGAAAAGGCAATCTGATTGATATATTTCTTGACCTCGTCGGCGGTCATACCAATGCCCCGGTCGCTAATGGTGATAGTTTTAGCCTCAGGGTCGACCGAAACAGTAATTTTCAACTCGCCGATTTCCTGCCCAAATTCACCATAGGCCGCCAGTTTTTGTAGCTTCTGGCTAGCATCAACGGCATTACTGACCAGTTCCCGCAGAAAAATCTCATGGTCGGAATACAGGAATTTTTTAATGATCGGGAAGATATTCTCGGTGTGAATCGAGATCTGCCCTTTTTCGTTTTGTACGGCTTCCATAAGCGAACGAGTAAAAGAGATAAAGAGTGATTAGTTGCTGGGTACGTTCTCTCCAAATGCCGTTCCAGTCTGCGCAAGTCTGTCAGATTGACAGAAAAGTGTACCTTACCCGCCATGACCCGCATGGTTCACCGACTGCACGTATACTGTGCGCTATGCTGCTGAAAAGGTATGAAGTCCCTGTCAGGCAGTTCGTCATTTATGTGGGCAACGAAGCCATTGAGCGTGACTACGTCACTTCAAACGTTAAGCTTTTCATTCCAGTACCAACTCGTTAATTTCAAGCAGATTGACTACCGGCTTTTCCTCTCCTCAACAAGGCCGGGGAAGTTGTTTTTGCGATTTTTGGCAACCCCGCCGGTGAGCCACCTACCACTATATTCGAAGCCACTATTCGGCGGCTTAACGAAACTGCCGATAGTGCCCTGCTGTTTGAGCGGTATAGAGAACAGTGGCGGGTATTGGTTCAGTTACGTAACTCACAATCCATATTTGACCTGGTTATGGACAGTGTTGCTACATTTTTCAAAGAGGAGAAAGACTTTCTCTATTTACGCAGTCACCAGCGTGGCTTGGAAAAAGGCGTAGACGTTGGGAGCAAAAGGGCCTGTAGAAAGGACTTCAAAAAGGCAGATAGCGATTAGGAAGGCAACGCATAACTTGACTGTCAACCTGCGTGGCCAACCGGATTTCGACACGAAACGCATCGCCCTACTAGTCGAGGTACCAATGCCTTACGTGCAGCGAGTAAAGCGCGAACTAAAAAAGCAAGCCCAATCGTAGGTAGGCCTGCTTTCTGGCAGTCGATTAATCACTTGCTCAGGTACGTTGTTGCAGTCGATAGCGGCTACTTCGGCAGTACCTATTCTTTCGAGGAAAGGGGAATGATCAATTTTTCGCCCCGAGTGGCAATGTCTTTTGTTTTGTGGTTGGCCTTCATCAGTGCCTCTTTACTGACACCATATTTATCGGCAACCACCCGCAGCACATCGCCTTTGCCAACGGTGTGGATAGCTTTCACTTTCACCCGTAATTTAGTTACTCCTGATTTTACACTGCTTTCGTCAACGTCCGGGTTTAACGCTTTCAGGGTGCTTACCTTCATATTTAGTCGACTAGCGACCCCATAAAATGTTTCGCCGTCGCCTATGGTGTACGTCGAGTTGCTGCCATTCACTTTAGGTGTTTCTGGTTTCTTCTCGGGCTTATCTTCCGGTTTTTCCTCTTCCTTCACTGGCTTGTCGGCATCGGTCGCTTCGTTGCTGGTCTTTTCCGTCGGCTTATCGGCAACATCCTCATCAGTTGGAGCAGGCGCCTGCGACAAGTCTACCGGCGCAGGTGTAGTGCTGGTATCAGGCAGTATGTTTTCAGGATTATCATTCTGGCCGGCCATCGCCTGGTCGGTGGTGTCGAGCGGTACGCTGGTCAGTTCTCTGGCATTGCCAGTGTCATCGGCCAGGCTGTCGTAACCGATGTAAAGCAACGCAGCAATGAGGCCCACCAGCACCAGCAGCGTAATCAGCGGCAGCGATGTGCTAGCCTTCTGGCGTTCGTTATTAGGAGTTTCGGGCATCGTCGTATGGATATCACTTTAACTGCTCGCTCATCTGAGCCACTTTCACTTTCAATTCCTCTTTGTAATCAGCCAGACGTCGGGCCACCGTTTCGTCGGCAGTGGCGATGATCTGGGCAGCCAGAATGCCCGCATTCTTCGCACCGTTGAGCGCTACAGTAGCGACGGGCACACCACCGGGCATCTGCAAAATAGACAGTACAGAGTCCCATCCGTCAATTGAGTTGCTTGATTTGACGGGCACCCCAATAACAGGCAAAACCGTCAGCGCCGCCACCATGCCGGGCAGGTGAGCCGCCCCACCAGCGCCAGCTACAATCACGCGCAGCCCCCGTTCGCGGGCAGACTTTGCGTACTCGACCATTTTTTCGGGAGTGCGATGCGCCGATACGATGTCCATCTCCCAGGCTACGCCCAATTCCGTCAGTGCATCGGCGGCTTCCTGCATCACCGGACGGTCGGAGATGCTACCCATGATAATTCCTACTTTCATTTCCTGCGAAATAACGGACTTTACAGGCATTTAAGATGTTAGTGACTAAGTTTTTACTCAATGAGCAGGTTTTTCAATGAACAATTGGCAGTTATTAGTGACTAATGACCAATAGCGTTACCACGAACTTCACCTTGCGGGGCAGGCTGTACCTGAGCAACGCTGTTCATTGATAACTCATAATTGTTCATTGAAAAACCGGAAGGCCAAAAGTGTAGTTTAGGTTTGCATGACAACAACTGAGTGGGGCTGGCTGGTCTACGGACTGCTGATAACAGTTCTTTCGTTCATTCACTTACTACGAATCGAATATTGGTGGGTACGTATCTGGGACTTTCCACACACCCAGCTTGCAGCACTGGCTGCTATTGGCCTGCTTGGCTGGGGCATATTTGTTCATGACTACTCGTGGCCCCACTGGCTGGCACCAGCCGGCGTTACGGCGGCAATGATTTACCAAGCCTGGCTATTCTGGCCCTACACGTTTCTGCACCCCCGGCAGGTGCTTCGGCAGCGCTATCCGCGTGGACAGCGAATCAGGCCTCAGGAAGACGCAAACACGGTGACATTGCTGACTGCCAATGTGTTGATGACCAATACACAATGTCCGAAAGTGCTTGATCTGGCAAAAAAACACCAGCCAGACCTGATCATGATCCTGGAAGCCAGTGCTCACTGGAAGCAGGAGTTATCGTCTCTGGAAGCCAGTTACCCTTATCGGATTTTGTATCCGCAGGAGAACACCTACGGCATGTTGTTTTATTCAAGGTTGCCGTTCAAACGTCAGGAATTGCGGTTTCTGGTAGAAGATGATATTCCGTCTATCTACGTCCAACTTGAAATGAAGTCGGGGCAACTGGTGCATTTTTACGGCGTTCATCCGCAACCACCAAGCCCTACAGAACATTATCGCTCAACAGAGCGCGACGCAGAACTGGTACTGGTTGGCCGGGAAGCGCGCAGGCAAACAGGCCCCGTTATGGTGGCGGGCGACCTGAACGACGTAGCCTGGTCGCACACCACAAGGCTGTTTCAGCGCCTTAGTGGCCTATTCGACCCCCGAATTGGCCGGGGTCTGTACAGCACCTTTCATGCGAATTATTTCTTTCTCCGCTGGCCGCTCGATCATGTTTTTGTGTCGCATCATTTTCGGCTTCGCACTCTGCGTCGCCTGCCCGCCTGCGGCTCTGATCACTTCCCAATCCTGGTTTCGTTAACCTATAATCCAGACCCTAAACGCATCAGGGAGGCTCCTAAGCCTGAAGGCGACGACCTTCAGGAGGCGCAGGAAATCGTAGAAAAAAGCAGAACCAGTTAACAATTATCAATTGCTCCGCTAAGGAACCTTACTATAAGGGGCATGTTGCGCTCTGGCAACGCTGATAACTGGTCATTGATAACTGTTAATTATTAAGCGCGGCTCGGGCTTTGTTATCGATGCTGTTTTTGTATTCGTGATGCTTGTAGCTGAGGGCTTTTTCGAAGGCTTGCTTTGCTTTGGGTACGTTGCGCTGTTGCTGAAAAAGGTAGCCTAGCTGTAGGGCCGACGTAGCTCCGAACGATAGCTGATCCGGGTCACTCAACACGATAGATCGCTCGAAAGCACTGATGGCCGCAGGTACGTTGCCCTGCTTCTGGTAGATCCGCCCCAACCTGTACTGGTACTCGGCCCGCTCGGCCACCGTTTGAAACGTAGCCTCAGTATACGGCTTCATCACGGCAATGGCCTGGTCGAGAAAGCCACCGTCGGAGGCCAGCCGGGCCTGCATCAGCACTCGCTGCCGTTGCGTCGGAAACGTTTTCAGGTACGTTTCGGCTACCTTCTGGGCGGCTTTATCGGCTTCAACCGTGGTTCTTCCGGTGGAGATGATCCGGGGTAATTCCAGACGGGCGCGGTCCTCATCACCCGCCAGCCAATAACACAGAAAGCGTTTATAGTGGCTGTCTTTCAGCAGGTTTTGCCCCCGATAGACACTTAGAAATGAGCCGTAATGGGTCAGAGCCATAGCGTATTGCCCTTTTTGCAGATAAATATCGCCCAGCAGATTTTCGATAACGGGCAACGAAACATAGGCTGATCCAGTGGGGCGCGAGGTTAACCAGAGAAGTGCCTGTTCAGACTTCGCATTTTTCATGGCCGTGGTAGCCGCAAAAAAACGAACCAGCAGATTATCCGGCGACTCGGCCACAAGCCGGCTCAGGTTGGCTTCGTCGCTCTCCGTAAAACGCAACACATAGGCACGAATGAGCAAATCGGCCAGTTGGGCTTCCGCACCGAAAATAGAGTCGTGCCGGGCTCGTTGCAGATCGGCGAGACCCTGGCTGACAGTACCCCGTAACCCCAGCAGGCGCGGCACCCAGGCGTAGCTGGTCGGCACCGACCCAATCATGACCCGCAACACACCCAGCGACTTGTAGGTAGGCAGAAAACCGGGAAACAGCCGCTGATTCTCGGCCAGCAGTTTATACGCTTTGATAACTCCCCAACTAGCGGCGGTTTCTTTGCCAAATTTGAGTTTCACGAACGCCCAGTGCAGACGTACCTCGGCCAGTAGCAGCCGTTGATACGGTGACTTTTCGTCGAGGTCTTCCAACTGATCGAGGCGCTCTGATTCGCGCGCAGATAGCTTTTCGAGCAGTCGATCATCATCGGAACTGAGCAGCGCGATCATGTCGGCGTAGTCTGCTACATAAATCTGCACCCCATTGACTGGCATGGCAGACTCCATCGCCAACGTTTGACGCGCGGCTTGCAGACGTCCTTTCGTGAGGTCAATGTAGGAATGGCGCAGGCCCGGTGTCCAGACAAAGTCCTGCCCCTGGCTGGATACAGCCCATATCAATAGCCCGAAAAACAGGAGGTATCGCATAAGGTGGCAAAGCTACAAGCCATCGCTCCCAAACGGTATCTCATTCACAGCTAAACCGCGCGTTACTTCAACGGCCCAATCTGGTCTAAACCATGCAATACCCGCTTAAGTGGAATCGATAGTAAACCAATTGACTAGTTAAGTCAAGCTATTATTAATAAACTTTGGCAGGGATTCACACTTGGGCAAGCCCTATATTCGTGCCGTCATTTCAGTAACAGATCAACTGAGGATTCATGAGTTTTTACCTGCTTTTCTACGGGTTATTATTGTTCTTTTACGACATACTTGCGCTGATGGGCTATTCGTCTCTTGTGGGCCTTAACCAGTTTAAGCGCGTTCAGCAACAGATCGGCAGACGGCAGGCTCATTGGGTACTGCGTTTGGTGGCCATTTTGCTAGTCAGTGCCGGGCTGAGCATGCGATACGTGAATTCCTGATTTTACTTTCTTTCGTAGGTCATTCCTACCGTCAGGCGCAGATCATTGTTCACGCGGCCCGGCACCACGACACTTTCGTAGGAGTTGGCCAGTGTAGTTCTAAAGCTCAGGTACGTACTGAACTTATACTGAACACTAACGCTCCCGTTCCAGCGTACGTTGAGCGGTTGCCCTTCCTGCCTGCTCAACGCGGGTTGATAAAAGACCGTGTGTGACACGCTCCAACGGTCTTTGTCAAACGTGTATTCACCAAAAAGCCGCGCCGAGTTACGCCAGATGTTCACGTCGCTCAGTTCCATATAATCGGTATACTCACGAATCAGTACGTCGGTAATCGACAGGTAGGCGTGCTTGCGCGTGAGCAGTTTATAGCCAATGCCTGCGGCGGCTGTGTATCGATTCTGGATCTGGCGCAGGTTACTCCGTTCATAGGAGCCAAATGCCAGGTAGTACAGGTTATTTTCATAGAACATTGTCAGGCGGGCGTCGCCGAAATATTCCCGTTCAGCCAGTAGTCCGCTTTGTCGGCCAAAGACAAACGAAGGGGTTGTCGACAGTTTAGCCACCTTACTCACTTCCACATCAAACGCACTGACAATCTGAAGCAGCGATCGATTCACGTTGCCGCTCGTAAAGGTGCCATCGGTGGTTAGACGGAAGCGGTAAACGGGGGTAAAAGCCAGCCTGCTTTTGGGTTTTCCCTGCAATGAATCGGCCACTTTCCGGGTCGAATCGGCGGCAAGTTGCGTGCTGTCGCGCAGGGAGGGGCGCAACGGGTCGGGTTGTTCGGTATTCTGGGCAAACGTGGGCAAAGCGAACACCACTAAACTAAAAAGAAGGAGAAAGCGCATAACGTTGTTTTTACTAAAGCGACACAATGATTTTCGCAAAAGTCGCTTCATTGCGGTAAAAACAGACTCATGCCAACAAAAACTCGCTGGGCCATCCTGGGCTTAGGCCGTATTGCCCATAAGTTCGCTACCGACTTAGTCACCCTTCCAAATGCCGATCTGGTAGCCGTTGCTTCGACCGATCAGGGCCGGGCCGACGAGTTCGCCGCGCACTATTCCCGCCCCGACGGCACATTGCCCCGTGCGCTGGGTACGTATGAAGCGCTGCTTGCCCTGGCCGACGATATTGATGTGGTGTACATTGCCACGCGTCATGTCTATCACCGCGCCAACACGCTGCTCTGCCTGAATGGCGGCCTGGCAGTGTTGTGCGAAAAACCGTTTGGCATGGACATCGGCGACGTAAACCAGATGCTTGGTGTTGCCGAGGCCCGACAAACGTTTTTGATGGAAGCACTATGGAGCCGGTTCATGCCCACCATTCAACAGGCCAAAAAGTGGATCGATGAAGGAGCTATTGGTCAGGTGCTGACCGTCAAGGCCGACTTTGGTTTCAAAGCCGAGTATGACCCCGGCAAACGGCTGTTCAACAAGGAGTTGGGCGGCGGCTCGTTGCTCGACATCGGCATCTACCCGCTCTTTATCAGCTACCTCATCAACGGTATGCCAGCTTCCATTGTGGCTTCGGCTACCCTGGCTCCCACTGGTGCCGACGAGCAATGCGGCATGGTGCTAACTTATTCTAACGGCGCGATGGCGATCCTGAACAGCACGTTCATGGCCAATACCGAAAATGTGGCACTGATCTATGGCACCGAAGGGACCATTCGCATTCACGGGCGTTTCCACGAATCAACCGTCGTGACGCTGGAAAAACCGGATACCGAACCGCTGACGCATACGTATGACCGCACTACCTTCGGCTACGATTATGAGGCGCAGCATGTGATGGACTGCCTGAATGACGGCTTCACCGAAAGCCCGCTCTGGAGCCATACCGACAGCCGAAACCTGATGACCCTGCTCGACGATGTGCGCCGGGCCGCTGGCATTATTTATGAGTAAAATGATGTATACTGTCTAAAGTTCAAAGTCTAAAGTCGCTCCGCTGGCCTACGATTAGCAAACCAGCGGAGCGACTTTAGACTCTGAACTTTAGACAGTAAACTGTAGACGCTACAACGTAGACCGTCCTTATCTTTGCGTGCATGACTGACCGCTATGCCCAACGGGGCGTTTCTGCCGACAAAGAAGACGTTCACAACGCCATTTCCCGCCTCGATAAAGGCCTGTTTCCGAAGGCTTTCTGCAAAATAGTACCCGATGCGCTAGCCGGTGACCCAAATTACTGCACCATCATGCATGCTGATGGCGCGGGCACCAAATCGTCGCTGGCCTACCTCTACTGGCGCGAAACCGGCGATATGAGCGTCTGGAAAGGCATTGCTCAGGACGCCGTAGTGATGAATACCGACGATTTGCTCTGCGTGGGTGCCACCGGCCCCATGCTGCTCTCATCGACCATTGGCCGCAACAAAAACCTGATTCCGGGCGAGGTCATTGCGGCGCTCATCAACGGGACCGAAGAGGTACTTCAGATGCTGCGCGATCATGGCATCGATATTCACAGTACGGGCGGCGAAACAGCCGACGTGGGTGATCTGGTACGTACCCTCATTGTCGACAGCACGGTTATTGCCCGGATGCCCCGTGCCGATGTGATCAGCAATGACCAAATCCGGCCCGGCGATGTGGTAGTTGGGCTGGCGTCTTACGGGCAAGCGACCTACGAAACTGAATACAACGGCGGCATGGGCAGTAACGGCCTCACCTCGGCCCGTCACGATGTGCTGGCCCACAACCTGGCCGACCGCTATCCCGAAAGTTTCGACCCCGCCGTTGACCGTAGCCTGATTTATAGTGGTAGCATGGATTTGCAATCACCGGTGGAGATTGGAAAAGGACCGGGCGGTGATACACAGACGGTTCCGGCGGGCAAGCTGATCCTGTCGCCGACACGTACCTACGCGCCGGTTGCGAAAACGCTGCTCGACCAACTACGTGGCCAGATTCACGGCATGGTTCACTGTTCGGGCGGAGCACAAACGAAGGTGTTGCACTTCATCGACAACCTGCACGTGGTGAAAGACAACCTGTTGCCCGTGCCGCCGCTCTTTACGCTGATTCAGCAGGAAAGCGGCACCTCATGGCAGGAGATGTTTAAGGTCTTTAACATGGGACATCGCCTGGAAGTGTACCTCGCTCCTGAACACGCACAGACGGTCATCGACGTATCGCGTTCATTCGGCATTGACGCTCAGGTTATTGGCCACGTTGAGGCCTACGCGGGCAAACGGGTAACGATTCAACACGATTCGATTACGTATACGTACTAGTAAATTTGTAAGTAGTTAGAAAAATGGTAGTTTGGCAACGGATAACGAAACCGTATGCCATGAAGATTATACTTATTACCAGTTTAGTTAGTCTGGTAACGTGTGCTGGCTTTGGCCAAACTACGCTTTTTCAGCAGGATTTTTCGGCGGGCGGCGTACTCAGTGATTACGTCAATTCCAGCAACCCCGGGTCAACCAAGTTCAAAGGAATTTCGGGACCTTCGGCGTCGATCCTAAATGGTGCGCTTCAATTTGATCGCCCCAATAACGGCTCTACAGGTCATTTTGCCCATAATACTGACTTCAACCCAACGCCGGGTTCGTTATATATCCAGTTTGATTTCGAAGTGGTTTCTGCCACAACAATAGCAGGGAACAGCGTACTGCTATTTTACGTAGGAAATAGCTTTAGTAACGGTCCGGGCAACCCGAGTAACGCTGATATTTACGCCCGATTCGGCATCAACTTTACAGGCAACGGACACGAATTTTCGGTGCGCAGTATTCCGTCTGGTGGCGGTGGTGCCAATTCGGTAGCGTTTACTGGCAAACAAACACTAACGTTTGTTCTGAATAATGCCGACTATACTGTTACGTACCTGCAACCCGGCGGCGGTTTAAAAACCTTGCCCAACGATACATATGACCTATGGGTTGGTACAACTCGGGTCTTTACCGACCTTCCTGTTCTTACACCAACCCAAACCATGACGGATTTCAAGCTCCGTATTGACGATGATGTTTACGCGGCCATTTTCCAGTTCGATAACTTCCTGATTCGCGACATAAACGGCGCATTACCGGTCGCTACTACCCTGTTAAAAGCTCAGGCAACAGGCACGCAGGTTAACCTTAACTGGCAATCAGTGAACCAGTTGGCAACGCTCTTTACGGTTGAACGAAGCACCAATGCACAGGAATTCACCGCTATCGGAATCATTCAGGCAACAGATGACCCGGCAAAGCAACGTACCTACGACTTCATTGACGCACAGCCAGCAGAGGGCATAAACTACTACCGGCTTCGACAAACCAATACCGATGGCTCCGTGGTATTGAGCAAAATCGCGACCGCCGACGTACCCACCAGCGTACCTGGATTTACCATTCTGGATAATCCCGGCGCAGGTACGTTCATAAGGCTACTTGCCCGGAACCTGACCGGAGCAACGTACCTGATTAGCACCCTGGCAGGCCACCCTGTATCCTGCCAGCAACGCGAAACGCCCGAAGGGGAGATAACGCTGCTTTTGCAACATCCTCTGCCTTCGGGCGTTTATCTGCTCACCGCCAGTACCGGAACCGCCCGGCTTACCAAGCGGGTACTAGTTCAGTAACTTATGAGTAATAGCCTGTGGCAGCGTAATCACGCTACCGCCTGGCTTGCGGGTCAACGATGAGCCAACTACCGTCTGCGCGTTTACGCGGCCAATACGCCCGCCCGATGTAAGGCCACGAATATGGCTGATCGCACCGGCCAGCAGGGCATCGCGGGTATCGCCAAGGGGATAAAGCGCGCCATAGGGTTCATCAACCGATACAGTCGGCGTGAAGCCTGTCCAATAGTCCGACTCATTGTTCTTGTTGTATGAACGGAACACAATAGGTTGCATACCCCACCTGTTGCCCGAATTATTGTCGTCCGTGATTGTAAACGAACCTACGTTTTTACCAGCCGATGTTGAACCGACCGTATTGACTGTCATAAACGGCCGTAACCCGTTAATGATCAACTCGCTGGCCGATGCTGTGCGTTCAGTCGTCAGTACATACATCCGCGACAACTGACTGCCGATATTGTTAGCCGGGCTACTGAAATAATTATAGAAGTAGTCGCTTCCACCCTGAGGATCTTTGAGGATATCGGCTGTTAGTTGCGGGTTAAACTCTTTGCGCACAAACGGCACTTTCGCCTGTCCGTTCACGCCCTTTACAAGCAGACTGGCCAAATTGGTCGATGATTGTACGTCACCCCCACCGTTGTAGCGCAGATCGAGCACTAATTCGTTGACACCCTGTGATTTGAACTTACCAAACACTGTATTCACCTGATTATCATACGTGCGGGTGGTTGAGCCGTTCGGGCCAGGCACGAACTGATTGTACATCAAGTACCCAATCTTGCGGTCGCCAACAACGTAGACAGAGTCTTTAAAAATAGGATTCTCCTGAAACACAACCGGCGTCACTGCCCTTGTCGTGGTGGTGTTGGTCAACGCGCCGTTCTGAACGGTGGCCATGCCAAACGTCAGCGTCCCATCACCATAGGCAATACCCGCATTTGTCGTAGTCAGCGGTGTTCCGTTGACCGAGTAAAAGACGTCATTTCGTTTAAAACCAGCTTTATCGGCGGGCGAACCGGGCAATACGTAAAGCACAACGCCTACGACATCGGTGCTGTTCTGCGCCCGTGGCAGCAGGTCAAATTCCATACCGGTGGTGGTGGTTTGCCCATTCAGCAACGCCGTCAGGTCGGCCGAACTTTCCTGAATCCACGAAAAACGGTCGCCGTTCGGGTTGGTTGTCGCGTTGTATGTATACAGTATCGAGTTGAAGAAATCGCGCGGCGCCTGCGTTGTATCGGGCCTGGCAGGAATCTTATCCGCCCAGTAATAAGCATACCGCATGTTATTCAGAATCCAGTTGTCGACGTACCCATTCGTGGCTGTTGCGCCGGTTGGGTTAATCTCTACGGGGTCTTTTTTACAGCCCGTCAGCAACAACGTACCTGCGACGAAAAGCGCCAGAACGGTACGGATTGATTTTGTTGAGATGTTCATAGAAAACGTTGTAGACTCTATATACTACTTAACGCAAAAAGCCCGGCAACTGTGGCGGTGCCGGGCTTAAAAAAGTATGAAAAAATCGTTTTACCGACCTATTAGTCAGTTCGTTTGCGAAAGTGCCAGACCAAGCCCAGATAGGAGTAGAAGACGCCTGATTTAAAATTCGACCGGGCCGATGGTGACAACTCGAACGCAATGCGCAGGTTGGGCAGACTGGCTACCGGTGCCGCCCGAACGCCAACGTGCAGCGAATAGCCTTCGAGAATTTTATCGCCATTCACCGAATTGAGCGCGTTGATCTGTATGCCAGGACCCACGTAATAATTCACCCGTTCGGTACGCTTCACGTTCACCATCGGGCAAAACGTGGTGCTGAGTTGCTCAAACAGCGAGTTGGTTTGCAAGCGGCCGTCCAGCCAGATCAGTTTATCGGGATTGGTACTAACGGTGAACAAACCGAAGCTATTGAACGGATAATACCCCACAGACGCCTGACTGAAAGCCGTTACGGGTAAGGCAAGAAAAAGAAGAATGGTGGAGAGGTGCTTCATATGGCGAAAGAGTGAAAGAGCTAAAGAGTGATAGAGTGAAAGTTGCTTGCGCCAGATTTAAGCAACTTTCACTCTATCACTCTTTAGCTCTTTCACTCTCTAAGTCTATCTATTTCATCATCTTCGCCAGTTTGCCCGACGACTGCATGTTGTTCATTTTCTTCATCATCTTCCGCATCTCATCGAACTGCTTTAGCAGATTGGTTACCTGCTGAACGTCGGTACCAGAGCCAGCGGCGATGCGTTTTTTGCGGCTGATGTCGATGATTTCGGGCCGCGCGCGTTCTTTCGGTGTCATCGAACTGATGATGGCTTCGATGGGCGCAAACGACTTGTTATCCAGATCGAGGTCTTTCACCATTTTGCCCATGCCCGGAATCATGCCGATCAGATCTTTGATGTTACCCATCTTTTTGATCTGCTGAAGCTGGCTCAGGAAGTCGTCGAAATCGAACTGGTTCTTCCGCATCTTGGCGTTGATCCGGCGTGCTTCGTCATCGTCGAATGCCTGTTGGGCGCGTTCAACGAGCGAAATGACGTCGCCCATGCCCAGAATCCGGCTGGCCATCCGGTCGGGGTAGAATACGTCGAGCGCATCCATTTTCTCGCCGGTACTCATGAACTTGATCGGCTTGTTCACCACCGCCCTGATCGACAAGGCGGCTCCACCCCGCGAATCACCGTCGAGCTTGGTCAGTACCACCCCGTCGAAATTCAGGCGGTCGTTGAAGGTTTTGGCCGTATTTACCGCATCCTGCCCGGTCATGGAATCGACAACAAACAGAGTCTCGGCTGGATTGAGGGCGGCTTTCACCTTCTCGATTTCCTGCATCATCACCTCATCCACCGCCAACCGACCGGCGGTATCCACGATCATCACTTTCTTGCCCGTCCGTTTGGCGTGGGCCAGTGCGTTCTGCACAATCGAAACGGCATCTTTATTTTCCGGCTCGGCAAAGACCTCAACGCCAACCTGTTCACCCAGCACTTTCAATTGGTCAATAGCGGCGGGACGGTAAATGTCGGCGGCAACGAGTAGCACACCTTTACCCTGTTTTTTAATATACGAAGCCAGTTTCCCCGAAAACGTAGTCTTTCCTGACCCTTGCAGACCGGCAATCAGAACGACCGCTGGTTCCCCTTTCAGATTGATCGGTTTGGCTTCGGTGCCCATCAGTTCGGTCAGTTCTTCCTGCACGATCTTGACAAACAATTGCCCCGGCTCAACGGCGATCAACACCTTCCGGTCAAGGGCTTTCTCCTTAACCCGATCGGTTACGTCTTTAGCCACCTTGTAGTTTACGTCGGCGTCGGTCAGGGCGCGGCGAACTTCTTTAATGGTAGCGGCAACATTTATTTCGGTAATGCGGCCCTGTCCCTTCAGGGTTTTAAAGGCCTTATCAAGCTTACTCTGTAGGTTCTCGAACATGATATTGTAAACGTAGTATCAGCAAAGATAACGGTTTCGCCCGCAGACGCCTATAACTAACCAGGCCAAAGACATTTTCATTACCACCCGGCTGATCTATCTTTTTAATAAATACTAACTCTATAGAACAAAATAAAAACAAGAACACCCGCAATTTAAGTCTAATTCTTTCGTCTAAAATTTATACATTGCCATACCGTAAACATGAATACTTGATCTACTAATCATACAACAACCAGTTTATGTCCAGGAAATCGGCCTCAATTATTATTTATTCCGTTGTGTTGGCCAGTTTGCTTGGCTCACCCGTAGTTGCCTGCTCGTTGCGCCTGTCTACGGAGCAAACCAGTACAGCATTGGTTGAAAAGCCGTCCCAAAAGCCTCAGACAAAAACAAACAAAGCTACTACGGCTAAGTCGACCGCCTCATCACCCAAATCGACAACAGCTACTACGGCACAAGTAACAGATAAATCGGGCAAGCGTTTCTGGTCACGCATCATGGATGCCTTTCGGGACGTCCATTCCGTAGAGAAGAAACCGAAACAGTAAGAGTTCAAAGTTCAGTGTCTAAAGTCGCGCTGCATACCAACCATACGTAGTGTAGCAGCGCGACTTTAGACTTTAAACATGAACCCTTGAACCCCTATTTCTCAAACCGGTACTCCGTCGTTTGCTTGTACGTTTGGCCGGGTTTCAGAATCGTGTTTGGGTACGTTGGCTTGTTTGGTGAATCAGGGTAATGCTGCGCTTCAAGGGCAAAACCACCCCTGAAATTCGTTACCCGGCCATATTTACCCTTGTCGGTCCCAGTGAAGAAGTTACCGCCGTAGAACTGCATCGCTGGTTCGGTGGTCAACACGCTCATCTTAATGCCCGATTTGTCGCCCGTGATTTCCACCACTTTATCGAGCGAGCCCATCTTGTGGTTTAGCACCCAGTTGTGGTCGTAGCCGCCGCCGAAGGTCAGTTGCTCGTTTTTCTCATCAACGCGTGCACCAACGGCCGTCGGTTTCCGAAAATCGAACGGCGTTCCGTCAACTGATACGGGCTCACCCTGCGGAATTAGCCCCTTATCGACCTGCGAATACTTGTCAGCATCAATCATCAGCACATGATTATTCACCGTACCGCTACCGTCGCCGTTCAGGTTGAAAAACCCGTGGCTGGTTGGGTTATAAGGCGTTGGCTTGTCGGTGGTGGCTTTGTATTCGATTTTTAACGCATTGTCGCCGTCGATCGAGTACGTCACGGTTGTGGTTACGTTACCGGGGAAACCGCCTTCGCCATCTTTCGACAGGTACGTTAGCTGTACCGTTTTATCGTCGATCTGTTTGGCATCCCACACCTGCTTATGAAAGCCCGTTGGCCCGCTGTGCAGCGTGTTGCCGTTGTTGTTCTGCGCGGTTTTGTACGTCTTCCCGTCGAGGGTAAACTGGGCTTTACCAATGCGGTTTCCGAACCGGCCTACAATGGGTCCAAAAAAATCGGATCCATCTTTTTCGTAGTCTTTGATGCCGCTGAAGCCCATCGCCACGTCGGTCAGTTTACCGTTTTTATCGGGCACCAGCAGGCTTACGATCCGGGCACCGTAGTTGGTAATGGCTGCCTGTATGTTGGCTCCTTTAAGGGTGTAAAGGGCCGTTTTCTTGCCGTTGATCGTTCCCTCAAACGCTTTGGGATCGGGCAGTTTGTAATCGATAGCCGTGGTATCAGACATAGTAGTTGAATCGGTCTGCGAAGCAGTGTCAGTGTCGGCATCGCCCGACTTTGTTGAGGTTTGGCAACCAGCTCCCGACAGTACGGTCAGTAGTGCGACAGGAATAATGAAGTTTTTCATGAAAAAGGGTGATAGGCCAGTTAAAAGGCACAAACTAAAGAAAAACGGCGGCTCTACTTACTACAAAAAAAACGTCGACCAGGGGGCCGACGTTTTTTTTCATTACTAACCTATGATGAAACAAGTTCATGATAGTGAAAGGATAAAGTTGGTAATATCTCCCTAATTGAGTTATTAATTATGAATAATAAGTGATGAATTGCTTGTCACTAAAGCAGCCAATCCATTACTCATTATTCATAATTTATCGTTCTTACAGCGTTTTTAGCACTTCGTTCATGTTCCGAACGGCCTCGGCTGACTTGTTAAATGTGGCTTGTTCTTCATCGGTCAGCTTGTAATCGATGATCTGCTCCCAGCCGGTTTTGCCAATCACAACGGGCACACCCAGACAAATATCCGACTGACCGTATTCGCCGTCCAGCGCTACGCAGCAAGGGAAAATGTGCTTCTGGTCGCGAACGATGCTCTCTACCAGTTCACCCACGGCCGCACCCGGTGCATACCAGGCCGACGTGCCGATGAGCTTCGTCAGTGTGGCACCGCCTACCATCGTGTCCTGAGCAACCTTTTCCAGCGTTGCCGCATCGAGAAACTGGCTCACGGGCACACCATTACGAGTAGCCAGGCGCGTCAGCGGAATCATGGTCGTGTCGCCATGACCGCCAATAACTGCGCCGTGAATATCGTTGGGTGGGCAATCCATCGCCAGCGACAGGTACGTCTTGAAGCGGGCCGAATCGAGGATACCACCCATACCGATGATCCGGTTTTTGGGTAGCCCCGACGCCTGAAGCGCCAGTTGGGTCATGGTATCCATCGGGTTCGACACGATGATGATGATGGCCTCGGGCGAATGCTTCAGGATGTTTTCGGTCACGCCCTTCACGATGTTGGCGTTGGTGCCGATCAGTTCCTCACGGGTCATGCCCGGTTTGCGCGGAATACCTGAGGTGATAACCACCACGCCCGACCCGGCCGTTTTGGCGTAATCGTTGGTGCTGCCGGTAATTTTGGTATCGAAACCGCAAAGCGTGGCTGTCTGGAACATATCCAGGGCTTTGCCTTCGCTGAGCCCTTCCTTGATGTCAAGCAGCACGACCTCTTCGGCCAGCTCACGACGGATAATGTTATCGGCACAGGTAGCCCCTACGGCTCCGGCTCCTACTACGGTAATTTTCATGCGAGAATCAGTGTTAAAACGGGTAAATCGACTGGGCGTAAAGTTCAGGTACACCACCCAGCAAAACAAGGCATTACGTTCGCCGATCTAATCAGAAAGGCCAAAAGCCGTCGGGACTAATGATTAAAGCCGTTTTTTGTGGTTTAATTAATGAATACCTAATTCCATACGTCCAATCGTTGCCTCGCTATGCACCTGCTTCCCTTCGATTTTGCCCACGACCCTTACGTACTACTCGATTTTAGCGCTAACAATCCTGACCTATCCACCCTCGACCTGACCAATACAGGTACGTTCGCCAGGTACGTGTCCGGCAAGTTGCGCGAAGCGGGAGCTGTAGTGGGCGTGGGTGGGTATGCCGAAGATCGGGTTATTTACCGCAACAGTGGCCATTTTACCCCCACCGATGAGGAGCCCCGTACGATTCACCTCGGCGTCGATTTCTGGGCCGACGCCGGTACGCCGGTATTCGCTCCCGTAGACGGAATCATCCACAGTTTCGCCGACAACGCCCGCTATGCCGATTACGGCCCCACGATTATTCTGGAACACCAGACCGCAGCGGCAGACCACGGCGGATTTCCCCGCTACAGCCTCTATGGGCACCTGTCGCGGGCGTCGCTGGCCGATTTGTATGAAGGAAAAGTAGTAAAGGCGGGTGAAAAGCTGGCCGAACTTGGCCCCTACCCCGAAAACGGTGACTGGCCGCCGCATCTGCATTTTCAACTCATGCACGATATATTGGGCCTGCGCGGCGATTTTCCCGGTGTCTGCCGGGAGTCGGAACGGGACTACTGGCTGGGTTTATGCCCCGATCCGAACCCGTTTGTATTTTAGGTTTGACGTAGCCCCCGCCCTACAGGGAGCCTGCTTGCGTATGCCTATGGCGAAGTTACTTTCACGCAAGCAGGCTCCCTGTAGGGCGGGGGCTACGTCGGAACTATATACCTACTGCAACGCTGCTACGCCGGGCAGCACTTTGCCTTCCATGTATTCAAGCAGGGCGCCGCCGCCGGTTGATACATAGCTAACGCGGTCGCCGTAGCCCGCGTTGTTGATGGCCGAGGCCGAGTCTCCGCCGCCGATGAGCGAGAAGGCGCCGTTTTCTTCGGTGGCTTTTACCACTGCTTCAGCAATGGCGTTGGTGCCCGTCGCGAAATTCGGAAACTCGAATACACCCATTGGGCCATTCCAAAGGATGGTTTTTGAGTTAGCCACGATCTCTTTGAACAACTCCACCGACTCAGGGCCGATGTCGAGGCCTTCCCAACCGTCGGGAATCTGACCGGTGGCAACGATCTGCCGGTTGGCATCGTTCGAGAACGCGTCGGCACAAATATTATCGACGGGCATCACGATCTTCACGCCTTTGGCCTCGGCTTTCTTCAGAATCTCCAGGGCCAGTTCCTGCTTGTCGGCTTCGAGCAGCGACTTGCCGATCATGCCGCCCTGCGCCTTAGTGAAGGTGTAGGTCATGCCGCCACCAATGATAAGCGTATCGACCGTATCGAGCAGCCGTTCGATGATCAGGATCTTGTCTGAAATCTTGGCTCCACCCATAATCGCGGTGAAGGGGCGCTCGGCATGGTTGAGAATTTTGTCGGCATTTTCAATTTCGGCCAGCATTACGTACCCACAAACCCGGTCCTGAAAAAACTGACCGATGACGGCCGTTGAGGCGTGGGCGCGGTGGGCGGTTCCGAAGGCGTCGTTCACCCAGACGTCGCCCAGTTTGGCCAGTTTTTCGGCGAAAGCAACGTCGCCTTTCTCTTCTTCTTTGTAGAAACGAAGGTTTTCGAGCAGCAGCAGTTCGCCCGGTTTCAGGCTCGCGGCCAGTTCAGTAGCCTGCTCGCCGATGCAGTCGTCCGCAAACTTTACTTCCCGGCCAAATGTCTCCGATAACTTGGTAATCAGGTGCTTAAGTGAATATTTTTCCGTAGGTCCATCTTTCGGGCGGCCCAGGTGTGACATCATAATGGCCGAGCCACCATCGGCCAGAATCTTATTAATCGTGGGAATCGTCGCTTTAATCCGCGTATCGTCGGTAATGGTGTAGTCTTTGTCGAGCGGTACGTTAAAGTCGACACGAACGAGGGCTTTTTTACCGGCAAAATTGTAGGAGTCTACGGTCTGCATGGGAGCGTCAGAAGGTTATTTCTGGTTTGTATTACGGTCCAAAAGTACGCGAATCCAAACGTGGCTAAGTTAACTATGTGATAGTTTGCCTAAATTTCCCCTATTTCAGGGTCAAATTACCAAACTGAAGTTCAACCTGCATGACTGGCATTGAAGAAGCGAACGTACAGACAGTTGTCGCTTATGTGGACGCGTATAATCGCAAAGATATTGATGGCATGATGGCCTGCCTGGCCGAGGATGTTATTTTTGAACACCTGACCAACGGGCATCCGGTGATGACCCTGACCGGGAAAACCGCTTTTCGGGAGCAAGCTGAAAAGGCCGCCAAGCTATTTAGTCAGCGCGAGCAAACCCTCCGCGACCGGACGGTAGCCGATGACGTGATCAGCGTAAAAATCGATTACAGCGCCACCCTCGCCGTTGATTTCAACGACCGGACGGCGGGCGAAACCATCAGCCTTCAAAGCCATTCCGTTTTTGTTCTGCAAGACCGGCTCATCAGCAAACTGATTGATATTCAGTAAAATGAACTCCGGTTATCGGGAACTTATCTATCTGCTGGTTATTGCCAGTGGATGCGGGCTTCTTGTGTTTTTCCTGCCCGAAGCAGCCACTTCCATCACCGTATACGATACGTACCTGGTCATTGGCAAATGGCATATGTGGCTCCTCTCAACGGTACCTGTTGCCTTCCTTTTCTTCGCCATAAAGCAAGCGATGACCGGGTTCGAAAGCCCAATGGGTAACCGGCTCGTTGTGGCACTGGGGTTCGCGACAATCCCGTTTCTGACCATCGTTTCGCGCGAAGCAGCCACGCTCTGGGCCGCCGAACGTACCCAGCTACCCGGTTATGAACTGATCCAGCAACGTATCTGGCAGATTCAGTTTGCCGTGGTAGCTTATGTGGTTTACATAGCCTATCAGTGGGGAAATCGGGAAAAATAAATTCAACGAATCAGCTTAACTCGGTTGGCTCGATAACGGGGGTTGCCCGCCGGATGAGGGCGGGTGGTTTTCGGGTAATCTGCACCATGTAGCAACAGGCCATCAAGACAGCGGCACCAATGAGCATGGCCCCAACTGGCGTGGTTTTGACTCGATTGCTCAGGGCAAAAAACATCATGTTGCTGAGCAGCAGAAAGAGCAGCGTGTTGCCGCCCATCATCAACAAAAGCGGCGATGTGAATCCCCTGGAGACACCCCAGTGTATCAATAAATATAGCCCGTAGAGAATGCCCCATGACCCGCATATCCAGCCGATCGATGGCGGAAACCGGACTGGAAACGAACCCGTTTTGAGGTAGTAGAGGACAAAAAATAGCGTTCCACTTAGTGCAATAACCGCAACGGGCCACTTCCAGATAATGGTGAAACGAGCAAAGTATAGCCCTGCCATGTAAAACACCCCATACTGCACAAGCGGAAATGCGGCGTAGCTCCGGCTACCCACGAAGAGACCAAGTGGGTTATCGATAAACAGATCATACGGAATCAGTACGGTGGCAATCAATGATAGCAACCCGGTAATCAACAGGGCCAAAGGCGATTTCGACAGAGCTACCAGCGGTTTGAAAAGCAGGAGCGTGATGACCGTAATCAGGAAGTAAGCGAGCATAAACTCGGAATACGGAGCTATGTAGGAAAACCCCAGTACCGCACCCACATCGCCTGACAGTAGAACCCCGGTGGCCCGGCCCGGAATTGGCAGGCAAACCACCGCCAGCAGCGCCGAAATGTAATAACTCACCAGTTGATTCTTCGCGGTAGTCAGCAGGTTCTGTCGAACCTGTGAAAACGGTTTCGACAGATAAGCGTGGTATGAAGCGTAGCCGAAGCAGAAAATGAAGCCCGAAAAAACGATGAGCGTACCCACTACAGAAAACAGATAATACGCCTGACTACTGATATTGCCGGGAGTAAGCGTTCCCAACAACGCAAAACTGTGAGTGAATACCATCACGCTCACCAATACAGCTTTCAGGTATTCAATCGATACATTTCGAGACATAAAAAAAGCGAAGATCCCAGCTATAAACAGCCTGTTTCTGCGACGATTCGTCCCATTTCAGTTTGCTACTGATCACTTGTTACAGATGTACTTGTAGCTAGATAACGTACCTGAATTGATTATTGACTATAAAGTCTACAGACAAAGTAACAATTAGATTCAACGGGATAGATTACGTTCCGGCAGCCATGTATATCATCACCACTTTCGGCTAATCGCTGCTTGTAAATCGTCAGATCAATACTGTTCGCCAGCGCCGCCCCCGCCAAAATCACCGCCCCCAAAGCGTGGACCAGTAGGCTGATTCTGGGCATTGGCCGTGCCCTGCAACGTGGTCAGCAGGCCAACGTGCCGAAGCAGTTCCAAAGGCGGCTCCTCATCAATGGCATCGGTGAATCCGTAGTTGGGCATTCTCAGGTAGCGGATCAATAGAATGGCCAGACCAATCACTACCCCGCCGTGAATCGCGAGTGTTACCGAGAGCGGCCACGTACCTACATAATGATACACCGTTGCAATGGCACCCGCCACACCGATAACCGCCACCACCAGCAGCATCCGGTTGCGCTGCCGAAAGCCAACCACCCCGTATAGCAGCGGAATAACAAACGTAGTAAGCCAGAATAAACCGGGCAGAGCAATCTCCGGCGAAATGGCATAACGGCCGTCGAGCAGCAGGGCGTTCAGTTCGCGGACGACGTAGTAATTGCCAGCGGCCAGCCCAATAAACAGCGACACCCACTGCACCAGCGTCAACACGTCGCTGTAATACACGGCGTTAGTCATTGAGTTACCAAGCCAACTGACCAGCGCAAACAACCCCGCCGAAGCACCCATCAGGGCGAATGGCAACATAGATTGCCCCCAACTTATGTCGAGCAAACCGTCGAAGATGAGGCCATAGAACGCAGCCAAGCCGAAGTAGGTCAGGATCGTATCGCCGGTGTAGATGATGTAAGCCAGCAAAACGGGCAGGGCAATCAGGCAAACTTCCCAGAACGGCGGAAACACATCGTTTCGTTGGAAAAAGACCAGAACAAGCCCCCAGACCGCCGACAGAGCCGACACCAGCCACAACGCGTTGTCGATTCCATTCCGGTAAAACTGGTTTGACCGGATGGAAAATACGGCTACCGCAAACGTGCCGCCCGCCATGATCAGCGACACCAGCCCCGACCCTCTGGAGTTTATATCCAGCGTAATGCTCACGAGCCCGTAGAGTGCCAGCGCCGCCAGCAACGTAAACACAAACGACCCGATTTCAAGCGCTGTACCGGTCTGTTTAAAGCGAATCGGATACGCCTGTCGGATGGCTTCGGCCTGTTCATCGGTCAAAACGTGCTGGGCCTGCCAGCGGTCGGCCTGCTGCCGGATGTCGCGTTCTTCGAGCCAGGCCAGATTATATGCTTTCATAGGGTCGTATTCAGGTAGGTTTGGCCAGCATCAGCGGGGTTTGCGGAAGGTGTGGGTCAGGTAATAAACGGCCGCCGTTCCGGTGGCTATGAAATAAATGAGGTACACTTCGGTTGGGTAGTTCATGCCATCGAGCAGACGAAAGAGGATCAGGTACGTTGCTCCGATATAGGCGTAGACTACGCCCATCAACCGGTACAGAAATACCTGCTCGCGCCGGGATAACCAGTCGAAGGCGGCACAAACGGCAAACAACGGCACGCCATACAGCCACCGCCGCCCGTCGAAATTAAAAACGCCCGCCAGCAGCGCCAGCAGTAGCAAATTACCAGCAAACGTCAACAGCGTATAGGTGAAGTGCGCTTTGATGCGGCGCTTCTCCAGCCAGAGTGCCGCGCCAATGAGCAACGTACCCAGCCCGATGGCGGCCAGCACGGTGGGTTCGTCGAAAAAATTGGTTTTCAGCCGAAGTTCGAGCGGGCGAACCGTAACCCCCACCCACGAAGCCAGCGCGGTAAGGCCCATGCCCAACACGCCCCGATGATCGAACCGGTAGGCAATGGCCAGAAACAGAACCGCCGGCATAAACGTAACCAGCCCATAGCGGGTACCAAAGAGATTGAACCGGTACTGGGCGTAGCCTTCCAGCGACAGAAACAGCAAACACGACAGCAGCAGGGTATAATCGCCAAAAACCGATCGGTTCCTGGCCTGTTCGGGCGAAAGCAACGGGCGATTTTTCCAGGCATACCAGAACGATATGACGCATAAAGCGGCCATGCCCCCAATAATGGCCAGGTCGCCAATCTCGTCGTAATGTTCGTAGATCAGTAAGCCCAGGCCACCCGTTAAAAGCAGGATACCAACATACAGCGCAGCCCGCAGTTCGTGATGCAGCGAAACGGGTCGCTGTCGTTCAAAATCAGCCAGTGCGTCAGCCTGCGTGGGCGTGAGTAAGCTCCGCTGTTTCAGGGCCGTCAGCACGTCAAATGGGGACATAAACGGGGGATTTTGTGTTAAAATAATAGAGCACGGATTGAGCGGATCAAGCGGATTTACGCAGATTTTTCTTTCGCTTTATTTACAAAAATCTGCTTGATCCGCTTAATCTGCGTTCTATCAGAACCATGCAAAAAGTCATTCTTCAACCCCGCTATTACTGGCATAATTTCAGGTACGTGCTCGACTTTGTGCGGCGGCTCTATGGCGGGCTGCTCAACGAGGCCGAAACCGATTTCCTGAATCGTTTTGATGCATTAAGCACCGACGCGCAATGCCTGTACGTGAGGGTCAGTAATCGCAAAGGTGTATTCTTTCGGGTCAATAAATTGAATTACCGCGAAATAAACGACCTACCGGTTGCCCTGGGCGAGTTGCTGAATGCCGGATTTGTCGACCGCCTGCATGCCCGTCACGAAGGCATGGGCCACGAAGCGCTCGATGTGTTCACGAAGCCTGATCTGATGGATCTGCTGCCGCTGGAACCCGACGAAGTGCGTGCGTTGACCAAGTTGAAAAAGGAAGAGGTGGTTCGCTACGCCCTTAACGAACTGGATTTTGGCGAAATCGTGACCAGCCTCACCACGCGCGAAACGGTGGTAAAAGTCAATTTCGAGGCGGAAGTCATGATGGTGAAGTTCCTCTTCTTCGGCAATCGCGGCTCCGACATGACCGAGTTTGTGATGCGCGATATGGGCATGATGAACTTCGAGCAGCATGACGAAAGCAAGATGACGGCTCGTTTCAGAACGCGCAAGGAAGTGGAAGACAAGCTGCTGATCTCGCTGACGAACGAAGCTTTTTACGAGCAGAAAGAAGCCGAAACACCGCCCGAAGCCATTTACAACTGGTTCCTGAACTGGAACGAAACCCGCCCCGAACTGACCGAAATCGCGTTTCCCGGCTACCAGAAGCTGGTCTGCCGCGTTGGTGCCTACCTCGAACGGCAAAAACTCCCCGATCAGGCGCTGGCGGTCTACGAACTTTCAGATCGGGTGCCGGCCCGCGAACGCCGGGTACGTCTGCTGTTCAAAAACGGGCTGGTCGATGAAGCCCTGGCGTTGATCGACGAGATTGCCGTGACGCCGCAAAACGCCGAAGAACGGTATTTTGCCACTGATTTCCGGGAGAAAATTCTGGGCACCACCGCCAAAAAACGTACCCGGAAAGCCACTACTCGTTTTTTGTCCGATGCCGAAAGTCTCGATATTCCGGCGGCGTACCGGCACCATGTTGAGGCGGGCGTGATGAATTATTATCTGGAAGAAGGCTACGATGCGGCCTTCACCGAAAATTACCCCTGGCGCGGCCTGTTCGGGCTGGTGTTCTGGGATGTGATTTACGATGCCAACGTAGCCGCGATTCACCACCCGTTGCAACGCGCCCCGTCAGATTTTTACCTGCCCGATTTTTACGTACGTCGCGAAGACCTGCTCAAGAAGCGCCTGACCGAACTGACCACCAAAGATGAGTGGCGGCGGCACGTGGGACGTACCTACAACGCCAAGTACGGCATCACCAACGTGCTGGTCGACTGGAATGATGAGCTATTGGGCTTGGTGAATCAGTTGATTGACGTGCTGGATATCGAGCAGCTACGGCTGATCCTGCTCGAAATGGCGCGCAACGTCCGCGAGCACACGCGCGGCTTTCCCGACCTGCTGATCTGGAACGAAACGGGCGATTACAGTTTCGTGGAAGTAAAATCCCCTACCGACCATCTGGGGCCTCAGCAGCTTCACTGGCTCGAGTATTTCCAGACCATCGGCGTGCAGGGCAAAGTCGTACGCGTGATCTGGGCCATGTAAGTATTATTTTGACCGCCAGCGAAAGAGGAGTAGTTTTGTTCACTATGAGTAAACTTCTCTCTGTAGCTTCATGTTCAACATCATAGCTCGCCGGACGCTACTCGACTATTGCCAGTTATACCCTCAAGCCGCAAACGCCTTGAAACATTGGTATATCGACTTACAAGAACGGGAGTTTACGAATTTCAATGAGTTGAAAGCAACATTTGGCAACGTTAGCGTAGTCGCCGATGATCGGGTAGTCTTCAATATCATGGGCAACAAATATCGTATGGTGGTACGTATGGTATTTGATTATAAGACGATTCAGATCAAGTGGTTTGGAACGCATACCGAATACGATAAGGTAGCTGTTTCCACTGTTCAATATCATAAGCAATGACACTTAAGACAATAAAATCGGAACAGGAGTACGACTCGATGATGGCTTGGGTCGATGAACAGTTTGACAGAAAAGTAAAGCCGGATAGTCCAGATGGCGAAGCGTTACAGGTCGCCCTACTGCTCATTAAATCGTACGAGGATGTGCAGTATGCCATACCATCGCCTGACCCAATAGAAGCTATACGTCTTAAGATGGCCGAGAAAGGAATCCACAATAAAGACTTTGTTGGCAAGTTGGGCAGCAAAAGCTACGTATCAGCAGTTCTCAATCGACGTAAACCGCTCACACTTACAATGGCCAAGTTCTTTTACAAAGAATTAGGCATTCCAGCCAGCGTTTTATTGGCTTAAGCGAGATTCTGACATTCCAGATACACCTGATTACATCAGTCTTGCACTGTGCATGACACAACTATACCCGGTTACCTACTTGGCAGACTCGGTATATACATTCGGCAAAAAATCCTTTCGGCTGTTGTAAATTGGCCTCAAATCTCTCTTTATGGAAATTCCAGAAGGCTTTGAGCCTATTTTTCGCACCAGCCCATTCCTGGAAACGGCAGGTCCTTTGTATAGTCAACAAGTTGGTGATGAATTGATTATCGGCATGCTGGTACTCGATAAGCACGTCAATGGCCGTGGCTTTACGCACTCGGGCGTATACACCACGTTAGCCGATGTGGCAATGGGCTACGCCGCCGCTTTCTCACAAAAACCGCCCGTGCCGCTCGTCACCGTCAGCCTGTCCACCGATTTTGTGGGCAACTCCAAAGTGGGCGACTGGCTTGAAGTACACACCGATATTCAACAAATCGGCGACGCCGTAGCGTTCGTCAATGCCTTTATTATGAAAGACGACGAACGCATTGTCCGTGTAAGCGCCGTTTTTAATGTGCTAAGGAAAAAGTAAGCGGCTACAAAGTCCAACGTTTACTTTTTCTGTCCCAGACGGAGAAAGATTGGGAAACGGACCTCGCGGTGAATAGGCCCCCACAGGCGCCGGAAGTCACTATCGAACTGGTCGATTGGGTCGTAGCCATGCTGTTTGCGAAAGCCCTGCACCGCCGACCAGGTACGGAGATAGTTCATGTACCACTCCACCAGCCACTCGCGGCGGGCAGTAACGCGGGTGTATTTCACATCGGCAAAGTCGAAAGGCAGGTTCTGGTATTCGGTTTCGATATGTCGCCGTTGCGGGTCCCAGAACGGGCCAACCACTTCGCGGTAAATAAAGCGGACGAGCGCGTCGATGGGCGCGTTGACTTCGTTGAGGCCATATCCCCATTCGGCAATGATGCCTTTCGGTTTCAGTACCCGCTGCACTTCGGCATGAAACGCAGGTACGTCGAACCAGTGCAATGCCTGCCCAACGGTGACCAGATCAAAGCTTTCGTCGGCGAAAGGAGCTGCTTCGGCCGTGGCGACCTGATACGTAATGTTGGGCCGCTTTACGGCATTCGCCAGTTGCCGTTCGCTCAGGTCGGTTGCTTCGATCTGCTCGAAGTAATTGGCCAGCGCACCGGCCGCCTGTCCGTTCCCGGTAGCACAGTCCCAGGCGGCCTGTCGGCCAGGTACGTAGTTGAGTATGTAATCGTACAACTCGCCGGGATAGTCGATCCGGTAGCGGGCGTAATCAGCGGCGTGGCCGGAGAAACGGTCGAGGGGAACAGACATGTAAACTAGTTCAGATTTATGAATTTAGGTCAACCTGGTGCAATCCGGTGCGTTAGATAGTCGTTTTGTCGGTCGCCATTCCCTCTGTATTCACTTCGAGCGTAGCGTGTTCTATACCCAGGTGTTCCAGTTCATGGCGCACCTCTTTCTTCACGCTGTCGAGCTGGCTATTCGTCAACTCTGGTGCTATCGTGAGGTGAGCCGTAAGTGCATTTTCGGTAGTACTCATGGCCCAAATATGTACATGATCTACCGCTACGACGCCCGGCACCGAGCTTACAACCTGCTGTACTTTGGCCAGGTCGATTCCCATCGGCACGCCATCGAGGGTAAGGCGCAGACTATCGGAAAGCAACTGCCACGTACCCGACAGAATTACCAGCGCCACCACCAGGCCCATCAACGGGTCGAGCCAGAACCAGCCGGTATAGCTGATGACCAGCCCCGACGCCACCACTCCGACCGACACCAGCGCGTCGGCCAGCAGATGCAGATACGCTCCTTTCATGTTCAGATCATGGTCTTTATCCCGAAAAAACAGCAGGGCCGACGCCGCATTGACAATAATACCCAGCCCGGCTACCCACGCCACAATGTTGCCCGATACGGGTTCGGGATGGCGAAACCGCTGAATACTTTCGAGCATAATTCCACCTACGGCCAACAGCAACAATACGGCATTGACCAGCGAAGCCAGTACGGTACTTTTCCGAAGTCCGTACGTGAACCGCTGGTTCGATTTGACCTTGGCCAGCCGGAACGCCAGCAACGACAACAGCAACCCGGCCACGTCGGACAGGTTATGCCCGGCGTCGGCCATCAATGCCAGCGACTGGGTACGTAGCCCCATGCCAAATTCAATCACCACGTAAACAATATTCAGCCCGGCCCCGATTAACAGGGTGCGGCTTATCGTGGTTATAGTGGGTGTATGGGCGTGTGAATGATCGTGCGCGTGGTTGTGCATTGTTGTATCTTTATTCGACTGTCTACAAAGCAACGCAGTATTTTCTCAGGGAATGAAAAAATCGATAAAAACCTATGTTACACCCGACGGGCGCGTGGTTAGCTGGCGGTGGTTCCGCGTACCAGCCGTACTCTGGCTGATCGTAGTTGGTTCAACCCTGACGGCCGTGACGTTGGTAGCCCGAATCGGCTACCTCCTTGCACGTACAGGCCCCATTCTGCCCGGCGACGATTTCAACCTGACCGTTTTCACATTCCTCCTGAGTAGTGCCGGAGCCCTGGTTTTCAGCCTGGTGATTTATTTGCTGGCCAAACCGGAAGAGCCCGATATATAGCGCTTACAAAAAGGCAGCTTGCCAGCCAACTAAATAGCAACTTACCTAAAACTACGGTTGCTGATAAGTCGTATGTTTTCCGTCAGCGAAATTACTCCGCTCTTTTAATCGACCGGATAGTGGATCGCCTTACTTTTGCCGCCAGCCTGTAGCTATACACATGGTTCGTCAACTACTCACGTACACACTTATTGCCTCTTTGCTGCTGCAACTGTTCAGCCGCGAGGTAATTGTGATGTCGTTTGAGTTGAACCGCGAGTTCATTGCCAAAAACCTCTGCCAGAACCGAAACCGCCCCCAGTTGAATTGTAACGGTACGTGTTATCTGGCCAAAAAGCTGAAGGCGCAGCATGATCGCGAAGATCGCGAAACTACCGAGCGCATTCAGAACATGCCGGTGCTGACCCTGTTCTGCACCGATTTATTTTCCTTCCACTTTGCTGACGCCACCGGAGACGCAACCTCTTGCCGCCCACTGTCGTACTACCAGCAATCGCCCTATGCCGCGCCACTGCACGGTATCTTCCAGCCCCCACGCATCGGATAAGCGGCCTTCTTTTTTGTGGCAATTGGCGACCCGTTGTGCTTCTTAAACCCCTAGGGTCTAAAGGAGTCTTCGCAGGTTTCCTGCTGCTGCTTTCTCAACACCTCGCTTACCACAATCGGGCGATACTGGCCCGTACAATCTTCATGACTAACTTCTTTTGTATGCTCCTGGGGCTGTTTTTCAGCCTGGGCGCTATAGCTCAATCTCCTCTTACGGGCCAGGTATACGATGCCCAAACCAAGGAACCACTTCCAGGCGTGACGGTATCGTGGGCCGATGGAAAATCAGGCACTACTACCGACGCAAACGGCCATTTTTCGCTCCCTAACGTCGTATCTACCATTACGCTTTCGGCAGTTGGGTATCGTCAGCAGACAATCACGCTAGCTCCCGGCAAGCCCATCCGCATTGCGCTCGAAGCCGCCATCGAAGACCTGCAAACGGTGGTGGTCACGGGCAATCGGGAGGCCGCACTACGTACCCAGACGCCAATTGCCATTTCCAAGCTATCGCCCCGGCTGATCGAAGAAACCAAGCCAACGAGTATTTATGAAGTCATTAATAAAACGCCGGGCGTGCTGATGGTTAACCTCAACAATGAGCAGCACATGATGGCGATCCGGCAACCGATGACAACCAATGCGTATTTTCTGTACCTCGAAGATGGCGTGCCTGTTCGGCCAATGGGTGTATTCAACCACAACGCGCTGCTCGAAATGAACCAGTTCACGGTTAGCTCGATCGAGGTAGTGAAAGGACCGGTATCGTCAATTTATGGGCCGGAAGCGGTAGGCGGCGCGGTCAACTTTATCACCCAGCGCCCAACGGCTGTGCCAACGGCGCGCGTAGGTATTCAGGCCGACCAGTGGGGGTATCAGCGACTCCAGTTTGGAGCAGGTGCCCGGCAGGGAAAATTCGGCATCTACATCGGGGGTCTCGTTTCCCGGCAGCGCAACTCGTGGCTGGCCAGTTCCGACTACGATAAGTCATCGTACTTCGCCCGGCTCGAATACGCCTTTACGGCCAAAACCCGGCTCACAGGTACGTTGTCGTATAACGATTACAATTCACAGACAAGCGGTAGCGTCGACAGCACGGCCTTTTTCGCCCGGCAGTATGTGAGCACCACCGATTTCACGTATCGTAAAACGTTCTCGCTCCGCAGCCGACTCACGCTTGAACATGACTGGGCCAATGGCTCTCAATCCTTCATCACTGCCTTTGTTCGCAACAACAGTGTGGGCCAAAACCCAGCCTATTCAATTCGGTGGACCAGTGGTTCGGCAACGGCAACGGGCCAGATAAACAGCAACGATTTCAAGAGTTACGGCGCCATTGCCCAGCACACGCAGCACCTGAATTTCCTGCACAGTAAACTCACCATCGGGGCTACCATCGACCTGTCGCCAAACACCTATTACGCTTACCAGACTGACCTGACAGCGGATTTAAGGGCCGATAAAAAATCGGTAGTCAAGTATACACTTTTGAAAGAACGTCCTGATATCCAGCTCGCTAATTACCAGGCTGATATTCACAACACGGCCGCTTACGCTCAATATGACTTCGAACCCATAACCAAACTCCGGTTATCGGCGGGCCTGCGCTACGACCAAATGGCGTTCGATTATACCAACGCGCTGGATAAAACTACCGGCGGAAAAGACTACAGCCAGGTGACGCCGAAGTTGGGTGCTACCTACGATCTGGGCGGCGGCAAGGGCCTGTATGCCAACTACGCCAGGGGTTTTTCGCCCCCGGCACTAACGGCTATTTTCCTGAAACGCACAACGCCAACGGCTTCCGGCGATCTATTTTATTATAACCTCCAGCCCGCCAAATTCGACAATGTAGAAATCGGCGGTTGGGCCTCGCTACTCAACAATAAAGTCTATGTCGATGCGGCTCTGTACCAGATGAATGGCACCAACGAACTGCTCAACATCCGCCAGCCCGACAATTCGACCGACTACCAATCGGCGGGAAAAACCCTGCACCGGGGCGTAGAGCTTGGCCTCACCTACCGGCCGTCGAAGCAACTGTTTTTCCGCTTCGGGGGCACCCATGCCGTGCATCAGTTTGTCGAGTTCACCCTTAGTCAACGTACCTCCGATGCGTTGCAAAACGTGAACGGAAAAGACATGCCGTCGGCACCACGCACGCTCTGGAACACCGAAATCAGCTACTATCCGTCGTGGCTGAAAAATTTCCGTACGGCGGTAGAATGGCAACATGTATCGGGCTGGTATCAAAACCAGATCAACACAGTTAGCTACGGCGGCTATGATTTTGCCAATGTCAGGCTAGGATACCAGTACAAAGGCATTGAGCTGTACACCAATGTGTTGAATGCCACCAACGCGCTGTTTGCGACCAACGCTACACGTGGCAACAATGCCACCGACCGCACCACCTATACCCCGGCGGCGCCCCGCACCTTTGTGGTCGGCTTACAATACAGCTTCTCAGGAAAATGACTTAACATGAATTGTGGATAATTCTTTACCGCATTGCTGACGCGTGCCCCTTCAACTAGGCGTCAGCAATACATTAACTACCAACTACTTACAGGCACGATTATCGATAAATCACGTTAACTTATGAAATCGATTTTAGCACTTCTGCTCCTTTGGATTACGTTCTTCGATCAACCGATCCGGGAAACCATTCTATCGAACCCGACCCACGCTGGCACCACGCCACGATTTACGACAGATCAACGGGGTAATCCGGTGCTGAGCTGGGCCGAAAAGACGAGCGACAAAGCCGCTGTCTTTTTCTTTAGCGTGTCTACAGATGGCGGCGAAACGTTTGGGGCTGCCATGCGCATTCCCGTACCGGCCGACCTGTCTACGCACGCCGAAGGAATGCCAAAAATCGCCATAAAAGGCAACGGCACGCTGATCGCTCTCTTTGAGGTGGCGCACCCCACCACCGAGTCGCCCTATGCGGGGAATCTTTACACCATGACCTCGACCAACAACGGGCAGTCATGGACCGACCCAAAGCCAGTACACCGGGATGTGACGCCCGGCAAAAGCCACTCGTTCGGCGATCTAACCCGCCTGCCCAATGGGGAAGTCGGCCTTGTCTGGATCGACGAAAAGCTGAATGGACAGGAGGGGCGATGCATCAAATTTGTGCAGACGCAACCACAAGGCGGTTTTAGCCCGGAAATCATTGTCGACAGCAACGCCTGTCAGTGCTGCCGGACGAATGTATTTATCGACTCGAAAAACCAGATTCACCTCACCTACCGTGACCTGATTCCGACCGGTAAAAGCTCGCCCGCCGCCCGCGACATGAGCCGGGCAACATCGACCGACGGGGGTAAAACGTTTGGTACGCCACAGCGAATTTACGTTGACGACTGGCGCGTGGCGGCTTGTCCCCATGCCGGATCGAGCGTGGCGCAGGTGGGTAATGACCTGTATACGACCTGGTTTTCGGGGAAAGAAGGCAGCGAAGGAGTACGTCTTGCCAGAGCGGGCCAGGCCGATCTGGCGGCAACGGTACCGTCGAGCCGGGCGAAGCATCCACAGGTGGTTGCTTACCAGAATCAGTTGATGTGGCTCTGGGACGAGTCGGTGCGGCTTCCCAATCAACCGGCCGACGAGCCCATGCCAAAATTCACGCAGCGCATCGCCCTGCGCACGGCCCCAACAGCCCCGGTAACGTACCTGACTTCCCAAACGGTGAGTGCAACGTACCCAGTTGCACTGGCAACGGCCAAGGGGTTACTGGTGGCATTCGAGCAAAAAAACGGCGATCAAAAACCCGTCATCGTCACCCAGCTTATTGCTCATCCACAATGATATTGTCATTGGCCCAGAACGTCTCGTCGAAGGTCATCACCCGCTCGCTGAACGACTGATCGGCCTTGATGATGTCTTTTTTGTTTGGCCGCTGCACGTTATTGAACGAGGTTTGTGTGACCACAAAATCCATTCGGCTCCGTATAGGCTGTGCTGGGCGCAGCTTGTACGTGTAGCTGTTTTCAACCTGGGCATGATGCAGCACATAGCGGTCGTCTAAAGGCTGGTAGCTGACTACATACCGCCGGTTATCTAGCCGGATAGGAAGCCTGAGCGCCTCCAGGCTACGGTTTACAATCCGTAACCCGTTCACAGTGAGGGTGTAATCAGCGTTTACAATCGCCTCCGACTGGGTATCGATCAGCAGTTTGCCTGTAAAAATGGCATTGTTGATACCGCCTTTTATGGCTATGGCCGGGGTGTATTTGGGCGTGAATTCAATGATATACGCGTTGCGGTCGTTCACGCTGGTTTGTCCTGCATAGGTGTATTCATACAGGTCGGGGCCTACCGCTTCCAGAAAGTTGCTGAGTCCCGGATTCTTCACCACGTCGAGCATAATGCCCAGGTGTGGGCCGTTCGTAATGTCGGGCAGATGACACGTGTCACCTCCCGACAGAAAGTAATCGGGCAATGGCTTACGGCGACCTTTTACTATCCGAACGGCGTCGTCGAAGGTATGTTTTTTATAGCCGGTCTTATACAATTCTAACTGGCCTTCACTCAGAACGATGAAGTCTTTTTCGCGTACCCATTCCCGGTAAAAGCCCGTCAGTAACGAAGGGTTCAACGGGTAGTTACGGGCAACGCGCCGCATCGACTCCTGCACCAGTTCAACCGGATCGACCGGCCGCACCACCAGTTCGTTCAGTTGTTGTACCGATGGCTGCAACGCAATGACCTGCTCATCGCGCTGATTGAGCAGCTTTGCCAGCAGCAACCGGGCCGACACGTAGCCCACACTCGATAGCACGACCGAATCGGCGATGGTAGGTTGGCTTATGTGAAAGGCGAAGCGGCCTTCTCCATTGGCTACCGTCCCCATTTTACGACTGGGTATGTAAACCGCTGAATAGGGTAACGCCTCTTTCGTCTGCTTATCAATCAGGCGGCCTTTCACAACAACAGCCTGTTCCTGTGCCTTCAGGCAGAAAGGAATAAACAACAATAAACCAATCAGTAGGCGATTGTACATAACCAGTTGCCTGAAAAGTTGAGTGTGGCCAGTAAAGTAACGCCATTCATTGACCGTTCGATCAAGATTTTTGTAACGTACCTGATGAATAAAGGTCATAACTGGATAAATAGCTCACCCCGCCTTTCAACAACTGTATATACTGATTGCTTACCCATCTGGTTATGAAAAAACTCTGCATTCTGCTGCTATTCTTGCCAGTTATAGCGTCGGCTCAATTTTCGTTCAATGAACGAATCAGTGTTCGCTTCAACGGGGTATTAAATGAAGCGGCCAATGGAACCTCCTACGATATAACCGCGCCGAATCAGCTATTTTACGTCGGTTCGGAGGAGTTTTTCGGCCCGCGCGATGCCTTTACCTTGTCAACAGCCCGCTTAAGCTATCGCATTCGGGAAAGCAGCACACCCGGCGTAGGCACGTTTACCCAGTTGATTCCTTCAGAACGTACGGGCTCAGACAATATCTGGCTGTATCGGGGCGTAAATGGCAACAGTTGCAACTGCCCAATCGACCTGGATTTGTACACGGCAGCACCCGGCAATGGCACCTTTACGCTGGAGGCTTTCCTGAGCCTTCAGAAAACACCCGGCGGCGAGGTGTTCATGGGTGCTACTCAATCGATCGTTTTCACGGTGACAGGTAAAGAGGCCCAACCCGTTACGCTGGTATCATTCAAAGCCCAAAAGGAAAACACGACCGTTGCCCTGACCTGGACTACCGCTCTGGAACAGAACAACAGCCATTTCGACGTTGAACGCAGCCGTGACCTAATCAACTGGCAACGAGTTACTACCGTTGAGGGAAGCGGCACCACCACTGAGCAACGTACCTACACGGCCCATGATCAGAGCCCGTTACGCGGCACGAGCTACTACCGGCTTAAGCAGGTTGACAGCGACGGCAAAACCACCGCGTTTCGTCCGCAAAGCGTAACGATTGATGTGAATCCCACGATCACAATCCAGCCAACCATCACCGACCGCTACCTGCTCGTAACCGGCATCGACAGCGATGTTCAACTCAGTATCTATGATCTGAAAGGCGTATTGCAACAACATTATTCACTCCAGGCTGCCACCACCCTCGACCTGTCGGCCCTGCGGAGCGGGATGTACATCGTCCGCACCACCGACGAAACAAGCACCCATTCGCAACGCATCCTGGTTCAGCATTGATTGGTAACGTCAGTAGGCCACGCCGTCATTGGTTGTCATTAGTAGTCATTGATTGTCATTGGTAGTCATTTGTTGTAAAACTACTAATGACAATCAATGACAACCAATGACTACCAATGACAACTAATGACTACAAATGACAATCAATGACAGCGTAGCCTACTGACGTTTCTGCTACCGAAGATTGGGAGCTGGCAGGATGGGCAGGCTTTCGTTACCGTCTTCAGAAACGGCCTGAACGGCGTAGAAGTAGTTGTCTTTCGAGTACGGCAGCGTCATTCCGAGCTTGGTTGTGAAGAATTTTTTCTGCCAGTAAGGCATGTGCGTTTCGCGCATCAGCACATAATAGCCCTTCGCTTTACGGCTGCCGTCGGTTTTAGGAGCCTGCCAGTACAAAGCCGTTGAATTGGTGAGGTTACGTACCTCGATAGTGACCTGCTGGGGCGTAGACGGTGCTTTTGCCAGGTTCGCCAGCGTGGCCAGATTCACCGCCGTGTTTTTCTTCAGGTAATCGAAATCCATGAATTTAGCATAGTCGCCGTACTCGACAGCGGCATTGCCCTTGCCTTCAACACGCAGGTCCTGGTGTTGATGATCATAATTTTCGTTCATCTCCGTCAGGCGGACGGCCGCAAAACCGCGTTGTACGTAGGGCGTATGATCGCCGCCGCGCAGGTATCGGTCATTACGGTAAACGGTCACGATTTCCAGGTTATCCACGTAGCGTTCGCCGAGTTCTTTAACGTACCTGGCCAGCGTACGGGCTTTTCCATCGTTTTCAGAGCCAAACTGCCTGATGTTCGAAGCGCGGTCACTAAGTTGATAAGCAGGCAACCCTTCGCTGAATACCCGCAACCGCGTGTTGTCGATAATGCGCGTTTCGTTGGAGTGGTTGCTGCCCATAATGTCGTTGTTCAGCACGGCTTCCAGATTCCATTTTTCCTGAACAGCCCGTTCGCTGAGGTGCTCGGCACCAAGCAGGCCCTGTTCTTCACCCGTTAGAGTCACAAAAATGATCGTAGCCGGAAACTGGGATTTGCTCAGCACCCGGCATAGTTCGATCACCGCCGCCGTTCCTGATCCGTCGTCGTTGGCACCGGGGGCGTCGCTTTCGCGGTTCATCACGTTGGTGACGCGGCTATCCATATGGCCCTGCACAATAAAGACGCGGTCGTCAGTTGGTTCGGTCCCTTTCAACGTCGCCATCACATTACCAATTTCCGACGCCTTGTCGATGCGCCGACCATCAGCGGCGAGGGTCCAGGAATCAAGTCCGGTTGTCATCCGGCCACCCGACTGTTTGGCGTACTGCTGGAACTTTCCCAGAATCCACTGGCGGGCGGCTCCAATCCCTTTTTTGGGGTCCGTAGTTGTCGAGAGCGTATGGCGCGTTCCGAATCGCACCAGCCCGTCGACATGCGCCCGGAGACTATCGGCCGACAGTTGCCCAACCAGATCGGCAATAACCGGATCGCGCTGCATGATGGTTTGAGCGAAAATTGGGGACGTGAGCAGCCCCAAAAAAAGTAGTAAAGATGATGTTCTCAATGACATGACAGGTTGTTGATTTAGCAGACGAAACTACAATAAAAAAGCGCAAACCAGTGAGCCTGCGGCAATCGAAGCACGAAACGGCACAATCTAAGTAACCGCGTTCCAATAGCGAAAAAACACCTCTGTGTAGAATTAGCCCGTTAAAAACAAGTTGACTGGATGTTCTTCCCTTAGTTCACTGTACATTGACAGCCGCTTACCAAGTGGGTAAAACACAGTTCCCACCCTAAATCCAGCCTAACCGTGCGTCCTATTCTAGTTTCTATTTTTCTGCTCACGAGCTTTTTCGCCTGCCAGCCCGACAAAAAAAAGCAGGCAGATAGCACAGACAAGTCGGCAGTCAACATACCTGTCCCCTACGACCTGGCCAACCCTACCGAACGCCATAAATTACCCGGCGACCTGCGTGAAGTATCGGGCCTGAGCTATTACAAACCCGGCCGATTAGCCTGCATCCAGGATGAGCTGGGCGTAGTATTCATCTATGACCTCGGCCGGAAAGACATCGTTGATGAGCATGTGTTTGGCAAGAATGGGGATTATGAAGGCGTCGAATACGTGGGCAAAAAGCTCTATATGCTGCGGAGCGATGGCGAACTCTACGAGATGGAACCCACCGACGGCGTTAAGATAATTGGCGGTAGTCCCCAAACTCGCCATATCAAGATTGACCTCCCTGGCAAAAACGACATGGAAGGCCTGAGCTACGATTCGCAGTTAGACGCCCTTCTGTTGGCCACCAAAGATGGCAAAGGGACCGATAAAATCATTTATTACTACAGCCTCAAGAATAAGACCCTGTTTCAGGGTATCGTGCTCAAACAGGCTGATTTACAAGCGTTCGATGGGTCGATGAGCGAGTTTAAACCGTCGGGAATCGCCGTTCATCCCAAAACGCGCGACTACTACGTACTCTCCAGCGCGGCCCACCGGCTAGCCATTTTAGCGCCCAATGGAAAGGTAAAATCACTCGTTCCACTCAACGATAAGGAGTTGCGCCAGCCCGAAGGCATCTGCTTTGCCCCCGACGGCACACTCTACATCGCCAGCGAAGGCGACGGTAAAAAAGGAATTATCCTGGAGTTCAAAGAGAAATAAAGGGTTGACGTGTCAAGTTTCAAGTAGCGTTGCTAAGTAAGCAGGTGGTTGATTAGCAATGCCACTTGACCCCTATTACCTGATCACCAACGCGCCTCCAACGCCTACGACAGACGTACCCAGGGAAGTAGGCGTATACACAGCACCAACGCGAATGATGCCCGTTGGCACTTGTCTGAGCATGGTGTTGTACCGGCCAACGGCTTTGTTTACCTGTGTGTTGGCAACAATAACGGTTCCCAGAGCAAGGGCTACACTGCCGCCATAGACTGTCCAGTACTCGCCGGAATTAAAGCCTACTGAGCGCGTCCGGGTGAAGAAATAGACCAGTGGCACCAGCGCCGTAAGTCGGCTTATTGTGTTCCAGGTGCGGAAATTTCGAAAATGCTGATTCACCTGCGGGTCATTAAGCTCAAAAAAGGGCACTTCGAGCGAGTAAGGCGAATTCAGTTTCTTCTCGCCGTAGAAATACACGCTGCCCAGTGCCGACGAACCAATGGCACGTTCGATGGGGCGCAGATGAGCCGGAACGGGAATTTGTCGGTAAAACGACGTGTCGCGCTGCGCGTAACCGGCTTCTGAGAGAAGCGCCAGCAACACGCCAAAAGTAAAACGTAGGATCAAGGTTGTGGGCGAACTAGTGGTGTAACTGTTTCTCAACGCACTAACGGGTGTGTTTGTTATCCGGTACTTTTTTCGCGCTACCCTTGTTATAGCAACAGGCGTATCTGCTCCTTTATTCATGCTGCATAAAACCCGGGGAATCACCCTTAGCTACATCCGCTACCGCGAATCGTCGATCATTGCCCGCGTATATACCGAAGATTTTGGGCTGCAAAGCTACATCATCAACGGGGTGCGGTCGGCCAAAAGCAAGACGAACAAAATCGCCTTGTTTCAACCGTTGACCCTACTCGATATGGTGGTGTATTACCGCGACGATCGCGACCTGCACCGGATATCGGAAGTAAAAACGCCGTATCCGTTTCAGCATATTCCGTTTGAGGTCGCCAAGTCGAGTATGGCCTTGTTTATGACCGAGATACTGAGCAAAACGTTGAAGGAAGAAGCCGGCAATCCGCATCTTTTTCGGTTTCTGCTCACGTCCATCGTGTATCTGGAAGAAGCCACCGAGCAGTACGAAAACCTGCATATCGCGTTCCTGCTGCAACTGGCAACGTACCTGGGATTCGGGCCGGAAAGTGCACAGGAATTTGAGAATCAACTCCGCGAACGGTCGGTTCCCTACATGGCCGACGACGCCATGAACGAGGCACTTACCACGCTCATGAGCCAGCCCATACATACGCCCGTCCGCCTGACACGTACCCAACGCGCCGACCTCCTCGACGCACTGGTGTCCTACTACCGTATCCACTTCGATAACCTCGGCGAGGTAAAATCATTACCGGTTCTGCGGGAAGTGATGGGTTGAGGAAGCAGTATTAACGCTATTTAACAAACAAATAAGTCGGCCACAGCAACGATTTGCCGCACTACACGCGTATGGGGACATAAGAGCGATATCCCGCTCGGCAAACCATTCATTCATATGCGCTTATTCATCCTGATGGTCTCGCTGCTAACGGCCACGCTCACCTATGCCCAGGACAATATCATTCTAAGAAATGGGGAGGAGGTTCCTGCAAAAGTGCTTGAAGTAACTCAGACGGACCTTAAATACCGAAAGGCGGCCAACCCCGACGGCCCGATTTATACCGCTACCCTGCGTGATGTATTGTTGATCAAATACGCCAATGGAACTAAAGATACCTTCGGCAATGACCGGCCTATGATGCGTAACCGACCAGCACGACCCACGCCCATAGAAATAGGTGGCCCTGCTGCCCCAATGCAGGGGTTGGATGGACTTCGGTATCACCGTGGCTTATTTAGCCGTTATTACGTCGGAAACAATGGTCAGCAAATTGGCTTGCCTCAGGCCAGTTCATTATTCTACAGCCAGCCTGATGCTTTAAATGCGCTTGACCGGGGTCGCTCACTACGTACCTGGTCGGTGGTTACAGCCGTATCGGCGGGGGCCTTGATTGGAACAGGAATAGGCCTGTCTATCGGACGCGACGGACGTGGCGGGCGAGGCCCAGGTTTCACCAACTCAGGCGGGCCATCCTTCGACAACCGGCACGACGGGCGTAGAGCAGGAGCTGCGCTGGTGGGCAGTGGCCTTTTACTGGGCGTGGCCTCGCTTTGGCTCGATCACCGCGCGTCGGTTCAGTTTCGCCGGGCGGCCGATCGCTACAACAACCGCCAGCCAACGACCCTCCGTTTTACGCCCGGCCAGAACGGCGTCGGCGCGGTATTAACGTTTTAAGATAATCGAGTCGTTTAGTTTATTCTCCAACCCCCTTCAGGGGGTTGGAGAATAAACTAAACGACTTTTACGGACAACGTACCCAGCCGCTACACAAACTTCCGTTTTAGCTCGAAGTTCTGACCGAGATACAGGCGACGTACCTGTTCGTCGCTGGCAAGTTCTTCGGCGGTGCCTTGTTTCAGGATTTTGCCTTCAAACAGCAGATAGGCCCGGTCGGTGATCGACAGGGTTTCGTTCACGTTATGGTCGGTGATCAGGATCCCGATGTTGCGGTGTTTCAGTGTGGCCACAATGCTCTGAATGTCTTCGACGGCAATCGGGTCAACGCCCGCAAAGGGTTCGTCGAGCAGAATAAACTTCGGATCAACAGCCAGCGCACGGGCAATTTCGGTGCGCCGCCGCTCACCACCCGACAGCACCTTACCCGGATTTTTGCGCACATGGCCGAGGTTGAACTCCTCAATCAGGTCTTCGGTTCGCTGCCGCTGTTCGGCTTTGGGTTTGTTGGTCATTTCCAGCACCGCCAGAATATTTTCCTCCACCGTCAGGTCGCGAAAAATAGACGCTTCCTGCGCCAGATAACCCAGCCCCAGGCGTGCCCGCTTGTACATGGGCAGGTTGGTAATGTCCAGATCGTCGATATAGACTTTACCGCTGTTGGGTTTCACCAGCCCCACCGCCATGTAAAACGACGTGGTTTTACCCGCGCCATTTGGGCCCAGCAACCCAACAATCTCGCCCTGCGCAACCTGATACGACACGTCGCTATTAACGAAGCGGCTGCCGTATTTCTTTACCAAATGTTCGGTTCTAAGAATCATATATGTGGGTTGATCTTTTTGACAGGATTTACAGGATGAACAGGATTTGCTTACCTCTTCTAGGGAGAAAAATCCTGTCCATCCTGTAAATCCTGTCAAAAAAATTACTCCGGCAACCGAATGTCTTTCAGGTTGAGCTGAATGGTTGACTGGTCGCGGAAGTGGTTCATTTCTACGGAATAACAGATTGAGAACGGTTCATTTTGCTGTAGATGACTCGCCCATTCTGCCATGCCAAAGCCGATAGCGACAAAACTTCGGCCCGACCCAAGCTGCTTACAGGTGAATTTCAAATGCTTCTCTTTCATAATAATCGGTTCACCCACCAGCACCACGTCCTCTGTGCAGAAAACCGGAGCCAGGTTTCGAGGACCAAACGGCGACATCTGCTTCATGATCCGGTAAAATTTGGCGTCGATCTCAGTAAAGTCCAGCGGAATATCGATGTCAACCTTCGGAACCAGATCGTCGGCCAGAATCCGGTCAGATACTACCTGCTCGAACCGTTCCCGAAATGCCTTGATGTTTTCGACGGGCAACGTCAGCCCGGCGGCGAAGGTGTGGCCACCAAACTGCTCCAGCAAATCGGAACACGCTTCAATAGCCTCATACACATCGAAACCCGCCACCGAGCGGGCCGACCCCGCCGCTTTATCGTTCGATTGGGTCAGAATAATCGTTGGTCGGTAAAACCGTTCGATGCAGCGCGAGGCCACTATACCGATAACGCCTTTATTCCACGATGCGTCGTAGAGAACCGTCGATTTAGCGTTTTTTAACCATTCGTCGGCTTCGATCATCGCCAGTGCCTGCTCGGTCATGCTCTTGTCGAACTGCTGGCGGTCGGCATTATGGCGGTTCAGGCCATAGGCAAAGTCTTCGGCTTCGTCGTGGTGCGTAGCCAGCAGCAGGTCCACCGCCGCGCGGGCATGCTTGATACGCCCGGCGGCGTTGATCCGTGGGCCAAGACCAAACACGACGTTGGTTACATCCAGGTGTTTGGCAGGGGGCGGGCAGGTTTCGTTTTCGGCCACAAAACCCGCAATACGGAGCAACGCACAAAGGCCGGTCCGGGGCGACGAATTCAGTTGTTTCAGCCCGTAGTAGGCTAGTGCGCGGTTTTCGCCCGTCACCGGAACAATGTCGCAGGAAATACTCACCGCCACCAGATCGAGGTACGGCCACAGCGTACTGGCCGGCATTCCCCGTACCATACACAGGGCCTGCAGTAGTTTGAAGCCTACGCCACAACCCGTCAGTTCATCATATGGGTACGTACAATCGTCGCGTTTGGGGTCCAGCACGGCCACGGCGGCAGGAATCTGGTCGCCCGGACGGTGGTGATCGCAGATGATAAAATCGACGCCCATCGCCGTAGCTTCCTCCACGCGCTCGATCGACTTTATGCCGCAGTCGAGGGCGATGATCAGCGAGAAACCGTTTTCGGCCGCATAGGCAACACCCGCCTGCGAAATACCGTATCCCTCTTTGTAGCGGTCTGGAATGTAGTGATCGAGCCGGTCGTAGAGAGTGCGCAGAAATCCGAACATGAGCGCAACCGAGGTGGTCCCGTCTACGTCGTAATCACCGTATACCAAAATTTTTTCACCTTTTTCCATCGCCAGGGTTATCCTGTCAACGGCCCGGTCCATGTCCTTCATCAGGAAGGGATCGTGCAGATGGCCTAGTTCAGGCCGGAAAAAGGTACGGGCTTCCTCAAAGGTTGTCACCCCGCGCTGTACCAGCAGTGTAGCCAGAAATGGACTGATGTTCAGCGTCTGTACCAACGATTCGACGGCCGATTTTTGAGACGGCGAATCGGGAAACGGCTTGTATAGCCAGCGTTTGGCAGCAGGAGATGAACGAACAATCATACGGTCGGTTAGCAAAGCATCAGTACGCAAGTTAATTTCGTTTCAAAGAAAACAGTTTCGCTCATGCTCATTTTCCTGTCGCTGCTTAACCTGCTAACGACCCCTACCCCGCCCCCGGCTCGCAAAACACTGTTTACTGTAGAAGTACATAATGTTCGTGCGGCAACTGGCACGGTGCAGATTGGCCTGTTTAAGCCCTGCGACGGGTTTCCAGATAAGTGCAGGCCAGCCGAATCGAAACATGTTACGGCCACCAAAGGCGTTGTCCAGGCCGTATTTGAAGTCGATCCCGGAGATTATGCACTCGCTATTTTCCACGATGTAAACAGCAACGGAAAAATCGACATGCGTTTTTTTATACCCAAAGAGCCTTACGGATTCAGTAATAACGTTCGCCCGCGCTTCTCGGCACCTAAATTCGCCGATTGTCGCGTGCAGGTCGGTCACGATCCAAAAACCGTCAGCGTACGTATTGAATAAAGTAGCGCCGAAGCTCCAGCTTCGGTAGTGATTGTGCCGTTCTGACTACCGAAGCTGGAGCTTCGGTGCTACAGATTTATGAAACACATCTTCTTTCTGATTACAAGCTGGCTGTTGCTGACAACTGCCCACGCCCAAACCGAGCAGACGGGAGCAGACGTCTGTGCGGAAGGGAAGGTCCGTTACTTTGGCAAACTCTTTCAGACCGGGCAAGCGTCGGGACGTCAACTGGCTCCTACCGTTCAGGCGATTGGCGATTCGACCGTCGACATTACGTATTACGGGCTGGATCTGCGGATAACCACCTCGCCCAACTACCTGCGTGGGGCGGCAACCGTGGCCATGAAGGCCAACGTACCCACGCTGTCGCAGTTTTATCTGGATTTCAACATCAATATGAAGGTCGATTCGGTGAAAGCGGGCGTACAAAAGCTGACGTACACGCACCAGAGCAACCGGCTCACCATCACGCTGCCGCAGGCAATCACCAGAGGCCAAACCGGCCGCGTTACGGTGTATTATCAGGGCCTGCCTGTTACCCCCAACGCCGGGTTGACCGATCAGGCGTTTGTGTTCAGTACCCACGAAACCACCACCGATCCGCTGATTTATACCCTCAGCGAGCCATACGGTGCCTCCGACTGGTTTCCCTGCAAAGATACCCCCGCCGACAAAGCCGATTCGTCGGACGTGAGCGTAACGGCGGCTCCGTTCTTCGTGTCAGTTTCCAACGGATTGTTGCAAGGCGTAACCACCAATACCGACGGCACGAAAACGTATCGCTGGAAAAACAGCTACCCCATTGCGCAGTACCTGATCTCGATTGCCTGCTCGAACTACACGCTCTACGATAACCCGTTCACCTATCAGGGCAAAACCATGCCCGTGACGCACTACGTTTTTCCGGAAGATCTGGCCAGCGTAAAAACCGCGCTGACGGAGACAAACAACATGATCAAGGTGTTTTCCGACCTGTTTGGAACGTACCCATTCATTCGCGAAAAGTACGGGCACGCCCAGTTCCGCTGGGGTGGCGGCATGGAACACCAAACGGCCACGTCGATCATTAAAAGTGCCATGACCCGCACTACGATCTCGCATGAGTTGATGCACCAGTGGTTCGGCGACAAAATCACCTGCCGCAACTGGCAGAATATCTGGCTCAACGAAGGATTTGCCTCGTACGGTGAAGCCATTTATCAGGAGTCGATTGGCGGTCTGAGCACTTATAAAAGCTATATGAATACTTTCATTTCGCAGGCCAGACTAGCTTCAGGTACGTTGTATGTGCAGAACGTAACCGACATCAACCAGATCTTCAGTAGCAACCGTACCTACGCAAAAGGGGCCGTCGTGTTGCACATGCTGCGCGGCGTATTGGGCGACAGCACCTTTTTTAAAGGCATGAGATCCTACGCCAGTTCGCCGGTTGCTTACAGTACGGCCGTAACGGAAGATTTCCAAAAAGTCATGGAAACTGCTTCAGGCAAAAGCCTGGGTTATTTCTTCCGTGAGTGGTTCTACGGGGAAAGCTACCCGACCTACAGCTACTCGGTAGCGCCTGTTGCCAACACCAATCGGGCCGTGGTGCAGCTTCGGCAAACACAAACCAGCACAAATCCGGCTTCCTTCACCATGCCGGTGCAGATTACGGTTCAATCGTTAGCGGGCGACAGCACCGTAACGGTGTTCAACGACCAGTCGGTTCAGTCGTTTACCGTCACAGGGCGGGGTACCGTGACCAACGTCGTGATCGACCCCAATACCTGGATTCTGCGCGGCGCCACCATTACCCAAATAACAACCCAGGTTGAACCGATTGTGCTGGCTACAGAAGAGGCTAGTCAGTTGCGCGTTTTTCCGAATCCCGGAAACGATCTGCTTACGGCTGAATTTACCACCCAAACCGCCGGTCCGCTGACTGTTTCGCTCGTCAACCTGCTTGGTCAACCGGTGTCGACGCAAGCTGACAGCAACGTACCTGCGGGTAAACAGGTACGTTCGCTGTCGCTGAAATCACTCCCGGCGGGCAGGTACGTTCTGCGCCTGCAAACTGCTGATGGCGTAAAAAGTGCGGCTGTACTGGTAAAGTAAGTAGTAGTGCCGACGCTCCAGCTTCGGTAAAATAAAACTAGCCTTGACTACCGAAGCTGGAGCGTCGGCACTACTCCCATGCGAATCCCATTCGACCAACTTCAAGCGGAATTTGAGCGGGTATTACTCACGCTTGCGTTCACCAAAGAAAAGGCCGATTTATGCGCCCGAATCTTTGCCGAAAACAGCCGCGACGGTGTGGAAACACACGGCCTGAACCGGTTTCCTACCTTCGTGAAATTTGTCAAAGAAGGATTGATTCGTCCCGATGCCGAACCGATTGTGACGGGTCTGCTTGGCGCGATAGAACGGTGGGATGGCAACCTTGCTCCAGGCATGTACAACGCCACCCTGTGCATGGACCGTGCCATGAAACTGGCCGACGATAACGGCATTGGCTGTGTGGCCATCAGGAATACGAACCACTGGATGCGCGGCGGCACCTACGGCTGGCAAGCGGCCGACGCGGGTTATATCGGCATCTGTTTCACCAATACCATTGCTAATGTACCGCCCTGGGGTGGTATAGAACCAAGATTAGGCAATAATCCGTTCGTTATCGCGGTGCCCCGACAAGAAGGTAACATTGTGGTCGACATGGCCATGTCGCAGTATTCGTATGGAAAAATAGGGCAGTACGCCGCCGACAAAAAACAACTCCCACTCCCCGGCGGCTACGACAAGCAGGGCAACCTGACCACCGACCCGGAGGCCATCCGCGAAACCCAGCGGGCCTTGCCGATCGGTTTCTGGAAAGGCTCCGGCCTGTCTATGATACTGGACGTCCTGCTGACGGCCTTAACGGGCGGCAAATCAGTGGCGGCCATCACCAACAGTGGCAACGAATCGGGCGTATCTCAATGCTTTATCTGCATCAAGAACCCCATCATGCACGAAGCACTCATCAATGAGTTGATCGAGTATACCAAATCAAGCGCGTTGGTCGAGCCAGACAGCCCCATCCGGTATCCCGGTGAAAGCACGCTTGCCCGTCGGCAAGAGAGCCTGGAAACCGGCGTTCACGTGAATGAGCGCTACTGGCAGGAGCTACTCGCCATGTAACGGTGACTACTGCTTTATCATAAACTCACTCAGGTTGATCTCAGCATCGAGGGCCAGCTTTTTCCGAAGCCGATACCGTTTCAATTCAACACTCCGGTGCGTGATGTTGAGCAGTTGAGCAATCTCCTTGGTCGATAAATTCATGCGCAGATAAGCCGCCAGTTTCAAATCGCCCTGACTTAGATCAGGGTATCGGTCAATCAGGTGTTTGAGAAACTGCTCGTGCACTTTATTAAAATTAGCTTCAAACAGTTTCCAGTCCTGCTCACTCGACATGTTATTGTCGATCAGCACGTTGATCCGTTGAAAGTGGTCGGTTGGCATTCGGCTTCCCAACTGATTTTTCACCTGTTTCAACTCATCTTTCAACTGCATCAGCAGTTCATTTTTCTGGATCAGCGACATGGTCGAGTTGGCCAGTTCTTCGGATTTCTGGATCAACCCCTGCTCCAGTTGCTCCTTTTGCAGGAGAATAATTTCCCGCTGACTAGCCTCTTCCTGATGGCGCAACTGTTCTTCCAGCTTTTCACGTACCTGATCCTGTTTCACAGCCACCCGACGAAGGTGCAGTTGATAAAACAGCCACACCAGCGCCAGCAGTAACAGGAAATACAGCAGTTTGCTCCAGGTGTTCCAATACCAGGGCGGCCTGATCTCAAACGTCAGGGTTGTTTCGGACTGGCTCAGGTTCGACCGGAGATGCAACACGTATTGGCCCGGCGGCAGGTTACTGAACTCCTTCTGATGAATTGCTGCGTAGGGCGACCAGGCTCTAGCGCTATTCTCGAGCCAGTAGCTGTACTTTATGGGGCGGGTATAATAGGGCGTGCAGAAGGTGACCAGCAAATCGGCCTGCCGATGGGCGAAAGAAGGCTCTGGCAACGACCCCTGTTGTTGATTGCTCTGGAACGTCAACGTGTGAGCCGGATCATCAAGGGCCGCTATGGACCGGATGATTGGCGCACTGACGGAATCGGTGGCGAGCCGGGGCAGTTCGGCACGAGGCAGCAATGCAAACCCGTTTTCACGGCATAGGGCAACATAATTTGTATCGAGCGGCACAATAGCTTCCGATTCTTCGACCCATTGATTGGTACGGATGGGCAATTCTCGGGTGGCTCCGCTACCAAATTGATCACTCCCCGGCCGTACAAAAGACAGTGTTCCATCCTGACGAAGAATGAACAATTCGGTAGCCGACACAGGAAATAGCTTCCGAATAATCGGCTCGGCCTGCGGAAACAGTGTATTAGCCGACACAAACCGATTTGAAGCCGCCTGATATTGCCTTATTCCTCTAGCTGACGTGGCCATGATCTCATTTCCAATTTGGCAAAGGTTTATGATCGACTGCTGAAAAACGGGGTCACTGTATACACTGCTGGCCTCGATTCGATGAAGATCAGCCGAGAGGCGTACCCGCTGCAACCCCTGATTGGGTGCTTTGTTGACCCAGATGGCACCGGTTTTATCTTCTTCCAATTGCCTGACCGGTGCCGAAAACCCATCGACGGTATGCGAAAACGCCCATTGCCCCAGCCTGTCTTTCTGGTAGATGCAAAGTTTCGTGTACGTACCCTGAATAAGCCGCTCAGGGTGTCGGCTGAGGCGATGCAACACCCAACCACCCGTAATAGCACAGATCAGGCGCGCTTTTGTACCATCGACCCGGAACGTACCCCGATTATGCCCGCAGAGTAGCTGGCCATCCATCACGGTCAGATCCCAAACCTGACCCTGCGTTTCCGGAATCAGTTGAAATGGCCTGTCGGGCGCGGCAAGTGGTTTGTAGTAGAGCCCCTGATTGGTGCCTAGATACAGGTAATTGCCCTGTCGGGCAATGTCATAAACGGTACCCAGATTGTCGTCGTGATCGGTGAAATACCGGATCGGCGAATTGAAATTGATCAAATCGATACCACGATCCAGCCCCACCCATAGGTTCCCATCCGCATCCTGACACATGGATAATACGGTACTATTTTGCAAGCCATTTTTCTGGTTGAACTGGTATAGTACCCGCCCGTCGGCCGTGGTGACCAGTACGCCGTTGAGCAGCGTACCGAACGCGTACCGGTCGCCTCCAATCTTTAGTCCCTGGTTTAGCCGATTCTGCTGCATAAAGGCATTGATCCGGGAATTGAAGGGTAGAAATTGCTGTCCGTTGTACCGGTAAATGGCGCGTTCGGTACCAATCAGAATGTCTTTGTCCCCGGCAGGGAGCAACGTATTCACGGTTTCTTTGCCCAAAAACTCGCTGCCTTTCACCAGCACAAAGGTATCGCCCCGCAATTCATACAGCCCTTTGTCGATCACTTCCAGTACTAGTTGGGAACGTACCTGCTTGACAAATAGCACGTTTCCGGGCGGATGTAAAGTTTGCACTTTACCATTCGCGTAGCGGTACACATAGGCAAACGACTGGAAAAGCACGCCCTGCGACGTGACCAGGATATTCCATACTTCTTCGTTCCGAAATGACGGATCCGGAATCAGGGCGGTTAATGAATGGTAGGTTAGTTTTCCCGTTTGATCTGGCAGCCAATAGCCAAACTCGCCGAGAGCACCGGTATAAATTCGTCCGGTTTCATCAACAGCCACCGACCGTACTTTCTGCTTTTGCGGCAATTCATGGAGCCGCCAGCTACTCCCATCAAACTCCAGCAGGCCCTTGGAATTAGCGAAATACATGAACCGATTCCCCCGCTGCTGGCTGATGTTCCAGGTCTGATTGTAGGCTCCGTACACCTGCCGCGAGAACTGTGTTATCTCTGGTCGGCAAAAGCTATAACTATCCTGACTCACACCGACATGGCAGGCAACTAGTATAAAAATAAGCCCGAGCAGTAACTGTTTGACTGCCCGTTGCCGGTGGATGAGAGAAAAGATGCGATTTAGTAGTAAAAACACGGTTGATGTGTCGAAAAACAGTGAATACAGCCTAAAAACGGCGATATGATGTGGTAATGATGTACCCCTAATTTAGGTAGCGAACAATCACCCGCCTACTTTTGTCCAAAAAAATATAAGAAAATTAGTGCTCATGCAGGATAACGTACCTGGGCGTACTACGACGTACCCAGGCCTACAGAACGTGCCACACTTAACCTCGACAATAGATGGTTTACTTTTCACTTAATCGACAAGCAGCCGCCTGCTTCCTGACCGTTTTCCTGTTGTTACTTCTACAGGTGACCACGACCCATGCGCAGACTGTTACGAATCGGATCACGGGTAAGGTTATCGAAAAAGCGACCAACGCTGATTTACCCGGCGTAACCATCCAGATCAAAGGCACTACGTTGGGAACAAATACCGACGCCAGCGGAGCTTACAACATTCAGGCTCCCACCAATGCAACGCTGGTAATATCGAGCATCGGTTATACCAGCCAGGAAATTGCGGTCGGTGGCCGAACGGTGATTGACGTAGCCCTTATCGACGATTCGCGGTCGCTGAACGAAGTAGTGGTTGTTGGCTACGGCACCCAGCGACGGGCCGACGTAACCGGAGCCACCGTCACCATCAAAGGCGACGAACTGGTGAAGCAACCCGTGTTGACCGCCACGCAGGCACTTCAGGGCAAAGCCGCCGGTGTGCAGATCATCAGCAGTGGCCAGCCCGGTAGTTCGCCCGTCATCCGGGTACGTGGCACAGGCACCGCCCTCGCCGGAACAGCCGCCCTGTTTGTCGTCGATGGCGTGTTGACCGACGATATTTCCAACATTAATACCGCCGACATCACAAACGTAGACGTGTTGAAAGATGCGTCGGCAACGGCAATTTACGGAGCGCGTGGCGCCAATGGCGTAGTCATTATTACGACAAAACGCGGTACAGCGGGCAAAATGGTTGTCAGCTATTCGGGCAATGCGGGCTTTCGGTTACCAGCCAACCTGGTACAGATGGCCAATGCGACCGAATACGCCAACTACGTCAGCACGGCCAGCGGGAATCTGGTCAGCCCTGGCGCCACATCGACGGATTGGTATAGCCAGATTCTTCGTACCGGTTTCCAGCAGAACCACGGCCTCTCCCTCAGCGGCGGCACCGACAAGTCGACCTACTTTCTGAGTGCGGGTTACTACACCGATCAGGGCATCGTGATCGACAATATTTACAAACGCTTTTCAGTTCGGGCCAACCAGGATTTCACGTTCAACAAAGTGGTGCGGGCTGGCTTTTCGGCTTCCTACGCCAACGGCAATAACCAGATCGCCAACCTGAATTCGGCCTATAACAACGCCTATCGCGCCGCGCCGATCATTGCCGCCAAAGAGAATGGCAAATACGGTAACACGTCGGTGTATCAGAACGTAGGCAACGCCGTGCTGGATATTGAGAAGAACAACAACCTGGCCATCGACAACCGGTTGCTGGGCTCGGCATATCTGGAAATCAAGCCGGTATCGTGGCTAACCTACCGGACCAACATGGGCGGCGACTGGGTCACCCAGAACAGCCGGGTTTATAACTACCAGTTCAACAACGATACTACGACATTTCTCAACCCCGGTGGTAATCAGCGGAACCCGAACAGCAATTTGAGCGTCGGCAACACCAAAATTTTCCATTGGACGTTCGATAACCTACTGACCTTCAATCGCCAGTTCAACAAGCACACGCTGACCGTACTGGCCGGAACAACCGCCGAACAATACACGCTGGCCAGTGTCAACGCATTCAGGAAGGACGTACCTGCGGCCGAAAATCTCTGGTATGTCGGTACGGGTAACGCCAATACATCGACCAATGACGGCACGGGCGACAAGTATACCCGCAACTCGTACCTCGGCCGACTCAACTACAATTACGATGACAAATACCTGCTGACGGCTACCATCCGGGCTGATGGGTCGTCGCGCTTTCCGAGTCAGAACCGGTGGGGTTATTTTCCGTCGGTGGGTGCGGGCTGGCTTATTTCCAATGAGTCGTTCATGCAGAATCAGCACATCTTCGACCTGCTGAAACTGCGGGCCAGTTGGGGACGGGTTGGTAATGACCGTATTCCGTCTGACTCGTATGCCATCACCGTTCAACCCAATCTGGCGTATCCGTTCGGCGGCGGTGTAGCCACGCCCGGCAGCGCCATCACGCAGATCAAAGACCCGAACCTGAAGTGGGAAACAACCGAAGAAACTGACTTCGGTGTCGAGTTCTCGGCCCTGAAAGGTCGGCTAACGGGTGAAATCAATTATTACGACAAGAAAGCCCGCGACCTGCTCATCAATGTGAAAGTACCCTCAGTAACGGGTGATGCCGACGGGGTTGTGCTAACCAATGCCGCGTCGATTCGCAATCAGGGACTCGAACTAACCCTCAACTGGCGCGGCCGGATCAACAGCGACCTGACCTACCGCATTGGCGGCAACGCGACCCTGAACAGCAACAGCGTGATCGGTCTGAACGGTGGTCAGCCCATTCTTGACGGCGGCATTGGCGCCAACCAGCAGTATACCACCCGTACCGACAATGGCCAGCCCGTCGGCAGTTTCTACGTGCTTCAGGTGCTGGGCGTGTTCCAGAACGACGCCGACATAAACAGCTATACAAACCAGACCGGCCAGGTGATTCAACCCTCGGCAACACCCGGCGACTTTAAATACCAGGACACCAACGGCGATGGTAAAATCGACGACAACGACCGGGTATTCGCGGGCTCTTACCAACCCAAAGCCTACTTTGGCCTGAACCTTGGCCTGACGTATAAAAGCCTCGATTTCAGCGTCGATATCTACGGAAATGTTGGCAATCAGGTCTACAACGGAAAGCGGGCCTTCCGCCAGAATGTGCTCGACAACGTCGAAAAAACGATGGCATACAGCCGCTGGACCTCGGCAAATGGGTCGCAGACGGAGCCGGGTGCCAACAGTGGTAACCTGCCCGCGTCGACGTACTTCATCGAATCGGGTTCATTTGCCCGGATCAACAACGCCACGCTGGGCTACAAGCTACCACAGGCGCTGACCGACAAAATTCACCTCAGCAACCTGCGCGTCTTCGTGACAGCGCAAAACATTCTGACCATCAAAAAATACAGCGGCTTCACCTCAGAACTGGTTGGCAGCCCCACCAGTCAGGGCATTGAACTCAATGCGTACCCAACCACGCAAACCTTCGCCATTGGCCTGAACGCTGGCTTTTAATCTCGACGCACCAATGACACGCAACTTCATACTCCTGCTTAGCACTGGTTTCACGGCCGCGTTACTAACGGCTTCCTGCCAGAAAAGCTTCCTCGACGTACCTGTACAGGGGCAGGCAACCACCGCCACCGACCCAAATCTGGCTGTCAACCTGGTAACGGGCGTTTACAATAGCCTATTCAACGGAGAAGCCTTCGGCGGGGCAGGCGGCGACGTGCACGGCATCAGCTTTATTGCCGCCACCAATATCATCTCCGACGATGCCGACAAGGGCAGTACTCCCGGCGACCAGCCGCCCCTCAACGACATCGACAATTTCACCACAACGCCAACCAACACGTTTGTAGCCGCCCTCTGGAATGGCTACTACAGTGGCATTTCTCGGGCCAACCAGGCGCTGGTTGCCCTGTCGACGGCGTCGCTTGCTCCCGCCACGAAAAACCAGTTGATTGGCGAGGTGCGGTTTATCCGGGCCTATTACTACTTCAATCTGGTGCGCTTCTTTGGTAAAGTGCCAAAGGTAGTCCGGGTGCCGAAAGATGCACAGGATGCCAACACCGACCCGGCTTTTCAAACGCGTGCATCCGTCGACACGATCTACGGTGTCATTACCCAGGACCTGCAATTTGCCATCGACAACCTGCCGATACGTACCCAGTCGGCGGTGGGCCATGCCAACAAGGGCGCGGCTCAGGCACTGCTGGCAAAGACGTACCTGTACCGCAAAAACTGGCAGCAGGTGCAGACCCTGACCCAGGCCGTAATCAGTTCCGGCCAGTATTCGCTGGTGCCCGACTACTCGCTGATCTGGCGCTACGCAGGAGCCAACAATGCAGAGTCGATTTTTGAAACGCAGAGCGGCACGTTCAACAACTCCGACATTGCGGCGGGCGGGTATTGCACCTGGCAAGGGCCACGCGTTGGCCCCAAAGGTGGATGGACAGACCTAGGTTTTGGCTTCTGCACCCCCACGCCCGACCTCGTCAACGCCTATGAAGTGGGCGACAGGCGCAAAGCCGCCACCATCATTGCCATAGACCGCAGTGGCCGGGGGCTGGGTACGTTGCTGTTCGATGGCTTCCGAATTCCCAGCGGCGATTCGGTGCAGAACGCCTACTACAATTACAAGGCCTATGCCAGCGAAAACAAGAATATCGAGCCGTATCTGGGCAACCGCGACCAGAAGCAGAAAAACATTCGCTTACTCCGCTACGCCGATGTGCTGCTGATGAACGCCGAAGCCGCCAACGAACTGGGGCAATCGGCCGCCGCAGCAACGTACCTGAATCAGGTTCGCACGCGGGCTGGTTTAGCCGCCACCAAAGCCGCCAGTCAAGCCGACCTGCACACCGCCATCTGGAACGAACGCCGCGTAGAACTGGCCATGGAGCACGACCGCTTTTTCGACCTCGTTCGGCAAGGCCGGGCAGCGCAGGTGATGAAAGCAGCCGGCAAAAATTTCGTGGCGGGTAAGAACGAACTATTGCCTGTGCCCAGCCTGCAAATTCAGCTCAGCGGCGGCAAACTGGACCAGAACAACGGATATTAATCAACGAGTAAACACCAATCCAAATCAGTTAATAATCAGCTTAAAAAATTAAATTATGAAAACTGCAACACAGAGTACATGGGTTATAGCTGCCCTCCTGGCAGGCACAACGCTCGTTTCATCGTGCAAAAAAGACGAGACAGCAACCCTTCCCGCCATCGGCGGATACAATAGCTCGAATGACATAGCTACCTCGAATTTGATAGCACATTGGCCGTTTGACGGGTCTAACAATGAGCGCATTTCAAGTACGGCGCCATCAGCGGCGGTGAATGCCTCGTTCACAACAGGCGCGAGTGGTCAACGGCAGGCGCTCAATCTGGCATCTGGGTACGTTGCTTTTCCAACACCGGCCAGTCTGCTTAACTCAGCCGGCCTTCCTAGTTTCACGGTTAGTTTATGGGTTAATGTAAAGAACAATAAAGGTGGTTCGGGCACACCATCGTCATTCTTTACACTGGCAAGAGCCAACGAATGGGCGGGCAGCGTCAACCTATTGGCTGAAACAGGCCGGTATGCGCCAACTATTGATACGCTTGACGTAAAAGGGCTGCTGGTTCATAAAGCATCAGATGGTAACGCTACCTTTCAGGATAACATCAACTCGTCGCAAAAGGGGGGTGATCAGACGTTTAAAGCCGGTGGAAAATGGTCGCATTTCGTAGCTGTTTACGATGCCAGCACCTCTAAGATCACCCTGTACGGTAACGGCAAAAAAATCAACAATCCCGATTACGAAACCCGCACGTATAATGGCTCACCACTTGGTAATCTGGCACTGTATCCAGTAACGAAAGTGATTATGGGCGCATGGGGTACCAACCTGCCGGGCGGTGGCACTGCTGATAGCTGGCAGGTGCCAATGACGGGCCAGCTTGACGAAGTACGCATCTACAGCAAAGCCCTTACGGTGGGCGATATCAACTCACTGTATCAACTGGAAGCCGCTGGCCGGTAAGCCTAGACGCCACGATGTATTGCTGACGCGCGTAGAGACGCAAGATATTGCGTCTCTACGCTTGCGTACGCCCTCTTTGCATAAGCATCAACCAATCAACGTATTATGAGAACCATACCCCTACTGTCACTCCTTATTTTGCTGGTAGGGTTTGCCTGCAAGACACAAACGACGCCCGACGTACCTGAGTCGTTCTTTTACCGGGCGGCGCTTGTCAATGGGCAGTCGTCGGTTAGTCAGAGCTTCAGGAATGTCAGCGCCAGTCCGGTAATTACGCTGTCGTTTTCAGCGCCGGTGCAGAAAGACGGCATTTCAACGGCGGTTCGACTCACTCAGAAATCAGACGCCCAGGTAGTACCGCTGACCTACGCTTTTTCGGGAAACGACACCACCCTGACCCTGACGCCCCAGCAACCGCTCCGCCCGTTAACGGCCTACACACTGGAGGTGTTGCCCTCGCTCACCTCGCAACGAAGCACCGCCCTGAACTCGAGTATTGTCGTCACCCTGACTACGGCGCTTGATAGTACCGATAAATTTCCCCGCATCAGCGACGACGCCCTGCTCGACCTGGTGCAGAAAAAAACCTTCACTTATTTCTGGGATTTTGGCCACCCCGTTTCGGGCATGGCTCGTGAACGTAATTCGTCGGGCGATGTGGTCACGTCGGGCGGAACGGGCTTTGGCGTGATGGCTATTGTGGCGGCGATCAACCGCAATTTCATTACCCGGCAGGATGGTTTGGCACGCCTGCAAAAAATTACCGGTTTTCTAACAACCGCCAAACGCCATCACGGCGCGTTTCCCCACTGGCTGAATGGGGCTACCGGCGCAACGATTCCGTTCAGCCAAAAAGACGACGGTGCCGATCTGGTCGAAACCTCGTATCTGATGCAGGGATTGCTCACCGCCCGGCAGTATTTCAACAGCCCCACCAACGCCGACGAAATTGCCCTGCGCAAGTCGATCAACGCGCTTTGGGATGGCGTGGAATGGAACTGGTTTACTAAAAGCGGGGCTGAAACCAACCTCTACTGGCACTGGTCGCCCAACTACAACTGGGATATGAACATGCCCATCCGGGGTTGGAACGAAGCCCTGATCACCTACGTCATGGCCGCCTCGTCGAACACATCGCCTATTTCAAAAGCGGTGTATACCACGAGTTGGGCGCAGAACGGCAAAATGGTTAACGGCAACAGTTACTACGGCATAAAACTACCCCTTGGCCCGGCCTACGGCGGCCCGCTGTTCTTCTCACACTATTCGTTTCTGGGCATCAATCCGCATGATTTAACGGATACCTACGCTGATTACTGGCAGCAGAATACGGCGCACTCGCAGATCAATTACACCTACTGCAAGACCAATCCGAAAGGCTACGCAGGCTACAGCGCCGACTGCTGGGGGCTAACCGCCAGTGATGAACAAAACGGCTACTCGGCCCACGAACCCAATAACGATAACGGCACCATCTCGCCCACGGCAGCACTATCGTCGATGCCTTACACACCTACCGAATCGATGCGGGCGCTCCGTTTCTTTTATTACAAACTGGGCGACAAAATCTGGAAGGATCAGGGCTTCGTCGACGCGTTTAATCTGACCAATATCTGGTTTGCCAACTCGTATCTCGCCATCGATCAGGGACCGATCATTGTTATGATCGAAAACCAGCGCAGCGGGCTTCTATGGAACCTGTTCATGAGTTGCCCCGAAGTAAAAAAAGGCATGAAAGGACTCGGCTTCGCCAGTCCAAACCTGAATTAGGCGTGAGGCTTTACCAGTATGAATCCTACTAAAAACAGCCCGCCTGATTTTCCTTACTAAACCCTTTTCATGAAACTCCTCTTCCTCCTGTTTGCCTGTACCATCGGGCTTGCTCAGGCCCAGTCGGCATACAAGCTTACCACGGCCGACAATGCCTTTTTAGATAGTCTGCAACACGATACATTCCGGTATTTCTGGGAAACGGCCAATCCGGCCAACGGCCTCATTCCCGACCGCGCGCCAACGCCTTCGTTCAGCAGCGTAGCCGCTGTTGGCTTCGGCCTTACCACGTACCTGGTTGGCGTTGAACGTGGGTACGTTACCCGGAAGCAAGCCGCCGACCGGACACTGGCCACCCTGCGCTTCTTCGCCACGGCCACGCAATCAGAAAAAGCAACTGACGTAACGGGCTATAAAGGTTTTTTCTACCATTTTCTGGACATGAAAACGGGGAAACGCTTCAAACAGGTCGAACTATCGACCATCGACACGGCTTTGCTTCTGGGCGGTATTCTAAGCGCCCAGACGTACTTTGACCAGAACGTACCTGCGGAAAAAGAAATCCGTAAACTAGCCGAACAGATTTACGCACGAGCCGACTGGACGTGGTTTCAGAACCGAAATCCAAAAGCCAAATCGCCCGCCGTGGTGTCGATGGGGTGGCATCCCGAAAAAGGATTCATTCCCAACGACTGGACAGGCTACAACGAAGCCATGCTCTTGTACGTACTGGCCCTCGGTTCACCCACCCACCCCATCAGCACCGACGCCTGGACAGCCTGGACAACGAGCTACGAATGGGCAACGTTTCAGAATCAGGCTCACGTCAATTTCGACCCACTATTCGGGCATCAGTACTCGCATATCTGGATCGACTTTCGAGGTATAAAGGATAGTTACATGGCAAAAAAAGGCATCGATTACGCCGAGAATTCGCGCCGGGCAACCTACGCAAACCGAGCCTACTGCCTGGCCAATCCCGCCAACTGGAGCGACTATAACGCCACCATCTGGGGGCTGACGGCCTGCGATGGCCCCAAAGACACGACGGTGGCTGGCCGCACGTTTTTCTCGTATCGCGCCCGCGGAGCCGCCAGTCAGCAGGTAGTAGATGATGGCACCATTGCCCCCACGGCCGCCGGAGGATCAATGGCCTTTGCCCCCGAAATTTGTTTGCCCGCGTTACGGACTATGAAGGCAAGATACGGTAGCCAACTATATGGTCAGTATGGCTTCCGCGACGCCTTTAACCCTACATACCGTTATCGCTCAGCGTTTGCCAACGGCCCCACAACAAACGGCTGGTTCGACATCGATTACCTGGGTATCGACCAGGGGCCAATTGTTTTAATGGCCGAAAATCTGCGTACTAATTTTGTCTGGAACCTGATGAAGCGCAATCCGCATATTCGGCGCGGCCTGACGCGGGCAGGATTCAAAGGAAGCTGGCTGAACTGACACGTACCTATTTTGTTGGCTCGTCGTTAAGTAGGAAAGCAGACAACGTCAGTTTACTGACTGATACATAGCTACAAACGGTCAAACTACATACTTCCTCTTCCAGATGAAATCATCCATGCGTTTTCTTATCGTCTTCCTTTTTCTGGCACAACTGGCTGTTGCTCAAGACAAACTAGGTATCGTTGGTCATAATCACCTGGCTCTGCATGTGAAAGATATGGCGGTTAGTACGGCCTTTTTTCGGGATGTGATGGGCCTGAAACCTATTCCGGTACCCGAAAACCTGAAAGCTATCCGGTCGTGGTTCGATCTGGGCAATGGGCAGCAGATTCACCTCATGGCCGGGCGCACGGAAGAGATCATCCACGACAAAAACGCCAGCCACATTGCGCTCTTCGTCGATAACATCGACAAGTCGGAAGCATACCTGAAAGCCCATAATCTTACCTTCCATAAACAAACTCGTTTTGACGGAGTGGTACAGCTCTATTTCTCTGATCCTGACGGGTATCTGTGGGAATTGAACCAGGGAAAAGTGGTCACTAAAGCGTACTAGACGCACGCAGTTAACTTCTTGTATGCATTCCGTGTCGGACCATTGCCTAAGTATCTTTTAGGCCGCTTAACATTGTCGGGAACGGCGGGTTCTTGTTGTACACGTCGCCGTTAGGCCGTTCGTCAATCAATACGTTTTCAGGAGTAATTACTAACCACGCGAAAGATTGCGTTGCTACGGTTAGGCGTATGCCCTGCTTGAACGGGTTTGGCCCTTTGTTAACCGTTTCCGTCGCTTTCTCATGAAACTTAGTGACTACCCAGCGTCTTCATCGGACGTATCAACAAATGAACAACTGTCTAAAATCTCATCAGTAGCCAGCCTGTTGAGTACGACAGACTCAACCAAAACTAACAAATCGGGCCGCTCGTCTGATGCATCGGTTAGCCGGACGGCACTACCCGAGCATCTGATCTGTTTTTCGCATCTGCGTTGGAATTTCGTGTATCAGCGTCCTCAACATTTGCTGAGCCGCGCCAGCGAGCAGATGACGGTCTGGTTTCTGGAAGAACCCATCTGGGGCAACGAACTGCGCGTTGATGTGCGCTCGGAAGGTGAAAACCTTAACATCGTTGTTCCTCACATTCCCCACGGAACACCCCATCAGGATGTGCTCGCTTACCAGCGCCGGATGGTCGATCAACTGATTGAATCAGAACGTATAGTAGACTACGTTGCCTGGTATTACACACCTATGGCGCTGTTGTTCAGCGATCACCTGACGCCCACCCATACCGTTTACGACTGCATGGATGAGTTGTCGGCCTTTCTGGGCGCACCACGCGAACTGCTTAATCAGGAAACTAAATTGATGGCTCGGGCCGACCAAGTTTTTACCGGTGGTTACAGCCTTTATGAAGCTAAACGGACGCGTCATCCCCACGCGCACGCGTTTCCGAGCAGCATCGACTTTGCTCATTTCTCGAAAGCCCGGCGCGGTCAGGCCGATCCGGCCGATCAGGCTCAGATTGCGCAGCCACGCATTGGTTTTTCGGGCGTGATCGACGAGCGTTTCGATGTGGATCTGCTGCGCGACCTGGCTCAGCGACGCCCCGACTGGCAGTTTATCATCATCGGCCCCATCGTGAAAATCGATCCCGCTACGTTGCCCCACACGCCAAATGTACATTACCTGGGCATGAAGTCATACAAAGAGTTACCCGCTTATTTCAGCGGCTGGAATGTGGCCATGCTACCCTTCGCCCTCAACGAGTCGACGAAGTTTATCAGCCCAACCAAGACGCCCGAATACCTGGCCGCTGGCCTGCCAACCGTATCAACGCCCATTCGCGATGTGGTACGTACCTACGGCGAACGTGGATTTACGCAGATAGCCTCGACAGCCGCTGAGTTTGAGGCCGCCATTGAGAAAGCACTCAACGGCGAACATCCCAAAAGCTGGGAAGCCGTGGACCAGTTCCTGAGCGAAAACTCCTGGGATAAAACCTGGCAGGACATGAGCCAATGCATCTGCAAAAACGTGTGAATACAATGAACAATGATTAAGTGTCAATTGGCTTCGCACGAATATAGCTGCGTCAGCCAGTTGATACTTAATCATTGTTCCTACTCTCCTTTCGGGACAACCAGTACTACATCTTCTTTTTCCACCACGACTTGGCCCTCAGCCAGGCCTTTTGGTTTACGGACGAATTTTTTCGGCGTCACAATCACCGGACACAGGCTGTCGGTTCGTCGCTTCGAATACCAGGCCGCCAGTTCGGCGGCCCGCTCAATCACCGTTTTTGGAAACGGTTTACCCGCCTTGTATTTCACCACCACATGCGACCCGCTCACATCGCGGGCGTGTAGCCACAGGTCATCTTTGTAAGCGTAGCGCTGGGTGAGCAGGTCATTGTTTTTGGCGTTACGACCAATTCGGATCACGAACCCTTCGTACTGAACTTCTTTGAACAGTTCGGCTGGATCAGTACTCGCTGGCGCATCACCAAGTAAGCCGTGTTGCTTGACATACCTGCGCAGTTCTTTCAGCGATTGCATCGGCTCGATCACCGCCCGGTGGGCCTGAAGCTCATCAATTTCTTTCTCGCGATAGTCGATCTGCTGCGTCAGATGTTCGGCTTCTATCTTTTCGTTTTTTGCTTTCCGGTAATAGCCCTCCGCGTTACGTTGCGGCGACAAATCGACTTTTAGCCGGATGGTGACGGGGCGGTTATCCCGGTAAAAATCCTCGACGGTGATTGTTTCGGGTGAGCGGCCGCCGGGCAACACAGGTACGTTGTGCAGGTTAGCCATCAGCAGGTTACCCAGTTCCTCATGGCTTGGCCCATCGTCGCGGCTGATGAGCCGTTGCAGGTTGGCGTCCAGCAACGCACGCGCCCGTTTCAGCCGCTTATCGATCAGGCGAAGCACGTCGGCACGCTCCCGGTCGACAACGTTCTGGCCGTTGTAAGAAATAAAGAACCCGTTGGTTGCTTCGATCGGGTCGCTGTAGGTACGTATCGGTTCAGCGAGAGGCACTAATGACAAGGCCGGGTGATGCTCGAACCGGATCAGCGAATAGGTGGGCTGGTCTAACTCGCGCAGCACGTCCTGCAACATAGCCCAGGTAACGCCCGTACCGGCTTCCTGTGCCCGCTTCTCCACGTAAGCCCGTACCAGTTTTCCGAAGGTGGGGAACAGTTTACGGTAATCGCCAGCCGCCGCCATGAAGGCTGTTTCACTCTGATCGATCGGCCGGTCGATGCTGTCGAGTTTTAAATTCCGGTCGGCAACGAGCTTGCTGTTGAACAGGTCTTCAACATCGTTTTCGTTGAAGATCAGCAGGTTTGGCCGGTTACCAAAGAATTTAAACAGCAGTGTGTACCCATCGGCGAGGTCAATGGCTAAACAGCGTTCGTTCAGAAAGGAACGTACCCCCAGCACCGCTTTGCCCGGTGTTTCCATGCCGGGCCGGTCTGGGTCATCGCCGCCTTCATTGCCCGTCAGGTTATTGAACAGATCGACGCTGTTGGTACGGGCACGGCGCACATCGTCGGAAACAAGCAGCCCGGAAAAATCGGGACGAAGGGTGACTTTCACGAAAACCGGCTTGTAATAATTGGCTTTCCCCCGCGCCTGCGCAAACGCCAGCACCACCTCGTCGCGATCCTGGCTGAAGCATTCCATGAAAAAAAGCCCCTGCAATCGGGCCTGAAGTACAGGAGCCAGTTGACGCAGAAAATAATAGTTGGTGTGCATGAGATCAGTGAACAACGATCAGTTGTCAATGGTGCAACCAGCAACGTACCTGAGCAACGCTACTGATACCTGTTATTTAACCTGCGCGCCGTTTTCGCCGACGAAGCGTTCAAAAAACTCATAGATGCGAAGCATACGGTCGATGCGCTGGCGAACGTTGCCGGTTCGGCTCAGTTCGTGGGTAGCGCCTGGCATACGAACGTATTCGACGGGGCGGCCCAGCACCTTCAGGCTCTTATACATCATTTCTGATTGGATAATGCCCGTACGCAGGTCGTTCTCGCCATGTTTAATCAGCAACGGCGTTTTGATATTCTGGACGAACGAGTACGGCGAATTGGCGTCCAGTACTTCTTTCGCTCCGTTTTCCCACGGATACCCGAAGTAATTAGGCACCAGCGCCCAGGCGTTGCCTTCGCCCATAAACGTGGTGAGGTCGTAGACGCCCCGTTGCGCGAAAGCTGCTTTAAACCGGTTGTCATGCCCAACAATCCAGGCGGTGAGGTAACCCGCGTAAGAACCGCCCGTGATGACCTGCCGCGTTGTGTCGACCCACGGTTCACGAGCTGCCGCCGTAGCCGCCGCCAGTACATCCTCGGCCGGACCGGTGCCCCAGTCGCGGTAGTTGGCCCGTTGGAACGCCTGCCCATAGCCCCCCGACCCGCGCGGATTGGCGTAGACAACACCATAGCCCTGGGCGCAGAGGTATTGCAGTTCGTGCCACATCGATGGTTCGCCAGGTCCCCACATAGCCGTTGGGCCACCATGCATATTCAGCACCAGCGGGTACGTCTTGCCAGCTACGAATTTGGCCGGTTTCATGATCCAGTAGTCGACTGCCTGCCCTTTTGAGTTGGTGTAAACGGCCTTTTTCGGATAACTGAGCACCTTGCCAGCCAGCCAGTCAGCGTTAGGCGCGGCTAGTTTTTTGGGCGTAGTGGCGTCGAGCGAGGCGGTGTAGAGGGCCGAGGGATCGGCCACTTCCGTTTTAGCAAATACAATTGTGCCGCCGCTGACATCAAAATTGGTCACGCCCGATTCGGGTGTCGTCAAGCGATCGATGGTGTTGGTGCGGGTGTTCAACCGGAACAGCGGAATGCCTCCGTCGGCACTGGCAGTAAAGTATAAGGCCAGGTACGTTGCTGTTTTATTAGCGCCACGTGCAGGTTTTGCTTCAGCTTGCCCAATGGGTACGTTGGCCCAGACAAAATTGCCCGCCGCCCGGTCGAACTCAATGACTTTCGCATTGCTGACGGTCATATTACTCAGGTCGGCCAGCGCCAGATTTGGGAAACCTACCCCCCGCGAATTGCCCGCCAGATAAGCGAGTTTGAGGCCGTCGGGCGAGGGAACCGGCGAGCTGAACGATTTACCTGCTTCGCTCAAGACCGGCGTCAACGTACCTGAGCCATCGGCAGCAATGGCCACAATGGCGTTGTCGACTTCCCGGTCGGGGTGCTGTGCCGGATCGCGGTCGGTCACGGCCAGAATAGCCTGTCCGTCGGGCAACCAGGCAGCCGCCTGATAGGAAGCAAAGCCACGGGTAATGGGCGTCGGTTTTGCGCCTTCGCGTACCTCCACGACGTAGAGGTGAGCAAAGCTCATGACCGGTTCGGTGGTCGATTCGCCCTGGAAGTTCAGGCGGGTGATCACTTTGGCTTTTTTATCCTCGACATCTTTGGCCAGGTACGCTCTAATCTCGGCCAGCGACCCATCGGGATTTGCTTTCGGTGCGTCCTTTTTTGGCAACATATCAGCCGCTGCCATACCCGGTTTTTCCAGCGACCAACGTGGCCCCCGACGCTCAGGGTTCAATAACGTGTCGGCCATTACCTCGGGAAACGATACCGATGTGGTGAACAGAATCCGTTTGCCATCGGGCGAAAAAACGGGGCTGCCTGCGCCATATGCCAGCGTTGTCAGTTGGTAGGCCTCACCCCCGTCGAGCGGCATCACAAACACCTGCGATTTTCCCTTGACGGTTCTCACGAAAGCAATCTGTTTACCATCGGGCGACCACACAGCCTGCCGGGCACTCTCGGCGCCACGTGTCAGCGCTTTGTCGGTGCCGGGCTGAAGGTTGGTGAGGTAGATGTGCGTGCGGTAGTCGTATTCCAGCGGCTGGTCAGGCGTTGGCTCGATGGTCGTCAGGGTATACAGGGCCTGTTGCCGATTCGGTGAAACCTGAATACCACCCACCTGCTTAATGCGGGTTAGGTCGGTGACCAGCACACTGGTGGCGGGTTGGGCGACGGCAAAGGTGGCCCAGAACAGAAACAGAGGAAGCAGGAAGCGTTGATGGTGTTGCATACCCGCAAGATATACCCAAATAGAACGCTGATTAACTAGATTTAAGCGGATACTGCTTATCCGTTGAACTGACGCGGTTTTGTCAGCCCGACAACAGAAAAGCCTTCTTGTCAATCCTGTCAGTAAGTTCAGCGCAATGGCTGGAGATCGGGATTGCTGATGAACGAATAGTCGGTCAGTGTGAGCAGGAACGTGATGATGTCGTTCTGTTCCTGCTGAGTCATCGGGATGCCCAGTTGGCCGTTTTGCTTCAGCAACGGGTCGAGTTGGGGGCTATCCTGCACGCCGGTTGCATAGTGGCGCAATACCTGTTGGAGCGTGCTAAACCGACCATCATGCATGTAGGGCGGTGTAAATTCGATGTTGCGCAGGCTGGGTACGCGAAATTTGTACTTATCGGCGGCTTGCCCCGTAATGGCACCGCGCCCCAGGTCGTCAATCTTAGCCGTAGCGATCTTCGGCAGGCCGTTGTTCCGAAAGCTCTGATCGGTAAAAAACGGCTCCTTATGGCAACCCGCGCACTTGACCTGAAACAGGGTAAGTCCACGTTGAGCGGCATCAGGCAGGGCGGCGTCGGCTTCTTTCCGAACAAACTTGTCGTAACCCGAATTGGCCGATACCATCGTCAGCATAAATTGCGACAGTGCTTTCAAAAACCGTTCCGACGTGATGGAATCGGTGCCATAGGCCGCTTTAAACAACGGTCGATAGCGACCGCTGGTGCGCACTTTTTTGAGCACGTTACCGAGCGAATCACCCATTTCAACGGGGTTCTGGATGGGCGCAATGGGCAGTAGATCAAGGTCGACGATGCCGCCATCCCAGAAGAAGTTCTGCCGCCAGGCCACGTTCTCAATGCCAGGTACGTTACGCGTGCCAATCTGATCATTGATCCCGTGACTCAGCGGATGGTCGGTGTGCGAGAAGGCGGTAAACGGTGAGTGGCAGAACGCACAGGTGATCGTGCCGTCTTTGGAAAGCGTGGCGTCGTAGAACAGCGTTCGGCCAAGGGCTACGCCTTCTTTAGTCAACGGGTTGTTGGCAAAATCGTAGACCGGATCAGGAAAATTGGCGGGCGCTTTCCAGGCGTAGGGCGTGCCGGCGGTAGTTGGCGGGTCGGGTTTTACTGGCTCATCAGTGGTACCTTTTGGTCCGCACGATGCCACCCAACCCCACAGGGCTATGCTAAAAAGAAGGGCAACAATACGGATATGTCTCACAAGTAATCAGCAGTTTATCTACTTCGAACTGGTTCCAGAGGACCCGAACGAAAACATGGTAGCATAGTTATTGGCAATCGTGGCCGAAATCGGCGACACCATTACGTCTGGGTACGTGGCAATACTGATCGGCGTTGGCCCGTCGACTAGTTTCCCGGCATCTGTGTTAATTACGACCGACGATTTCATAGCTGCGCTGGTTCGAACTCCCGCTCCGTTCACGCTCATGGGTACGCGCACAACGCGGGTGTTGTTGAGCGTAGGGGCCTGATAGCCGCCAAACAAGCCGATATGGTACCGGAAATTACGGTTACCAGTGGCATCGAGCGGTGCCTGGGGCGAGGTTCCTTCCATTTTTAAATGGATGTAGCCAGAATTCCAGTCCCAGTACATACCGCTGGTGTGACTACCGGCCGGGTCGAGGATGCCCGTGCGCTTGCTGATGTCGGCGGTATTGCGCAGGCTATCAACGCCCACCATAAATTCGAGTTGGGTGTAGTCGCCCGCAGGTACGTTGTTCAACGTGATTACCTGCGATGTTGGGTCAGCTTCGCGAATCAGGAAATAGCTGTCGTCCTGCGGAACGGTGTACGCTGCGCCATCGGCCCTGAGTAAGCGGATATTGCTGACAAAATAATCGAAACGCGTAACGGTAAATGTTTCACCTGCCTTGTTCCGGTAGGTGCCAGTGCCCAGTGCCAGGTCGTTGCTGCCAACCCTGTTGTCGAATGTAAGCTGTACTGATCCGACCGACGTAGCTACGTCATTTTTGGTCTGACACGCGATCAGGCCCGACAAGGCGAAAAACAACCCGAAAAGACGTTGCATAAGTGAGCAGATTACCAGCCGGTTCTATGGCTGACTAACGCTGAAACAACGTTGTATGTTGCCGGAACGAGCCATATTAAGGATGATTTAAGGCTGTGTCAGCGGTAAACGGCAGGGTCTTAAATTTAGTAAACGGCAAAAAAGATACTCTGTTCAGGGTATTGACAATCAAGCGCTTTTGGTGAATATTGCACCAGTACTTTTATCTATCCACAATATATACTTTTCATCATGAACGCGAACTCCTTCGCTTCTGTGTGCTCGGGCATTACACCCGAAGCCCTCACCCGTCTGTTCGACATGTCGGACCTCACGCTCCCTTTCTGGGGGTACCGCAAGGCGATGCCTATGCACAAGATCGTCCGTCTGGAAGGCGAGGGTAATTATACGATGTTTCACTTTAGCGATGGCACCCGGCTGATGGTATCGCTGACGTTGAAAAAGATGGCCTCCCGGCTGGCACCCGACGTATTTGCCCGTCCGCACAAGAAGAACATCGTAAATTTGATGTATCTGGATGAAGCACATCCCAGCCGCAATCAACTCACGGTGCAGCTAACCAACGGCGACCGCATCGACGTGTCGCGCCGAAAAGCCAGTATCTTCTTCCGCCAGTTGGAAGGCTTCCAGCAGAAGGTGCAGACGTTGGCAGATTAGATTAGTGTCAGGTTTACAGTGCTTCATTGATTCTCCATTTAAGGAGGTAAATCAGCGAAGCACTGTAAACCTGACACTAACTCCTATTTAAGTTTCGCCAGTTCTTCGTCGCGCAGGGGGCGGCGGAGGATTTTGCCTACGTTCGATTTGGGCAATTCGGTACGGAACTCAATTTGTTTCGGCACCTTATAGGCTGTCAGGTTTTCTTTGCAGTAAGCGGTGATTTGCGCTTCGGTAATCGCCTGATCCTTCTTTACAACGAACACCTTCACAATTTCACCCGATTTTGAGCTTGGTACGCCAATGCAGGCCACTTCAAGTACGCCGGGGCACTGCGACACCACATCTTCAATCTCGTTGGGATACACGTTGAAGCCCGACACCAGAATCATGTCCTTCTTACGATCCACAATTTTGAAGAAACCGTCGGCATCCTCGACACCAATATCGCCGGTTTTAAACCACTCGCCCGCCATTACGTTGGCTGTTTCTTCGGGGCGGTTGTAATACCCCTGAAACACCTGCGGCCCACGCGCCCATATCTCGCCCGGTTGTCCCTGCGGCGCTTCGGTGCCATCTTCCAGCATACACTTCATATCGGTACTTGGCCAGGGGACACCAATTGTACCCACCCGCGATGTGCCATCCACCGGATTTGAACACAGCACAGGTGATGTTTCTGACAGTCCGTAGCCTTCGGCCGGAATATTGCCGGTCATCTTTTGCCAGCGATCGGCTACCGATGTTTGCAGCGCCATACCGCCCGCCGAGGTTACTTTCAGATGGCTCCAGTCGACCTCATTAATGCGCGGATGATTTAACAGACCGTTGTAGAGCGTATTGAGGCCGGTAAAGGCCGTGATCTTGTATTTTTTCAGATCGTCGATGAAGGCGTTGAGGTCGCGGGGGTTGGTGATAAGCAGGTTCATATCGCCGCTCCGTAGCGAAGCCATCGCGTTGGTTGTCAACGCATAAACATGGTACAGAGGTAAGGCTGCAACAATGATTCCCTGCCCTGCCGGCACCCCCGCCGGGGCCATCCAAACATACTGGCCCTCTACGTTCGACAGGATGTTACGATGGGTCAGTACTGCTCCTTTAGAAACACCGGTTGTTCCGCCTGTATATTGGATGAATGCCCGGTCTGTGCCTTTGAGCGGTACCGGCGTCATCGGCTGGCGACTGCCCCGGCTCAGGGCGTCGTTGAATGAAATGGCGTTTGGCAGGTTATAAGCGGGCACCAACTTCTTCACGTATTTCACCACCGCGTTGACAATCAGCTTCTTCGGAAAACCCAGCCGGTCGCCAATCTCGGTTACGATCACGTGCTTGATATCAGTCTGGTCGATAATTTTCTCCAGGTTAGATGCAAAATTGGCCAGGATCACAATGGCTTTGGCGCCCGAATCCTTGAACTGATGCTGCATCTCACGCGGCGTATACAAGGGATTGGTGTTCACCACCGTCAGGCCCGCCCGCAGAATACCGAACATGGCAATGGGATATTGCAGCAGGTTAGGCATTTGAATCACCACCTGATCACCGGGTTTCAGGCCAAGGTCGTGTTGCAGGAATGAAGCAAACTGCTTCGACTGCTCGTCAACTTCCCCGAATGTAACCTGCTTACCCATACAGGCATAGGCGGGCCGATCGGCAAAACGACGACAGCCGTCTTCGATCAGGGCTGCCAACGACGGGTACGTGTCAGGGTTGATTTCGGCGGGTACGCCTTTAGGATAGAACTTGATCCAGGGGTGGGTGTTGGTTGTCGACTCCATGTTTAGGCTTCACGTAACAAGCCGTGTGGTAGTGCACGCGACTATCTGTGAGATTGTAAGTTATATAGCAAAAATACGATTTAAGCCAGAATGGTTTTACTAAAGGTAGAAAAGGTCAGGAAAAGTCGACTTTCCCAACTAAGAACTTCTTTTACTTTTTCCCGACTTCCAGCCATATATTCGTCTTGTATTATACGAAGCGGCAGTGGAGCAGGCGTATCGCAAAATCATACACGTTGATATGGACGCTTTTTATGCGTCGGTAGAGCAGCGCGATGACCCGGCTTTACGGGGAAAACCAATTGCGGTGGGCGGCTCGCGGGAGCGGGGCGTTGTGGCCGCGGCCAGCTACGAAGCCCGTGTATTTGGGGTACGTTCGGCCATGCCATCCAGCACGGCACGGCGCAAATGCCCCGAGCTGATTTTCGTAAAACCCCGTTTTGACGTTTACAAAGCTGTTTCGCAACAAATCAGAGCCGTTTTCGCCGAATACACACCGCTTATTGAACCGCTTTCGCTTGATGAAGCCTACCTCGACGTCACGGAAAACCTCAGGCAAATGGAATCGGCTACGCAGATTGCGCAACAAATTAAAGTAGCCATCAAAGACACTACCGGCCTGACTGCCTCGGCGGGCGTATCGTACAACAAGTTCCTGGCCAAACTCGCTTCCGACTACAACAAACCCGACGGACTGTTTGTGATTAAACCTAGTCAGGGGCTGGCTTTTGTGGAGACCCTGACCGTTGGGCAGTTTCATGGCATTGGACCGGCCACCGCAGCGAAAATGAATCAGTTGGGCATTGCCACTGGTCTGGATTTGCGGCGGCAAACGGAGGCGTTTCTGGTTCGGCATTTTGGTAAGGCAGGCCACTTCTACCATGCCATCGCCAACGCCATCGACGACCGCCCCGTCACGCCCGATCGCGAGCGTAAGTCCATCGGCTCGGAAACCACCTTCAGCACCGACCTGACCGAATGGCCCGACCTGATCGCTGGTTTACATGGCCCCATTACCGACCTTTGGCAAGACTGCCAGCGCCTGAAAACCGTTGGCCGAACGTTGACGCTTAAAGTCAAATACGCTGATTTTCAGCAGATAACCCGAAGCCGTTCCTTCGGCTCGCCTATCTCCGATGAAGCGCAGCTAACGTACCTGGCTCACGACCTGCTGAATACGCTGATGCCGCTGGCAAAAGGCGTTCGGCTGCTGGGTGTATCGGTATCGAACCTGGAATCGACCGACGGTTCAGTAGACCGGAATGAGGCAGGCAGGCAACTGGAGATTGGGTTCTGACGGAAGTAGCCCGGATGAAAAATGGTGGCTATGAAATCAACCAAACAACCGGGCGACACCAAAGGCAGCGGCTGCCGCCAGCGCGCCAATGAGCGTTACTTTAAACGCACCGCTGATCGGCGGTTGCCCGGTGACCTTACTCTTGAAGTAGCCAAAAATAAACAGGCAAACAAGCGTAACAATGCACGAGTACAGCAGTGCATCGGCAGGTACGTTCACCAGGAAATAAGGCGCTAAAGGCACCAAACCACCCGCCACATAAGACAGGCCGATAGTCAGCGCGCTTTTTGTGGCCCGGTTCGGGTCGGGCTCGTCAAGGCCCAGTTCGTACTTCATCATGAAGTCGACCCACTTTGTTTTATCTTTGGCCAGTTCATCAGCGATGACGTTTTGCAGGTCGGGGCTTAGGCCCATTTCGGCGAAAACATCACGTACCTCCTGCTTTTCGCGTTCCGGCACCCGCTCTACTTCATCAACTTCGCGCCGCCGTTCCGACTCGTAATGATCAGCTTCGGTGCGGCCGGCCAGGTACCCGCCCAGCCCCATCGCGATAGAGCCAGCCACAATTTCGGCAATACCCGCTGTAACCACCAGCGACGAACTGGCCACGGCACCGCTCAACCCCGCCGCCAGCGCGAACGGAACGGTCAGTCCATCGGCCATGCCAATGACGATATCAGCAATAAAATCGGAGCTTTGAAGGTGTTCTTCGTGATGATATAAATGCCCGGTATCTGCCATGATTCTGTGTGTTGCTTACTATAGTTTATCAATCAGGTACATTCAGTACGAGTTTGTATGAGCGAAAGGTTCTCTTTTCAGTGGTGGTTTACTCTTATCAACCAGGTACGTTCGTTTACGAGAATGTGTTAAGAATCAATTTATTTTCATGTCGAAATTGATTCATACGACCATTACCAGTATTTTCAGGAACAAACAACGTCCAGTTCTGACAAACAGGGTCTGATTGGTTGCTATTTATTGAGCAATTGACTATCGGACTGGATTGAATACGCATTTATTTTACCTAGTAGCCGGTAACTAGTTCACGTTCTGCCGGGCTCGCCGTATGCCTTATCTAGACCTTTATGTACCGACGCTGACGGCTAAAATGGCCGCACACCTGCTACGTCGGGCCACCTTTGGCCCCACCCCAGCCGAGATTGCCACGTTTACAGGCAAAACTGCCACGCAGGCCGTGCAGACGCTGTTAACCAACGTTAATTACAACCCATCACCGCCGGTTGATCTGGACGAGACAGCCACTACGGCCGGGCAACCCTTTTTGCAAAGCGCAACCACACCTGCTGGCGAATACCTTCCCTTCGTAGGCGCCAATAATTTCAAATATGGCTATTACATCAAATACTGGTGGCTCAATCTGATGATTCAGCCGGGGCCGGTGAATCTGCTCGACAAGCTGACGCTATTCTGGCAAAATCACTTCGTTACAACCCGCGAAGTGGCCAACGACTACCGGTTTGTGTGGAGTTACCTAAAACTCCTGCGTGATAATTCGCTGGGCAACTTCCGCGATCTGGTAACGAAAATGACCAAAGAGCCCGCCATGCTTCGCTTTCTCAATGGCGACCAGAACGAATCGGGAGCAGGTAAGGCCAATGAAAACTACGCCCGTGAATTGCAGGAACTGTTTACCGTAGGTGCCGTCGACGCCAATGGTACGCCCAACTATACAGAAGACGACGTGCACAACGCCGCCCGCGTGCTGACCGGCTGGAAATACAGCAACTACTACAAGGAAGGAGCCACCACATTCGCCACCACCTTCACCAGTACCAAGCACGACAGCACCAACAAAACGTTTTCGGCCAAATACAGCAACACCGTCATTACCGGCCGAACGGGCACAACGGCTGGCGATCTGGAGCTGGTCGATCTGGTGACGATGCTGCTCAACCATCCACAAACATCGCGACACATCTGCCGAAAGCTCTACCGCTGGTACGTCAATGACACGGTCACGCCGGAGATGGAGACGAACGTAATCATACCGCTGGCGCAGTTGCTGGTGAGCAGCAATTACCAGATTCAGCCCGTTCTTGTAAAACTTCTTACCAGCCAGGTCTTCTTCGATACAGCCAATGTTGGGTCACTGGTGAAGTCACCCGCCGATTTTATGGTGGGGTTGATGCGTTTTTACGAACTGCCCATTGCGCCCGTGACACCCGTCATCAACTTCCGAAAAACGATGGAGTTTGTTTACAACAAGATGCGCGACCTACAGCTCGATCTGCTTGATCAACCCAGCGTGTTCGGTTACGACGCCTTCTACCAAACGGGTTATACCAAGCTTTGGAGCAACACCAACACGATGGCCGTACGCAACGATGGTAGCGACCGCCTCGCCAACAGCCAGACGATCTACCAGACTACGGTACTGAACATCAACCCACTGGCACGAGCAACGGCCTTGCAACCCAACTTTGGCGACATTCCCGCCAACACCGCGCAGGCACCAAATACGCCGCCCGTTACGTGTGTTCAGGTGCTCGACGGCTTTTTACCCAACCTACTCGTCACGGACCTGGTTAGTGTTCAGAAAGATTTTCTGATCGACACCATCATGATGCAGAGTATTCCCCGGTCGACCTGGGAATTCGAATGGAATCTGTACCGACGAACAGTAACGTACCCAGCCAATTACTCCGCCTCGGCTATTACCAATGCTAAGAATGCTGTTAACAACCGCCTTAAAGCCCTTCAGAAGTACCTGTTCAGGCTAGCGGAATATCACATCGTTTAGGTTTATGGTCATTAGGCTACGCTGTCATTGATAGTCATTAAATAGTCATTCGTTGTAATTGAGCGGGCATCAATCGTTAACAACAAATGACCACCTAGTGACGGCGCAGCCTAATGACCACCTAATGACCACTTAATTATGAACCGCCGTAAATTTCTAACAACCACAACATCACTGGCGCTGCCTATCGCGTTGAACGGCTTCGGCATCAACGCGTTGGCCCGTAATTCGGTGCTGGTCAACTCGTTGCTGGCCACTAATGCCGCCGTTGCTGACCGTATTCTGGTGATTATCAACATCAACGGCGGTAACGATGGCCTAAACATGGTGATCCCGGTCGACCAGTATTCGGCCTATAACAGTTTACGAAGCAACATCGCCATTCCACAAACCAGTGTGCTGGCGCTTTCGGGCAACAGCGCTACCGGTCTGCACCCGGCCATGACGGGCCTGCGCGACCTCTATAATGACGGTAAGCTGACGATTATCCACTCGGCAGGGTACCCCAACCCTGACCAGTCGCACCAGCGATCGGGCGATATCTGGATGACGGGCGTGGCGAGCGATCAGTACGCCGATACGGGTTGGGCCGGCCGTTACCTGGATAATCGCTTTCCGGGCTACCCTGAGAACTACCCCAGTGCGGCGATGGAAGACCCGCTGGCCCTGCAAATTGGCTACCTAACCTCGACCACCCTGCTTGGTCCGGTGCAGTCGATGGGCGTAGCGATCAATGACCCCAACAGCTTCTATACGCTGGTAGGCAGCAGTACAACCGCCCCTCCCGATTACCTGCCCTGCTGCGATGCGGGCGACAAGATTGCGCATATACGGCAGCAACAGACCCTGGCGGTCGGCTACGCGGGCCAGATCAAATCGGCTTACGATGCAGGAGTCACGCTGGCAACGTACCCAACGGCAGGCCTGAACTCGCTGGCCGACCAGCTCAAAATCGTGGCCCGGCTAATTCACGGCGGGCTCAAAACGAAAGTATACTTCGTATCCATCGGTGGATTTGATACCCACTCCGCTCAGGTCGATACCACCGACAACACCATTGGTGCCCACGCTACGCTGCTGGGCAAAGTATCGTCGGGCATTAAGGTATTTCAGGATGATTTGGGTCTACAGGGTACATCCGATAAAGTGATCGGCATGACCTTCTCAGAGTTTGGGCGACGGGCCAATTCCAATAACTCAAAAGGAACAGATCATGGTATGGCCGCACCCATGTTTGTTTTCGGTCGAAACGTGACGCACAGCACCATCGGTGTCAATCCCGACCTGAGCAACCTGATTGTGGGTAGTGATGGCAGCCGCAACATTCCGTATCAGATCGATTTCCGCCGCGTATATACCGACCTGCTCAACGACTGGTTTGGCGCAGGAATAGCCAGAACGAACACACTGCTGTTTAAAACTTCACCAACCACACTCGAATTCCCAACGGTTTCGCTGTTCTCCAACTTCGTTGAAACGGTAAAAACCGGCAACTGGGCCGACAAATCGGTCTGGTCGGTGGGTCGCAAACCGATGGCGACCGAGTTTGTGCGCGTCAACGCGGGGCATATCCTCACCGTAGATTCTCCCCTCACCGTTCGGAACATCAAGCTGGATGGCAAGATTCGCTACACCGGCCCTTTCACCGTTCGGGTGACAGGTTAGGTACGTATCTACACCGCGGCTGATTCGCAAACGTAGGTGGGAATGATGCCGGTCGCTTTAATGCGAAGGTCGACGTCTTCGGCGGGCGTGTTTCCGGTTAGGACCAGCGCCGTGTCGAAGCCGAATTTGTTGCCGCCGAGGATATCGCTCTTCAGCGTATCGCCCACCATCAGGATTTCGTTTTTGCCGATGGGCATTTGTTCGCGCAACAGGTCATAGGCGAACATAAATAACTGAGCATCAGGCTTTCCGAAACGGATAAACTGCTTACCAACGATGCGTTCCAGCATGTCGGCAACGCCACCGATGGCCACCGCAACCCGATTACCCGATACAGGGTACGTGGCGTCGGTGTTGGCGACAATAACCGGAATATTTCGTATTCGCAGCAGGTTCACGGTCTTGTTTAGATCGGTGTTCCAGTCGAATCCTTCGTCATCGAGCAGTACCAGCGCCGTAATATCGGAGGCATCGTTGAGGTTTACCTTGCGGATGGGCAGCGCATGCAGGTCGGCGTTCTCAATGTAGTGGGCCGAGGTGTCGGTGCCCAGATAGGCCACCGTTCCGTGGCTCACTTTCAATTGCAGATACTCCCGCGCCAGCATTCCCGACGACACAATGCGGTCGGCGGTAACCAGCGGGAGGCCGAGGCGCGCGTAGGAATCGGCCAGTTGTTCGGGGCTACGCGAGGCGTCGTTGGTGAGTATATAGAATGGTTTCTCCGTCTCGATCAGCGCGTTGATGGTGCGGTCGACGCCGGGGATGAGCCCGTGGGCATTTTTCAGTACGCCATAGGCATCGAAGAAAACGGCTTTATACTGGTCAATCAGGGAGGCGAAAGAGATCATGGTATACGTTTACAGGTTTCTGTTCACTGTCTTCTGCTGCATTGGTATTTCAACATACTGTAAACTGGCAGCGCAACAGAAGACAGTAAAAGAGAAAACAGTAAACACCTTTCAAAGGCCAAGCCGTTCTAAAATCGGCGTCACATCGAAGGTGTCGATGGATGGGAAATAGATGTCGTAGGCTTCGCGCTGAAGTTTGGTGGCGTAGGTTCGGTGGAAAAAATACCGGCCGTACTTGATCACGTAGTTTAGAATGAAAAACCGGTAGGCTTCGGGCAAAAAGCGAATCTCACGCTCAGTCAGCGGATACACCTTGTGGTACTCTTCCAGAAACCAGCCAAACCGTTCTTCGGCCATTGGACCAATGTAGTACGAAAATACCGTGCGATCACCCGCATCGGAGCAGACCCGGCTAAAAAAGTAGAAATCCATCACCCGGTAGCTGATGCGGAACCAGTCGTAGTCCCAACGTGAAAACAGTTTCAAGTCTTCAGTCACCGAGAAATTACCAATGTTCCAGTCGACGAAAACGGGCATGGTCTCTACTTTTTTATCGACCAGCCGCTTCCTGTTTTCCAGAAATAACTGGCATTGCCTACGCAGGGTCTCTTCGTGCATCCGATGTTCGAACTTACCCGCGTCGGTGTCGAGTAGATCGAGCAGGCCCTGCACATCGGAACGGAGCGTTTTTGAGTACTTTGGCAGCACCGACGAAGCCCGTGCACAGGCCAGGTGAAACCGGGCAATCTCGGTTCCCAGTTTACGGATATGCATTTCGTCGAGGCGGCGGGGCATTCGCTCCATCGTTCGGATGGGGTTGTAAAAAACGACCCACGCGTCGATCGATTCGCTCTGATGGCGGTACACAAACACCTGCCCGTTCTTCATCAGCGACTTGGCCAGCACGTTCTCAAAAGGATACAACAGGTTATTGGCCAGCGCATGAATGATCCGATGATCGTCTTTGAAATGCTCGAATTTGCCAAAATAAGACAGCTTAGCAATTACGCGATCACCCGAATCGAGTGTCAGCCGGAAAACGTGATTGGTAGAGACTTTGGCACTGATGTCTTCTACGGCCTGCACCGTCTGAGTAGGATCAAATGCCGCCCAGGCCTGGCGTATAATAGGAGGATAGTCGATGAGGCGCATAAAGGCAGTTCACCGTTTGCTGTTTACGGTTGCGCTGCCCAGGTACGTATCCTGGACCAGCAGCGCAACCGTAAACAGCAAACGGTGAACGGTAAACAGTTTTTCAGATGATTTCAAAGTACCGTTTCAATTCCCAGTCACTAACCTGGCTGGCATATTGCCGATATTCCCAGTCGCGGGTTTGACAGAAATGGTTAACAAAGCCGTCGCCGAAAAGTTCGGCGGCAACGGCCGAGTCGCGCATCAGGTACGTGGCATCGCGTAGGGTTGCAGCCAGGCGGCCATTGGTTGTATTCTCATAGCCGTTGCCAACGGTGGCGGGTACGTCGAGCGAGAGGCCATGCCGGATACCGTACAGGCCCGACGCCAGCGCCGCGCCCATGGCCAGATACGGGTTCGTATCGGAGCCGGGCACGCGCATTTCCACGCGGGTATAGGCTTCAGCATGGTTCAACACGCGCATGGCCACCGTCCGGTTGTCGAATCCCCAGGTTAGCGTAGTTGGTGCCCAGGCACCTTCCACCAGCCGTTTGTAGCTGTTGATGGTGGGCGCATACATAGGCAGGATGTGAGGCAGGCAATATAGTTGCCCGGCGATGTATTGTCGGGCCAATGCACTTAGACGATCAGGAGCAGCCGGGTCGAAAAACAGGTTTTTCGTGTCGGTTGCCGACCATAGGCTCTGGTGAATATGACCACTGCAACCGGGCAGGTCGGCGTTCCATTTAGCCATAAACGTGGCCAGAATTCCGTGCCGGTAACCGATCTGTTTCACGGCAGTTTTGAATAAGACGGCTTTGTCGGCCGCTTTCAGGGCTGAATCGTGGTGAATGGCCGCTTCATACACGCCCGGCCCCGTTTCGGTATGCAGCCCTTCAAGGGGGATACCAAACTGGCCAAGCAGGGTAAACAGTTCATCCACAAACTGATTCTCCATCGATGGGCGCAACATCGAATAGCCAAACATGCCGGGCGTAAGCGGTGTGAGATTTCGAAATCCTTTTTGCTCGAGCGTGTGTGGTGTTTCGCGGAAATTGAACCACTCGAACTCCTGAGCCATTTCGGCCCGATAGCCCATCTGGGTAGCCAGCGCCGATACCCGCTTCATGAGTGAACGCGGACAGGCGGGCAGGTCGGCGCGGCCGGTATCTCCCCCACTAAAATCAGCTAGAAAAAACGGCAGGTCACCCTCCCACGGAATACGCCGGAACGTACCCAGATCAATACGCACCGGCCGGTCGGGGTAGCCGGTATGCCAGCCCGTAATGATTCCGGTGTCGTAGGCGACGTCGTTGCTGTCCCAACCAAAAACGACGTCGCAGAAGCCGTATCCCTCAGACAGACCCGCCCGGAATTTTTCGCGGCTGATGATCTTTCCACGCAGGACGCCGTCGATATCGGCAAAGGCGAATTTGACTTTAGGAATATCGTGTTCGTCGAGGTAGGCAAGCAGTTGCGTGGCATCCATGCGCGTAGAGCGAGGTTGGTCGGAGTGCTAAAGTAAATGAATTCACCAGACAAACACGGTCTGCATGAGTATAGCGCTGGTTTTATTGGCAGCAGGTCTATACTCAGGTACGTTGGTTCAACTCGCCTCCCCAATGCTGGCCCCTATTCTCTTCGCAAACTACACTACCAACTCACTCGTTGAGTCCGATCGCTTTTGCTCTCGGTTGAGCTGGTTCAGGAATGTCGTTAGCCTTCATCCAGGCTTTGAACGCGGCAAACGCCGCCCGATCGGTCTCTACCCACACGCTACCGAAACCCATTGGGTCATCTGCCAGTTGCCGACGTTTCTGCTGCCATGTCTGCCCTTCCGGCGTTTGGCTCCAACGCATCAATAGCTCAGCATAGGGTTTTGCCGATGGGTCTGGTATGGGAAATTTAATGCCCCGCCCAACCAGCAGCTTCTTCAAGCGAGCCTGCGCCTGATAAGCGGGCGATCCCACTTTGGGTGTACTTTCCTGCACTTCCAGCGCAATACCGCCACCCGAGGAAGCAACAGCGTGTATGTCGGCTCCCTTGTTGATCAGGTCGATGGCCTTCTCAAACTTTTCCTGATAACCGGCTTTAATCAGAATGGTGTTGCCATGCCTGTCCCGACTATTAATGTTGGCACCGGCAGCGAGCAGTAAATCAACATTTTGATAATATTCGCTGTCGAAAGCCACATGTAATGCAGGTTCTGTATGGTGCATGCTGTTCGGATTACCGCCACTCTGCAACAAAATCGTCAGGTACAGATTGTTATCGTTAGCCCCCGCGGCTATCCCTACAGGTTGCGTACCGTCTTTATCTTTCAGGTTAGGATCTGCCCCTGCCTGTAGTAGCAATCTAAAAGCCTCTTGCTGGTTTACGGCCATTGCCCACATCAATGGCGTCATGTCTTCCCGATACAGTTTATTTAGCTCAACCTGCCTGGCAAATTGCTTTACCTCATCGAGTTGGTTCTGCTGAATGGCTTTAGCCAGGGTCAAGGCTGTGCCATCGAAATAACGCTTGGGGTCCATTGTAGTTTGATTTACGGAAGCACAGGCACCCACCAGTAGAAGCATAGCTACAACCAGCGGGAAAAGAGCTTTACTGACAGCCCATGTATGTTGATAACGTTTTAAGATCATCCTTCTTTTGTTTTTCCATTGAGTCTATCAGGTAAGGCATTCCATGATACTCAACCCGCTTCATGGGATTCCATGGGCTACTAATTTTAGCGCCCAGACTAGTTTGTGCAGGAACAATATGTCTTACACCAGCGGCTATCGGCATCGTATTGTTTAGTGTCAACCCAATGCCGGCTGATTTAGCAATGAATGAGGGAGCCATCAGCAACCCTCCTTTTACCATAGGCATCGCCGTATCCTGGATATTATTCAGCACATCGTGTGGGAAATTGAATGCATCAACCACAGGTCGTCCATCGGCACCGATTGCTTTAGCATCATCGAGCGTCTTACCATCATCCTCCCGACTAATTGTCCGTGGATGTACGCCAGCCGCGTTAAATGTATAGGTTTTTGCCCCCGTAAGTATGCCTGCTGCTGCCGCCTGGCCACCCGCTTTTGAATGACCAGCTATTTCAATGCCTCCAGTTACGTTGTAAGTTCTGGCCAGTCGCTTTGCCAGGTTAATTGACCCGTTGTATTGCCTGGTCTCAAGTCCATTTCCCTGCATCAGGTTTGTTTTCCAATCTTCCTGCGCATTCACGGCATTGTCTGTTCCCCGAAACACAAGCACTGGCCGGGCATCCTTCTCAAATGTCGACCTGGCAACCATATATACCGGCTCTTCACCGGCAACTGATCGTTCGGTCATTTCCCATCCTTCCGGTAGTCCACCGGGCTCAGTCGGCCAGGTCTGGGCGGCTAGCATGGCCCGGAATTTTTCGGGTTGGGGTGGTACCTGATTTTCGTAGAATTTCTTTTTGTCCATCAGGTAGATGGCATTCGTAAGTTTGGCTCGTTCAATGGCGCGGTTGTTCAACTCGAACCGCTTGTTGGCCACCGCCGCCTGCGCATACATCGTATCGGCAGGCTGATTGCTACCAGTTTGTCCTGTTCGGGCTACCCGCGTTGCATCGGCGGGCATCACCAGCGACGAAGGTCTGAGATTTGTCTCTTTCAGTTTCGCCGACGACGCATCGATAACCGCCAATCGGGCATTGTACCGCTCCTTCTTCGACTTCTTCATGTCGGTAGACGCCGCTATGTCGTCGCAAATCGGCGGTTTGCGGGGTTTGGGCGGGGTTGTTACAGCCCCGTTGCGCTGGTAGTTGGCCAGTTGAAAGGTTTCGCCCGCTCCGTGTGAAGCCAGCGGCCAGTTGTTATCGAGGACAATGGCCCCCACCGCAACCCGCTGCGGCGAGATACGCAGCGTATTCACAAAACTACCCGCACCACCCGCGCCCGGCCGAAACTTGATATCCAGATTGACACAGTAGGCGTTGAAAAAAGAGATGGTTTTTAACGTCGATTCCGGCGATTCCTGCATTAAAACCAGTTTACCGTCGGCCTGCATCGTAGGCGAAAACATCCACTGATGCAGAAAACCGTCGTTGGGCGCATCAAGCGTGCAGGTGATAACCCCACCCTGTGTAGCCGACGATGGCCGCCCCAGTGAGTCGGTTTCCTGTTGAATAGCCAGATCGTATGAATATAGTCGGTAGGTACTTGAGCCGACGCTGAGGTACGCTGCAAAAGACGCCATTGACAGAAGAGGACAAAGCGATGGTAAAAGCGTCTATTTAGTACTATTTAGCCTATATATCTACATACATATTATCCTACGCACAAAAAGAGGCCCATATCAACTGATATGGGCCTCTGCTCCAGGTACGTTATGTTGGTCGGCTATTACCGAATATCAATCTCGAACGGCATCCGGGCCTGAACACCCTGTAGGCTTTGCAGCTTTTTCAACTGCTTCACCACCGGTGCCAGCGGACCAAGGGCCGTTTGAACGCGTGCGTTATCGTCGTCGCCGTTACCGAAATATTTCATCACTTTCTTGAACGTGTCTTCCTGAGCCGGATAATAGCGCAGACGATAATCATCATCTTTCAGTTTAGCTTCGGTCGCCGCTACTTTCACGGCCTCATCGAGCCCGCCCAACTGATCCACCAACCCAATCGCCTTGCCCTGAATACCCGTCCAGACGCGACCACCAGCAATGGCTTTCACGCTGTCGACAGAAAGCTTACGGCCGTCGGCTACTTTCTTGGTGAAACTGGCATAAATCCGGTTTACGCTGGTTTGTAACACCTTCCGGTCAAAGTCTGACAGCGGTTTGGTGGCGCTGGGAAAATCGGCGTGGGGGTTGGTCAACACGCGGTCGAAGGTGACACCGAGCTTGTCTTTAAACAGGTTCTCGGTGTTGAACATCAACGCAAATACACCGATCGAGCCCGTGATGGTGTTGGGTTGCGCCACAATTTTATTGCAGCCCATGGCCATAAAATAACCACCCGAAGCGGCATAATCAGAAAACGACGCAATGATGGGTTTCACCTTGCGGGTTAGCTGCACCTCGCGCCACATCACGTCGGAAGCCAGCGCACTACCGCCGCCCGAATTGATCCGCAACACCACAGCCTTAATGCTTTCATTCAGCCGCGCTTTACGAATTTCGCCCGCGATCTTGTCTGATCCGATGCTATTTTCGTCGCCGTCGCCCGAGTTGATATCGCCATTGGCAATGATCACCGCGATCCGGTTTTTGCTGATCAGCTTATCGTCGTCATCGTCGTCGCCCTCACTATCCGATTCGGCATTTTTGTACTTGCCCAGGCCAACGTACTCGATCTTCTTTTTATCGTCGACTTTCATCGCCCGCTTCATGTCGGTTTCCAGCTCGTCGAAATAACCGGTATTGGTCACGAGTTTGTAGCGCAGGGCATCGGCGGGCGTCTGAATGCTCAGACTATCGGCGTAACCCCGTAATGTAGCAGTTGGAATACCCCGGCTTTTCGACACGCCCACCAGGAAATGATCATTGATCGAATTCAGGAACGAAGCCGTTTGCAGGCGGTTGGGGTCGCTCATCTTGTCGAGCAAAAACGGCTCTACGGCACTCTTGAACGTACCTACGCGGAAAATTTCCGGTTTCAGACCCAGCTTGTCGAGGGTGCCTTTGAAGAATGTAAGCTCAGCGGCAATGCCATTCCATTCCAGATCACCCGCCGGATTGAGGTATACTTTATCGGCAACCGAGGCGATGTAATATGCCTTTTCGGTCATCACCTCAGCGTAGGAATACACGAATTTCTTCGACTTCTTGAAGTCGATCAGGGCATTGCGTACTTCTTCGAGGGTGGCCCAACCCGCCTGCGGATTTTGCGCGTCGATGTACACGCCCTGGATGTTGTCGTCGTCTTTGGCTTTTTTCAGTGCCTCCTTAATTTCGATCAACCCCAATACGCTGGCGTCGCCATTGCCGCCAAACGCTGCAAACGGATTGTCGGCGCTACGCTCCCGGATGGGCTCGTTCAGATCCAGTTTCAGTACTGAATTTTTGGCAACGGTCGTTTCTTTTTTCGATGATGCTGCACCAATGATGCCCGCAAAAATGATGATGCCCAGAAACGTAAAAATGAATAGCCCCAGCAAGGTAGCCAGAAGGTATTTCAAAAATTGGCGCATAGGTAGTTTACATGTTATTGTATATACACCAAAAATAAAGGCTCACTGTTTAGAAGTGAGCCACTTTTTGTTGAATGCGTAATATGGGGGATGAATGGGAGAAACCGGGTTTGATAGTTGTTTCTTGGGTCCAAAGTTTAAGGTCTAAGGGGCGCTGCTACTTCACGTTTTATTCGGTAGCAGCGCCCTTTAGACATTAAACTTTGGACTCTAAACCTCACATCGCCTTGTAATCTTCGATGGCCGTACGGATCACTTCATAGGCTTCTTCGCGGCCGTAGATGCTGGCCAATTCCATCACTGTGGGTTGGTCGGGCAGGTTTTTGTAGGTCAGGAAATAGTGTTGTAGCCGTTCAACTACGCTTTCAGGTAGTTCAGATAAGTCATTGAATGGCTGATACATCGCATCACCTTTCAGTACGGCGATGATTTTATCATCGGCCTCGCCTTTGTCAATCAGTCGGAAACCGCCAATAGGCCGGGCCTGCAGCAGAATGTCGCCGTGGGTGATAGTCGATTCGGTTAATACGCAGATGTCGAGGGGGTCACCGTCGCCTTCGGCAATAGTGCGGCCGGTTTTTTCGGAAGCCAGTTTGGCAATGCCTTCGCCACAAAAAGTCTGCGGAATGAAGCCATACAGAGACGGTACAATGTTGGAGTATTTCTGCGGCCGGTCGATTTTCAGATAGCCCGTTTGCTTGTCGATTTCATATTTCACCGTATCGGTTGGCACAATTTCGATGAAGGCAGTAAGCAGTTCGGGAGCAGAGTCGCCGGGGGTAATGCCATGCCAGGGATGAGCTTTCGACTGCGCCTTGACAACGGTGTCAATTTCTTTGGTTGAGAATTCAGCTTCCATAATTGGTAATTGAAATTTTTGTATTATTCCGCGAATCAGCGGTGGTATAAATGACACATCCCGGTAGTCAGCAGCCGTTTTCGATTATAAATCGACGGACTACTCAATACCGGGACGACCCTGCGCAGCATCCTGAAATTAGACCTGCCAAAGTTATAACCCAAAGATAAGACGAGAGTTAGCTTAAACCGTCACCGTTTCCGAAAAACCTATCTTTCGGGCAATTTGGTACTCGCTGGTCTTGTTCGATGATTGCCGGATATATAACTCGGCCAGGAAGCCCGCCAGGAACAGTTGGACGCCTAAAACGATGGCGATCAGGGCGAAATAAAACAGTGGATTATCGGTTGCATTACGGTAACGGATGCCTTGCGAAATATTGTACAATTTCTGGCCAACCACAAACAGCGACATCACCATACCCAGAAAAAAAGACAACGTACCCAGCCCACCAAACAGGTGCATAGGCCGCTTACTGAACTTATGAACGAAAGCGATCACGAGCATATCCAGAAAGCCATTCACGAACCGTTCAAGCCCGAACTTGGTGGTGCCGTACTTACGCGCCCGGTGCTGCACCACTTTCTCGCCAATACGGCTATACCCGTTCCAGTTGGCTACGATTGGAATATTGCGGTGCATATCGCCGTAGAGGTTCAGCGATTTTACGACCTCCTGCCGATACGCTTTCAGGCCGCAGTTGAAATCGTGGAGCTTCACGCCCGAAATCCAGCGGGCTACCCCGTTGAACAGCTTGGTAGGCAGTGTTTTAGTGATCGGGTCGTACCGCTTTTCTTTCCAGCCAGACACCAGGTCGTACCCATCTTCGGTAATCATACGGTACAGTTCCGGAATCTCGTCGGGACTATCCTGCAAGTCAGCGTCCATCGTGATGACCACTTGCCCGCGTGATTCCTGAAAACCAATCTGTAAGGCGGCGGTCTTCCCCGAATTGCGTGCAAACCGGATGGCCCGCACGTTGGGGTTCCGCTCGGCCAGCCGTTCAATCACCTCCCAGGAATGGTCGGTACTGCCATCGTCCACGAAAAGCAGTTCGTACGAGTAATTATGTTCCGTCACGACCCGAACGATCCAGTCGTGCAATTCGGGCAGCGACTCATCTTCGTTGTATAGCGGAATCAATATGGTCAGTTGCATTGCGCTTTACTCTTGGTTTGTGGTTCGAAGTTTGTTGTTGCGCTGCTATTGGTACAATGGTGAACTGGCAGTACAACGGCAAACCACGAACCTCAAACAACAAACAGTCGTAAAGTTCGGAAGATTTCAGAATATCAGGTAGTAGGGTTGTAATAAGGCGCGAAAATCTGACGTGTAGGTACGTCCGTCCAGTTCATGAATGGCCAGATGTTCAGGCATAAAATTAATGGATGACTCGGCGAAGCGGTAGGCCGTCAGGTGGCGGAATACCGGTTTTTGTGCATGGTGGCACAACTGCAATTGACGAACCGGTTGCAGCCTATCCGGCAACTCGGCCGCTAACCGGGTCAACCGGTCTGATTCGGGCGGCGGCAACAGCACCCACCACATACCTGTGGGCCGAAGCAAGCGACGAACCGCCGTGAGCAAGTCAGCAAAAGGCAGGTCGTCGGTATGCAATGCCCGGTTTACAGCCTTGTCGGGCGAGCGTAGTGAATTGGTATAAAACGGCGGGTTCGTCAGAATATGATCGTAGCGTGGTTCAGGAGTCAGGTACGTCTGAATGGCGGTGTTCCAGACACGTACCTGATGGGCAAACGGGCTGGCGGCAACGTTTTCGGTGGCCTGACGGGCAGCGGCCTCGTCCAGTTCAACGGCATCAATTTGGGCCACCGGATTCCGCTGCGCCGCCATGAGCGCCAGCAGGCCCGTGCCGGTGCCAATATCGAGCAGGCGGGCTCCGGCTACATCGGCCCAGGCTCCCAGTACGCAGGCGTCGGTGCAGACTTTCATGGCTGTCCGGTCCTGCTGAATGGTAAATTGTTTGAAGCGAAACATGGGAGGTTTTTTCGAGCCGTGGAGTTACATGAGTGACCTCTGTGGCTAAAAATAGCATGAATATTCTTGGTATATCGGGTAGCCTGCGCGTCGGCTCCACCAACGCGCAGGTGCTACAGGCGGTGGCGCGGCTACTTCCATCTTCAGCGCAGTTAACCATTTTCGACGGACTGGATAGCCTGCCACATTTCAGTCCCGAACGCGATACTGACAACGTACCTGAAGGGGTTCGGGCCTTGCGTGAGGCCATCGGGCAGGCGCAGGCGGTGATTATCTGCACACCGGAATACGCCTTCGGCATCCCCGGCGTACTGAAAAATGCCCTCGACTGGTGCGTATCAACTGTCCTCTTCGACCAGAAACCGCTGGCCGCGATCAGCGCGTCGCCCGGCTACGCAGGTGGCGAACGGGCGATGGCCTCGCTCCTGCCTACCCTCATGGCCCTGAACGCACACATTCCCACTGGCTGTTCGCTGGTCCTTTCCTCAATCCGAAATAAAATGGATGCCAGCGGCGAGATTATAGATGCTGGGACAGAGCAAGCCTTGCAACGGTTGGTGAATGAGTTAATGGCTTTTTGCTAGATAAATCGCTTCGCGCTTTATCTAGCAAAAAGCCATACGCCAACGCCCCTACATATTCCGCCGGTACTGCCCGCCAACGGCATATAACGCCTGCGAGAGTTGGCCCAGCGAACATACTTTAGCGGCATCCATCAGACTGGCAAACAGGTTGCCGCCGGTCAGGGCCGTTTGCTGAAGTTGATGCAGGGCGGCGTCGGCAGCGTCACTGTTCCGTTCCCGAAATGCCCGGACGTTATCCACCTGCGCGCGTTTTTCTTCGTCGGTACTACGAATGACTTCGGCGGGCGTTATTGTCGGTGAGCCGTTGGGATCAAGGAACGTATTGACGCCGACGATGGGCAACTGCCCGTTGTGTTTCAGCGTTTCGTAATACATCGATTCTTCCTGGATTTTGCTGCGCTGGTACATCCGCTCCATCGCGCCCAGTACGCCGCCACGCTCATTGAGGGCCAGAAACTCCTGATACACGGCCTCTTCTACCAGGTCGGTCAGTTCTTCCACCACGAATGAGCCCTGCAACGGATTTTCGTTTTTAGTGAGCCCAAATTCGCGGTTGATCACCAGTTGAATCGCCATTGCCCGACGGACCGATTCCTCCGTTGGGGTAGTGATCGCTTCATCGTAGGCGTTGGTGTGCAGCGAATTTGTGTTATCGTAAATCGCCAGCAACGCCTGCAACGTGGTACGGATATCGTTGAAAGCGATTTCCTGTGCGTGTAAGCTCCGCCCCGACGTCTGGATATGGTACTTCAGTTTCTGGCTCCGGTCATTGCCGTTGTATTTATGCCTGATCGCCTTGGCCCAAATGCGCCGCGCCACCCGCCCCAACACCGTGTATTCGGGGTCCATTCCGTTAGAAAAGAAGAACGACAGATTAGGCGCAAAGTCGTCGATATGCAGCCCGCGACTCAGGTAATACTCAACGAATGTGAATCCATTCGAGAGCGTAAACGCCAGTTGACTAATCGGATTCGCGCCGGCTTCGGCAATGTGGTAACCCGAAATAGACACCGAATAGAAGTTCTGAACGCGGTTTTGCGTGAAATATTCCTGAATGTCGCCCATCATGCGCAGAGCAAATTCAGTAGAGAAAATACAGGTGTTCTGCGCCTGATCTTCCTTCAAAATGTCGGCCTGCACCGTTCCCCGCACCTTACGCAACGTATCGGCTTTGATCTGCTCATATACATTAGCCGGAATGACTTTATCGCCGGTTGTGCCAAGTAACGACAGGCCGAGGCCGTCGTTGCCGTCGGGGAGTGGGCCGGAGTAGGCTACCCCCTCACCCCCGACCTCTATCCCCCTACGGGTGAAGGGATGTTCTTTGATCCATTTTTCCACCTGCTGATCAATGGCAACGTTGAGGAAGAAGGCCAGCAACATGGGCGCCGGGCCGTTGATGGTCATCGAGACGCTGGTGGCGGGATCGCAGAGGTCGAAGCCGGAATACAATTTTTTGGCGTCGTCGAGCGAGGCGATACTAACGCCGGAGTTGCCTACTTTGCCAAAAATATCGGGGCGCAGGGCAGGATCTTCCCCATAGAGCGTCACCGAGTCGAAGGCGGTAGACAGCCGTTTGGCGGGCATACCTTTCGAGACGTAGTGAAAGCGGCGGTTCGTTCGTTCGGGGCCGCCTTCACCGGCAAACATTCGGGTTGGGTCTTCACCTTCGCGCTTGAGCGGAAACACACCCGCCGTGTACGGAAACTCGCCGGGTACGTTCTCCCGCATCAGCCAACGCAGCACGTCGCCCCAGTCTGAATACTTTGGCAACGCCACTTTCGGGATGCGCAGGTGCGAGAGTGTTTCGGTGTAAAGCGGCTGCCGTATCACTTTATCACGAACGGTAAACTCGTAATTGTCAGCCGTGTAGCGCTGTTGCATGGCTGGCCATTGGTGCAGAAGTTTACCGGCTTCGGGATGAAGCTGCGTGGCGAACTGATCGCGTAGTGTCTGAACGTCACCGCCCATCGCCAGTACACCGTCCAGTTGATACAACTTCGTTGCCAACCCGGCCTGTTCCGAAACGAACCGATCGTAGCGGCGGCTTTCTTCCACAATTTCGGCCAGGTAACGTACCCGGTCGGGCGGTATAATGGCGGCGGGTTTGGGGGTTGGGATGGCGGATTTAGGATTTGGCGTTGCGGATACGCTCAATTCCTCAGCAACGCCAAATCCCAAATCCGATATTCCCAATCCTAACTCCTTCATCACCCTACTAAACAGCTCGTTCATACCTGCGTCGTTGAACTGGGAAGCCATAGTGCCCAGAATGGGCAGTTGCTCATCCGCTGTATCCCAGTCGTTATGATTGCGGCGGTACTGTTTGCGGACATCGCGGAGGGCATCGAGCGAACCGCGCTTATCGAATTTGTTGATCGCAATGAGGTCGGCAAAATCGAGCATATCGATTTTTTCCAACTGCGTAGCCGCGCCATATTCGGCCGTCATCACATACAGCGTCTTGTCGGCATGTTCGGTAATTTCTGTGTCTGACTGCCCAATACCCGATGTTTCAACAATGATGAGGTCGAAACCCGCATGCTTGCAGATGTCGATGGCATCCTGCACATGTCGGCTGAGGGCTAGATTGGCCTGCCGCGTAGCCAGCGACCGCATGTACACCCGCCCCTGACTGACCGCCGGGTTTAGCGTGTTCATGCGGATACGGTCGCCGAGCAGGGCACCACCCGTTTTCCGTTTCGACGGATCGACTGAGATAACGGCCATCGTCTTGTCTGGGTACGTTCGCAGGTAGCGCAGAATCAATTCATCGACCAGCGACGATTTGCCCGCGCCCCCCGTACCCGTGATGCCAAGAACGGGCACGGGGCGTAGGGCGGGCGGCAAAGTGTGAAGGGCATATGGCTGACCGTTTTCGGCCAGCGTGATCAGACGGGCGATGGTCGAAAAATCAGCAAGGTCAGGTTGAAGCTCGGAGCCATCGTCCTTAGCCTTCCGCCCCTCTTTACAGCGAGCCAGCAAATCGTCGATCATGCCCTGAAGGCCCAGCGTGCGGCCATCGTCGGGGCTGTAAAGCCGGGCGATTCCGTAGGCGTGCAGCTCGTCGATTTCGCGGGGAAGAATCGTACCACCACCACCGCCAAAGATTTTTATATGACCCGCGCCCCGTTCCTGAAGCAGGTCATACATGTATTTGAAAAACTCGATATGCCCACCCTGATAGCTCGTGATAGCAATACCCTGAACGTCTTCCTGAATGGCGCAGTCGACGATCTCGGCCACCGACCGGTTGTGACCCAGATGAATAACTTCGGCTCCCGACGATTGGAGTAACCGCCGCATGAGGTTAATGGCTGCATCGTGCCCGTCGAATAGGGAAGCCGCCGTAACCAGTCGAAGCCGGGTAGTTGGCGCAGGTACGTTGATGGACGAGGAGGCTGGCTGTTCAGATGAAGATATCATAGTCGAAAGTCATAACATATAGATAGCTGGTCAAAGCCATCTGAGATACCTCAAAGATACCGGATTCGTGCCATCCTTTCTCCTCTTTATACTAATGTGGTCTTATGCGACCATCGCCAGTATGATCATAAGCACGTATAACACATCAGGCTGATCGATAGCTGGCTACCGGGTAGCTCCGCTCATCATAATAAAGATCCGGCTATCCCAAAAAATCAATTTTTGACTATAAATTCCTACCGTATTGTTGTGTATTTACAACAATACGACTTATATTTGCTACACAATCAACAAGTATGAGAGGCGAAAAGATATACAACCGCATTGCCGTTCTGCGCGAAGAACACGGTTTTTCGCGGAAAGACCTGGCCGATAAAGTAGGCGTGAATTTCCAGACGATCGGCTATCTGGAGCGAGGCGAATACAACCCCAGCCTCGACCTGGCAATGGACCTGTGCGCGGTCTTTGGCCTACCCATCGAGATCGTTTTTTCGCGCCAGCCGATGCGTCCATTGAGTGAAGAATTAGCCAACCTAAAACAAAAAATACAATGACCAGAACCCTTTCGTTATCCCAGCGCAGGCTAGCCACAGTGCTTCAGATGGTAAGTTATCCAATTCTGTTTTTCACCATGCGCTGGATGGGCTTGGCGAGTAGTCTGGCCACTATAGTTGGGCTTTTACCCTTTGTTGGCCTCTCGGTTTATTTATACCGGGGCACTCAACTCTGGCAGTTTGGCAATGCCCCCGACGAACAACTCGATGAACGTCAGGTGCTTGTTCGCAACCGGGCTTACCAACTAGCGTATGCCATTGTGAGCGCGGTTATTGTTAGCCTACTGGTTTACCTGATGCTGGCTGCCGATTTTCACTGGCCTGTGCTAAGCGGCTACGACCAGTTAAATCCATTCTTCTGGGGCGTGTGGATCGTCGTTCTGGTGTTGCCATCGGCTATACTGGCCTGGACAGAATCAGAGATATAGTCAACAAACCAACTTAACTTAATGAGCAATCAATTACTAACGCCAACACACAAATGAACCGCTTTTTCACCACCTGCCTGGTTACGATCAGTGCTTTTTTTCACACCGTTTCTGCACAAGACAATTCGTTGCTCTATGCAGTAACGGGCAAAAATCTCACCGCTCCCTCCTACCTCTACGGCACGTTCCACCTCGTTTGCCCCACCGATCTGGTCATTACCGATGCCATGAAGAAGGCCGTTTCCGATACGAAACAATTGTATCTGGAAATCGACATGGACGACCCCACCTTGCAAGCAACCATGATGCAAGGCCTGATGTTCACCAACGGCAAAACGCTTAAAGACTATATGTCGGCCGATGACTATACGATGCTGGATACGTACCTAAAAAAGAGTTCAGGCATGAGTATGGCAGCCTTGTCGGCTATTAAGCCCATCGGCATGTACTCGTTTCTAGCTATGAGTGCATTGGGTTGCCAACCCGCCTCCTATGATCTGACACTAATGCAACTGGCCTCGAAAGACAAGAAAGAGATTTTAGGCCTCGAAACGATTGGTGACCAGATGGCCGTGTTCGATAAGATTCCAATGGACAAGCAAGTGTCGATGCTGGTGGATATGGCGCGCAAGCCCGACGAAGCCAAACAGGAATTGGCCAATCTGCTGGCTGCTTACAAATCGCAGGACATTACGGCGGTGATGAAGCAAATGAAGGAGAGCAAATACGATGGGCTGGAAGATTTCGAAGCCGACCTGCTGGAGAAACGTAACCAGAACTGGATTCCAGTCATCGAAAAAGCAGCCACCGATAAACCCACGTTCTTCGCCTTCGGTGCCGGTCACCTCGGCGGCGAAAAAGGCGTGATCGCGCTATTACGGAAACAGGGATACACGGTGAAAGCGATTCAGTGAATGGTTATTAGTAGCTACGGCCAGGAACGTACCTGTCAATACGAATAACTCATCGCTTCGTTGTCGCTTGCCTGTGGCGAGTGACAACGAAGGCTACTAACTAAGAACTAATAACCAATAACTCACTTCTTGAAGACCAGCGCTTTTACCGGATCGATGCGATTGACGACGAGGGTGGGAATCCAGAGGGCAACGGCGATGAGCAGCACGATGGCGAGGTTAATGAGGCCGATCACGGGCCAGTCCCAGACGATGGGGACATAATTCATGTAGTAATTTTTGGCGTCGAGCGGAATCAACTTGTAACGGTATTGAAGCCAGCACAAGCCCAGCCCGATGGCATTGCCGATAAATAGCCCCCAGATTACAATGTTCAGGCCCACAACGACAAACATGCGCCGGAGCAAGGCATTAGGACTGCCGAGGGCTTTTAGTAAGCCAATCATCGGGGTACGTTCCATCATGAGCACCAGCAACACCGACCCCATGTTGAAGCAGGCCACAAACATGATCAGGATGATAAACACGGCCGTATTTCGGTCGAGCAGTACCATCCAGTCGAACAGCATACCGTATTGATCGGTCACTTTGATCACCCGCATTTCGGGCGGAATCTGGCTCAGTACACCCGCAAATGTCTGGTTAAGCCTCGCAAAATCACGAACGAACACTTCGTAACTCCCCACCGAATCGGCCCCCCAGTTGTTGAGCCGCTGCACCAGTCGACGATCACCGATCACGAACGTTTTGTCGCCCTCTTCCAGGCCTGTTTCGTAGATACCCACAACCGTCATCTTACGTGGCCGAAGTCCGGTTGCGCCTTCGCCCAGCCCCGTGAAATTCAGAATGGCCGACTGCCCCACCTCGAGCCGAAGCTGATTGGCAATGGCCCGGCTAATGAGCAGTTGGGTTGAATACCCGTTTACCGCCGCCGAATCGAAGTTGGGGAGTTTGCCCGCCACCAGCGATTCAGCGAATAACTGCCAGTCATAATCGGGGCCAACGCCTTTCATCACTACGCCCGACAAATCATCGGTGGTTTGCAGAATACCGGCTTTTGTGGCTATTCCCTGCACATGGCGCACTTCGGGAATCGCTTTTATCCGGGCAAACGCCGGGTCGACTACCGAGATGGGCGGCGCATCGTAGGAGACGTTACCGGAGAACTTAACAACCTGTAGGTGAGCACCAAAAGCGAATATCTTTTGCTGGATCGTTCGCTTGAAACCGAACAAAATCCCAAAGGCAACGATCAGCACGGCCAGTCCGATGGCTACGCTGGCAATGCCCACCCGCGTAACGGTGGCCGAGAAGCTGCCCAACGGTGCGTTGCGCACCCGGCTGGCAAGAAAGACGGGAAGATTCAAGAATGACGATCGTTTAACGACACAAAGCTACAAGGCAACACGGCGTTCTGATCTAGTAACGCAAAAAACCCCACCTCGTTAACCGGGATGGGGTTTTAAGTATTGATAGAACTAAACTGGTTTGTTTGCGCCGTTTGCAAATCACCAACAACTTACCCACGTACCTGCGGAAACTGCTCCACGATACGCTCGATCTGTTTGGCCAGATTCTGACTGATCCGGGTTGGGTCACCAACAGCATTCTGCACGGCCCCCCGCCATACCAGGCGTTTGGTGCGCGTATCAACCATATCCACAACTACGGTGCCGGCATCGTATTTCTCCTGTGTATACTGCGTACCGCCAAAGCCATTCCAGCCGGGTCCCCAGCCAGCATAACCCCAACGGCCCCAACCCGTATATGGCCCATAATAGCCGTAAGGGCCCGTATTATTGGCAACCGTACGGGTTTTCTCTTCCACAAAAAAATGGTAGCCCAGCAGCAAATCGGGTCGACGATTTGTTTCTTTCAACCCTTTTTTGGCCAGTTCGCCAGCTACCGTCTGTTCAACCTGTTCGGTGGCCAGTTGATTATAATAGACTGGGTTTTGCGAGCCTTTTACATCGGAATCCATCCAGGCAAAAGTGCGGTACTTCGAGAAATCGACATTTGCCTTGTCGACTGCAACGCGCGGGGCACAGGCGCTGAAGCCCACCACGAAGGCGAGCAATAAAAGGGCATTTTTCATCAGTATGTTGAGTCTTGTTGTTTGATAGATTAACAAGGATTACTCTAAAAAGGTTAGCTTTTCGTAAGGTAGAGGGCTTGTACTGCCAGGTACGTTGCCTCGACTTGCGGTTTTTTCGCGTACTTCGTTGTATGCAATTTCGCCTCCTTGCCGCTGCCCTTTTGGCAACTTTATCCGCTACGGCCCAGACGCTGCCGATTCTTAGTCAGAACCCCACGTCGCTCCGCTGGTACCGGGTTGAAACGCCGCATTTTAAGGTGTTGTACCCGGAAGGATTTGAGCAGCCCGCCAAACGGACGGCCCAACGGCTGGAGCAGGTCTACGAGCCGGTCAGTGCGGGGCTGGAACGGCGACCACGGCCACTATCGGTTATTTTGCAAAATCAGACGAGCGTGAGCAACGGCTTCGCGACGCTCTACCCACGTCGGGCCGAATTTTTTACGTCGGCCCCGCAAGATCCGTCGCTACTGGGTACGTTGAACTGGCTCGACCTGCTGGCCGTACACGAATACCGGCATATTGTTCAGTACGAAAAAGCGTTGCAGGGTTACGGGCGAGTGCTTTATACATTGCTGGGGGCACAGGGGCTCGGTTTCTCGGCACAGGTCATTACACCGGGCTGGTTTGTAGAAGGCGACGCGGTAGGCACCGAAACGATTTTGACCCGCAGTGGTCGGGGCAGGCTGCCTGCTTTTGAACTAAATATGCGAACGAACCTGCTCACCCGTCAGCCGTTTAGCTACGCCAAAGCGGTTGGCGGCTCGTTCCGCGACAACGTACCTAACCACTATGAGTTGGGTTATTTCCTGACTACTAAACTGAAACGTACCTACGGCCCTGATGCCTGGAGCAAGGCGCTTAATCGTATTTACACCCAGTTTCCGTTCTACCCGTTCTCGTTCTCGAACGGCCTGAAACAGGTCACTAAATCCGGCGAAAACCCGGCAGGAACGCGCGTTGATGATCTATACAACGAAGCGATGAACGACCTGATCGAGACGTGGCGAAAAAAGCGCGAATCGCTCACCCTCACACCAGCGACAACGTACCCGGTTTCAGCCGAAAAAGCCAATACGTCTCGCCCGGTTTTCACCAATTACCGCAACCCGCAGTACCTGACCGATAGCACCATTCTATGCGTAAAAAGCGGCCTCGGCGACATTTCACAGTTGGTTTTGCTGTCGCGCAATGGCGTCGAAAAACGGGTATATACGCAGGGCCTGATTTTGGAAAGCCCTGATCTGCTGTCGGCTACGCCACAAAAAGCCTGCTGGATCGAAAACCGGTACGATCCACGTTGGGGGCAGCAGGTATTTGCCGAAATCCGGGTGCTCGATCTGGCTTCTGGAAAGCTAACCCGCCTGACACACCGCAGCCGGTACAAGACTGTGGCCCTTTCGCCCGACAACAGTAAGCTTATCGCCGTTCGCAACGATACCGACTACCAGAACCACCTGGTTGTGCTCGACACTAAAACCGGCCGCGAACTAACGGTGCTACCCAACGCGACCAACGATCTGTACATTCATCCGCGCTGGTTCAACAACGAGGTAGTGGTGACGGTGACGCTATCCAAAGCGGGAAAAACCATTGAGTTGATCGATACGCGAAACGGCCAGAAACGAGCCTTGCTTCCCGTGTCTAACTCGAATTTGAGCCACCCGCAACCCTACACCAACGCCTTTATCCTCTTCAACTCGTCGCAATCGGGCATCGACAATATCTACGGGGTTGATGTGGCGTCGGGGCAGGTGGTGCAGGTCACATCACGGCCATTTGGGGCGTACCACGCGGCCATTTCGGCTGGCAGTTCACGCGGCCAGTGGCTTGCTTTTCAGGATTTCGACACGCACGGATTCCGCATCGCCGAAATGCCCCTCGACCCAGCCACCTGGCCCCCGGCCGATAAGCCCGGCGCCGTTCCCGACCAGACTACGCGCTACTTTGGTCCGTTGCTGGATGCCGGGGCAAAAACACTGTCGCCCATCGCCGTTGATTCGGTTGCTCCATCGCCGGTTTCGGCACCGGAACGCTACCGCCGACTGGCGCATCCGCTGAATATTTACAGTTGGGGGCCTACTTTTTCGTCGAACGGGCAGGCATTGAACGTCGGTATTCAGTCGCAGGATTTGCTGGCGACTACGCAGATTACGGCCGCCTACACCTACAACCAAAGCGAGCAAACGGGCGGTTTTGCGGCCAATCTGAGCTATCAGGGCCTGTATCCGGTGCTCGATTTCGGATTTCAAACCGGCAACCGACGTACCTCGTATTACGTCGACCGCTATAATCCGCTCGACAGTCTCCGCACCGATACCTGGCGGTATAACCAGCTTTCGGCGGGCATTCGGTTGCCGTTCCAGCTTACCCAATCGCGGTTCAACCAGTCGGCCAACCTGTCGGCCTATTATGGATTTCTTCAGGTTAGTGGCTATGAGTTACCTGGTCGGTTGTTTACCGAAACAGGCAACGGCTCCCTGAATACCATGACCTACGGTGCCAACTACGCGTTGACATTGCGCCAGAACCGGCGCGACGTAGGGCCGCGACTGGGCGTTGCGGTGAGCACGCAGGTACGTCATACGCTGCTGGCCAAAGCGGGCGAACTGACTGGTATGCAGTGGGGCACAGCCATGAACGTCTTTCTGCCAGGCATTGGCAAGCACCAATACATCTCGCTGCGGGGTGCTTATCAATACCAGTGGGGCACCCCCGACGCCAACAAACTGTACCGCTTTCAGGCAAGTGTGCTCTACCCGCGCGGGGCCGCTTACATTCCATTCGACAATCTGGTAGTGGTTGGTGGCGATTACCGGTTGCCCCTCGCCGATTTGCACCTATCGCTCACCCGACTGCTTTACATTCAGCGCATCAAAGGTGGCGTTTTCAGCGATTACGGGCGGGGCAACAGCAACCAGGTACAGTATGACAGCCGGGGCGTTGCCCGTGCTATTGTGCCCTTCAGCACCTACGACTGGACCGTTGGCGGCGACCTTTCCTTTGTCTTCAACCCAATCCGCCTTCGCACCCCGCTGGAAGTGGGCCTCCGCACCACGTATAGCATTCGAACGGGTCAATACCTGCTCCAACCGCTGATACTGGACATTGGCTTTTGATGTTTGTAGGCCACGAAGCTTAAATAGTATCCTTCTAATAAATTTATTGTCGATGATCTGTTACTCGATTTAGTTTTAGTGGCTACTCAGTTTAGTAGCCACTAACCCCTACTTCAGCATGATCAACAATTTTGTACCGGCCATGGCATTGTTAACGTCCAGAGTTAATGCCAATCCTGATGTGTGCGATTTAAGCGTAACCGGAGAGATTTTCTATGACTATGAATTACGGCAGAAAGGCCAGATCATAGAACTGATAGAAGCACAGGTTGCCAACCCCGCAAAAAAAATGAAGCTGGGAACAGGTGCTCCTCCTGCACCTAAAGTGTTGAAGTCAGTAACAGTTGACGATTTAAGAACGTATGCAAAATTCCTTGACAAGACGGGATATGGCGATTACAGCGATGTAAAAACAGACACCGTATGGAAAGCGATTTACGACGTAAAATCCAGATCATTACCACACAAAAATGGCAAAGTTACCAGCACAAAGGCAATTGAATCTTCGCCTTGTTTACGGTGTGGTTTTATCTTTCCGGTCGACAATATAACTGTTGATCACCAGCGGCCACAGAGTGGTGGCGGCTTCGCTGCTATGCTTAAAGTCTTCAGGGCTATGGACTTAACTATGGATGGCGCGAGTGGCTTGAAAGGGCAAACCATATTTGACGCAGTGATCAATAAGTCGGTAGTAGCAAAAAGTAAACGAACCGATCAGGCTCATGTGTCTGCCACAGGATTTAGAGGAAGACGGTACGAACTATCTTACGAAGGCATGCTCGTTTATTCGGTCATGCGGGCCATTACGTCTAAATCTATTCTGTTACAGGCCTGCATGCATAACGCCTGTAATCTGGCTCCACTTTGTGCCGTTTGTAACTCATCAAAAAACAATACCTGGCACTATTAAACGCATCTAAACTGCTTATAGTATTCATCAAAAATTAATGTAAACGGCTGCAACGCTCCTGATTCTTGCGTCGTAATCAGGGCATAAACATAGCCGTATAGCAAAATGAAAACGACGTATTTTTTGGGCTTTATCGCTCTTTTTAGCCTGACTCTTTGGGGTTGTAACAACTCGCAGGTAGTTCCCGACGACACCACGCTCTCCTCTGCCCGACTAACGGGTGATACCACTGGATTCCATTGCCGCAAGACCATCACCAAAATTGCCATTACCGACCTGCCCGCCGCCATCACATCGGCCATCAGTGCGTCGTATGCAGGGGCCACAGTAGATTATGCCGCCAAAGATGATGCCGGTAACTTCCTGGTAGCGATCACCCAGAACTCAGACCGGAAAACGTTGCTGTTCAACGCTGACGGTACGTTCAACAAAGAACTCGCCCTGCGCGATGGACCCGGTGGTAAAGGCCCCGGCGGGCATGGCCCCGGTGGTTTCGGGCATGGTCGCGACAGCCTGTCGCAGGTAGCAATCACTGATCTGCCAGCGGCTATTACCGCCTACATCACCGCCAATTATGCGGGGTCGACAATCAATGTAGCTGGTAAAGATGCTACTCGCGGCTATATTGTCATGATCACCCTGGCCGATGGTACAACCCGCAAAGCGCTGCTGTTCAACATCGACGGCACGTTTGCGCAGGAGGTCGTGCGCGGCGTAAAAGGCAACTACAGCATTGTGGCAATCAACGCCTTACCAGCCGCCATCACGACTTACATCTTGACAAACTACGCGGGGTCAAGCATCAAACTGGCGGGAAAAAATCCAACGGGACAGTTTAAGGTATTTGTGCAGCTTAGCACTGGCCAGCTCGCCGAACTGACCTTCGCCGCCGACGGTACGTTTATTCAGATTCTAAAAGGTCATCATTAAGCAATTGGTTTCTGGTTGTTAATAGCCAACAACCCGCGCCTGGAAGTCGGTCGAACCACACATAAAGAGGCGCTGCCGGGAACGTACCTGACAGCGCCTCTTATGCTTATACAATATAGACTTGGGCAGCCAACTTACAGACAGTTATCCGTACACTTCCCGCCGGGCAGCTTTGACGGTATTTTGCATCAGCGAGCAGATTGTCATCAGGCCCACGCCGCCGGGAACGGGCGTTATGTAGCTGGTTTTGGGGGCTACTTCGTCGAATTTCACGTCGCCTTTTAGAGCAAATCCGCTTTTCTTGCTGGCGTCAGGTACGCGTTCGAGGCCCACATCGATGACCACGGCGCCATCTTTAACCATATCGGCGGTGACAAACTCGGGTTTGCCAAGGGCCGCGATCAGAATATCGGCGGTGCGGCAGATTTCGGCGAGGTTCTGCGTTTTCGAGTGGGTAAGCGTCACGGTACAGTTACCGGGGTAGCCATTGCGTTGCATCAGAATGCTCATAGGTAAGCCCACGATCTGGCTGCGGCCGACTACCACACAGTGCTTGCCACTGGTTGGAATATCGTAGCGTTTCAGCATTTCCAGAATACCCTGCGGCGTGGCCGACACGTAGGCGGGCAGGCCTTTGGCCATTCGCCCCACGTTGGTTGGATGAAACCCGTCGACGTCTTTGGCGGGATCAATCGCCTCCATCACCTTGTCGGGGTCAACCTGTTTGGGCAGTGGTAGTTGCACAATCAGTCCGTCCATGTCCGGGTTGTTGTTTACATCGGCAACGGCAGCGAGCAGGTCAGCCTCGGTCACATCATCATCGAAACGGATCAGCGTCGAGTGCATACCCACTTCTTCGCAGCTCTTCATCTTGCTGGCCACATAGGTTTCCGAGCGGCCCGCCGTGCCAACGAGAATAGCTACGAGGTGCGGAATCTTACCGCCGCTGGCCTTAATCTGTGCGACCTCGGCCGCAATTTCCTGCTTGATCTGTGCAGAAAGAAGTTTACCGTCTAAAAGAATCATGAATCGTTGTCTGCCGGTTGAAGCCGCAAAGGTCGCAAAGAATAGATCAGGTAACGCGGACTTTAGTCCGCATTTCAACGATTAATAATGCAGACTAGGCGTCCCCAAATCAAGTTCGCGTTAGCTGATCACACAACCCGTCCGCTTTCCAGTCGAAGCGTATGCGTGATGCAATTGGGTAATTCGCCGGGATAGTGCGTTACATAGATCAGCGTCTGGTCGGGGTTGGTCATGCAAAGTTGCTCAACCAGTGCCCGGAAGTGATCGGTCTGACTGGTGTCGAGGCCCTGCGTAGGCTCGTCGAGCACCAGCAAGGGCGGATTTTTGACCAGCGCACGTGCCAGCAATACCCATCGTTGCTGCCCTACCGACAACGCGGACAATGGTTTGTCGTGTAGTTCTTCCAGGCCAAGTTGCTGGAGTTGCCCACCGATCCGGGTACGTTGCTCAGGCGTCAGTTTTCGAAACAGACCCATCGTATCGAACAGGCCGGACGCCACCACGTCCCATACCTTCGTTTGTCGGGGGAAATATAAATGCAGTTCGGGCGATACGAAACCGATCTTCGCTTTGATCGACCAGATGCTTTCGCCGGTACCACGCTTCCGGTCGAAAAGGTCAAAATCGTTGGCGTATGCCTGCGGATTGTCGGCGGTGACCAGGCTGAGCAGCGTACTTTTGCCGGAGCCGTTCGCGCCCAGCAAGGCCCATTTCTCACCCCGTCGCACGGCCCAGTCGATACCGTGCAAAACGGTTTTATCGCCGTACCTGATGATCACGTTCCGCATCTGAATCGCATGGGTGAAAGTAGCAAAGGGGATGGGGCCTGGGGCAAGGGAGTGTGGGTGCTGGGCGGAGGGCGCGAAGGAATTCCCATGCTTTTGCTCCGATCCTTCAACACCCGGCCCTTCGCCCAGCACCAGCCTGTTCGTGATGCATGCAGGTACGTCGCGCTCATCCACAACCATCACCAGCGACACACCCGACTGCCCTACCCGGTCGATAGTGGCATGCAACTGGGCACGACTATCGGCGTCCAGTCCCACAAACGGATTATCGAGCAACAACACACGGGGGCGTTTGAGCAGCGAACGGGCCAGGAGCGTCCGGCGGGTTTCGCCGTTGGAAAGCGACGTCAGCCGCCGGTCGAGCAGGTACGTTATGTTGAGCTGGTCTGCGATTTCAGCCAGCCAGTCGGCGGTATAGATAGGCGGCGATACGGGTGCTGAGGCAAGGTCGATCGTGCCGGTAGGACGTACCTGGCCTTGCAGCATGTCGCGGACGGTGGGGGCCGCATCCACGGTTTGCGTATTATAACGTTGCTGATAGAACTGCGCCGCGCTTGCGATACGCCAGTCGAACGAGTAGTCGCGCGCTACCAGTTCAACCGTTGTTTTCAGTGGGCCGACCGGATGGAGCAACTGGCCACCGAGCAACGTAATTCGCCCCGCCAGTGCATCGAGCAGTACGCTTTTGCCCGAACCCGATGGACCCATGATCGCCCAATGTTCTCCGGTTGTTAACGTCCAGTTGATGGGGGAGTACGCCTGATTGTCTGTTTGCCGGAAGGTAGCGTTAACGAGTTGAATGAGCATTTGGAAGTAGCCTGAAGCTCCAGCTTCGGGAAAGATAACGGATACAACCCTCCCAAAGCTGGAGCTTCAGGCTATTCCCAGACCACAAACTTCGCAATCCTCACCCATATTTCGCCTGCCATTCCTTTTTTTGCCGCTTATAGTCCGGGTCTTCACGGGCCTCAAGGTACTTGGCATAAAAAATCCGGGCCGATTCGGCCTTTACCGGATCTTCTTCACTACGCGGTAACTGCTCGCGGCCATGCGCTCCCGATTGCCCTTTTTTATCATCGGGAACGGGACCGTCGTATTTTTTGCCGCCTTTATGATTCGCGTACCGCCGCGACCGCGTGTAGCCCATTTGCAGGAATTTACGGGCCATGTCCATGCCAATGAAATCGCCTTTTTCCTTATAATCCAGAAAGAGCTGGTAAATCTTCTCCGACGATTTGCGGGCGGCTTCGGGGTCTTTAAATCGCCAAAATGGCAATATTTCAGCTTTGTAGGGCATTGCCGTGAGAACCCCCATTTCGCCCACGCTCACCCGGTACTTTTCCGGCTCCTTGCGGAAGTCGATATCATAATAGTTGGGTTTCGGAATAGCCATCTGGATTGATGAAGTTGCTGGTCATCTCATAACGCGGTTAGAAATCAACGGTTATCCGATCTGCGTGTACGGCCCACTGCGTATTATTTTTTCGTTTCCATACACCATAACCTATCCTAACTTGTTTGCCTTGTAGTTCTTTAGTCTATCGACTTGTCGAGTCAACATATAGAGTATCTATCCCATCAGCAAGCTAACGCTGTTCACCTCATTGGTTTTATGCATGTACAGTCAGTAACTACGGCGTTGGCCGACGCATTTCTTCAGGTACGTGACCAATCGGTCCGGCTATGTGCGGGCCTGGAGACTGAAGATTTTGTAGTGCAGCCAATGGCCGACGCCAGCCCGCCCAAATGGCATCTGGGCCACACTACCTGGTTTTGGGAAACGTTTGTGCTCATCCCGAACGTACCTGGCTATCGGGTTTTCAACGACCAGTTCAACTACGTGTTCAACAGTTATTACGAAACCGTTGGCCGGCGCACGCTACGCACTATGCGGGGTAATCTGAGCCGCCCAACGGTAGCCGAGGTGTATCGCTACCGGGCGTATGTCGATGAGCACATGACCCGTTTTCTGGCCGAACGCGACCTGCCTGATACGCTGGAATCGCTGATTGTGCTGGGGCTCGAACACGAGAAGCAGCATCAGGAATTACTGATTACCGATATCAAATACACACTCGGTCACAATCCGCTGTTCCCGGCCCTCGACATACCCGTTACCGAGCATAAGCCGCAGCAGCCAGGTACACTTCGCCCCACCAGGGCGGGTGCTATCACTATTCCCGAAGGCGTGTACACGATTGGCTATCAGGGCGACGGTTTCTGTTTCGACAATGAATTGGGTGTACACAAGGTCTATTTGAATGAGACCACGCTGGCGGGCAATCTGGTGACCAACGCTGAGTATCTGGCTTTTATGGAAGCGGGTGGCTACAGTCAGTTTCAGCATTGGCTGGCCGACGGCTGGGCCTGGGTAAACGCGACGAAAGCCGAAGCGCCGCTTTACTGGCACAAAATCGACGGCACGTGGCATAACTACACCTTCGCCGGTCTGGAACCGATCGACCCGGATGCACCGGTTTGCCATGTCAATTTCTATGAAGCCGATGGCTACGCCCGCTGGCGGGACCTGCGCCTGCCCACCGAGTTTGAGTGGGAAACGGCCGCCTTGCTGGGCAACCTGAACTGGGGCCAACGCTGGGAATGGACTGCGTCGGCGTATCTCCCCTACCCCGGTTTCAAGACCGTGCCGGGTGCGGTGGGTGAGTATAACGGTAAGTTCATGAGTGGGCAGATGGTGTTGCGGGGCGCTTCGGTAGCCACGCCACCCGATTCCGATACATCGGACCGTACCCGGCCCACGTATCGCAATTTTTTTCAACCCGATAAACAGTGGCAATACACCGGCATACGGCTGGTAATTAGCTAGTACTCTCGGCTTCACCCCCACCCCCCTGAAGGGGGCTAATGCACTGCTTCGCCTATTTAGCCAAAGCAGTAGCCCCCTTCAGGGGGGCGGGGGTGAAGCCGAGAATAACCCTTACAACATGCTTCTCGACCATACCGATACAACGTACCTGATTAGTTCAGCCCTTGCCGACGAGGTGCGCACCGGACTAACTCAACAGCCCAAACGCCTGTCGTCGCGCTTTTTTTACGACGCCGAAGGCAGCCGACTCTTTAGCGAAATCATGCACCTGCCTGAGTATTACCTCACGCGTAGCGAGTATGAAATCATTGATAACTACAAAGAGCAATGGCTCAGGCTGTTCGCGGCCGACAACCGGCCTTTCGATCTGATCGAACTGGGGGCTGGCGATGGGCTGAAAACGAAGGTGTTGCTGTCGCATTTCGTAGAACAAAACGCCCGGTTCAGCTATTCCCCCGTCGATATTTCGGAAACGGTACTGGATGAGCTCACCGATGACCTTCGTCAGAAATTACCCACGCTGACGGTTAAGCCCCAGCATGGCGATTACACGGATGCACTGGCCCAAATTGTTCAACGAACCGCCAGCGAAGCAGACTCAACGCGGCTGATCGTGCTGTTTCTGGGATCGAATATTGGCAATTTCACGCCTGATGCAGCACTGGATTTCTACCATCAGCTATCGGCGTTGCTACGTCCGGGCGACATGCTGTTGACGGGCTTCGATCTGCAAAAACACCCGGCGGTTATTCATGCGGCCTATAACGACCGGCAGGGACTGACCAAGGCGTTTAACCTCAACCTGCTCCGCCGGATTAATCGCGAACTCGACGCTGATTTCAATCTGGCCGCCTTTGACCACTACGAAGTATACGACCCCGAACGAGGCGAGGCGCGGAGTTACCTGGTCAGTCAGACCAAACAAACGGTGACCATCAAAGCGCTGGACATGACCGTAGCCTTTGATTACGGCGAGATCATCCACACCGAAATTTCCCGGAAGTTTACCCGTCAGGGAATCGGTCAGCTTGCCGAACAAACCGGCTTTTCGCTCTCGCACTGGTTCACGGATTGCCGCCATTATTTCGCCGACGTGGTCTACACGAAAAACCGGTAGTAAGGGCCATTCAGTCACTTCCACGACCACCACTTGCCAGCCGTTGTTTCGGTATAAACAGCTCAGTTTATGGCAAAACATACATTGCTTTGGAGTATCGTCGGCGTGGGGGCTCTGGTGGCTATCCGGGCCGTACAGCGTCGCAATCGGCAGATCGATTTTCGGGATAAAGTGGTGGTTATCACCGGCGGCTCACGCGGCCTGGGCCTGGTTATAGCCCGGCAACTGGCGCAGGAGGGCGCACGCCTGGCCATCTGCGCACGTACCCAGGAAGCACTCGACGCAGCCGCAGCCGAGCTACGTACCCACGGCCACGACGTGTATGCGCACCGTTGCGATTTGACCGATAAAGACCAGCTAGACGACTTTTTCGAGCATGTCAATCAGCAGCTCGGTCCGGTGGATGTGCTCATCAATAATGCCGGGGTGATCATGGCCGGGCCGTACGCCAACACGACCGATGATGATTTCCACGATTCAATGAACACCAATTTCTGGGCGGCCTACCACGCAACCAACGCCGTTTTGCCCGATATGCAGGCGCGCAAAGCAGGTCGAATCGTTAACGTAGCATCGTTTGGCGGCAAGGTGTCCGTTCCGCACCTGTTGCCGTATTCGGCCAGTAAATTCGCGTTGGTTGGTTATTCAGAAGGACTACGTGCGGAGGTGGCCCGCGACAATATTTTTGTTACCACCATTTGCCCCGGCCTGATTCGCACGGGTAGCCCACGGCAGGCGTTGGTGCGGGGGCAGCATGAAAAGGAATATGCCTGGTTCAAAATCGGCGATTCGCTACCCGGCCTGTCGCTGAGTGCCGAAAAGGTAGCGTCGGAAATTATCGAGGCAACTCGATACGGCGAAGCAGAGCGCATCGTTTCGTTGCCTGCCAAATTCGCGGGTGCTGTTCATGGGCTATTCCCCGGACTCGTCACTGACACGCTCGCCTTCATCAACACTCTGTTACCCGACCCTTCTCTGTCAGGTCATAATAGCATTCGTAAAGAAGGCAAAGAGCTGGAAACTAGCTTATCACAGAATCCACTGACTACTCTTACCGAAGAAGCTGCCCAGCACAATAATGAATTGATTTAAGTGAATTGGGGATTGGTAGTTATCGTACCTTGTTGCCAACCAACGCCCCACCTCGCTTATATGCGTTCAACAGATACCCTGACTCACCCATTTCAGAAACTACAGCCGGCATTGACACTGCTACTGGGTTTGCTGATTATCACAGTCACTGCCAGCTTTGTTCCGGTAATCGGCCCAGCAGACCGGCCTCCTACGCTTATTCAGAAGAAACCTGCCCCGCAACGGACCGTGCGGCAGAAATTGCCCAGGCAGCCACCCGCAAAAGCTATTGATACCAACGGGGTGTTGATAATGTATGGAAAAGACCTGATTGCGCATACGGCAACGTACCTGGGTCCGAAGGGAAAGGTGGCCCGCCTGTCGAACGGCATGAACTGCCAGAATTGCCATCTCGACGCCGGCACCAAACCTTGGGGCAATAACTACGGCGCGGTGGCGGCAACCTACCCAAAATTCCGGGAACGGTCGGGTACTATTGAAACCATTGTAAAACGCGTAAACGACTGCATCGAACGCAGCCTTAACGGTAAAACTCTCGACAGCAACAGCCGGGAGATGAAGGCCATCGTAGCCTATATCCTCTCCGTTGGCAGCAACGTACCCAGGGGCGAAACGCCCAATGGATCAGGAATCTGGAAACTGCCCTACCTCGACCGGGCGGCGGACCCCGGCAATGGCAAACTGGCTTATGAGCAGAAATGCGTTTCCTGCCACGGCACTACCGGGCATGGCGTCGCCAATACCAACAGAACAGGCTATACGTTTCCGCCTTTGTGGGGGCCACATAGTTACAACCAGGGCGCGGGTCTCTTCCGCATTTCACGACTGGCGGGGTACGTTAAAACCAATATGCCGCTGGGCGCCACCTGGGAGAAACCCACGTTGACCGACGAAGAGGCCTGGGACATTGCCGCCTACATCGAATCGATGCCGCGACCAGCCAAAGATCTGAGCCGTGACTGGCCCAACATCGCCGGCAAACCAATTGATCATCCGTTTGGTCCCTACGCAGATTCATTTTCCGAAAAACAGCATAAATTCGGACCATTCAAGCCAATAAAGAATTGGCAGGATCAACAGATACAAACTCGTCAACCAAATCGATAACCCGACAAGCTATGAAGAAGCTACTATTCATCCTTTCGCTCCTGTTTACTGTCCTCGGCATGAATCAAACTGGCAATGCACAGGATACAGGGAAAGGACATAAAGTTGTTTTCCAGTTTGTGGCATCTGACACGCTCTCTCAGAAATCACTCGTTACGAACCTGCGCAACCTGCGCGAAGGCTGGCCCGACGCCGAAGTAGAAGTTGTTTTCCACGGCGGTGGTATTGCTATGGTTATGACCGAAAAGACCAGGTATGCCAGTATGCTTCAGGACCTGGTTCAGAAGAAAAACGTGAAGATGGTCGTTTGCGAAAACACGATGCGTATGCAGAAAGTCACCAAAGCTGAACTTCTGCCCTTTGTTGGTACCGTACCAATGGCCATGGCCGAGCTGATTATGAAGCAGGAACAGGGCTGGGCCTACCTTAAAGCCGGCTTATAAACTGGTGTCTATCAAGGCCACCGCCTGATCTAAATCAGTTCAACCAGTTGCAGAATGGCGCGGTCAATATCAGACCGTTTGGTAGCGGGCGGGTCGAAACGATTGAACGGGCGCAGTTCCAGCACGTACGTTTCGTCGACGGTAGCCTCGTCGATGGGCGTGAAGAGTTTGTAACCCACCACGGTCACCGGCATCAATCCATGACGAGATTTGAACCGGGCCAGCAACGTACCCACCCATTGATCGGGCAACTTACCTGACGCGGGGAGAAAACGAACCTCGGCATGATTCCGGTCGCGCAGGCGCTGTTCGTCGGGCGTGAAATGGCCTTCACAACTCGAAAACGTCTGGACCAGCCCCGTCCGGTTCAGTGCCTCAACCAGCGGTAGAATACCGGGTTCAATGTCGTTTAGGGTCATTGAGTTACGCTGTCATTGATCGTAATAGTCATTGGGTTTCATTATCGGGTTCTACCCCCAACCCGGTAATGAAACCCAATGACAAGTTAGTTGGCGCTGCCCCCCAGAGAGGTTTTGCGGCTCACGATTCGGCCGGGGCCGCTGTGATCTACGCTTCCGCCCGTCGAGGCTTTCAGGAACAGTTCGTTTTCGGCGTATACCCGCACGCTGGCCCCGCTTGTGGCTTCGGCCTGGCAGGTAGCCGCTATCAGTTTGTTGGCTTCGATCGTTGCCCCGCCAGAGGCCGATGCGCTCACCGTTTTGGCCGAACCGGTTACGGTAGCGGTAGAGCCCGCGCCCGAACTTAGCTCAACATCGGTCGCTTTCAGGGCTATCGTGACCGTTGCCCCCGACTTCGCCGCCAGCGTTAGCTTTTCCGCCTGAAAAGGGGCCTCACCGGTGAGTTGCGCTCCCGACGACACCGTGATCTCGCGGAGTTGACGGGCCGTCAGGTACGCTTTCACGTAGCGGTTCGTGTTTTTATCCGCTTTATTGGTACCTAACCAGCCTTGCAGACGAATACTGATCTTCAGTTCGCTCCCGTCTACTTCAGCAATGATGTCTTTCTTGTCGAAGCCTCTGGCGTCAATTTTCAGCGATTCTGAATCGCCCTGGGTCAGAAAAACCTGCACGCCCGTGCTGACTTTCAACGTGGTGAACCCTGAAACACTGGGGTTCAGGGTGATATCCTGCGCATGAACATGGCTGGTTACCAACAGTAAAAAGGCCACGATCAGGCCTAAGAATGATGTCTTCATGAGTTTTATTGCTTAATCCCGATTGATATCGCCCCCGCCGGAGGTTTTCCGACTTACCAACTGTCCGGGGCCACTGTATGTTACGTCGCCACCACCAGATGCCCGCAGGTACAATTCTTTTCGACCATGCACCCTGGCGTCGCCCCCACCAGATGCTTCTGCATAACAAACGTCGGTCACCAGTTTATCGGCATCCAGATCAGCGCCGCTCGATACCGACGCCGTTAGCTTTGCCGCCGATCCGCTGAGGGTTACGTCGGCCCCACTGCTGACCGACACGGTCATCCGGTTTACTTTAACGTCCAGTTTCACATCGGCCCCACTGCTGGTATTCAGCGTCAGATCGTCGGCTACCAGGTTGGTTTCGCCTTCCAGATCAGCCCCCGACGATACCTCGATGCTATTCAGGTTTTTCACCGTTACATAAGCTTTCACCGAATTATTTCGGCCAAAAACCCCTTTCCAGCCGTTCTGCCGCCGAATGGTAAGCACGAGTTTGCCACCGCGAAGTTCCGAAATCACTTCGTCATCCTCGAACCCTCTGGCTTCGATACGAACCGATTCGGTACTGCCCTGGGTCAGATACACATTGATACCGGCACTTACATCAAGCCCGGCTATACCGGCAAACGTCTGGTTTCGTTTCACATCCTGGGCCGACAGGCAGGACGTTAGCGTAAGGCACATGGCCAGGTACGTGATCAGTAAAGGCGTTTTCATCTGGAATATGGAGTTATGTACTGGAAAGATGCACGCTGACGCCGAAAGGTTGCAGCCATTTATGACAAACGGCTTGTTGTACAGGCCACTGCTTACTTTTTGACAGGATTTACGGGATGAACAGGATTTGTTTTTGCTTTGGAAAAACTAGAGCAAAAACAAATCCTGTTCATCCCGTAAATCCTGTCAAAAAGTAAGCAGTGGCCTGATACAAAAAAACGCCGGTCAGCACATTGTTGCGTCAGGGCCGTACCTTTGCGCCGCTGCCTGCCGATAAACGCATTGTTTCGGAAGGCACCATCAGACTTATTTCACCCAATGACACTGTCGCGCAACGCCAAAATTGGCCTGTACATCGCCTTTACGGTCCTGTTTGTTTCGTTTACGTTCTACGCCTGGCAACTAGCCAAGACGCCTAACATCAACGCTCATACCGACGACGCCAAGCCCTTTTCGCTCTATATTCCCAAGGGAGCAACCTTCGAATCGGTCATTGATTCGATGCAGGCCCATAAGGTGCTTGAGAATGAGATGACCTTCCGGTTTGTTTCGAAACTAATGAAATACCCCGAGCGAATAAAGGTCGGCCATTACCGAATGAAACCGGGCATGGGTAACTACGAAGCCATCAAGAAACTTCGGAGTGGCAGCCAGGACCCCATCGAACTGACCTTCAACAGCAGCATTCGCCTGAAAAGTGAGCTGATCGACAAGGTAGGCAGCAAATTCGCGTTTGGACCGGCGGCGTTGCGTGAACTGCTCGACAACCCGGACACCTGCAAACACTACGGCCTCGACACCACCACGATTATCTGCCTGTTTATTCCGAATACCTACGAGCTGTTCTGGACAGCCAAGCCTACGGCCCTGCTGAACCGGATGGCCGACGAGTATAAGAAGTTCTGGACGCCCGCCCGCAAGGCCAAAGCGGCGGCCCTGGGACTCACTCAGACCGAGGTGCAAACGCTGGCGTCTATTGTCAGGGCCGAAACCATCAAAGCCGACGAGCAACCCCGCGTGGCGGGTGTGTATCTGAACCGCCTCAAACGCGGCATCAAACTCGAAGCTGACCCGACGGTGGTTTTCGCCAACAATGATTTCACCATTCGGCGTGTATTGAACAAGCACCTGGCCTTCAATAGCCCCTACAACACCTACATGTATGGCGGTTTACCACCGGGACCGATCAACCTGCCACCGCCAGGCGCCATCGACGCCGTACTGAATCCGGAGCAGCACGACTACCTGTTTTTCGTAGCCAAAGCCGATTTTTCCGGCTACCACACGTTCTCGCGCAACATGGCCGAACACATGGCCAACGCCCGCATCTACCAGCGCGCCCTGAACGAACGGAAAATCATGAAATAAATTAAGAAGTAAGAGTGGCTCCGCTAGACAAACGTATCAATACTTAGCAGAGCAATTCTTAACTCTTGATTCAACACCCCTATGTTCACCTTCATCGTTCCTCCCTTCCGGGTACGTTATGCCGACACCGACCAGATGGGGTACGTGTATTACGGCAACTACGCGCGGTTCTACGAGATCGGACGCGTGGAGGCACTCCGTAGTCTGGGCTTTTCGTACAAGGAAATGGAAGCGTCGGGCATTATGATGCCGGTGTACGAAAACACGTCGCGCTATATGAAGCCGGCCCGCTACGATGATCTGCTCACCGTGACGGTGACAATTCCTGAGTTGCCCCGCGCCCGGATCGTGTTTCAGTACGCCATCACCAACGAAGTCGGCGCGTTGCTGCATACCGGGCAGACAACGCTGGTTTTTCAACGGGCCGACACCGGCCGACTATCGGCCGCTCCCACCGGGCTTCTCGACCATCTGAAACCTTTTTTTGAGGCGTAGGTTGGCATAGTATAAATGGATTCTGGATGTCGGATTTGCTCCGCTCAGGTTTGGAACGGTATCAAGCAGAGCAAATCCGACATTCCAAATCCAAAACCCCAAATCCTTCAGCTTATGTTCAAGAAACTAATGAGTCTGAAATCCCTGTCGGGAGCACGGGTCTGGCTACGTACGCACAACGCTTTCAATTCGAAGAAAGACTGGTATAGTTTTCTGAGCAAGATCACCGAAAAGATCACCGACAATGATCTCAGCGAACGAGCTTCTTCGGTAGCTTATAGCCTCATTCTGGCCATCTTCCCAACGGTCATTTTTCTGTTCACACTGATTCCGTTTATCAAGTTTATTCCCGATCTGGACAAACAGATCATGCAGTTATTTGCCCAGGCGCTCCCAATCGGCGCCTTCGACACGGTCGATACCACGATCAAAGATATTGTCAGCCAGCCGCGTGGGGGCGTGCTGTCGTTTGGGTTTATACTGGCGTTGTATTCAGCAACCAGTGGCATGGTGGCCTTGATGAATGCCTTCAACTCAGCGCACGAAACGGCGGAGCGGCGGAGCTTTCTGGCCAAACGGGGCATTGCTGTTCTGCTTACGGTGGCGCTGGCCATCTCGCTTTTTCTGGCCATCGGCCTGCTTGTGGTAGGCGGCGTGGTGATCGACTACCTGCTCAAGTTTGGCGTCTTCAACAACATCGTCTTTTATTACCTGCTTAAAATTGCCCGATACCTGCTGGTATTCGCCGTTTTCGTGGGCGTGGTCTCGGTCATCTACCGGTACGGACCCGACGTGAACATGAAGTGGACGTTTATCTTACCCGGCTCGGTGGCCGCCTCGGTGCTGATCGTCCTCACAACCCTGGGGTTCTCGTATTACGTCTCCAATTTCAGCTCCTATAACAAGGTCTACGGCTCCATCGGAACGCTGATTGCCTTGATGATCTGGACCAATCTGGTTTGCCTGCTGCTAGTGCTGGGGTACGAAATGAACGTGTCGCTGTTTGACCTGGAGGGCGACAAGAACCCGTCGGTTGCCCGGAAAACAACAAATGCCACCTCCAACATGTGAAGTGGCATTTGCGAACCCTAACCCATAAATGTGATCGCGGTTGGGCAGCAGGCAATTTGGCACGCCACCCAAGTCGCGTACCTACTACTATCGAAAAACTGTGCCAAACCTGCGAATGCGATTAAAAATAAGTGGGTTAATTCCGGTTGCTCAAAAAAAAGCGTTAAGCTAGAGGTAACCTGTTACTTTCATAACGTATATTATTCTAACGACTTTCTCCAACATGAATCGCCAATATGGACCGCCAACGGATCACCCAGGCGGGCGTCACCATTCCGATGGCGCCGTTCCTGAATAAACACAAGCCTTGGGTATCAGTTATCTGCACCTGCTTCAACCAGGGTGAGTTTGTACAACAGAGCCTCCACTCGGTCGTTGGCCAGACGTACCCAAACGTTGAACTGATCGTGATTGATAACGGAAGCAGCGATCGGTCTGCCGAAGAGATTGCCGCCTTCTGCGCGTTGTTTCCGTCTACCCGGTTTATCCGAAATGCAACCAATCGAGGGCTTTGCCGGGCGTTTAATCAGGGGTTGGCGCTGGCCATTGGCGACTATGTTATTGACCTGGCCGCCGACGACGTCATGCTGCCTCAGCGCGTAGCCCGGCAGGTCGACCAGTTTATGTCGTTGCCGGCCTATTACGGGGTTGTCTTCTCGAATGCCACCTACATTGATACACAGGGCGAATTTCTCCGGCACCATCACCCCGTTCGCCCCGACGGCCGAACAACCGAACGGGTACCCACCGGCGACGTATTTCAGGACGTGCTGACCCGCTATTTCATCAACACCCCCACGATGATGATGCGCCGCGACATGCTGGTCGCCCTGGGTGGCTACGATGAAACGCTGGCCTACGAAGATTTTGATTTCTGGGTACGTTCGGCCCGCTCCTACCGGTATGCATACATCGATGAGGTACTAACCCAGAAACGGGTCCTGCCCAATTCGTTGGGTCAGCAAATTATGAAAGCCGACAATACGCTGCTCGATTCTACCTGGCGGGTCTGCTACAAAGCGTACGAACTGTGCGAAACACCCGACGAATACAAGGCCCTGGCCGACCGGATCAGGCAGTTTATTCGCAAATGTTTTTACGCCGAACAGTACACGCTGGCCGCTAAGTTTGGCCAGTTACTCATCCAGATCGAACCGGCAGGCTTTCCGTCGCGAGTAATTCTGCTTTTTTGCCGGATGCACCTGCCCGTCAACAGCATGTATCGCCGGTACCGCGTCGCCACAATGAACAGTTAACAGGTATCAATTAACAGTGAACAATTATCAATGATCAATTCTTGTATAGATGAACGTACCCGACTAAAATCGATCATTGATAATTGTTCACTGTTAATTGATACCTGTCATGCCTGCTGAGCTTATCAAGTTATATCCCAAAAACCCTGACCTGAACCGGATCAGGCAGGTCGCGAAGGCGCTGAGCCAGGGAGCAGTAGTGATTTATCCGACGGATACCATCTACGGCCTCGGCTGCGACATTCACAACGCTCGGGCGGTGGAACGAGTAGCCCGTATTAAGGGCATCAAGCCCCAGAAAAACGACTTTTCGTTCATCTGTTACGACCTCAGTCACATTGCCGATTACGCCCGCGTGAGCAATTCGGCCTTCAAGCTGATGAAACGGCTGCTGCCCGGCCCATACACCTTCATTCTCGACGCAAACAACAACGTACCTAAGCTGCTCAACTCCAGCAAGAAAACAGTGGGTATTCGGGTGCCCGATAATGACATTCCCCGGCTGATCGTACAGGAACTCGGCAACCCGATCATTACCACCACCCTCCGCGAAGGTGGACCCGAAGACCTGCCCGAAGGCATTGCCTACAGCACCGACCCTGAACTGATTTATGAAACGTACCGCCACGATGTCGACATTGTCATCGACGGTGGCTATGGCGGTTACGCACCCTCTACCATTATCAACGCTACCACCGACGCTTTCGAAGTGATCCGGCAGGGCCTCGGCGAAGTAGACTGGGAATAACCGATCGACCCCTTATTTATCAGTACGCCAATCGGAGAAGGCAGCAACGTACAAGGCGATGACCAGACCAATACCTGGCAGAAGGGCCAACAAACTGAACAACGGATGCTGACCCGATTTCTTGAAGATTACCATAGTGGCAGTATCGGTATGAACAGGAGCGTAACTAAGATGAGCGCAAACTCTCGTCCGCCTAAGCCAATGAATACAAGCATGATGTGGTATTTTTAGGATTACTATAATTGACACAGTGTACCTGAAAATTAACCACATTCATCAGAATCAGACTCAGCAGCGGGTGCTCGGGCGGTGGAAACCCGCTTTTCTGATGCAGTTCGGATATGGTTTTATAATGGTTTATCCGGTCCATAATCAGAACGAGATAACCAGTTTACCAATCGTCGTGCCCGATTCGAGTTGCGCGTGGGCCTGTTTCAGCGTATCGGCCGACAGGCCATGCAGAGTTTGCGTGAGGGTCGTTTCCAGCACACCGGCGTCGAGCAGGTCGGCCACCCGGTTCAGGATATGGTGCTGCTCGATCATATCGTCGGTCTGAAACGTGGAACGGGTAAACATCAACTCCCAGGAGAAACTGACGCTCTTGCTCTTCAGCTTGTTCAGCGCAACGGGCGAGGCACTCCCCGTAATGGAAGCAATATGGCCCTGTGGTTTAATGAGTTCGGCCAGCGTATCCCAGTAAGCGTTGATATCCACAAAATCGACAATGTAATCCACGTACTGAAACCCGGCGTTTCTAACCTCGTCGACGAGGTTACGGTGATTGACAACCAGATCGGCACCCATTTTCTTACACCACTCATTGGTTTCGGGGCGCGAGGCGGTGGCGATGACGTGCAGTCCCAGCACTTTTTTGGCCAGTTGGATAGCAATAGAACCCACACCACCGGCTCCACCAATGATCAGTAGCGTTTTGTTGCGGTCGCGTTCGGGCGAAAGACGCATCCGGTCGAAGAAAATTTCCCAGGCCGTCAGGGCGGTCAGCGGGATTGCCGCCGCCGCTTCGTCTGACAACGTACCTGGCTTTCGGCCCACAATCCGTTCGTCGATCAACTGGTATTCGGCGTTGCTGCCCGGTTTGGTGATATCACCGGCATAATACACGGCATCGCCCACGGCAAACAGCGTGACGGCACTGCCCACCGCCTCCACCACACCCGCCGCGTCCCAGCCAATGATTTTTGGTTGTTCCAGCACGGTGTTTTTAGCCGAGTTCTGCCGGATTTTAAAATCCACCGGGTTCACCGATACGGCATTGACTTTCACCAACAGATCGTGACTACCCGGAACGGGTTTATCAATGTCGACGTCGATAAAACTTTTGGCTTCCGAGATAGGGAGCGATGTGTTGAATCCTACTGCTTTCATAACTGGTTTACGTTACTGCTTTATTTACCGTGAGCTTCCGCGCTCACTTCGTTCCAGGTTGCCAGTCGCTGCTGATAAACGGCTTTGACAGTTGGATAACCAATTTTTCCCAAAATAAGGCGAAGCAGCGGCTTAGCATTTTCAAAACGCAAAGCGGATAGTAGCCATTTATAGTGGACACCTACCTTCAATCATGGGGCCTCTTCTGGCTGGAACGTACCTGCAAGATTTTAGTCTATTATAGATTACAGATGAGTCAGGTGGCTGTACATACAGTTTTCTAAATCCCGGATATATAACTCACGCTTTTACCTCTACTTCATCAACCGTATAAGTAATCCCTCCGGGCGGTAGACTTTGTGTGTATCAGAGAGCATTCGCTAAATTACTGCCTACCCCCAACTGCTATGCCTGCTATCGACAGATACACGTTCCTGAAAGAAATTTCCCTACTGGCGGGTGCTTCGCTCCTGTCGGCGCCTGGGTTGACAGCGATGCCGACTGCGACAAAATCAGCCATCAAACTGGGTTTCGTCACGTACCTGTGGGGCAAAGACTGGGACCTGCCGACGCTCATCAAAAACTGCCGGGATACCGACATTCCGGGCGTGGAGCTACGCGTTGAGCATGCTCATAAAGTAATGCCCGACCTGACTGCCGCCCAGCGGCTGGACGTTAAAAAACGGTTTTCCGATAGCCCGGTTCAGTTAATTGGCTTAGGCACCAACCAGCAGTTCGATTATGTTGATCAGAGCCAGTTGAGGGCGTCTATCGAGCGGGCAAAAGAATTCATCCGGCTAAGCGCAGACGTTGGCGGGTCGGGCGTGAAGGTGAAACCGAATGGGCTGCATAAAGAGGTTCCGGTTGAAAAAACGCTCGCTCAGATCGGCGAATCGCTGAACGAACTGGCCACTTACGGGGCAACGCTGGGGCAGCAGATCAGGCTGGAAGTACATGGCGAAGCCACGCAGGAACTACCCGCGATCAAACAGATTATGGACGTTGCCACCCATCCAAACGCCACCATCTGCTGGAATTGCAACCCGCAGGACCTGAACGGCAACGGTTTTCAGGCCAACTTCAATCTGGTCAGTAATCGATTGGGCGCAACTTGCCACGTCCGTGAGCTCGACCGGACCGATTATCCGTATCAGGAATTGCTGACGAACCTGACGAAGATCAATTATAAAGGCTGGGTGTTGCTCGAATGTCACACCGACCCCGCCGATAAAGTTGCCTCGATGAAAGCACAGCGGGCCGTTTTCGACCGCATGATCGCCAAAGCCTGACTACTTTACACCGCCTTTATCAGCGCTACTTTCTCGAAATCGTCCCAGAAAGATGGATATGATTTAGCCACCACGCCCGGCTCTTCGATAATGACGGGGCGAAGCATGGCGATGGGTGCAAAAGCCATAGCCATCCGGTGATCGTCGTACGTATCGATCCGCACCGGCTCATCCGTAGCCGGAGCCGTTACGGCCTGAATCTCGTAGCGTTCATTAGGCACCACTTCGACCAGATCACCGCCAAACTTGCGCAGCTCGTTCTGGATCGCCACCACCCGGTCGGTCTCCTTGATTTTCAGGCTTTCGATACCAGTAAACGTGGCTGGAATATTTTTCAGTGCACAACAAACGGCGACCGTCTGCGCCAAATCAGGGCAGTTGGTGAAATCGACGGTAAGGTGGGTGGCTGCCGCTTTTTTGGTAAGCCTGAACCCTTTACCCGTATACGTCACCTGCACCCCCAACTGGTCCATGATTCCTACGATCGCGCTGTCCCCCTGAAGCGACTGCTCTTTCAGACCTAGCAGTTCAATATCGGCATCGTCGGCCAGGGCAACGATGCTGAACCAGTAGCTCGCCCCCGACCAGTCGGATTCGATGGCGTAGGTAGTAGGTTGATACGTACCTGCCGGAATATGAATTGTCTGCGCATCCCAGTCGGCGGTGGCGGTAATACCAAAAACCGCCATCTGTTGCAACGTCATGGTCATGTAGGGCACCGAGCCCAACGTGCCTGTCAGATGCAACGTCAAGCCGGTGGGCAAATACGGAGCCAGCATGGCCAATGCGGAAATATACTGACTGCTCACATCACCCCGGATGCTCAACTCAGCGATGCCTGTAGACTGAAAACCAGCCGTTTGCAGTGGCGGATAACCATCCTGACCCAGGTACGTTATATCAGCTCCCAGTGTCCGTAACGCCTCGACCAGCAACCCAATCGGTCGCTCGCACATACGTGGCGTGCCGGTCATAATCTTGGTTTGGCCCGTTAACGCGAAATAAGCGGTCAGAAAACGCATGGTCGTTCCCGCGTCGAGTACGTCGGCGGTTGGTGCGTTGTTATCGCGCAGCAGGCGAATCATGGTCTGCGTATCGCGGGCTGTAGACAGGTTTTCGAGCTGGCAGCGGAAACTGGTGAGCGCATCGAGAATGAGCGCACGGTTGCTTTCACTTTTCGAAGAGGCGAGGGCAATAATAGCCCGAACGGGCTGTGTGGGGGGCGTCAGTAAAAGGGCATTCATGCCGCAAAAGAACGCAATTTTCAGCTATGACCTCGGCAAATGCCGCCAGAGAGCCAATTTTTTGACCAAATTCACTATAATCAGTCGTAAACCCGGCGCGTCAGCAGACAGCTTAAGCAATTGGCTGTTTTGATTTACTGGGCTTCGGAATACTGGCCGTGAGGAGCCAGAATTGTTGTAGCTGTTGAACCGTACGCGTCAGATCGTCGTATTGGTGCGGCTTGGTAATGAATGAGTTAGCCCCCAGCGAATAAGCCCGGGTTACGTCTTCACGTTGGCTCGACGTAGTCAGAACCAGCACAGGCATTGTCTTATAGGCCTCCTGATTACGGAGATGAACGAGCGTCTGAAACCCGTCCATGATGGGCATGTTGAGGTCCAGCAAGACGAGCGTGGGGCGCTCCTGCGAAGTAGCCAACTGGCTGATTAATTCTTCACCATTGGTAAAAAAAACGAGATCGCATGCCACTCCCGTAGAGGCAAATGCCGTTCTGAGGAGAAACTGATCATCCTCGTCGTCTTCCGCTACAAAGATGGTATGCTGGTTCATCTCCTCTAATCTTGATACGTCTAAGTGGTACGTATAAAGGTACCGTCACCTTCCAACAAAAGCAAATTTGCCAAATGGCTTGTGTAGAATTTCACAAACGTTTAATACGTTATCTGATTAAAGAGCGTGGCCAACCAGAAACCAACTACCTGGTCCACAGTACCTTTATCCTGTGACGATCGTTAATGGTGTAACTCCTGTGGGAGAGCTTATAACACACCGCTCCACCCAACAGCATGAGACCACCCGGTACCAATGACTTTGGATCGAATTGGAAACGGCCGGTATGCCCATCCAGACTACGGGGATTAACAAAATCGGCTATAACAAAGATGGCACCGGCGGCTGGCAGCAAATAACCAAGCTCTGTTATAAAGGGAATTCTGTGTTTGAGATACACGCGCTGCACATCAGCCAACGGAAACATCAGTGCCTGCGGTTGGTCGTAAAGTTCGTTCTGGAAGGCGATCGTGAAGGCCGTATCGCTCACCGCCGTAAGTGGATACCGGTATTTTTCTCCGTCTGATTTAGCCCGGAAGGCCATCGTTTCACCGGAAAAAATGCGGTAGCGCCGAAACTGGCCAAATGTGCCGGTGACATCAATGGACAGGTAACGGCTCTTGGTCAACGATTTTGCCTGCCCCTCAATGGCTGGCAACGTATCAGACGAGGGCTGGTAGGCTGCCGGACGAGGCTCCGGTTCCTGCAGACGTACCCCCGGCACTGTAGCGGGTTGAGCCAGGCAGGCAATCGTACCCAGCCAGGCAACAGGAAAAAAAGATAGAAAGCGCAGCATATCCATGTCAGTAACCAATTACTAGTTGCTCAACGCATAGCATCGAGGAAAGGTTATACACGCCTCATGCTGCCATCCGGCTATTTACTTACCCCACCCGATACGATCAGCTTCATGGCCTCAGCGCTCGACAGGTTCAGTAGCTTGACATTTTCGGTCGGTACGATGAATAATTCGCCGGAAAACGCATATGAGTGCGGACAGTAGACCATAACCGAATCGGAAAGGTTGAAATGACTCAGGTCCGTTTGTGTAATAAATCCGATTTTACGAATACCCGACTCCTTGTTGATTGTAATCAGGGCGGGCTGATTAAATTTTTTCTTATCGCCCACAAAGGCTGATATCAGATCTTTTACGGAGAAATAAATCAGGCTGACGAGCGGTAAATGCCGGATTGACCCTTCGAACAGCGACGCTACCGACTGCGGAATAACCGTAGAAATCAACAGCCCCGATCCCAGGATAATCCCCGTCATGATCAGAAAGCCAATGCCGGGAATATCGATAGGCACCAGCCCATCGACCCACACAAACACGCCATAGATCACGTAAATAGTCAGGCCAAGCGGCGCAATAGCCAGCAAACCCCGCCCGAAATAGGCCAGCAATCGACTGGTAAATTTATTAGTCATGGTGTAAAAATAAGGTTCAATGGTCAAGGTCTAACGTTCAAGCTGTTCAATCCTCACACTACAATGCTGCATCATTAGAAACCTTGAACGTTAGACCTTGACCATTGAACCTTATTTTTACACCATGATTCATGCCAAGCCATTACGCTCGTTTACGGAGCAGATTTTTCAGGCCATCGGTTGTTCGGAAACCGACGCTCAATTAGCCGCTGATGTACTTGTTTCTGCCGATCTGCGCGGTGTCGATTCGCACGGTGTGGCCCGGTTGGCTGGGTACGTTCGTCTCTATGACCATGGCCGGTTGAACCCCACCCCCACTATTCGTATCGTGCACGAAACCCCGTCGACCGCCGTGGTTGACGGCGACCGGGGATTGGGACTGGTTGTTGGACCGTGGGCCATGCGGGTAGCCATCGAGAAGGCCCGCGTAGCTGGCACCGGCTGGGTGGCTGTGCGCAACTCGAACCACTTCGGCATTGCCGGTTACCACGCGCTGCTGGCCATTGAGCACGACATGATCGGGCAGGCCATGACCCATGCCGCGCCGCTCGTTGCACCCACTTTTTCGCTGGATAAACTCTTGGGCACCAATCCAATTGCGGTGGCTATTCCGGCCGCAACGGAGCCGCCTTTTCTGGCCGATTTTGCCTCAACGGCTGTAGCTTACGGCAAGCTGGAAATCCTGCAACGCAAGGGACAGGATATCCCCGTGGGCTGGGCACAGGATGCCAATGGAAATGCCACAACGGATGCCAATGCCGTGAAAAATGGCGGAGCGTTACTCCCTCTTGGCTCCGACCGCGAACACGGTAGCCATAAAGGCTACGGATTAGGCGCTATTGTCGATATTTTCTCCGGCGTATTATCCGGGGCTAACTATGGTCCGTGGGTACCTCCTTTTGCCACAGCCGGATTCATGCAGGCCAACGAGGGTGTGGGTGTAGGAACCGGTCATTTTTTCGGAGCCATGCGCATCGACGCTTTCCGCCCCGCCGATGACTTCAAGCAACACATGGACACGTGGATTCAGCGGTTCCGCTCCGCTAAAGCTGTGGATGGACAGCAGGTATTGATACCCGGCGATCCCGAACGAATACTCGAAGCCGATCGTCTGCAAAACGGAATTCCTGTTCACGAAACAGTGGTTAAAAGCCTGAACGAATTGGGTGACCGATTCGGTGTAAAGCTTGGAAACTAAAAGTGAGTGAGTAGTGGTATAGGTCAACGGTCCGACAAATTTTACTGACTAGAAAACCATATTCGGCGTACACTAATAACCACCTGGCTACGGCTCACTTTTTACGACGATCAGTTTGTTCACCTAAAAAGTTTGGGCCGTTCGCTCAGCTTTTTTCGTGTAGCCATTTCAAATAAAACAATTCGTTAATGCACTAAAAATGGCCTTTACGGGGCCATTTTTGCTTTTATTACTTAGTATACAGGCTTTATAGGAAATATGTCTTTTCTAAAACACGACCAGAAATAGTAAACAACATATCACACGTTATTCTGTTGTTCAAGCAAAAGGCCCGTTAAATAGCAGGTCAATCACCTATATCACTAATCGTTATGAAGAAGTCAATTTTTGTTGCCGCTCTAGCCTTTTTGCTGGCCTCGCAGGTCGGATTTGCCCAGGCAGTTCAGAAAGCCAAAGAGGTAAAAAAAGAAATGAAGGCTGAAAAGAAAATGGCAAAAGCCGAAGAATATCGGGAAGAAGCCAAAACAGGCAAAGGCCTGGAAATAGCAGGCGTTTCGGACAAAAAAACCCGCCTGGCCAAAGCGGATAGAAAAGAGAAAAAAGCCGAGAAGAAAGCATTGAAAAGCGAAGCGAAAGCGCTTAAAGTCGTAGCCAAAGAGAAAACAAAAGTTGCGGCAGGCGTAAATTAAAGGGTAGTAAACCACCATTCACTCCATGAAGAATGAGAAGGGGCTGTATGTATATGTACAGCCCCTTTTTTTATGTTTCCGGCAACAAAAAGCAGTTAACCGGTACCCTGGGTCGTTACGGTAAAAGCGTGTCAATAAACTTCCTTTCATCAGCAACCTACAGCGAGAAAGCAATTTTACCGATATACCACCGTGCGTTCAGGGCTTTAGTACCAACTTCGTTTCGGCTACTTGCTCAACGCGTTTTCGGGTGAAGAACACCGGAAAATAGCCGTTTTCGGCCCACAGCGGGAACAGATCACGGTAGTGCGGGCTGTCGGGGTCGGCCGATTGGCCGGGGCTGTTGATCCCCATCGTACGGTCCCAATCCTCGGTATCCATCACAATGCGGAAGGTAGCGCCGTGTTCCTGATTCAGGCTATTCCCCGTTGCATTGACCGTTTCTGCGTAGCCACCCCGCGCCACCGGACCGATATTGATGCGCCGCCGTTGCTCCTCACCGACCAGTTCGCTAAGGGCGTGGGTGAGCGTAATGTGTTTGTAGGTACGTTGCCCATACACCCAGGTTTCCATCTCCGGGCCAAACTGCTGAGTCAGGTCGTCGACGGCATGGGTTACGCAGGCGAGCAGCAAACTATCCCGCCAATTTGGCGACTCAATGGGTTGTTTTGTAAGCAATTGCGGCGACACCGCCCAGTCGAGGATGCGCTTGGTCGGAATACTTTTCAGGTACGGTCGCGCATCGGCAGGGATGGACAACGCCATGAACGCCCGACGAAGGTGCGCTTCAAAACCCACATAAATGGCCGCCGCTACCGACGACGGACTCAGTTCATAATTCCACTTGCGCAGGTACGTTAGCGCCTGCTCGGTGGGCAGATTGTCGGATGAGAGCGGTTCGAGCAATGGCACCAGCGTTCGGGCGGGCAACGACAGGTAATCGGCCTGCAAGCGCATGAAATCGCTGATGGTCTTGCGTTTACCGTCGTTCAGTACCTCTTCGATCCGGTGCGCCCGCGACGGCGATGCCCATACCCAGCCGATGGCATTGCGGTACGGATAATCGACCGGCGTGAGGTTGTTATTGGCCGTTACGATGTAGCCCGACGGTGGATTTTCGCTATGCGGCAGTTGGGCAATGGGCAGGTAGCCCGCCCATTCGTAGCGTCCGTCGCCCGGCACCGGCACCAGTCCCGTCCAGTTTTTACGGATGGGGGCCAGCCCCACGGCTTGCCAGCCAATCGTGCCTTTAGAGTCCACGGAGGGCCGCCCCGCCCAGACCATGTTTTCGCCTGGAATTCGACTGTGTAAACAGGCCTGCCGAAACTCGGTCCATGACCGCGCCTGGTTCATGCGCAGACTAGCCAGATAAGGCGAGCAGCCCGGCTCGAGCCAGCCCGCCCGCACGGCATAAGCCCGGTTGGCCTTTCCGTCTTCAAACACCACCGGCCCGTGACGCGTGTATCTCAGCGTAACCGTTTGTGCCGCCTGCCCCCGTACCGGAATCGTTTCGCGCCGTGTCCGCATGGTTTCCCAGTGGCCTTTATAACGGTACTGGTTTGGGTTGGCCGGATTAATTTCGTAGACGTATAAATCCTCGTTATCGGTGTCGAAAATAGTGAGGCCCCACGCGCCGTAGTCATTATGACCAATGGAAATGCCGGGCAAGGTTGGTTCGCCGGCACCGATGACGTTCCAGCCGGGGGCGTTCAGATGAGCCCAATACCGCAACGATGGCGTCGACTGGGCACGGTGCGGATCGTTGGCCAGCATGGGGTAGCCGCTCGCCGATTTATCGCCCGATACGGCCCAGTTGTTCGAGCCAACGAACTGTTTCTCAGCCTCGAACCAGTCGTCGATCTTCTCCCGCTCGTGGGTACGTTGTTGGGCTTCCTCTTCATCGGTTGCGCCTGGTGTCTGGTCATTTTTGCTGAATCGAATGGGTAGTCGGAAGGCTTCATACAGTTCCAGAATGTTTTGCATCAGCCCCGCCCCGTCGACATGCAAGGTCAGATCAGGCTCGTTCTGGCCAGCCCCCGAAGCGCTGGACTGCGGGTGAAACCACTGCAGCGCACGCAGGCTGTCGGCCCCGATCAGATGCACCAGCCGCCCGTAGTTGAGTTCGTCCCGGATGTTGCTCAGTAACCCCTGATGGCGACTGATCACCACCTCCGGTGTCCAGAGCTGGGGTTTTGTGCGCAGGGTTTTAAACTCAAACGGCAGTTTATCGGGTGTCTTGTTAATGGCAGTGATGTATGCATTGATGCCCGCCACGAATGATCGCACAATCAGGCTGCCGTGCGGGTGGTAGTGGTTCAGTTCAGCGTCCAGATTCTGGGGGCGGAATTTAAAAAGCCGGGTGCCCACATCGCGTTTCAGCTCACGGGGGCCAAGCAGTTCAGCTACCGTACCCGTTGCCTGTCTGCGCCACATTTCCAGTTGAAACAGCCGGTCCTGCGCCGCCAGATAACCTTGCGCAAAGAATAGGTCGTGCTCATTTTTGGCGTAAATATGGTTCACCCCCCACTGGTCGCACAGCACTTCTACTGGCTGTTGCAGGCCTTCGACGTTGAGGTTTTGTGTACAGGCAGTGGTGGCAACAAGCAGGAAAAGCAGAATGAGGCGCATAGGCAGGTTTTTGGTAGAGACGCAACACGCGCGTCTCCCGGTTACGATACAATTTGCCCCGAAACGGACCCAAAACCAACCCGAATTCCATCTTTTTCGGCGTAGCCTCGAAACGTTACCGTATCACCATCTTCCAGAAAGGTGCGCGTTTCACCCGATGCCAGTGTAATCGGCTCGGCACCACCCCACGACAGTTCGAGCAATGACCCCCACGACGAACGATTGGGGCCGGAGATGGTGCCCGATGCCATCAGGTCACCCACACGGATGTTGCAGCCATTGACCGTATGATGCGCCAGTTGCTGCGCCTGTGACCAATACAAATACCGTTGATTCGACCGCGAAATGACCAACTCGCCGCCGGTTTCGGGCGTCAGGCTAACGGTCAGGTGTACGTCCAGATTGGGTAGCGGACTTACCTCTTCCAGGTACGTTAACGGGGCGGGTTCCTGAACGTACCCAGGCACCCGAAAGGGCGCGAGGGCCTCCATCGTCACCACCCAGGGCGAGATCGACGTGCCGAAGCTTTTGCCCAGAAATGGCCCCAACGGCACATACTCCCACTGCTGTATATCCCGCGCCGACCAGTCGTTGAGCAGCACCATGCCAAATACGTGTTCGTCAAAATCAGCCGTGGTCAACGACGTACCCAACGACGTATCTTTTCCGACGATAAAAGCCGTTTCCAACTCGAAATCAAGCCGTTGCGATGTTTCAAAAACGGGCTGTATGTCGCCTTTGGGTAACCGCTGCCCTTTCGGCCGCTTAATCGACGTACCTGATACCACCACCGACGAAGCCCGCCCATGATAGCCTACGGGCAAGTGGCGCCAGTTGGGAAGCAGCGCATTGGCCGGGTCGCGAAACATCTTTCCCACATTGCTGGCATGGTCGATGCTGGAATAAAAATCGGTGTAGTCGCCAATCTGAACGGGCAGGTGCATGGTGGCGTCGGCTTGCGGGATCAGGACATATTCGATTACCTGACGTAGCACCGAATCTGGATTGGTCAGTTCCGCTTGCAATACCGAACGTACATGCTGCCATACTGGCCGACCCATTCGGATAAACTCATTGAGGTTGTTTTGCCAGAAAACATCGCGTCGCCAGTGGTAGGGTATAAAGGGGTCGAAAATATTCATATCGGCCGTGAAAGCCATATCAATAATCTGGTCGCCAATAGCCACGCCCACCCGTGGTTCGGGTTGGCTGGCGGTGGAAAAAATACCAAACGGCAGGTTATGAATCGAAAAGTCAGAATCAGGCGAAATGGAGAGCCAGGACATAGAATGAAAGAGAGAAAGAGTGAATGAGTGAAAGAACGAATGAGCAAATGCCGCTTATGTCTGAAGCAGATACAGGCGTAAGCAACTTTCACTTAATCGCTCATCCGTTCTTTTACTCTTTATTCCCGCCAGGATTGAAAATAAACGCCGTCGTCGATGCCAACGGCCTGATTGGTCAGTTTTAGCGGCCGGAACGTATCGACCATCACGGCGAGTTCATCGGTTTTGGTTTTACCGATGCTGCGCTCCATCGCGCCGGGATGCGGCCCATGCGGAATACCACCGGGGTGCAGCGTCAGGATGCCGGGCGAAATGCCATTACGGCTCATAAAATCGCCATCGACATAGTACAGCACCTCATCGGAGTCGATGTTACTGTGGTTGTAGGGGGCCGGAATAGCGTCGGGGTGGTAGTCGTAGAGGCGCGGCACGAAGGAACAAACCACGCACGATTTGGTCTCGAACGTCTGATGTACCGGTGGCGGCTGGTGGATACGTCCGGTAATGGGCTCGAAGTTGTGGATAGAGAAACCGTACGGGAAATTGTAGCCGTCCCAGCCTACCACGTCGAACGGGTGCGTGTCGTACACAAGCGTGTGCAGGATACCTTCCTTCTTGATCTTCATCACAAAATCGCCGCGTTCGTCATGCGTTTCCAGGTTCTGCGGCAGCTTGTAATCGCGCTCGCTGTAGGGCGAATGCTCAAGCTGCTGCCCGAAGTAATTCCGGTAGCGTTTGGGCGTATAAATAGGTGAGGTCGATTCGAGGTAAAACAGGCGGGTGCCTTCAGGTACGTCGGTGGCATCGAACTGAATCTGGTAGATCATGCCGCGTGGAATAAGCAGGTAATCGCCCGACACAAATGGAATCGTACCCAGCAGCGTGTGCAACGTACCTGCGCCCCGATGCACGAACAGCAGTTCGTCGGAGTCGGCATTTTTGTAGAAATAATCGGTGAGCGACTCGCGGGGTGCGGCCACGCCCACCACCACGTCGCTGTTGACGAGCAGTGGCGTTCGGCTGTTCAGAAAATCATTGGCGGGCGGCACATCGAACCCGACCAGCTTGCGCGACATGATGTTGTGCTCAACGGCTAGTGTCGGGCGCAGATCAACCGAATCAAGCACGGCTTTCACCTGCGTGGGCCGGTGAATGTGGTACAGCAGCGACGACATGCCGTCGAAACCGACGGTGCCAAACAACTGCTCGTAATAGAATGCACCCTCTGGACTGCGAAATATCGTATGCCGCTTGGGCGGTAGCTGACCGAGGCGATGGTAAATAGGCATGGTTTATGATGAAGTAGTTGGTACGTAAACGCAAAAAACGCGTCTATGGCAAAAGCCACAGCGCGAATTTCCTTACTGATGCCCAGCGAGTGTAACCCATACGCTCATCAACATGCACCCATTACTACATCGTAAAGTCTTTTTAATCAGCTTATTATGCCTTCTGTCTTTCCTGGCTAACGGGCAAAGCAGGCGGGTCCGCAGCCGGGCAAAACCTGGCCAGATTCAACTGGATTTAAAGGCCTGTTTACCCGCCCACATCACCGTTAGCAAGACCGTTCTGTGCGTGGGCGAATCGCTTGAGTTGCGCTCGAATATCCTGCCCTCCTACCGGTATCGCTGGTTTAAAGATGGGGCGGTACTCGTTGGCGAGTCAACGTACCTGCTCACGATCAGCAAGCCAGGTACGTATAAACTGGAGGTAACCAACACGGCCAGCGCCAATTGCGTGGAAACGGATGTTGTCGTGATCCGGCAAAGCACCCTCAAAAGCTTATCGCTGGTATCGCTGACCCAGCAGGTGGCGTGTGAAGGCGGTTCGCTGGTTGCCGCTATCGACGCGGGCACCACCGATCCGGCTTCGGTCAGTTTGGTTTACAACTGGCAGCGCAACGGATTTACATTGCCCGGCAACGGCCCCACCATGCGCACCGACCAACCCGGCAAGTACAGCGTATTCGTGCTCGATGCGGACTGTGAAGTGCAGGCCGGGCCAATCGAGGTGTTTGCCAAACCTAAACCGGAGTTTCCGGTGATACCGGCCGTTTGCGCCGGTTCGGTGGAGCAGTTGCCACTAACGGCCACGCCAACCGGCGGTATCTTTTCGGGAAATGGCGTACAGAATGGACAGTTCATGCCCAAACTGGCGGGGGCCGGTCAGCATACGGTTACGTATTCTGTTACCAATACCAGCGGCTGCGAGGCCACTGCTGCCCAGACCATCGAGGTAGTGAGCGTTCCCCAGCCCGACCTGGGGCCAAACCAGACCATCATTGTCGGCACGAGCGTGGCGTTGCAGGGGCCAACCGGCACCAATCTATCCTACACCTGGGACCCCATCGACGGATTGCTGACCGAAGGCTTTTCCGACACCAGCGGCGGGCGGCTGAATCTCCCCCGCGTGCTTGCCCAGCCTGGCCAGACAACCACCTATCATCTCACCGTTAGCGCCGACAGCCAATGTCCGCTCAGCAGCAGCATCGTGATAACGGTGTTGCCCGGCCTGTTTTTCCCGTCGGCATTTACGCCCAACGGCGACGGCCAGAATGACGTTTGGACGATCGTGGGGGTCGAAGCGTTTCCGCTCTGTTCGGTTCAGATTTATAACCGCTGGGGCGAGCTGATTCTGAACCAATCGCCTTATAACCAGCCCTGGGATGGCCGCATTCGGGGTGAGCGCGTAGCCCCCGGCCCCTACAGGTACGTGATTAGCCCCGGCCCGTCTATGCCCGACCGGTCAGGTACGTTGACGGTGCTAGACTAGCGTGATTATACAGGTACGCGGATTCAACGGATTGACGCAGATTTTTGATTCGAACTGATTTGCTCCGCTTTAATCAAAAATCTGCGTCAATCTGCATACCATCCATCAAACCGGCAGGTTGGCCAGTTTCTCTTTCAGCGAATTGAAATCCAGCGGTTTTGCCAGGAAATCATCAGCCCCAAGTTCCATTGCCTGCTGATGGCTCTCGGCATCGCCGTAGGCCGTGATCATCATCACAACGGGCGGACGTTGAGGCGTTACCGTGCGAATGTGGCGGAGCAGTTCCAGCCCGCTCATCCCCGGCATATTAATGTCTGACAGGATAAGTACGGCTTCGTGAGGACGGTCGTTGAAAATCTGTAACGCTTCTTCACCCGACGAAGCAAACGTCATGTGTACGGCACCACTCCGAATTTCACGCCTGAACCGCTGTTCAAACAGCGGCTGTACATCGGGTTCGTCATCGACGACAAGAATATGAGTCATGAGAAGGGGAGCTCACAGTTTTCTGTCTACCGTTTTCTGTTGCTCCGCTTTTGAGCAGCGCAACAGAAAACGGTAGACAGAAAACTATAAACTGGCTTTAAGTTGCTGGTAATAAGATAGTAAACGTTGTTCCGACACCGTCTTTACTGTCGAGCAATAGGGTGCCTCCGTGGCCTTTAGTAATGATTTCGTAGCTCAGACTCAGCCCTAAACCTGTGCCGGAGCCGGATGGTTTTGTCGTGAAAAAGGGTTGAAAAATCTTCTGCTGCACCTCGTCCGACATACCCGTGCCGTTGTCACGTACCTGGATTTCAACGCCCACCGGTGTCTGTATTGTGGTAACTACCACCGTCGGCTGGTAGGCAAATCCTTTTAACGTATCAGACTGTCGTTCAGCAATTTGTCGTTGCTGAACGGCATAAAAGGCGTTGTTGAAGAGGTTGAGCAGCACCCGCCCAATGTCCTGGGCCACCACCTTCACCCGGGGCAGGTCAGCATCCAGCTCGGTGCGAAAGTTGGCGTTAAAGCTCTTGTCTTTGGCCCGCAAGCCGTGGTAGCTCAAGCGCAGGTACTCGTCGGCCAGCGCGTTCAAATCCGTGGGCTCGCGCTGGCCCGTGCTGGTGCGGCTGTGCTGGAGCATGTTGCGCACGATGCCCGAAGCCCGCTGGCCGTGGTGGCTGATCTTGGTCAGGTTCTGGCTCAGGTCACTCAGCAGTTCCTCTTCCAGGTCCGCATCGCGTTCGGCGGGCGGGCGCTGGCGTTCTTCCAGCAGTTCGGTGACCAGGTCGACGGAGACCTCCGAGAAGTTGTTGACGAAGTTCAGGGGGTTCTGGATCTCATGGGCGATGCCCGCCGTCAGTTCACCCAGGCTCGCCAGTTTTTCGCGTTGTACTAGCTGGTCCTGTGTAGCGCGCAGTTCGCTCAGGGCCAGTTCCAGTTCTTCCTTCTGGCGGGTAATTTCTGCCTTTTGTTGCGTCAGTTCCTGGGTACGTTCCTGCACCAGCCCTTCCAGCACCTGTCGTTCACGCCGCTCAGCTTCTTCGCGGTCAATACGTGCCTGATGCTCTTTACTGTACGTTTTACGCTGACGGGCCGCATAACCAAAGAGCGAAAATACCCAGACGTAGGCAAACCCGATCGAATTCTCGAATACGTCTTTGTAAGGATCGTAAAGCGATTTTTCCAGGAAACTCCGCACAAATGACGTGCCCGCCAATACCAGCAAAAACGGAATCAGGGCCAGCAGCAGGGCGCGTGCCGGTGGATAGCGCCGGGCACCAGCGTTGACGATATAAATGTTGAGCGCAAGGGCAACGTAGCAAACCCAGGTTGCCTTTAGCTGGTAGGCTCCGTTGGTGTCCAGAATTTTATCCAGCACAAACAGACCCGCCAACACGATCGCCGTTCCAATCAGCCAGCGATCCCACGTCGGCATTTTTTCCTTCGTGTTAAGGAAGTTGCGCGTTTGAAGCAGGAAGAAAATGGTGATGACTAGAACAGGAACATTCATGGCGGCGGTAATGGCTTAGGCAACCTGTATAGGCAAGGTAATACGAAACTCGGTAAACTGACCAGCTTCCGATTCAACATCGAGCGTCCCCCCATGCCCCTTTGTTACAATGTCATAGCTTAAACTTAGACCCAGGCCCGTGCCGGAGCCCGTCGGTTTGGTGGTGAAAAACGGCTGAAAAATCTTGCTCCGTACATCCTCGGGAATACCTACTCCATTATCCCGAACCCGAATTTCGACCCGTTTGCCCACCACTTTTGTTTCAACCGTTACCGTGGGCTGGTAGTTGGCTTCCCCCTGCTGATGCCGCTGCTGAACGGCATAAAAGGCGTTGTTGAAGAGGTTGAGCAGCACCCGCCCAATGTCCTGGGCCACCACCTTCACCCGGGGCAGGTCAGCATCCAGCTCGGTGCGAAAGTTGGCGTTAAAGCTCTTGTCTTTGGCCCGCAAGCCGTGGTAGCTCAAGCGCAGGTACTCGTCGGCCAGCGCGTTCAAATCCGTGGGCTCGCGCTGGCCCGTGCTGGTGCGGCTGTGCTGGAGCATGTTGCGCACGATGCCCGAAGCCCGCTGGCCGTGGTGGCTGATCTTGGTCAGGTTCTGGCTCAGGTCACTCAGCAGTTCCTCTTCCAGGTCCGCATCGCGTTCGGCGGGCGGGCGCTGGCGTTCTTCCAGCAGTTCGGTGACCAGGTCGACGGAGACCTCCGAGAAGTTGTTGACGAAGTTCAGGGGGTTCTGGATCTCATGGGCGATGCCCGCCGTCAGCTCACCCAGGCTCGCCATTTTCTCTTTCTGAACCAGTTGATTCTGCGTTGACCGTAGCTCGTCCAGCGACTCCTGCAACTGGGCGGTACGCTCGACAACCTGCTTTTCCAGCGTTTCTTTCTGCCGGGCCAGAATGGTTTGCCGGTCTTTTTCCTGCTCAAACGACTGCTTCGATAACCGCTGAACTTCAAGCAGTTGACCAGCCATCCGGCGTTGCGTAAACACAAACGAACGGGCAATGTAGAGCGAGATCGACAGGGGTATGAAGAGTACTGCCAGGTAATAGATCAGTTGCTGGGCAAAATCCGACAGGGAAATTAACCGCAACGAGGCCAGTTCGTCGAATGAATAGATACTGAATACCGAGAACAACACCAGGGCACTGAGCATACCCGCCGAAATGAACTCCCCCCCCCACTGCCGCCGACCCAGTAGCGTAACCCGGCCGCATTCGGCGGTAGCCAGCAGAGCGGGTACAAATTCCGTCCAGTTAGCACCTGTATCGGGCAGAATGAACACCATCAGCCCACTGGCAAGCATACTGGCTACGAGCAAAAAGTAGACGATCCCGAATGGCTTTTCGTAAATGGTATACATGGCGGTCATCAGGGCTATGTAGCCAACCGGATACGCCAACGTACCCAGCAGCGACCAATGCGCGTAGGTATCGTACAGGTCAACGACGCCCAACACAAGCATGATCGACGAGAAGGCCACCGTAAACGCGGCACAGGCCAGGGCCATAGCCCCGTTGGCCCGGTCGTTGGTATTGTAAACGAAGAACAGGCCATGCAACAGGGCTAGCATAAAGAAAAGCCCGGCGGTGAACGACGCGATAATTCGTTGCCAGCGAATGGCAAACGGTTCAACTACGGGTTGGCTCCCGTCCAGCAACCGTGCCCAGAATAATGAACGCCCTGGTGGCCGGTAGCTTCCCCAATACGCATCATCGATAACGGCAAAGCGAACGGCCAGCACCAGATTCCCGGCCGGGTCGGGCTGCACTAGCACGCTATGCTGGGTGATCGAGTGAGTCGGTTCGGCTGGCTTACCGTCTGTAGGGAACGTACCTGTTTGCCGCAGCCGCTTTCCATTGACAAATAACTCAGTAGCAGCCGTTTGCCGCCACGCAAGAATCAGTCCCTGCTGGGTTAGTTCCGGTTTTACGCGTAATCGTAATCGTAGCCAGCCTGTTTTATCATCGGGCATCAGGGGCAGAAGGTCACCCACAGGCCGGGTTGGCTGAATGCGCTGCCAGTCACTGTCGTTCAGATTGGGGCGGCTCCATTCAGGATCATCGCCCGCCCGAAAGGCCCAGCTTATGGGGCCAGCTTTACCCGCTCTGGAAGTCCAGGTGGCTGTAAGGGGAAAACCAGCTTCGGGCAAACTATCAACCACAACAACCTGACCCATTGCCAGCGTGGCCCACAGCCAGCCCATCAGTACAAGCGCTAAGCGGGACATAAAAACGTGTTTCAAACACCTAAAGAAACGCCTTTCGGCTGAAACCGACAAGTTCACCCGTTTTTAGGTACGTTTCCAACGCCCCAGCACCCGATCAACTGCCTACGCCGAACTGGAGGAGAACCCCACTACGAATTGACTTATTTAGAAATAATCTGCATAACGCCTGTTTTTATTTGGATTAAATATAAACAAGCTATACGTTTGCAGCAGACTTTCTGATCTGCTCAACGATGTTACTGGCTTTACTTTTCCTGTTGGCACAACAGCTCCCTGCTCAAACACCTGACTCAACGCAGACGAAACAGCTTGATGCAGTGGTGATTACAGCCACGCGTACCGAACGGCGGGTAGGGTCGCTTCCCATGCCGGTCACCGTGATCGGCCAGCCTCAGATTCGGCAGTCGGGCAGTTTGCGACTCAACGACATTCTACGGGAGCAAACGGGGTTAGCCATTATAAATGACCACGGACAAGGACTGCAAGTGCAGGGATTCGGCCCCGATTACACCCTGATCCTGGTTGATGGCGAACCACTGGTTGGCCGCACGGCCGGTACGCTCGACCTGAACCGACTGACTGTGGGAAATATCAAGCAGATCGAGATTGTCAAGGGGCCGTCGTCCAGTTTATACGGATCTGAAGCGCTGGCGGGCGTGGTCAATATCATCACCGATAATCCGGGGCGCACAAGCGGCAGTTTGTCGGCACGCTACGGAGCCAATCGCACGAGTGACCTGACGGGCGACGTGTCGCTTCGGGCGGGGAAAACGGGGCTGTACCTGTTTGGCAATCGCTACCTGTCGGGTGGCTACGACCTGAACCCCGAAACAGCGGGCAACACGGTGTCGCCGTTCCTGAACCATACGCTCAGCGGCCGGCTGACCACCGCCTTTGGGTCGCGCCTGAAGTTGAGCGTATCGGGCCGTTTTTTCACCGAACAACAGGATAACGCCTTCAGCCTGACCGACCAGCGCATGGTGACGGGCATTGGCACGGTTCGGGAATACACCGTCAATCCGGTGCTGACGCAGCAGGTATCCGATAAGTGGAAGCTGACCTATCGCTATTACCGAACCGGCTACCAAACCACCACCGGCCTGACTTATCAGGATACCCGCGAGGCCTACGACGAGAGCTATTTCCGGCAGACCTTCAACCGGGCCGAGGTAGTTACGGAGCGAACCCTGCAAAATCGCCATTTCCTCACGGTCGGCGCGGGCTTCATTGACGAAAGCGTGGAGGCCACCCGCTATCCCGGTCGGCAGCAGTTTACGACCCGCTATGGCTTTGCCCAGTTTGAGTGGGTGCCCACGCAGCGGTTTACGCTCATTGCCGGGGGCCGGTTTGACGCGCACAGTCAATACGCTGCTCAACTTAGCCCGAAGCTATCGGCGCGGTATGAAGTGAGTCAGACGGTGGCGTTGCGGGGCAGTGCGGGGGTTGGCTTCAAAGCGCCCGATTTCCGGCAGTTGTACCTCAATTTCGACAATGCCGTGGCGGGCTACAGTGTATTCGGTACGCAGGAAGTTGCAGCCGGTATCGCCCGGCTGCAACAACAGGGGCAGATCGCCGACATCCTGCTCGACCCGTCGCGCTTTGGCAGCATAAAGGCCGAAAGTTCGGTGGCCGTAAACAGTGGAGCCGTAGCTGATTTCCAGAAGAAATACGACCGGCCGCTTCGCCTGTCGGTCAACCTGTTTCGCAACGACATTCGTGATTTGATTGAAACGCAGGTAGTTGCCCGCAAAAACAATGGACAGAACGTGTTCAGCTACACCAATCTGAGCCGGGTCTTTACGCAGGGCGCAGAAATAGATGGCAGCTATCGGTTCAAGCTACAAACGGGGCTGTTGACGGTTAGCAGCGGCTATCAGTATCTGGACGCCAAAGACAAAGCCGTAGTCGAGACTATTCGCAATGGACAGGTATTCCGACGCAACCCAACTACCCTGGTTACCGAACGCGTTCAACTGGCCGATTATGGCGGTTTGCTCAATCGCTCGCGGCACATGGCTAACCTGAAATTCTTCTACGAACTGCCCAAACGGGGGCTATCGGCTTCGTTACGGGGCGTGTATCGGAGTCGTTACGGCTTTGCGGATACCAACGGGAACTTGATTCTCGACGATGCCAGCGAATACGTACCCAGGTACATTACGTGGCACATCACAGCGTCTAAAACCATCAAAACCCTCACCATCCAGGCGGGTGTCGATAACGTGACGGGCTACACCGATCCACAATTCATACCCTCACTCGCCGGGCGGCTCTGGTACGCCAGCCTCCGCTGGAACTGGGTACGTAAAGTCAATACAACCACTTAATTCAACCTGTTTATTCCGATTTACTCCGATGAAAATCACGTATCACGTCCTACTGATCACCGCCTCGTTAGCAACCACAATAGCCTGTAAGAAAGAGGATGCCGCTCAACCTGTTGTTCCCGTTCAGGCGCAGACGGTGACCAACCTGCCCGCCGACCCAACCACGGGCGTAAACCCAACCACAGGGCAACCCCTGGGAACCACTGGCAAATACACATTCTATAACCTGCGTGACAACAAAACCGTGGCCAACACCGATTCGGCCAGTAACAAATGGGATATTGGTTTCCGGGGAACGTCTGTTATCATCAACGGCGGACCCATCCGGAGCGGGCAGGGCGGCGCTTACGTATATACAGGTACGTTCGAGCAGCTAACGACCGTTCCCACGTCGGCCACGTTCGCGCAGGACCAGACGTCGGGACTGGCTATTCCGGCCGTTTCAGGCAGTGGCTGGTACAACTACAACTCATCGACGAACATTGTCACGCCCATTCCGGGCCGAGTGCTGGTTATTCGGACGGGCGACGGTAAGTATGCCAAACTGGAAGTGCTGAGCTACTACGAAAACGCACCCGCCGCGCCTGTCGCTACCAGCCGGTCCCGGTTCTACACGTTCAGGTACGTATACCAGCCCGACGGTTCTACCAAACTCAACTGACCCGACTGACGCTACGTGTGTGGCTTCGCGCCAAGTGTATTGCTGACGCGCCAGCCACCTAGCCAGCCCAAGTCATCTACTTATTACTCACGTTATTATCAACTCTGTTTCTAGCTGACCGGGCACCCGGCTAACCGCTTTCGTTATGCAGCATAACCATAAGTTCAGAACCTTTGTCGAAACCGAATTTGGGTACATCGGTATGTGTGTCGGTTGTCGCACGATCAACGTGGCTTTTCAGAATTCGCTGTTTTGCCTCACGCTCGATCAGTTCGAAGCCTTTGCCGAGATGATGCACAACCGGCTGGCGATGCGCCCGATCAACACCACGCATGGCAAGGAGTTTATGCTGCCCACACCCATGCCGAACTACTTTCTGCTGTTTTCCGAACAGGATCTGGCAAGCCTTTGCGCTCTGCTCAACGAAGCGGCTCCCGTGTTGGAAGCCGAGCGAATTCTGGATTTGAGCCAACGCCTGAACTGATCGCTATGAAGCCTGACGCTCATTTATCGCACCAAATTCTGGTCGAAGAACCCGGTTTGCTGCTGGCACAATGCCGCTGTTGCGGAGAGATCGAACTGTACTTCCGAAATATCACCATGGCACTGAACCTGACCGATCTGTACGCGCTGATTCGTCGGCTCGACACGATGGCAACGGCCAGTCGCTACGTAGTTGGTCTGCTCGACGTGCGCGACACGCTGGTTCGCGCCGGTTTCCAGGCAATCGGCCTGCACCTGACCGAAGGCGAACGCGACCAGCTTTCGCGCGGCCTCAGCCTCGCCTGCCTCCGACTCGACCTTGATCTACTCACACACGGCAGATTATCCCCGAATTGATATGTGAGCACACCACCAGTAGCGATTACACTCGTTGCCACTCGCCACAGGTGAGCGCACCACCAGTAGCGATTACACTCGTTGCCAAAGTAGCACCTGACACACCACGATTAGATTACGCTCAAACACGCCAAAACGCACGACAATGAACTACTTAAAACTCTTTTTTCTCTGTCTGATCACCACCGGGATCGCCAGGGCGCAAACCCCACCCCGGATCGTTTCGCTGGACGGAACAGTAAGCGAAATCCTGTGCGACCTGGGCTTGCAGGCGCGGCTGGTTGGTGTCGATGTGACCAGTACATACCCGGAAAGTCTGCAAAAGCTGCCTAAAGTGGGCCACAACCGGAGCATCTCGGCCGAAGGCGTACTGGCCCAGAAACCCACACTTGTGCTGACGACCGAAAAAGCGGGCACCAAAGCCGACGTCCTTGACCAACTGCGGTCGGCGGGCGTTCAGGTGATTACGTTCAAACAGGAATTTTCAGTCGATGGCACGAAAAAACTCATCACCGATATTGCCACTACCTGTCGCGTACCAAGCAAAGCCCGCGCGGTGATTCGTCGGCTGGAGGGTGATCTGGCAAAAGTGCAGCAGGCCACAGGTCGGCCAAAAGTACTGTTCATTTATGCGCGTGGGGCCGGAACGATGTTCGTAGCCGGCCGTGGCACCCCTGTCGAAAAGATGATCGACCTGGCGGGTGGACAGAATGCAACGCCTCAGTTCGAGGACTTCAAACCGTTGACAACCGAAGCCCTGGTGGCCGCTAACCCCGACATTATTCTGCTTTTTGATAGCGGGCTTGAAAGCCTCGGCGGCGACAATGGCCTGCTGAACGTACCTGGCATCGCACAGACCAACGCCGGTAAAAACAAGCGATTCGTCACCATAGACGGCCACCTGCTAACCGGATTCACACCCCGGCTGGGGAAAGCCCTCGGCGAACTGGCCCGTAAAATTGGTCCTGTCGGCACCCTCTAATCATGGAAACCAACACGCTCGCTGCGCCATCGGTAACCAAGCCAATCAACTTCACGGTGACGCACCAGCGCCCCTGGCTGATGCCCGCGCTGACAGTTGGCCTGATCGTAACCATGCTACTCTCCGTTGGCGTGGGCGCGGTGGCCATTTCGCCCGCCGACGTGCTGGCGATCCTGGGCCATTCGCTGGGCCTGACCGGTGCCGTTGATGAAACGAAAACCGTTATCCTGACCACCATTCGGCTGCCGCGTGTGTCCCTGGGTTTGCTCATCGGGGCGGGGCTGGCGGTAGCTGGAGCAGCTATGCAGGGCCTGTTTCGCAATCCGCTGGCCGACCCCGGCCTGATCGGTATTTCGTCGGGGGCTTCGCTGGCGGCAGTGGCAATGATCGTGCTGGAAGTGACCCTGTTTCAGAAGCTTTCCGGCTTGCTGGGTTATTACGCGCTGTCGCTCGTTGCTTTTGCCGGAGCCTGCGGCACAACCCTGCTCGTGTATAGGCTGGCGCGGGTGGCGGGCCGGTCGGTGGTGACAACGATGTTGCTGGCGGGCATTGCCATCAACTCGCTGGCGGGTGCCCTAACGGGCCTGCTAACGTACCTGGCTACCGATGAGCAACTGCGGACGGTCACGTTCTGGGCGCTGGGCAGTCTGGGCGGAGCCAGTTGGACCACCGTTCTGACAATACTCCCGTTCACCATCGTGGTGCTGCTGGGCCTGCCGCGACTGGCGAAATCGTTGAATCTGCTGGCGCTTGGCGAAAGTCAGGCCGCCATGCTGGGCGTGAACATAACGGGGCTGAAACGCCGGGTCATTGTGCTGGCAACGCTGGCCGTGGGTACGTCGGTAGCGGTGGCGGGCATCATCGGGTTTGTTGGGCTGGTCATTCCGCACCTGATTCGGCTGGTGGCGGGCTCCGACCATCGGCGTTTGCTAGTGGGCTCGGCCCTTGGCGGCGCCATTGTGCTAACCGCCGCCGACGCCCTGGCCCGTACCATCGTGGCCCCCGCCGAACTGCCCATCGGTATTCTGACGGCCCTGCTGGGAACGCCCGTTTTTCTGTGGATGCTTATCAACGAACGAAAAACAACCTAAGCCATGCTGCAAGCCAACCAGGTGTCGTACCGAATTGGGGACCGAACGCTGCTGAACGCCCTTTCTTTCCAGGCGCGGGCGGGCGAACTGCTCGCCATTGTTGGCCCAAATGGGGCGGGCAAGTCGACTCTACTCAAGCTCTGTGCCCGCGAACTGGAACCCGTTTCCGGCTCGATCACGGTGCTGGGCAAGTCGGTGCATGACTACACGGGGAAGCAACTGGCCCTGTTTCGGGGTGTGCTTCACCAGCAGAATACGCTGACCTTTCCGTTTCGGGTAGACGAGCTGGTGCTGATGGGCCGCTACCCGCACTACGGCGCGCACCCGGCCGCGGCAGACTACGCCATTGCCGAGGCTGCCCTGGACACCGTGGGCATGCGCAGTTTCAGTTCCCGGATCGTGTCTACGTTGTCGGGCGGCGAACAGCAGCGCGTTCAACTGGCGCGGGTGCTGGCCCAGGTCTGGAATGTACCTGACGGCCTGCTTTTACTGGATGAGCCCACCACGGGCCTCGACCTGCTGCACCAGCACCACCTCCTCGACGTGGCCCGGCAAATGGCCCGGCGGGGTTATGCGGTGGTGGCGGTGCTGCACGATCTGAACATGGCCGCTCAATATGCCGACAACATGCTGATGCTCAAATCGGGCCGCCGGGAAGCGTACGGCAACCCGCGCGAGGTGCTCACCGCTCCCATCATTGAACGGGTATTTGGTCTGCCGGTTCAGTTGGTCGACAACCCCTGCCACCAATGCCCCCTGATTGTTCCTGTTCCCAACTTCCAATCGGCTTTTAGCCAGTAAAAACTACTTCCCTAATGACTACCGACACGCTTTCTCTCAAAACGCGCTGGGCTGATTTTCGCCGGCAAAACCCCAAATCACGCATCCGCGACGCCGCTAAACAACTGGGCGTCAGCGAGACCGAACTACTCGTTACGGGTGTTGGCCAAACCGTTGTCCGGCTGGCGGGTGACTTTCGTGAGCTGCTTAAACAGGTATCGTCGCTTGGGTACGTGATGGCCCTGACCCGCAACGATGTGCTGGTTCACGAACGCAAAGGCGTGTACGAAAAGGTATCGTTCAATAACCATGTTGGTCTGGTACTTGGTCCTGATATCGACCTGCGGCTGTTCATGCATCGCTGGCAGTGGGGATTCGCCGTCAATGAAAACGACCGCCGAAGCCTCCAGTTTTTCGATGCGCAGGGCGAAGCCATCCACAAGATTTACCTCACCGACCAGTCAAATCTGGCAGCCTACGAAAACCTGGTGGCCGCTTTCCGGTCAGACGATCAATCTGACCGTTTGCTCATCGCACCTTCCGACGAGAAAGTGGCCGACAAACCGGATGCAGCCATCGACGTACCTGGTTTTCAGTCAAGCTGGCTGGCCATGCAGGACACGCACGAATTTTTCGGACTGCTCCGCCAGTACAGCGTTGGTCGGCAGCAGGGGTTACGATTGGCTCCCGAAGGGCACGCGCAATTGCTGTCGATGGACATACTGAAACAGGTTTTTGCCAATGCCGCCGACCGCGATGTGTCGATCATGGTCTTCGTGTCTAATCCGGGTTGTATCCAGATTCATACCGGGTCGGTGAAGAAACTGGTGCAGATGGGGCCGTGGTACAACGTGCTCGACCCGGCGTTTAACCTGCACCTCAACGAAACGCTGGTCGATCAGGTCTGGCTCACGAAAAAACCCACCGCCGACGGCATCGTAACGGCGCTGGAACTGTTCGATAAAACCGGCCAGAATGTAGCGTTGGTTTTCGGCGAACGGAAACCTGGCAAACCAGAACTCGATACCTGGCGAGTCGCCGTAGCCGATGCCCTGGCTGCCAGTCTAACCGGCGTTTGACCCCGGCAACGTACCTGGGCTGGGCGGGCAGTTGCTCACTGAATTGTACCGCCCACCGGTAACCCACTGGGTACGCTGGCGGGTATCGATTTGTCGAAGGTGGTGTCGGTGAGAGCATGGAGAAACTCGATCAGGTCATTGCTTCGGGTTACACGGGGCCGCAACAGGGAGTCGAGTCGGGCAACAGGTACGTTGCTGTTCAGTTGCGTGCCGTCTTTCACGACGTCATAAAACACCAGCACATCGGCCAATGATTGTTGCTTGCCATTATGCATGTAGGGTGCAGTAAGTGCGCTATTCCGCAGGCTTGGCGTTCGGAAAGCATACGCGCCGTTGCTGCCTGTATCGGTGTAACCCAGTTTGTCGTTATCGGCTACGCCCAGCACGTGCGTTTTGTAATCGCTGAACATCGGCCCGTTATGACAGGTGTTGCAGCCGTTTTGCACAAACAGCACCATGCCCCGTTTCTGAGCCGGGGTCATTGCAGCCCGGTCGCCCCGCAGGTAACGATCGATCGGCGCGTTGTTGGCCAGCAGCGTTCGTTCATAGGCCGCCAGTGCTTTCCCAAGCGTCTGGGCTGAGATCGCCGCCGACCCACCAAACACCGTTGTGAACGAAGTTCGGTAGGCCGGAATGGCCCGTAGTCGGGCCAGTACGCTGTCGATAGCCGATGCCTCTGTGAACACATGTCCCCGCATTTCTTCAAACGTGGTGATGGGCATCAGCGACTGCGATTCGAGCGACCGGGCCCGCAGATCGAAGAACATCGGCGCGGTGGCGGGGTCGTACTGGCCACGGGTATTCATACCATTAAAGGCCACGTTCAGCAGCGTCGGTGTGTTGCGTTTGGTGCGTGGAGTGGTTTGCCCCGCGCTGAAATGCCGGTTCGGGCCAAGCCCTTCTCCACCAACGCCAATGGGAAGGTCGAGGCCATCGGTATAGCCAAAATTCGGGTGGTGGCAGGTGGCACAGGCTACGTCTTTGTTTCCCGATAACACCGGGTCGTAGAACAGCATCTTGCCAAGGGCTACCTTTCCGGGGGTTCGCGGATTGTCGGCGGGGTCGAGTACGGTTTGGGGCAGGGCGGCAAAATTCTGTTCAATGTCTACGGTCAGCTCCGTAGGCTGGCAGGCGTAGATCGTCAGGCCGTACACCGCGACACCGGCCAGTAAAGCGATGGTTTTGAGCAGGTTCATTGCGATTAGATTAAAGGGTATAGCCAACAGAAAGCCCCACATTATTGGTCAGGACCACAGCGCCGTTTTCTGGTTTGAACAGCCCACGGTACTCAATCCCAAGCTGGGTACGTTGATTCAGGCGAAAGCCAAACCCGACGATGGCGCTGGGAATGAGGCTGTTCAACGTTTCGTCGATGGCGTAATCGGGAAAACGAAGACGCATCCGTTCGCTCCAGTATTGGGCACCCACGCCCGCCGAAGCGAAGAACGCCTTCCGCGATTGGTAGCGATAACCGATGTTCACCAGGCCGATGCTGGCCGTAAACGCGCTGGTCGGTTTCTGAAAAAAATGGGCATAGCCGATCTGCGCAAACCACGCGTTCGGACTATGGCGAACGGGTCGGCTCACCTCGGCCCGCAGCCCCGTTCCGAGCAGGTAAAAACTGGATTTAGCCAGTTGCGGATTAACCAGACCATCGGCCCAAACGGTGTACCGGAGCGGTTGCTGCGCCACTATTGGCTCAGTGATAGCCACGAGGAACAGGAAAAACAGGATCGTTTTCATGATATAATTCGGTTGAGACTGACACAAAAAGCCCTGAACAAGCCGTTTACGGCTTGTGGAGCATTGGTAGGTAGATGACACGTTGTGAACAGACGCTGAGCCGATTGGCTAGCCGTCTAACCAGGCTTTGAACGAGGGGGCTTTGTCGCGGCTTACCAGCACCTCCTGCGCCGTTTCGGGCCGGAGTTCGACTTTAAGCTTTCCGTTGAAATAAGTGTGTATTTTCTGAATGGCCGTAACCTGAGCAATGAACTGCCGGTTGAGCCGAAAAAACTGGAGCGGGTCAACCACGGCTTCCAGTTCCTCCAGCGTGTAGTCGATCAGGTACTGCCGACCGTCGCGGCTAACCAGGCAGGCGAGTTCGTTGGCCGCGTAGAAATAGGCTACCTGATCCTGAGCAATGGGAATAAGTTGCTCACCCTGTTTAACCAGAAATCGCGTTTTGTGCGCCCGCCGACTGATCGCCAGACTATCCAGCAACGACTCTACTTTCTGCGCGTAGGCCTGCGGCGAAAACGTCTGTTTCAAAGCTTCGTATTTCCTGATCGCCTCGGCCAGTTCGGGTAGTTTAATGGGTTTCAACAGGTAGTCGATGCTTTTCACCCGGAACGCCTTGATGGCATACTCATCGTAGGAAGTCGTAAAAATGATCGGGCTATGGGCGGGAAACGCGTCGAAAATCTGAAAGCTCAACCCATCGGAAAGCTGAATATCCGAAAAGATCAGATCGACCGGCTGGCCCGTAGCAAACCATCGCCTGGCCGCCTCCACGCTTTCGAGTACACCAACAATCTCGACGCGGGGATCGAGTTTGCGGATGAGCTTTTCAAGCCGCTCGGCGGCAGGGTATTCGTCTTCAATGAGTAACGCTTTCATAGCTGGCGAAAAACGGGACGAACGCAGGTACGTTGATGAAGGCCATTAGGCAAGCTGGGCGAGCAGCGGAATTTTCACGGTGAACAGTCCACCCTGCCGAACAACTTCCACCTGCCGGTCGGTGAGCAGGCTGTAGCGGTTGATGATGTTCTGCAACCCCACCCGCGTCGACTTCTCCAGGATCGTCTTTTCCTGAATATTATTCGCCACAACCAGTTGGTCGCCCTCCTGCTGAATACGGATCGTCAGGGGGCTCTCTTTTGAAACGACGTTGTGTTTGATGGCATTCTCGATGAGCATCTGCAAACTCAGCGGCGTCACGTACTGCCCGTAGGCTTCGGGCGATAGCTGCTTGTCTACCTGTAAGTTATCCCGGAATCGAATCTTGTTGAGGTACACATACGCATCGACAAAAGCGATTTCTTCTTCGAGCAATACTGTATTTTTAGTCCGGCTTACCAACACGTAGCGGTACACATCAGACAACCGTTCGAGGTACTGCTGGGCGTCGATGTTCTCGTCGTCGATCAGAGCGGCGAGCGTATTCATACTGTTGAAGAGAAAATGTGGATCGAGCTGATTTTTCAACACCGCCAGTTGCGACTGTACACTTTCGCGCGCCAGCGATTCGGTCTTGCGGACATTCAGTTTCCAGGCCTCGAAAAAGTAAATCGCCTCATATACCAGGTACACCAGCAGCGTGGGAATCAGGCTCATGCGGAACCCCACGAACAGGCCTTCATTGTGAAAAATAAGTTTGCACAGCACCTGATCGAGCAGGTACGTAGCCACGAAAGTGAACAGCAACCCCAGCGCGGCTTCGCTCAGCAGCCGCCGGGTAGTCTGGTTATAGGCCGGAAACCGGCAACGCATCCGCTTAATAATAAAGCGGTTACCTTCCCATAACGACACCGTTGTGCAGATGGCTATGACTACATACATGCCATACGCAGCGTTCAGTTGCCGGAAGTCGCTGAAGTGCTGAATGGCTGGAATCACAAGGCTCAGAAGCGGCATGCCAATTAGGCGCATCTTGCGATCATGTAGGGTATACAACGGTGCTTCCATTGGTTCGCTTTGGGAAAAGCCGGATCGGGATGGCAGGAAAGATACTGGTTTCGAGAGGATAAATCAGTTTCTGCGGAAGCCAAAGGTATAGCCGATGGTGACGTTTGCCAGCAGCCCGCCAGTGCCCGGAAAGCCCTGCGATGCGGCTTTGTAGGTTTCCGTCCGGTTCGTTGCCTTGTTGCTATACGTCAGCTTGTTGTCGTCCAGCGAACTCCAGACGTTTGGCCAGAAGCGGAGGCTCGGCAAGATCAGAATGCCCGCCAGCGCGTTGTTCTGTTTCCGAAACGGATAATACCGATAATAGGCTCCCAGACCGAGCGTGACGGTTTTGTAGGTCGTCAACAGCGCATTTCCCGCTTCGGTCTGTCCGTTGTAATTCACGTCATACTGATGCAGTTTAGGCTCAAAGCGAATATCTAAGCCGGGTGTGAGGCGGTAACCGATGCCAACACCCAGGGTCGATACCAGCTTTTCGTTGAGTTTCTGGTCCTGCGCCAGTAGCGAGGCCGTCTGCCCCGACAGGTTGATGTTGAAACCGTGCGAGTAATCAAATACCATGCGCCTGGTAGTATACTCGGCCTGCACATTGAAGCCGCCCAGCAGTAGTTGACTAATACCGGTGCCGAAGCTAAAGCGGTTGGAGTACGGGAAATCAGCCCGTTGCTGCGCCATTGTCGACGTGCCAAATGCCAGTCCGGCAATGAGGGTGAACGCTAACTTTTTCATGTTGTCTTGCCTGTCGCCAACGACTTTGTTGCCGTTGACGGAACAAAACTGGGCACAAACGGGAAGCGGGTAAAGCGATTCGGGGGTGAACCGTCGGCTTGCGGAGGCGAACCGTTGGCCCGGCCCGGCGAACCGGACATCTGTTACCGAACCGTTAAGTCGCCACTTGCCGGGGCGTAAAGCAGCGATGGTTGGCTGAATTTGGTTTTCTTTGCTTTATGGTCGAAACGCGTTCGTCAAATTCACGTTCAGCACAACGGGTCAATCGGTCTCTCGGCATTCGTGCCGATGAGGGGCAGATCGTCCGTTTGTTTTTTCTGCACAACTTTTTGCTGGGTATCGGCACGGTACTGGTCTACGTAGCGGCCAACGTGCTCTTGCTCGAAAACCACCCGGAAACCAGCTTACCGATTGCCTACATGGCTTCGGGCGTTGGTATGGCTGTGGTGGGGCGTATCTACGCGCATTTCGAGCATCACCTGGCGCTTCAGCAACTAGCCACGCGGGTGCTGTGGTCGGTGATTGTGCTGACGGCGGTGATTGCGGGGTTCGTTGTGTTTGGCCATTCAGTAGCCGCCGCCATCACCATCATGGTGGGTTACCGGATCATCTACCTGCTCACCAACCTGGAGTTCTGGGCGGTATCGGCGCTGGTATTCGATGTACGACAAAGCAAGCGCTTATTTGGCGTTATCAGTTCGGGCGACATGCCCGCTAAAGCCCTCGGCGCACTGCTGGCCGCCCTGATTCACGGTCACGGGCCGCTGGTGTGGCTGCTGCTGCTGGCGTTTGCCTGTTACGGAGTAGCCCTGGTTATCACCAACCGAAGCATCCGGCTGCACAACATCGAAGCCACGTCGCGCCCCGTGCGGTCAAACCGGCGCACCACCCGCCCGTGGGTCGAGCAGTTGTTTGGCGGTAGCGACCTGATCTCGGCCGTTTGCCTGACGCTGGTTCCGGTGGCGATGATCGCGGCGGGTATCGAATACGAATTTTTCATCAACGTAAAGCATAAATTCCACGATCAGGGCGAGGTGATGCACGCGCTGGGCGAAGTGCTGGGGGTAACGTACCTGCTGGCCATGGGCGTGAAAGCCCTGTTTTCGCGGCGCGTGCTCGATCAGTTCGGCATCATGCCCACCCTTGGCGGGTTGCCCGTGCTGGCGGCCGTAGGCTTTGCGGCCTACGGTCTGATTGCCTGGCGACCAACCAGCGAAACGGCGCAGCTTCTTTACTTCAGCCTGCTGTATATCTCGTTTGAAGTGGTCCGCCGCGCTATTTTCGACCCGGTGCTACTGGTTCTGTTTCAGCCACTTCCGCCCCAACAACGGCTCAAAGGGCATACCCTGGCGAAGGGGCTCTACGAACCAATAGGCATTGCTTTGGCCGGGGTGGCGCTTTGGCTGGTGTATACCATCGGCGAATCGTCGTATCAGTGGCTGCTACTGGCGGGTTTCGTGTTGAGCGCGCTGCTGTTCGTCTTTGTGCAACGTACCTACCGGCATTATGTAAACACCTTGCAGGATGCCCTCAGCCGCCGGTTTATCGCCCCCGACGAGGTAACCCTGCGCGGCACCGCGGCCACTTTTGTTGAACAGGCACTGGACAGCAACAACCCGGTCGACGTGATTAACGCCCTCGAATTTGCCCATGCGCTCCCGGCCGATGCCCTTCAGCAACGTACCCAGGCGCTGCTGCGTCATCCCGAAGCCGTGGTTCGGCAACGGGCACTAACCCTGACCGACCCACTGCATGTACCGGCACTGCTGACTACCCTGGGCGATCTGGCGCAACACGACCCCGACGCCACCGTGCGCCACGAGGCCGCCGAGCAACTCACCCGCACGGCATCGGGCTACGCATCGCTTATGCCGCCCCGATCGCTCGATGTGGCCCGCCTGCTGTTGAGTACAGCCGACATGCCCGCCCGCGAAGGAGCCATTATCGGTCATCTGCGCACCAACCTTCAGGATAAAAACGCGCTGGCCAGCCTGACTGAACTGGCCGCATCCGATAATCCCGGTCGTCGGGTGGCGGCGCTGGCTTGTCTGGCTGCGCTTGGCAGCGAGGGCAACCTGATGCCGGATCAGGCCCAGTTTGTGGCCGCTAGTTTACACGGAGCAGACCCGGCGGTGGTGGAAGCGGCTTTGCGCGTTGCCGCCTGGCAGCCAGACCCGGCCATGCGGCGTCAGCTCGTCGCGTTCCTGCCGCACCGACGGTATGGCCGGACAGCCGTGGAAAGCCTGATTGCGCTCGGCGATGAAGCCCTGCCGTTGTTACCGGCTATTGACTCTTTATTGGGGCAGGCGTTGCTGGTGAAACGGACGGCAACCGTTGCGGGAAAAATAGCGACCGAACCGGCACGTACCTGGCTGCTCGATCAACTAGCCAACGCCCTGCCAACCCAGCGTGGCGCGCTGCTCGATGCCCTGAACACGTTCTCACCCACAGAGCGCGACAACGACCTGTATAGCCAACTGCTTACCGACGAACTGGCCCTGACCTACCGCCTGCTGCACGGAAAAACCGAAAGCCTGTCGCCCCGGCTGGCCGATGCCCTCGACTACGAATTGACCGTCGTAACCGACCGGATTCTGTTGCTGCTGATGGGCCTATATGACCGCGAAACCGTTCGGAACGTACGCCAGAGCCTGACGCACCAAACGGCCGAACGCCGCGCCAATTCGCTCGAACTGCTCGAAAACATGACAGGCTCCAACACAACGGCGAGCCACTCACGCGCTGTGTACGCCGGGCTACTGGCCATTTCCGACACGGCCTTGCCCCTCCCCGACCGACTTGCTCTGCTAAAACCCCACGTTCAGCTACCCGCAACCGAAACGGCCATTCAATCCTACATTCGCCAGACCGGGCACACTACGTTTACCGAATGGACGGTGCTCTGCCTGAGTGCCGACGATATGCTTTCCGACACAGACCCGTCACCCAGTATGCATCACAACACCACCACAGCATCGACTTCAACCATTGAGCGGGTTTTTCTACTGAAAAGTACCAGCCTCTTTGCCGACACCCCCGCCAACGTGCTTGGCAGCATTGCCCCGATCATGAAAGAGGTGTCGTTTTCTGACGGGCAGGCAATTGTGCGGAAAGGCGATCTCGGCACCAGCCTGTTTATTATTCACGATGGGCAAGTGGGCATTTACGATGGGCAGCAGGCACTGGCCGAAATGCACAAAGGAGATGTCTTCGGCGAGCTAGCCCTGCTCGACGCCGAGCCTCGTTCGGCTACCGTAATCGCCCACGGCGACGTGCTGCTGTTCCGCATCGATCAGGACGATTTCTACGACCTGATGGAAGAACGCGACGAACTATTGCGCAACATCATCCGCCTACTGAGCCGCCGCATCCGTACGCTGAATCAGGGTCTGGCCAGGAGTTAATAGGGTGCGGGTTTTGGATAGGAACGCGTGCACTATTCATAGCGCCGCCGAATGCTTTCGGTGAGCAGTTCGTAGATGCGGGCAACATCGGGTTTGGGGCGCAGGTACGTTAAGTGGTTTCCAATCACCTGTGCATCGTTGCGGCGGGCGGGGCCAGTCTGCACATCGGCGGGGTGGTCGGCGTCGAGGGCTTTTCGTATGGTTTCGCGGATCAGCGGTTTCAGCAAGTCGAACTCCAGGTCTTCATCGTCGGTAATGTCTTTGGCCAGCGCCATCAGGTGATTGCTGAAATTGCAGGCCAGCACCGCCGCCACATGCAACGCCCGCCGCTCGGCCGAATTGACCAGATACACAATCGTGCTCATCTCCTGCCCCATCGTCACCAGTTGTTGCTGAGTCTCGCTGTTATCGGCCTCGATGCAGAGCGGAATCTGTTCGAAATCGAGCAGGACACGGCCGCGCGAGAAGGTTTGTAACGGGTAGAAAACGCCGGTTTTTACCGGTACGTCACTGTACACGCTCATCAGTTGCCGCAGTTTCTCCAGCGAAAGACCACCCGATGTATGCACGATCGTGGCGTTTTCGGGCAGCACCAACCGGGCACATACCTCATCGAGCGCATGGTCGGGCACGGCCAGAATAAACAACTGCGACGGGTTGTTCGCCAGATTGAGCTCTGAAACAGGGCGGGCATCATACAGCATCGTAGCCAGTTGCCTGGCGTGCGTCAGTTGCCGACTGTAGATGGCCAGTACATGATGTCCCGCATTTTCAAGGGCAGGAGCCAGATGCCAGGCCACATTCCCCGCGCCGATAAAGGTGATGGTCATAGATTAATTATCAATCAACAATTAACAATGATCAGTTGCTGAACAGGTTTAACACTTGCCAAATCTATAGTTCTGGCTGAAGTTGCAAAGCAATAAAGGATCATTGATAATTGCTCATTGTACATTGACAAAAACCTTCCCCCCATTCAGCGCGTATATTTGGGTACACGATCCTGCCCTATGCACGTACCTGCTTTTCTTCGCCCGCTTGGCCTCGGCCTGTTCCTGATCGGCTTTGCGGCCTTTGTCTACGTACTCACCCTCGGCCAGTTTCGACTAACGAACGACGTACTCAGCCAAACGCTGAAGCCCGAACACCAGGCCGTGTTGCCCCCCCGCTTCGCCCCGCTGCTGAATAAGACCTACTACAGTAACCTTCACTTTATCAGCGACATACGAACCGTCATAGACACATACAACAAGGAGCAGCAGGATAAACAGAACTGGAAAGCGGTCATCTACGACGACTATCTGTTCGACCTCACCAAACGCAGCACCAGCGGTGGCGCCGCCGATCACGGTATCTGGTTCTGGCTCAGTATTGGGCTGGCCGCGCTGGGCACGCTGCTGTATGCCCTCCCCCGCCTCAACGACAAACCCGGCATTCGCAACAACGGCATCATGCGCCACCCCGCCACCCATCGCGGCTGGATCGGTATCATCGTGGGTACGTTCCTGATCGGCTTTTATATCCTGCTGTATTTCTATCCCGAATACCTCACCAACTGGACGGCTCTGGTCGATCCATTCAGCCGCGCCCTCAACGGTGGCCCGGCCAGCAAGTGGTTTCTCTACGGATTTCTGTACACGGCCGCCGTGACGGTCATGGGCGTGCGAATGCTCATCAAATACCGCCACAGCCGCTACCAGCAATACCGGACACTGTCGGTGATGGCATTCCAGCTCTTTTTCGCGTTTCTCATTCCCGAGTTGATGAGCCTGCTCAACGCGCCCTACCAGGACCTGAAAAGCATCTGGCCCCTCGATTACGACTTCTTCTTCGACTATGAAATCAACGCCAAACTGAAAGCCGGTACGCTGGGCATTTTCATGTTTGTCTGGGGCACCGCCCTCTCCACGGTGGGCGTTCCAACCATCACGTATTTTGTGGGCAAACGCTGGTACTGCTCGTGGGTATGCGGCTGCGGTGGCCTGGCCGAAACCCTCGGCGACCCTTACCGTCACCTATCTGACAAATCACTGAAAGCGTGGAAAATTGAGCGGGTCCTGGTGCATAGCGTCCTGGTTTTCGCCGTGGTAATGACCCTGCTGGTGCTCTACAGCTACTTCTCCGGCCAAAGCGCCCTCTTCGGCTTCCTCGATTCGTACAGCGTTCGCAAGGCCTACGGTTTCCTGATCGGTTCCATCTTCGCGGGCGTGGTGGGCACTGGTTTTTACCCGCTCATGGGTAATCGTGTCTGGTGCCGGTTTGGGTGCCCGCTTGCCGCTTATCTAGGTTTGGTTCAGCGATTTAAATCACAATTCCGCATCACCACCAATGGCGGGCAATGCATCTCCTGCGGCAACTGCTCGACCTACTGCGAAATGGGTATCGACGTCCGCGCCTACGCCCAGAAAGGCCAGGACATCGTCCGTTCGTCCTGCGTCGGTTGCGGCATCTGCTCGTCGGTATGCCCACGTGGCGTACTGAACCTGGAAAACGGCCCGGTCAATACGCGGAAGATTTGAGTTGACACCAATGGTTCGTGCTCAATGCAAGTTAGGAGTGTACCCTTCTTTATTTCGCAACTAATAGTAATGCATTCTAGCTTCGTTGCATAGTTTCGTAGCCAAGGCTACTGGCCGTTTAGCGACCCACATATGGCACGCGAGCTTATTACCCACTTTTGCTACAACCATTCAGTCGCTATGCGACCAATAGGTTTAGCTACGAAGCCACACAATAAAGCCAATAAGCAACGTATCCATTCAGCTTATTTTTGATCCATTCACTCAGGTTACGCATTCGCCAGGAAGCCTATGCTCAGCTTGTTTGAATTTGATTCAATAAATTGCCAGTCGCTTCAGTGTTCAGTCCTGGCAACGTAGTTAGTATGTTTTCGTCTATCCTTCTATTCATCGTATGCTTGGTTAACGGCTATTCCGATCAGGGTGAACAGCCCAAAAATGGCCAGTCAATCCGGATTTATGGAAGCTGCTATAATGTGGCAACGGGTGCCGACTTATTGGTTGACGCTTTTGTGGTTGCTGAGGGTAAAAAGGTAAAAATAGGCACTAGTACCGGCAACGGTAAATTTGATTTTCAGCTACCTGTTTCAGCAACGTACCTATCATTTGAGGCAGATGGCTATCAGCCAGTTTCTGCACCCGTACAATTTTCCGGCGAGATGGAAGAAAATGCCCGGTTCATGGTTTATGTTCCCATGAGCGCGACCGGTTCGCTGGCGCTGCCACCCCTTACCCGATTTTCCCTCTTTTTTATAGCGCCAAACGATCTGGATATCGACTATAAATTAACTAAACTAAACAGCGCTACGTATTCAACGCGATTACAATTTACCAGCGGTCATCATATACCAAATCTGGAATTACAAACCATCGCTCCCGGAAACTACATGCTGGCAACGGCTATCAACCACGGGCAGGTAATTAACGATGAGCCAGTAACGATTGGAAAAGGATTTACCTTTAAAATTATTCGCTTTCCGAAGCCCAGCGTACTGGCTACCACGGCTAGTTTACCATTCGCCACTAAGCTTGTTTATTTCGATCAAAGCAGTTACGACCTACGAGCCGATACAAAGGCCAGCCTGGATTCTGTTTCCCGTCTTTTGCTAAGTCAGCCAACTAAAGTGATCAAATTAACCGGCTACACCGACAACGTAGGCAAGCGCGATCTGAACGTAACTTTATCCGAATATCGTGTACGAACAATAGTAAATTATTTGCAGCAGCGGGGCATAAATCCGGCAAAAATTGTTTCCGTCTGGAAAGGACCAGATTCGCCCAACGCACCGAACGATTCGGAAGAGAATAAGAGCAAAAACAGACGCGTCGCCATCCAGCTTATACCCAACTAATACCCTGTATTCGTAACTTGACCAGACAAATCGAGCTGCGCCACCCCATCAGTTCAACCCAACGCATGACCCCTGCTGTACAATTTGGCCTGCGCGTAACGCTCTGGAGCTTGTTGCTCGCCATTGGCAGCTATTTTTCCATGAGCTTGAACCCCTTTCAAGGGAGTGTCATCTTCCTGTTTCTTCTGGTCGCTGTCATCGTACAACTTGTTTTACTTCGCAAAAAAGGCCTCCGTTACGTAGGTGCTTTCCTGCTGTGTACAGTCGCGCTCACCAGCCTCTTTATCTACCTGGACGATCGCCTGATCGACCATCCCAGACGGTATTATTCCATTCATTGAACGTACCCAGCCCTGCACAACCATGTTCGGAATCGACAATTTTGCGGCGTTTCTCCTGGCCGGTATCCTGCTTAACATGACGCCCGGCTCCGATACAATGTATATTCTGGGCCGGAGTCTATCACAGGGTATGCGGGCGGGCGTTTACTCGGCGCTGGGTATTGCGGTGGGGTGCCTCGTTCATACGTTTCTGGCCGCTTTCGGGTTGTCGGTCCTCATCGCCCAGTCGCAGGTGGCGTTCAATGTGGTGAAGTATCTGGGAGCCGCCTACCTGTTTTATCTGGGCATCAGAATGATTCTGACCCGAGATGAAGCCGCCTTCGACGTGGCGGCTATCGCCGAAACGAACTACCGGCAAGTGTTTATCTCAGGCGTGGTCACAAACGTGTTGAACCCAAAAGTGGCCTTGTTCTTTATCGCTTTTCTGCCGCAGTTCGTGCAGAAATCCTACGGCCATACGTCGCTCTCTTTCCTGCTGCTGGGTATCACCTTCAACCTCACGGGCACCATCTGGAACCTGTTACTCGCCATTTTCTCGGCCAATATGAGCGAAGGCTTTAAACGCAATGGTCGAATTAAAACCTGGCTCAACCGGTTTACTGGTACTATTTTCATCCTTCTGGGCATTAAACTAGCTGTCGAACGAAGCCGATAAGGCTAGCTGAAAAGACTTTTCTTTGCAACTCGATTTTAATTATTCCTATAAAATCTATAGAATAAATAACAATCTTAAAAATAGTGAGTTCGTTCCCTCACAATATCCGCTTGCCAGTCAGGCAACTGTGGATAATAGGCTTACTTGGTCATGCATTCGCTACCAGTTATCCCGTAGATACTCTCGTTAATCTGTACAAGTAAGCTTTCTCTATGCGTCGTGTAGCCAACAAAACGGGGCTGTTTAGTTTCCTTATTTTCCTCCTTTTTTCCGGTAGCCTGATCGTGTCCCTCCTCGCCAAACAGCCGCTGCTCTGGATGGACGAAATTCTGAGCTACCTCCTCATTTCAGACCAGTCGCTGGCTCATCTCAATGAGGCCATCGTTAGCGGTTTAGATGCCAATCCGCCTTTATTTGCCAATCTGTACTGGCTTATTGCGCATGTCGTCAGCATGAACGTGGTCTTTTTAAAGGGCATATCGGTGGTCATTTTTGCCGCTACACTCGCTTTTTTTCATTATTACACAAGCCGCATACTGGGCGGTCCCATCCGAAATTTCGTGCTGATCACCAGCCTGGCGGCCTTTACGTACCTGAACAGCACACTGGCAACCCAGATTCGGGCGTATCCGCTCTTTCTATTGCTCACCCTTGGCTATTTCGTTGTACTTCACCAACTAACCCGCCAACCAACTAAACCAACCTGGCTGCTGGCCCATGTGGGCCTGGGTCTGCTCGTGGTGCTCACGCATAACTTTGGCTTGTTTTACGTAGCGGCGGCGGGTGCCTTTTTCTGCTTGCTCTGGCTATGGTCGCGAAACCGCGCCTATGCGTATGTGCTGGGTACGTTCCCCATAATTGGTCTTGTGTGGCTGGTAGTCTGGTATACCAGTTTCGCCATTCAGGCCAAAGCAGGTGAACCCCACTCCTGGATTCCGCTACCAACGGTTCATTCGTTCTTTCAGATTGTGGGTGAACTGGCTCCCGCTCTATCGGCCCGGCTGGAAGCCGCTGGTTCGGTGCCGGTTCTTCCTGCGTTGCGCTTCGCGGGGCTGGTTATCCTCTTCTTCGCGATCGCCGTTCCCAGCCTGAAAGAGGGTTTCCGCGCCGCTGTGTCTGACTCGGGTTTTATGCTGTACCTGCTGGCGGCGTTTATTTACCTGGCAACGATCAGCATTACACTGATTGTCAGTCTGGTACACACATCTGTTTTCATCAGCCGGTATCTGTGGCCCAACCACCTGCTGGTCATCTACCAACTAGTCTACGCCTATCATTTCTTTACCAGTCGCGAACGTACCTGGCCGCGACTGGCTCATGCCTTTCCGGCTAACTACGCGTTTCGCCGATTTAAATTCGCCGGGAGCAGGCTGATCCCATTATTGCCCGTGTACGTTGCCGGGCTGGCCTGCCTGCTGTTTTATCAGGGTCGGAAGGTAGCCCTGGCCCCGACCACCGTCATGATGTATGTCGACCAGTTAGACAAGCGGTATCCGGTCTTTCTGGAATCGTCGATCAACTTTATGCCCGTCTGGTTTTATAGCCATACTCACCGACCGGTCTATTTTCTGCTGGATTATAAATCGGCGTTTGACCCTGCCAATGACCCGGGTGCATCGGTGGGATTTCATACGCTGGCGGCCGTAAAAGCCAAATACCATGTGGGTGCCGTTAGGCCGCTTGCTTCCTTCAACGCACAGACAGTTCCCCATTTTTTCGTGGTCGACGAGCGGTGGAACTACCAGATCGAGCGGTTCATTCAAAACAAGTCGATTCAGATTATTCGGACTATCCCAACCACGATGCCCGGTATCTCCATTCGTGAATGCGTATTTGCAGATGCGTCCTTTTCGCCTGAAAAGCCAGAAAATTGCCATCACCTGGCGTTAGTTTCCAAGTAGCTGACTAACCTTTTTCGGCGGTCTGGGGTTGGTTTATTGTGCGCTTCCGGCGTACACACCTCGCTATGTCATCCCACAATCGCATTCTATACTGGTTCCGCAACGACCTGCGGCTTCACGATAATCCTGCTTTTAGTGCAGCCTGCACCGAAGCGGCGGAAGTACTCCCCGTTTACGTATTCGATCCCCGGCAGTTTCGGGAATTGCCTGTTCCAGGCATCAAAAAAACGGGAATTTTCCGCACCAAATTTCTCATCGAATGCGTGGCTGACCTTCGGGCCTCGCTCCGGTTGCGCGGTGCCGACCTGATCATTCGCGTTGGAGACCCCGCCTGCATTCTGGCTGATCTGGCCGAAGATATCGACGCTACGGCTGTTTACGCCAGCAAAGAAGTGACTTCGGAAGAAACCGATGTTGAATCTGCGTTGTCGAAGCGGCTGAAGCCATTAAACATTGATATTGAGTTGCTCTGGACCAGTACGCTCTACCACATTCGCGACTTACCGTTTGGCATCATTAAACTGCCGGATGTCTTCACCCACTTCAGAAATCAACTGGAAAAACACGTGCAGGTACGTGAGCTGGACCCCACACCCGACCAGGTACGTATGCCTGCCGGTGTTGAGGCCGGGGACCTGCCGACGCTAAGCCAGTTTGGATTTCCAACTGACTATCAACCCGATACAAGGGCGGCCATTAGTTTTAAAGGTGGTGAGACCGTGGCCCTCGACCGGCTCCACCATTACCTCTGGGCCAGCGACCTGATACGTACCTACAAGGAGACGCGCAACGGCATGTTAGGTGAAGCCTATTCGAGCAAGTTTTCGCCCTGGCTGGCTCACGGTTGCCTGTCGCCACGCCTGATCTACCACGAAGTGAAACGGTACGAAGCTGAACGCCTGCGTAATGACTCCACCTACTGGCTGATTTTCGAGCTGATCTGGCGTGATTTTTTCCGGTTCGTAGCCTTGCGCTTCGGCCCGCGGCTATTCAAACCAAGCGGTATCAAACATGATCTGAAAAGACGGTGGCAACGCGACACCGACCTGTTTCGGCGCTGGGCTGGTGGCGAAACAGGTATCCCATTTATCGACGCCAACATGCGGGAACTGAACGCAACGGGATTCATGAGCAACCGGGGCCGACAAAACGTAGCCAGTTTCCTGGTGTCTGATCTTGGAATCGACTGGACCTGGGGCGCGGCCTATTTCGAAAGTATGCTCATCGACTACGACCCGTGCAGTAACTGGGGCAACTGGAATTACATAGCCGGCGTAGGTAATGATCCCCGTGGGAATGGGGAAAAAGCGAGATATTTTAATGTATACAGTCAGGCCACCCGCTATGATGAGCAGGGTGCTTACGTGAGGCATTGGCTACCGGAACTCGCTAACGTACCTGCCGAAAAAATTCATCTGTTGTCCCAACTCTCTCCTCAGCAACAAATCGACTATGGGGTAACGCTGGGGCAGACATACCCGTTGCCGCTTGTTAACCCGGCAAAATGGCTAAAAGAATGAACTAGTAACAATTTGTTAATTTCTATTAATCTATAGAGTTAAAATAGTAATACAGCTATATTTTGTCACTGTAATTACTGGATTTATACGTTATGAGTACAATTTTCAGCTAAATCAACATTTTTTTCCCGCACCGTCAATTTAAAAAATCCAAAGTCTTCGCAACATCGTATACCATAAGCTTTCCCGAACAACCGGCGGAAGTTAACCGATTCTTATTTCTACGATTATGGAAGAACTTAACACATTGCCTGAGTCGCCGACCCGAGTGGAAGGTGTGGGCCGTCGGTCGTTCCTGCGTTATGTGGGTGGGGCCGCAGTAGTTGGAGGGATTTTATCATCCTGCACACCAACCTCTGATGACGTTACCTCGTCAACAAACCTGGGTGGTTACAACCTGAACAAGTATGCCCGCCAGATGAGCAACGGCATCACCGTTAATTTAGGATCAGGTGAAGTTGCCATCCTTAACTACGCTTACGCGTTGGAACAACTCGAAGCAGCTTATTACGAAGCGCTGCTGGCAAACCCTTATCCAGAAATGACCGCTATGGAGCGCGCTATGTTTATGGATATCCGGGACCACGAGGTTATTCACCGCGAATTTTTCAAGAGAGCATTGGGTGCAGCCGCCATTCCCGGCCTGACGCCAAACTTCAGTGGTATCAATTTCAAGCAGCGCTCGGTAGCAATCGACGTAGCCCGTCAGTTCGAAGATGTGGGTGTAACAGCTTACAACGGCGCTGGCAAATTCCTGAAAACGGCTGATTACCTGCTAACTGCCGGCAAAATTGTATCGGTAGAAGCTCGTCACGCGGCCCTATTGAGCGAGTTGCAGTTCCCACTTCAGACTGCCTTTGCGGGTGATACCCCAATCGACGGTCAGGGTCTGGAGCGTTCACGTGAACCAGGTGCTGTGTTAGCGATTGTAGCTCCATTTGTGGAGGAAACGATCACCTACACATTAGGTTAATCAATCTTATCATCGAATAAAAAGAAACTCAGCAATGAATCTGCAAAATATTCTCAACGAGCTGGAGTCCGTCGATGGCGAGGTTTTCGACCGTCTGGCTCATGTATCACGCCGCAACATGTTCAACATGTGGGCGAATAAAGCGGCCAAATTAGCCGTAGCTGCTCCCGCAGTAATGGCTTCGGCCCTGTCTAATGCCTATGGTCAGTCAGGTTTGCCAGCCGGTGTAGTTGACGTACTCAACTTTGCCCTGACGCTCGAATACCTGGAAGCCGAATTTTATGTGCGCGGCACCGAAACAGCCGGTCTGATTCCAAGCCAGTACATGATGATCTTCCGTCAGATTCGTAAGCACGAAGAGGCTCACGTACGGTTGCTCCGCTCGGTATTGGGTGCTCAGGCTGTTGCCAAACCAACGTTCGATTTCACGGCGAAAGGCGCGTTCCCAACTGTATTCTCGAGCTTCGATACGTATGCTGCCTTATCGCAGGCGTTTGAAGATACCGGCGTTCGGGCCTACAAAGGTCAGGCTGGTAACCTGATTGCTGCGCCAGCCGTGCTGGAGGTTGCCCTCAACATTCACTCGGTAGAAGCCCGTCACGCGGCACGGATTCGTTCGTTGCGTGGTTTCAAAGGCTATATCACTGAATCAGATGCCTCTGGTCTGCCAGCGGCTATCTATGCCAACGACAACATAACGGTGCAACTTGGTGTTGAACTGAATGGTATTGCTGGCAAATCGCATGCGGCTGTAACGGAATCGTTTGATGAGCCACTAAGCAAAGCAGATGTATTAGCCATCGCTGGTCCATTCATTGCCTAGTACCCGACTCGGCTACTAGTTTAGAAGTGGCTAAACGCCCGGCAGGCCATGTGCTTGCCGGGCGTTTATTTATTGCGATTTTTGCCCTGAATGAAAATTAGCGTCATTATCCCCACCTATAACGAGGCCGCCACCATTGAGCGGGTAGTCAACGACGCGTTTACCCACGGGCATGAACAGGTAGTGGAGGTACTGGTTGTTGATGGGGGCAGCACCGATGAAACCGCCGACATTGCCCATCGGGCCGGAGCAACAGTGCTGGCAGCACCAACGCTCGGGCGAGCCGCCCAGATGAACTACGGTGCCCGACTGGCAACGGGTGATGTACTCTATTTTGTTCACGCTGATGTGCGTATTCACCCCGATTTCGTCAGCGACATTTCACACGCTATAGAGCAAGGCTATGAAGCCGGTCGCTACCGGTTCCGGTTCGACTCCGACAACGTTTTATTGCGTTTCAACAGTTACAGCACCCGTTTTGGCGGGCTCATGAGCCGGGGCGGCGATCAGACCTTATTCATTAGGCGTACCCTTTTCGAACGACTCCACGGTTTCGATGAACATTATGTGATCATGGAAGATTTTGATATCATCCGTCGAATCGAACAACAGGCCCGCTTTGTGGTGATTCCTAAAGATGTGGTTGTGTCGGCCCGAAAATACGAGGCTAATTCCTGGTTACGAGTTCAGTTGGCCAACCTGACGGCGGTTCTCCTGTTTGCCTGCAACGTATCCCCCACCCGCATTGCCCGCACCTATCGAACCTTGCTGAAGTGAATTGACCACCCGGCCGTGTTCATCGCCGGGCTAGATCAGTTGGCTGTAACCCCTGTCGTTTATGCCCTTGCGAATCCGTTATTTCGACCGATTTCACTTGCGGACTGACCAGCAGCATCCGGGCCGATTGCGACAGAAACGAATTACCGTAACCAAATTCAACCTTTTGCTTTTTCCCATCCGCATACGTCAGCAGCGCTGTGGCATCGGTTGGGGCAAGGCGTAAATTTCTGGCCGGTTTGGTGTTACGGAACACGCACAACCGACCCCGATTCTGGGTAGCGGCCAGCAATTCAGACCCGCGGCCATCGGCAAGCTGAACCAGTCCCTTCGCGTTGCCAGGTACGTAGAAGCCACTGCTGGCAATGGATTGTGGCGCAAAATTACCTTTGCCGTCGCCCCGCAGAAACAAGCCGTTCATGGCATCATACCGTCCCGCCAGTACCTCACCGCCGTAGTCGTTTCCCACTAGCATAACGTCGAGCTTACCATCCCGGTCAACATCCTCGGCCACCATTCCAAAAATAGGGGCCACTTGTGCCTGTATTGGCAACGGGTGCATGGCAAATGTACCGTCTCCTTTGTTTTCCACATAAGCCGACTCCAGGTAATTCGCTTCCAGCACCAGGGCAGTCTGGCGTTCTTCGGGCGTCAGCAGCTTGTCGATCGTGGCTGTTGCGAAGTCTTTGTAATACGGAAACCGTTTTCGCATCACGATCATCTGCTTAATCAGGTCTTCGCGTCCGTGAAACGTATACTCCTGCCGTTTGCCTTCAGCATCGGGAATAAAAATCGTTGGTATGGCGTCGTAAAAGCCGTTGTTGTCAAAATCCCCCGCATAGAGGCGTACCGGTTCGGTATCGCTGGCCCGCATCCGGGCATTGCGCCCAAGGTTTCCCGCGATGTAATCAATATCGCCGTCGCGATCGAAATCACCCGCTACCAGCGAGTTCCACCAGCCTTTTTTTGCCTCGAGGCCAACCGTCGTTTTAGTTAGTTTGCCCTTTTGATTTTTCAATAAGGTAAGCGGCATAAATTCGCCGGCCAGCATGAGGTCGGGCCATCCATCGTTATCAGGGTCTGTCCAGAGCGCATCGCATACCAGGCCAATGTCTGTCAAGTCCGGGGCGACCTGTGCCGTCACATCAACAAAACGGGGCTGACCGGCTTTACTGTCATTGCGAAGCACTATACTCGACGTCGGTTTTGGATACTGATCGGGTATCACACGGCCGCCAACAAACAGGTCCAGATCACCATCACGGTCAAAATCAACAGCTTTCACGCACGATTTGCTGGTTGTATTGGCAGGCAACGTACCTGGAATATGGGTGAACGCACCGCCTTCATTTATATACAGACGATCCTGATAGGCCACCGTATTAGCCTGACCTTCTGTACCGCCACTGGCAATGTACAGATCAAGGTCTCCGTCACCATCAGCGTCGAAGAGCAACGTACCCATATCCTCTTCAGCCTTACCATCAGTCCCCGTTTCAGTGGGCAGTAAGTCTTTATCTACGAATGAGCCGGCCGTTGTCTGCAGCAGAAAATGCCCTTTATTACCTTTCGAACCACCAATAAACAGGTCGTCCAGACCGTCGCCGTTTACATCCCCAACCGACACGCCGGGGCCATACTGCGATAATTTATGTGGCAGTAATTTTTGCGTATTGAAGTCGATATAGTCAGGCTCCTGATGCTGAAAAGCTATTTTTAGCGAGTCTGTCACCTCGGTAAACAAGCCAGTCGGTTTATTGGCAGGCGGCGAAACAGGTTCGTTCGCATTGCGACGATCGGCCGTGATCACCTGGTTGGCCTTCACATTACGCAACGTTTGCTGACGGGCAGGCTGCGTTCCGCTGGCGGGCCAGATAATTCGCACCTCGGTGATTATCTGTTCTTTACCTAAACCAAAATGGGCTACCGGTTCAACCGTCGACAGGTAACCCCGATACGGACTATGCTCATATACCTGCTGCTGTTCGTTTTGCTTGCCATAATGAAGTTCAACAAAAGCACCCAGTCCCATTCGGTTCTGGGCTGGTCCCACAAACTTGATCCGCAGGTAATTAGCCTGTTCAGACTTACTATCATTCAGGTTGTTGCGGTAGACGAAGGCCGAATCGTTAATGTTGTTGACGACATAATCCAGGTCGCCATCGTTATCGAGGTCGCCATAGGCTGCTCCGTTTGAAAAGGAGGGTATGTCGATTCCCCATTTACTGGTAACGTCTGAAAACGTCAGGTCGCCATTATTCCGAAACGCGTAGTTGCTGATCTTGACCACCGGAATTTGCGCCAGAATATAGTCTTTCGTAGCAATCCGGCCGTTTTCGGCGCGAAACGTCATGAAGTCCCGATCGGTCACATCCTTCGGGAAACCATTGGTAATCAGCAGGTCACGAAAGCCATTATTGTCAAAATCGACTACCATCGGTGCCCAGCTCCAGTCCGTTTCGGCTACGTCGGCCAGCAGGCTGATTTCACTAAAAGCAGGCGTAGTAAAGTTGGGGCGCCCACCCTGATTAAGTTGTAGTGTGTTACGAATTACCTGGTAATTGAACCCAAACTGATCGTTGTTCAGGTACGTCTGGTAGCTGTTGGCTGCCAGCATCATCTTTTTCCGGTAGTTGTCGCGGGGCATCATGTCTACGGCGATGATATCAGCCAGTCCATCATTATTAATGTCAGTCACGTCGTTGCCCATCGCCGTGTTGCTGGTATGCTTGAAGGTTTCGGCAGCCCGGTCGGTAAACGTTCCGTCGTGGTTGTTGATGTACAGGAGATCGTCGGAGAGGTAGTCGTTGGTGACGTAAATATCTTTCCAGCCATCCCGGTTGATGTCGGTAATATTTACGCCAAGCCCGTAGCCATCGTGCAAAATACCAGCCTGTTTCGACACGTTGGTGAAAACCGGGTGACCAAGTTTAGCATCAGGATCATTGCGATAGAGGCGGTCGGTGTTCAGCGAAGATCCATCATTGACTTTAGCCCGATACACATTCGGATACTCGTCGATGCGGTCGGTTAGCAGGTACAGGTCCAGGTCACCGTCATTATCATAATCAAAGAAAGCGGCGTTGGTGGTATGGCTGTTATCGGCAATGCCATATTCGCTGGCCATTTCCCGGAAAGCAGGTGGCCCGTTTTTCACACCCTGATTTACATAGAGCAAATTCTCCCGTTGCGTATCACTTCTGCTCAGGGTGGCGCTAACGTATATGTCCAGCCAGCCATCATTATTAATGTCGATCAGCGTGGCTCCCGAACACCATTTACCGTTTCCCCCTACCCCTGCCGACCTGGTTACGTCGTCGAACTTGAAATTGCCTTTGTTCACATATAGCCGGTTGGTTACCTGGTTGCCGGTGAAGAAGACATCAGGCAGGCTGTCGTTGTTGAAATCGCCCAGAGCCACACCTCCCCCGTTATAGAAATACTCAAGGTCGAGGATGCTTACCGAATCTGACTCAGATAGGCGGTTTACAAATACAATACCAGTCTCTTCGGCTGGTAGTGAGGTAAATAACGGCTTATCAGCGGGTTCACAACCGACTAATAAACTACTTGTCAGTACGAAATATACGATAAACAGCGTATGGAATTTCATGAGTATAAGGTGCAAATTTTAATAATAAAGTACTCAAGACTATTTTAGCACTGCAATTAAATTAAGACTAGTAACTAATATAAATACCAGCACAAAATTAAGTATTTTATTGGTATATTTTTGTAGTTATACTCTTATAAATAGTAATATAGTGCACAAAATTATTTTTATCTCACTAAATCATAACAACAAACATTAATATCTCGTAACTTATTGATAATCAACGCAATATATAGGTATATTCATATTAATTTTAAATTATTTTAAATTTTAATGTCATATCTAAGTTAAAAAATATCAAAATATACTTTGATGTATCAGTGTAGTAATATGCATTGATTCGTTTTCACAATTTAATGGTCTCAACCAGATGAACACAAGATTCTACAGTACCTTTCAGGCTATTTTACTGGGGGCATTCATGCTGCTCTGTAGCATGAATGTTTCGGCGCAGGGGCGTCGGATTACCGGAACAGTTACCAGTAATACAGATCCGGTGCCTGGTGCTACAGTTGTTATTAAGGGTACGACTACCGGCACAACAACAGATGCCAATGGGGCATTTTCGATCAACCTGCGCGATGCAAATGACGTCATCACCGTTTCGGCAATCGGCTATAAATCAACCGATATAACAGTCGGCGCCCGCACTACCCTCGATGTTCAGCTTCAGGAAGAAGCCTCTACGCTGAACGAGGTGATCGTGACGGGTTACTCGACCGATAGCAAGCGGGACAACACAGGTGCCGTATCGACGGTGAAGTCGCGCGATTTGGCGGTTGTTCCCTCTGCTAACGTGGAAACCCAGTTACAGGGTCGCGTGGCCGGGGTTACCGTTATTGCCAGCGGACAACCCGGCGCAAACAACACCATCCGGGTACGTGGCTTTGGTGCCTTTGGTGGTAACCAGCCGCTCTACGTTGTCGATGGTGTGCCAACTGGTGGCATTGGTAACCTTAGCCCTGACGATATCGAGTCTACATCGGTACTCAAAGACGCGGCCGCTGCGTCTATTTATGGGGCTCGTGCTGCCAACGGGGTTATTGTTGTGACAACGAAAAAAGGGCAGCGCAAGGCACAGCGTCTGAGCGTTTCGTATGATGGCCTGTATGGCGTCACCGACCCAGGAACAGCTCCTGCCGTGCTCAGCCCACAAGAGCAGGCCGACTGGACCTGGAATGCCATTCGTAACCGTCGGCTTGCCAACGGCGAAACCATTGGTCCCGATAGCTTCACGGGTATTGCTGGCGGTCAGTATGGCGCCGGCCAAACGCCTGTTCTACCTGAATACCTGCAGGTGGGCAACCGGTTTGGCGTAACAGGCGGGGTAGATCTGGCGGCCGAACGGTCGAAATACAACATTGATGCGTCGTTGGGTGGTATCTATCAGGTGACTCGTGCCAATCAGGCAGGTACAAACTGGTATAAAGCCATTACCCGTACGGCTCCATTAATGCGTCATACACTCGGCTTTTCAGGCGGTGGTGAAAGCAGCCGGTACTACATCAGCGTTAGTCAGCAAACGCAGGCAGGTATCCTGCTGAACAACAACTTCAGCCGCTATACCTTCCGTGCCAACTCGGATTTCGACATTCTCAAGAACAAGAAGTTCCGGTTTGGCGAGAATCTCCAGGCTACCTACATCGATAACTCTGGTCAGGTAGGTGGTAATGCGGGGCAAAACCTGTCGCAGGAAGAAAGCGAGATCCTGACGGCGTTTCGGATGGCTCCGATCATTCCTGTTTACGACGTATTTGGTGGGTATGCCGGTACGGCGGCCAAGGGGTTCAACAACCCGGCTAACCCGGTAGCTTCACGGGACGGAGCCAAGAATAACCGGAATTTTAACATCGGGTTCTTCGGCAATGCCTACCTGGAATATGATATCCTCCCCGACCTGACTGTTCGGAGCAGCATCGGCGGTTCACTGACAAACTATTACAATAAAACAACAACGCGCAATACGTACGAAAACGCCGAGGGTAACAACGGCGGGTTTCGGATCAACGAAGGGGCTGGCTACAACATAGCCTGGACGTTTACGAACACCGCCCAATACAAGCGGAAGTTTGGTATCCACGGCCTCGACGTGTTGGTGGGTCTGGAAGCGTTGAATACGGGCTTTGGTCGTAACCTGAGCGGTGTTGGTCTAAACCCCTTCTCAACGGATCCAGACTATGCCAGCATCACAACCTCGTCGGCCTCAGGACGCCAGTCGAACAGTGACCTGTTCAGTGGGGTCAATTTTTACTCGCAATTTGGCCGGGTTAACTACAGCTTACTGGATAAATACATTTTCACCGGCGTTCTGCGTCGCGACGGTTCATCGCGTTTCGGGGCTACCAACCGGTATGGGGTATTCCCGGCCCTGTCAGCAGCCTGGCGCTTATCGGCTGAACCGTTTATGAAAGACATTCCGTTCGTAACGGATCTGAAAGTGCGGGGTGGCTGGGGCCAGATGGGTAACTCGAACAACGTAGACCCAAACAACCAGTATAGCCTTTACCAGTCGAATATTGCCAACTCGTATGACATCAGCGGCGGTAACTCAGGCGTAGATCCTGGCTTTTACCGGAGCCGGATCGGTAACCCGAATGCCAAATGGGAAACCAGCACCACCACCAACCTGGGTATCGATGGTTCATTTCTGAACGGAAAACTGGACATCGTATTAGACATCTGGCGGAAAGATACCAAGGACCTGCTTTTCCAGGTGCCTATCGCGGGTGTGATCGGACAGCGGGCAACGGCTCCATCGGTAAACATCGCCAGCATGCGGAACCAGGGTATCGACATTCAGTTGATTACGCGGGGTAAAGTGGCCGCCAGTGATGTGGGTTATGAAGTAAACGTAACGGGTAGCTTCCTGCAAAACCAGATTCAGTCGCTGGCACCGGGCGTTCCTTACGTCGACGCGCCACTCGGCACACAACGCCTGTCATTACCGGCAACCCGGAACCAGCCGGGCCAGAGCCTGGCCGCGTTCTATGGTTATCAGGTAGTTGGTCTGTTCCAGACAAAAGAAGAAGTAGCTTCTGCCCCCACGCAGGAAGGTGCAGGTGTAGGTCGTTTCCGCTATGCTGACACCAATGGCGATGGTCAGATCACGCCTGACGACCGCACGTTCCTGGGTAGCCCGGTACCTAAGTTCACGGGTGGGTTGAACCTCCGGCTTACGTTCAAAGGATTCGATGTGGCAACGTACCTGTACACATCGCTTGGCAGCAAGATTTTCAACCTGTCTAAGTGGTTCACCGATTTCTATCCATCCTTCTCTGGAGCCGCCATCAGCGCTCGGGTGAAAGATTCATGGACACCGACGAACACCAATACCATGCAGCCCATTTTTGAAGACGTTTCGAACCTGAGTACCAACACAGTTCCCAACTCGTTCTACGTAGAAAACGGCTCTTTCCTGCGGATGCAGAACCTGACAATCGGCTATACGCTGCCTTCTCAATTGATTGGCAAACTAGGCCTGAGCCGGGTGCGCTTCTCACTGGCGGCCAACAACCTGTTTACGGTAACAGGCTACAAAGGGCTTGATCCGGGCGTTGGTGGTGCCGCTGATAATAACTTCGGTATCGATGTTGGTAACTACCCAATCACCCGCAGTTACAACGCTGGCTTGAGCATCGGTTTTTAAACCCGGTTAAGCTAACCAGCCAGGCACCTGGCTGGTAGCTCAGGCTCATGAAGCCAAACAATCACGATTCAATCAATTAAAAAGATAGTAAGATGAAAAAGACATTCACGAAAGGAGCCAGTTTAATACTGCTTCTGACTGTAGTTTCGATAGCTTGTAAAGATTCGTTTCTTAGTATAGTTCCTAATGGTCAGCTACTTAGCACGTCGTTAACGACAAACAACGGCTTACAGGGCTTGCTGATTAGTGCCTACGCTCAGTTGAACGGGCGGGGCTACTCACAAACAGCCAGCCCAACCAACTGGGTGTATGGCAGCATCATGGGGGGCGACGCTAACAAGGGGTCTGACCCGGCCGACTTCGGTGCCATCACGCCGTTTGAGACGTACCTGATCAACGCTTCCAGCGCCGAATTAAACGCCCGCTGGCAGGCACTTTATGAAGGTGTCAGCCGCGCCAACTCGGTGCTCCGGCTGCTGCCAACGGCCGACCCAACCGTAACGGCTGCCCTTAAGCAGCAGTTGTCGGGCGAGTCTCGTTTCCTGAGAGGTCTATATTATTTCGATCTGAAGCGGACCTTCAACATGGTCCCTTACATCGACGAAACGGTGGATTACGGAGCCGATTTTGGCGCTACGATCAAAGCCATCCCGAACAACACCGATATCTGGCCGAAGATCGAAGCTGATTTCAAATATGCGTATGATAACCTGGCCGAAACAAATACGCAGGCAGGTCGCGCCAATAAGTGGGCGGCGGCAACGTACCTGGCCAGAACGTATATGTACCAGCGGAAATTCACGGAAGCGAAAGCCCTGTATGACCTGATCATTGCCAACGGAAAAACAACCAATGGCAAAAAATTCGGCCTGGTTCCTCAGTATGCGCAGGTGTTCAATGCGGCGAATGAAAACAGTGAAGAAGCCGTTTTTTCGACGCAGAACGTAGCCAACGCCGGTAGCTCAGACGCAGCTTCGGGTGACCTGAACCTGAATTACCCCTACAGTGCCGGTATTGGTGCCACATGCTGCGATTTCTTCAAGCCTAGCTTCGATCTGGCGAACTCGTTCCGCACCAACGCCAACGGGTTACCGATCGACATCGCCCAGGCCAACGGTGCCTACGACAACGGCACCAACGAATTGAAAACGGACATGGGCCTGTTACCTGCTGATGCTTTTACGCCAGACACCCGCGCAGTTGACCCCCGCCTGGACCACACTGTTGGCCGTCGGGGTATTCCGTATCTGGACTATGGTCTTTTCACCAGCGCCTGGACTCGTAACCAGGGTTTTGGTGGCCCGTATTCTACCAAGAAGTACGTTTTCTACCTGGGTCAACAGGGTAAGGTTGCCGACGTATCGAACTGGACGAAAGGCTGGTCGGCTACGAACATTGTGCTGATGCGTTATTCGGATGTACTGCTGATGGCTGCCGAAGCCGAAGTAGAAGTGGGAAGCCTGGCAACGGCGATGAGCTACGTGAATCAGGTACGTACCCGGGCGGCTAACCCTGCTGGCTTCGTAACCACATCGGACGGTAAACCCGCTGCCAACTATGTAATCAGCCCTTATCCAGCGTCGTCGTTTGCTTCGCAGGATGTGGCCCGGCAAACAGTTCGGTTTGAGCGCAAGCTGGAACTGGCCGAAGAAGGTCAACGGTTCTTTGATCTGGTTCGCTGGGGTATTGCCGCACCAACGCTCAACAGCTTCCTGGCGTATGAGAAAACAAAGCTCTCTAACGCTTACAGCGGCGCTGTTTTCACTGCCGGCAAAAACGAATATTTACCGCTGCCACAGATACAGATTGATTTACAGGGCAAGGATATCCTGAAGCAGAATCCGTTGTACTAGTTTCGAGAGCAGCATTTGAGTCACGTTTAAAAAGAAACAGGCCAGCCCCGTAAGAGGCTGGCCTGTTTCTTTTTAAAGTAATCCTGTTGGCCTATTGATACCCTTTATTCTGGGTCAGCACACCAATTTGCCGGTCGAGTTGCGTTTGCGGAATCGGCATTACTTCGTTTTTACCAGTTACAAACTTAGCCCCGGTAAACGTACCTGGCAGTTTACCACCTTCATAAGCGAAGTATGCGTTCAACACTTTTTCGGCCGTACCCCAGCGAACCAGATCGAAGAAGCGATGCCCTTCACCCGACAGTTCCAGCTTACGCTCGAACTGAACGGCGTTACGCGCCACCGTTGCATCAGTCCAGGCAGTCGTGTACTGGTTGATCACATAATTGGCGGCAGGCTTGCCATCGGTACCTTTCACGAATGAGTCGGCATTAGCGGCGCGGGCACGTACCTGATTGACCAGTTTACGGGCATTTTCCAGGCCACCCAGTTCCACTTCAGCCTCAGCGGCCATCAGTAGCACATCGGCATACCGGATTACGTTGTAGTTGATAGCCGAGTAACCGTCTGTCCATGAACTACCATCCGTCAGCGTTTTATCCTGCGACTTGTAATAGATGAACTTCTTCGGGGCAAATGGACCACCATACGTCTGGTCACGAATCCAGTCCTGACCAGGGTGCGGACCCCAGTCAAGATAAGGCAATCCACGACGGCCTACTGAGTGGTCGAGGCGAGGATCTACCGGACCCGCATCGGGAACGAAGGCTGTTTTCGAGTCAATACCCTGGTCTGTTTTCAACTGGTTAGCCCCTGCGTTATACGAGCCATCCAGCAAAGGCAGTCCGTTGGCGTTGGTGCGGAACGAGTTTGCCAGATCAAAGCTAGGCTGGAAGAAACCGCAGCAACCGGCAGGGCCACCGTTATACGGAAAGTTCAGTACAAAGTCGGGGTTAGCATTGGCTACGCTCCCTGTATTTGCTGCCGCCTGAATAGCGAAAACAGACTCTTCGCTATTGCTCACTGCTGCGTTGAACACATCCTGGAACTTAGGCAGTAGCCCGTATTTCTTACCACTGGCTGTCTTGCCATTCGCAATGATCTGGTCAAAAAGTGCTTTGGCTTCGGCAAATTTCTTCTGGAACATGTACGTCTTGGCCAGATAAGCAGCAGCAGCCCATTTGTTGGCGCGGCCGGGTGCATCCTGTACTTCGGGTATGTTGTCGTAGGCGTACTTGAAGTCAGCCTCAATCATTGGCCAGATCTCCTTATCGTTCTTCACCTTGTCGATGCCCGTTCCGTAGTCGACCGATTCATCCACGAACGGTACTGAACCGAACGTTTTCCGTAGCTCGAAGTAGTAGTGACCACGCAGAAAACGCGCCTGCCCACTTACGTTCTTCTTGATAGCGTCGGTCACGTCCGGGCCGGCAGAACCCAGGATACGCAGCACATTGTTCGAGCGGCTTACGCCGTCATACATAGCCTGCCACTTGTCGTTACCGGGACCTGTTGATGGCGTAACCGTAAAGTTCTGAATGAACACGGCTGTACTCTGGTCACCAGCATTGGACCCTTTATTGGCGTCTCCGCCCGTTACGCTTCCCCAGAGCCAGTTGCTGCTACCGCCAAACCAGCCGAAATCACGGCCATTCATACTGGCATAAGCGCCAACAAGTAACGACTGAATACCAGCATTAGTCGAGAGCTGGCTATTCGCTAGTTGAGCGGTGGGAGCCACCGACAGGAAACTGTCTTTACAGGCAAAGCCGATGAAGGTGAAAAACACCGTCAGGGCAGCGGCCAGAAGGCCTTTTTTAACGTTTGTGATCATGAATTTTGTTGCTTAGAAAGTTAAACCAATACCGCCGTTGAAGCCACGGGTAACCGGGTAGTTGCCCACGTCGATACCGAAGTTGGTATCGGCCGAACCACCTACCGCAGGGTCAAGTCCTTTGTAGCCAGTAACCGTGAAAAGGTTTGTCGACTGAACAAAGAACCGCAGCCGTGCCAGACGCGACGTAGGTGGCAATGAGTAACCCAGCGTTACGTTCTGTAACCGCAGGTAGTCACCGCTTTCTACGTAGAAAGAGTTCGATACGGTATTGGTACTGAAGTTAGACGTGTTCTCGAAAATAGGCGTGTCGGTATTTGTGTTGGTTGGCAACCATGAGTTGAGCACCCGGGCACTAACTGCTGCTCCCGTAAACGACGGGTAGAAGTCGGTATACCACTTCGAGAAGTTGTAAATTTTACCACCCAGCGAGCTATACAGGTTGGCCGTCAGATCAAAGCCTTTGTAGCGCAGTACCATGGTGATACCACCCGTGAATGAAGGCACCGGGCTACCCAGGAATGTGCGGTCGTCGGCCGTTATCTGACCATCGCCATTGATGTCCGCATACCGGAAACGACCCGGTGCTGCGCCATCCTGTTTGGCCGCGCCATCGACTTCAGCCTTGTTACCAAACAGCCCAACTACCTGATAGCCGTAGAATGACGAGATTGGCAAGCCAGGCTGAATCTGTACAGGGCTGATGTTACGGAAGTTGGCTGGCTGGATATTCGCTACCCCAGGAGCCAGGCTCTTCACGGTGTTGCTCAGGAAGCTGCCATTAAAGACCAGCTCATACTTCAGCGCACCAGTAAGTACACCCTTGTTAGAAATTTGCAGGTCGATACCCTGGTTCTGCATTTCAGCTACGTTTACCGATGGCGCGCTGGCAGTAACACCAACTACAGCAGGCAGCGGCACCTGAATCAGCAGATCTTTCGTCGTCTTCCGCCATACGCTGACGGCCACCTCCAGTTTGCCATTGAACAGGGTCGCATCCAGGCCAATATCAGCCGTGACAGCCGTTTCCCATTTAGCCAGCGGGTTACCAATCCGGCTACGGGTGATACCGCCTACTACGCTGCTCTTTGACCCGGTAAGGTCATACCCCCGGTCGATACTCGATGCGTACAGGCTAAACTGGTTGTTGGGGTTCACGTTGTTTGAGTTACCCATTGCCCCGTAACCAGCGTGCAAACGCAGGAACGTGATAGCCGGGATATTCTTCATGAACGGCTCGCTCGAAATAGTCCAGCCTGCCGATACCGCCGGGAAAACGCCATAACGGTATTCCGGGGCAAAACGCGATGAACCATCCCGGCGAATAACGCCAGTGATGCTATACTTGTCTCTGTACGAGTAATTCAGGCGGCCAAATATCGACGAGAAATTGGTACCCAGCCCGTAGCCGCTGTTTACCTGCTTACCCGTGCCCTGTACCGTACCCAGCGTTACGAAGTTAGGGTCCGTCGAAAATGGATTGATACCAAATCCGTCGATACCACGGCCACTACCCGTGTTGAGTGCTTCCTGACCGGCCAGTATATCCACCGTGTGAACACCGAACTGACGACGGTAGTTGGCCGTGTTGGTCAACGTCCATGACAGGCTATACCCGCTGCCTTCGCCATACCCGAAGCTGCTGTTATTTTCCGAGTTCTCGTACTGCAACCGCTGGTAGTAGTTATAGTAGCCACTATTAAACTGGCCACCGATGCTGCTACGCAATGTCAGGTTTGGAATCGGATCGAACTCCAGATACAGGTTACCAAACGCGTTACCGTTGAAATTACGGTCGTTTACTTGTCCATCGCGTGACGCCACCGGGTTACGTGGGTTGTTAAAGCCCTTTGCCGCTGTGCCAGCGTAGCCACCAAATACATCATATACGGGAATAATCGGTGGCATACGGAATGCTTGCAGGATATCATTCTCATCCTGAGGTACGTTCTGGCCGTTGTTACCCCCGCCCTGCCCAAGGGCCGACCGATAGGTAAACTGTAGATTTTCGCCCAGGCGCAGGTTCTTCAGGATGTTGAACTCCGTGTTCGCCCGGAAAGTATACCGGGTAAAATCGTTGTTCTTCAGAATACCCGCCTGATTCTGCTGACTGAAACCAATGTAAAAACGACTGTTTTCACCACCACCCGAGATACCGATGGTATTACGGATCAGGGGTGCATTACGAGTAATCGCCTCATACCAGTTCGTACCTGCTTTGTTCGCCTCCACTACCTGATACACATTACCCGCGTTGCGGTCAACGTTGTATTTCAGTCGCTCGGCCGCCAGATCCACGGCACCACTTACGCCGGCTACGCCACCAACGTTGATATAAGTAGGCAATACAGGCGTTTGTCCCTGACCATACTGGCCACCGGCAATACCAGTGAAGCTATCGGGTTTAATAGATCCCCCCGCCTGGAAGATATCGTTCTTCCGGGCTTGCCACGACCAGTCGGCCTGTTGCTGCGGATTCAGGATCGGTTGGCCTGTACCGGGCGTTGTTACACCGAAGAAGCCATCATAGGTTACCGTTAGTTTTTTGGCATTGCGCGTACCCCGCTTTGTGGTGATGTTGATCACACCACCAGCCGCCCGTGCCCCATAGATCGACGCCGTAGAGGCATCTTTCAGGATGTCGGTGCGCTCAATATCATCCGGGCTAAGGAAGTTTATACCATTGCCGTTGTCGCTGATAGGCACACCATCTACTACATACAGAGGCTGGTTACCGTCGAATGAGCCAAAGCCCCGGATACGTACCAGGCTGTTGGTACCCGGCTGGCCATTTGTAATTACCGTTACACCCGCCACGCGGCCCTGGAAAAGCTGCTCGACGTTGCCAGAGGGCGCTACCGTTAAATCGCGGCTTTTTACCGAAGAGACTGCCCCGGTAAGGTCTTTTCGCGTTTCACTGGTGTAACCCGTCACAATTACTTCATTCAGCACCGAAGCATCTTCGCTCATGCTTACGTCAACGCTCGTTTTGTTGCCTACAGCCACCTCCTGCGATTTGAAGCCTATACCAGAGAAAACCAGTACATCACTGTTACCCCGCAGATTGAGGCTATACCCTCCGTTTGCGTCCGTAGACGTACCGGTTGAGGTGCCTTTAATAACCACGTTAATGCCCGGTAGCCCACCATCGGGACCGGTAACGCGCCCATTGACGCGCCGGTTCTGAGCAAAAGTGCTAATCCCAATCAGGAACAGCACCATGCTCATGTAAGTAATTTGTAGAAGCTTGCTTCTCATGTAGATTGTAGGTTTAAAAACGACAACTAAAACGTAATGAATCCTTCATAAAGTATAAGAAATGTACTTGGTACTTTATAGCCTATTTAAGAGGTGATCCACTTTCTTATACTCTACTTAATTGCAAAATAATACAATTATCGCTTATGTTCAGCTAAAATAAGATGTATAATTGCATATGCAGGCTTACTACAGTAGTTTTCAAATAGCACTAAATATAAATTTTTTGTTAATCAAGATTAGTACTCAATCGTGTCGATCATAGAAGTTTTACGCCCTCTTAAGCATATACCTACTGGTCAGTTGGTTATTGTAGTACTGGTTATAAGTCTGGCTTCCTGCCAGTTTAGTAGGAAACCGCTATTCTCTTTAGTACCAGCCGAAGAGACAGGCATTACGTTCGCTAATCGTATCCTCGACAACGACTCGATGAATATTGTCGACTTCGAGTATATCTATAATGGAGGCGGTGTAGCACTGGGCGATTTCGATAATGACGGGCGTACAGATGTGTTTTTTACCGGCAATCAGGTAGCTAACCGGCTGTATATCAACCAGACGGAGCAGGGTTCGCACAACCTGCACTTCCACGACGTAACGCAGGAAGCTGGCGTTGGCGGAAATGGAAAGTGGTGCTCAGGAGTAGCAATGGTCGATATCAACAACGACGGGCGGATGGATCTGTATGTGGGCGCTACCGTCAGCAAGGATTCGGTGAAACGGCAAAACCTGCTTTATGTCAATCAGGGTGTGAAAAATGGGGCACCCGTTTTTAAGGAGATGGCCCACGAATATGGCATTGCCGACGACGGACACACCACCAACGCCGCCTTTTTTGATTATGACAATGATGGTGATCTGGACCTGTATGTATTGACAAACACCATCGAAGAGCGGAACCCAGGTACGTATCATTACAAGGTTGCCAATGGCGCCTCCAAAACTACCGACCGGCTCTATCGGAACGACATCGATACAAAGCTGGGGCATCCGGTATTCACCAACGTGTCGAAGACCGAAGGCATACAGATGGAAGGCTACGGCCTGGGACTCAATATCACCGATCTTAACCGCGATGGCTGGCGTGACGTTTACGTAACCAACGACTACCTCACAGACGACCTGCTCTGGATCAATCAGCACAACGCCGGTAAGCACACGGGGTTTCGCGATGAGGCAGGCCAGTATTTTAAACATACCAGCAGTTCGGCAATGGGAAACGACGTGGCCGATGTGAATAACGACGGATTGATGGACATTGTCGCCGTTGACATGTTACCCCGCGACAATTTTCGGAAGAAAATGCTGGTCGGCCCCAACAACTATCAGACGTACCTGAACAACGATCAGTACGGCTTTACGTATCAATATGCACGAAACACGCTGCAACTCAATCAGGGGCCACGGCCTGGCACCAGGGGCCTTAGCAGTGGCCAGCCATGCCGACCAGATGGTCAACCGATGCCGATTCAGCCGGTAGAGCAAGGAGCCCCTTTATTTAGTGAGGTGAGTCTACTGGCCGATGTGGCCGAAACAGACTGGAGCTGGGCACCTTTGCTCGTCGACTTTGACCACGACGGGCATCGCGACTTATTGATTACCAACGGATTTCCGAAGGATGTAACCGACCGGGATTTTACCTCATTCCGCCAGCAAAGCGAAATGGTAACCACCAAACGATTCCTGCTCGATCAGATTCCGGTAGTTAAGATTCCAAATTACGCCTTCCGAAACCTGGGTGGCAACGTACCTGCGTTTGCTGATGTCACAGAAGAATGGGGGCTTAAAACCCCCAGCTTCTCCAATGGTGCGGCCTACGGTGACCTCGATAACGACGGCGACCTGGACTATGTAGTCAACAATATCAACGATTCGGCCTTTGTATACCGCAATAACCTCATCGAACAACAAGGCCAGGCAGCAACGTACCTGCGGCTTCGATTCGAGGGACCTGCCCGCAACCGAATGGGGCTTGGTGCATACGTAACCATCAACTACGATATACGCGATGGACAAACCAGTCAGCAGCAAGTGTATGAGCATAGCCCATACCGGGGTTACTTGTCGACGGTTGAGCCCATCGGCCATTTCGGGCTGGGCGCAGTCGATATCATTGGTGAACTGCGGGTGGTCTGGCCGGCTCATGATGGACAGCCTGCCCGCCAGCAAACGTTGCGAAACGTGAAGCCCAATCAGGTGCTCACGCTTCGGCAGCAGGATGCGACCGAAGCGCCCACGCCCGCCAGCCCTGCCGCTACTCCCCTGCTCCGCGACCTGACCGATTCGATCGGATTGAGTTTGACACATACGGAGCCTGAGTTTATCGACTTCAACAGTCAGAAATTACTACCGCATAAGCTATCGCAGTTTGGCCCGTCGGTAGCCGTTGGGGATGTGAATGGGGATGGCCTTGAAGACCTGTTTGTGGGTGGGTCACGGCAGCAACAGGGACACTTGTTGATTCAGACGCGAGCTGGTGCTTTCATTGAAAAAGGAGGCTTGCCCGTCTTGAAAAAGCCAGCCGATAAACCCCAGGAAGATATGGGTACGTTGCTCTTCGACGCGGATGGCGATGAAGACCTTGATCTGTACATTGCCAGTGGCAGCGTGGAGGCACCGGCTGGCGATCCGGCTTATCAGGATCGGCTTTACCTAAACAACGGCACGGGCATGTATACGCTGGCCGTTGGTGCATTACCAGCCAGTACAATCAGTAAATCCTGCGTGAAAGCGGCCGATTTCGATCAGGACGGCGACCTCGACCTGTTTGTGGGTGGCCGGGTCATTCCCGATCACTACCCTCAGCCAACATCGAGTTTAGTGCTTCGCAATGATAGCAAAGCTGGACAGCCCCGTTTCACCGACGTAACGGCGCAGGTAGCGCCAGCCCTGATCAATATTGGCCTTGTCTGCGATGCGCTTTGGACCGACCCCGATAACGATGGCGACGCGGATCTGATGCTCGCTGGCGAGTTTATGCCCATCACCCTATTCGAAAACCGGCAGGGCCAACTGAAACCGGTAGATTGTAAACTAACGAACGCTCGTGGCTGGTGGAATTCGCTGACACCAGGCGATTTCGACAACGATGGCGATATTGATTATGTAGCGGGCAATCTGGGTCTCAACGCCCGGATGCGGGCTAGTGAGCAGCAACCCGTACGGACGTATGCAGGCGATTTCGACAATAACGGTTTCTACGATGCCATTCCAACGGTATTCATCCCCGATGAGAACGGGCAGGCGCGTGAATTTACCTTTCATGGTCGCGACGATCTCATTAAGCAGATGATCCTAATGCGGGGTCGGTTCCAGCAGTATAAAGACTTCACCCAGGCCAGCATCGATAAGCTCCTGAAGCCTGAAGAACGACAGCGGGCACTGGTGCTTGAAGCGAATGAGTTCCGATCGATGTATATCGAAAATAAAGGAAACGGCGAATTGGCTATGCACCCCTTGCCCATGCAGGCTCAAATGAGCCCTTTGTTTGGTATGGTAGCCAGCGATATGGACCACGACGGCAATCTAGACCTGCTGGCGGTTGGGAACGACTTTAGCGGTGAAGTGCTGGTTGGCCGCTACGACGCCCTGAATGGTCTGTTTTTGAAGGGCAATGGCAACGGAAACTTTACCGCACAGCCTATGCAAAAGAGCGGCTTTTGCGTTACCGGAAATGCTAAAGGGCTAGTTCGGCTGGCGACTGGTGCGGCAGGGAATTCGTTATTTCTGAGCACCCAGAACCGTGGACCTGTCTGTGCCTTCCAAACCAACGTACCTACCCGGCTATTAACTCCGAAAACCACCGACGTTGCCGCATTGATCACCTTTGCCAACGGGCGCACGCAGCGGGTAGAGTTGCCCTTTGGCAGTTCTTATCTATCCCAGTCAAGCCGTACGTTGAGCTTGGACAAGCACGTAAGATCGGTGGTGTGGATTGATAGTCGGGGGCGGAAGGGGCAGGAACAACACATAGCCACCAGATAGGAATAGCGATCCACAATACAAACAGGCATCTACATGGAGCATACTCAGGCGCAGCGACCCCCATACGCTGCGCCTGTTATTTTATAACTCTTTCGTGTGCTATCGATGACAAACCAGCTCATTTGCCCGGTACACGATTTGTTTCGGAAAATTATCTACGGAACAAACAATCTTTGGCCCAATTAAGCGATGAATTTTCGCTAACACATTTTTAATCCTGCTTTCCTATAGAGAACTTTGTTACTGCTCCATTTTGGAGATTAATCGACTCATCTCAAACCATCGTACATCATGAAGCAATTGCTACGTAGATGCCTGTTGTTTTGGTTATGCTTAGGCCTGTCAATATCGGCAACCTGGGCGCAAAGCCGCGACATCAGAGGAAAAGTAACCTCATCAGAAGACAATAAGCCTATCCCCGGAGCCAGCATTGTTGTCTTGGGCACCGCGCGGGGAACAACCGCCGACGCTGACGGCAATTACCGCATTCAGGCCAACGCAGGTCAGACTCTGCGCTTCAGCTTCATCGGCAGCAAATCACGCGATGTGGTAGTGGGCAATGCCGAAGTAATCGACGTAGCGATGGAGGGCGATAACAACCAGTTGAACGAAGTGGTGGTAACTGCCCTCGGTCAGAAGGTGGAAAAACGGGCCCTGAGCTACTCGGTACAGGAAGTAAAAGGTAACGTTATTGCCGAAACACAACGCGACAACTTCCTGAATGCCCTCAACGGACGCGTGGCTGGTGCGTCTATCACGCCAACCAGCGGTAACCCCGGCGCGTCGACCTCGATCACACTGCGCGGAATTAGCTCGATTGGTGGTAATAACCAGCCGTTGTTTGTGGTCGATGGGTTACCGATCGACAACCGGACATTTAACCAGGGTGCGTTGGTATCTGACTCACCAAACCGAAACAATGACTACCAGAACCGCGGTGCCGACATCAACCCCAACGACATTGAAACGCTGACGATTCTGAAAGGACCGGAAGCATCGGCCCTGTATGGTCTCGACGCCGCTTCGGGTGCAATCGTGATCACGACAAAGAAAGGCAGCACAGCCGGTCGTGGCCGCATTACGTACGATAACGCCTTCCGCTTCGAGGATGTGTACCGTTACCCTGAGTATCAGAAAACGTATGGCCCTGGCAACAACGGCACATTCAGCACGCCGACCCGCCTGTATTTCGGCCCCAAATACCCGTCTGATGTGCCTTTGTATGACAACCTGGCCAACTTTTTCCAGACGGGCTACACCAGCCGCCATAACCTGGGTCTGGAAGGTGGCAACGACAAATCATCGTATCGCCTTAGCGTAGGGTATACGGGTCAGCAGGGCGTTGTGCCAACGACCGATTACAAACGCCTGTCGGTACGGTTAGCGGGTACCAGCAAGATCACCAACAAACTGGAAGCCAGTACCACGTTCAACTACATCAATACCAGCAACACAAAGGCCGGTAAAGGAGCAGGCAGTACGTTGCTTGCGCTCTTGTCATGGCCACTATCTGACGACGCACGGAATTACACAAACAATGATGGAACACGCCGCCGCCTGAACCCGAACAGCGATACACAGGACATTGACAACCCGTTTTTCGATGTCTACAAAAACAAAAACAAGGACCAGACCAACCGGATGCTGGCCAACCTGACGCTGACGTATGATCCGCTGTCGTGGCTGAAAGTGCAGGGACTTGTTGGCGCCGATATTTACTCGACAACGGGCAACCTGCTCTTCCACCCCCAGTCGAACCGGGCTATTTCAACGCGGGGTAGCATCGAAAACTTCACCGAGATCAGCCAATTGCTGAACGGTCAATTGTTGGTAACGGGCAAGAAGGATTTCGGCAAAATCAGCACGTCGCTGCTGCTGGGTACGTCCTTCGACGACCGTCGGTACAATGTAGATGCCGTTCAGGGTCAGCAGTTCTACGAAGTGGATTTCAACGGGATCAACAACACACTGCCAACCACTCAACGGGCCAAAAACACCCTGAACCTGATTCGTCGGCAGGCGGCGTTTGGGCAGTTCACGGCCAGCTACGAAAGCATGCTTTACCTGACCGTAACGGGTCGAAATGACTGGTCGAGCACCCTGCCCGAAGCCAATAACTCGTTCTTCTACCCATCTGTAGGTGGTAGCTTTGTGGTTACTGAACTGCCTGGCCTCCAAGCCGGTAAGATCATTTCGTTTGCGAAACTGCGGGCTTCCTACGCCGAAGTAGGTAAAGATGCGCCGGTTCCATACATCACACAGTCTAACTTGCTTGGCCAGGTGACAACGGGCGGTGGTCTGGCCTACAACGTAACGGGTGGCAATGGCATTCTGGTGCCGGAACGTACCTCATCCTATGAAATTGGCGCTGACGTTCGCCTCTTCAACGGACGACTGGGTATCGACGCGGCGTACTTTAACCGCACGGCCAACAACCAGATCTCGGCTCCCCGCCTTAGCTACGCTACCGGCTTTATTCTTCAGTATATCAATAGCGGCACCATCGAAAGCCGTGGTTTTGAACTACTCCTGACGGGTAATCCGGTTCGTAAAGCCAACTTTAACTGGGATGTGACGCTCAACTTTACCCGCAACAACAGCACAGTGCTCAGCCTGCCTGCTGGTCAGCCGGAATTTTATGTATCTGATACCTGGCTGTATACTAATGTTCGGAACAGCCTGTTCACCGGCCGCCCGGCTACTGTGTTTGGTGGTAATGATTACCTGCGCAACAACAAAGGGGATATCCTGATCAACCCGGCAACTGGTTACCCGGTTAAGAATACCAACTTTACGGAGATTGGCGATCGTAACCCGCTCTTCACGATGGGCTTAACCAACTCATTCCGGTATAAGAACTTCACGCTATCGGCCCTGCTCGACATTCGGCGCGGCGGTGATGTGTTCAACGCCAACGAATTGTTCCTGTATACCAATGGTCTGAGCACCAGAACCCTTGACCGGGAAACTCCACGGGTGGTTAAAGGCGTGCTGCGCGATGGCTTAGAGAACTCAGAGAAGCCAACGGTAAACACCATCCAGGTAACGCCTAGCACCCGCAATGATTTTTACAATACGGCTTATGTTGAGTCTGACTTCATTGAGCACAATATCAACTGGCTCCGACTCCGCGACGTAACCCTGCGCTACGCCTTTCCAAAGAGCCTGCTGGGCGATAACAAGTTTGTGCGCGGTGCCAGTGTTTTCTTCACGGGTACTGATCTGTTCCTGCTAACCAACTACACCGGAGCCGATCCATCCATCAACGGATTGAACGCTTCGACTGGCGGTAGCGGCGCGGCTGGTTTCGACTACGGCACGGTGGCTGTGCCACGCGGCTATGCGTTCGGCGTTCAGATTCAATTATAACATCAACAAAACTCATGAAAAGATACTTATTAGTTGCCGCTGCCCTCCTGCTGGGAACAAGTGGCTGTAAAGAATACCTGGACGTCAATAAAAACCCGAGTACGCCTCAGGTGGCGTCTTCGCAGGTGATATTGCCGCCCATGTTTGCGCAGATGGCCCGGGGCGAATTCTTCGATAGCCGTTACGCGGGCTCGTTCATTCAGAACTGGGCCGTTACCACAGCGGCCAACGTGTGGGATCGCCAGGGCTACGCAGCCAGTTCAGATGCTGGTGCCGAAAAATGGCGGTCACATTACTTTGGGAATGGAGCCAACCTCTTCCTGATCATGGATGATGCCACCGCTACTAACCGACCCACCTATTCGGGTATTGCCAAAGCTATCTGGGCATGGAGCCTGCAATCGACCACCGACTGGCATGGCGACATGATTGTGAAGCAGGTGTTTGAATTTGGCCGCTACTCGTTCGACTTCGACTCGCAGGAGGTAGCCTACGCGGAAGCAGCAAAGCAAGCAAACGATGCCTTGGCCGATCTGGCCAAAGACGATCAGGTTACGCCGGGTACAGCCGCCCGCGCTGATCTGGTTTATGCCGGTGACCGCGCCAAATGGACTAAGTTTGCGTATGCCGTGCTGGCTCGCAATGCCAACCATATCAGTAACAAAGCCTCGTATAAGCCCGACGATGTTATCGCCTTTGTCGATAAATCGCTGGCCAGCAACGCCGATAACTTCCTGGTTCCGCATAACGGCTCAAACACCGACGATTCTAACTTCTTCGGTCCGTTACGGAATAACCTGGGTACGTTCCGGCCTGCTATTTTCGCCATGAACCTGGTGAATGGTACCACAATGGGTGCGCCAGATCCGCGGCAGACCTTGTTGTTCAACCCATCGGCCGATGGTGTTTACCGGGCCATTGCACCAGCACAGGGCGACCCGAATGCATCGGGTACACCAGCCTTCATTCCCACTTTCTGGGGTGGCAACACGGTAGCCCTGTCGGGTACTGGTCGGGGAATGTTCCGCGATAACGCGCCATACCCGATCATGACCTACGGCGAACTACAGTTTATCAAAGCCGAAGCGGCATTCCGCAAAGGTGATCGGGCTACGGCGCTTACCGCTTATAAAAACGGCATCAACGCCAGCTTTGACCTGCTCAACAGCCTGGAAACAGATGCCACCAAACGCGTAACCGCCGCCCAGCGGACAACGTACCTGGCCAGTAAAGCGGTAGCCCAAACGGCCGCCGACCTCACGCTGAGCAACATCATGCTCCAGAAGTACATCGCCATGTATGGCCACGGTATGCTGGAAACATGGGTTGATATGCGCCGCTTTCAGTACAGCGCCGACATTTACACCGGCTTTGCACCGCCAGCCAGCCTCTTCCCCGACAACAATGGTAAAACGGTACAGCGCGTACGCCCCCGTTTCAACTCGGAGTACATGTGGAACGCTACTTCACTGGCTAAGATTGGTGCCGATAAACCAGATTACCACACGGTTCCGATGTGGTTCTCTCAACCCTAACTACCTGATTCTATGTCTAAGTTAACCAATATATATCTCCTTGGCGGACTGGCTCTATTGCTGACCGCCTGCGGGACGAAAAGTGATATTCTGAGTAATCAGATTCCCGCTACTGGTGCGCGTGTAAAATTCGTGCATGCGGTGGTCGACGGGCCGGTTATCAATGTGTTTGCCAACGACACCAAGCTGAACGGCACCTCAATCGCCTACGGTACTACATTCCCAACGGAATACGCGGCCATTGCACCGGGTCAGACAACGCTAAAAGTATCAACGGTCGCTTCAGGAACGGTAGCAGAAGCCACCGTACTTACGGCACCCGTTGCGCTCGAAGCCGACAAATACTACTCGGTGGTTGCGGCCGGAACAGCAACGGCACCAGTCGGTTTTCTAGTCGATGACGACCAGACGGTTCCTAACCCGAAGAAGAACTACATTCGGGTGCTGAACCTGCTCAGTAGTGGTCAGGCGGTTGATCTCGCCATTGGCACCGGTACGCCATTGCTGACGAACGTTCCTTACAAGGGCGTTTCGGCCTACACCGAGATAGATCCAAACGCAGCCGCGTCGCCCTATTCGTTCCAGATACGGAACACCGGCGCTACCACATTGATCGGAACGGCATTGAGTTTCAATACGCTGGATCAGGGCCGCAAGTACACGCTGGTGGTTCGTGGAGCCGTTGGCCGCACTGGCACCGCCGCGCCTACTTTGTTCACGTACACGGTGAAATAGGCTTTTAGGCTCATAAAACAGGGGGTGCTAGTTAGGCCATATATCCAAGATATGGCCTAACTAGCACCCCCTGTTTACATTACTAAGCCAGCCACGCCAGCCACTGCATGGTGGTTTCTACCCAAAACAGAAATTTAGTCGCGTATTTGGCTGCCGGAGCATCTGATGGACTCACAGACAAGCTGTTGTTAATTACGTTGACATCCATATATAGCTTCTGTTTAGGGTCGACCTGCGCCCAGGCTACTCGCCCTTTCTGAGTAGGGGAAACGGTGTGGGTACGTGCCTTGCCATCCCAATATAGCATTTCTTCCCTCCCATCATCAAAATGGACCAGCACCTCGACGGGCAGGTGCATATCGCCCAGCCGGTCGATGCGCAGCGTAGCCGGACTACCGGTATGGTTGGTCAGGCGGGCCAGTTTGTAATCACAGACCTGATCGCCAAAAAGCACCTGATAGAAAAACCAGCTCATATCTGAGCCATATCCCGGCCACTTAGCCCCCAGCCGCCGGGGCACCACTTCATTGACCACATCGATGAAACTCTGCGCGTTAGGGTGCCTGAACCGCCAGCGGCTAAAGTATGTCTGCATGATCTCGTCCATCACCGAACGGCCCACCAGTCCGTCCAGCGTTCGTAGCCAGGTGGCCGTTTTCGAGTACGTCAGTTCACCATAATAAGACGATGGCAATTGCCATACATTGCCATACGATGGGCTAATGGCCGGATTGTCGAGATGAACGTACCCATCGCGCGAAGCCTCCAGATCGCCCATTCGGAACCCAAACCAGTCGACCATGCCACGCTGCGGGCCAAACGTAGCGTCCATGATGCGGCCTTCGTAATACTGATTGAACCCTTCGTCGAGCCACGCCTCTTCAAATTCATTACTGGCCAGTAACAGCATAAAGTACTGATGACCAAACTCATGCACGGTAACCATCTCGGGGAAACGAAGCCCATCGGGAATGGCCCAGGACGTACCTGCGGTGATGAAGGTTGGGTATTCCATACCCGCCGCTCCGGAAGCACGCAAGGGTGGGTCAACGATGGTCAGCGTTGAGTAAGGATAGCGGCCCAGGTACGTGTCGAAATACGACAAAGCCGCTTTGGCCGCATCGAGATGGCGCTGTGCCTGATCGCTATGCTCTGGCTGCATCATCAGCCGTATAGTCACCGGCACCCCCGATTTGCCTTTCCACTGACTATCAATCAGTTCGTAATGCGGTGAAGCCGTCCAGGCAAAATCAATCACATCGTCGGCATGCCAGCGGGTAGTTCTGGTGCCGTCGCGGTTGGCCTGCTCGTTCGTTTGCTGGCCCGTTGCACCTATCCTGAACGGCTGCGGTGTAGTAATGGCCACGTCATACGTGCCATAGTCGGCGTAGAACTCCGAGTGGGCGTGAAACTGATGGCAGTTCCATCCGCCAATACGCCGACCACGCATGCCTGCCGGTTCATACACCCCGATTTTAGGAAACCACTGCCCTACCAGAAAAAAGTCGTTGCTAAAACCCGTCCGGGCAAAGATTTTGGGCAGCTTCGCCTGAAACACCATGTCGAGCACGATGGTCTCGCCGGGCGCGACCGGGCGGCTCAGTGGCACACGGATCACCGTTCGATCGTCGGGGTTGAACGTACCTGACGTTAGATCATCGGGCTGAATAAACTGCATCTGACCAAGTAGACTTTCACCCGTACGCCGATCGGTCAGGGCTGTCAGTTTCGTCCAGCCAAAGTTTTCCGGCTTCGATTTGTCCAGCGCGTCTCCCCGCAACTGTCCGCCCGACTCGCGCATGAACGTGGAGTTAGCATCTTTGAAGGCGTTTAGATACAGGTGGAATTGCAGTTCCCGAATGACATCCGGCGACGTGTTTTGCCACGTCAACGTCTGTTTACCGTCCATCCGTTTCGTATCCGTATTCAGCCGAACGTCGATCCGATAGTTCGCATTTCGCGAGCTAAGCGGCGGCGCAAAGGCATTGGCCAGGCTGGGAATGAGCAGAAAAAGCAGGTAGAGTTGGCGCATAGTTTAGGGTAGTTGTATTTGTAGAGACGCAAGGATGCGTTTCTACGATTCCGATTCACCAATAAATGCCTGCCATTCAGCGATCTGATTCTTTTTCAACACGCGTGGAAATTTATGCTGACCACCCATTTTACCGCGTGCCTCCATCCAGTTGTAGAAAGTTTGGGTTGGCAACACGGTAACGAAAACGTTCTTCAGCGCATGGAGCCGCTCGGTCGCATAATCGTCATTCAACGCCTTCAGATGGGCGTCGATTCGGTCGCGAAGCTGGTCGGCGTCGACCTGGCCATCGGCCCCAATGTACCAGTGATGGGCAAAAAGCGGATCATGGTTGATGCCCGCCACAGTAAACTCCCGAACATCGAGGTTCATCTCCCGCGCCGACAGTTCAACCGCCTTATTCATATTATCGACGGACAAATGTTCACCACAGAGGCTCAGAAAGAACTTGGTACGGCCGGTGATGACGATCTCTGCTTTCTGTTTCGAGATAAACTTAATGGTGTCTCCGATCAAATAACGCCACGTACCTGCGCAGGTCGATAGCAGCAACGCGTATTCTTTGCCTTCCTCCACCTCGTCGATCATCAGCGTCTGCGGCGTGTCGACCATCACCCCGTCAGGTGTGAAATTGGCTTCGTTGAACGGTACGAATTCGTGAAAAATGCCGTTGTTCAGCACTAATTGCATGCCTTCAGCCTCGGGGTGAGTCTGATAGGCGATGAATCCCTCCGAAGCTAGGTACGTTTCGATGTAGGTGATAGGCCGGGCAAGCAGCTTTTCGAAACCGAGTTTATACGGCTCGAACGACACGCCGCCGTGGCAGAATACAGACAGGTTCGGCCAGATGTCGTGGATCGTTTTCACGTTGTAATGGGTGATGATCTTTTCCATCAGCAACTGAATCCAGGCTGGCACGCCAACAATGTACCCAATGTCCCAATTGGCGGCCTGTTCGGTAATTTCATCAAGCTTGACGCCCCAGTCGCGTTCCTGAGCAATTTCGGGACCCGGCTTATAAAACCGCTGAAACCAGAATGGTATCTTACCCGCCGTAATTCCGCTCAGATCACCTTCGTAATGACCTTCACGGGCGTTCAGCTTCGTGCTACCGCCCAGCATCAGATAGCCTTTTTCATATAGCGACGCAGGCAGATGCTGGTATTTCCCCAGCGTCAGAATCTGGCGGATACTGGTTTTCTGAATAGCCTTGCTCATGGCCTTCGTCACTGGAATGTATTTGGAGGCCGCTTCCGACGTACCTGAACTAAGCGCGAAATACTTGACGCGCCCCGGCCAGGTAATGTTCTTTTCGCCAGCCAGGGTACGATGCCACCAGGCCGCAAAAATAGAGTTATAATCATAAACGGGGACGTGCCGTTTATACGCTTCGTAAAATGCCCGTTCGCTCCCGAAGTGCCCTTCGCGTAATACTTCGTCGAACGTATACCGCTGCCCAAATTCGGTGTATCGCGCCTTCTCGATCAGTTTCAGCAGCGTTCTTTTCTGCGCCCTGAACGGGTTCAGTTTCTTACGCCGCTGCACCACGTTGGTCAGCCGGATACCGCGTTTCAATAAACTGCCAAGAATAGCCATAGATAATGATCAATTAACAATGATCAATGACCAATTATCAAAGTTGCTGTTGACTGATAATTGGTCATTGATCATTGACTACATTCCCCACTCGTTCATCGTGGCCATGGTGTCGTAGGCGGTCAGGTCGTACTGGCAGGGGACCACCGACACGTAGTTTTCGGCCAGCGCAAACTCGTCGGTATCTTTGCCGGGGTCGTTATTGACGAACTCCCCGGCCAGCCAAAAGTAACGACGGCCATTAGGGTCGCGCCGCTCGTCGAAAATCTCCTGCCATTTTGCATCGGCCTGCCGGCAAATTTTCACCCCTTTTAGCGGATCCGGGCTACGGGCCGGGAAGTTCACGTTCAGCGCCACCCCTTTTTTGATGCCTTTCTCCAGCACATTACGGGCTATGGTCAGCACGTACTCACGCGTATGCGAAAAATCGGGTTCGCGGGTGTAGTCGGCGAGGGAGAAACCAATCGCCGGAATACCCTCTATGGCCGCTTCGATGGCCGCCGACATCGTGCCCGAATATAAAATACTGATGGCCGAGTTACTGCCGTGATTAATTCCACTCACCACCAGATCGGGCGCGTTATCCTTCAACACATGATGTTTGGCCAGCTTCACACAGTCGGCGGGTGTACCGGAGCATTCGTAGGCTGGCAAGTCGGGGAACACCGTAGTGGGATATAACCGGAGTGGATTGGCGATGGTAATAGCGTGCCCCATTCCCGATTGTGGGCTGTTGGGGGCCACCACTACCACATTGCCCAGTTCCTGCATGCAGTCGACTAAAAAGGCAATACCCCGCGAGGTGATTCCATCGTCGTTTGTTACCAGAATTAGCGGTTTTTTCTCGCTCATAGCGTGTATTGGTTCGTGGTGCCAAAGGTACATTGCGCGTTGCGAGAACTGATACCGTGCTGCTACCTGCACGCATTTCTTAACATCAAGCCCCTTTAGCCACCGCTCTGCCAGATTAACGGCGTAAAGCGAACAAGCAGTCAGCCATATTGGTTAAAAAAAGAAAGAAATCCCATCATGGAATCGAACGATAAGCTCGATCGCATTGTGGAAGCTCGCATGAAGCTGAAACGGCGGTTTGACGAAAAGATGGCGCAGACCCCGTCTGTAGCAGATAGTGACAGCGGCACCTTTAAGCCACGGGGAAAAGGGCCAACCAACCGGCACGGTATGCCACAAGTACCCATCGGACAAACGGTTACTGCCAAATGGCCTGTGCTCGACCTGGGCTATCAGCCAACTATTCCGCTCGACAAATGGCAGTTGAACATCGATGGCGAAGTGAATCACCCCGTTCGATTGAAGTGGGACGATCTAATGGCCTTGCCACAGGTTGAAGACACCAGCGATTTCCACTGCGTTACCACCTGGTCGCGCCTCGACGTACCCTGGGTGGGTGTCCGCTTCATAGACCTCGCCGCTCTGGTTGACCCGAAAGGCTCGGCTACACACGTGATGTGCTACGGCTACGATGGCTATTCGACCAACATTTCGCTGGAAGAAGCCCTGAAACCTGACGTTTTGCTGGTCCATACCGCCGACGGCCAGCCACTTACGCTGGAGCATGGTGGCCCACTGCGCATGATCACGCCTCAGCTTTACGCCTGGAAAGGATCAAAGTGGATCAAGCGAATTGAGTTTATGACCAGCAACCGCCTGGGTTTCTGGGAGGAGCGCGGTTACTCCAATACCGCCTACCCCTGGCGCAACGACCGGTATAGTTGAACTGACTGGTTTACAGTCCAATGGCCAAAGTTGTTCCGCAGATTAACGCATGTGGAGCAATTCTGGCCATTGGCCTTTTACGTTTACTCTGCAACAAAGGATTGAATGGGCGCTAATAATCCCGGCAATTGGCGCTCGATGTAGGCCCGTTCATTGGGCGACCACTGGCGTGGTTGCCCAAACACGCAGGGCTGTAGAATGCCCCACAGTTGCCCATCAGCCTGTATGTGCGCGTGAATCAATGCACGATGGCCAAAGGTCCGCTGCTCAAACTCACGGTTCAGCACGTCGGGACCTGCTTTCTCCACATCGTCAACGTAAACAGACGGCTTCATATCCAGTGCTGCCCGAATCAGCGGATCTTCTTTGGGTAAGTGCGTCGTGTCTGCCTGCCAGTCAGGCTGAATTGTATCGGGAATGGTTTCGTTTCTGCGCCATTGAAAAGCCGTTCGGCCGCGCTGCTGATCGGGTTGTCGTACGTATAAAAAACAACGGTCGGCCCCCAGGTAACGGCCAATTTTTTCAACGGCTTTCTGAAGCGCAACTTCTGCCGCTGTTTTTGAGATGGGTGTATTCATACCCACTCAACGATATAGAGCAGGAAGAGTTATATAACCAACGCTCCCTGTTTTTTCGGGTCACGGCCCAGCAGATAGCTAATCAGCACAGTATCAGGTACGCCTGTCAACTGTGTTTACGCCACAGAATGGCCTGCCCGGTAAGGTGATGGGCATTGGGGAGGTTTAGCTTCTGCGCCAGGCAAGTCTTCAAGTTTTTAACGCGACTGGCACTAAGACACATTTTCTCCTCCAGTTGGCGGTTGGTTAAGCCATCGGCCAGGTAGTCCCACAGTTCATGCTCCCGCTTGTTAAGCCCCGCCGGGTACGTCTGTCTGGCAGGCACCATCCCGGTCAGCAACGTTAGCAGGTTGGCGTTCCAGTACCCATTGCCCAGGCTAATGCTAGTGAAACAGGCCAGTAATTCTGTTGGGCAGAGCGGTGCGGCCAGGTAGCCAGTGGCAGTGAGTAGTAATCCTGCAAGTACAGCCGAACGTTCTTCGGGCAGTAGTAACAGCAAATGACAGGCCGGTTGATGGCATCGCACTAGTTGTGCCTGCTGCCGGGCCAGTTGCTCGTTCACTGCCCAGTCGATAAGGGCGAATTGAGCGGTGGGTAGTTGCCAGCCCGGCCGCAGAGGATCGGGCTGAAGCATCTCATATCCTGCGGCCCTCAACTTCGCTGCCAGAGAGGCCACAAACGTTGGGGGGCCACCGCCCATCCAGAGTATGGTCGAGTTCATACAGGCAATCAATCGATGGGTAACAGCTTCCTTGTAACAAATAGATCCCCCACCTTCAACCGACAGAAATAAACTCTGTTAGTTGGTATATTTAAGTTAGACAGGGGGTATTTCCAATGTCCTTTATCATAAATACCAGTAGCAACTGTGCGAATCACTTTACCTTCTATATCTACCAGTTCAAGCCGAACATCACTCCTAGCCTCAGGTACGTTAAATTCAATCGTCAGGTCTTTAGCAAATGGATTTGGGTACGTTGTCAGGGCAAGGCCGTAGGGGTCTTCATTGGCAGCTTCCTCAACTCCCACCCGGCAGGAAGGGCAACCCAGATCTGCTTTGGGTGAAATACGCCAGTTGCCGGTAGCGTCTTTTATATAGCAACGATAGCTCCCCGAATAGGCACTAACGGTTATCGTTGTCAGGTTGGCTCCCTGCTGAGATGGATTGTTAATGTCTGTACCCCAGCGGTACTCCTGAGCCCCACTGATAGGAGACACGGACAGTGTCCGATTACTACCGTTTTTGGAGATCGACAGGCTTGGCACCGGATTGGCACTAATTCGATTGAAACCAGCCGGTGAGGGAGCGTTTACCTTACCGCTCCATTCGTAGGTAGCCAGGTACGTTAGCCCTGAATTGGTAGTCTCATTGAAGTGGGTTCCGTCGCTTCTGTATATATCTGTTGTTGACTGACCGTTAGGTTGGTAATCCGTATCAGGGCCTTCGTTTTTGTCGCCTTCCTGCCCCTTTTCCAATTGAGCGTCCCGGATCGACTGGGTGATGTTTCCGTAATTTGTGAACGTTGCCTGGGCAATTATCCACGACAGATTACCATTAAAGTCGCTACGCGTTTGGCTGATTACCTGTTGAAGCCGGTCTTTATAATCCTGCTTGTTGGTTGTGCGGTCACTGGCATTCCTTGTCGGGTCGGCATCTGTTTCACCCTGATGCCAGAGTAACCCTCTCGTCCCAAATAGTGATCCGTGCAGATTGAGCGTATTCCTGAGCGTTAAATATGGCATACCGTTATAATAACTGGCCGTTCGTCCTTTATCATCTGTTGTTGAATTATCATCCGGGTAGGGTGTAAAGCAGGTCTGCTTGTGAGTAAAAGCCTGATTAGATGCTGTATTAGTTGAGCTATTGTATCAATTCAATATGGTACTTCCCCCGTAGGCTGCGTTAAAGAAAGCGACGGGCATACCCCCGCATCTGATATATTCTTGCCCAGCACAGCATAGCACCAGCTATTGTTACCATTAGGGCCAATCTTGTTGTAGCCTGTGATGGTTGAAAAGGTTGGCATACCCGGCAAAAGCTGCTCGCAACTCCAGTTTCCATTTACTCCCACCACCCACTCAGGAAAGTTAGTAGTAGAAGGTAAACCCCAAGGAACCATATCATCGTTTATTCCTTACGCGTTGGATTGTCCGGCAATCATAAACACATCGCCCACGCCAAACTTCACGCTGGCGGCGACTGCGATATTACCACCAAAACTATTGTAAACGCCCATATCTAACCGATACCAGCCCTTGCTAAACACTGGTGTTGTATAATACGACCCGTTCGACTGCATACCCAAACTGGACCAGCCGGTTGTCGATATGGCGTTACCACTTGCATCCAATATGGATGTCCGATAGTATAACTGGTAATTGGAAACGCTCGACGAGCCACCGGCTACCTGCCCCGCGATAGTGACAACGGCCTGATCGCTGTTATTGCGTTGAAGTACTGAATAATCAATTGGATAAGAAAGCTGCACCGACTGGGCAATGGCGATTTGAGCGGCACACCCGACAAGGGTAGCCAGCATCAACTTTATGAATGGTTTCATGAGTTACTACGTGAATGGTGATGGTACAGACAGATCATTTAGCACCCGCTGTGCGGGCAAACTCGCTCACGTTGATCAGCGGAATGCGACTTTGGTAGGTCCTGTTGAGGGCCTTGATGACCTCGTTGGCAATCACCGCCTGCCCAATAGCCGTAGGGTAGGTGCCATCTGAGGAAAAGAAATTGCCTTTGGGTGACCCATCAATCACCAACCCCCCTTCGGCCAGGTACGTGCCCTGGGCAATCTGCCTGTAAACCTCATTCAGATCGACCAAAGCCAGATTTAGTTTCCGGGCCAACTTCACGACCTCCTCGTTATACACGTTGGGCCTACTGCCCACGGCCTCTGCCTGATCCATCACGTCGGCATCGGTCAGGGTGGCCTTTACGATATCGCCTTCTTTATGGGTCTCGAATAGTCTGGCCACTGCGGCTGTTGGCATAAAATAAAAGGTAGTAGCAGGATCGAGTTTGATTCTAGGCTCCTGATAGGCTCCATCCCGATAATCAATTTCGATCAGGGGAGCCTTCTTTTTCAAATCGCTGGCCCTGTACCATTGCATAAAGGCATAGTCTTTGGGGTCGGGCACAGTAAAGACCACTCCCTTCTTGCCACCCTGTAATAGTTTGGTGGCTGACTTCTCATACTCGAACATGCCGATGGTCAACTCATAGATGAAGTCCATCAGACGCAGATTATCGTTTTTCGTAAATATTTTCAACCATGCTTCCATCTTGTCTTCTAACAGGAAGATGTCATATGGCTTTTTTGCGGCGACTATGTCGTCAGTTAAACCTACCTGTTGGTTTTTTTCTTGTGGCATATACCGCCACAAATAGAGTTGAAATGGAAGCCATTTATGATCTGTCCCATTATAGGCGGTACTGTTGGGATACCATAAGAAATTAAAGGCACTACCACCCATCCCCGGCACAGCATAGTTATCAACTACGCCACTGTAAGCACTTAGTATAGGCGGGTCGCCAGCTTGCACCACTGCTTTCTGATTACTGACCTCCCGCCAGCGGGGGTAGGTGGTCGCCTGCTCATCGTACACATAAAAACCCGTCCCGTTGGCTTCCTGCGGCGCGAATGTGGGCGACTGAAAATCGGTGATGCCCATCTGCCTGGCCACCAGATTAGGGTAGGCCGTGAGTTGCCCCTCGCGGTAGAGGCCCCCGTTGCGTACCCCCGCCGTCAGGCTTCCCCCCAAAGCAATCATCCGCAGGGGTTGCCCCGTCGGCACCAACGTACCCAGCTCAACGTTGGCGGCCACGGGCGTAAGGGCTTCAGATTTCAGGCCCGACACGTACTCGGTTTTGCCCGTAATCAGCGAAGGATAGGCCATCGGGTGCAGCCCCCAGTCGGGTAGTTTCTCTACGGGCGGGGCGGTAGGCAGGGGAGCCGCGTCGATGATGGTTTGCGAGCCAGGCGGCGTTGCCACCACTACGGGTGTGGTGGGCGTAAGTACAGATCGGTCGGTGCAGTTGGTCAGCAGCGCCAACAGGGTAGTGACGGCGGTGAATGAATAAAGCATGTGCATAAGGCGTTGAATTTGGCATTTTGTACTAATTAGCGCAAATCTATACGAGGCACTTACCACAAGCAAGGGAGAAAAGTACTGAATAAATAACTCTTATTCACAAATTAGATACCTTAACTCAAGTAAAAACACTCAAAAAAGGCCAATCCGTTTCCAGGCTGGCCTTTTCTATTCGCTCACTAACGTACCTGAGTTTAGGCCGTTACTTTCTTCTTACTCCGCGTAAACTGCTCGCGTGATTCGGTGATTGCCCTATTCACCCAAAAAATTAAAACCGCTGAACGACCTCAGAAAGAGTCAACACCTGAATTTGATCAATAGGATTCAGCACGAGTAAATCATCATCGCCGGTGACGATAAAGTGAGCTTTTGCTTCCACGGCTAAATTGATGATAAAATCGTCTTTTGGGTCTCGGCAATATGTATTTGCCCTGTTTACCTGAATCAGTTTAGCTTCAAGCCAGATTAAATCAAATAGGCTTTGGGTACGTTCCTGAGTGAGATACTTCTGTAAACGCTGTTTAGATAGTGTCTCCGTTAATTCGTCAAGCAGTTCAACAGATATATACAACTCAATATCTGAACGTTGAATAATCGTCTGCATTTGCTCTGCCACAACACGACTGCCAATAGCCATACTCACCCAGATATTCGTGTCGATTACAACGCCAACCGACTCGCTATTCATACCGTTTAGCTCTCACATCTTTAATCTCCGCCAAAATGTCGCTGTCGGTCAAGTCAGGCTCTGTAGGTGGAAGCGTTTCCAGAAAACGGGCCATCTTAGCCTGAATCTGTTCTTTATCAGGCACTTCGTCAATAGGTAGTATGATCACTTCAAAACTGTTCTGCTGATACTCTTTTGGGATATCTATGGAAATCCGCCCATTCAGGGGCCTAACAATTTGACGTATAGCGTTCATAATCAATTCGATTTATACCAAATATAAGCAATTAACCTGTTTACACTATGTGCTTTTCATCATCACATATGCAACAGTATCCATCCAAACATAAAAAGGCCAACCCGTTTCCAGGCTGGCCTTTTCTATTCGCTCACTAACGTACCTGAGTTTAGGCCGTTACTTTCTTCTTACTCCGCGTAAACTGCTCGCGTGATTCGGTGATTGTCTCCAGTTCCTCCTGCGACCCAACAATGGTGTTCAGGTACTTGCGCGTACCCGTACCAGCCGGAATCAGGTGACCCACGATGACGTTCTCTTTCAGGCCTTCCAGGTTGTCCTGCTTACCCCGAATCGAGGCTTCGCTCAACACCTTGGTCGTTTCCTGGAACGAAGCCGCCGAGATGAAGCTGTCGGTACCCAGCGACGCCTGCGTAATACCTTGCAGGATTGGCTGTGATACGGCAGTCATGGCATCACGAACAGTTACGATCTTCATGTCACGACGTTTCAGGCTCGAATTTTCATCGCGCAGACGACGGGCCGAAATGATCTGACCAGGCTTCAGGTTCTCTGAGTCACCAGCGTCAGTTACCACTTTAGCGTCCATCATCTTGTCGTTTTCCTGACGGAACAACCACTTGTCGACAACCTGATTTTCAAGGAAGTTGGTATCGCCTGAGTCCGTGATCTCAACTTTCTGCATCATCTGCCGAACGATCGACTCAATGTGCTTATCGTTAATTTTCACACCCTGCAAGCGGTATACTTCCTGAATCTCGTTTACGAGGTATTCCTGAACAGCCGTTGGGCCTTTGATCGACAGAATATCGCTTGGCGTAATGGCTCCGTCAGACAGCGGCGAACCGGCCTTCACGAAGTCATTGTCCTGCACCAGGATGAACTTGGCCAGCGGCACCATGTACTTCTTACGAGTACCGTCTTTCGATTCGATGAAGATTTCGCGGTTACCACGCTTAATGGCACCGTACGTAACAACACCATCGATTTCCGACACAACCGCCGGGTTCGACGGGTTACGGGCTTCAAACAGTTCAGTTACCCGTGGCAGACCACCCGTGATATCTCGGGTTTTACCCACGTTACGCGGAATCTTCGCCAGCGGCTGACCAGCCACGATCGACTGACCTGACTTCACAACCAGACGTGAACCAACGGGCAGGTTGTAGCCTTTCTCGGTGGTGTCCTCCAGCAGTGTAGTCGTGCCCGTTACGATGATCGACGGGTTTTTCGCCTTGTCGCGGGTTTCGATGATAACCATCTCCTGGAAGCCGGTTTGTTCATCGAATTCTTCACGATAGGTGATCGCCTCTTCAATGGCATCGAACGACACTTTACCAGTCAGTTCCGACAGGATCACGGCGTTGTAAGGGTCCCAGACGCATAACTCAGCACCCTTCTTCACTACATCACCTTCTTTCACCCGCAGGAAGGCACCGTATGGTACGTTGTTGCTGATGAAGACGATATTCGGGTTAGCCGGATCAACGATCTTCACTTCACCCGAACGGCCCATCACCACTGTCTGTGGATTGCCTTCGTTATCTTGTGAAGCTACCGTCCGCATTTCCTCAAACTGCACAACACCGTCAAACTTAGCGCGAAGCGATGCATCCACCGCAATGTTGGATGCCGTACCACCTACGTGGAATGTACGAAGTGTCAACTGCGTACCTGGCTCCCCAATCGACTGTGAAGCGATAACGCCCACTGCTTCACCAATATCAACCATGCGACCCGTTGCCAGGTTACGACCGTAGCATTTGGCGCAAACGCCCTGCTTGGCCTCGCAAGTCAGTACTGAACGAATTTCAACGGTTTCGATGCTGGTTTCATCAATGATGGCCGCAATCTCTTCCGTGATCAGTTCACCATTGCCGATCAACAAAAGCGGATCACCGTTCTCGTTTTTCTTCAATGGGTCGTAAATATCGTGTACTGAGGTACGTCCCAGAATCCGTTCCGACAGCGGTTCAACAACGTCTTCGTTGTCTTTCAGCGCTGACGTCTGGATACCACGAAGTGTGCCACAGTCGACTTCACTGATGATTACGTCCTGTGCCACGTCGTGCAAACGACGGGTCAGGTAACCGGCATCAGCCGTTTTCAAGGCGGTATCGGCCAGACCTTTACGGGCACCGTGCGTTGAGATAAAGTACTCCAATACGTCGAGGCCTTCTTTGAAGTTCGACAGAATCGGGTTTTCAATGATCTCCCCTACCGAACCCTGCAGGTTTTTCTGTGGCTTGGCCATCAGACCCCGCATACCACCCAGTTGACGAATCTGCTCACGCGAACCACGGGCTCCCGAGTGCATCATCATGTAGATGGAGTTGAAGCCCTGCTGATCCGCTTCCAGTTGCTTCATCAGCGTCTCGGTCACGCGTGAGTTCACCCGTGTCCAGATGTCGATGACCTGGTTGTAACGTTCGTTTTCCGTGATAAGACCCATCAGGTAGTTATCCCAAACAGCCTGTACGTCTTTTTTCGCTTCATCAACAAGCGCCTGTTTTTCGTCAGGAATCTTGATGTCGCTCAAACCGATTGACAAACCACCTTTGAAGGCTTGCTGGAAACCAAGTTCTTTGATGTTATCGAGGAATTCTGCGGTTTTGGCAACACCCGAAATCTTAAAGATGAGGGCGATGATTTGCTGCAGTTTTTTCTTGGTCAGCAGTTCATTAATGAAGCCAACTTCAGTTGGTACAAACTGATTAAAAATCACACGACCCGCTACCGTTTCAATGATTTTCGATTCCAGTGTACCGTCTTCGTTCCGTACGTTAACCCGGCACTTGATGTTAGCGTGCTTCGACAGTTTGCCTTCATTTACCGCGATAACTACTTCCTCAGCACCGTAGAAGATCATACCTTCACCAGCAATCGGATAAGCTTCGGTTGTTTTCCGACCTTTCGTTACGTAATACAGACCCAACACCATGTCTTGCGAAGGAACCGTAATTGGGGCGCCATTGGCAGGGTTCAGAATGTTGTGCGAGGCCAGCATCAGCAGAGAGGCTTCCAGAACGGCTTCCTGTCCCAGTGGAACGTGAACAGCCATTTGGTCACCGTCAAAGTCAGCGTTGAAGGCCGTTGTTACCAGCGGGTGCAACTGAATCGCTTTCCCTTCGATCAACTTCGGCTGGAACGCCTGAATACCCAGACGGTGCAACGTTGGAGCCCGGTTCAGCAGTACAGGGTGCCCTTTCAATACGTTTTCCAGAATGTCCCAGATAACGGGGTCTTTCCGGTCAACGATCTTCTTGGCCGACTTCACCGTTTTCACGATACCGCGCTCAATAAGCTTACGGATAATGAACGGCTTGAATAGCTCGGCGGCCATGTCTTTCGGCAGACCACACTCGTGCATCTTCAGTTCAGGACCTACCACAATAACCGAACGACCTGAATAGTCGACACGCTTACCAAGTAAGTTCTGACGGAAACGTCCCTGCTTACCTTTCAGCATATCAGAGAGTGATTTCAGCGCCCGGTTACCTTCTGAACGGACCGCGTTTACTTTACGCGAGTTATCGAACAGAGAGTCAACGGCTTCCTGAAGCATCCGCTTCTCGTTACGCAGAATTACTTCTGGCGCTTTGATCTCGATCAGACGCTTCAACCGGTTGTTCCGAATGATTACGCGACGATATAGATCGTTCAGGTCAGACGTTGCAAAACGGCCACCATCAAGGGGTACAAGCGGACGAAGTTCGGGTGGAATCACCGGTACCATGCGAATCACCATCCACTCGGGACGGTTCTCTACACGACCGTTTGCCTCACGGAACGCTTCAACCACTTTCAACCGCTTCAAGGCTTCAGCCTTACGTTGTTGCGATGTGTCGGTTGCGGCTGAGTGGCGCAGGCTAAACGAAAGTTCATCCAACTGCACGCGTGACAGCAACATCTCCAGCGCATCAGCCCCCATCTTAGCGATGAATTTGTTTGGGTCTTTATCGTCGAGGTGCTGGTTCGTAGCGGGCAATTTGTCGATGATATCCAGGTACTCGTCTTCCGTTAAGAAATCGAGTTCGTTGATACCATCAGCGGCTTTTACGCCTGATTGAACAACAACGTACCGTTCGTAATAGATGATTTGATCAAGCTTCTTGGTCGACAGGCCAAGCAGATAACCAATTTTGTTTGGAAGGCTACGGAAGTACCAAATGTGAGCAACAGGAACAACGAGTTCAATGTGACCCATTCGCTCACGACGTACTTTCTTCTCCGTTACTTCCACACCGCAACGATCGCAGATAATGCCTTTATAGCGAATCCGCTTGTATTTGCCGCAGTGGCACTCCCAGTCTTTCACCGGCCCGAAGATCCGCTCACAGAACAAACCGCCCATTTCAGGCTTGTAGGTCCGGTAGTTAATCGTTTCGGGTTGGGTGACCTCACCGTATGAACTCTCCAGAATTGACTCGGGCGATGCCAGGCTGATCGTTACGCTCTGGAAATCGCTGTTGAGTTTCTTGTTCTTCTTAAAAGACATCTGTTGGAGATTATATAGTTGAAACGAGTCATTTAATCGTCATTTGTTGTCATTAAGTAGTCATTTGTTGTCATTCGTGGTGAGCACTACAACCTTTACGATGCATGACAATAAATGACTACTTAATGACAACAAATAACAAAGAATGACCTACTCTAATGTGATTTCAAGTGCCAGACCGCGTAGCTCATGAACGAGTACGTTGAATGATTCTGGAATATTTGGCTTCGGCATATTTTCGCCTTTTACAATAGCCTCATACGCCTTGGCACGGCCTACCACGTCATCCGATTTAACGGTCAGGATTTCCTGCAGGATATTCGATGCTCCGAAAGCCTCCAACGCCCACACCTCCATCTCGCCAAACCGCTGACCACCAAACTGTGCTTTACCACCCAGCGGCTGCTGTGTGATGAGCGAGTAGGGCCCGATTGAACGGGCGTGCATCTTGTCATCGACCAGGTGACCGAGTTTCAGCATGTAGATGATACCCACTGTCACTTTCTGATCGAAACGCTCACCCGACAAACCGTTGTACAGGTACGTCCGGCCAAACTCGGGCAGTCCTGCCTCTGTCAGTTCATCAGATACTTGCTGCTCCGTAGCACCGTCGAAGATCGGCGTTGCATACTTACGGTTCAGTTTCTGACCAGCCCAGGCCAATACCGTTTCATATATCTGACCAATGTTCATCCGGGATGGTACACCCAGTGGGTTCAGAACGATATCAACAGGTGTTCCATCTTCAAGGAACGGCATATCTTCATCACGAACGATCCGGGCGACTACACCTTTGTTTCCGTGACGACCGGCCATTTTATCACCTACTTTCAGCTTACGCTTCTTGGCGATATAAACTTTGGCCAGCTTAACAATACCTGCTGGTAACTCATCACCCACTTCGAGGGTGAACCGCTCCCGCTTGAAACGGCCTGAGATTTCGTTCCGGCGGGTGTTATAGTTCTTGACCAGTTTCACCAGCAACGCGTTGGTTGCTTCGTCTTCGGTCCAGTTCTCCAACACCAGGTCAGCCATCAGGTTTACCTCTTCCGGTACCGAGTAGCCACTTTCGTCGCGATACGGGTTTTTATCCGGGAACAGGTTATCCGTAATGTTTTTCCGGTTGAACTTCGTGCCCTTGCTGATGATTTCATCGCCAAACCGGTGCTTAACGCCCTGGCTGGTTTTGCCATCCAGCAATTCCACTAATTTGTCGATCCCGCGAGCACGGAACGCAACCAGGTCGCGACCGTACTTCTTCATCAGCACCTTCAATTCCTCCTTGTGCTTGCCACGATCTTCTTTCGACGGACGTGAGAACAATTTGGTATCGATAACAACGCCTTTCAATGAAGGTGGTGCCTTTTTAGACGCATCTTTCACATCACCAGCCTTATCGCCGAAGATGGCGCGAAGCAGTTTCTCTTCCGGTGTTGGATCGCTTTCCCCTTTCGGTGTAATCTTACCGATCAGAATATCGCCTTCTTTAACTTCAGTACCCACGCGAACGATACCATTCTCATCAAGGTTACGAACGGTTTCTTCCGATACGTTTGGAATTTCGGAGGTTAATTCCTCTTCACCCCGTTTCGTATCACGTACTTCCAGTTCAAACTCTTCAATGTGGATCGACGTGAAAATATCTTCGCGCACAACACGCTCAGAAATCACAATGGCATCCTCGAAGTTATAACCCTGCCAAGGCATGAAGGCAACCTTCATGTTACGACCCAGTGCCAGTTCACCTTTTTGCGTGGCGTAGCCTTCGCAAAGCACATCACCTTTCTTCACCTTCTGGTTTTTCAACACAACAGGTTTCAGGTTAATGCATGTATCCTGGTTAGTCCGACGGAACTTGATCAGGTTGTACGTTTTGATGTCTTCATCGAACGTTACCAGACCAGTGTCTTTATCCAAATTATACCGAACGATGATTTTGGTTGAATCAACAAAGTCGATCACACCATCAGTTTCGGCGATAACCAGTGCACGCGAGTCAACAGCAACACGTCCTTCCAGACCAGTACCCACGATTGGGGCCTCCGGACGAAGAAGTGGTACAGCCTGACGTTGCATGTTCGATCCCATCAGAGCACGGTTAGCATCATCATGTTCCAGGAACGGAATCATCGACGCGGCCACCGATACAATCTGGTTGGGCGCAATATCCATGAACGACACGCTCGATGGCTCCGAAATTGGGAAGTCACCTTCGAAACGCGCTTTCAAACGGTCTACTTTAAAGTTACCCTTCGCATCAAGCGCCGAGCTGGCCTGCGCGATGTAGTGAGTATCTTCCTCTTCAGCCGTCAGGTACATCACTGGCTTATCGGGCACCTTACCGTTTTCTACAATCCGGTATGGTGTTTCGATGAAGCCCATGCTGTTTACTTTCGCGAATACGCAAAGCGACGAAATCAGACCAATGTTTGGTCCTTCAGGCGTCTCGATCGTACACAACCGACCGTAGTGGGTATAGTGTACGTCACGTACCTCGAAACCTGCACGCTCACGAGACAGACCACCTGGCCCGAGTGCCGACATACGACGCTTGTGCGTCACTTCGGCCAACGGGTTGGTCTGGTCCATAAACTGCGATAACTGGTTCGTTCCAAAGAACGAATTAATCACCGAAGACAGCGTCCGTGCGTTGATCAGGTCAACAGGCTTGAAGTCTTCGTTATCACGTACGTTCATCCGCTCTTTGATGGTTCGGGCCATACGGGCCAGACCAACACCGAACTGGGCATATAACTGCTCACCAACAGTACGTACCCGGCGATTACTCAAGTGGTCAATATCATCGACAACCGCTTTGGCATTGATCAAACCGATCAGGTATTTTACAATCGATACGATATCCTGAGTAGTCAGTACTTTCGTATCCAATGCTACGTCAAGGCCCAGTTTCTTGTTAATCCGATACCGGCCAACGTCGCCGAGGTCATACCGTTTGTCTGAGAAGAACAGGCTTTGAATCACTTCGCGGGCCGACTGTTCATCAGGTGCCTCCGTGTTCCGAAGCTGGCGATAGATTTGCTCTACGGCTTCCTTCTCTGAGTTCGAACTATCCTTCTGAAGTGTATTGTAAATAATGTTGTAGTCAGCCACGTTCATGTCTTCCTTGTGCAGGATGACCGACTTCTGGCCCGACTCCGTAATCGTATCAATATCGTCAGCACCGATTACCGAATCCCGTTCCAGTAACACTTCGTTACGGCTGATCGAAACTACCTCACCGGTATCTTCATCAACGAAGTCTTCTGTCCAGGTACGTAACACGCGTGCTGCCAACCGACGGCCAATTGCTTTTTTCAAGCTAGCCGGCGTTGCATTTATCTCTTCTGATAACCCGAACAAGTCCAGAATATCTTTGTCAGAGCCAAATCCGATTGCCCGTAACAGCGTCGTAACCGGAAATTTCTTCTTCCGATCGATGTACGCGTACATGACATTGTTAACGTCCGTCGAGAACTCAATCCATGAGCCTTTAAACGGAATAATCCGGGCAGAATACAACTTGGTACCGTTGGTATGTTTGCTCATCGAGAAGAACACACCCGGTGACCGGTGCAACTGCGAAACAATGACCCGTTCGGCTCCGTTTATGACAAACGATGCTTTAGCGGTCATGTAAGGGATATTTCCCAAAAATACTTCCTGCTCTATTGTCTCGAAATCCTCATTATCAGGATCACTATTCGACAACCGAAGCTTAGCTTTAAGGGGCACTGAATAAGTTAATCCACGATCGATACATTCATCGACCGAATATTTTGGGGGATCAACCGAATAATCGATAAATTCCAGCTTGAAATTCTCGCGCGAGTCAGAAATCGGGAAGTTCTCCTGAAACACCTTGTACAGGCCTTCTTGCGAACGGCTGTCTGAAGGGGTATCCAACTGGAAAAAGTCGCGGAATGATTTCAGTTGAATATCCAGAAAGTCGGGGTATTCAAGTACTGGCTGAATCGTCGCAAAGTTCTTGCGTGTGTTGGTGTTTTTAGCGTTTGTAGCCAAGGCTCTTCTGCGTTTAGTTGAGCGACTGATTCTATACTAAAACACCCTTCTGCCTTACGAAATTTTGTAACGTAGTTAAAAGGGCGTAAAAAAGCAACACCTGCCCGTAAAAAATAGTTTTTACGGTACGATGTATATAGATAAAAAGTCTCCAAGCGGAAAAAGACCTGACATGGAGCCAGGCCTCTTTCCGCTTGGAGTATCGTAGAACGACAGTATGCTTACTTAACTTCTACTTCAGCACCAGCTTCTTCCAGTTGCTTACGCAGGGCTTCCGCTTCGTCTTTTGCTACACCTTCTTTAACAGGCTTAGGCGCACCGTCTACCAGTTCTTTGGCTTCTTTCAGGCCCAGACCTGTCAGGTCTTTAACCAGTTTCACAACGGCCAGCTTGCTGGCACCTGCTGCTTTAAGGATAACGTCGAATGACGTTTTCTCAACAGGAGCTGCGGCTGCTTCGCCACCACCACCACCAGCTACCATTACTGGAGCTGCAGCAGCAGGTTCGATGCCGTACTCATCTTTCAGGATAGCAGCCAGCTCGTTTACTTCTTTAACCGTCAGGTTTACAAGCTGCTCAGCGAACGCTTTCAAATCTGCCATTTTTGTATTGGAAATTAAGTTGTTACAAGATTGATTGAACTAATGATTGTCGGGCTTAGTTTTCTTCGCGCTCCGACAGCGTTTTCAGAATACCGGCTAGTTTGCCACCACCGCTTGTGAGCGCAGATACCACGTTCTTGGCAGGTGATTGCAACAGACCAATAATATCGCCGATGAGTTCGGTACGGCTCTTCAGGTTGATGAGCGTATCCAGTTGATCAGCACCAACGAACAAACTATAATCAACTGAAGCACCCTTCAATTGAAGTTTCTTGTTGGTTTTACGGAAATCCTTAATCAGTTGGGCGGCTGCTTTACCGTTCTCAGGGTGAAACATCACACCCGAAAAGCCTTTCAGCACCTCATCGAAGGAGGTATAATCCGTGTTTTCTACCGTTTCGAGCGCCTTTTTGATCAAGGTGTTCTTCACTACTACGTATTCAATTCCCCGTTCGAAGCAAAGACGACGCAAATCGTTCGTCTCAGCTACAGACATGCCACTGGCATCGGTAATATAGAAATACGGAATAGACTGGAACTTCTGACTCAGCTCGTCAATGATCGCGCCTTTTTCTTCTCTTGTCATCGTTTACAGTCCGGCAACGGTTGCTTTATCAATACTAACACTCGGACTCATCGTGCTTGACAGATAGATCGTCTGCACATAAGTACCTTTCGATGAAGAAGGCTTCAGACGTACCAGCGTAGAAATTACTTCCTGTGCATTTTCAGCCAATTTCTCAGGGCTGAATGATACTTTACCAATGCTGGTGTGAATGATACCGGTTTTATCGACTTTAAAGTCAATTTTACCAGCTTTCACTTCCTTCACTGCTTTACCCACTTCCAACGTAACCGTACCCGATTTAGGGTTCGGCATCAGACCACGTGGCCCCAGAACGCGACCCAGACGACCAACTTTAGCCATAACTGTCGGCATCGTGATAATCACGTCTACGTCAGTCCAGCCACCTTCGATCTTCTTGATATAATCGTCTAAGCCTACATAATCTGCTCCGGCTTCTGTAGCTTCTGCTTCCTTATCAGGAGAGCAAAGCACCAGAACCCGTACCGTTTTGCCTGTGCCGTGGGGCAGTGTTGCCACACCCCGAACCATTTGATCAGCTTTACGCGGATCAACGCCCAGACGCACGTCGATGTCTACAGAAGCGTCGAACTTGGTGTATGAAATCTCTTTCAGGATCTCAGCAGCCTTTTCGAGTGAGTACACCTGCGTAGCATCATACTTCGCCTGCGCTTCTTTTTGTTTCTTTGTCAACTTTGCCATGATGTCGTTAAGATGCCTAAGGCAAGTTTGCTAATTATCCCAAGGGGCTACACCTGAAACTGTGATACCCATGCTACGAGCCGTACCGGCGATCATCTTCATGGCTGATTCAACCGTGAAGCAATTTAGATCGGGCATTTTCGTCTCGGCGATGGTTTTCACCTGATCCCAGCTAACCGAACCAACTTTGTTCCGGTTTGGCTGTGCTGATCCACCTTTCAGTTTAGCAGCTTCCATCAGCATAATTGGTGCAGGCGGGGTCTTGATGACGAAGTCGAACGACTTGTCTTTGTAGTACGTAATCAGTACCGGCAAGACCATGCCCATCTTATCCTGCGTACGGCCATTAAACTGCTTGCAGAATTCCATGATATTCAAACCCTTGGAACCCAGCGCAGGACCGATTGGAGGCGATGGGTTGGCTTGACCACCCTTAACCTGCAACTTAACGTAGCCAGCTACTTCTTTTGCCATTGTTAATACTTATTTACAAGTCATTTGCAGCCAACTCCCTATTAGATCAGTGTCATACCTGACGTAATCTTCATTAACTGCCAGCGGACTGGTTGGTTGCCCGGTGTCTCGATGGGAAGCATCGACCCATGGGCATGAGCGCTAACGATTTGTTAACTCTCTTTATCTACTTGTGCGTAACTCAATTCAACAGGTGTACTCCGACCGAAAATCTTAACAACTACGTTCAGTTTCTTCCGATCATCGAACACTTCTTCCACTGTACCGATGAAGCCGCTAAATGGCCCATCAACTACTTTTACTGACTCGCCTTTCAGGTACGCTATGGTTGGCGTTGCGGCCTCCTGCGTCTCTTCTTCTACCTTACCTAAAATGCGATTTACTTCAACTTCCCGAAGTGGAACGGGAATTTTTGAATTTCCTGAGCCTGTATTGCCCAAAAAACCAATAACGCCAGGCATTGTTGTGATCAAGGCCAGCGCGCGCGCATTAGACAGGTCAGCGGATATCAGGATGTAGCCTGGAAAGAACGATTTCTCACGAATTCGCTTTTTACCATTCCGCATCTCATACACCTTCTCAGAAGGAATCAGTACCTGCGGTACTACTTCCGTTAGTTGCTGACGGTGTATTTCGTTATCCAGATACGATTTTACTTTTTTTTCCTGCCCTGAGACAGCTCGGATAACGTACCAGTTGATACCGTTGACCATACGTAAAAGTTGTTTGTCTGTTTGCTTGTCTGTCTGTTCAACTTTAACAAACAAATGGCCAAACAACAAGTTAGAATGACTGGTAGAACAAATTCAGGCCGTTTTCGAACAGGTAGTCAATCAGGCCGACCATTAGCGCGAAAATCAGCGAAGCGATCAGTACCAGTGATGAACTAGCCTGTAAATCACTGAACTTGGGCCAAGTCACATTGTGCTGAACTTCTTCCCAGGAATGCTTGAGGAAGGTAGTAACCTTTTCCATCGTTTGTTAAAAATTGGCACGGGTGGAGAGATTCGAACTCCCATCAACGGTTTTGGAGACCGCTATTCTACCCTTGAACTACACCCGTAGAATTAATTGTCATTAAGTGGTCATTTGTTGTGAATTGCCATTCAGCAGGGAATGGCAATCAATAACAAGAAATAACACGCAGTAAATGACGCTTTTGCAATCGGACTGCAAAGATCGCAAAAAGAGATCAAAAAACAAGTGCATCCCTGTAGAGAGATGCACTTGTTTTAAAAATCAATTGATTAGTCGAGGATTTCAGTCACCTGACCGGCACCTACTGTACGACCACCTTCACGAATAGCGAACCGAAGACCTTTCTCCATTGCGATTTTGCTGATCAGGGTTACCTCGATAGTGATGTTATCACCAGGCATTACCATTTCAACACCAGCTGGCAGGATGATCTCGCCCGTTACGTCCGTGGTGCGGAAGTAGAACTGAGGACGGTACTTGTTGAAGAATGGCGTGTGACGGCCACCCTCTTCTTTCGACAATACATACACCTCAGCTTTGAATTTTGCGTGTGGCGTTACTGAACCTGGCTTGCAAATAACCATACCACGACGGATATCGGTCTTTTCAATACCACGGAGCAGCAGACCTACGTTATCGCCAGCTTCGCCACGGTCCAGAATTTTCCGGAACATTTCAACACCAGTAACAACTGATTTCAGGTTCTCAGCACCCATACCCAGGATCTCAACAGGCTCACCTGAGTTGATCACACCACGCTCGATACGACCAGTGGCTACAGTACCACGACCAGTGATCGAGAACACGTCCTCTACAGGCATCAGGAACGGAAGATCCGTCATCCGTGGAGGCAGGGGAATGAATGAGTCAACAGCATCCATCAACTCTTCGATGCTTCCAACCCACTTATCGTCACCATTCAGGCCACCCAGAGCAGAACCCTGAATAACTGGAATGTTGTCGCCATCAAATTGGTAGAAGCTCAACAGTTCGCGGATTTCCATCTCAACGAGCTCAAGCAGTTCAGGATCATCCACCATGTCGACTTTATTCATAAAGACAACAAGCTGGGGTACACCTACCTGGCGAGCCAGCAGGATGTGCTCACGAGTTTGTGGCATTGGGCCATCCGTCGCAGCTACTACCAGAATAGCACCGTCCATCTGAGCGGCACCCGTTACCATGTTCTTCACATAGTCGGCGTGACCTGGGCAGTCAACGTGTGCATAGTGACGGTTGGCCGTCGCATATTCTACGTGTGAGGTGTTGATCGTGATACCACGCTCTTTTTCCTCTGGGGCATTATCGATCGACGAGAAGTCCCGCATTGCCGCCAGACCTTTCCCGGCGAGTACTTTCGTAATTGCTGCCGTCAGCGTCGTCTTGCCGTGGTCAACGTGACCAATCGTACCGATGTTGACGTGCGGTTTCGAGCGGTCAAAATTCTCCTTTGCCATGTCTAAAAACGCTTTAGTTAACTATAGTTAGTGTTAGTTGATTTGCCCTTACGCAAAAAGTGCTCTTTGCAGAGCACCTTATCAAAGCCGCCTCAACAGAGCAACATCTGGCAGCTTAGAGCCTTCTATCGGATTTGAACCGACGACCTCTTCCTTACCAAGGAAGTGCTCTACCACTGAGCTAAGAAGGCAAGTACAGTGTAATCGAATAAGAATTAGTACTGAATCTGACTATTTACATCAAATACAAAACTAATTCCAGGTACGTCGTTGAGCGGGAGACGAGGTTCGAACTCGCGACCTATAGCTTGGAAGGCTATCGCTCTACCAGCTGAGCTACTCCCGCTTACTTTACTTAAATGGTGGGGAGTGGAGGATTCGAACCTCCGAAGGCGTACGCCAGCAGATTTACAGTCTGATCCATTTGGCCACTCTGGAAACTCCCCAAGTCAATCTAAAAAGAACAATTTCCGCCCTGCTTCTCAGTTTGGAGTTGCAAAATTACAAGGTTTTTCTCCGTTGTCAACAGGGTAAGTAAAAAATCTTTTTTCTTTCCCATCAGCAAGCCTCATCAGACCTATCTGATGAGGCTTGCTGACTTGCTACTTTTACTAGCTAAATCGTTATGCCAAAGCTTAGTGGGTGTACAGCAGGGCCCTTCCCATCCTGGAAGCTAGTGTTCAGATTATATTTTACAAAGAAGTTGAAATTAGCCAGACCGATGTTTCCCTGAACGCCATATTGTAAATTATTAAGATAGAAACCGGCGTGATCATGAAACTTGTCGCCGTTATCCTGTTTGATCTTCGTGTAACTGTCGACTCGGTAGCCTACGAAACCGCCAACACCAATGTTGAAAGCCCGTTTACGGTTGGTATTGTAGAACGAGAATTGAGGTACTAGCGGAATTTCAAGGTTACAGACGGTGAGTTTACTCTTTGTTAAGTGAGTTTGAGATGGGTTAAACTGAATACCATCTGGTCCCTTCTGCGCTACAACACTTTCCTGAAACATGAAGTTATTCCAGGCAATCTGAAGGCCGTACCTTACACTCAGTTTAAACTTATTGGTTCTGACAATAGCCGGGTTCTGCGTCATACTGATGGCAAAGTAGCGCGATCCCAGCGGGTCAAGCTCGTACGAGTTTCCGCCATACGTTTGCACATCTGGCCCCCCTATCCACGTATTCAGGCCAAAGTGAATATCCGTATTGACTTTCCAGTTGTTGCGGTTTGAGTTACTGTCTTTTTTGACTTTGTAAACTCTTGTGCCCCCTTTTTTATATAGGTCCGTTGTATCCGACTCATCACTTTTGACCGTGACAGTGACCTTGCCGTTCGATTTTTGAACAACAATTAATGTATCCCGCAAATATTTTTGACCGTTGGCGGCATCAATGGCATATACCTGACCCTCCGGTACAGAGTCTAATTTGGTGACCATGTCCCGGACAATCCGGTTCAGATCATATCTGGTTATTCCTTTCAATTGATCTTTGGTGGGCGCATACACAGCGATACGCCCTTTATTGCCAAATCGAATGATGAGTGAATCGGCTGGCGCACATAGCGCAACCAACGAATTCAGAATGAGGCAGGTAGACAGGATGAGCGTTTTCATTATTCTAGTGTCGTTTCATTTTTCAAACTTTCTTTCACTTCCGAGAATACCCGGCCCAGCCGGTTCTTCTGATTATTCTGATTACTGACCGGAACAGCTTTGGCCAACACTTCGCCATTCTTCAATTGCTTCAGCTTACCAAATAAGCTCGATAAGCCATTTTGATGAGGTTGTTGTACCTCAAGCGTCGTGATGTCGCTTTTTGCGGCTGTCAGGCTATTCGTTAACTGCGGCTCTTCAATCGTTAGCAGAATGGTACGCTCGGTCGCCTGTTTTTGTGCGTTGTTTACTCTGGCGATCCGTTCAACTGGTACTGGATTAATCGGTACAACTGACGGTTCGACTATGGGCTGAACCAGTTGTTCAGGCGTTGCTACGATCCGTTCTGTTTCAACTGGCCGAACGGGCGTTTGCGTTGGGGCCTCAGGCTTATTGAACAGCTTCGTCTGGCTTTTTCTTTGGGCCAGGTACGTTGCCTGAGCTATGCTTTCTTCTTCCTGCTGTTTGTTGGCTTCATCCACTGCAAAATCATGCTGTCTTTTTTGATCAAGTTCAGGCTTTGCTGTTGCATCGGCTATGGCTTTGTCATCATCCCCGTTGCTTTGCAGCTTTTGGAAAGCCTGCCTTACAGCTATTGGTATACTCGTTTCCGGCTCCACTTTGTTGATCACATACAGAAACCAAAGTGCCACCAGCAGACAGGCTGCGCTAGCAACGTGCCACCAGGCAACTACCGGCCGACGAATAGGTGTCGGCTGTCCTCCCATTCGCTTTTGTAGCTGGTTAAACACATCAGGGCCGACTGGTGCTTCTGCTTCCCGCAGCTTGCGGGCGAAGAGGTCATCAACTGGCTGCTTTTCCATATATCGGTGCCGACTTCACGTCGGTTTCAAGCGTTCTAATCTTTTGTTGTAGTAATGCTCTGGCCCGCGATAGCTGCGACTTCGACGTTCCTTCGCTAATGCCTGTCAGATTGGCTATTTCGGCGTGGTTGTACCCCTCAATAGCATACAAGTTGAAAATGGTCCGGTATCCATCTGGCAATTGAGCTACCAGCCGCAACAGGTCATCGGCTTGCAGATTCTCATCGGCCCATGGGTAATCGGGTTCTTCCATCACGGTGTCGAGTGGTATTTCCTGCCGGAGTGACTTGTTCTTCCTCAGAAACATCAGCGACTCTGTGACCATGATTCGGCGAATCCATCCTTCAAAGCTCCCTTCGTTCCTAAACTGATTTATCCGTTCAAACACGCGCATAAATGCGTCGATCAATACATCTTCGGCATCAGCCTGATTGGCAACGTACCTGAGGCACACGGCCATCATTCGCGTAGCATACCGCTCGTAGGTAATCTTTTGTGCACGCGCCTCTCCCCGTTGCAGCGCAACTACCAACTGACTTTCCGACAGATAGTATGGTATAGAGAGAGCCATCTTTTACTTCATTTATAAGCAAGATGCAGCTTGTTTTCGTCTGGTTGCATCCAAACTAAAAAATCCCAACCTGTGCAGGTTGGGATTTTCATGAATTATTCAATTCAAAGTGCCGGGTTGTATTGAATACCGGCTACATAATGCAGCCAGATAACCCTTGACAGCCGAAAGTTTATGGCTGAGATTACTATGACGGCTATTGAAATTACCAACGAGTATACCCAGCCCGGCGGATTATTTGCCAGATAAAATAGAATAAAGCCCAATACGAGCGCTATACCGCCCGAGAACGCATAGCTTACATACATGGCTCCAATAAAGTAACCCGGCTCAATTTCGAAGCGCATCCCGCAGTGTGGACAGAACTCATTCATTTTGCCGAAGCCAATCGGAGCATACAGCGGCGTTTGAAAAATCTTACCCTGTCTACACTTAGGACATAGCCCCTTTGACACGGCTTGAAATTTTGATACGTTGGGCATGTTCTTTTTTGCTGGTGCGATACCAGAGATAACTGATGGAAGCCACAATTAGATAGGGCGCCGCCAATAGGTACAAAATTCCAAGATTCAGATCAGAGGCAACAACGCTGCGTCCGTTACTAACGGTGCTTTCAACGGTAGCCCGACACATAGCACATTGAGCCAACACATCTGGTCCAAAACAGACAAACAGTGCTGTTACGATCACCCATCCCCACTTTTTCATACGCTGATTCCGTCGATTAATGTGTGTAATATGGTTTAATCATCAAATACACAATCACCCCCGTAGTACTCACATAAAGCCAGATTGGCAATGCCCAGCGGGTCATTTTCTTATGCAGCACAAACTGTTTGGTCAATGCAAAATAGACGGCTCGTAATACGAACCATAACACGACCACAGATAAGGCGATGTGTGAGATCAATAAAAAGTAATATACCGGCCTAATCCATCCCTCGCCACCGAATGGTGTTGATTCGTTTGAGATGTGATACAGTACATAATTGACCAGAAAGAACGCTCCCAATGTAAACGCAGTCATCATTGTTCGACGATGGGCGGTTACGTTCTTCTGCCGAATGAAGTAATAGCCTATAACCAGTAACACAGATGTCAGCGAATTAATTACGCCGTTAATGTGCGGCAGGTACGTCGTCCACGAACCCAGATCAAACTTCTGGCGTATGCCCAACATCAGAGCAACCACAAGTGGAACGGCGATTGAAACAATGTTGATCAGCCGGTTGGCATTCTTGTCTTTTTCAACGAGTGAGGTGGCTTCCATAAATTACGTTTGCTTACTGTAGATATCGAATAGCACCCGGATTTCGGCGATTAGCCGGTCGATGTCCTTTTTATCGGTTCCGTCATAGAACCCCCGGATTATGCCCTCTTTATCTACTAAAACCAACTTTTCACTGTGTATAAAAGTTTCGTCGGGCTTGCCGTAACTAACCCCGTGATCAACAACGGGTAAGAAGTAGCCACGCTGCGCCAGATGGTAGATTTGGGCCTTATCGCCTGTCAGGAAATACCACATGCCCGGCTTTGCTCCTATCTTGTTTGCGTAGGCTTTCAGCTCGGCCGGTCCGTCATTTTCCGGGTCTACCGAATACGACAGGAACACCAGATCGTTACGCTCCTTAAAGATTTCCTGAACCCGGCTAAGATTCAGTTGAATCTTGGGGCAGATGGTACCGCAGCGTGTGAAGAAGAAATCGGCCACGTGGATTTTCCCTTTTGTAACTGACTGGTTGACCGGCTTCCCATTCTGATCAATGAGTGCGAAGCCAGGTACGTGCCTGAACAGGGTATCCTGACGTTTATCTCCGTTCTTATCTGTAATCGTTTGCATAACCGGTTCGCCCCTCGTTGAGTCGATAACCGGTATATAGCGGGGCAATGTGTAATGATTTTGCGTACAGGCTCTAAGCAGTATGTACGCAAAAGCCGGGACCACCAACGTTAAGAGGAGAGTCCCGGCTTTGCGGTATGTATTCATTTGTTATCTCAATTGGAAAATCGAGCCGCCTTCGTACATCAATGCAATAAGCAACCAGACAATGAAAATGATTGGCAGCATAATGGCCCAGATTAAGCTTTTTACCTCATGTTTTAAGTGCATAAACTCGGCCACGATGTAAAACGCCTTGATAAGTGTCATTCCTACGAAGATTGCGACACGAAAATGGCCAGCAGTCATTGTAAAAGCAATAATGAATTCAACGGCGGTTATACCACATAAGATAAGAAATGTGCGCCAAATTACTTTAGTATTCGCTGGCGGTGGAGCTATATCTGTGCCGCCGTGGTTGTCGGTGTATGGTGTATTTGCCATTGTCGAAGGAAGAAAAAGCAATTAAACGAGATAGAAGAACGTAAACACGAAGACCCAGACCAGATCTACAAAGTGCCAGTAGAGGCCTACTTTCTCAACCATCTCGTAATGACCTCGCTGCTCGTACATACCAGTTGCAGTCCGATAGAAAATCAGTATGTTTAGAATAACACCCGAGAATACGTGCGTACCGTGGAATCCAGTGATGAAAAAGAACAGATCGGCAAAGGCTGGCGGTCCATACTGATTCTCTGTGAGGTTGGCTCCAAAAATGGTTCGTTCAACCCATGTACCGCTCACCAACTCGCGAATAGTGTTTCCCTCTTCTGTTCCGTGAATAAAGTGCGACCATTCCCATGCCTGACTGCTCAGGAAGGCTAAACCGCCCAGAATAGTCCACAGCATATATTTCTCAACATCCTGCCGATCGCGACGGTGTCCGGCTTCTACAGCCAATACCATCGTTACCGACGAGAAGATAAGAATGAAGGTCATCAGACCTACGAAGATCAGCGGCAGGTTCGTTCCGTGAAAGAACGGAAACGCATTGAACACATGATCTGGAACAGGCCAGTAGATATTCGAGAAGTGAAAGGGAGTCCCGTGTATAACCGGATCGTACGCTGGATAGCTATAGCGGATCAGACCGTAGGTGACTAATAATGCCGAGAAGGTAAATGTATCTGAGATGAGGAAAAACCACATCATCAGCTTACCGTAGCTGACATTCATGGGTTCTACGCCCCCCATCCAGGCTTTCTTATCAAATACTACTGACTCGTCAGTTGTTGCTGTAGCCGCCATGCGTCCGTGAGCTGATTAATGGAAATAAAGTAAGAAGAAATACAGGTAGATCCAGAGTACGTCCAGAAAATGCCAATAAGTTGAAGCCACCTGAACCTGCTCAAGTGACTTCGCGTGTATGCGTAATCTAAATGCTGCCACGAGGGCAAAAACCAAAACAATCAACCCAGAGATCAAGTGGAATGCATGCATGCCCGTGAAGACATAGATGAATGATCCAGCCGGGTTTCCAACAAAGTACACATTGTTTCGCACCAACTCAATCCACCCCTGAAATTGCATGTACAGAAATACGATTCCAAGCGCAAAAGTAATAGATATAGCTATCCTTAGCGCGTTGAAATTGTCTTTTTTAGCAGCCAGGTAAGCCCAGTGCATTGTAAGACTACTCAGCACTAGCACAACCGTACTATATCCAAAAATAGCCGGAACCGTAAACTCAAGCCAGTTGCCTTCTGCACGCCGCACCAGATATGCGCTTGTGAATGAGGCAAACAGCATCAGAATACTCACAATAAATAACCAGAGAATGAACTTCCGTGGATTAACGGAGAGCGTCTCTTCAGGCTCTTCTTCGAGCCATTTTATTTCTTCCGTTTCTTCTTTCATGTTAAACACGATCTAAAACAAACGCGATTTGGACAACTGGTAAGTAGGCAAACGCGGCAAACATGAGACGTTTTGCTGTAACAATATCAGGCTTTCTAACCAAGCCTATATTAAGCCACAGCAAGGCAAGTGCTGCAACTACTGCAATGCTTGCCGATATGATTCCAATATACCCCCAATAAAAGGGCAACAAGCCCAGTGGTATAAGCCAAACAGTGAAGCTTAAAATGACCAACGCCGTTTGTGCCTTGGCGGGTCTCTTCAATGGTAAAAGTTTGAAACCTGCTTTGGCATAATCTTCATCAAGCACCCAGGCAACAGCCCAGAAATGAGTAAACTGCCAAACGAACTGAACGGCGAACAACCAAAGTGCTTCATTGCTTATGGTACCTGTGAAGGCTACCCAACCAATCAATGGCGGCAAACCACCAGGCAAGGCTCCTACATAAACAGCTATAGAACCTACTCGTTTCAAGGGTGTGTATACAAATCCATACAGCAAAAAAGAAACGAAAGAGATACCTGCCGTCAATGGATTAAACCACAGTGTTTGAATAAACAGCCCTATAAACAAGAGTACGGCAACAAATACAATAGCCCGCTCTTTACTAATGCGTCCTGTTGGCAACGGCCGACTGCCTGTCCGTTTCATTAATCGGTCAAATTCGACCTCCAGCACCTGATTGACGGCATTTGCAGCGCCGGTGATAAGAAGGCCACTAATAGTAAATAAGGCGATCTGACCAATCGAATACGGCTTTGAAGCCGCCATCAGGTAACCTAGAACGGCCGAAAACCCCACCAACAATGACAACCTTAACTTGGTCAAAGCAAGGTAATCCTTCCAAGATGCCTTGTTCGGCTTACTGGCAGGCGGCATTATTGGTTGCTCTATGGATGAATTCATAACGTGGTTACTGACCCAGATTTGTCAGTAGTTGCTAACGACCGATCTGGTATGCTTTTCATGACCACTTCTCTATAGGAAAACAGAATAACAACGAATTGAATTCCTAATGAGAGAACGGCTAACGTAAGATGAACCGGTTGCGCCCAGGCAGGTATAGCGAAGTAAGCCATAATTGCACCCGTAGCTATTTCAACAACCAACAGGCTTCCTGTAGCTACTGCTAACCGCTTAATGAGTGCACTATTTGTAGATTGCCTGGCAACTGGTATTATCCACAAAAGCTGGCTTATTAATACAACCAACGAAAAGCTTCTATGGATATAAAACCGGAGATCTAACCCGTCGATCCAGCGAAGCCGTTGCATCTCTCCAAGCCGGTGAGCGACTTCATCAACCGTCTCTCTAACTTGAGTGCCTAACAGGATCTGCAAAAGCAGCAGGCCGGAACTTATCAACAGCCATCGGTTTGATGCTGTTGATAAACGCATCGAACTGACTGACATAGTTGCAGCCTGGGTACGTGCCACCACATATAGTAACACGCCAACGATAACAATGGCCAACAACATATGCAGTGTTATCAACCAGGCGGCCAGTACGCTCGATACAACTTTTGCACCAAGCCAACCCTGAAATCCAACGAGAAACAGGGCTAAAAAACTAAAGCCTACAATGGCGCGGTCACGCTGCCAGTAGGCTTTAGCAGAGGCTACAAATGTGAAGAAGATTAGCACCCCGATCAAAGCCCCCAACAATCTGTTCAAATACTCCGTCCATGTCTTTACAACATTGAACTCAGTATTTGCGTAACCGCGATGACTATAGATTTCCTGATAGTTTGCGGGAAGTTGAGATACATCAGTTGGTGGTATCCATTGCCCAAAGCATCTTGGCCAGTCTGGGCATCCCATTCCGGCCCCGGTGCTTCTAACTACGCCTCCCACTAAAATCAGCAGGAAGACAGCAATAACTGTTAGAAGCGCCAGGCGCCGAAATGAACGCTCATTAATGGGGTTGCTTGAACTGGTCATTGAAGTTTTGAGCTTCGATCGCCTTCTCCAGCGAAATCAACTCTTTCTCATGCGGAAGGTTTGACTCAGGAGTTTGCGAGTATGGTACGTTTTGAGGAATGAAGTCATCCTTCGCACCCGGTTTGCTATAGTCATATGGCCAGCGGTATACGGCTGGAATTTCACCTGGCCAGTTACCATGTCCTGGTACTACGGGCGTTGTCCATTCCAGCGTGTTCGACTGCCATGGGTTCAATGTAGCCCGCTTTCCTTTAATTAAGCTGTACACGAAGTTATACAGGAACAGGAACTGAGCAGAGAACGTAACGATAGCAGCAAGGCTGATAAACGCGTTCATATCCTGGAAGATATTGCTCGTGAAATCGTTGCTGGTGAAGCTATAATAACGGCGTGGGAAACCAGCGATACCGATATAGTGCATTGGGAAGAATACACAGTAGATACCGATGAATGTTAACCAGAAATGGACGTACCCAAGTTTATCATTCATCATGCGACCAAACATCTTGGGGAACCAGTGATACACACCAGCTAACAGACCAAAGGCCGACGAAGCGCCCATCACTAAGTGAAAGTGGGCAACAACGAAGTACGTATCGTGTAGTTGAATGTCAAGTGCAGCATTGCCCAGAATAAGACCGGTAACACCACCCGAGATAAAGAAAGACACGAGGCCAATCGAGAACAACATAGCCGGGGTAAACCGGATGTTCCCGCGCCATAGGGTTGTGATGTAGTTAAACGCTTTTACCGCCGATGGTACAGCGATGATAAGCGTCAGGAACATAAACACAGATCCCAGGAAGGGATTCATACCCGTCACGAACATATGGTGAGCCCACACAATGAACGCAAGGAAAGCAATACCCATCATTGACGCGATCATGGCCCGATAGCCAAAGATTGGCTTGCGCGAGTTCGTCGCAATAATTTCAGATGTAATACCCAGTGCAGGCAGCATCACAATATACACTTCGGGGTGACCCAGGAACCAGAATAAGTGCTGGAACAGGATTGGGCTACCACCTACGTTTGGCAGTGCTTCCCCAGCAATATAAATATCTGACAGGAAGAAACTAGTGCCAAAACTACGGTCGAAAATCAGTAACAACGCAGCCGACAGGAGAACAGGGAACGAAATAAGACCCAGAACAGCCGTCAAAAAGAAAGCCCAAATTGTAAGTGGCAGTTTGCTAAACGACATACCACGTGTACGAAGGTTGATTACCGTCGTGATGTAGTTGATACCACCCAGCAATTGAGACACAATGAAGAGAGCCATGCTACTCAACCATAATGTCATACCCATCTCAGAACCTTTGTGTGCCTGTGGTAACGCGCTAAGAGGCGGATAAACGACCCATCCACCAGCAGCAGGACCTGTCTCCAAGAAGATCGACACGAACATAAGCAGACTGGCCATAAAGAAGAACCAGTAAGACAACATGTTCATGAAGCCCGATGCCATGTCCCGCGCACCTACCTGTAGTGGAATCAAGAAGTTACTGAACGTTCCACTTAGGCCAGCTGTAAGCACAAAGAATACCATGATGGTACCGTGCATGGTAACCAGAGCCAGATAAAAGTCAGGACTTAGCTTTCCACTTTCCTCGATCCAGTTACCGATCAGGGGGCGTAACCATTCCATTTTCATTTGGGGGAAGCCCAGTTGCAAACGGAAGATTACAGAGAAACTGATACCGATGATTGCCCAGAAAATACCGGTAATCAGGTATTGCTTGGCAATCGTTTTATGGTCTTCAGCGAAAACGTATTTGCGCCAAAAATTCAATTCGTGCTCATGATGCTCATGTTCAGCCACATGAACACCGGCAGTTGAAATTGCGTCTGTAGTTGCCATTATTAGCGATTTGTTGATCTAAAGGATTAACGTAATGAAGCACTACCTGAACCGGCAACACCACCGGCAGATGCGGTAGATGTTGTATCAGCACCAACCGTCGGCAGGTATTTTGCGGCTTTTGCTTTCAGATTTGCCGGAATGCGTGATGCGTATTCTGGTGCTGTCGACAGCAATGGTTTCTGTTCGGCACACCATTTTTTGAATGAATCTTCGTCTTCTACGATCAAATTCATCTTCATTGAGAAGTGCCCACGCCCACACACCTCAGTACAAGCAATTTCGTATTTGAAGTTCTGATTGCCAGTCTCATTACGCATCTGCTCAGTCGTTTTGTCTGGATGAAACCAGAAACGGGTTGGCATGCCAGGTACGGCATCCATCTTCACGCGCATGTGAGGAATAAACACGCTGTGCAGTACATCACGGGCACGAATCCGAATTAATACAGGCTTACCAACAGGAATGTGTAATTCCGAAGGATTCGTAAAATCATCAAAAGAAGATTCGTCCGAGAAGTCAATGCCGGTCTCATTCGTGTTATCAATCAGCTTGTAATTAAAAGCACCCAGTTTGTTATTGTCAACACCAGGGTAGCGAGCAATCCAGTTAAACTGTTTACCTACAAGTTCAACTTCCTGAGCACCCTCAGGTGCTTCAGACATAATATCCCGCCACGCTTTCCAACCCGTAAATACCATGATCGCCATAACAACGGCAGGTACTACGGTCCAAATTAGCTCGAGCTTATGATTTTCAGGATAATATGACGCCCGCTTTCCATCCTTATATTGGTAACGATAGGCAAAGTAGAACAGCAAAATATTTGTCAGCAGCGCAGAGGCTGTAACAATTGCCATTGATCCCCAAAAAAGGCCATCAACCCGTCGACCATGAATAGACGAAGCTTCGGGGAGAAAGTATTGGGTAGAGTGAATAAATGACCAGGTGGCAGCAATTGTGCCAGCAATCAGGAAGACCATGAACATGGCTCCGTTGATTTTATTACTAGTACCTCCGTACGTCTCCTGCTCTCCTGACGTACCTACACTTTTCATTACGCTGGTCAGCCGACCAAATACCATAAAGGCAAGCGCAAGGAAAACGAGCGACAATAATCCTACGATGTAAACCATACTTGTGTGATTTAGATAAAGTCTAAATGTCGTGATGCAATGCTTCTTCTAACAACGGGTGATTCTTGGGAATCAAGTTGGCTTTTGTCAACTGAGTTGAGACTGACCAGATAAACGCACAGGCGAAAATAAGGATCATGCCAAACTCAATCGGGCCAAATCCACCATGCTCGCCTACTGTGCCGGGCATAATGTTCATGTAAAAATCAAAGTAGTGACCAATCAACACTCCCCAACAGGCAAGCTTCAATAATACGTTCGTCCGCTTTGCATCCCGTGTCATTAGAACGAGGAATGGGAAGACAAAGTTTAGAACAACGTTAACCCAGAATGGAGCCAGATAAATGCCGCCGTGGCCGCTAAAACGTTCACGGTAATAGATCGTTTCTTCAGGAAGGTTAGCGTAATAAATCAGCATGAACTGAGCAAACCACACATATGTCCAGAATATACTAAAGGCGAATATAAACTTGCCTAAATCATGTAAATGGCTATTGTTTACCGCCTTAAGGAAACCTTGCTCTTTGAGCATAACTACCACCAACGTCATTGTTGCAAGACCAGCTACGTGCCAGCTAGCCAACGTATACCAGCCAAACATTGTACTGAACCAGTGAGTATCGATCGACATGATCAGGTCCCAGGCGGCCGTTGATGAGGTTACAGCAAAAACAACGAGGAAGATGATCCCATACTTCATACTCTTATAATAGTATTCCGTTCCACCATACAAATCTTCCTGAAGTGAAAGATTGCGTAGAACCCGCCACAGCATATACCACGATATGAAGTAAAATGCCATCCGTGCCAGGAAGAACGGTGTATTTAGGAAGCCATGTTTTCCAGCAATTATCGGATCATATTCTTCGCTTGCCTTATCATATAAACCCTCGTGTGTCCAGTGAAATATGTCGTGCCCGGCAAACAGGAAAACTCCCAGCATGATAATACCCGTAACTGGTAAGAAAGCAGGCATTGCTTCTGGAACCCGCTTTATTACCGACGACCATCCCGCCTGAGCCAGATAGTTATAAGACATGAAGAACATGCCAGCAACGGCAATACCAGTGAAATAAATACTGTTGACCCAAATGTTGGCCCATAGTCGGGTTGTCCACTTGTAATGCCCGTGAGCACCTTCATGCCCTTCACTCAGGCCATGCCCCTGAACTGCTTCATGTGCGTGTTCACCTACACCCGATGATAACAGAACGGCGCCAAGAACAACTAACGCTACGCCGACGGCTCCGCCGATTAGCAAACGCCGTTTCGAATCGGCAGTAAATTCGAACTGCTCATCAAGGGAAGGTATTGCGTGTACTGATGCCATTATTGACTCTATTGATGGTATGGCTGCTATGCCTGTTGATGAACATAGCAGTCTAGCTGATTCAGAATTATCCTTGCTGAAGTTTGTGAACGTACATGACAATTTTCCAGCGTTCTTCTGGTGTCATTTGTGAGCCGTGCGGCCACATCCGTCCTTTACCGTGCGTAATGACATGAAATATATGTCCATCATTCATGGTCTTATAAGCGCCCGCTGAGTAGTTAGGTACACCCTTATACTCTTTGCCCACAAGTCCATCTCCTTTACCACCTTCCCCGTGACAGTGAATGCAATAACGGCCATACAGAATTTCACCCTCCTTTAAGCTAGCTTCTGTATTCGGAATTGGATTAGTCAAGGTTCTTTCAGCGATAGCAATACTGTCTTTAGGTATGTTATATACCATCAGGTCTGTTGTCGCGCTATCACCTTTACCAAATGTAGTATGGTAATTACGGCGAGATACGGTGCCCCGGGCTGGGTCACGCATGTTCAGGCCATTAGCAGTAAACGGGTTAGCTTTAGTTTGCTTGTAAGGCTCGTAACCAACGGGGTCATACATCTGGGGTGCAAATTGAGTTCCTGTATCATTCCGGCTATCACCACAGGCACTCAAAAAAAGCACAGATGCTAACCCAATCGATGAAAGCACTATATGCTTGAATTTCATAATCGGTCTATTAGAACTGCTTAACGTTTACTTCAGCTGCACCTGATTTCCGCAGGATCGTCTCAATCTCTGATTCCTGAAGCTTGTTATTTTCCATGTCAATGGCCATAGCAAACTTGTTGTCAGTTGTTCGCAAATCGAACATAAGAGGCTTTACTGTTGGCCCGAGCCCATTAGAAATAATGAAGGTCGAGACCATGCCTAATGCAGTGAATAATACGGTTAACTCAAAGGCAATCGGAACATAGATTGGGTAGGAAAATGAGTCCTTACCCCCTACGATCATTGGCCAGTCAAATTTCTCAGTGTATGACATCAGCGCAGCGGCAGTCAGCAAGCCGGTTAGGCCAAACATGAATGCAGCTATACCTAACCGTGAACGTGGATGTCCTAAGGCAACATCGAGACCGTGCACCGGGAATGGTGTGTAAACCTCGTGAATGCGTACTCCCGATTCACGAACTTCTCTGACGGCCTTCATCACGACATCATCGTCGTCAAAAATGCCTACTAAAAATCGACTGTTAACTGGCGAAGCCATACAGATACGTATAAAGGTGAATTAGTCAGCGTTCTTGTTAAAGGTAGGCGCAGTAACACGCTCTCCTTTTGCAACGCCTGAAACTGATTTTGGTAATTGAGCCGACGAAGACTTGATGATTGATTTCACTTCCGCCATGTTAACAACGGGAAGGAACTTGGCAAACAACAAGAACAACGTAAAGAACACACCAAATGAGAAGAGGTAATCACTGATATCGAACAGGGTTGGGTGGAACATGGCCCAGCTTGATGGCAGGTAATCGCGGTGCAGCGACGTAACGATGATCACAAATCGCTCAAACCACATACCGATGTTCACGATAACCGAAAGAACAAACGTCCACACGACTGACGTACGAATTGTCTTCGACCAGAACAGTTGTGGAGAAATTACGTTACAGGTCATCATTGCCCAGTAAGCCCACCAGTAAGGCCCAGTACCCCGGTTAATAAACGCATAACTTTCAAATTCAACTCCTGAATACCAGGCGATGAAAAACTCGGTAATATAAGCTACTCCTACAATAGACCCCGTGAGTGTGATGATTTTATTCATCGACTCAATATGTTCTACAGTGACATAGTCTTCCAGTTTAAACACGACGCGGATGATCAATACGAGGTTTTGCACCATGGCAAATCCAGAGAAGATAGCACCTGCAACGAAGTAAGGCGGGAAGATCGTAGTATGCCAACCAGGAATAACCGACGTAGCAAAGTCCATACTTACAATCGTGTGTACTGACAGTACCAACGGTGTAGAGATACCAGCCAGGATCAAGCTCATGTACTCGTACCGAGCCCATGTTTTTGCTGAACCATTCCAGCCAAGTGAGAACGCACCGTACACGTACCGGCTCACTTTGCTACGAGCCCGGTCACGGATAGTAGCCAGATCAGGCACCAGACCCATGTACCAGAATACCAGTGATACAGTGAAGTAAGTGCTGATGGCGAATACGTCCCACACCAGCGGTGATTTAAAGTTTACCCACAAAGAGCCAAATGTATTTGGTAGCGGTAACGCCCAGTATGCCAGCCACGGACGGCCCATGTGCATAAAGATGAACGTTGCCGCGCAAATAACGGCGAAGATGGTCATAGCTTCTGCCGCCCGGTTAATCGACGTCCGCCATTTCTGACGGAACAACAACAAAACGGCAGAAATCAACGTACCTGCGTGACCAATACCTACCCACCAAACGAAGTTGGTAATATCCCAGGCCCAGCCAACAGTTTTATTCAAACCCCATACGCCCAGGCCCTCCCACCATGTGTAGAATACACACGCTGTGCCGTAGACAAGTACAAGGACAGAAATCGTAAATGCAATTGTCCACTCACGAGTTGGACGGCCTTCTACCTGCTTACAGATGTCTTCTGTGACATCTGCATAGGTTTTCCCATTAGATACTAACGGTGTGCGTACGGCTGAAGTGATATGCATCGTTTTTAAATTTTCAAATAGTACGTTGACCTACGCTTCTGTTTTCTGAGTAGTTTCTTGCTTTGGTCCTTCCTCCTTATTACGGATTTTGGTCAGATAAGCAATTTGCGGGCGAACGTTAATCTCTTCCAGAACGTGGAAAGCGCGTTCATTTAATTCCGTTTCCAGCACCTTAGAAATTGTGCTTTCAGGGTTGTTCATGTCACCGAAGATGATCGCATCTGTTGGGCAGGCTTGAGCACACGCTGATTGAATTTCATCTGGCAATGGGCGACGACGTTCTTTCTTAGCTGTAAGCTTACCTTCCTGGATACGCTGCACACAGAAAGAACACTTCTCAATAACCCCCCGGGCACGGACAGTAACGTCGGGGTTAATGACCATTTTACCCAGGTCATTATTGAATTGATAATCAAACTTATCTTCGTCGTGGTACTTAAACCAGTTGAAACGACGCACCTTGTACGGACAGTTGTTCGCGCAATAACGAGTGCCAATACACCGGTTATACGTCATTTGGTTTAAACCTTCCGTACTGTGCGTGGTAGCCAATACAGGACAAACCGTTTCGCAGGGTGCGTTACTACAATGCTGGCATAACATCGGCTGGAATGTTACTTCAGGATTAGCCGACGCTACTTCAAGTGCACGATACCCTTCAATAGCACCCATATTCTCGAAGTCGGCATCACTGCTGTAGTACCGGTCAATCCGCATCCAGTGCATCTCGCGACGAGCTAACACTTCGTCACGACCTACTGTTGGTGTGTTGTTCTCAGAAATACAGCCAACCACACAGGCACCGCAACCAATACATGAGTTCAGGTCAATAACCATACCCCACGAGTGGTTTGGCTTGCCGTAACCATGCCACAACGTAATATCTGTTGGCTCTACCGGGCCTTCTGATGTTTCCACCTTGGGCTCGTAACGACCTTCTTTCGGATTTTTCTTGTACCGGGCAAGAATACCTTCCTGCAATACAGCCCGACGACCCATTACGGTCTCATGCGTTTGGGTCTGGGCAATGTCATGACGACCACTTGATTTGCTAACCGACGCGTTAACGGCCGACATACTTACCGTTCCGCCCGAGATAGAAGCAAGTGGGTACGCGTTCTGGCCCACGCCATTTGCACATTTGCCTGACTTTGATCGGCCATATCCAATAGCGATAGCTACCGTTTGATCCGCTTGTCCTGGCTGTATCAATACAGGTAGCTCAATAGACTTACCTGCCACGTCAACCTTAATCAGTTCGTTTTGCTCAACGCCAAGGTCCGTAGCTGTCTTTTGAGAAACGGCAGCATAATTATCCCAGCATGCTTTCGATACAGGATCAGGAAACTCCTGAATCCAGGGGTTGTTGGCTTGCGAGCCATTACCCATACCTACTTTCTCGTAAAGGGCTACTTCAATACCCGTAGTAGGTTTGTAACGCTGACTGATACCCGTTGCTGCAGCAGCTACATTACCGGCAAACGTTGCGCCTGATGGAACAAGTACCGCTGAAGCCGGCTCGAACACACCGTCGTGTAAAGACTTAATCCAGAACTCGTCGAATGTAGCAAAGCCTGATGCTTTAGGGAATATATTGTTGCGCCAATAGCTGCGAACGTACTCCTGAAAATCGTTGCTTTTCCCTGCCCATGTCAACAAGCTCGACTGCATTTGACGAGTTTTGAAGATGTACGTAATAGCAGGTTGCGTTAAGCTATAGTAGCCTGTCTTAGGCTCGGTATCGTTCCAGCACTCCAGGAAGTGAGGCGCTGGTGTCATGTATTTTACCAGCGAACCTGTTTCATCAGCCCGATCGGCAAATGACACCGATAGACCAACTTTAGGGAGAGCGTCAGCAATTTCAGCACCCCGTGGGTGATCATACACAGGGTTGGCCATGTAGAACATAGCCGCCTGTACACGACCGCCTTTCAGTTCGTCGATGAACGCGTTCATTTGCTGATCATTCCCCTGACGATAGTTTACCGGCACATTAAGGTTGATCGTTGATGAATAGCTACCTAACAGGCTGTTCAGCGCATTAACAAGGATCTGAACGTTCGGATCATTTGAGCCAGCCACGACGAGAGCAGCGCCCCGCGAAGCAATCAAATCAGCGGCGGCCTTGTCGAGGTGTTGAACGGTCACCGCAGTAGCACTTACCGCAGGCGCACCCAACTTGGCAGCTACCTTGTTATATAGACTGGCAACAACCAGGCCTTCCTGCGAAGGCTTATACGTACCCCGATAGTCAGCGTTAGCACCAGTCATCGACATAATCGTCTCAAACTGATAGTGACGGGACATCTCTTTGTTACCACCACCTACTGCACCAATTTTACGTGTCTTGGCGTACGGCATGGCATGATCAAGTGGAGCAACCCACGTACCCAGGAAGTCAGCACCAATACTAACAATCGTTTTGGCTTTGCTGAAATCGTATGATGGGACAACCGCCTTACCGAACGACGCCTGGTTTGCCTGAATAATGCCCGATACCGAATTGGCATCATACATAATGTGGCGAGCCGAAGGATACTTCGCAACAAAATCAGCGATAACCGCCTTAGTTGATGGGCTGGCGATTGTTGATGTAACAATCCGAATGGCACCACCGCGAGCAGCAATAGTGGCCAGTTGGCTGATAATTTCCTTATCAGCTGTTGCCCAGTCAATATCTGTTTCGCCACGCTTCGGTCCTCTCAGTTTTTCATTATCATATAACGATAATAACGATGCCTGAACGCGGGCCGTGGTACCTCCCTTAGCAATGCTCGACAGGGGGTTGCCTTCAATTTTGATAGGTCGGCCTTCCCGTGTCTCAACTAAAATGCTGGCGTGATCACCACCATCTGTGTACGATGACGCATAATAGTCAGAAATTGTAGGAAATGTCGTTTCAGGCTTATTCAAGTACGGAATAGCTTTCCGTACGGGTGTTTCACAGGCAGCCAGTGAAACGGCTGCCATTCCGAAACCTAACGTTTTCAAAAAGTCCCGGCGGGGAGCATTGGTACCGTCAAGCAGGCTTTGTAGATCGCTTCCCGAAGGCTCAGGAAACTCTGATTGTGCGTTTTTAACGTACGTAGCGTCATTGCGCAACTCCTCAACACCCTTCCAATACCGTTTGGTTACTTGTTCCATATACTTAATCCAGTCAGAGAATCTCTGTTTGGCTGATACTTCGTAGTGATTGAGAAATTAATAGTGGCACTTTGAACATTCCAGGCCGCCAATGTTGGCAACCTTCAATGGTTCTTTTGTCTCTTTACGGTGCAATGCAACCAACTTATCGTAGTAGGCATTGTCTTTCGTATTCACTTCCGTTTTGCGGTGGCAGTCGATACACCAGCCCATCGTCAATGATGAACGCTGTTCAACTACCTCCATCTTCTGGATTTCTCCATGACAGGTCTGGCACTGAACGTTACCAACGTTCACGTGTTGAGCGTGGTTAAAGTAAGCCAGATCAGGCAGATTATGCACCCGAATCCATTCGATAGGCTTGTTCTGCTCAATAGCGGCGTAAATCTTCTGAATCTCAGGCGACTCTTTCTTGATTACACCGTGGCAGTTCATACAGATGTTGGCCGAAGGAATAGTAGCCGACTTCCCTTTGTTGACGCCAACGTGGCAGTAGTTACAGTCGATTTTGTATTGCCCTGCGTGAAGCTTGTGCGAGTAAGCAATTGGCTGTTTAGGCGCGTAGCCTTGCTGAATGCCAATCGAATAAAGGCCATCAATCGACATCTTCGTTGCTACAAACAGGAACAACCAGATCGCAACAGAGCGTATGGTTGAGTTGTTAACGGCACCGACCAGACCATTGCGTAACCGCTGCACAAGTGGTGCTGTCTGCGTACCGACAAGAGCATCACCCGTTTGAGGCGTAACGGCCTTAGATAGGATTGTCACGATGACGAGTAAAACGCCCAGTACCAGCAACATCACAACAAGGAGTGCAACCAGTACAAACGTGAACAACTCAGATGGTCCCGACGACGCTGCCGCTGTAGTTGGTCCTCCACCAGCCGGTGCTACAGTACCTGGTAAAGCTGCCTGTTTTGGCGCGCTTTCAGAATCAATGTAATCCAGAATGCTCTTGATATCACCATCTGAGAAGTTGGTGAATGAGGTCATCTGGGTCTTATTGTACTGATTAAAGATCTTGACCGCGTAGGCATCACCTGTCGCAATCAAGGCCGACGAATTCCGGATCCATTTCTGTAACCAGGCATCGCCGGGGGTACGTTGCCGAACACCCGCCAGGCCGGGGCCTACCAGTGCTTCAGCATTTGCATTGTGGCAAGTTTTACAGTTGTTCTCAAACAACTCTTTGCCTTTGGCTACATCTCCACCCCCACCAGCACCCGCTGCTGGCGTAGCTGCTGCCGGGCCCCCGCCCCCTTGAGCTGCTGTAGAGTCCTGCGCGTTCATCTGCCCACCTTGAAATAACAGGAAAGCTGCCAGTGTCAACGCTCCGCAAAACTTAGATAAACGGCTCATAACGACTAATTTATAATCAAATTTCACCTTCATAATTGACCTATGTACCTCATCGGCCCACAAAAGTAAGCCACGATCGCCAGAATACAAAAGTCCGTTCCAAGCTATTTAAGGCCACTTTTTCTACTTAGATTCAATCTATACTAGACCTAATTAAAGTCTATCTTTTCTGTAGTACTAACAGTATGTTCAGCAAGTCTGTTATAAAAAATTAGCCGCTAAGTATTAGCTACTTAGCGGCTACTTCATAATGAGGTTCCGAGCGGATTCGAACCGCTGTACGAGGTTTTGCAGACCTCTGCCTAGCCACTCGGCCACGGAACCCTGTTGGTTTGGGACTGCAAACGTACGCCATTCGCCTTAAATAACAAAAGGCGCCTCTCAACATTTCTGTGAAAGACGCCTTTTTAACTCGTAATCAGATCAGATTATAAAGCGATTAGTTTTTGCTTTCCATCTGCTCTTTCAACGCAGCAAGTGAGCTAAGGTCGCCCAACGTAGCACCACGCTCAGGCTGAGCTGAGGTCGACTGTGTAGTCTTGGCCGCTTTAGGCTTCGCTTCTTTCGCAGACTCGCTCTTATCCTGCCAGGTACGTGTGTGCGATAGCATGATCCGCTTGTCTTCTTTCGAGAACTCAGTTACCCGGAAATCAAGCGACTCACCTACTTCAGCGATTGTACCGTCTTCTTTGGCCAGATTGCGCAGGGTGCAGAAGCCCTCAATACCGTATGGCAATTCGAGCGTCGCCATCTTGTCGTTTTTCGACAGGATGGTGCAACGGTGAACCGAACCAAGAGTAAACGTATCTTCAAACGTATCCCATGGGTTCTCTTCAAGCTGCTTGTGACCAAGAGCCAGACGACGGTTGTCGACATCCAGTTCAAGAACAACTACATCAAGGTTTTCGCCAGCTTTGGTGAAATCCGACGGATGCTTGATCTTCTTGGTCCACGACAGATCTGATACGTGTACCAGGCCGTCGATTCCCTCTTCCAGTTCCAGGAATAAGCCAAAGTTGGTCAGGTTACGAACGATACCCGTGTGGCGAGTACCAACAGCATATTTCGACGTCAGGTCTGGACGAGTCCAGGGGTCGGCAGTCAGTTGCTTAATGCCTAGCGACATCTTGCGATCCTGACGGTCGAGCGTCAACACAACGGCTTCAACTTCGTCATTTACCTTCAGGAATTCCTGCGGGTTACGCAGGTGCTGAGACCATGACATTTCTGACACGTGAATCAACCCTTCTACGCCCGGCATGATTTCGAGGAACGCACCGTAATCGGCCACATTCACGATCCGGCCTTTCACTTTCGACCCAACCTGAATGTCTTCGGTCAGCGCATCCCAGGGGTGAGCCTGGAGTTGCTTCATACCGAGTGAAATACGCTTCTTCTCTTCGTCGAAGTCAAGTACCACCACGTTTACGCGCTGGTCCAGCGTAAGCACCTCCGATGGGTGGCTGATACGGCCCCACGAAATATCGGTGATGTGCAACAGACCATCAACACCACCCAGATCGATGAAGACACCGAAGTTGGTCATGTTTTTGATCACGCCTTCCAGTACCTGACCTTTCTCAAGGTTGTTCAGGATTTGAGCGCGTTGTGCTTCCAGATCTTTCTCAATCAGGACTTTGTGCGAAACCACTACGTTATCATTCGCGTAGTTGATTTTCACCACTTTCACTTCCATCTTCTTGCCAACATAAATGTCGAAGTCACGAATCGGCTTAACGTCGATTTGTGAGCCTGGCAGGAAGGCTTCAATGCTGTAAATATCTACAATCAAACCACCTTTGGTCCGGCGTTTTACGAAACCATCGATAACGAGGTCTTCGTCCAGCGCTTTCTGGATGTTTTTCCAGGCAGTGATTACTTTGGCTTTCTTACGCGACAATACCAGTTGACCATTCGTGTCTTCCTGGTTTTCGATGTACACGTCAATCTGATCGCCAACTTTTAGGTCAGGCAGATCCCGGAATTCGGATGATGGCACGAGGCCGTCCGATTTAAAGCCGATGTTCAACAGAATTTCGCGGTCAGTAATCCCTACGACCGTACCCGTTACTACATCTTTTTCGTTTACTTCGGTGAGAGTACCTCCGTACATCTCCTCCATACGTGACCGCTCGTCGGCGGAATAGCCGCTACCGAATCCTTTGTTGTCTGCCCGATCCCAATCAAATTCGGGCAAGTTTGCAGTTTGCTGCGATTTGCTCATAAAAAAGTATAAAGCGACCCACTTTTACATCAGAATGCCAGGTCAGGGCAAACTGAAATTTGATTAAACATAACTCACCGCCAGCGTACCTACGGTTACCTTAAACGGTTTCCTTGCGAAAAGGACTGCAAAGATAGCAAGTCTGACGCAGAAAAGGTTCGGAACGTTGAATTTGTTAACTAATTCACGGTCAATAAAAAACCCGGCTTCAGGCCGGGTTTTTCGATCAGTCATACATGCGTTCTCGCTTATTGCTCAGAAAAGGCATCCAGCTATCATCCAATACGCCCGAAAACTCGCGAAGGAAAACGATAAAGGAAGGCTTGAATGGTTTGTGGCGCATCCGCATGTTTGCCTCTTCCGGTGTAAAATCTCCTTTCCGGGAATTGCAACGCTTGCAAGCTGTCAGCAGGTTGTCCCAATTCGTTTTTCCGCCTCTCGATTTGGGAACCACATGATCAAGTGTCAGGTCATCGGTAGTGCCGCAGTATTGGCATAGGTGACCATCACGCCTGAAAATGTTTTGCCGGGTCAACATAACACCTTTATAAGGCAGGTGTACATAACGATGAAGTCGGATAACAGTTGGCATTGGAAACTCCTTATCAACGGTGCGGAGAAATAGCGCCTCCGATTCGGCGACAAGTTCGGCTTTGCTCAGGTAAACCAGCAAAAACGCTTTAGGAACGGAACAGATGCTAAGCGCACTGTAATCTTGATTTAAGACTAAAACTTTCCTGCCCATGTGTCGGTTGTAAGTCCTCTGTTTCGTAGCAATTTACATACTTATCCACATTTACCAAAGCCCGACGCTCCGTAAAATTTCTGTTTGCCCTCGACCTTATCTACACATCATACTCACCACGTTGTATGTTTCGGGTAACATCACGCTCTTTGATGCTGTCGCGCTTATCGTACATCTTTTTACCCTTAGCCAGGGCAATGTCGAGCTTAGCAAAACCTCTTGGACTAGTATACAATCGGACTGGCACAATTGTTAGCCCCTGATCTTTCAGTTTCTCCGATAGTTTCCGCAGTTCACGCTTGGTTAACAGCAATTTACGATCCCGCAGCGGCTCATGATTATTGTACGTTCCTTCCGTATAAGCAGATATGCTCATCTGGCGGACATACAATTCGTCGCCCAGGAACAGACAGTAGGCATCCTGAAGGTTTACTTTCCCCTGCCGAATCGATTTGATCTCCGTACCGGTCAACACAAGACCGGCTGTGTATGTCTCCAGAAACGCATATTCGAAAGAAGCCCTTCGGTTTCGGATATCAACCTGTTTAACAATCGATGTAGTGGCCATTTATAGGAGATCAGTAGGTGGTAATAATGTAATCGATTAAAAACCGAAGCAGGTCTTGTATGCAGGGACAACGTACCTGGACGGCCTGTAAACAAAAAGAACCCCGGTCATGGGACCAGGGTTCGGAAAGTTTACCAAATACTCGCTAAACCGTTAGAAAGTCGCTCGGCTGGCCAACGTTTCATAGCCAAACTTGCGCTTGACTATGGCATTGAAGCCACAGCCTCAGGACCCAATACGGCATTGACCAGCCAAAGCGATGTAGACGTTGATCTCTTGGAGATAGCAACGGAGGCATTAATTTTTAGGCAAAAACAATGCCGAACCGGTCAATAACCGGTTAATTCCAGCATTAAAGCCAATAAATGACCATTTTTATATGAAAAATCAAACCACTTACCCTTTATGTAATCGACATCAATGTGTCACAAAATGTATGCCATAAAAAAAGCCAGCCCGGAAACAGGCTGGCTTTTTTTTACAAAAAAGATTAAACAGTCATTGGCTTACTTTTTAGCAGCAGCCTGCTTGTCTTTATATTCTTTGTTCAGACCGTCGATGATGCGTTTGGTTGCATCGCTACCGGCGTCGGCAAAAAGGATGTTTCCTCCTTTCTGATAACCGAGTACGAGTTCATACTTATTCTGGCCGTTCACCTTCTTCAGGTAGTCGAATATCTGATTATACAGTTCTTCATCTTTTTTGGCTTTTTCAACCGCCAACCCCTGGGCGGCCTGCTCACGATAAGCCATTAGATCCTGATTTTTTTTCTCAAGAGATGCCTGAGCAGCACGCCCTTGCTCCTGAGTCATCGTTTGGGCGCGTTGCTGAAAGAAGGCTACTTCATTCTGTAGCGACCGGCCACGGCTCTGGATATCGTTTTCCAACTGATACTGCTTGCTTTCAAGCACCTTTCTGGTGTCTTTGAAGTAGTCATAATTGCCGGCGAGCGAATCAATGTTGACGTAAACGATCTTGCGGCCTTCAACAACTTTGGCGGTTTCTTTCAGGTCAGTATCCGAGCTATGCTCCTTGAAATGGAGGTAATACAGTACGGCTACGGCGATGGCGAGCACAACATTGATCGCCAGAGATGCATTCTTCACGAGCTAAATGATTATGAGATGGTTTGTACTGACAAAGCTACGACTTTACAGCTACGGTCGGTAATACGGTTTGACGTACCCAGTAACCCGCCATTCCAGAGAAACCGGCAACCAGACCACCGAGTATAGGCGTAATCACCAGCAAATAGATAGGACTGGCAGGCAACTTCATTACCTCGCTCATCCGGCTTGTCAGAATTCCTCCCGATTGTAGATGCTGCAACAGCGCATACACCAACCACACAAGCCCAATGCCCAAAAAACTATAGAGAAAAGCACGCCCGCCACTCATCGGGCGGCCAAAGCAAAACGCGAACGCCACCAGAGCGATGCTCCACCAGGGCAAAACCAGTTGTGCAAGAAGGCTAAGCAGCGCAAGTAAGAGAATAGGAATCATGAGTTTCTTTTATTTCAATGTCCAGTGAACAGAGATACCTGTGGCTTTAGGTACCGCCAAAAATTGAAGGGATGTAAGCTTGCCTTGTCGCCAGGGCTCCAGCATATTCAGATAATAGTGGCTTCCCGGGTTTCCTGACTGACCACCGGGCAAGGCAGCGTATCCTTGTGGAGTTGGCCCCAGCGCCACGACCAATCGCCACGAAGGCCCCGTGCGCGTAGTCGTAGCATTCACCACCGACGTGCCCCCGCCAACCTGAACGTTCATAGCACTCAGCGCATCGAGCCGAGCCAAGTGGGCAATACGGGTAGCCTTAGTAGTGGCCCATTGCCACTTCTGCCCTTGCGGGCCGTGCCGCCTGGTGAGCGTATCGATTGTAATCTGGAAACTTCGGGTCACAATATCGGCCAGAGTTTCGCGGGCAGGCGTCCGGGTATCATCAACCCATTTAGCCGTTGGATTCTCATCTATCAGGCGCATCGTCCGGTCGGCCGAGGGCATTTTCATGGGCAGCGTGTCGGCATCCGGCATATCATCAGCCCAAAGCGCATCCATAAATCGTTTTTCCCATTCAACAAAAATGGTGGCTCCCACTTCGGCAATGTCGTTGTTGAACCGCCACTGCTGCACCGTTTTCAACGCCTGCTGCTGTTGTGCCGACAACGTACCTGGACGTACCTGAGTCAGTAATTTAGGCAATAGCGTAGCTGCACGCAGGTTGTAATTATCATATTGGAGTTTTGCCATACTATCGACGGTCGCTTTGCCCATAGCGGTCAGCCGCTGATTGATACGCATGCCACGCTCTGGCGGCGCAAACTGCCAGTTCAGATAATATGGGTACGTTGGGTCGGTCGACGACTGATTGGCCGAGGACACAAAACCGCGCGGTGGGTTTTTCACATGCGGGTTATGAACGGCAGGAATATAAGCCACCCAGTCATCAGCCGGATTGGTGCCATCGAGCAGGAATTTGCCCTGCTCTTTTTTCTTCAGCGGAAACCGACCATTTGGCGAAATGGCAATGTCTTTGTTTACGTCGGCAAACACGAAATTCTGTGCCGGCGAACCATAGGGAATCAACGCTGCCTGATAATCGTCGTGGTTTTTGGCCCGGTTAAGCAGGTAGAATGTCAATAGTTCGTTGGCCGCGTCGTGAGCGACCCAGCGTACCGCGTACCCAACGGGGAAATTTTTCGCGTACGATTTTTGCCCCTGCGTGTACATGACAGGGCCGTGGTGCGTATATAATACGGTATCGACCACATCGGGTTTACCCTTGATCTTCACCGTTTCGATGCGACGGGTAACGGGCTTCCATTTGTTATCGTGCCAATATTCCTGACGGGAATTGTCTTTAAACTTGATCTTATAGAAGTCAAGTACATCAGACCCTACGTTGGTTTCTCCCCAGGCAATATGTTCGTTGAAGCCTCCAATGATACCGGGAGAACCGGGCATCGACGCTCCCATCACGTTCATGGTCGGCGTGTGTAGCTGAATTATATACCAGATAGACGGAAGGCTAAGGGACAGGTGAGGGTCATTGGCCAGGATGGGGTAACCAGTGGCCGACTTTTCAGCCCCAACCGCCCAGTTGTTTGAGCCAATTGCCGGGTCATGGCGAGGCCAATTTATCGCGAAATCACCTTTTCCCGGCTTGGGGTTCATCGGCGACTTCAGGTAATAAACCGGCAGAAAATTCCATTTCGTCCCAACCGGAATAATCGGATCTTCTTTGCGCGGGTAATCGGGAAACAGGTCGCGGGTAACATCAGGGCCGTATTTAGCCAATATGTTGGTCATGGCTACGTCATCAGCCCCCAATGCCAGCACGCCCGACATGTATTTAAGGAAATAAGCGCATTTTATTGGCTTCCAGGGCTCGGGTGCATACCCAAGCAATTTGTATTCGAGTGGGTAATCTGCGGGCTTAAGCTGGGCAATATACGCGTTGATACCAGCCGTATACGCGTCAACAGTCTCTTTAGTGCGTGGGTCGTCCATCATAAATGCAGCCGATTTCTCGGCGGCGAAGCCCATACCCAGGCGACGATTGTAGCGATCCAGTTCGAGTGCCCGGTCACCCACAATTTCGCAAAGGCGACCAGCGGCGGCGTGCGTTTGAAATTCCATCTGCCACAATCGGTCGCGGGCCGTCAGATACCCCTGCGCGAAGTAGGCGTCGTAGTCATTTTTTGCAAAGACGTGCGGAATGTGCAGGCTGTCGAAGACAACCTCAATGGGCTCGCGCGTACCGTCAATCTCCAGTTCAGCTTCCTGAAGCTGATCCGGTTTTTCGGCATTTTGCCAGAAACCGGTAAACGGACTAAGCAACGGCCCAACTGCTGGAACGGCACCCCAGCTACGATTGAGGGAATAAATAAGCGCAATGGCAATAACGATGGAAAGTAGGGCTTTCAGGATTCGCATAGGAGGTTGACCGATTTCGGCCAAAATTGCGCAATTCCTGTCAGTTATCAAGTATAAGTGACGGTAAAGTCGTACATGGCACCAGCCGTGTAATCAGAAAAATAAGCACGTTCAGCTCGCTTACTCTGCTACACGGCTGGTGCCATGTACGACTTTAAAATCACTGATAACTGATAACCGTATTCTGTTGCGACTGCCCCGTTTTCTGTGGGCTGGCTACGCGGCTCAGCGAAGCAAGAAACAAGCCACTAACCCGGCTTTGCCACTGCCGGAACCGTTTGGTGGACTTGGCGTCGTGTTGAGACAGGTAACCGATTAAGCGCGTTAAATCGAACGTATCTGACGCTACCCCTGCTCCTGCCCGCTGTCCGTCGAGGGCATTACAAGCCTGCTCATAGTGATTGGGCTGCGGCATCATCAATACAGGCTTGCCAAGATACATAGCCTCACAAACAGATTCAAAACCAGCCGTTGTAATCACCGCCTTGCACCGCGCCATATCGGTCAGGTACCGCTGCCCATCAAGCTGGCATTCCGTTAGCGTATCGTCGACCTGTTCTTCTGGATTACCAATACCAGCGTGGTAGTAACGCAACGCCTGCCCAGGCTGCTGATGGTGAGCACCATATACAACCGAACGCAGACCAGGTTGTGTAGTGTAGGCCAGAAAAAAAGACTCGCTGGTTGATTTGAGTGCGCCAATTTCATTGCGCAACAGTGGTGGCACCACCCGCAAACGTCGCTCAGGTACGTCGGCCTGCTGATCGAATGATAAACCGAGTAGCTCCGTAGAGCCAATGGCATTCAGGCGTACCAGCGCCAGAAATGACAATTTGTCGAGCCATTTTTTAGCTGGAAATGGGAAATCAGGGTGCAGCGCCATAAACTGGTGCGCTACGCTGACTACCGGAACCGTCGGTTTATGAAACGCATAGGTCAAGCCACAGAGCAACTCGAAAAAGTTGACGACCACATCGGGCTGTTCGCGTTCAATGGTTTCGTGCAACTGCCGCATACTGCTTCGGAACGTACCTAGCTGCGTAAACGCCCGACGCACGGTTGCGCCTACATTCAGGCGGTTCGTGTTGGGGCAATAAATCAGCTCAGGTGTCGTCAAGGGTGTGTGCGGAGCGGGAAACTGTTCGGCAAAAAAAGCAGGAATAGGCCGCCTGTCGGCTAAACCAACCATGGCCCGTATCACCTCATGGCCAGCCGCCTGAAGAATTTGGGCCAGCGAAATTGCCTGGGTCAAGTGCCCCCGGCCTTCGCCCTGAATAACAAATAGGAAGCGCATAGTTGGTTAGCGTTTTGTAAATACTTCGCTTATAATTACTTGCTGAATTGGCTCATCATCAGCCACTTGTATACCTTCGTCGGTATCGTCAGGTACGTTACCGGGGCCCACGGCCATATCTGATGAGTAATACAGTAAATTCCAGTTACCGTCATGATCTTCAACCAGCGCACTGAGCGACTCCACCCAGTCGCCAGAATTCATGTAGATAAGGCCGTTGATTTGCCGAATGGCGGGCTGGTGAATGTGTCCGCAGATGATACCGTCGCAATGGCGGGCGCGGGCCAATTCGGTCAGTTTCTCCTCAAAATCAGAGATGTAGCTAACCGCCGATTTGATTCGTTGCTTCACCGTCTGCGACAGTGAATAATAGGGCAGCCCCCGCCAGCTACGGTACTGATTATACAGCTTATTGACCCAAAGCAGGAAAGTGTAGCCCATATCGCCCAGATAGGCTAGCCACTTCATATGCGAGGTGATCGAGTCGAATACATCACCGTGAGTGACATAAAAACTGCGTTCGCCAGTAGTGCTGGGTGATTTTAGCAGGTAATCCCGCTGAATGCGAAAATTGCGACCGACGTGTAGGGGTAATACCTGATCAAGGAAGTCGTCGTGATTACCCCGGAGGTAAATGACTTTGGTATCGTGATGAACGATTTGCTTTAAAACGACCTTAAAAAAAGCAGTGTGCTTTTTCTTCCAGACCCCGTGCTGACGCAGTTGCCAGCCGTCGATAATGTCGCCGTTCAGAATAAGCTTCTGGCACGAATGGTATTTCAGAAAATCCGTCGCCTCTTTAGCCTTCGATCCGGCCGTGCCCAGATGCAGGTCGGATAACACAATGGTCCTGAACAGCGTTGCCTGTTTCATGATCCAAACTTACCCGCTACATATGAACTGGTTTTTATCTACTGATTATCAAATCAAGACGATATAAGTCCCAATATTGCCTACTTATTACGCATGGAAAACCCCGTATTGATTTTTGGAGCCGGTAACCTCGGCCTCACCGCCCTGGACATTTTTCAACGCAATTCAGTCGTTGTCTACGGCCTGCTCGATGACGATAAAGCGCTGCACGGCCAGGAGTTTGGCGTCGTATCCGTTCTTGGTGATACCGACGATGATGGCTTTTTGAAACTGATCGGCCCAAAAACGGAAGCCTTTATCGCTATTGGCGACGGGCGGGTACGCCGGAAGTTAGTGAAACTGCTGAATGAACGCCGTAAAACACAACCCGTCAATGCCATTCACGACACGGCTGTAGTGTCTACACTGGCTACAATTGGTCACGGCAATCTGATTGCTGCCCGGGCGGTTATAAACCCCATGGCAACGATAGGGCAGCATTGTCTGATTCTGACCGGCGCTGTTGTCGACAGCCGGGCTACCCTCGACGATTTTGTACAGGTGGGGCCGGGTGCCATCATTAATAGTGGCGTTACCCTGGAAGAAGGTGCCTACATTGGCACCGGAGCCGTACTGGTTTCCGGCGTAACTATTGGCAAAAACGCCCGCGTCGGTGCAGGTTCAGTAGTTGTCGAGAACGTACCTGCGAACACAACCGTGTTCGGCAACCCGGCGAAGGGATTGTAAGCGAAATTATGTTCAAGGTCCAAGGGTCCAAAGTTGCTCGACTAATCTGCGAAGCAACTTTGGACCTTTCAACCCTAAACTTTGGACTCTTCTTTACCCTACATACACTTCCTCGTTGTTGAGGAAATCCTGGTAGGTTTTTTTCAGACCTTCCGGCAGGTCGATTTTATGCTTGTAACCCATGCTGTGGAGGCGCGACACATCCATCAGTTTACGGGGAGTGCCATCAGGCTTATCGGTGTTCCAGCGAAGTTCTCCGTCAAAACCAACCACCTCTTTCACCATTTCGGCCAGACTACGAATGGTCAGGTCTTCGCCCGTTCCGACGTTGACAAACTGCTCGCCATCGTAGTTGTTCATCAGAAATACGCAGGCTTCGGCCAGATCGTCGGCGTGCATGAATTCGCGTAGCGGCGAACCCGTTCCCCATACTTCAACAAACGGCTGACCGTTCACCTTGGCCTCGTGAAACTTACGAATAAGGGCAGGCAATACATGTGAGCCTTGTAAATCGTAGTTATCGTTTGGACCGTAAAGGTTTGTTGGCATGGCCGAAATAAAGTTGGCTCCGTACTGAATCCGGTACGATTCGCATAGTTTGATGCCCGCAATCTTGGCAATCGCGTAAGGCTCGTTGGTCGACTCCAGGAAGCCACTCAATAGCGACTCTTCTTTCAATGGCTGAGGAGCCATCTTGGGATAAATGCACGATGAGCCGAGAAACAACAGTTTAGTCACATTGTGCTGATAGGCACTGTGAATAATGTTAGCCTCGATCATCAGATTCTCGTACAGAAAATCGGCCCGATAAATGTTGTTGGCTAGAATGCCGCCCACTTTAGCCGCAGCCAGAAACACGTAATCGGGTTTTTCTTCGGCAAAAAAGTCAGCCACGGCTGTCTGATTACGAAGGTCGAGTTCCGATGAGGTGCGGGAAATTATAGTTGTATAGCCGCCCGCCTGTAGTTGCCGAACAATTGCCGAACCCACCATACCCCGGTGACCAGCGACATAAATTTTAGCCTGTTTTTCCACTGTGAATGAATCCGTGGCCTGTTCCGTGTAGTTGGGCCCTTTTTTGTGAAATATTCGTTATGATAACGCGTTGCATCCGTAACGGTACAAAGTTAACAGGCTTGACATACCCAATAACTCCCGTCTGCTCATAAACCAAGCCTTTGGAGTTTTATTCACATTAATTGTTACTCATGTCTCGTTTTAGACTTTTCTTGCTCTTTCTGCTTATAACGTCTGTGGCCATTGGCCAAACAGCTCCCTCTGCATTGACCACAGCAGGCGGACCACCTGTAGCTGTTCCTAAAAAACAGAAAGGCAGTTTCCTGAAAAAAGTGGCCGAGCAGGCAGGCGTTTCGTCAGCCGTAGTGGCCGATCCGTTGTCGACAACAGCGTATGGTTTGCCGGGACTTCCCAGGAAAGATTCGTCGGGTAGTATGCTGAGTAACATGCTCGGCAGCAGCATCCCGGATTTAGGACTGAAACTCAACTCCTTTAAAAAGAACAAAGGTGAGAAACGGGAGAAAAAGAAGGTCTCGAAGACCGACTACGAAGGCTTCCCGATGGTCCGTCAGTTTATCAAAATCGGCTCCGGCGACCGGACGATCGTAGAGGAGTTCAACGTACTTAAAACCTGGCAGGATCCCAGTCCATACGTACGCGAGAAATTTGGATATAGCCCTAAAGAAGCCAAAATCAGAGCGTTAGCAAAAGATCAGAATGGCGTTTACCTGATGCACGGGCCTTATAAACGCTACCAAAACGGCGACCTGGTGGAGGAAGGGTTTTACTACCTCGGCGCGAAAGACGGCCGCTGGGAAAAGTACGACGCCAAATTTATGCTCATCGAAAAGCTAAAGTACCGCCGTGGCTTCCCGGCCGATGCGCAGATTACGTACTACGACTCGGCCCATACAAAGGTGAAAGAAGTGTTTCCGTACGAATATGGAAAGCTAAAAGGAACGTACCTGGCGTATCACCAGAACGGACAGTTGGCCGAAGAGGGCAAATATGATAATGGCGTAAAAGTAGGCCGCTGGACAGAGTACCATGCCACGGGTAGCCGCGCGTTCCGCCGCCGGGTTACGCAATACGCCCGCGATCGTTGGGAAACTGATGCCGAACCTGTTGTTCTATCTGAATGGGACGAAAAAGGGAAGCTGACGTACGAACGTCCCAAAGAGAAAGCCACCGCTAACGACGAGGAAGAAGAAGCCCAATAACGTAACACGGACTTGAGTCCGTAAGTAATAGCCCATTGATTGCATTGCTATTACTTACGGACTCAAGTCCGTGTTACCCTACTTAAATATCCCTAGCGGGTCGGGCTGCTTGGCTATCAGTTCTTGTAGGTACGTTAGATCGAGGCTGGAAATCTCAATTTTGTACGCTTTGTGTAGATACATCCAGGCTGAGCGATAATCTGCCTGCAGGTAGCTGGCGATTGATAGCTTTGAATAAGCCGTAGCGTGATCAGGGCGCAGGAAAAGTGCCTTTTGCAGGTGTTCACGGGCATCTTCCAGACTTGCCGTATCCGATTTAGCCTGATACTGTTCCAGTTCCACCGTGGCCAGATCGGTCATCATTATGGCGTTCGTGTCTGATAGAGCTACGCCCCGTTTCAGCATACGAACGGCGTCTGTGAGTTGATTGCGCTGGTAAGAAACCACGCCCAGTCCCCAATACACATCGGGGTTTTTATCGTTCAGAATGTAAGCCAGATTGAATCGATAAGCCGCCGTATCCAGTTGCGCCTCGGCAATGTACTCCCAACCCCGTGAAGCGAAAAACTGACTCGCTTCTTCCCGCGACGTAAAATTCTGGTCGCAATCATTCAGAAAATGAATTTCATCCTCGATCTGACCAGGTGACTTCGACCGTTCGCCAAAAAGTGGCAGGATGCGCGCGTCGACAACGCGCTCGGCAACGACCGCTTTCTTCGTCGACTCGGCATTGACCGACGCCATAGCCTGCGCCGTCGATAAATCGGCGGTGTGGCTATCCGGCGTATGTACTTCCGATGCTTTCGCCGGTGCCTGTTTTGTCGCTTTAACCATTACCGGCGTTCGGGCTTGCCCAAACGCGAGGCCAGGTAGCAGCAGCAAAAACAGGGCAGTTGCTTCCCAAGCCCGTAACGACGTACCTGACGTGTATGGCTGATCGACTAGTCCTGACTGCTTACGATGAGATTGCATAGCTACCGTAGAACGACGGGGCATTGAAGTTAGTACATAGTCGTTGATTACCGACGACCAGTCCGTGGTTTTTTTGGTCCTTTCGTAGCTGAGCCTGAGCGGCCTGCGGGTTTTGCCCCCGGCCGTGCCGACGATTTTTTTAATGCGCTCACTGGTCGACCAACACTTGGATCGCGTTTTTTGGCCGCACCACCCGCCCTCGCTTTTCGATCCCGACCAGGATGCTCTTTCTTTTCGTGAAATGCCCCCTGAAAAGTAGGATCTTCTTTTCGGCGTTGTTCATCTATTTCGCGCAGCATATCCTGCTGTTCGTCAAATGGGGTTTCCACCGCCGGAATTTCGGCAGGAATAGGCCGACGAGGCACTTTCATCTTGATGATCTTCTCGATCTTCTCGACATGATACAACTCGGCCATCGTCACGAACGTGATAGCCTCGCCTGTGTGATTGGCCCGTCCTGTTCGCCCAATTCGATGGACATAATCTTCGTAAATGATAGGTACGTCGAAATTAATTACATGCGATACTTCGGCTACGTCGATTCCCCGGGCGGCAACGTCCGTTGCAACCAGCACACGCACGTTGCCTTCCTTGAACGCTTCCATCGAATTGATGCGCGTATTCTGCCCCTTGTTGGCATGAATCACCCGAACCTCACCCGCTTCAAACACTTTTCGAGCCAGAAATTTATAGATATTCTCGGCGTTGGTTTTTGTGCGGGCAAACACGATCACGCGCTGGAATGCCTCCTGCGTAACCAGGTAGTTGAGCAAATTGATCTTCGTGCGGAAGTTAGGCACCTCATACACGACCTGATCCACCATCTTTGCCGTCATCGTTTCGGGCGTCACCTCAAGCCGGATGGGCGCTTCGAGAAATTCAGACGACAGTCGCTCTACCCGATCGGGGAACGTAGCAGAAAACAGCAAGTTTTGGCGTTTGCGGGGAATAACCTCCAAAATGGCCCGGATTTGCGGCATAAAGCCCATATCCATCATCTTGTCGGCTTCGTCGAGAATCATCGTTTTCAGATCTTTCGTCACCACTTCGCCCGACCGGTACAAGTCATTAAACCGACCGGGTGTAGCCACAATAATATCAACCCCGGCCTGTAGCTGCTCGATCTGTTTTTTCGGCCCCAAACCGCCGTATAGTGCTACGTGGCGTATATCTGTATATTTGGCCAGCTCACTGATCGCCTGATCAATCTGCATGGCCAGCTCGCGGGTAGGTGCCAGAATGAGTACCCGGGGAGTGGTTCCCTGCGCGTATTTAACCCGCATCAGCACAGGGAGCAGGTAAGCCGCAGTTTTACCCGTTCCTGTCTGCGCAATGCCCAACACGTCGTGGTTGCCCAGGATGGTTGGAATCGCTTTTTGCTGGATGGGGGTCGGTTCAGTATAGCCTGCTTCGGCTACGGCGTTGAGTAACTGACGATTGAGCGCAAAGTCATCAAACGACGGCGTTTTCTCTGGCGTTGGCTCACTTGGTGTTGAATTCATACCACAAAGGTACATACTTTAGCCCCAAGCTGGGGTTAAGCTCAACTTAGAGGTAAATACGACTGCTTACTGTCTAAAATTTGAACCCCATCTCGATAGCGACCGTATTATTGCGCGACTCCAGCGAGTTGTTTCGAAATACGTTGACCAGACCGCGCTGGTAGCTCAGCCCCAGATTCACCGCGTTGACTGCATTTATTTTATACTGCACACCTGCCCCGAGCAGCACACCAACGTCCGCAAAACCATACTGCCGCTGGTAACTGCCGCCCGACGTAGCGTATTTATACAGCGGATTGGTAGTCTGATCGAGGGGTTTTTCGGCCAGTTTAATGTCGATCAGGCCACCGCACTGAACGTACCCACGCAGACTCGGCCCGATTTCGTTGGCATACATTTTCACCGTCAGCGGAATTTGCAGATATTGAAGATTGTACACCGATTCGCCGGGCGACTGGCCAGGCCGAAACACATCTTGCCCGAACGAACCCGGAATCACGAACGACGACCGTTTGATGGTATACCACAGTCCTGAACTGAAGGCGTATCTGTCTCTGAAGAAGAAATAATCAAGCGACGGGCCAACGCTCATACGTACCCCGACCCCGTTTGTCTGAAACTGGCTGTAAGACCCGGTTCCTTCAGCCGTGTTGTACGAAAAGCTCGGAGCAAACCGGAAACTCATCTCGATCAGCCGACCATTCGGCCTTGTGAAATCAAAAGTCTGGTTAGTCCGCCGTTCGTTGCGTTCTTCCTCATAATCACGCGAAATAGCAACTGCAGGACGTTTTGTTGACAACCGGTCCGCCGGTGCGGTACCTGGGCGGCGCAGTTGAGCCTGCACGGGTGTCGCTATCAGCAGAGCCACGAATGCCCCAAGAAGCAGGCCGGGGGCTGCAACTTTTTCCATAATTTTGCACGTTTCAAAGACAGCTATAAATGCCACCTTGTATGGGAGTTAGGGTCAGCTCACGCCGGTTTGTCCAGTTAATGACAGCCAGCCTGGGCCTTCTTTTATGTATATTAGTCAATTCTTGTACCAAACCCGAGTCGGTCTCTATTGAACGGCTCGATCAGGCCCTGTTTTCCAGCAAGTCGCCCGCTGACGTGAAGGCTTTTCTGGCGAAACACCAGAACGTGGTTCAATTGTACTTTAACGCGACGAACCCCGTTTCTGATACAGCGTTGATCAATGAACTTACCGCACGGATCACCAACCCGGAACTGAAGGTACTTTACGAACAAACCCAAACCGAATTCGGCCACGCCGACCGGTTAGCGGGTGAGCTTTCAGAGGCTTTCACGAACATCAAGCGCGACTTTCCTACCTTTAAACAACCCCGCGTGGCCACCGTTGTTACCGGCTTCATGGGGCCAGACCTGGTTGTTACCGACAGTCTGATCATCATTGGCCTGGATTATTTCGCTGGTCCAACGGCGAAATACCGTCCCCGTGGCGAAGAGTTCCCTCAATACGTCCTGCGCCGTTACGCGCAACCATACATTGTACCAACTATCGTTCGCATTCTCTCTGAACGATTCAATACGCAGGACCAAACCGATCAGTCGCTACTGGCCGACATGGTGTATAACGGTAAAAGCCTTGTTTTCACACGCACCATGTTGCCCGAAGTGCCGGATAGTTTAATCATCGGCTATACAGACCGCCAACTGACCGAAACGTTTAATGCACAGGACCAGGTTTGGGCACATTTTATTGATAACCAGTTGCTTTACCAGACCAACGCCGACATCAAGAAGCGATACATGGGTGAGCGACCCTTTACGGCTGAGATCGGTAACCGTTGCCCCGGCCGCATTGGCGACTGGCTGGGCTGGCGAATTGCCAGTCGCTATTATGACGAAAAGAAGGTTTCTATACAGGACCTGATGAAAACCACAGATGCCCGACGACTTTTCCAGGAATCGGGCTATAAAGGACAGAAAGACGAATTATAAAACGTCATTTGTTGCGCTGTCCTTAAGTGGTCATTGATCGTTTGAGCTATCAATGACCACTTAAGGACAGCGCAGCAAATGACATTTCGAGGAAATGGCAAAACGAGGTAAAAATTTTGGAGAGGAAGCCTCCGAAGAAGATAAAAAGAAAATAAGCGGGGCAGGTCTTCGCCGGGCAGCGCGGCTGTTCTCTTTCGTGAAACCCTACCGCATGCAGTACGTGGTTGGGTTTGTGTTTCTGCTACTATCCACGGCTACTACGCTAAGCTTCAGCCTGATCATTCGCGAAGTAACCAATGTACTGGATGGAAAATCAGGGTTTACGCTGAATCAGATCATCCTGTTTTTCATCATCGTTCTGATTGGGCAGGCCGTTTTCTCTTTTTTCCGGATTTATTTCTTTGCGCAGGTCAGCGAACGGTCAATGGCCGATATTCGCCGGGCGGTGTATAACCGGATGGTAACACTGCCGATTCCCTTCTTCGAGCAACGGCGGGTGGGTGAACTGACCAGCCGATTATCGTCAGATGTATCGCAATTACAGGATGTTCTGTCACTGACTCTGGCCGAGTTTTTCCGGCAGATCGCCACCCTCTTATTCGGCACGGTGGCCATTCTGTACCTTTCCTGGAAATTGACCCTGTTCATGCTGGCCACCTTCCCTTTGCTGATTGTGGCCGCCATGTTTTTTGGCCGGTTTATTCGAAAAATGTCGAAACAGGCGCAGGATGAACTAGCCAATGCCAGTGTCATCGTTGAAGAAACGCTTCAGGCAATCAACGTGGTAAAAGCGTTTACCAACGAACGGTACGAAGCACAGCGATACGGCTCGGCCCTCAGCCGCGTGGTGGGCATTGCCCTGCGATCCGCCAAATACCGCGGTGCATTCGTCTCCTTTGTGATTTCAGCCCTGTTCGGCAGTATAGTCGGCGTGCTTTGGTATGGCGGAAATCTGGTGATAAGCCACGAAATGGTACTGGCCGACCTTATCACCTTCCTGTTCCTGATGGCCTTTATTGGCGGATCGGTAGCGGGTATGGGTGACCTGTACGCGCAAATTCAACGAACGATCGGTGCCTCGGAACGCATTCTGGACCTGCTTCACGAAAATCCAGAAGTTGACATCGTTTCCCCTCCGTCAACACTGGCAGTGCCGATCAGAGGCGCTGTCTCGTTTGAAAACGTTCGCTTCTCATATCCATCCCGCCCCGATATTGAGGTGCTGAAAGGCGTTTCTATCCGTGTAGAAGCCGGGCAAAAAATTGCACTGGTTGGCCAAAGCGGTGCGGGCAAATCGACCATTGCCCAGTTACTGATGCGATATTATCCACTCGTTAGCGGACAGATTGCGGTGGATGGCCAGTCGATCACCGAGTATGACGTCACGAATTTACGGCAGCACATCGCCATTGTTCCGCAGGAGGTAATGCTCTTTGGCGGCACCATCGAAGAGAATATCCGGTACGGTAAGCCTGAAGCAACAGACACTGAGATTGCGGAAGCAGCCCGCCGTGCCAATGCGCTTGGGTTTATTGAATCATTCCCGGAAGGGCTAAAAACCCTTGTTGGCGAGCGTGGCGTTAAATTGTCGGGTGGGCAACGGCAACGGATCGCCATTGCCCGGGCTATTTTGAAAGATCCCGCCATTTTGATTCTTGACGAAGCCACTTCGTCGCTCGACGCTGAGTCGGAACGGCTTGTACAGGAGGCATTGGATGAGCTGATGCAGAACCGTACGACGCTGATTATTGCGCACCGCCTGGCCACTATTCGTAAAGTTGATCAGATTTATGTACTCCGCGATGGCCTGATCGCCGAGCAGGGTACACACGACGAACTTGCAGCCCTTGACGAGGGCCTCTATGCGAATCTGGTTAAATTGCAGTTCGAAACGAGTGAAAATGCCTTATGAATTGTGCGGCTTTAGCCCCCTTTGGGGGGTTGGGGGTAAAGCCGCACAATTCGTTTATAACAAACGCCATGAACCCTGCACAGACCTTAAAAGACCATGATCTGCGGCATACCAGCAACCGGCTGGAAATGCTCGATTTGTTTCTGCAAAGCGACCATGCGTTGGCGCATGGCGATATTGAATCACGCCTCGGGCCCGACCACGATCGGGTAACCATCTACCGAACACTGCGCACGTTTCTCGATAAAGGAATTGTTCACAAGGTGCTGGATGATGCTGGCGACCCTAAATATGCCCTTTGCCGTACTACCTGCGGTAAAGACGATCATCATCACGACCATGTTCATTTCAAATGTCAGCAATGTGGTCAGACTACTTGTCTGGATGATGTTCAGATTCCAGCTATCGTCCTGCCTAGCGGTTACAGTAGGCAGGAGACGAATCTGCTCATTCAGGGCACCTGCCCTGAGTGCCTGTAGCCTTGTATCTCCACGTCAATGACTTCTTTCTCTGACCGCGAACGCGGTTTTCAACAACAGGCCGAAGCTGATCAGCAACGGCATAACCAACTGGCTATCTGGCGTCTCGCCTGGTTCGCTTTTTCCGTAGCTACCGTTTGGCTATTGATAGTCAGCAAACAGTCCACCTGGGCGCTCATCGCCGGTATAGTTGGTCTGGTCGTTTTTACACGCATGATGACATGGCACCGGGCTGTTCGTCGGCACAGCGACCTCAACCGCCACCTGGCCACCATCAATACCGACGAACAGCAACGGCTTGCCCGGCAGTTTACCCGCCCCGAAACAGGTCTTGCCTTTGCCCCAATCGATCACGCGTACGCCCATGACCTGGACGTATTTGGCAAGCACTCGCTATTCCGCCTCCTCAACCGGACACGTACCCACGATGGAGCCGCCCGGTTGGCCCAATACCTGTTGCAACCCGCCCAACCACACATCATTTTTTTGCGTCAACAGGCCATTCAGGCGCTGCAAACGCACATTAACTGGCGACAGGACTTTGAGGCTACCGCCATGCTGAATGAAAAGATCAGCCTCCCTACCGCGGGAATACGTACCTGGGCAACCAGCACCACGCCTCTACCCGGTTGGATCAACATTGCCCGATTCATACTACCTGTTCTGACACTGGGAATATTTGTCAGTTGGGTGATGGGCTACGTACCTGGCTGGTCTGTCTTTGCGGCCATAGCCTTTCACGGGGTTGTATTGAATCCACTTCAGGAAACAACTAAACAGGTAAGCGAACAAACGCATGAGATTGCGCAGTCGCTGGCTGATTTTGCCGATCTTTTCCGCTTCGTTGAACGTACCCCCGGCGAGTCTATTTTGTTGGCCGATCTGCGGAAACAACTACAGTCTGGTCAGGCGACGGCCTCGGTGGCTATACGTCAGTTAGCACGGTTGGTTGAAAACTTCAACTTTCGTCGCAATCCTTACTTCTACATTTTCATTGGATTGCCTTCACTTTGGGACGCTCACTATCTGGTTGCGCTAAACCGCTGGCGGGAACAGCACGGCCCCGCGCTGGCCGATTGGTTTGGGGCATTGGCCGAGGCCGAAGCACTGAACAGCCTGGCAGGCTTCGCTTACGCTCATCCTGATTATGTGCAACCCGATCTAGTCGAAGAAGCAGGCGTACACATCGACGCCCAGCATGTAGCCCATCCACTGATTCCGCCAGTACGGGCGGTGGCCAATTCGCTCGCCTTTGACGGATCTGGAAAAACAATTTTGATTACGGGCTCCAATATGTCGGGAAAGAGTACCTTTCTACGCACAGTGGGGCTCAACGTGGTGTTGGCGCAGGCAGGAGCAGTAGTAGCTGCCCGGCGGTTCGTTTGTTCGCCTGTTCAGGTATATACCAGCATGCGTACACAAGATTCGCTTGAAGAAAATACATCTTCGTTTTACGCAGAGCTAAAACGGCTACGTACGCTAATTCAGCTTACGCAGGCCAATCAACCCACAGTATACGGTGAAGTAGCCTTGCCAACTGACCTGCCTATTCTGTATTTCCTGGATGAAATTCTGAAAGGAACAAACTCAGCCGATCGCCATAAAGGTGCCGAAGCGCTGATCCGCCAACTGCACCGAACCGGAGCCTCAGGCTTCGTGTCGACCCATGACCTGGAACTTGGCCAACTTGGCGAGTCCGTTGATTTCGTACAGAACTACCATTTCCGGTCGGACATTGATGAAGGCAAGGTCACCTTCGATTATCAACTTCGACCCGGCGTTTGCCAGAGCTTCAATGCCAGCCAGTTGATGAAAGCGATTGGAATAGAAATGTGAACGTTGACCTGACTGCTATTTCTTGAACTCTCCCTTATACGTGTCGAACACCAACGCATTGATCCAGTAGGCATCACGGGTGAAGTAGAACGTTTTGGTGTTTAGCCCGCCAATTTCCCGGAAAATCTGCTGCGCCAGCAACGTACCTGCCAAGCACCCCTCGCGATTATACACGCGTCTGGTCGCTTTGGCATGGTCACGTTCAATCAGTTCGCGCAGTTTAGGGTCTTCAATCATGGCAAATGAACGGCTTTGCCAGTCAATCCAGCCTGTTGGCGAGTGAAGCATTTCCACAAATTGCCCGAAATCATCGAGGGTAAACTCAACGATTTCCTCCTGCAATTTCTCTGGATAACGCCAGGTAATGAATTGATAAGCTGCACCGCCTGTCAGATAAATCGTAGACCGGCTTATGTCTTTAATTCCCGGGTTGTCGTTCAACGACATTCTGATGATTGGGGCAATAGAGTCCTCAACCATCGTCTTCAACTGGGTAGCGTAGTCTGTCTGGCTAGGGCGACGAAGCAGGATACGCTCGGCAAGCCGACGGGCACCAAACTCAATAGTATAGGATTTAAATGTGTAACGCGTAGCACCCGACGCACTTACGTAGGGTTGCAGGATACCGCCTTTTAGATTGCCACCGCCAACATCGACTAGAATCGCTTTGTCGAAATCCTCACGGGCCAACCCCGCCCGGACACTATAAGTTGCCTCAACCTTGGTAGGCATATCGATCACGGTGGACATACCCAGTATTCGCTGCGTCTGCACGTTTACGTCGGCTACGTTGGTGGCCGTATTCACGCCAGACGATGTATAAATGATAAAATCCCGGTTAGTTAAACCAAACGTCTCGCTAACGTCTTTTATCATTTCCTGCACAGTAGCTACTGCTTCCTGAATATCGGCCATACGCAGTCTGCCGTTGTTCAACTCCATGCCTTTCACCAGGCCAACTGTCTCTTGCCGGTCGTAGACCAGCTTATACTTCAACCTGCCCTCCTGATGATAGAAACCAATCACAGATAGCTTAACACCTTGAGAGCCTATATCGAATCCCGCTCTATACCCATCGAAGGAAATAGTAGTAGGCGGCGACTGAGCAATAATGCTGCCAATCGTAAAGTACAACCCGAACAGAAGCAGGCAGGTATGTCGACAAATGCGTGATCGCTCCATCACAGGCTCAGGCAACTAGAGGCAAAAAAGCGATAAGAGGCTGTTAATCTGTACATTATTCAGTTATTTATTTTTCTGGTTAGACAAGTTTGTAGTTGGAAAAGATACAAAAATATGGCAAGTATATCGGATAAATACTCCACAAAGCGTATGCCAACCAGGCACAATTGCTAAGTTATATTGCTTACACCTAAATGAAAGACAAAAAAAGGCTCTGGAATAGTACCAGAGCCTTTTTTTGTCTACTTATGAATTGCTCCCTACAAATGGATGGCCTCACCGTAGGCCGCCTCAGTAGCATCTTTTATAGCTTCTGACATGGTCGGATGCGGATGTACCGCTTTCAGAATTTCATGACCGGTTGTTTCCAGGCGGCGGGCCGCTACTACTTCGGCAATCATTTCCGTCACATTATTGCCTATGAAGTGAGCCCCCAGGAACTCGCCGTACTTAGCGTCAAAAATCACTTTTACGAAACCTTCCGGCGTACCTGAAGCCTTTGCCTTGCCCGATGCCGAGAATGGAAACTTGCCGACTTTCAGTTCGTATCCGGCTTCACGCGCTGCTTTCTCCGTATAACCCACCGACGCGATTTCGGGCGTACAGTACGTACAGCCCGGAATATTGTTGTAATTCAGTGGCTCTACATGCGGCAGACCGGCGATCTTTTCAACGCAGATGATGGCTTCGGCCGAGGCTACGTGCGCCAGGGCCTGCCCTTTCGTTACGTCGCCAATAGCGTAATACCCATCAACATTAGTCTTGTAATAATCGTCGGTAACAATTTTACCCCGATCTGTTTTTATGCCCGTTTCCTCCAGGCCGATGTTCTCGATATTGGCCACCACACCGGCAGCCGACAATACTACATCAGCGTCGAATGACTTTTCCCCGTCGGGTGTTTTCACCGTCACCTTACAGCCTTTTCCGCTGGTATCAACCTTGGTCACTTCTGAACTGGTGTAGATGTCAACACCCAGCTTCTTGTACTGGCGAAGCAACTCTTTCGAGATATCTTCGTCTTCAACCGGCACGATGTTGGGCAGAAACTCGATGATGGTCACTTTGGTGCCCATGCTGGCGTATACATACGCGAACTCGACGCCGATTGCTCCCGAGCCAATGACCAGCATGGTATCGGGCCGCTTCTCCAGCGTCATGGCTTTACGGTACTCGATCACTTTTTCGCCATCGAGGGGTACACTTGGCAGTTGACGAGCCCGGCCACCGGTGGCGATGATAATGTTTTTAGCTTCGTATTCAGTGGTTTTACCGTCTTGAGCGGTCACCTCCACTTTTTTACCCGGCTTTACCTTACCCGTACCGCTGATGATGTCGATCTTATTTTTCTTCATCAAAAACGCTACGCCCTTGCTCATGCTGTCGGCCACACCACGGCTTCGTTTGATCACGGCACTGAAATCAGCCGACGATTCACCCACGGTGATCCCGTAATCTTTTGAGTGCTTGATGTATTCAAAGACCTGCGCACTCTTCAGCAGGGCTTTGGTGGGGATACACCCCCAGTTGAGGCAGATCCCGCCCAGGCTTTCGCGTTCAACAACGGCTGTTTTCAAGCCCAATTGCGAAGCCCGGATGGCCGCTACATAGCCGCCGGGTCCGCTTCCTACCACGATAACATCGTACTGTGAAGCCATTATAAAACTTGTTCGAAGTTGAGGTCAGGCGTTAGATTAAACGCCGATTTCAAAACGCAAAGGTAGGTTGAAAAGTTGACCAGCCGCGACTTATCCCAAAACCAAACCCACCCACCGGTTTGTTGTATCTTTGCCAAACCATAGGGAACACAGAGCAGGCAGCTATAAATGACCCCCGCTGATCTTTTTAGCACGTCGTTGAGCCACATCAACCCGGTATTTTCGCAAAATCTGCGTTCCAATCTCTCACCCGCAAATGCGGGTTATTTGCCGATATGACTACTGAACAAGTACAGGAAATCCGGGGCCGAGTTGAGGCTTTACGGGGTTATTTAGATTACGACAATAAAAAACAACAGCTTGCCGAACTGGAGCAGCAAACCTTTCAGCCTGAATTCTGGACCGATGCGGCCCGCGCTGAAAGCGTAATGAAGCAGGTACGTGGTCTGAAAGGCTGGATTACGGGCTACGAAAAGCTGCTTGGTGAATTTGGCGACCTGGAAACGCTGTACGAATTCTACGAAGCAGGCGACGTACCTGAAGAGGAAGTCGATGAAGAAAGTCGTAAACTTCAGATTACCCTCGACGAACTGGAGTTGAAAAAGATGCTCAGTAACGAAGAGGATCAACTATCGGCTGTGCTCGAAATTAATTCGGGGGCTGGTGGCACCGAAAGCCAGGACTGGGCCGATATGCTGTATCGCATGTATATGCGCTGGGCAGAGAAGCACGGATACGGCGTAAAACAGGTCGACTATCAGGACGGAGATACAGCAGGCATCAAATCGGCTACCATCGAAATTGACGGCCCACTTGCCTATGGCTTCCTGAAATCAGAGAATGGCGTTCACCGATTGGTACGCATCTCCCCATTCGACTCTAATGCCCGTCGCCACACGTCATTTGCCTCTGTATACGCCTATCCGCTGGTCGACGACACGATTGAGATTGATGTAAACCCGGCTGATATTACCTGGGATACCTTCCGATCGGGAGGAGCTGGTGGCCAGAACGTGAACAAAGTTGAAACGGCCGTTCGACTCAAACACAAACCATCCGGCCTCATCATCGAGTGTCAGCAGGAACGTAGCCAGTTAATGAACAAGGAAGTAGCTATTCGCTTGCTGAAGTCGAAATTATATCAAATTGAGGTTGAAAAACGCAATGCCGCCCGCGCTGAGATTGAAGCCAGTAAGCAAAAAATCGAGTGGGGATCCCAGATCCGTTCCTATGTGCTCGACGATCGCCGGGTGAAAGATCACCGTACGGGTTACCAAACATCCAACACCGAAGCCGTTTTGGATGGTGACATCGACGGATTTATTAAGGCTTATCTGCTGGAGCAGTAAGCAGACTACTAGTCGTGTCTATGGCCGTCGCAAGGTTTGCGACGGTAGTAATCTGTGGGGCTACTACTGAGAACGTCCACGCAAAAGAGCCAAAATCTCTTGCTGAGTACTTTCCAGTCTCCCCTGGCTTGCTTTCAGTTCATCAACCTGTTTGAACCCTTCCCGTACTTCGTCTTTGAATTCCTGAACGTCAATAGTTAGGTTAACTACCGCCTTGGCCGTTAACGATAGATTTTGCTCAATACCCGCAATCTTAGCGACCTCTTTCTCAATACCTGCAATTTTGGCCACTTCTTTCTTAATACCTGCGATTTCGGCTACCTCTTTCTCGATACCCGCAATCTTAGCTACCTCTTTTTCAATGCCTGCAATCTTGGCCACCTCTTTCTGAATACCCGCAATCTTGGCTACCTCTTTTTCGATACCTGCAATCTTGGCTACCTCTTTTTCGATGCCTGCAATCTTGGCTACCTCTTTTTCGATACCCGCAACCTTGGCTACCTCAACTTCCATATGTTGAAGTTTTTCTTCGATGCCCTGGATTTTAGCTACTTCGTTTAGAATAACACCCTGACCATCAACTAGTCGGTCAACTTTCTGAAGGACTTCAGCGAGAACTGGCTCTATCTGGTTTAATCGTTGTTCGGATCTCATGCACGCAAAAGTAAGTATTGGTTTAATGTGATGAAAATGATGTCATGATCACCTATTATATTACCATCAGCACCTTGCCCATCACCCGGCGGCCAACCATTTCGCTGAGCGCATCAGCGGCATTCTCGAGTGGGTACGTGGCGTGAATGTGCGGAACAAGTTGACCCTGTTCCCAGAACTGGAGCAACTCCTGCACGTTCTGTTTATTTTCTTTGGGCTGACGTTCGGCAAAGGCACCCCAAAATACCCCCACTACTGAGCAGCCCTTTAACAGTGGCAGGTTGAAAGGTAAACTTGGAATTGGTCCGGCGGCGAAACCGACAACTAAATACCGCCCTCCCCAGGCCATCGAACGCAATGCCTGTTCGGCTAAATTGCCGCCCACCGGATCATACACCACATCTACACCTTTTTTACCAACCAGTTCGGTCAATCGGTCTCGTAGCGGTTGAGTTGTGTAATTAATGGTTTCATCGGCACCATACTCACGGCAGAGGGCCAGCTTCTCCTCAGTCGAGGCGGCGGCGATCACACGCGCACCCATGAGCTTACCAAGCGTTACAGCGGCCAATCCCACGCCACCGGCCGCACCAAGCACCAGCAAGGTCTCGCCAGAACGTACCTGCGCGCGTTGTTTCAGGGCGTGGTATGAGGTGCCGTAGGTATACATGAGCGAGGCAGCCGTAGCATAATCCATACCCGATGGCATTGGAAATGTCTTGACCGCATCGGCCAGTACGCCTTCGGCAAAGCCACCCCAGCCAGTTAGCGCAAATACGTTATCGCCCGGCTTAAGGTGCGTGACGTCCGCGCCTACTTCCCGCACAACACCCGCTACTTCGCCACCCGGCGAAAAGGGGAAAGCAGGCTTAAACTGATATTTCCCCTCGATAATGAGCGTATCAGGAAAGTTGACGCCACAGGCTTTTACGGCGATCACAACTTGACCCGGCCCAGCCTCGGGCCAGGCAATCTCATCAACGGTCAGAGATTCAGGTGGGCCAAACTGGTGACAGAGAACAGCTTTCATAAATTAAAAGTCAGGAAAATAAAAAGTCATTAGTATGAAAAGTCTTCTTTGCGTTACTCACGCAAGTACATGGCTGGCGCTTAAGCAATACAGAAAGACTTTCCAGACTAACGACTTCAGGCTTTTTCTGACTTCAGTTAAGCATACATCTGCACGTCGTCGAGGGTAATGGCGTCGCCACACATGATCACGAGCCGTTCGATGACGTTGCGCAGTTCACGAACGTTACCTGTCCAGGGCATCGACTGGAGATAAACCATCGCTGCCGGTTCTATCTCTTTGACGGGCGAATTATAGTCAACGCTGATATCCTGCAAAAATTTATCGGCCAGTAGCGGAATGTCTTCTTTCCGATCAGCCAGCGCAGGTACGTGAATAACGATGACACTGAGGCGGTGGAATAAATCTTCCCGGAAATTACCCTCAGCAATTTCCCGGCGTAGATCCTTGTTTGTTGCCGCAATTACGCGGACATTAACCTTGATCTCTTTATCGCCACCAACGCGTGTGATTTTACTCTCCTGCAAAGCACGCAAAACCTTGGCTTGGGCCGACAGGCTCATATCACCAATTTCGTCCAGGAACAGCGTTCCCCCATCGGCCTGTTCAAACTTACCGATGCGCTTTGCTGCTGCTCCGGTGAACGCACCACGCTCATGCCCGAACAGTTCACTCTCGATCAGCTCACCCGGAATGGCGGCACAGTTCACTTCAATAAGCGGCATACCGGCCCGGTTCCCTTTTTCGTGAATTCCCTTGGCTACCATCTCTTTGCCCGATCCATTGGGGCCGGTTATCAATACGCGTGCCTCCGTAGCGGCTACCCGGTTGATGGTTTCCTTTACTTTCCGAATTGGGTCTGAGTCGCCAACGATCTCATTGATCTTATAGATTCGTTTCTTCAGCGTCTTGGTTTCCGCAACGAGTTTCGATTTCTCGATGGCATTACGAACGGTCACCAGAAGGCGATTCAGATCGGGTGGTTTGGTAATGAAATCGAAGGCACCGCGTTTCGTTGCCTCAACAGCGTTTTCGACGTTACCAAAAGCCGAGATCATGATAAACTGAGTGCCTCGTTCAGCTTCGTTCGCTTTCAGCAACATCTCCAGCCCATCCATTTTAGGCATTTTAATATCGCATAAGGCGACATCATAGCGCGTATTGAGGACCATTGTCAGGCCTTCTTCGCCATCTTTGGCCTCATCGACCTCGTAGCCCTCATATTCTAAAATATCGCGCAGGGCTGCCCGGATGCTCTTTTCGTCATCAATAATGATGAGTTTGGCCATAAATTATGTAAAAAACTAAGTCGATAGATACGCTTATCAATTACCTGATCAAATTGATCCAGCAATCAACCATTGCTTTAATAAATCGAAGTAAGGTCATTACACACAAGGAAACAACATCAACCCATTATTTATAACCCTTATCCAATTGAATGTTGGCAACGCCTAAGCAATTGATCAGTGCGGCCCGTAGCTACCTGCAAATGTAAAGCGGTCATAAAAAAAGGCCAACCAGTTGTGGTTGACCTTTTTTTATGGTTCCTATATACTTATCGACCACTGCTCATCGAATTGCCACTACGCAATTTTGTGTCCAGTTCACGGGCTACTTTTAAATGCGTTTTTACTAATGGATGAGCGGCTTTGGCCACGGCCATCAGGTTGGCATCCTGTCCTTTACTTTCTACTTTCGACATTGTTTTGTCGAGCAGTTCATGGCCTTTTACGGCATGTTCTTTCACATAATGCCGGTCCAGTTCTGTTCCCGACATGCCCTGCATTTTCGCCACCATCTCCTGTGTTTTGGCATCTGGTGAGCTGGGAAGCGTAACGCCCTTTGCAGTGGCAATCTCCTGTAATTTAGCCGACAGACCGGTCTGCTCATCTACTTCGGCCTGAGCCATCTCGCGCACTTCAGGATTCGTCGATTTTTGAACTGCCACTTTGCTGGTTTCCAGTTGCATCATGCCCCCCATAGCCACCTGCATCATCAGGTCTTCATCCGCTTTCGATAGTTTCGTGCTGTTGGGCGTAATTGAAGCCACCGTTGCGGCTCCTTCTTTGTTCATACGGTCGAAATCCATTTTACTGGTTCGCCCAACCATGTCAGTATCCATCCGGCTGGTTTGGGCTTGCGTCAATTCTGTGGTAAGCAGCGTAGCGATCAGGCCTGCGCTTACAAGCAATGCATTTTTCATAATACGTTGTGATTTGTTGTTGGAAAAACAGAGACTTAACCGATCCCAAAGCCAAGTGTTTGCCGGTTTAGAAGAAAGTTTTATTAGTCTATAGATTATAAAGACAATAAAACTTAGGCGGCCTGTGAATAGCTCCGTTCCCTCACATAATTATAACGTTACCAACAAATTACACCCTCGCACATCGGCGTTATCAAACCGGCCCATGATCCTGAACGTACCTGAGTTGCCTTCGTACTGGCCCAGGTCCTGCGTCTCGATGAAGGCACAGGAATCCAGATTTGCCAGATCGATCACGTTTACGCCACCGGTCTGTTTCCCGGTTGCTTGGCCAGGTACGTAGCTGTGAAATGGATCGTTGAGATCGCGGAGACGTACCTGAATGGTAGCGCCTGGCGAGAACACACCCGCCCCGGTTGAGTACCCCTGCGACAGCAATTCGGTCATGCCATATTCGGAGTGAATGGCTGGCAAGCCCAGCGCCGTCCTCAACTCAGCATGTACTTCTTCGCGAAGCATTTCCCGGCGCCGACCTTTCATACCGCCAGTCTCCATCACCACCAGATTCGGGTGCGTGCCAACCCAGGTTAGCGGTTCGGGCGTTTGATCAATCCAGTCTAGCAGGCCAAACGTAACACCGATCAGCAGTACCTTTTTGACGGGCACGCTATGTTGCGTAGCCTGTTCGGTCAGGTACCGGAGCCGGTTTGTTAACTCAGCATGGTCATTCAGGAAAAAACCGGACTGATCGGAGCCCGACAGGTCCATAAATCGCTGAACCATATATACTAGCGACGAGTTATTTCGTTCCAGATACGACGGCAATAACCCCAGAATATGAAACTGGCTGAGTGGCCCGTAGATGTCTTCGAATAGCCGCTGGCAAACCGCGTCGTACAGGGGCAAATCGGGCACCAGATGCCTGCTGGTAGTTGCTCCGGTAGTTCCGCTGCTGGCAAACTCAGTGGCGCCGGGTACGTCTGGAATGAGTACCCGATGTGTTTTAAAAAAGCTAATCGGGAGAAACGGAATCTCGGCCAGCGTCTGCACCAACTCAGGCTGGCACCGAAGATGGCGTAAGTACTCGGCATAAACGGCATTATGGCGGGCCTGGTATCGAAACAGATCCAGGGCCAGTGCCTCGAAATCGGTGGGTGTTACGTTGAGAATACGTTGCCGTAACAAAGACCGCCAGTCGGATTGGGATAAAAACACAGTAGCTTGCAAAAATTCAGTACGTTAACAGCATGCGCAGACAACTAATTCATCAGGGAATGTTGGCCGTGGCCCTTTCTGTGGCCCTGACCGCCTGTTTTACAGAACCCGATTATAGTGATACGCCCGCCATCAGTCTGGTTGGCCCACCCGTAAAAGTTACGCTTGCGGCTGGTAGTGGCGTTGGGCAGGCCGCCCGCGATTCGGTCATTCTAACGATCAGGCTTCAGGATGGCACCGGCGATATTGGCGAAGATACCCGCGACACCACCCGGCAGCGCGTTGTCTTTGGCAAGGAAACCTGGGGAAATTACGAAATCAAGACATTTGAGTTTGCCAACGGTATCTACAAAGAGCTACCGGCTGGTGATAATAGTAAACTTTTTTTTCCTCGCTCACCCTTAACCAGCCAGAAAGGAGCCGTTGAAGGCGACATTGACTTTGGTCAGGTATTTTTCTACCAACGCCCCTACCGCATGGCCCCCGTGCGCTTCCAGGTACGTATCCGCGACAGGGCGCTAAACGTCAGCAATACAATTGTAACCGACACGATATCTGTACCCTTGAATGGGCGATAAGTTCCTAGTTTCTCCGCCTAACTTACCTTCTTTGGCCCTCGCAGCGTGAGCAGTGAGGGCTTTTTTTTGCGGGCCACGGGTACTTCAGGTAATACGCCCGGTTCGCGATTGAGCACGATACGGAACGTGGTGCCTTTACCTATCTCCGACGATTTCACGTACAGGCGGCCGTTATGATACTCTTCCACGATCCGTTTGGCGAGCGTTAGTCCCAGGCCCCAGCCCCGTTTTTTGGTACTGTAACCCGGCGAGAAAACCTTGGACATGCTCGATTTGCTCATGCCTTTGCCCGTATCGGTAATGTCGATGCCTACTTCATCGTTGGGCAGGGGCAACAGGCGGATACGCAACTCGCCGACGCCCGCCATGGCATCTACGGCATTTTTGCAGATATTTTCGATGACCCATTCGAACAACAGCCGATTGATGCGCACCATCAGCGTGGCGGGCAGGTTGCTCTCGACCGTCATTTTCACTTTGGTCGAAATACGCCGGGCCAGATAATTAGTAAACTGGGTCACTACTTCGTCCAGATTCTCGTCTTTCAGCGTCGGAATAGAGCCAATGCTGGAAAAACGCGCCGTAATTGTTTCAAGCCGCTGTACATCTTTCTCGATTTCATCGGTCACCTCAGCCTCATAATGGTCGGGATCGGTGCGCATGTAGTCGACCCAGGCCAATAGTGACGAAAGGGGCGTACCTAACTGGTGCGCCGTTTCTTTGGCCAGCCCTACCCACACGCGGTTTTGCTCGGCCCGGCGCGACGAACTGAACGACAGATACGCCAGCACCGCCAGAGCGGTAAGGATGGCTAGCAGAGCAAAGGGGAAATAGCTTAGTTGCTTGAGTAACTGCGAATTATTATAATAGATAAGGCCTTTTTCGCCGTCTTTCAAATCAACGACAATCGGCGGATGGTTTGCCCGCATTTCCAGAATCTGCTGTTTCAGGAAGTCGTGCTTCTCTTCGCCAGTCAGGTTGTCGGGAAAATCGACGTTTCGGCATTGTGATGGCTCAAGGTGCTCGTCTACGTAAATGGCGGGTATAGCGTTATTTTCATTCGTCTCGATGATGCCCGTCACGATGAAATTCAGATTTTCCTGTTCGTCAGCCGTTTCAATGGCGTACGCCAGCGCTCTGGCGTATAGTCGCATGTACTGTTCCTCCCGCGCTTCAAGTCTGTTGATAATCCGGTTCGTAAATAGCACTGACCCCGTTCCTACCAGGAGCAAGTTCAACGCTACGATGATTTTCATTACGTTATTCTGACTGTATATATCGAACGACTTCAGCATGAACCTCCCTCTTTATCCTTACAAGGTAACGAATCATAGAACCTGAACGTACATAAGGGTGTTTCTTCAATAGACGTTTCAGTAGGATTTTATAAAGAAAAACGGCTCCCTGTTTATATAAATTCTAAATAGTCTATTAGCTCACACGATCGGCCATGCAGACTGTTTTGTACTGTAATTTTGTACTTCGTTTAGCTGTTGACTAAGCGTAATCGCTATGTTTGACGTTTTTAAATCAATCAGTTTATCTCACAAAACGGCCCCACTGGCAGTACGTGAGTTAATTGCACTCAACGAAGACGAGGCCAAGAGGCTAATGCTTCGTTTACGCGATATTCTAGGCCTTTCCGAGCTACTGGTTGTATCGACCTGTAACCGTACCGAGGTGTATTACACGGCATCCGATGACCACAACGACACCATTGCGCGCCTGTTGTTGATTGAAAAGGGACTGACCGATACGGACGCTTACCTTCCTTATTTCCAGCAAATACCCGACCACTCGGAGGCTGTTCGCCATCTGTTTGAGGTGTGCGTAGGCTTACACTCGCAGGTGATCGGCGATATGCAGATACCAAACCAGGTAAAGCAGTCGTACCAATGGTCGGCTGATCTTGACCTGGCTGGCCCTTTCCTGCATCGGTTGATGCACACGATCTTCTTTACCAACAAACGGGTAGCTCAGGAAACGTCGTTTCGGGATGGTGCCGCGTCGGTGTCATACGCCGCCGTTGAACTGATCGACGAACTGCTGGGCGAACGAAGTAACCCGAGCGTACTGGTGGTGGGATTGGGTGAAATTGGTGCCGACGTTTGCCGGAATCTGGCCAATCGGGGCGTTACCAACATTACGCTTTGCAACCGTACCCGCTCAAAAGCCGAAGAACTTGCCCGCGAGTTGCAGGTACGTTTCGCCGACTTCGATCAGTTGTCGGCTGAGATTCAGCAGGCCGATGTGATCATTTCGGCCGTTCAGCGCGACGAGCCACTGTTTACGCCTGCCCTCCTACGCGAGGTGACCGTGCTGACCTACAAATACTTTATCGACCTGTCGGTGCCCCGTAGCGTGGATGCGGCTGTTGAGCAGATTCCAGGTGTACTGGTGTATAATATTGACCATATTCGTAACCGGGCCGACGAAGCCTTAAATCGTCGGCTGGCGTCGATTCCGCAGGTGGAGGGCATCATAGCACAGGCCACCGCCGAGTTTGGCGACTGGTCGAAAGAGATGATGGTATCGCCGACGATCAACAAGTTGAAGAACGCGCTCGAGCAGATTCGGAAAGAAGAGATTGCCCGCCATCTGAAACACCTTGGTCCTGATGAATCGGAGCGCGTAGACAAGATTACGCGGGGTATTATGCAGAAGGTCTTGAAGCTGCCCGTCTTGCAATTGAAAGCAGCCTGCAAACGGGGTGAAGCTGAAACCCTGATCGATGTGTTGAACGACCTGTTTAACCTCGATAATCAGCCCGCCGATATCGGTGACTCGTCATTACATTACTAACCTGTGGTTCATATAGAATGCCCCGGCTCCACAAGTGCCGGGGCTTTTTTGTGCGCGCACTCCAAACAGATGCGTAGTATATATAGGCTCGAAGCCTCTTTTCTAGCCGATATACGTTTACTATTTTTCTGATTAACGTCAACTTCCAGATCCGTGAAAACTACCATACTGCTACCGGCTGCCCTATTGCTTACACTATCCATCACGGCTACAGCCCAGGTAGGCGTCGGCACGAAAGCTCCGAAAGGGGCTACCATTTACTTCGACGGCAGCCAGAAAATGCGCGATGCCAAATGGACGTACTGGGATGGGCCGGGCCGGGAGGCAACATTGCCTATAAAATGGCCCATGATGACCGACCCCGTTGATGGTGGTCCGGTTATGAGTAGCAACGACCCCACTTCGGCGGGTGGTAAATACGGGTCAGCCGATCTGGTTACGAAAGACACGTTCAAAGATGCCCGCATTCACGTTGAATTCCTGATTCCAACTGCGGGTGGCAACAGCGGCGTTTACCTGCAAAACCGGTACGAAATTCAGGTACTCGATGGCGACTCCACTACCCACGGTATGGCGGCGGTGATCAACGAGGAAGCCTCGCCCTATAGTGCCTACAATGGCCTGGGTAAGTGGAATGCGTATGACATTACCTTCCGGGCGGCGCGATTTTCTAACGGTAGGCTGACCGAAAAGGCGCAGGTGACGATGTATTTCAACGGTAAAAAAGTGCATACCAACAAATTCATCAGCCAGGTTTGGGGTGGCCCAAAATCAGGCATCGATGGCGGTAATGAGGGTGGCAAAGGCATTACCGATACACCCGGCGGATTGAAGCTACAGGCCGAAGGACATAACGTCATGTACCGCAATGTCTGGATCAAGCCGCTAAACATCACCAAAGCATCAACTGATTTCTAATATTTGGGGATTGGGTAATTGGCTGATTAGGTGATTAGTTAATTAGGAAATGACGGCTGCCTGATGGCTCCTAATAGACTACCATTTGCTTAATCCCTTAATAACCAATTTCTTAATTCCTAATCAACCAATTCCCTAATCGCCCCGTAGCGCGTCGACGGGGTCGGTGAGGGCGGCGCGCAAACTTTGGTAGGAGACCGTAATCAGGGCCACCAGGATAGCCAGTAAGCCAGCGCCGACAAAAATCCAGCCGTCCAGGGAAACCCGATACGAGTAGGTATTCAGCCACTCATTCATTCCCCACCAGGCGAGTGGCACAGCTAGCAAAATCGCTACGAGTACCAGTTTCAGGAAGTCTTTCGACAGCAAAGCCACTACGCTTGGCACACTGGCTCCCAACGCTTTCCGGATACCAATCTCTTTGGTGCGCTGTTCAGCCATGAACGTAGCCAGCCCAAACAAACCGAGGCAGGCAATCACGATAGCCAGTCCGGCAAACGTACCGGCCATAGCGCCAATAGGACGTATCTGGTCGAATTTTAGCTGGTATTGCTGATCAACGAAATTAACCTCGAATGGAAACGCCGGATTATACTGCGTGAAAATCCGGGCCGTCTTCGTCAACGCTGTCTCCGTAGGCATGGCCGGATTGAGCCGGTAATTGATTGTGCTGTACCAGTTGCTGCCTTTAACAAACATAGGGGGCACTTTATCGAAAGGAGACCCCCATATGAAGTCGGCAAAAACACCCACAATTCGGAACGACGTCCCCTCATTCTGAATCAGTTGTCCAACCGGCTCTTTAAATCCAATTGCCTTGGCAGCGGTGGCGTTGATGAGGCAGGCAGCCGTATCGGTGGGGTACAGTTGCTGGTCGAGGTCACGGCCGGCGATGAGCTTAACTCCCATCGTTTTCACAAAATCACCCGCACAGGTTAACTGATCGAACGTGATTTTTGAACCAGGCTGTTTACCCTTCCAATCCAGCCCCCACGTGTTACTATACGATTCCGTAATGGCATTGTTGGTTTTGCAGACGGCCGTAGCAATACCCTGATTCAGCAGTTCATTACGAATAAGCGCGTAGTTCTTGCCAATGTCGCCCGTAAACCGGCTGAAGACCAGGTTATGCTGATCATACCCCATGTCACGCTGCTGGGTATGAGCTAGTTGCTGCTTTATTACCAGCGTGCAGATGAGTAGCCCTACCGTAATCAAAAATTGAAAGACAACCAGTACCTGCCTGGGCGCTACCTTACCCCGAAGGGTTATCAACCGACCTTTCAACACACGAATTGGCTGCATTCCCGACAGAAACAAGGCTGGATAACTACCGGCCAACGTACCTGTAATCAGAACCAACAATAGACAGGCTAGCCAAAAACGCTCCGTTCCATACGGAATCATCAGTTGCTTTTCGGCAAGCTTGTTCACTAGAGGTAAGGCCAGTTGAGCCAACAACAAGGCCAACAGAAACGACATCATAGTCAGCAGTAACGATTCGCTAAGAAACTGACGTATAAGCGACCAGCGGCTAGCCCCTACCACCTTCCTGATGCCTACCTCACGGCCTCGTTTTTCAGACCGGGCGGTACTCAGATTCATGAAATTGATGCACGCCAGCAACAGAATGAACCCAGCGATGTAGCCCGCCATACGCACATAAACGAGGGCACTGGCACGTTCGATTCCGTTCTGGAACCAGCCATACAAATGCCAATTCGATGAGGGATACAGAAATACCTCGTTGTCTTCTGTCCCTTTTGAATTACGCTTTGTAATGTCGCGGATCTTGGCATTCACCGCTGCCAGCGTAGCCGTTGGGGCCAGTTCAACAAACGTGCGGACGTAGTTGTTGCCCCAGTACGCATAGTCGTCGCCGGTTTTCGACAGGTAAGCCCAGGGCAGCAGCATCTCGAACTCGAATTCTGTATTCTTCGGCAGGTCTTTCAGCACGCCCGACACCACAAAACTGTCTTTATTATCTATCCGTACCACCTTACCCATCGGATCGGCATTGCCAAACAGCTTTCGGGCGGCCGATTGCGTTAATACGACCGAATTCGTGCCATTGAGAGCTGTTCTCGGGTTGCCCTGCACCATAGGAAAACTAAACATGGTGAGAAAACCGGGGTCGATGAAGCTGCCATCAAGATTGATGCGGATGGTGCCGTAATTGGTCAGATAAGGCTGTTTCCAAAGCACACGGGACGATTCCACAATTTCTGGAAACTCAGCCTTCAGAGCAGGCGCCAGTGGACTGGGCGTTGTAGGCCAGCAGTGAATGGAACCCTCGAATGTATTGCGGTTATACGCCTTGTATAATTGGGGGCCTTTGGCATGAAACCGGTCGAATCCCAGTTCGTCGGCGATGTTGATACCGATCAGCAACGCACAGGCCATTCCCAGCGCCAGACCCACCACATTAATCAGGCTTTGCGTGCGGTTACGCCATAGCGTACGAAATGAAACCAGCAGGTAGTTACGAAACATAAGGCTATCAATTTTGCTCTGAAACGTACCTACAAAAAAAAGTCCATATTTATAACCAGCTAGTTATCAGTCATTTTTCACTTTCTTGCTGTCCAAAAACGGACAGTAGATACGCTGCGTCTTTAGCGTTACTTCGGTAAAAAGATCGAGAATGTGGCACCACTCCCAAGCTGACTGGTGGCGCATATGGTGCCGCCGTGTGTTTCGGCTACGCGGCGGCAAACGGCCAGCCCTACGCCCGTACCGGCATATTTGTTCTTCCCATGCAGCCGCTGAAACACCTCGAAAATACGGTCGGTGTATTGTTGATGGAAGCCAATACCATTATCGCGCACGTCGATCTGCCAGTAGGAACGTCGGGCAGGCAAATCGGCCGGGAGCGCGTCAGGGTGGGCAATCTGGCAGGTGACAGCAATCATTGGCTGCTGACCCGGCGGCTGAAATTTAAGGGAGTTACCCAGTAAGTTCTGAAAGAGCTGACGTAGCTGCACGGCGCGCCCGTGCACCGTTGGTAGCGAGTCGATCTGTATCGTTGGCTGTGTTTCCTGAATGCGCACATCCAGGTCGGTAAGTGCCTCACTGATGATGGCATTAAGGTCAACGGCAGCCGAGGGTTCTTTGGCCGTTGTCAGCCGGGCGTAGTTGAGCAGATCACGAATCAACTCCGACATTCGGCGGGCCGACGACTGAACGCGGCTGAGCATATCGAGCCCGTTACCCTCCAGTTGGTCAGCATATTGTTCACTTAGCAACTTACTAAACGATTGCACCTTGCGCAGTGGCTCCTGTAGGTCGTGGCTGGCAATGTAGGCAAACTGTTGCAGGCTTTCGTTGGAGTGCAATAGCTCGCGGTTCATCTGAGTTAGCTGCTGCTGTTGTTCGGCCAGACGCGTTATGTTGACAAACGTGAACAAAACCCCGTCGCCCTGTTTAATGTAGTAGCCATCGAATGTACCTTTCACGCCATAGCGATCGTAGGCAAATGTGTTTTCAACTGTTTCACCGGTCTCTGCTACATGCACCAGTGTACTGAATAAATCGAGGGTTTGATAACCAGGAAATAGCGCCGAGATAAGCTGTCCCGTCATCTGCTCGACGGTATAGCCAGTCATCTTTGCATTCAAATCATTAGTAATCAAATACTTAAAATCGACAATCAGTTTGTTGTCATCCCGAACAGCCTCCAGTAACATCATGCCCGAAGGCGACTGATCCACTACCCGTTGCAGTAGCTCGGCCTGTTCCTGAACCCGGCGATTGGCCTCATATCGGTCGTGGATATCATAGAACGACATCAGCAAGGCATTCCCTACCCGCGAAACCGACAGGTCGAGCCAGCGGTGTAAGGTTGGGTGTAGCAACTCCTGACGAAGGGGCGTAGCGGTGATATAGACATCTGCAAACAGTTTTGCATGGCCCGACTCGTGAAACTCGTTATTGAGTTCACTTACCAATCGCCCGGTTAATTCTTCGTTGGTGTGATTAAGATAACGGGCTGCTGCCGGGTTGACATACAGGTATCGAAAGTCGATCAACGCACCTTGCTCATTCCAGACAGGTGCCCATAGCGAATTGGCCGAGGCCGTATGCTCAACTATGGCACGGAGTAGATCTGCCTGCTGATCGGTAGCTGACGATGAAAGCACCGGAAACGCCGGGGGAGGCGCATGGAGCAACGAAGTCATGAGAGTATGTTTTGTTACGGAGGAATTCTAAAGATACGTCATTTCTCCGTAGACCGATTCCATAATTTACTGGATGAAAAGCGATTTTATGGATAAGTTTTCGACCATTTCCTTCCTCCTGAATAAATATCTATCTTTTTCTATAGCCTAAATAGAATTTATACCATAAGGCTATGAAGCAGATAGTATTCTATATGACCCTCTATGACAAGCTTTAGTTTAAGCACCTATACAAATTCATTCTGATCGCAGGCTCGAAACCGGATCGGCCAGGGCAGCACGGATGCTTTGGAACGATACCGTGAGTAAGGCAATGAACGCCACCAATGTACCCGCACCCGCAAAAAGCCACCAGTGCAACGGCGTTTTTTCCGCAAAATTCTGCAACCAGCGGTCTGCAGCCCACCAGGCGATAGGCACCGCAACAAAAAACGCGACGCTAACCAGCTTCAGAAAATCAGTTGAGAGCAACGTCACAATACCCATAACACTGGCACCCAACACTTTTCGAACCCCAATTTCCTTGGTGCGGCGCTGCGCCGTAAAAGCCGCCAGCCCAAACAGGCCGAGGCAGGCAATGAAAATGGCCAGGCCCGCCGCCGCGCTGAATAGCTGACCATACTGCTGCTCAGTCTGATACTGTTCGTTATAGGTGGACTCGACAAAAAAGTAATCGAACGGGTTACCGGGATAGCTGGCCTTGTACTGACGCTCCAGCTCGGCCAGATGCTCAGGTACGTTGCCCGGTGCTAGCCGAACCGTCAGGTAGCCATTGTAGGCGCGTGGAATCAAAATCACCGCTTCTACCGGCTGCTTGGGCGATTGGTGCCGGTAGTTGCTGACCACACCAACCACTTCAAAATTACTACCCCACACAACCGTTTTACCTACGGCGTCTTTTGCCGACGCAAATCCCATGTCCAGTGCCGCTTTTTCGTTCAGAATAATCGCGCCCCCTTTTTCGTAAGCGACTTCAGTCTGGGTGCGCGTAAAATTCTGCCCGGCCACCAGCCTGATGCCAAACGTGGGCAGAAAGCGCTCGTCGGCAAAAACCATGTTGTAGTTCCGTTTCTCTTCGCCGGGCCGGGGATTTTGCCGCGTAATTCCCGCCGAGTTGAAGTTGTAGACGTTGCCCGGTACACTTCCCGTGTTGCACCAGTCCTGCACATACGCCAGTTGGGTAACCCGTTGCTGGAATGTTGTACGACGGGCTTTGAAATCGGCCTGCTCTTTACCCACCTCTGGCCCCCGTATCGTCAGCAACCGTTCCATAGTTAAGCCCAGTGGCCGGTTGCGAAGGAACTGCACTTGCTGAAACATGACCATTGTCGCCACAATCAGCACCAGGGCAATACCAAACTGCACCACCACCAGCGACTGTCGCAGCCAGGTAGCGCGCCCGTGCGTGCCCACACCACCCCGCATCATATCCACCGAACGAGTACGAGTAAGGGCATAGGCTACGTAACAACCCGACACGATGGCCCCGGCCAATAGAGCCAGCAGCCCCCAGACCCACAGACCAGGTTCGCCAGGGCGGCCCGCCAGCAACGTACCTACGCTGAGTTGCTTCCCTACAAACTGATTGAATACGGGCTGTACCAAACCGATCAGCAACAAACCAAGCACCAGGCCCAGCGCGTTGATCAGCAGTGATTCGATCAATAACTGACCAACCAATTGGCCCTGTGTAGCGCCCACCACTTTTCTGACGCCCACCTCTTTAGCCCGCGTCAGGGCAGTGGCTGTGCTTAGGTTGATGTAGTTGAGCCAGGCAATAAGCACAATCAGCAGGGCAAGCCCGCTTAGCAGATAAACAAACGCCAAACTACCCGCCGTCACAAACGGATCGCTCAGCGACTGGCCCAAATGGGTATACATAGACGATTGCAACCGCACGGTCGTGTTTGTTTCGTCGGTCTTTTTACTCCGGTAAAAGGCGGTCAGTTTGCGGGCCAGCGCGCCAGCATCAGTACCCGGTTTTAACTGTAGGCAGGTTTGCAGGAAATTGTTGTTATAGCTGGTCAGACTGGCCCAGGTGTTGCCATTCAGGTTGGCCGGATTGGCCAGCGTCTGTAGTGAATAAACCAGATCGAAACGAATGTCGGAATTCTCCGGCATGTCTTTGTATACGCCCCCGACGGTGTAGAGTTGTTGACCAAACTGACCATTGACCGTGATCGTTTTGCCCAGCGCGGCCTGCTTCCCAAAATACCGCCGGGCGGTTGCCTCCGACAGAAATACGGTATTGGGCTGCTTCAGACTGGCTGGATTGCCGCTGACCAGTGGAAACGTGAACATCGAAAAAAAGCTGCCATCGACCAGCGCCGCATTGGCCTCGCGGAACGGCTTAACTTCCCCTCCGTCGGTCTGCACGCTAACAATTCCCTGCGCCGGACCAGTCACTAGCCGACAGACATCCTCAATCTCAGAAAAGATCGCTTTGGCATCGGGGGCCAGCGCCGAGGGCCCAAATTCGCCCGTTTCGCCCGATTTATCTTCCAGCAAAACACGGTACAGACTGGGCAGTTTTTGATGAAACTGATTGACACTTCGTTCAAAGGCAATGTATTCCCAGATCAACCCGAAGGCGGCGATACCGAGCCCCAGCCCAACCACATTGATGACTGTAAAGACCTGGTTTTTACGCAGATTCCGAAGGGCGATGGTGAGGTAGTGGCGAAACATAGCAAAAGGCTTAGTTATAGGTTGTACATGGTAACGTCAACAGCCATGCCAACCCCTAAAGAAAGCCATTTCAGCCCATTCAACCCGCATTTCGTAACGCTTAATGTCCGAAAGCGGACGATGGTTGTCCGGTAATTTTGACCCTATAAGGTCTACGTAGACCTTATAGATTTGGCGGCAACGTACCTGACCGGTTACTAAGTTACCGGTACCAGGTAAGTCAGCAACCGGGTTTATGGGCTATGAAAACCGTTATCATTACCGGCGCGGGGCAGGGCATTGGCCGGGCTACCGCCGAATTTCTGCTCAACCACCAGTACGCCGTATCACTCTGGGATGAAGATTCTGAAGCCCTTGCTGAAGCGGAAGCTGCGTTGTCATCAGCGCATCCCAACGCCCAGTTTGTGCTGTGCGACGTAGCCAATGAACAGTCGGTGCAACGGGCTATAAAACAAACCAGTAAGCAGTTTGGCCGCATTGATGCGCTGGTCAACAATGCCGCTATTATGCAGGAAAAATCCATTGATGACTTGACGTTCGATGAGTGGAACCGGGCCATCGGCGTTAACCTGACTGGTATGTTTCTGTGTGCTAAATACGCTGTTCCTCACCTTCGCGAGCAACACGGCACGATTATCAGCCTTTGCTCAACGCGGGCGTTTCAGTCTGAACCCGACACGTTTGGCTATTCGGCCAGCAAAGGCGGAATTTTTGCGCTCACTCATTCGCTGGCTATGAGCCTCGGCCCGCAGGTACGTGCCAACTGCATCAGCCCCGGCTGGATCGACGTGTCGGGCCTTAAAAAGGGCAATGTCGAACCAGAGAAACTCCGCCCCGTCGATCATAGCCAGCATCCTGTCGGCCGCGTGGGTCGCCCCGACGATATCGCCCGCATGATCCTGTTCCTTCTCGACGAAGCCAACGACTTCATCACCGGCCAGAACTTCATCGTCGACGGCGGCATGACCCGGAAAATGATCTATGCGTGAGTTGTTGTTTTATCATTTGTCGATTTTCCAGCCATCAACTGGTTTGACAGTTCCCGTAGCAGGGCGGCCGGTTTTTTCATCTGTTCCATAAATTTTGGCTACAAAGAACCATCCATCTATGGTCTCTCTACTAAACTCGTCGGAAATTCCAGGGAGAGGTACTTTAAGGCGTCCGCTGAGCGGTGCCTCTTCCTGGCCAGCATAGCTTCCAATGTCCAAATAAAGGAACCTACCCTGAGGTGTTCCCTGAATAAACGGCCCGTACAATACCACGCTACCTTCTTTGTTTCTCTTTGCAGGAAGGGTAATATCGAAGACGAGGGCACCGGGGCCAGCTTCCTGCTTTTGAAAAGTTTCATAATTTTTTCCACTTCCTTTTTGCAGGCCGTAGACCGCACCGGCAATTGGTTTTTCAACAACAATCCTGAAATCGAAAGTTTGTTCTGTCATATCGGTTTTGACATCTATAGCGGCTAACAAGAGGCAAATTTAGCCTGCATCACCTCATCCATTCACTCCCATTACTCGCTCCGTAAACTCTCGATTGGGTTAGCTACGGCGGCGCGGATACTCTGGACACTGATCGTTAACAAAGCAACGAGCATAGCACCAACGCCCGCAACCACGAATACCCACCATTCGATGGTGATGTGGTAGGCAAAATCGGCCAGCCAGTTATTCATCGCCCACCAGGCCAGCGGACTGGCAATCAGGACGGCGACGGTGACCAAGGCTACCAGCTCACAACTGAGTAGCCCGACAATACCAGTCACGCTCGCGCCCAGCACTTTTCGGATGCCGATCTCTTTGGTGCGGGCTTCCACCGTGAAAGTCATTAAGCCCAGCAGGCCGAGGCAGGCGACAAGCAGGGTCAGTATCGTGAAGCCGTTGACCAGTATAGCCAGTTGCTGCTCCTTTTCGTACAGTTTATTGTAGGCATCGTCGAGAAAGTAATAATCGAAAGGGGCGGGTGGGTTGGCCTGTTCGTACAGGAGCTTCAACTGTCCCAAGGCCACAGGTACGTCCTGCTTTGGATTCAGTTTCACCAGCAGATACCCTCCGCTTTCTACCACGGCCCGGCTGGTATCACTCACCACTGAAAGCATCATCGGCGACTGTTCGCGCTGTAGGCTGAATAGGTTAAAATTCGCAGTGATGCCCTGCAAACCCTGATTATTAAAGCCAAACGGGTCGGGATGAGGCACTACCCGAACCGTCTCGGCGGCTTCCTTCATTGCCTGCTGATTGTACACCTGTATCTCCTGCGTAATGGGTTTGGTGGCCCAACCAACGGGCGGCAATTTCCAGCCAATGCCGAGCGTCTTGAAAAACGATTTATCAACCGTCAGTACGTTGACCATCGACTGCTTTTTAGTCTTTTTCACGGTCAAAAAATACGTTGATACAAACGGCGTAAACAAGCGGGTATTGGTAGCTGCCACCTGATTGGCACCAGCCCATTGGCGCACCGCATCACGGAAGCCTGCGTACTGTGGCGCCATCTCTTTATCGATAGCAATGGAGACCACCTGAGCGCGGTTGAGGCCAATATTTTTGGTACGCAGGAAGCGCATCTGCGCATAGAAAATCAGGCTGCACATAAGCAAACCAGCCGACGCCGCAAACTGACCCGTGGTCAATACGCGGCGCATACCCGCCCCATGCCTGCCGCCCGACACCGAACTTTTTAGGACCTCCTGCGGCCGGAAACCTGATAGTAAAAAGGCAGGATAACTACCGGCTAGCAACGAACAGGCAATCCAGAGGCCGGTAAGCAACAGCCAATAACTGACGTCATCGAAAACGCGACCGTCCATACGAATGCCCAGCAGTTGGTTTATCCACGGAAAGAGTACAGCCAACAGGCCCAGGCCTAAGCCAACGGCAAGGGTAGTGGTCAGAAAGGATTCGGTGTAGAATTGTACGACCAGCTCGCGGCGTTGTCCGCCGATGGCTTTCCGAACGCCCACTTCGCGGGCACGCTGCGTAGCACGGGCAGTAGTCAGGCTGACGTAGTTGGTTGTCGCTAACGCCAAGATCAATAGCGCGATACCCAGGAAAATGTACAGGTTCTGACGCGTACCGGCTGTAACCGAGTGGCTGTGCAAGTGAAGATCGGGAAGAGCTTCGAGCAGAAATGTGGCTTTCGCATCCATAAACTTCACGCCCTTATTCACCGCCTTTAGCTTTGCGGCCGTTTTAGCCACATCCGTTCCGGGACGTAGCACCAGGTACGTGTCCAGAAAACCAGCATACGCCCAGCTCTCTTTCTTCCGCGACCCCAACGTAGGCACCGAAGCCAGCGACACCAGTGCGTCGAACCGGAAAATAGTGTTTGTTGGCAAGTCAGCAAACACGCCACTGACGGTTAGCGGGTAGTTTTTGTCGTAAGTAATTGTCTTGCCGACGGGGTTTTGACTGCCAAACAGCTTTTCGGCCAGTGGTTTTGCTAACACAATCTTCCCCGGCTCGGTCAGGGCTGTTCGGGGATCACCTTCGGCTAACTGGAAACCCATGACGGTTAGCAACGACGGATCGGCAAAGCCTACATTGTTAGGTTTTTGCTTGTGGTCAGCATCGGCCTGCACCCAAACAGGCCCCATCCCTTCCGACAGGCGCACCACCTGTTCTACTTCGGGCAATTGGCGTTTCGCTTCCCGACCAAACGACTCATGCATGTTGGCCATGGTCATCTCCTGCCCGTCGTAATCTGAGACAGACAGTGCCCGGTAGGTACGTTCGGCCAGCGGGTGGAACCGATCATAATGGAACTCATGCCAGACATAGAGCCCGATATAAGCACTGACGGCCAGCCCAACAGCTAATCCACCAATGTTGAGGGCCGAATACAGCCGGTTACGCCCCAGTTGGCGCAAAGCAAGGAGGAAGTAGGTACGTAGCATATTCTGTGACCTGTGGCACCGACGCTCCAGCTTCGGTGGTGAACTAGTTCTACTTTACCGAAGCTGGAGCGTCGGTGCTATAAGATCACTCACTCCGCAAGCTATCGACCGGATTGGCGATGGCCGCGCGGATGCTCTGGAAAGCAACGGTGGCTAATGCTATGACCAGCGCAAGAGAGGCGGCACCGGCAAAAAGCCACCACGACAGGTCAATTCGGTACGCATAGTTGCTAAGCCATTGCTTCATGCCCCAGCCTGCCAGTGGCGTAGCGATGACGATGGCAATACCCACCAGCATCACAAACTCACGGCTGAGCAAGGCAACCACACTGGCCACGCTCGCGCCCAGCACTTTTCGAACGCCGATCTCTTTGGTGCGCTGAAAAGCCGTGAGTGTTGCCAGACCGAACAGGCCAAGACACGAGATCAGGACGGAGACCAGCGTAGCCAGGTTGACAATGCGTGCCAGGGTTTGCTCTTCCCGATACAGGTGCCGCATCGAGTCGTCGTAAAATTCATACTTGAATGCATCATCTGGATACGCTTTTTTCCAGGCCTGTTCCATCGTGGCCAACGTACCTGACCAGTCGGCGGGGTTGGCCGAGGCAAGTTTGATATTGAGTGTGTTGTTGGTCCGGGTTTCGGTCATCAGGGCCACCGGGTTAATCTTGCGCGAAATGCCCAGTGTGCTAAAGTCTTTCACCACGCCCACCACCGGATAAGCCTTCTTGCCTTCGTACAGCACTTTACCGATGGCCTCTTCCGGGGTACCCAGCTCAAACGTTTTCAGAGCCGTTTCATTCACAATCCACTCACGGGCGGTATCGGACGGGTACAGCTTGCGCCCCGCCAGCAGTTTCATCGCGTAAAGATCCAGCCAGGTTGTATCAATGTGTTTACGCTGGATAGAAGCCAGAATTTCCTGCCCTTTTTTGCCTTTGATCCGAGCCTCACCGGTCGAATACGAGCCTGTTAGCGGGGCATCGCCAAGGCTTACCGAAGCCACACCAGGAAGCTGCCGGTACGTGTCGCGGAGGGCGAAATGCCGTTTACGCAATGGTGAGGTTTCATTCCAGACATACTTCATCGGCGCTCTTACCAGCACCACAGCCTCTTTGCTGAAGCCCAGTTCTTTGGTAAAGGCAAACCTGATTTGCTGCCCCACAATGATGGCTCCAACAATAAATACCTGTGCGATGATGAATTGGAAAACAATCAGGCTTTTACGAAGTGTTATCCGCACGCCCATTCGGCCCGACAGGACAGTGCCTTTGCCTGTCCTGAGTACGTTCACGGCCTGCAAGTTGGTAATGAGCCAGGCTGGGTACGTTCCAGACAAGGCACTGACAACAACAAGCAAAGCAACCAAAAATAAGGCAAGACGACCCGTGTTCAGGTAGTTGGTGGTGCCTTCTGGAATCAGGTCCTGGAATGACTGCATAAATAGCCCCGATAGCGGCCAGGCTACAAGCAACGCCAGCACCGTAACCAGGGTGGTCTCGCCCAGAAACTGCATGATCAATGTGCCCCGGCCACTGCCAAGTGCTTTGCGTACTCCAATCTCGCGGGCCCGTTGTGGTATCTGCGCTGTGCTCAGATTCACGTAGTTGACCACCGCCAGTGTGAGCACAAACAAGGCCAGACCCACCAGACTGAGCAGCCTTTTCTTGTCGGCCCGCCCCTGATAGTCGGGGTTGAAATGAACGTCGGCCAACGGCTGAAAGACCACTTTCTGGTTCATGTCGCTGACGCCCCACTTCCGAAACTGCGGGGCCGCGTTTGCCCGGGTCAGCCGGGTAACCTGTTCGTTGAGACGCGCCGGACTGGTGTTGGGCTGCAACAGCACGTATAACCAGGTATCGGAGTTGATACTCCCCCATTCTTCAGGGTCCACGTAGCTCTTATCACCAACTAACGAAATAAATTCCTTTCCGTCGAAATCAGTTGGGTACGTCAGGTCGGCAATTACGCCTGCCACCACCGTTCGGGTGGTATCATTGAAACCGTAGTAGGTGAGTTGCTGGCCAATGGCCTGTTGCGGTGTCAGCCGCGGAAAATAATGCTGCATCCGGCTTTCCGTTAGCACCACTTTCCCCGGTTCGGCCAGGGCATTGGCCGGATCGCCGGCCAGCCAGGTGTAGGGTACGAGCTTGAAATAGGCGGGGATGGTGCGACAGACGTAGGTAGCCGCCTCGAAACGAACCGGCTTTGCGGTCGATACCGCAGGAGCTACCTCAATGGTTGGCTCATACAGTTTTTGTAAGGGCACCGTCAGGTCAACCCCGGCAACTTTGGTCTGAATGGCACCGGCCAATGGTTTAGGTACGCCAGAGTGGCCTATCTCCTGTCCATCTATCTCAAGCCGACTCACCACCCGATACAGCCGGTCGCCGTTGGGGTGGTTCCGGTCGAAGCTAAACTCGAAGCTGACGATCTGGAAAATAACCCAGCAGGCACTCAGCCCAATGGCCAGACCAAGTACGTTGAGGCTCGTGTATAGCCGGTTTCGCCATAGCTGACGAAGGGCAAGCGTTAGGTAAGAACGGAACATAACGAAGGGGTTTCCATAAGGCTGGTCAAGGGTCATGCCACGGCAAAAAAAGTGCGTTTGCAGACGATGGACGATCATTCCCGACAAGCTTCTGTCCAGTTTCGGACAATAGCCCGTCCGAATCAGTACGATCAGTTGTCGGTGGGTGTTCGGCCCGACTCGTAGCCATGCTAGTTAAGACTTAAAAAAGAAGCGTATACAACTAGAATTTTTAGTCAGATACATACATCTAAGTACCCGGTATTCGAGTATGTCAATGTTCAACTCATCAACGAAACCTGGATCATGGTGCTTCCTGGGCATCAATTGATATGCGTAACCCATCGCTTCTCTTTGTTTTGACCTTCTTGCCAATTGCCGCGTCGGCGCAATACCAATCCACACGCTTGCCCAGTTCCTCTGACCTTATTACGCTGGATATACAGCCCGGCAAGCAGGTAGCTATCTCATCATCGTCACCGGGCGTTCGCCAGTACAAAGGCTACGTAAGGCTGCGCCACCAGACGGTGCTGCTCTTTTGTGATCGGGCCGTTCACGAGCTGGCAACGAACAGTGTCGGCGCGGGCGGTCATGTATTGCTCGTTCAAAATGATTCGCTCACGGTGAAAAGCGATTCGCTATTCTATGATGGAGCCAGCCAACAGGCGATTCTGACCGGGCACGTCGTGTTGCAGAACGGCCGGTCGGTGCTGGCGACTACCCAGCTTGATTACAACCTGCGAACCGGTATAACCCAGTATAAAGGCAAGGGACGTTTTGCGGATGGCCGTATTGTTCAGACCCTTATCAATGGTCTTTACGACGTTCGCACCAACCAGTTGGTCGCTGCCAGTAAAGCCACTACTGATCCGCTGCATAGCAACGTACCTGACCAGATGCCAATCACTGAAGCAGCTACACCGCGTATGACCACACAGCTACGCGAAAGCAATAGACCTATTCGATTGACTATGAGCCCACAGCCGAACAATATGCCAACAAAATCAGAATCCGCAGTTATGTATAAACGGCAGGTACGTCTATCGCAAGCCCCGATTCAGACGGCTACTGTTTCCAGCGAACGGCCGCCAGACGAGAGCGATCTGGAACACCTTCTCAACCGAAAAAAACGAGCTTTTTAGTTTCTACAACCCATATCAACATGAAACACCTACTCTTTTCATTGCTCTTTATTGGCTGTTTATCAACGGGATTCGCGCAGAAAGCCCAGTCACTTACGCAGGCAATTCAATATGTCAAGTTAGCGATCACGCTCCGTGAAGTCGATAAGTCCGACGAGTCGATCTCGTTGTTGAAACGCGCTTTGCCTGCCACGAAAAATAGTCTCTACTGGCATGCGATCACGAATGAGTTACTGGGTCTTTCCTACAACGATTTGAACGACCCAACCACGGCACTCCGCTACCTGGAACAAGCCCGCTCGCAGTACGCCAAGCTCAGGTACGTGGCCAGCGCGTGGGGCGTCAATGAGGTAATCCGAAATATTTCGGGCAAGAACCTGTATGCGGGCATTCAGATTGGGGCATCAGACATTAAACTGGCCATTTTCAAGACGCAGTACGAAAGCGATTTTTACGAAAAAGATATCCGGTCGGTGATTGATATTCCCGACGTCACGCTGGTGGCCGACGCGTCTAATTCGCTCCAGAAAGGACGGGTCGCGCTGAAAGAGTGCCTGGATTCGATCCGGCGGTATAACATCCCCAACGAGCGGGTATTCATCGTATTCAGCAGCGATGTTCGGAACGGCAAACCGATCGACAAAAACCGGCTCTACGACCAGTTGGCTGCCCTATTGCCCAGCGGCACAAACCTCCGCATCGACACCACGATCAGCGTAGGCCGGGAAGCTGAACTGTTCACGATTGGGGCTATTCCGCGTAAAGTGTGGCCGTCGACCTCGGCCCTCAATATTGGCGGCAGTAGCGTCATGGGCGGTTATTTCGATACCAACAAGAAGTTTCATTACGTCAATTTTCCGATTGGTATCAACACGCTGACCGATCAGATTGACCCGAAACGGACGATGACTATCGACGCCTTCAAACGCGAAGCGCAACGGGTTGTCAAGGCGTTGCCCGATGCCAGCCTCACCCCGCAATTGCCTGGTATTCAGCAGCGCCAGACGGTTGGCGTAGGTGGAGCCATTGCCCAGGCGCTGGTAACGTACCTGCATCCCGAAAAAGCTATGACCACGGCCGTTGCTATTAGCCGGGCCGATATTGAGCAGTTCAAGAACCTGGCCCTGAACGACTTTTCCGCCCTGACCAAGCCCAACCTGAACGAGATCGCCGATCCTGCCACGCGTGATAAAGCTGCTCGTGAGATAGGCCAGATTCAGAACCAACTAAATCAGAAACAGTTGATCGCCGGTGTCCTGCTGCTGGAAGCCACCGTCAACGGCTACAACAGCAAGGGAGGAGCCAAACGGTTCGTCTTCATCCGCGATGCCGATATTGGCTGGGTAACGGGCAAGTTCCTGGAAACGATCAACTACGAATACGAGTCAACGATTGCCAAAGGATCGCTCTATACCCGGTAGCATGTGGGCATAGCCAACACACTTGGTGGTCAATCCGAAAACAGGGTCGACCAGGGTATAACGAAAGGAAGTATCGCCACCCAACCGATAAAAAACACCGCCATGCTTTTTGGGTAAGGCTGGTGGTTTAGCTGAGCTGGCAGGGCAGCAAACAACAACCACAGCGATTTGTAAATCAACTGAAACAGAAGCACTATACTCATCCGCTGCGGGTAGAAGAGGCCGAGAATTGACAAAATAAAGATGGCCATCCACAATGCGCCCACCAGCCGAATAGACTCAGAATAAGCGAAGTTGTTGCTAAAAACGGTTTTCAACGCTGTTTGGGGCCAGAACAGGCTCGTGATGCTGATCCAGCCAGCCACGAGAATGTTGGCGATGTAAATGGCTTTCATTGCTCCGCGATAGTCTTGATGTTGGCCATCACTTCGGGCAATATCTGCCGGTAGTTTTTGCCGAGGACCTTACCGAAGATACCCTTTGTGAGCCCTTTGAACCAGACCTCATGGGTAAATACCGTGCGGTTATTCTGCTGGCTCAATACCCGCCTCACATACAGCGACCCTAGCGGCAGTTTGGTTCTGAATGTGTACGACTGCCCCGGTGCTACTTCTACCAGGTCGAATCGTGACGATGGGCCTTTGTCGGGGGTCAGTTTGCCGGTTGTACCTGTGGCAAACGGGCCGTTCAATTCGGCGGCTTTTAGTCCTTTGTCCCACTTTTTCCAGTTGGGCACGTCGGTCCAGATCTGCCAGATTCGCTCTGGCCTGGCGGCTGTTTCGACACTATGGCTGAAATGGGTGTTCGACTGTTGGGCAGGCGCGTCGACCGGCGCGGTCAGTGCCCAGATACTTAGCCCGATGATGAGTGTGTGTTGCATAGCGATTTCTCTTTTTGCAAAACTCACCATCGGCCAGTCGGCCACACTTCACCTTTGTTAAATTCGGCGGGTGGTAGCCAGCTTTTTTCGTATTCGACTCAGCGATTGGGGAGCAATTCCCAGGTACGTTGCCAGGTGCCGAAGTGGAACACGCTGCACAATCGACGCGTTGGCGTCGAGCAGCAGGCGGTAGCGATCTTCGGCTGTAGTGGTCTGTAGTTCTTCCAGAATTTCTTCCGTCATTGCCTGCACTTCCTGAATCAGGCTTCGAACAAAGGTGCCCCAGACGTCGATGGTCAGCAGGGCATAGGCATCACGGTGGGTCATTTGCCATACTATGCTCTCTTCCAGTGCCTCAATGCTTTCCCGGGCTGGTTCCTGGGCTGTGAAGCTCCGTTGCGAGGTGAACGTGTAGGGAATGTCTACAAAAAATTTATTAATGTCATTCCCGTCTTTCCAGATAAAAAAGCGGAGCAGACCCTGCTCCAGAAAGTAGAGATGACGGCATACGTTACCCTCTTCCAGAATCAGTTCATCCCGTTTTACAACCCGCCGGATCAGACAGGGTTCAATATGCTGCCAATCGGCGTCGGTGAGGGGAATAAACCGGTTGATGAATGCTCGAAAGGGATGCATGCGTAGTTTTGGTTGAATAACGAAGCCTAAAAATAGGTACGTCTTCCCACCAAAACTACAAACAGATAGGGTAGCGGTTACGCCAGTTGCCGAAGACGGCGCTGCTTGATCAAATCTTCCTTCCGCACGAAGGTGATGGGCACAAACTCATCGGTAGGCGCGCCAATGTAGTAAAGCGCCCAGTCCTGATCGTAGTTCGATAACAATTGCTGAATACACTCGACCCGATCGAACGTCGGCACGGTACAGTCGCTCCAATAGAACAACTCAACGCGGTAATGCAGGGCTTGTTTCTGCCCGTTGATGGTTACTTCAATCTCGATATCCTGCTTGCCAGGAATGTTTGGGATGGGAATAGCGATGTGCGCCATGATCGTAAAGGTTTAGTCAGTCTGTAAGGAGTTTATAGGGTTACAAAGGGCCAGGGGCTTAGGGCTGGGGAATGGGGTTTGCTTTCGCGCGAGCAAACCCCATTCCCCAGCCCTAAGCCCCATTCATTTCACAGCAATCACGTTCTTCTCGCCGGCCTTGACGGTGAAAGGCGTTTGCATTTGTAGCACGCCATTCTGCCAGTATTTCAACTTATAGTCGCCGGGTTCGAGCGGTAGATCGATCGGAAAAAACGATGCCTTCTCTTTATCTGAACTGGATGAGCGGGAGTACGCGTAGCCTGTACCTGAAATTTCGAGTTTCATCTTGTTGGTGCAGGACGGGCAAACGAGCCGAACCGTTTCCAGACCCGCTGGCGGAACAGGCGGTGCAGGTATGCCAGCCGTCACCGCGCCAACTGGCGGCACAGGAGGCACTGGCGGCGTGAGCGTCACTTGCGGTGCGGGCGTGCTACTGAGGCCGAGCGAGTCGAGCACGTGCTTTTTCAAGGCATCTTTCTGCGCTTTAGTCATCCCGGCTACGTTGAAGGTACGGTTGTACCGTAGTTGGTCACCATCAGTCCGGTCGGCCTGGATCTGAATAGACAGTTCATCTTTACCGTTGTCGTTGATCGACGTATTTACGTTCCGGTAGCTTGTTTGTTGGGCCATAGCCAACGTACCTGCCAGTAGGGCTAGAAGTGTGAATGCTGTTTTCATAGTCGGTTGATCTAAAACCCCTTAACCGCACTTAGCTGCGAAGCGCGCTGTGTTTGGTAAATAATAATAAGTAGCGTTATCACCAGACTGAGCACGCCAAGTACTAATAAAATCAACCACGGCACTTCGGTAACCGACACGGGTACGTTCTGCGATTGAAACGTCTGTAACGTCAACCATTCTTTTTGCAACTGATTCATGCCCGCCACATCAAACGACTGGTCGATGTGAACCGGTTTTCCATGCTGCATTCCGTCTATCTGGATGGAAAGCGTTTTTTCATCATCAGAAATCCGTTTCCGAAGCGATGTAGGCGCGTTTTGGGCCATAGCCACTACGCTGAGGCAGAGCAAAAGGCCAATGAGGACGTATTTCATAATTCGTTTGTTTATTCTGACCGTAACGACGTCACAGGATTCATTAACGCTGCTTTTACGGACTGAAAACTTATTGTAAGCAGCGCAATACCAACAGCCAGCGCACCTGCCAGCGCGAAGACCCACCACTCAATGTCGACTTTGTAGGCAAAATCGGCCAGCCAGCTAGTCATGGCATACCAGGCCAGCGGCGAAGCAATCACGATGGCAATCAGTACCAGCTTCAGAAAATCTTTGGAAAGCAACCCAACAATACTATGTGTACTGGCACCCAACACCTTACGAACGCCAATCTCTTTGGTTCGTTGTTCGGCCATGAAAGCGGCAAGGCCAAATAAACCAAGGCAGGCAATCAGAATGGCCAGCACCGAGAACAGCAGAATCACCGTTCCAACGCGCTGTTCGGCCCGGTACATCTGGTCGAAACTATCCTGCAAAAACGAATAGTTGAACGGTTGCCCCGGTGCAAACTGCTTCCATTTTGCTTCAATCTGACGGAGTAACGCAGGTACGTTAGCCTGGCTGATTCGGAATGATACTGCACCGCTCTGCGGACTAAGCACTAGTGACAGCGCACCAATGTTTCGCCGAAGTGACTCGAAATGAAAGTTTTTGATCACGCCGATAACCGTATACGTTTTGCGGGTTTTGTTTTCAGAGTCGTTGAATCGGGAAATGTGCATGCCAATGGGGTTTTTTACCCCGAGAATTTTCACGGCGGCTTCATTCAGAATGATGCCGGTCGAGTCGGTTCCGAAAGAGCGCGAGAAGTTGCGGCCCTTTGTGAGGCTCATGCCCAGCGTGGCCATATAGTCATAATCGACACCCCATATCTGCATGCTCATCCCTTTCGACAGGTCTGTTTTTCCTTCGGGAAAAAAGCTGGTATCATCCCGGTTCGACGGCGTCGGCAGGTAGCTCGACAACGTACCTGTGGTCACGCCGGGCAGGCGCAGCACATCCTGCTTAAACGCCTCGGCCTGTTTGCCCAGCCCGTACACATCCTGAATGGTCAACACCCGCTCCCGGTCGAAGCCCACTTTTGTGGTCTGGATAAAGTGGAGCTGCCGGTACACGACCAACGTACCTACGATCAACAACACCGACATCATAAACTGAAATACAACCAGCCCACTGCGCAGGCTAACAGCTTTCAGGCCAGTGCCACGGCTGATCACCGCCCCTTTCAGCACGCTAATGGGCCGGAACGACGAGAGGAACAGCGCCGGATAGCTGCCCGCCAGCAAGCCTACGCCCACTGGCAGCAACAAAATAGCAAACAGCCGGGACGGTGTCAGCAGGCTATTGATGGTTAACGCCTTGGCCGTAATACTGTTGAAAAGCGGCATAATCAGCGCCACCAGCGTTAACGCCAGCAGCAGGGCCAGCACGGCCGTCAGGATCGATTCGGCCATAAACTGCCCGATCAACTGGCTCCGTTCTGAGCCCAGCACCTTCCGAACGCCCACTTCTTTGGCCCGTTTAGCCGAACGGGCCGTAGCCAGATTCATGAAGTTAATACAGGCAATAAGCAGGATAAACAGGGCTACCGCCGAGAAAATATAAACGTACTGAATGTCGCCGTTGGGCGCCAGTTCGATGGTCTGTTTCGAGCGCAGATGAATATCGGTAAGGGGCAGCAACCAGAACCGCAGGCTGTTCCCCGCTTTCCTGAACTGATCCAGGCTGCTGCCCAGAATCTGATGTATCTGTGGCCCTGCATATGTTTCGATGACCTGATCGAAGTTCCGGGCAAAAGCGGTTGCGTCGGTGCCGGGTTTCAGGACGATGTAGGTATGATGGTTAACACTGAACCACTGCCCCCACGGGTAGTCATCGTTACGCATCGCCAGGAAAAAGTCGGTACGAAAGTGGCTGTTTGTGGGCATATCGCGCATGACCGCCGTGACCGTATAAGCATCTTTGTTGTTGAAAATCAGTGTTTGCCCCACCGCATTGCCAGCCCCGAAATAGCGCCGGGCGGCCGATTCACTGATAACGACCGAGTTCGGTATTGCCAGTGCCTTTCCGGGGTCGGCTCCAGCTACGAGCGGTAGCGTAAACACGTCGAACAGCGTAGAATCGGCGAAAATAATGTCGTTCTCACGGGTATTGGCTGTGCTGCCAGCCCGTTTCACCAGCCAGTTGCCGCGGTAATGCAGCCGCGTGTACGCCTCCACCTGCGGGTAATTAGCCTTGAGGGTTGGCCCCATCGGGTCGGGAGCTACCGCATAGTGCATATCGTTTCCACCGAACTTGATGTCGGAATTGACCCGGTAAATCCGGTCCGCTTTTTCATTGAAGCGGTCGTAGCTCAGTTCGTCCAGCACATACAGCGAAATGAGCAGGCAGCAGGCGATGCCGAGAGCCAGGCCAACAATGTTGATAAAGGTGAACCCGCGTTGGTTATTCAGGCTTCGCCAGGCGATTTTGATGTAGTTCGTTAGCATAAGAGTAAAGGGTTTAGGGCGCGGAGCATTTTCTAAGCCCCAAGCCTTTTATTCTGATCGTAGACTCTTCACCGGATTCATCAACGCAGCTTTCACGCTTTGAAAACTGATTGTGACGAGCGCAATCGCCACGGCCAACGTACCTGCGAGGGCGAACATCCACCACGAAATATCAATTTTGTAAGGAAAGTCAGCCAGCCAGTTTTTCATCACATACCAGGCAACGGGCGATGCAATGACCAGCGCGATTAGTACCAGCCGCACAAAATCGATGGAGAACAGACCGAAAATATGGGCCGTCGACGCACCCAGTACCTTCCGAACGCCCACCTCTTTTGTTCGCGCTTCGGCCATGAACGCTACCACCCCATAAAGTCCCAGACAGCCAATAAAAATGGCGATGCCCGCCAGCAGTCGGAATAGCGTATACATGCGTTCTTCGCCTTTGTAGAAGTCGGCAAGCCGCTGATCGAGGAATTCGTAGTGGAACACAAAATCAGGGAAAGTGTCATTCCAGGCCGTTTCAACGTCACCAATTAGCCGACTAATGGCTTCTGTACCGCCCTGTTGCGTGGAGAGTTTGATACCCAGCAAATGGTAGGCGTCGTAACGAGTCGAAAGGACAGTAGGGTTGGTTTCCTGATGGAGCGAAAACGTGTTAAAATCCCTTACTACGCCAACGATCGGTTTCTTCGGATTGCCCAGCCCGCCCAGAGCCACGTATTTTCCGATGACCTGAGCAGGATCACGGAATCCCAGTTTCCTGGCAAACGATTCGTTCACGATCAACTCCCGTGTGGTGTCGCCCGGCTGATACATCCGGCCCGCAATCAGCTTCAGGCCATAGGTACTGATGTATGACGTGTCGGCAAAGCGCATCACCGCGCCAAAGTCAGCCTCTTTGTCGGCGTTTTCGAAGGCGAAGCCTGTCCACCAGTTACCATCCGACGATGGGATAGAAATGCCGTAGCTCATCGACTTTATAACTGGCTGCCCAATGAGCTTGGCCTTCAATGCCTCCAACTGACCCGGTTTATTCTCGGGAATATCGATGGTCAGTACTGCCTCTTTGTCATAACCCAGATCGGCTGACCGGAAATAGGTCATCTGACTATAAGCGATGATGGTGCCAATGAGGAGCATCTGCGAAATGGCAAACTGAAACACAATCAGGCTGCGCCGAAGGGAGAGCTGACTGCGTCCCACCAGGCGTATTTTGCCGCGTAAGGCCACCACTGGCTGGTAGCCCGATAACACCATTGCCGGATAAAATCCAGCCAGCACTGTTGTAATCAGCGCCAGCACCAGTACAAACCCAACTACGCCCGGGTCGAACAGTGTGAGCGAAGCAGCGTTAATATCCAGCAAGTCAGCCACATAGGGCAACGCCGACGAGGCCAGCAGAAAAGCGAACAGAATGGCAAGCGCGGTCATCAGCCCGGTTTCGCCCAGAAACTGCTGCACCAGTTGTAGACGTGAGCTCCCCAGCACTTTCCGGACGCCCACCTCCTTTGCCCGCCGAATGGCCTGGGCCGTGGCCAGGTTGATAAAGTTGACACAGGCCGTAATCAGAATGAACAGGCCAATGAGCGCCATTGCCCAAATCATCTGTCGGCTCACGGTGCGCCCCGCCGAGTTTTCCGTGCGGGTATCAAAGTGAATAGACGTCAGGGGCTGGAGTTCATATAGCAGGTTCTTTACGTCTTTGGGCTTTATGTATTTACGTATGAATGATATGAACTGCCGTTCCATCTGCGCCTGGGTTACAGACGGGGGCAGCGCCATGTAGACCTGCGCTCCACTATAAGTCGACCCCCAGTCGGTCCAGCCATCGTCGGGTCGATTTGGGTCGGCCCTAAACGGCTTCAGTGACGCAAAAGACAGCATCACTCCAAATGGTACACTACTGGTTACGGGCGGATCGTACACAATGCCGGTTACGGTAAAGTCCAGTTTATTCTCGATCCGGATTGTCTTACCCATCGGCTCGGCATCGCCAAAATATTTGCGCGCCATCTTCTCTGAGAGCACTACCGAATTTGGGTTGGCCATTGCAGTGCTGGCGTTTCCATTTTTCCACCGGTAATCGAAAATGTTGAAATAGGCCGGATCAACAAACGCAACAACTCCGTCCATTTCCTGGAATTTGCCGGCTTTCCGATCGCGAACCCGCACCAATGCATCGTATAGTCCGTAAACCATCGTTACCTGCTCCTTCATCTCTGGAAAATCGTTGCGCAAGGCAGCGATCGCTGGCAAGGGTAAGCCCACGTTTCGCCCCTCGCCTTCCGATTTTGTGTAGCGTGTAATGAGCCGATATGTCCGGTCGGCGTTTGCATGGTGCCGGTCGTAGCTCAGTTCGTAGCGAATGGCAAGAAAGAGCAGTAGACAGCATGCCAACGCAAAGGACAACCCAACGATGTTGATAACCGTGTAATTCCAGTTGCGTTTCAGTGCGCGGAGAGCAGTTGTAAAATAGTTCGTGAGCATAAGAACCAGGGATTTGAGGCAGGGGCGCGGGGGTTGGGTAGCGGGGCTTTTACCCTTGGCCCTATGCCCTATTCAGATCGTAAACTCTTCACCGGGTTCATCAACGCGGCTTTGATACTTTGAAAACTCACCGTTGCCAGGGCAATGGCGATGGCCGACAGGCCGACCACGACGAACACCCAGGGGCTGACGTCGATGCGGTGTGAATAGTTGGCCAGCCATTGCTGCATCCCAAACCACGCCAGCGGCACGGCAATGAGCAGGGCAATGAGGACCAGCTTCACAAAATCGCGGGAGAGTAGCAGCACAATACCGGGAATGCTGGCTCCCATCACTTTCCGAATACCGATTTCCTTCGTTCGCTGCTCAATCATCAGCAGCGCAATGGCAAACAAACCAATGCACGACAGCAGAATAGCTACGCCCGACGCCAGGCTCAATACCTGCGAAAGCTGGGCTTCATTCTCGTACCACTCATCCACGTTTTTATCCAGGAACGACCCCATGAACTCTGCTTGTGGAGCCACTTCTGTCCACACTGTTTTCAGCCTTTCCATCGACCCGGCCAGGCTTTGTGGCGCCAGCCGTACAAACACATAGCGGATAGTCTCGGTATTCGATATGTGTAATGTGATAGGATTCGCTTTGTCGGAGAGGGAGTAGAGCCTGAAATCGGGAATTACACCAATGACCTGCGATTTGGTCCCTGTTGTGTCGCCATCATCGCCCAGCAACGTACCTACAGGATTGGCCACGCCCATCATCTTCGCCATACTCGCCGTGACAATGACCCGGTTAGTTGAATCGCTGGCGTAGGCACGGTCGAAATCACGGCCGGCCACAGGCTTGATTTTCAAGGTTTTCAGGTAATCGAAATCAACCAGCAACAGGTCGCTCGTGATGTCTCTGCCCTTAAACGTATAACCCACTGTGCTTCTGGAGCTGACCCGGTCTTTGCCTTTACCCAGGTTCACATCCGTTCCCGTAATGGCCAGTACCGTCGGGTCATTGGCCAGCTTGTTGCGGAGCCGCTGTAATACCTGTCGGCCATTCACCTGCGTACCTACCGGAATGCTGATTACCTGCTCTTTATCAAAACCGATCGGCCCCTGCCGCAGATAGCCAACCTGCTGAAACGCAATGACGGTGCAGCAAACCAGCAAGCAGGATAGCGCAAACTGGGTCACGATGAGCGCGTTGCGCAGCACACCGGGCCGCCTGGTCGACACCTTGCCTTTCAGTACCTCGATCGTATTGAACTTCGCCATTTGCCAGGCCGGATACCCACCCGCAATCAGTGTAACGAGCAGAACGATAAACAGAACAAGGCCAATAAAGCCCGGCTGAAGCATATAATCCACGTTGAGCTTAGCACCAAATTGAGCATTAAATGCAGGCATCAGCAGGTACGTCAGTAAAACACCGAACAGAAAGCCAATGACGCAGACCAGGCCTGATTCGCTCCAGATTTGAACGAATAAACTACTTTTCAGTGCCCCCAGCGATTTACGAACGCCCACCTCGCGCGCCCGGGTAAACGACCGGGCAATGCTGAGGTTGATGAAGTTGATGCAGGCAATGGCCAGGATGAAAAAGGCCATTCCCAACAGCACATAGATAATGGCAACGGGTGTGCCCTTGCTATCGCTCATCTCCCGGTTGAAATGCACGTTAGCGAGTTTCTGCAACCGCAGGGCGAACACATCACCGCGTGCATCGGGCTGGGCCTTTTTCTTTTTCAGCCCATCGATCTGATTCTGAAAGTATTTCTGGGTAAACGGTTTTAGCCGACCTTCAAAAGCGGCCTGATCGACCTGCTCCGGCAGCTTGATAAACACGGAATGAGAGTTATCCGTCCAGTTGTCTTTGCCCTGTTGGTACATCAGCGAGTTTTCGATCCGAACCAGCGCATCAAAATGGATCGAGGAATTGTCAGGTACGTCTTTCATCACCCCAACCACAACATAGTCTTTCTGACTGCCAAGGCTGCCGATTTTAAGTTGTTTACCAACTGCGTTTGTCGTTCCGAACAAATCGGTCGCCATATTTTCGCTGATGATGACGTTACTTAACTCACGCAGAGCCGTTTCCCGGTTTCCGGCAAGCAATGGAAACGAGAAGATGTTCAGAAAATCGGGGTCGGTGAAGTTGATCAGTTTATCGAAGTACCGGCCGTTTACCTCTACCAGGCTCTTGCGCCCCGCTACAATGCGGGCAGCCTGTACGTCGGGAAAATCGGCCTTGAGCGCCGTAGTCAGTGGCAGCGGCATCGAGCCATTCCTTATCGGGCTTTCGGGGTCGTTGGCGAACTGGTAGGTCTGGAATATCCGGTCGCCATCTTTATGAAATGAGTCGTACGTCAGGTGCAGATAAGCCGTCAGCAACAGGAAGACGGTGATACAAAACGCCACACCAAGGCCTAACACGTTGATGGTGGCGTATCCCCGGCTGCGCCAGAGTGTGCGGAAGGCGATTTTTAGGTAGTTCGTTAGCATATACAGTCGTCCAAGGCTCCAGCCTTGGGGTGTCTATCTGAATCCATAGCTGGAGCTATGGACGACTATTCGGATCTTAATGACTTCACGGGGTTCATCAAGGCAGCTTTCACACTCTGGAAACTGACCGTCAGCAAGGCAATGACTACCGACAACGTACCTGCGAGGGCGAAGATCCACCATTGAATGTCGACCTTGTAGGCGAAACCCTGCAACCAGCGGTTCATGGCATACCAGGCAACGGGTATGGCCAGAAAAACAGCGAGTAGGACGGGTTTTATAAAATCCTTACTCAGCAGGGTAACAATACTGGACACATTGGCACCCAGTACTTTACGTACACCTATTTCCTTGGTGCGTTGTTCGGCCGTGAATGAGGCGAGGCCAAATAAACCCAGGCACGAGATCAGCACGGCTAGTGCAGCAAAGAGACCCATCACTTGCCCGGCGCGACTGTCGGCCCGGTACGAGCGGGTGAAAAAATCATCCATGAACTCATAGTCGAATGGGATATTGGGGAAAGACCGTTGCCAGAGTGCTTCAATGCTCTTTACCGTGGCAGGAATAGCACCTGCCTGTAGTTTCACCGACAGAAATCCTTCGGCACCGCCACCGAGGGTAAAGAGCAGGGGCGCAATCGTGTTTTTCAGGTTTTTCTGGTGATAATCGGCCACTACCCCCACCACCGGCCCGCGCTGTGGCACCTCACGGTAGCTGCCCGTAGCGTCGTACTCAAAGGTGTAGTAACCCAGCATTTTGCCGCTTATGCTGGTCCAGCCAAAATAACGCATCGCCGCTTCGTTGATCAGAAATGAGCGCTGATCAATTGAGCGGTTATTGTCGAGGTTGCGACCCTGTAGTAGCCGGATATCAAATGTTGCCAGAAAGTGATCATCAATCGTCAACCGGCTGATAGTAAGATCCGTAGCCCCTTTGGGAGCGTAGTCACTCACGAGCTTGTCGCCGATAAGCATACCACTGCCCGGCACGCTGAAGCTCTGCGATGCTACCTGCACGCCCGACAGGGTTTGGACGCGTTCTTTAAACTGTCGTTTGGCTGTTTCGGTAGCGTCATGGAAATTCAGCACCAGTACCTGATCGCGGCTGTAGCCCAGGTTTTTGTGCTGGATATAGCTGAGTTGATTAAAAATTACCAGTGTAGCCACGAGCATCACTATCGAGACCGTAAACTGCCCCACAACCAGTAACTGCCGCAGTTTGGGCCGTTGCCCCACCGTTTGGTAAGCTCCCTTGAGCACCGCCGCAGGCCGAAACCGGGCCAGTACAAACGCCGGGTAGCTCCCTGCCAGCAAACAGAGTGCCAGTAGCCCAAGGCCAAGACCCGCCAGCCGGGGCAGTGTAATTAAGTCCGGTATCTCTACTGATTTGTCGGTCAGGGTGTTGAAGGCGGGTAGCAATAGTGGAACCAGCAGGCACGTGAGGCCCACCGACAAGCCCACAAACAAGGTGGTTTCACCCAGAAACTGCCGCCAGAGCTGCCCAAACGATGACCCCAATACCTTGCGAACGCCCACTTCCCGCGCCCGGCTCGTAGCCTGCGCTGTGGCCAGATTCACGTAGTTGAAGCCCGCCAGCGTCAGAATAAGCAGCGCCACGACCGAGAAAATGGTGACGTACGTTTGCCGGTTCGGCGCGATCAGGTCGGTGTTGAGGTAGATGTCGGTGAGCGGAATGAGGCGCAATTTCCAGACGCTCACGTTTGGGTCGTCGAGTTGTTTCAGGTACGTCGGAAACTGCGCCGTTAGCGCGGCTGTAGCCGATGCAGACTGTCCGGGAGCAAGCAACAGGTACGTCCAGGCGCTGCCGCCCCAGAGGTTGGTCGTGACGTCGTAGCGCAGGATTTCGTTGGCGTTGGCGTAGTTGGCCAGGAAGTCGATCTTCTGGTGCGAATGGCTGGGCAGGTCACGCAAAACGCCCGTTATATGGAGCGTGTATTTGTTGTCGTAGCGGAGCAGTTGGCCCAGCGGATTCTGGTTTGGGAAATATTTCTGCGCCATGCGTTCGGTCAATACTACGCCATAACGCTCGATGAGTGCCGTTTTGGGGTTGCCCAACACCAGCGGCAAGGTGAATACACTAAAGGCACTGCTGTCAGCAAAGACAAAATTTTCTTCGTATGCCGACGTAGTGCGGCTACCCACCAGCGGTTGTGTCCGCAGGAGCCGCACGGTGTTTTGCACCTGCGCAAATCGTTGTTTAAAATCAGTAGCCAGCCTGCCTCCACTCGTGGGTGCCCCTTCAAACTGCTGGAGCAGCACAATCCGGCTGGCGTTTTGGTGAAACCGGTCGTAGCTTAGTTCATCGAGCACATAGGCGGTAATGAGCAAACAGCAAGTCAGCCCCAGCGTGAGTCCTGCCACGTTGATGAGCGTATTGACCCGATTGCGAGCCAAATTCCGTAAGGCGATTTTGAGGTAGTTCGAGAGCATAGGAGCGTGGCCTTTAGGATGTTTAGTCTGCCCGGTGAATAGTTACTTCGCCGATTACCAGCCCTTTACGAAGATGAGCACCACCAGCAAATCGTATGTCAGATTCACCAAAGGCGGTTACACCGATCCGGTCGGATGCGTAGACACTCAGGTGGCTTTCGCCATAGGAATGAGCCGAAACGATTTCGCCGGTCAGATTCTCCGTATTTAGCCTGTTTTCGCCGTAGATACGGTAACGCTGCTTCGTAGCACGGCCCGATTGAATGGTGACCTTGTTTTCGCCATACAGCTTGGCCTTGAGCTTTTTAGTTGTCAGTCCTGCCAGGTTAACCGTTGCCTGCCCGTATACCCGCAACCTGAACGCGTCGCTAACCAGGCTGCTCTGGCAAGTAACCACTTCTTCGCCCCGCACCTGTAGCTCATTTAGCTGTTTGTAGGTCACGTAGGCAATCACCTTCACCTTCCGATCATAAATCGGTCGTTTATAGGTCTGATTACCTTCCTGCCATTTTTGATTTTTGACCGTAATCCGGGCATCGTCGAGGTAAATATGCAGCGTTTTGTGCCGAACTGATACGTTCACTTTCTCCGGAGCAATATGCTCGTACTGTAGCCGAACGCCTTCCTGATCACCCTCAACCAACACCAGACTCACGTGCGGGCTACTGATGATTTTATTGAACGCCGGCAGTTGTTGAGCCGCCGATTGGGCTTTCGTGGAAAGCGTAGCCAGCATAAAAAAACCAGCCACACATACCTTTATCAATTTGTTCATAATCAGATGGTATTTAGGTGGGTTAGCACGTCGACTATTCGGATCGTAATGACTTCACGGGGTTCATCAGAGCAGCTTTTATACTTTGGAAGCTGACCGTCAGCAAAGCAATGACTACCGACAACGTACCTGCGAGGGCGAAGATCCACCATTGAATATCGACCTTGTAGGCAAAATCGGCCAGCCAGCGGGTCATGGTGTACCAGGCAATAGGACTGGCTAATACGATCGCAATCAAGACAGGTTTCAGCACGTCTTTCGATAACAGGCCAACCACACTGGCAACCGTTGCGCCCAACACCTTGCGAACGCCAATTTCTTTGCGGCGCTGATCGGCCGTGAACATGGCCAGTCCGAAAAGACCCAGGCAGGCAACGAAAATGGTTAAGCCAGCAAACAGGCCCAGAATACGTCCCGTTTTTTGTTCAGCCAGGTACGTCTGCATCAGGCTCTCGTCCAGAAAATAATAGCTAAACGGCACCTCGGGTTTAAACGCATCCCACTTAGTGTTCAGGCTGGCCAGCAACCCGCTGACATCCGTTGTTTTGGCTTTAATGATGACCGATCCCTCGCCCTTTCCCAGCACCATCAGCAACGGCGAAATGCGTTCGTGAAACGACTTGAAATGAAAATCCTTCACTACGCCAATGACACGGTACGCAACCTTCTCGCCCCCGTTGCCCGGATGAGTAATGATGTGGCCCAGTGCATTACCCGCCCAGCCATAGGCTCGGGCAGCCGTTTCATTTAGAATAACGGCCGACGAATCGGTTGAGAATTGAGGCGAGAAATTACGCCCGGCTACCAGTTTCATACCCATTGTTGGCATATACCGGCTATCAATATCGTAGCGTAGCGCCGTGATCAGTTGCGACGAATTATCGTCGGCGTAGGAGATGAAGTTGTTGTTATTGGTTGGTCCCGCCGGTAAATAGCCCGATACGCTCACGTTTGCCACGCGCGCATCCTGCTCTAGTTGCTGGCGAAAAACCGCTTCATTTTTCCCCAACCGCCATGCTTCACGCAATACCAGCACCTGGTCTCTATCGTAGCCCAGCTTCGTATTCTGAATATAATTGAGTTGTTGATAGACCACCGTAGTGCCCACCATCAACAGCATGGCGATGAAGAACTGAACAACAACCAGCCCGCCCCGAACGCCAAGGCCTGACTTGCCCAGCCGATTGAGCGACGTACCTCCTTTCAGCACGGCAATCGGTTTGAACGAGGACAGAAAAAAGGCCGGATAGCTCCCCGCCAGTAACCCTACCAACGTACCCAGCAGCAGAATAACCGGTACCAGCCAGGGCGTTTTTAGCAGATTCAGGCTAAGTTTTTTCCCCGTCAGGTCATCAAAAAACGGCAGGGTAATGGCGACCAGCGTCACAGCCACCACCAACGAAAGGGCCGTTAGCAGCAGTGATTCAGTCAGAAACTGGCTGGTCAGGCTCGATCGAAGCGAACCCAGCACTTTACGAACGCCAACTTCTTTTCCACGTTTCGACGCACCGGCTGTGGATAAGTTCATGAAGTTGATGCAGGCGATCAACAGCATAAAAACGGCAATAGCACCGAAGATGTAGATATACCGTACGTCGCCGCCCGGCTCCAGATCCTGTGTCGAGTCTGACCGAAGGTGAATGGCGGTTAAGGGGTTGAGGAATAGACCAATCTGGTTGCCTTTTTTCAGGAACTGACTCATGTTCATGCCAAAGGCCTGCTGTAATTGCGGACTCATGTACGTAGCCACCACCTTCGGTAATTTCGCTTCCAGTTGGGTGTACTCATACCCCTCGGGCAAAACCAGGTACGTGTGGTATTCCGAGGTCATCATCGACGTTGATTTAGCATCGGGCAAACTGACCATCGACGCAAAAAAATCGCCGTGAAAATGTGAATTGGCGGGCACATCCTGCATCACGCCGGTGATGGTAAAGGCTGTGTTCCAGCTTTTGACCGTCAGCACTTTTCCGATCGGATTTTCTTTACCAAAATATTTCTCTGCCGCTGCCTGCGAAATAATCAGCGTGTTGGGCTCGACCAGTGCGATTTTGGCATCGCCTGCGAGCAAGGGTAGTGTGAAGACCTGAAAGAAATTGGCGTCGACGTAGGCGAAGCGCTCGTTGGGAAATGATTTTTCGCCGTAGCTGATGAGCGACGGCCAGGCGGCCCGTAGGCGGGTAGCGGCTTCTACCTCGGGGTAATTCGCTTTCAGAATCTGGGCCACAGGCGGCATCACGTGCGCCTCCCGGATTTTCTGCCCGTTGATCGACGCCCTGAACACGACCCTGACTATACGATCAGCCTTTTCGTTGTAGCGGTCGAAGCTCAACTCGTCGAGAATAAACAGGCCGATGAGCAGGCACGTACCCAGCCCAATCGCCAGGCCAACGATGTTGATGGCCGAGAAGGCTTTATTACGGATCAGGTTCCGCCAGGCGATATTGATGTAGTTTCTGAACATCGTGTTTGTTGTTTATTCACTCCGCAAACTCTTCACGGGGTTCATCAGGGCGGCCTTTACGCTCTGGAACGAAACCGTCAAGAGTGCTATTCCCACCGCCAGCGCTCCTGCTCCGGCAAAAATCCACCAGGCAATATCAATCTTGTAAGCAAAGTCCTGCAACCAGGTGTGCATCGCCCACCAGGCCAGCGGCGAGGCAATCATAATAGCTATCAGCACTAGTTTAATGAAGTCGCTGCTGAGCAATGTAACAATACTAAACACACTGGCACCCAATACTTTACGAACACCAATCTCTTTAGTGCGCTGCTGCACCACATAAGCCGAAAGCCCCAGCAACCCCAGGCAGGTAAGCAAAAGGGCAATACTCGAAAAGAGGTTCATAACCGTGCCCAATTGCTGTTCTGATTGATAGAGCCTGGCATAGTCATCGTCCAGAAACCGGTATTCGAAGGGCATATATGGCGCGATTTGTTTCCATTTGGCCTCCACAAACGCCAGAGTCTGCGGCAGGTTGCGCCCGCTGACCTTGACGAGCAGTTGCCGACCATAATCCTCTGGAAACAGAACCAGTGGCTTGATGGTCGTGTGGAAGGATTCGAAATGGAAATCGCGCACAACGCCCCGCACCAGGCCGGGCCGCGAATTGTCGAGAAACATCCGTTGCCCCACGGCCTGTTGCGGAGTCCAGCCCAGTTGTCTGGCGGCGCTTTCGTTCAGCACAAAGTGATACTGTTTTTGCACCTTTGGGTCGCCCGTCAGCACATCCCGAACGTCTTGTTCGGTTAGATTTTCGCCCGCAACAAGCTGTAATCCAGCCGTTTTTATGTAGTCTTCATCAACCGGATTGGCCATCACGCTCATCTGCGCTTTCTCCGACATGGTGGCTGAGCGCATGTTGTATCCCCCTTCAATTCTAACGGGTGTACTCACGCACCGCGACGCGCTGATGATATCGGGATTAGCTTTAAGCTCCTGCTTGATGGCCGACAGGTTACGCTGCATGATGGGGCTGATGGGTAGCACCAGCACATGGGTGCGGTCATAGCCCAACTTCTTTTCCTGGATAAATGCCAGTTGTCGCTCAATAATGAACGTACCTACCAGCAGGGCAATGGCAATAGAAAACTGAAAAACGATCAGTGATTGCTGCATCCGGCGGCTCGAACCCGTATGCTTGAATAAACCTTTCAACACCTGAACAGGCTGGAAGGCCGTGAGCACTAGCGCCGGATAACTACCTGCCAGCAAAGACATTACCAACGCAGCAAGGAACGCAAACGACAGGAAAGAGGGAGAAAATAATGCCTGCACCGCAAGGGGAGTCTGGGTCAAATCCCTGAATGAAGGCAAGGCAATAGCAGCCACCAGCAGACTCAGCACCAGCGCGATGGCGCAAACAAGCCCCGACTCGCCTATGTATTGCCAGAACAACTGGCTTTTGTGAGCACCAGCCACCTTCCTGATGCCCACTTCCCGAGCCCGTTCCAGCGAGCGGGCCGTACTGAGATTGATATAGGTAAAACCCACGATGAGCAAAATAAGCAACGCCACCCCCGATAGCATGTAGAGGTAAGTGACAGGGGTGTTGGGCACAAAGGCTGGAAAGTTGGAATGCAGGTGGATACGGGAGAACACCTCTGGATGAAACGTGATAAATGCCCCGGAACCGGCCATTTCTTTCTGCATGAACGGCTTGATCTTGGCCTCCAGCGACGCTACAGACTGCTCATTTTTGAGAAGCAGGTACGTGGTATAGTTCGCATTGAAATACGTATCTTCCTGATTGGCTTTCAGCGAAGAGAACGACGCCAGAAAGTCGAATTTAAGTTGTGAATTGGTGGGGTAATCGGCCATGACGCCCGTCACCTGGTAGGCAGTACTGTCGCTGCCAATCAGCAGGATTTTGCCGAGCGGATTTTGAGTGCCGAAATATTTCTGGGCCGTCGATTCGGTCACGATTACTTTGTTGGGGCCGTCGAGGGCTTTGCGGGGGTTACCGAGCCGGAACTGAGCAGTGAAAAGGTCGAAAAACGACGAGTCGGCAAACATAAAATTCGATTCACGCACGAGCTTTTCGCCATACCGCACAGTAACGGCATTGGCTGTCATGCGCACCGCCGACTGCACCTCCGGAAAGGTTCGGGCAAAGACCGGGGCTACTTTGGTGCTGGTGAAATTACCCTGATTCGACTCCTTGCTCCCATCGAATCCGTATTCCATGATCAACCGCACGATTCGATTGCCATTTGGCTGGAAGGCATCGAAGCTCAGTTCATGCTGAATATATAAGCCAATGAGCAAGCATGAACTGAGCCCAACGGTAAGACCAAAAATATTGATACCGGTGTTGGTCTTGTTACGGACAAGACTCCGCCAGGCAATTTTGAGATAGTTCGTCAGCATAAAAAATAGGCCGTGTGCCAATAGTACTCACCCCTATCCAAATCCGATACCGCAATTTCAAATCATTGATAACTAGATCATTACAATTACATAACATTTATTATTTGTCCGCAATCGGACGTTCGCATCTGGAAGCGGACAGATCAGGAACGCCGTTTGTTCGCCATGATGAGCGTGTAATGCCCGGAAGGCAGAAAACATCAGCCTATAGCGTGGCGGCATCAGTGACTACATTCGCCTGTTTATCCTACTTTTAAAGGAAGCTATTGGTACTGACCCGTACAGGATTACGTACTACAGAGTGGCCAAGTCATAGTCATGGATAAGAAATCGCTTGTAACGTTCATTCAAAGCAACAGCAGGGCAACCAGCGAGGTTGTGGACTACATTGCCTCGTTTTTTGACGAAAAAGTAATTCCCAGGCACGATTATCTGCTCCGGGCTGGGGCTATCAGTGATGACTATTTTTTTCTAACGGAGGGTTTTCTGCGGGTATTTACCCTCGATGCCGACGGCAATGAGGTAACCACCTATTTTTATTCCAGCAACAGAGCCGTGTTCGATGTTTCGTCTCTCTTCATGCGTATCCCATCAACGGAAAACATTCAGGCGCTGGCGGTTTGTAAAGGCTATTGCATCTCATTTGATACGCTGAACAAACTATTTCATTCTCTGCCCGAATTCAGGGAATTTGGGCGGCTGATGCTCGTGAAAGAATTTGCGGCCTTTAAACAACGTACCCTGGCGCTGATCAATAAAAGTGCCGAAGAACGCTATCTGGACCTGATCGGCACCAATAAAGAGGTGTTTCAGCACGCCCAGCTTAAACAGATCGCGTCTTATCTGGGCATCACCGACACCTCGCTGAGCCGAATCCGGCGCGACCTGTCGAAGAAAAAATAACAGTCCGATTTCTTGCCATTTGGCAAGTACGAACCTGTCATTTGCCAAGTGTTTGGGGCTGTGTGCCTCCTTCCTTTGTATCGTTCACGGTCGATAACAAAAGGAATGAAAGAGCACATATTAATCACAACCGCCACTGGCAAAACAGGGTATGCAACAACCGTCCAGTTACTGGAAGCAGGTTACCCTGTCCGAATTTTCGTTCGGTCAAGAAACGAGAAGGCACGTCAGTTAGAAAAACTCGGTGCCGAAATCGCCCTTGGCGAACTAACAGACTATAAGCAGCTTAGAGAAGCGCTGACTGGCATCCAACGCGTTTACTACTGCCATCCCTTTGTTCCGGGTATGGTTGGCAACACCAATCTTTTTATTCAAGCTGCCAGGGAGTCGGGGATAGAGGCGATCATATACATGGGGCAATGGCTGGCCGAATTCGAGAATCAGACAAGCCGTTTTACAAACGATACCAAAGCTGCTTACCGGCAATTTGAGGAATCGGGCCTAAACGTTATCTACTTTATTCCGGGCTATTTTGCCGAGAACACATTTGTCGTAGTCCTTGAGTTTGCAGTGCAACTTGGCCTCTTACCGTCTCCATTTGGAGAGGGGAAAAACCCCGTTGTTTCTAACGAGGACATGGCCGCTGTATTGGCAGCCTTACTAAAAAACCCGACGCCTTATTATGGAAAACGGCTTCACCCAACCGGCCCCGAATCACTTTCGGTTGTCGACATGGCCAATAGTATGTCACGCGTAGTGGGTAAACGCATAAGACCAATCACTATTCCGGAGTGGATGTTTCTGAAAGCCGCCTCTTTAATGGGCCGCGAATTTGGCATTGATACTTTCCAGATTTCTCAGGCCCGCCATTACAATAAACAGTATCAGCAAAATAGATTTGACGTGGGAGGACCAACCGACATAGTCAGGCAATTAACCGGTAAAGAACCTGACAATTTCGAGACAATTGTGAGGCGGTATATCGACCAATCGCCGTATGCCAAACCAAGCTGGTCGGGTTGGTTCAACGCGATGAAAAAATTCATGACCATTCCTTTTCAACCTATTCCGTCAATCAAAGAGCTCGACCGGCTGAATCAATAGCCAACCTTTTCTCCCTAGTCACCAATACCAGCGAAAATCATGTTATCTAACCTGCCTGCCTACATTCCAATTGCCTTCGGACTGATCACCCTTTCTACCCTCCTGCTTTTCTACGGCATCGTCAGGCAATCGCGCGTCGAGGCGATTCGCCGGCAGTCTACTCTTATTCTACTCGGTCTGATTGGCTGGCTTTTTACTCAGGCGTTCCTGACGATGAACGGTGTCTACAGCATGGCAGCCGCCACCGCAGGACCACCGAAGCTCATTCTGTTCGGCATCTTACCAACCGTACTGACTATCGTTCTCCTATTCGCTACACCTGCCGGACGACGGTTCATCGACAGCCTGCCGCTCACAACCATAACGTACCTGCATGTGCTGCGTATTCCCGTTGAGCTGGTCTTGTTTTGGCTATTTATCCACAAAGCCGTACCGGAACTGATGACGTTCGAGGGGCGTAACTTTGATATACTCTCCGGCATTTCGGCTCCGTTCGTTGCCTACTTCGGCCTGACGAAAGGTAAGCTAAGCCGCCCGCTAATTTTACTCTGGAATGTTGTCTGCCTGGGTTTACTGCTGAGCATCGTCAGATACGCACTGCTCTCGGCCCCCTCACCTATGCAGCAGTTTGCGTTTGACCAGCCCAACATCGCTATCACCCATTTTCCGTTTAGCTGGTTGCCCACCTTTGTCGTTCCCATTGTTCTGTTCGGGCACCTGGTCTCGATCAGGCAACTCATCGTTAAGCCGTCAAGCGATGAATAGGGTGCGGTGCTTCACACGGCGTATTGCCGAAGCCTAGTCGAAGGGCCTCCCCCGCAAGGCCTACATACAGTACACCGTACCAATCCCGCATTCACAAAAAAGGCCAGCGCTAACCCTTCACAGGGTCGGCGCTGGCCTTCAGGTACGTCAGTTATAAACTTAGGCTAGAAACCTAAACCAAGTGTGAAGCCACGGGGAAGGGGGTTGCCCGGTATGGCAGCACCAGCCGTTGCCGTACCCGACGCCAGATTGATCGTGTATACCCGTGTGACACCACCCGACCGTAAGAGCGCATAGGCCGCTCCGGTTGTACCGCCGATATCGAAACCGTTGGCGCTTTCAACGTCAACGCCCAGCGGGCCAACGTTTACCAGCACACCGTTGTTGGGCGGGTTCTGCTGGAACAATACCGCTCCACCGGCCCGCACGTCGATATCATACAGGACAGTGCTACCCGCTCCCGCAAAGTTGTTGGTGTAAGCACTCGCCGATACGTTAGGCGTTCCTGATGACGGAGCGAACGTCAGCGACACATCAGTGGCCGCCAGCGCACTTTCGGTAGGCATAGCCGTGGGGTTCAGCCGCAGGTTCTGGCCCGTGTTACTCACTACCCGGATGCGGTCGACGGTGGGGTTGAAATCAAAACCGAAATCGGTTCCCGACAAAGTAAAGCTACCGGTCAGTCCAACCTGCGTAGCGGTCCAGGCAGTGGTGGCGTTCACACCCACAACATAAAGCCGACTAGAGCTTCCCAACATAAACAGTTGGCCGTTTAGCGGTCGTGCATCGATGCCCAGAATTGTTTCCCCCATCTGAAGACCAGTGATCGTTTTGGTAACAACGGTAGCTGGGTTCATTGGATTGAAGATCAGCAGGTTGTTCGTTCCGCCATCGATCGCGTAGGCAACGGGTGTGGTTGGAATGGCCAGACCAATAATGGTACCGGGCAGGTTGCCCAGTTTCTGCAAACGGCCCGATGTCAGGTTGATCTGCTGTAGCTCCGAGGCTCCGTTAAACGTCACGGCCACCAGCCCTTGCGTGTTATCGGTCGATGAGATATCGAAGCCAACGGCATCGGTAATGTTAAGTCCAAGCGGCCCTACATCAACCAGTTTTCCGTCGTTCGGTGGATTCTGGATATAGAGGCGATCAGTAGCCGGATCAATGTCATACAGGGTCGTTGATGTGGCACCCGCCTGGCTGTTGGTATACGCAACACCAGCGATTGTAGCACCTGCCACGCCGTTTATGGCTCCATCAGGCATCACAACCAAACCCGTTTCAGGATTTAGCCGCAAATTCTGACCTGTATTTGTAACGAGCCGAATCCGGTCGACGGTTGGATTGAAATCAATGGAAACGATTGACCCTGAGATTGCAGGACTAAACGCCGTGGTAGTCAGAGGGCGAGCTACCGCAGTGGCCGGATTGATCACAAACACGCGGCTCATGTTACTCACGCCGTATAGTTGGCCGGTTGCCGGCCGGAAGTCGATCGAGACGATGCGCTCTCCGCCTGCCATGTCTACGCCGGTAATGGTGGTGGTCGCGGTCGGCGTGTTTGAACTCCGAATATTGAGCTGGAGCAACTGGTTAGCGTTGTTGAGGGCATACACAACCTGATTGGGCAGCGTAGCGGGGTCAGGCTCCTGTCGGTGATCGCAACTGGTAGCGGCAAACAGCAGGAACAACCCTGCTACTAATGACTTGATAGGTAATCGATTAATGCGCATAGTGGTCGAGTGTTTATCTCTGCATACAAATACTGGCCGGCAATGCACCGGCTGTCATTCATACGGCATACTCATCCACCTGGATTTGAGATATTAAAGGAAAATTAAAAAAACAAGCCAACGGTCAGGTAAGGCTGCACTAACGATAAACGGCTGATTTACCAGCGCTTCTGCAAACTCAGGAAACCACCAACGGTATCTGGATACAGTTCTCCGCGATCCAGAGCGAGCGAAGCTGTGAGCCACACGTTGGGCAGTCGGGGCAATCGGCCCTGCCCGGCCAGCATAGCCGAGGTTTGCTGGTAAACGACCGGAAACGCCTGATCGTAGCTCCCGAAATTACGACTCCACGCTACCCGCGCCGTGAGGTAAACCGTTTTTACCTGCGCCTGAGCACCCGCATACCACATCACCAGCCGATTGTTGGGAAAGAAACCGCCGCCTTCGTTGGCGTTTACAACCTGCGTAAACGTAGTACGGGGCGCAATAAACGGTGTGCCGATGGTTCGCCCCTGGTAGCTCCACCCCTGAACATACTGGCCATGATTGAAGTAATTGTCGCGCCCCTGAAACCGCCGCTTAAAATCAAACGTATCGCCCGACTGATCCGTCGTGGTCAGTACCTCCACCACTACGCGTGTGAGGCGGAACGTACCTGCACGGTCCACTTTCCGGTTCAGCCAGCGCAGCCCGGTAAGCCCGTCAGGTACGTTCTGAAACGCGATACCCGACGCATCTTCGTAGATATGCTGATGATACAGTTGCCAGCTTCGCCGGGCATCTTTCCACTCCAGCGCGAAGTCGATACTACCCACGTGATTACCCACGCGGTTGGTTCCGTCGAACTCCGTAAACCGGTCATTGGCAAACGCGTCGGGGTATTTTGCCAGCACCACCGCCACATAATCTTTGAACGTATCGGGCAGTTGGCCATCAACCGAAAAAATCGTATTGCGCAGGTAATCGGCTCGCCCGCCCCACTGCACCTGGTGATTCAGACCGGTTGTAAATGCTAGTTTAGCAGTTGGTTTTCCAAACCGGAGATACACGTATTTCTGATGCAGCATGGCCCCCTGAATATTGGGTTGCGTGAACCAGCCATGCGCGTAACCCACCCGGAACGCCACCGCATTACGCAGCCACCTGATTGGCACAAAATTGGGCGTGTGTAGCTGAATCTTCGGAAACGGAATAGCATTGCCCGACCAGGCCACAAAACCCGACGTCAGTGTGGTATCGCCCAGCCCATACACCTCGCGCCGCCGACCACCGAACAACTCAAACTGCCCGAACCGTATTTTGGCGAACACCTCCGGCCACAGCACCTGCCGGGCGTCGGTGAGGTCATTATTAGTTAAATCAACCGGACCGGTATTGCCCACAACCGACAACCCAAGGCCCCAGTCGAAGCGGGAATGGCCTTTTCTCGCGACAGAATCTGCCGTTGGCGACACAGGCCGATAGTCCCGAAAAGCACTGGCCCGTAACGTACCTGCCGAGCCGCCCAGCGACACAATACCATATTGATTGGTACGCAGCCAGAACGGCGTTTGCGCAACAGAGCTAGTCATTCCACCGATTTCCACAACGCCCCGGATTCGGCTTTTCAACGCCAGCGTATCAGCAGTTTGCCCCTTTGTATGAGACACAATAAGTATAAAACTGATGGTGTATAGATAGAAACGCATTACGCAGTGGTGAATGGAGCCTCTATACTACGCAAAATAGCGATGGGTGGTTTGCGGGGGCTCCATCATACTATGTGGCAATCTATCGAGCCGTTGATCCCTGATTATAACGAACCATGTAGTCATATATCCGTTCCGATTTTTGGGGCTTACCAGCCGCTTCGTAATCGGCCAGTAACGTTGGCTGATCGGCGAGAATACGCGTCAGGGCATCGGGTGTAACGTGAATCAGTTTTCCTGTCCGGGCGTCAATGGCAATACAGTCTCTACGGGTGGTAGCGGCTGCTCCAACCAACCCGCCCAGCAGGCCCCCGATCAACCCGCCTGCTGCACCAGCCGATACCGCCGCCGCACGGGTCGACATCTCGCTGCTGGTTACGTAATCATCGCGCCAGAGCAGGTACCGGCCTATCTGCTGTACGCGTGCGTATTTAGTGCGGATGCCACCGTACTGACTGGTGTTGACGTACACGTTCTGCCCGTCGCTAAAACCGAAAAATTTATAGCGGGCTTTTCGCTTGCCAGAGTGTATTAAAAACGCAAAATCGTCCCGGCTGTCGATTATTAATTCGCCCGATAAAGCAGGACGATTCGTAATGAGTTCAGTCTCGGTCAGGTAGATACCCGCCCGGCGCCTCTGGCAGGTCAGCAGATTATCCTCATCCGTTCGCTCACCGTACCGGCTCGAATCCAGCTTCATGTCCGCTGCCGCTTTCTTCAGTTTCAGTTCATAGTCGCTCAAGTAGGCTGGCTCTTTAGCGGGGTTATTCAGGTACGTGTTCATGCCCTCTACAGCCCTGAGCACCTCGTCGAGTACACGCGCCCCCCGGCCCATTCCAGCCATTTCCACATCCAGGATAGCCGTATAAAAAGGTACATACCCTGACAGACTATCGAGCCGCAGAAACGTCATCGTAGCATCGAAGTTACCGCCTTGGGCAGGCTCTTCAACGTATGAAAAGCCATCGACCCGCAACCGGATTGGCTGGTGTCGATCGCTTAACCGTGGGAAGTGCGAGAAAATAGACGCGCTCATATTACTGCTAAGTCCACCTTTAAAATACGCCTTTGAAGTTTCAGCGATTCCCGCCCGGTAAATCTGCCCAATGCAGGCTGTATCAGGAAAGGTGGCGTATACTGAGTCGATAAAGAACAGTCGGTCAGGGGAAATATCCGGCATCTTCGCCAGTGGTAAATTCAGTTTGAAACCAGGTTGAGCTACTGCCGACGTAGCGCAGCCAACGCTAAGTAAGAAGGTCGCCAGCGTCAACGCGTTCAGTAGTCTACGCATGAATCAACGAGTGAATGGTCTAGATTCGCTAACTAATGAAATTATCAGCACACATCAAATCAACTGATGGCTTTGCCCGTACAAATAGACAGTATTCCGAAATACTGCGTATCTTAGTATAGCATGATTGCCGAAAAACCGTCCCAAATCCTGATTGATCGTATACGCGATATCGGTCAACCCGAAGCTGTAAAGCGCTTTTTTGGGTTACTGAAAGAGTTGATCGACATTGTTAATCTACCCAACGGCGATCCCCGGCTGTCGTTCTCGGTTCGTAAAGACCGCAAAGCCATTTCGGCCGATGTCAACTTCTTTCTGGCCCTGCGGCTGCATAAACCGCGCACCGGCGAGGCCGAATACTGGCTGACAATCAAACGCGATGCGCAGGAAACGCTGCGGTCAATGACCGAAGTCGATTTTGCGCCGATCACCGAAAAAGCCGATTACGTATCGGTGATTGTCGGGCATAGCAATGCACATCTGCTCTACAACCAGACGCTGCGTCGCTGTTGGGAAGACTGCCTGCTCGAACTGGTTGAAACGGCCAAACGCGGGCCGCACGTGGCGCGGCACAACGCCGATATTTACGCCGCCGCCGAGAACGAAGGTTTCCTGACCGACCTGCTTCGGGTGGCCGAAAACCCCGATCTCGCCTACGGACGACTCCATGCCGAAAACGCCGACACCGTAGCTGAAGATGAGGTTGCCTACGTACCTGTCCGCCCCGACTTCCCCAAAAACCTGATCCTTTACGGCCCGCCCGGCACCGGCAAAACCTACCGCGCCCGCCAGCTCATGCGTGATTTCGATCAGGATGTGGTTACGTTTCACCCGTCGTACGGCTACGAGGAATTCGTGGAAGGCATTCGACCCGAAGTACTTGGCGGTCAGGTAAGTTACAAGATCAGAAAAGGCATTTTTTACCGGGCCTGTCTGGCGGCGATGCAGAAAGCGGGTTACGCGACTATGGCCGACTGCCTGAACGATCAGCCCGACCGGCGGCAACGCAAATTCGCCAGCGCCCCCGCCCACGTGCTGCTGATCGACGAGATCAACCGGGCCAATGTGGCCAAGGTGCTGGGCGACCTGATCTCGCTGCTTGAAGACAGTAAACGCCTCGGCGCCCCGGATGAACTCTGGCTAACTTTACCCTACTCGCAGGACCGGTTCGGCATTCCCGCTAACCTGTATGTGCTGGGTACGATGAACACCGCCGACCGGAGCATCGCACTGCTCGATGTGGCGTTGCGGCGGCGATTCTCGTTTCAGGAAATGGCCCCGCAATATGACCTGCTGGGCCACATCGACGGTATTGAGCTGGGTACGTTGCTGAAAGTGATGAACGAGCGCATCGAATACCTGTTCGACCGCGACCACCTCATCGGCCATGCCTATCTGATGGGTGTCGACACCAAAGCCGACTTATGCGCCACGTTCCGGGATCGGATTATTCCGCTATTGCAGGAATATTTCTACGACGACTGGCGGAAAATTCAGCTCGTTCTGGGCGATAACCGCGCCTGGGGCAAAACACCCGACCAACGCCTTGTCTGGACGAAAAAACAGTACTCTGCCCCGATGGAGCGCGACCTCTTCGGCGAATCTCCCGACGAACAACCCGACGTGACTACCTACGAAGTAAATCCGCATCTGCTCTCAGGTACGTTCGATCAGGTCCCCACCGAGGCTTTTACGCGAATTTATCAGCGGGGGTAAAAGCCAAATCAATCTGGTTTATAGTTATGTAGTTGCTTTTGCACATTCTTTCGCGTTGTAGTGGGCTTCGCGCTTGTGGCCCTTCGACAGGCTCAGGGTGACAGCCTCACTCAAGTTTGTCATCAACATATGGATGTGAATTGTCACCCTGAGCCTGTCGAAGGGCCACAAGCGCGAAGCCCACTACAACGCCAGCATACGTGAAGCACACTTTTACTCTTTACCTCTCTCACTCTTTATGAAAGCGCTTGTTTTAACTGACTACAACCAGTTCGATCTACAGGACGTACCTGAACCGAAACCCGCCCCAAACGAGGTGTTGATCCGGGTGCAGGCCGTGGGCATCTGCGGCTCTGATGTGCACGGCATGGATGGCAGCACCGGCCGCCGGATTCCACCCATTGTGATGGGCCACGAAGCCTCCGGCATCATCGCTGAGATTGGCGACGATGTACGCGACTGGGCCGTGGGCGACCGCGTCACCTTCGATTCGACGGTGTATAAACTGGATGACTGGTACAGTCGGCGGGGTATGTATAACCTGTCTGACGGGCGGGAAGTTGTGGGCGTGTCAACCCCGCAATTTCACCGTAATGGCGCGTTTGCCGAATTCGTAACCGTACCGCAGCACATTCTTTACGCCATTCCCGAAGGCGTTAGTTTCACACAGGCGGCCCTGGTCGAACCCGTAGCGGTGGCGTTGCATGCGTTGAGCCTTACGCCGATTCAGGTGAATGATTCGGCCGTAGTGGTGGGCGCGGGCATGATTGGCTTGTTCGTGATTCAGGCGCTGAAACTTGCCGGTTGTGGCCAGATCATCGCCATCGACCTCGACGACGACCGGCTGGCTCTTGCCCAAAAACTCGGCGCCACCCACATTTTCCGCGCCGATTCTGACAACGTACCTGGCCAGGTTCAGGCACTTACGCATGGCCGTGGCGCCGACGTAGCCTTTGAGGTGGTGGGGATTGGGCCTACTGTACAAACGGCCATCAGTTGCGTTCGGAAGGGCGCGACCGTTACATTGGTTGGCAACCTGAGTCCCAAGATCGAAATCCCGTTGCAGGCCATCGTTACACAGCAGTTACGGCTACAGGGCTCCTGCGCCATCAACGGCGAATATGAAGCTGCCCTGTCGCTCATTGCCAGCGGTCGCATCAATGTCGAAGCGATCCTGAGCGCCGAAGCACCCTTGACCGAAGGGGCCGACTGGTTCAACCGGCTACAGGCAAAAGAGAAAGGATTAATTAAAGTCGTACTGAAACCGTAATTTGGCGGAAAAATCAGTTTGTGGTTTGTCGTCTGTAGTTTGTGGTTGCTCCGCTCATTATGCTATTCGTAGATAGGCAGAGCAACCACAAACTACAGACGACAAACCACAAACTTCCTTCCATGAATCTATCCGAATTTATACGTCTGGCGCTGGCCGAAGATATTGGCGATGGTGACCACACCTCACTGAGTACAATCCCCGCCGATGCGCAGAAGCGCGCCCGGTTGCTGGTGAAAGAAGCTGGTATTCTGGCTGGCGTGGAGGTGGCACTCGCTATTTTTCAGGAAGTAGACCCCGCTTTTCAGGTCGATGTGCTGATGCGCGACGGCGACCCCATCAAACCCGGCGACATTGTGCTGACGGTGGCTGGTAACGCCCGCAATATCCTGACGGCCGAGCGGCTGGTACTGAACTGCATGCAGCGGATGAGCGGCATTGCCACCCAAACGCGGCAGATGGTGCAGGTACTGGAGGGGACACGCTGCAAGTTGCTCGACACCCGCAAAACCACGCCTAACTTCCGCATTTGCGAGAAAATGGCGGTAAAAATTGGTGGCGGCGTCAATCACCGGTTCGGACTCTACGACATGATCCTGATCAAAGACAACCACGTCGATTATGCCGGTAGCCTCACCAAAGCCGTTGAGCAAGCCGTAACGTACCTGGCCGAAACGGGCCGTAGTTTACCGATCGAAGTAGAAGTTCGGAACCGCGCCGAGGTAGATGAAGCCCTGGCCGTGGGTCACCTCACCCGGATGTTGCTCGACAACTTTGCCCCAGCCGACCTCCGTGATATGGTTCGGCTCATCAACGGGCGGGTCATTACCGAAGCGTCGGGTGGCATCAACATGGACAATCTCCGCGCCTACGCCGAAACCGGTGTCGATTACATTTCGTCGGGCGCGCTGACGCACCACGTAAAGAGTCTGGATCTAAGTTTGAAGGCGTATTGATGTACCACGGACTTCAGTCCGTTTTTTGACTAGTAGAAAACGGACTAAAGTCCGTGGTACATTGTTTACTGTACATTACCTTACTGCCATGACCGAACTCGCTGCTCAATTACTGGAATCGTCGCAGGCACCACGGATTATCCAACAGGTGCAGGCGATTCTGAACGAAGAACAAAACCGTCGCCGGTCGTTTTATGAATGGATGGGCAACAGTAAAAAGGCTGAGTTCATTAACGGAGAAATCATCATGCATGCACCAGCTCTACACCGCCACAATGCAGCAGTTATTTCGCTAGGTACATTATTGAATACTTATGTTAATACTTCTAACGAAGGGGTTGTAGTTATCGAAAAAGCGTTGGTCGAGCTAACCCGAAATAGTTACGAACCCGACCTCTGCTATTTCGGGCTAGAAAGGGCGGGAGGCCTTACGCCTGAACTGCTATACTACCCGGCTCCCGATTTAATTGTTGAAGTATTATCGGAAAGCACAAAAAAGAACGATCGGAACATCAAATTCGAGGATTATGCTGCCCACGGCGTAGAAGAATACTGGATTATTGATCCGACACGCCAAACTGTTGAAACGTTTGGCATTGATGCCGATACAAAGGAATACGCCGCCCTGGGTACGTTCAAAGTGGGTCAGTCGGTCAGCAGCCTTGTATTACCTGAGTTCACTATTCCTGTTAAGGCCATTTTCGATTCTCAAGCTAAAGGGGTTGCGCTCCGTGCTTTACTAGCTTAGCAGGAGCGCCATCATACATTGATCACTATCCATTCGTCAGACCATGACAATGCCACTCACTATTGAAGAAGAAGTAAAGCAGATCGGGTACGTTAGCCGGTCGGCACCAAAAGATAAACAGGAACTGATCGACGGTATCCGGCGGATGAAGCAGGAGAAAAACGCTGTCATCCTGGCTCACTATTACGTCGACGAGGACATTCAGGATCTGGCCGATTTTGTGGGCGACAGCCTGGGCCTGAGCCAGCAGGCGGCCGCTACCGAAGCCGAGATGATCGTGTTTTGCGGCGTACATTTCATGGGCGAAACCGCCAAAATTCTGTCGCCGCACAAGAAAGTGGTTATCCCCGACATGAACGCGGGCTGTTCACTCGCCGACTCAGCTCCGGCCGACAAGTTCGCCGAGTTCAAGGCGCAGTACCCGGATCATATCGTGCTGTCGTACATCAACTGTTCGGCCGAGATCAAGGCGCTATCTGATATTATCGTGACGTCGTCGAACGCGCTGAAGATCGTGCAGAGCCTGCCCGCCGACCAGAAGATCATCTTCGCACCCGACGCCAATCTGGGCCGTTTCGTGTCGAAAAAGACCGGCCGCGATATGGTGCTCTGGGATGGTGCCTGTATCGTGCACATCGACATTTCGCTCGAAAAGCTGAACGATCTGCGGGCCAAATATCCCAACGCCAAGTTCATTGCCCACCCCGAATGCCAGGAGCACATTTTGATCCACGCCGACTATGTGGGGTCAACTACCGCCCTGTTGAACTACGTGGTGGAACAGCCCGAAACGGAGTTTATCGTGGGTACCGAAGCGGGTATTCTGCATAAGATGCGGCAGGCGGTTCCGAACAAAAAGATCATTCCGGCCCCGGCCAATGAGAACAACACCTGCGCCTGCTCGGAGTGCCCGTACATGAAAATGAACACGCTCGAAAAGCTGTTCAACACGTTGTACTACGAACTCCCCGAAATTCAGGTACCTGAGGATGTCCGCGTAAAAGCCGAAGCGTCGGTGTTGCGGATGCTGGAGATGTCAAAATAATTACTCAGACCTGTAAGGACCAGGTGCCCCCGTTTAAAACCTTATAGGGCTCTCTTTCCCTAAAGCCATGCAGCAGATCACGTTACAACCGCACAATGATCAGGAAATGCGCTTGATCAAACAGTTGGCCAAAACATTGAATATCAAGGCAACCGTTGAGAAAGAAACATCAAAGCAGAAGAAAGAACGTGAATTTCTGGACAGTTTTGACCGTCGTTCCGAGGACGTTAAAGCGCACTTGAAAGGTGAAAAGAAACTTCAATCCGCAAGGGATTTTCTAAATGAGTTTTGACGTAAGCATTATCCCGGATGCGAAGCGAGACGTAAAACAATTAGTTAAAAAGTATCCCTCGTTCAAGCTGGATTTAGAGGCGCTCATCAGTTCGTCAGAAGAGAACCCTCAGCAGGGAGAACCACTCGGAAAGGATTGTTTCAACGTTCGGATTGCCATTCGTGCGAAGAAAAAAGGTAAAAGCGGAGGAGCCAGAGTAATCACTTGTGTCAAAATAATTGATGAGGAGGTCTTTTTAGTTGCTGTTTACGATAAGAGCGAGTTCGATACACTCACGGACAAAACAATTGAACAACGATTAAGAAACGCTGGACTCTAGTACCCTATGCCCCATCAATTCGACTACCTTATTATCGGCTCCGGCATTGCGGGGCTTAGCTACGCTACCAAACTGGCCCGTTACTACGACGAGCAGAACCACCCCATCCGCATCGGTGTGATCACGAAAGTGCAGGCCGACGAAACCAACACCAAATACGCCCAGGGTGGCATTGCGGGCGTGTGGTCGAAAGACGATACGTTCGAGAAACACATCGATGATACGATGGTGGCCGGTGATTTCCTGAGCGACCCGAAGATCGTGGAGATCGTGGTACGCGAAGCTCCCGAACGCATTCAGGAGTTGATCGACTATGGCACCCGCTTCGACAAGGAAGACGACGGCGATTACGATCTGGCGAAAGAAGGTGGGCACTCCGATTTTCGGATTCTGCACTTCAAAGACGTGACCGGTGCCGAGATTGAACGCGCCCTGCTCGACGCGGTGAAGAAGTACCCAAGCATCGAAATTTTCACGCATTATTTCGCCGTCGACCTCATCACGCGCCACCACCTGGGCGAAACCGTACACCGCTACGACAGCAACAACGAGTGCTTCGGCGCGTATGTGCTGGATACGAATACCGGCCAGGTAGAGCGGTTTCTGGCGCGTACCACGATGGTGGCAACGGGCGGAATCGGTCAGGTATATGCCAATACGACCAACCCGGTTATCGCCACCGGCGACGGCATTGCGATGACCTACCGGTCGAAGGGAATTTGTAAGGATATGGAGTTTATCCAGTTCCACCCCACGGCGCTGTATGAGCCCGGCAAAAAGCCTAACTTCCTGATTTCCGAAGCAGTACGCGGCTTCGGGGGTATCCTGAAAAACATAAAGGGCGAAACCTTTATGGAGCATTACGACCCGCGTCTGTCGCTGGCTCCGCGTGATATTGTGGCCCGTGCGATTGACTCGGAGATGAAGAAATCCGGTTCACAGCATGTCTATATCGACGTGACGCACTGCAATTACGAGAAGTTTATCGAGCATTTTCCGAACATCACGGCCTATTGCAAAGACAAGCTCGGCATCGACATTCGGAAAGATTTTATTCCCGTTGTGCCCGCCCAGCATTACATGTGCGGCGGCGTGCGGGTCGACGAATTTGGGCGGACGAATATCCATCACCTCTACGCCGTGGGCGAATGTGCCTGCACGGGCCTGCACGGCGCGAACCGGCTGGCGTCTAATTCACTGCTCGAAGCCATCGTATTCGGCCACCGGGCGTACCTGAAATCGATTACCGAATTTGAGCAAACCACGATTCACGAAGACATTCCAGCCTGGAACGACCTGGGCACCACGCACCCCGAAGAGTTGGTGCTGGTGACGGAGATCAAGCGCGAACTGGAATCAATCATGTCTAACTACGTGGGTATTGTGCGCTCCAATCGGCGTCTGAAACGGGCGATGGACCGGCTGGAACTGCTCTACATCGAGCATGAAGAATTGTACCGGCAATCGAAAGTGTCGGTACCCATTACCGAACTTCGCAACATGATCGAAGTAGCGTACCTGGTGATCAAAGCCGCAATGGCTCGCCGCGATAACCGGGGGCTGCATTATAATATTGATAATTTAAAGTAAGTCCAATGTCTAAGGTTCAGAGTCTAAAGTTGTTCCACCAATTAGCGACGCAACTTTAGACTCCGAACCTTAGACATTGGACAATGCTGAAAATGACACAAAAAATTGGTATTCTCGGCGGAGGGCAGTTGGGCCTGATGCTTATTCAGGCGGGCATTGACTGGAACCTCGTTATCCACTGCCTCGACCCGGATCCGCAAGCTTCCTGCAAAGACATCTGCACACAATTTACCGTTGGCTCGCTGACGGATTACGACACTGTTTACCAGTTTGGGCAGGGCGTTGATGTGCTGACGATCGAGATCGAGAAAGTAAACGTTGAGGCGCTGGAAACGTTGGAACGTGAAGGCAAACGGGTCTATCCGCAACCATCGGTGATTCGGCAAATCCAGGACAAACGTACCCAGAAGCAGTTCTACCGCAACCATAACCTCCCCACCGCCGACTTTATCCTGACCGATAACCGCGCCGACGTGGCCCGCATTGTGGCCGAACAGCCGGACTTTTTGCCCGCTTTTCATAAACTGGGCCGCGACGGGTACGACGGTCGCGGTGTGCAGCGAATTGCCACGGCGGCTGATGCCAATAAAGCGTTCGAAGCACCGGGCATGCTGGAAAAAGCGGTTGATTTCGAGAAAGAGCTGGCCGTCATTGTGGCTCGCAACGCCAGCGGCGAGGTACGTACCTTCCCAACCGTCGAGATGGTGTTTCACCCCGAACTGAATCTAGTCGAGTACCTCTTTGCCCCCGCCGATATTTCGGCCGAGGTGGAAGAACAGGCACAAACAATTGCCCGACAAGTAGCCGACGCCTACGGAATTGTGGGCTTGCTGGCAGTCGAACTTTTCCTGGACAAAGAAGGTACTGTACTGATCAACGAAGTGGCTCCGCGCCCGCACAACAGCGGCCATCATACCATTCGGGCTAACCGGACGTCGCAGTTCGAGCAACACTGGCGGGCCATCCTCGACCTGCCGCTCGGCGACACTACGGCCCACGGCCCCGCCGCCATGGTCAATCTGCTGGGCGAACCCGGCCATACCGGACCGGCGCATTACGAAGGGCTGGGTACGTTGCTGGCCATGCCGGGCGTATCGCCGTTTTTCTACGGCAAAGCGCAAACCCGCCCTGGCCGAAAAATGGGCCACATCACCATTCTGGATTCCTCGCTGAAGGCGCTGCGTGAAAAGGCCGAAACCGCAAAAAATAGCATTCGGGTGGTAACCGTATAGAACAAGTCACGTATGAAGACATCAGCCTGTTTACTGATCCTTGTCTGTGGGCTGATGGCTTCAATCCCTACTTCGGCGCAGGTTACGGCTATCGACTTATCAGATACGACCGTTTTTGCGGCGAAACTGGATCGGCTGCGTCAGCGCTATCACATTCCGTCGCTATCGATAGGCATCGTACATGGCAAGAGATTAGTCTGGCACAAAGGGCTGGGCTATGCCGATATAGTCAACAAAATAGTCCCCGATGAGCACACAGTGTATCATCTGGCGTCGGTTACCAAGACCTTCGGAGCTATTATTCTGATGCAACTGGTTGAAGCGGGCAAGGTGAGTTTAGACGATCCGGTGACGAAATACGGCATCAACCTGGGCGCTCGCTGGGGTAATGATCCGCGCATCAAGGTACGGCATCTACTGACCCACACCGCCCAGGGTAACGCACTAAACGGCTATAAACCCGGCTACAGCTTCATGTACAACGGCGATATGTATGGTCAGTTGAAACAGGTTATTGAGCAGGGGTCAGGCCAGCCATTCGGCCAACTACTGACCCAGAATGTGCTACTCCCGCTTCGGTTGCAATACACAGCGCCCAATCTGGCCGATACCGCTGATTTTGCCCGCATGGGCTACAACCGTACAGATTTTGGGAAGCGAGTCGCCAGGGCCTACGACTGGCAACATAACCAGCTTGTCTCTGTAGACTATCCTACTTATTTTGGCCCCTCGGCGGGGTTGATGTCGTGTGTACTCGATCTGGCGGCTTATTCGAACGCCATCGACAATAAGCTATTTCTTAAGCCCGAGACCTGGGATCGTATGTTTACCGCTACCGTTTCGCCCAAAGGAAAAACGCTGCCCTACGGCCTGGGCTGGTTTGTGCAACACCAAAAAGGCGTTAAGTTGCTATGGCATACCGGCTGGTGGACCGGTAATTCGTCGTTGCTGGTGAAGGTTCCGGAAAAAGACCTGACATTCATCATCCTGGCCAACTCACAAGACCTTAGCCGACCATTCTACGCCAAATTCGACTTCTTCAGAACTAACCCGAAACTCCAGAAAGACCTGAGAGCCTCCGATTTCGGCAAAGCCTTTCTGGATCAATTCGTTGGGAAGTTGTAAATAACTGTTTTATTCATTTCGCGCTGTTGGCCCTTCGACCACGCGAGACCGACGGCGCGAATCGTTACTGCACCAGCACTCGTTCGGTTACCTGCCGAACGCCATCAGACGCACGCAGTATATATGCACCGGTGGGCAGGTTGGCAACCGGCATCTCGAATGCATTCTGTCCTCTTCTGGCCGACAGGCTCTGCCGACGAACGGCCCGGCCACTTGCATCCGTCAGCGTCAGGTCGATCGTAGTGTCGTCCGGTGTGCTGATGTCGCCGTGAATAGTATCATGTACCGGATTGGGTGTCACATTCAGGTACATGGCCTGCGGATCGATGGTCACGGCTTCGATTTTCGAATATGTGATGGCCCCATCCAGATCCGTCAGTTGAAGGCGATAGTAGAACGTACCTGAGCGTTGCCGACTGGCATCATCAGCCAGTACGTCATCGGCCGTATAGTCAGCAGGACCACTGGCAGTTCCTTTGGGAAGCACCGTCTGCCGGTTGGTGAACGAACGGGCATCAAGGCTACGCTGCACTATATAGGCCTTAAATTTTGTTTCGTCGGAGGCCCGCCAGCTTAATTGAACCTTAGTTGGCCCTGCTTTAGCCTGAAAATTGACCAGCGTAACGGGCAGCGCAATAAGCGGATTCGTACCACGTACCCAGACCGAATAGCTTTTGGCCGGCAAGTCGATATAGATCCGGCTCTGCCCATCAACTACCGCCATTGGAAAAGCTGAATTACCCAGAATATCGGTAAAGGTTGTTCCCTGCGTAATGCCATTTTGAATCGCAATGGCATGGTCGACCTGCATACGGCTGGTGCCAAAATTGATGGCGACAATCACATCTTTACCGCCCGCAGCACCCGTTCCACTAAGCTGGTAGAGTAGCAGTTTTGTGTAGTCGGAGCCATTGATAAAGTTATTGGGTGAGCCGGGGCCATTTCCCAGCCCGCCGTAATGGTTCAGGTACGCTACACTCTGCGACCCATTGATATACGTTTTCAGCACTTGCAGCAACTGGTCGATCTGATTTTTATGGCCCGCCCGGTCGGCCGCCAGTTGTGGATGCCAGCCGTAGCCAATCGTAGTACCGTTATACACTGTATTGGGTGCGGGGTAGCCGTAATAATCGGGGTAAAACACAAGCGGAACCCCTAACTGATTGTTGGTCAGCAGGTACGCATAGGCCAGATCACGGTTTTTATTGACCAGCGCGCTGTTATAACTTGAATTCCCTTCTTCCCGAAAATCGTGGTTGTTCAAAAAGGTAACAATGTTGAAACCACTAACGCCCTTACCATTTTTTAGCCCGGTAAAAATCACCTGACGCGGACTCTCATTCCGATCCAGTGCCCCTTTCAACGCTGCCCGCAACGAAAAGTCGAACACCTTCACGCTGAAACCAGACACCCCTTTCGACGACAGACTGGCCTGTACGGCATCGACCCACCCTTTCAACTCGTCCAGGTTTTCGCCGTACCATTCGCCAACCAGCAGGTTCGGCGTTTTACCCTTCGATATCATCTGCTGAATCAAATGGGCCACAAACTCCGGTTCAAAATGCTTCACCGCGTCGAGCCGTAACCCTTTCGATTGCAGGTAATCATACGCCCAAGCAGTCCAGTCTACCAGGGCGGTGCGGGTGCTGGGGCGGTTGTGGTCATAATCGTAGAAATAGTCGAGACTTTGCATCGAGTACTCCGGCCCCAGGCAAGTGGTTTGCGACCAGCCCGCCAGACTGCTGCCGTCGAAGTTTGGCCGAAAACCGTCCCAGTTCAACGCCCCTTGTCCGCTGGGCATGGCCGTAAAATCGGTGTAGGTCTGAAATTCCAGTTTATAGCCAGCCCCAAACGGATCGAGGTAGTTGGCCAGTTCAACTGGCGCAATAGGGCCAGCGCCATCCGAATCATAGGTAATGCTGATGGGCAGATGATCCGAATACTCCGAATTGTAGTTAATCGCCTGGAGGAGAATCCGGTCACCACCGGCCGTAAACTGGTTGGCCGCCAGCACAAACGTGTACTCATCTACATCACCATTGCTGTTGACTACCGTCTGGTAGTTTCGGCCCAGTTCGATCGTATACGGATTAGCCGGATCGGTCGTCAGGTCTACGACATTCCCATTTACCGGCGACCAGCGCGAGCCACCAATGACGTTGGTGGTGGCATAGAACATATACTGAGCTCCGTTGAAAATGTTACCCTTCGATCGCATCTGAATCGTATACGTACCTGCGCCCAGTCCAGTACTACCGCCAATGGGCAACACCATTTGTACACGGTCTGACGGAAATGGCCGCTTGAAACCGCACGACGCACTATTGCCGCTCACATATGTGGTCATATAATCTTTTACAGCGGGGTTAGCTTCAGGCGCCCCGCCATCGCGGTGGTTATACACCATGTCGGCTACGGGAGTAATGCCCCGTGTCGTCATTTCATCGACCATCGCTTTCAACTGCAACTTAGTACCGGCATTGGTCACCGTATTGTCTGGGCCGATGTACAGATCGCGGGGATCGTAGCCACCGCTATACGCTCCATTGCCAGCAAAGGGCGGGTACCAGACGTGGGTAAATCCGGCCTGCGCAAGGGCATTCGCTTTTAGCCTGAGTGTATCAGCCCAGGTACGTCCGTGGGGTGGTTTGGGGAAATCCCAGTAAAAACCCTGCAACATAACCTGTTGCGCCTGTATTTCATTAACGCTGAGAAATAAGCCTAACCAGGCAAATAAACGTAATCGATTCTTCATAGGTATCTGCATTTTATGCACAAAAATGACAATAAAATGCATAATATGAATGAAGGTAGTAGTAAAAGTAGAGCCACGGCGCGTCTGGAGTTCCTGATCCAGACGCGCCGTGGCTCTACTTTTATTACCACTCTACAGACAATAAACTTATTACTTCAACTCGGCCACAACGGTTACACCGCCTTTCGTTTTCTGGCCCATCGTCACATTAATTTTAGCGTCCAACGGCAGGTACAGATCAACGCGCGAACCGAACTTGATGAAGCCCATCTCTTCAGTTTGTTTCACCGTATCGCCTTCGTTCACGTACCAGATGATCCGGCGGGCCAAGGCACCGGCGATTTGCCGCATCAGCACCTCAATGCCGTTTTCCTGTTTGATAACGACGGTTGTCCGCTCATTATCGGTGCTCGATTTTGGGTGCCAGGCCACCAGGTATTTGCCGGGGTAATAGCGGAAATAACTCACAATGCCCGATAACGGATTGCGGTTAACATGCACGTTCAGGGGCGACATGAAGATGGATACCTGCCGCCGTTTGTCTTTAAAATATTCACTTTCTACGGTTTCTTCAATAACCACCACAGTGCCATCGGCAGGTGCGATGACCAGTTTTTCGTCGAGCGTGTGTGTCCGTTTAGGAATGCGAAAGAACTGCACAATCAGCACAAACAGTACCAGGCTTACCAGGCCCAGCAACCACATGGCGGTGGTGTTTTCGCGAAATAAAAAATAGTAAGCAGATAGATTAAGTCCCAGCAATACCAGTGCTGTGGTCAGCATAATGGTCGTGCCTTCGCGGTGAAGTCGCATAGTCGGTTCGTTAGAAGGAAAAGGCAAAACTACTGTTGAATACATAATGAACAATTCACAATGCGTAGTTGCTTATCGATTCAGCAGCATTCTATCAAAATTTCGGAAATTGTTGCCCCATATTTGCAGGAACCAACTGACCTTTTCGCCCTATGGCCTCTATCTTCTCGCGTATTGTTGCCGGTGAAATTCCCGCCCATAAAATAGCCGAAACAGACCAGTTTCTGGCTTTTCTCGACGTAATGCCAACCACACTGGGGCATACCCTGGTGATTCCTAAACAAGAAGTTGACTACCTCTTCAACCTCGATGATGACCTTTACACTGGCCTGATGGCTTTTGCAAAAAAAGTAGCGCCAGCCATCGAAAAAGCCGTGCCCTGCAAGCGAATTGGCGTAGCGGTCATCGGGTTGGAAGTTCCTCATGCGCACATTCACCTGATTCCGATGAACTCACTGGCCGACATGAATTTCAACCACAAGATCAGCCCCAGCCAGGAAGAACTGGCCGAAACAGCCGCGAAGATCCGGGCTCAATTATCAATGAACAATGAACAATAGTCAAGGCCTCAGCTCAGGTACGTCGACGGCGGAGCTATTGACTATTGTTCATTGTTCATTGATAATTGAAAAAACCCTTTCCGGTGCAGGCTGTTGTTTTAGTTGAGCAATCAAAAAACCTCAACAATGGAAACAAAGAACGGTAAGACAGCCCTCGTCACGGGTGCCACCAGCGGTATTGGCCGCGAACTCGCTAACCTTTTTGCTAAAGACGGCTATAATCTCATTCTGGTAGCCCGCAGCGATGAAAGCCTTCAGCAGCTTGCCCAAAGCTACGAACATCAGTTCGGCATTAAAACGACGCTCATTGCCAAAGACCTGGCCAGCGATGATGCCGGACAGCAAGTATATGACGAGGTGAAACAGCAGGGCCTCCAGGTCGATGTGCTGGTGAACAACGCAGGTATGGGCGAATATGGCCTGTTTGCTACTGAAACCGACCTGCAAAAAGAGATCGACATCATTCACATCAACGTGATTGCGTTAGTGAAGCTGACCAAGTTATTCCTGAAAGACATGGTGCAGCGCAACGAGGGTAAAATCCTGATGCTGGGGTCAGTAGCCTCGGTTATTCCAAACCCGCTAATGGCTGTTTACGGTGCCACCAAGTCGTTCATTTATTCGTTTTCGGAAGCACTCCGCAACGAAATTAAAGATACCAACGTCACACTGACGGTATTAATGCCCGGCGCAACCGACACGGATTTCTTCAACAAAGCAGGTGCTTCGAACACCAAAGCGCAGGAAAAAGCCCGCGAAACATCACCTGCCGACGTGGCCAAAACGGGCTACGACGCCCTGATGAGCGGCAAAGACAAAGTGGTTCATGGCGTGGCCAACAAAGCCTCCGTAGCGATGGCCCACCTCCTGCCCGACTCGGCAGTAACCAGTTCATCGCGAAGCGACATGAAGAGCACCAACGAAGAAGAATCACACAGCATCGCTATGAGCCTGGGCATTGCCGCGTTGGCCATTGCTGGTCTGGTGGTACTGTCGGCCTGGAGAAACTACAATCCTGTAGAAAAATCGTATACGAAAGCGCGCTACCGCCACAAAGCCAACAACCTGAAAGACAGCGTGGCTGACGCGATTAGTAGCGTAACAGACAACCTGACAAGTAAAGCCAGTAACGCAACAGACGACCTGACAGCTAAAGCCAAAAGTAGCTTTAGCGACCTGAAAGAAACGGTGCTGAGTGCGGTGAATTAAGATACGTGTAGAGACGCATACTTGCGTCTCATCCGGCGTCAGCAATCTTTTGTACTACTACAAATTGCTGACGCCGGATGAGACGCAAGTATGCGTCTCTACACGTATCTTTAACCCATGACGACCTCTTCATCCCCCGCGCCCGAACCGGCAGCGACCACCTTAGTCCGTCCTAAAATCGGGTTACTGTCGGCCATTATCTTCGTTATCAGCTCTGTGGTTGGAACGGGGGTATTCAAAAAAGTGGTGCCGATGTCGGCCGAACTGGGCTCGCCAACGCTGGTTCTGGCAGCCTGGCTCATCGCCGGGCTGGTTAGCCTCGCAGGTACGTTGAGCAACGCTGAAGTGGCCAGTATGCTGGCGAGCGAAGGAGGTGAGTACGTTTATTTCCGGGTTATTTATAACCGCTTTTTTGCCTTCTTCTTCGGCTGGACCAACTTCGCCGTTATTCGCACGGCCTCTATCGCTTCCATTGCCTACGTCTTCGCGCAGTCGGTAAATTCGCTGGTGGCGCTACCCGTCACGCCCACATCCTGGGCCGATATAAACGTGCTGGGTCTGCATCCGCTCGACAACCTGAGCGTGAAGCTGCTGGCCATTCTGCTGGTCTGGGGCCAAACCGCCTTTAATATCCGGGGCTTAAAAACCGGTGAAGCGATCAGCCGATTCCTGACCGCCATCATGATTACGGTGATGCTGGGCTTCATCGTTTTCGGTTTGTTTTCAAGCGTGGGCAGTGTGGTTAACCTGCAACCCGTGGATACGGGCCTGACCGGCAAATCATTGATCAGTGCTATGGCCTTGGCCTGCTTGAGCGCTTTCTGGCCATACGAAGGCTGGAATACAGTAGGATACATTGGTGGAGAGATCGAAAAGCCGTCGCGCAACCTGCCCTGGGCGTTAACCATAGGTACGTTGTCTATTATGGGGTTGTATCTGCTGATGAACCTGGTGTACCTGTATGTAATGCCGGTGCATGATCTGGCTGCTCTGAAACTGAGCCCCAACAGCATTGCTGCCGTATCGGTAGCCGGGCTGATGGGCGGTAAAGTAGGCTCGTTGCTCATTTCCTGCCTGCTGCTTGTAACCACCTTCAACTGTTGCAGCATCACCATTCTGATGGCCTCGCGCCTGTTCTACGCCATGTCGAAAGATGGGCAGTTCTTTAGCCGCGTCGACTACCTGCATCCGAAATTCCAGACGCCTTCACGCTCGCTGGTGCTGCAAGCCGTTTGGACCACACTGATGGTCCTGTCTGGCTCGTTCGATACGCTGACGGATATGCTCATCTTCGCCGCCTTCATTTTCTACGGTGCCACGACGGTAGGCGTTTTCGTGTTACGTCGCCGCATGCCAAACGCCGAGCGGCCCTACCGGGTCATTGGCTACCCCGTAGTACCGGGCCTGTTTATCGCCTTCTGCGCTTATCTGGTGATTAACACGCTCATCAACCGCCCCGAAGAAGCGCTCGTCGGCCTCGGTCTGATGGCAACGGGCATCCCCTTCTACTTCTACTGGAATCGAAAAAAATCGATGTAAAAAGGTTTTAACACAGAGTCACAGAGAACGCACAGAGACATTTTAGTAATCGAATGACAACTCAGTTATCTCTGTTTCTTTGTGTTGAACCCCTTTTTTACACGTAGTACGCTGGCCCGTACAAGTACGCGGCCGACCTTCCTGAATTACCTGAAAACGCCTTTCGCAAGAAGGCGTTTTTTTACGCTAAAAGGCGGCAGCTAAAGCCGGTACGTTTGTCTTCGTCAATGGTAGCAGCCGTTGGCAAGGAGCATCCGAAAATCCTTTAATCGAGTAGGACCCGTATCCTAAACCACAACCAACATGGATATGAAACCAGCCACCTTCACCCTTGAGGTGAAGGGCCTTGACTTACCCGACGCTATTCGGGAAGACATCAGCCTGGCCCTTAACGCTACGCTGATGCGTAAACTGGGCGAAGTGAACCTGACAGGTAAAGCCACCGAAGCCGCCGGCGGTGGTAGTCTCTTCGGCAAAGTAATCCGCATCGACGGTGGCGAAATCATGCGCCTCGTTAGCCGCCGCGACTTTGGCACTATTTTCCAGAAAAGCCTGGAAAACAAACTGGTGCTTGGGGCCGGTATCGAACCGTTGAACAAACAGCAGTTTGGCGGATGAGCGCGCGGCCACAAAACGGGCCTCTGTCGGCCGATTCCCGGCCGCTATGCCCGTCGGCCCCACTCTATGAAGGGTCGCAGCTACTGGGCCTTGTAAAGCCCGATGGAGGCATTAGCCTACTGGCTGAACCGATTGCCGTTACGCCCGACTTTGTGGAAGCCGCTACTGCGGCCGGTCCCGCCGAAGAGCGATTTCGATTCGTCAATAAATGCGTTGAGAAAGGCTGCGCCAAGTGGGGGGCTGGCGGATGCAGTGTTGTTGCGGGTGCGCTGAAACGTATTCAGGCGGCACAGGAAGCAATTCTGCCCAGTTGCGGCATTCGACCATCGTGCCGTTGGTTTATGCAGGAGGGTGCCGCCGCCTGCCATGTTTGCCCACAGGTAACGTACCTGAACTATGAATAGATTCTTCAGTTTACTGTCTTCTGTTGCGCTACCAATGTAACGTACCTGAGTACGGCCCGAGCGAATCGGCGCAACAGAAAACTGTAAACTATTTCAGCTTTTCGTTATCCAGATGCCTTGTAGCGTCGCGGGTGTTTTTTTTCTCCAGGTTTTTGGCGAAGGCTTCGGTCAGGTCAATGCCGGTCTGGTTGGCCAGGCAGATGAGCACCCACAGCACATCGGCCATTTCATCGCCCAGGTCGCGGTTCTTATCCGATTCTTTTTCTGATTGCTCGCCATACCGACGGGCTATAATACGGGCCAGTTCACCAACTTCTTCGGTCAGGATAGCCATGTTGGTTAGTTCACCAAAATAGCGAACCCCAATCGTTTTGATCCAGTCATCGACCGTATCCTGCGCGTTGCGAAGTGTCATGAAATTGGTTTGTGGTTTGTCGTTTCCGGTTTGTGGTTGCGCGGCTAATCTGCGGTGTGGTTCATCAGCAGCGCAACTACAAACCGCAAACGACAAACCACAAACTTGTTTACTTCTCTGGTGTAAAAAACAAGGTACTGAACCGTTGTTCATTGAGCATCTCAACGGCTACATCCTGAAGTTGCCGGGCAGTAATTGCCTGAATATCCTTGAAAATGTCGGTCAGTGGTTCTACGCGGTCAATGTCGAGCAGGCTTTTGGCCATCATCAGCATGAAACTGTTGTTGCCCTCTTCCGACATCGCCAACTGGCCCATCAACTGCTCTTTGGTGTTGTGCAGTTGCGTAGTGGTCAGCACATTTTCGCGGAGATTTTTAAACTCGCGGTAGGTCAGGGCCAGGCTACGGTCAATCTGCTTGGGGTCGGTGCCGAAATAAATGCCAAGGTAGCCTGTATCCAGATAGGGCGTGTAGCCGGCGTCGATGGAGTACACCAGACCGTAGCGCTCGCGGAGGTTCATGTTCAGTCGCGAGTTCATGCCGGGGCCGCCCAGTAGATTCACGAGCATGAAAAACGGCAGTCGTTTAGGATCGTTAAGGCTGTAGGCGGGCAACCCAAGCGCTACCTGCGCCTGCGTAATGGGCCGGGGCATGCGCTCGTGAGTCGGTGCATAGTGTACAGGTGCCTGTCGTTTCCGGTCCGAATGGGTCTCAGGTACGTCGCGCAGGTACTTCTCCGCCATTTTCACGACCTTCTCGAATGGCATATTACTGACCGAGGCAAACACAATGCGGCTGGTATCAAGGTTGTCGTGAATAAAGGTTTCCAGCGCTTCTTTCGTAAACGACCGTACTGTGTCGGCCGTCCCCAGAATATTATACCCAAGCGGATGATTGGGAAACACCAGTTGGTCGAAGTCGTCCTGTATGGCATCTTCCGGCGAGTCGTAATACATCGACATCTCTTCCAGAATGACGCCTCGTTCGCGCTCGATCTGCTTTTCCGGAAACGTTGAGTGAAACGCAATGTCGGCCAGGAGTTCAATGGCTTTTTCGGCATGAACTCCCAGAACCGAGGCGTGAAAGCAAACCTTTTCTTTAGTAGTATATGCGTTGAGTTCGCCACCAACGTTTTCTAAACGGTTGATGATATGATGGGCCTGTCGGCGGGTAGTTCCCTTAAAGGCCATGTGTTCCCAGAAGTGAGCGATTCCCTGCTGATGTGGCAGTTCATCACGGCTCCCAATGTCGAGCATCAGGCCAACGTGGGCAATCTGTGTATGCGGAACCTGCTTGTGGGCAATGCGAATGCCGTTGGGCAGGGTGTGCAGGCGATAGTCTTCCAAAAGGCAAATTCAGCGAAAAAAAGCACAACTTTGTGCCGTTAATTAACCCCATCCATGCCAGCCCGGTTCCTAATCATTCAGACTGCTTTTATTGGCGACGCCATTCTGGCAACAGCCCTCCTTGAAGACCTCCACAAAGCCTGGCCCACTGCCCAGATCGACCTGCTGGTGAGGCGGGGCAACGAAACACTCTTCTCGGGCCATCCCTTTATAAATCAGCTACTTATTTGGGAAAAGAAGACGGGCAAATACCAGAGCTTATGGCAGTTACTCCGTCAAATCCGGGCCACGCCTTATAAGGCTGTACTAAACCTTCAGCGCTTTGGTGCCACCGGATTGCTGACCGCTCTTTCGGGAGCCTCCATGACCATTGGTTTCGACAAAAATCCGTTTTCGGCCTGGTTCAGTCACCGAATTCCGCATCTGATTGGTCCACACCGCCACGGAATGCGCCACGAAGTTGATCGAAATAACGACCTGCTTACTCCCCTGGCAATAGCCGGTTTCAGCAAATTGCGGCCAAAATTATATCCCTCGCCAGCCGATTATGCCACTGTGGCGCACTGGCAAAACGAGCCTTACGTCTGCATTGCTCCCACTTCGGTCTGGTTCACCAAACAATTTCCAGCCTCCGGTTGGATCAAGGTGATTCAGCAACTGCCAACCACGCGAGTGTATCTGCTGGGTGCGCCGGGCGATGTCGGTGCCTGCGAACATATTCGGGTCGAAGCAGGCTACGACAGAGTAGTCAATCTGGCCGGGAAGCTAACGTTGTTGCAGTCGGCAGCGTTGATGCAGGGCGCCCGCATGAACTACGTCAACGATTCGGCCCCGATGCATCTCTGTTCAGCAATGAATGCGCCTACCACGGCCGTATTCTGTTCCACTGTTCCGGGATTCGGTTTTGGGCCTCTATCCGACAACTCGCGCATTGCCGAAATCCGCGAGTTGATCGAGTGCCGCCCCTGCAACCTGCACGGCCGCAAAACCTGCCCCCTGGGCCATTTCCGCTGCGCCTACGATATCGACATCGAGGATATAGTACAAAAATAGGTACGTACCTATTTTATTTACCCCTACTTCTGAAAGGAGTTGAAGATATAGTCCCACACGGGTGACGAAACACCGTAGTTGCTTTCAGGATTTTTGTAGTGGTGTATGCTGTGATTAATCCAGAGCTGCTTGAAGAAGTTCTTCGGCGGCGGGTAGGCGTGTACGATAAAATGTACCGCCAGATAACCGGTGTAGCCCACCATAAAACCAGGGAAGAACGCGTAGGCGGCCTCACCCATCATCAGAAAGAACAAGGTAAAGAAAGCACCGGCAACCAATATGGCCAGGGCCGGAGGCATCGCCAGCCGGGTTTTGTCTTTCGGATATTCGTGATGTACACCGTGAAAGGTATACTGAATCTTGGCCCGTTGCGGCGTGGTAGGTGCCAGATGGTACAGATACCGGTGCAGAACGTATTCAAAAATGGTGAAAACGAATAAGCCCGTGGCAAATAGACCGGCAATTCGGCCTGTGCTCATGTCTGTATACGTAAAGGAGTACCAACCCAGAAACGCCGACAAGGTTAACCACATGGTAATAGGTACTGAAATGTGCGTCCGCGACAAATACTCCAGAATGGGATTGTCGAACAGCTTCTTGGTGCCGTTGTTTTTAGGACGGCTGTGTATGGCTTTGTATTCCTCAAGTTGCATAATGTGAGTCATTGGGGTCTGGCAAAAATAACCCATTTTGGTTTTTCAATGTTCCAAACGGTCAACCAAATTGACTAAATAGCCGGAGTTTTGGCAACTTCCACCGAATCGTTTAATCGTTCCTTTGGAACGTCCAATGGTGCCTTGGGTAACTTCGGTTTTATAATCAACCGTAGCGATTGATTGTATGTTAAGTAATTCCACATCCAGTTGATGAAAATAAGCAACCGGTTTTTTACGCCCAAGATAGCCATCAAGTGGACGAACAACCAGGTGAGCCACGCAAAAAAGCCACTGAATTTGATAAATGACAAATCAACCACGGCTAATCCCCGCCCAATAGTGGCCATTGAGCCCAGATCGTGGTAGGTGAATGGTACGGGTTGCCCGCCACGCGTAAGGAGCGTCAGGTTTTTGGCCAGTAACCGCCCCTGCTGAATGGCGGGTTGCGCTACCTGCGGGTGCCCTTCCGGCCATACGTCCCCTTCGGCCATTAAGGCAAGGTCGCCAATGGCAAAAATATCGGTAAAGCCCTGCACCTGATTAAACCGGTTCACGATTAACCGACCGCCACGGCCAACGGTTTCGGCCGGTAAGCCAAGGGGCGTGTTGGCCCGTACGCCCGCCGCCCAGATCAGGTTATTGGTTCGGATGGTGGTACCATCATTCATAAATACGGTGCGCCCATCGAAATCCTTAACGCGGGTTTTCAGCCGCACATGCACCCCTAGTTCCTGCAAATAGTCGAGCGAATGTTTCTGCGCCTGCACAGACATAGGCCCCAGCAACTCAGCCCCCGACTCGATGAGGTGAATGTCCATGCCTTTAAAATCGAGTTCGGGGTAATCGCGGGGTAATACGGTCTTGCGCAATTCGGCTAGTGTACCGCAGAGTTCCACGCCGGTTGGGCCGCCCCCCACCACAACCACGTCCATCAGGCCGGTCAGCTCGTCGTCGGTTTCTACGCTGAGGGCTTCCTCGAAATTCTGAAGCAGCCGGTTCCGCATAGCGATAGCCTCCTGCACCGACTTCATGGGTAAGGCCCGGTCGATAAATGCCTGCTGCCCGAAAAAATTGGTATCGGCTCCCATAGCCAGCACCAGGTAGTCGTAGGTGATCGGGCCAATCTCGGTGTCGATCGCTTTGTCGGCGGGACGTACGCCGGTCATGCCCGTTACGCGGATGTGTACGTTTGGGTTATCGCCCAAAGCAGCCCGCAAGGGAAACAGGATCGAGTTGGCTTCCAGACCGGCCGTAGCCACCTGGTAGTAGAGCGGCTGAAATTCGTGGTAATTGTATTTATTGACCAGAACAACCTGAAATTCACTACGATGAGCCAGATCGCGCGCTAGGTTCAGGCCACCAAAACCGGCGCCCACAATGACTACGCGTTTCCGATCTGTTTGAGGAATATTTGGATTCATAGGCCCGTTTTCAATTATCAATTAACAATGATCAGTTATCAATTCCTGCTCTTTACCGCAACACAATGTAGCACCGCCAGAGCAACTAGTACTTATTGATTGATAATTGATCGTTGTTAACTGACTGGAGTACCCGCTCGTAGTGGGCTTCGTACAGAGGGAGAATCGTTGAAATCTCGAATTGTTTGGCGCGATCCAGCGCATTGGCTTTGAATTGAGGCAAATGCGCATCATCCAGTACATAGAGGGCATTTTTCACCATGTCAGGTACGTCGCCGAGGTTACTCAGGAAACCGGTCACACCCTGCACGTTCAGTTCGGGCAAGCCCCCCACGTTGGTCGAAATAACGGGCACTTCGCACGCCATCGCCTCCAGCGCCGCCAAGCCAAAACTTTCATTTTCAGACGGCATCAGAAACAGATCGGCTACCGACAGTACTTCCTCAACCGCATCCAGTTTACCCAGAAAACGAACATCGTCCATAATGTTCAGCTCGCGGCAAAGCTGTTGAATCCGGGCGCGTTCGGGGCCATCGCCAACCAGCAACAGCTTCACCGGCATGGTTTGGCGAATATGAAAAAACGTCATTACGGCATCGTCGATCCGTTTTACACGCCGGAAATTAGACGTGTGTACAATCAGTTTTTCGCCGTTGGGGCATATGGCCATCTTAAAATGGTCTTTCTGCTGCCGCTGAAACCGGGAGAGGTCAATGAAATTAGGAATGACTTCGATTTCTCGTTTGATGTCGAAATGCTGAAACGTTTCCTGCCGCAGGTTCTCCGATACGGCCGTCACCCCATCCGATTCGTTGATACTAAAGGTCACCACGGGTTCGTAAGAGGCATCTTTCCCCACCAGCGTCACGTCGGTACCGTGCAGCGTGGTGACGACGGGCGTGTTTCGGCCGCGCGTTTTCAGCACCATTTTGGCCATGTACGCCGCCGACGCATGCGGAATAGCATAGTGAACATGCAGCAGGTCCACGTTTTCGTTGAGCACTACATTCACCATCGCACTCGTCAATGCCGACTCGTAGGGGGCATATTGAAACAGTGGATAGGAAGGAATATTGACCTCGTGGTAGAATACGTTCTCGTTGAAAAAATCGAGGCGCGGGGGCTGCTGGTAAGTGATAAAATGTACCTGATGCCCATTTTTGGCAAGGGCCTTGCCTAACTCAGTAGCGACTACGCCACTCCCCCCGAATGTAGGGTAACAGACTATACCAATTTTCATGCGCCAGGCCGCATTGTGAAGCGGCTCACTCCACAACACACAAAACAGGCTAAAAGGTTGGCCTCAAAATCATGTGTTTGTTAAGTGGTATCCAACAATGACGCCCAACGCCCGGTTTTATGTCATACTACCACTCACTCTATAAACGTTGTAGGGAATGCGTATGAAAAAAGCATTATTCCTGGGTCTGCTAGGTGCGTCGATCCTATCCTTTACAAGTTGCCAACGGGCATCTGTACCTGCATCTACGGCCGGTACAACGGCTACCAATCGCAGCCGGGTAGCGCCCTTACCCGAGTCAGAGATGTGGCGTGGGAAGCGACAGCAAGGCATCGACTTTGTAGCAGCAGGTAACGCGCCAGCCGACTGGTCGATGGATATAGATTTCTCTAAACAGATCATTTTCAAACCGTTAAGTGGCTCTGCTCTTATTGCCAGCATGCCCAAACCGAAGCCTATTGGTTCAGCCAGCAGCGGCGTATTGCTTGATGTTGGGCCACGTTCGGTGCGGAATGAAGCAGGAGCACTGGTGGCCTCGACAAGCAAAAAAGCATATGCCACCCGCGCCGGCGGTGTGAAGGTCTATATCGAGCCCGTAGTCTCGCGCGACAACCAGACGGGACGTACCTACGCCTACACGGTACGCGTTGAAACGGGTGGCCGAAAATACGTCGGGCATGGCGCGTTTATTAAAGGCAGCGACCGGCTCAACGGCACCTGGACACTTGAAACCCTACGTGGACAACGCGTTCGGGCGGGGCAATTTCCAAGTCATGAACTACCGCAGATCACGATCAATCTGAGCGATAACTCGCTGGAAGGCACAACCGGCTGCAACAAAATAAAGGGCGACGTGCAGGCCGATGGCGATCACGTTCAGTTTGTTATCCGAACTACCACGTCGAAAAAATGTGTCAATCCGTTTGAAGATGACTACCTGTCGGCACTGGGCCAGGCCAGCCTGTTTCGCATTGGTAAAGACCGCCTGACGCTTCTGGCCAATGGCGAGTACGTAATGACATTCCGTACAGAAACGCCCGAAACGGCTTCAACCAGCAAGGTCAAGTAGCTACTGATGGTTGATTAATGAGCGATTCATTTTTGCTTACCAGAACAAAAATGTTTATGAGAAAGAGCCTTATTTTTCTCGGCCTGGTGATGGCCCCCTTCACAGCTTGTCATCAGAATGGGGTCGACTCCGATCAACAGGTACAGATTTTACAAGCTTCCGTGCCAGCCGATCCGGCAACCACTTTCGACATTAATCACGCCACTGGTACGGTTACGGTATACCCTGCTTCGGCTAGGCCCAACTGGATCAGAAGTAATGTGATGACCATCCATTTCCAGACCAGCCCAAACACAGTTCTGGTGCCTGTGAATAGTACTGACACACAACCCCTTGACAAGCAGGTGACTATTGATGTCATGGCATACGACAACAGTAAGCCTCTCCGCATGCTGGTTCGTGATCAGAATTCGTCTACCGCTCTGTACAAAGAGTACCGGTTGCAGCTTAAAGCGGCTGGTCCTGTGCGGTTCGAGTCAATTCCTGCGCTAAAGGATACGATGGCGATCAACCTAACCTATTATCAGACTTATCTGGTCAAATTGCCGGTCAATAATTTGTACGATGGGAATCCGCACGATTACCGGATTTATGCAACGCTGGCTGGCAGCACCGTTCCGGTTGAGTTAACGCTAAACTACGACCGATACAGCCCGGATTATGTCCAGTTCTACTTCGATCAGCAAAAGACCAAACCTGGCGTCTATAGCGTTGACCTACGGAAAGCCGATGGGCAACGCGTTATATCGCCCGTTAAAATTCAGGTGAGCCATTTGTAGCCTTTTTGCCTAACTTGCTCCTATGCAACGTACCTACACGCTGTCGGAACGGGGTACGTTACACCGGGCCAGTGACTTCCCCGATCAGGCTTCGACACCCGATGATGTGCTGTTGCCTGATGCCGATTTCGACACCGTAAAGCAACTCGCCACCCGAACAGACAGCACTACGGCCGACGCGCTGTTGACCTACAACCTGTACCGGGGCCGCGAACGAATCATGTGGCGTAATTACGTGGGGTTACTGGCCTTCACCAATGGCCTGTCACTAGAAGTTCGTCCACAGGCCGGACACCTGCCGACGCTGCTTCGCTACCTGCCTGAACTGGCTTTCCGGCACCTTGATACGGGGCTATTCGGGGCGCAACAACTACCCATCTGGGAGCTATTTATCAATGCGTTTCTGCGGGAAACAGCCCAGGCGCTCCGTCATGGACTGGCGCGCGACTACGTGACGCACGATGATACGCTGCCTACTTTACGCGGAAAACTGCGCGTGACGGATCAACTGCGCCAACCCTACCCCCGCCCCGACCGGCTGGCGGTTTCTTACGACGAACACACGCCCGACATACCCGCGAATCGGGTGCTCAAAAAGGCGCTGCAGCTAGTGGCGGCACATACCCAGGCAACGGCCAGCCAGACCCGCTGCCGCCAGTTGTTGACTACCCTCGCCGACGTCTCGGAGCCAACGAATCTGGCCGTTGACCTGCAACGTACCCAGACCAGCACCCGCCTCTTAAAAACCTACGAACCCGCTCTGCGCTGGGCCAACTGGCTCTTACGTGGGCAAGGGCCGGGTTTGTGTGCGGGGCCGAACGTGGCGCACTGCCTGCTGTTTCCGATGGAACGTATATTCGAGCAATACGTCGCCGCCGGTTTCAAACGGGCGGGGGTCGATGTGCAGGTTCAGCAATCGTCGGCCTGGCTCATCGATGACCATAATGGTACGCCACGTTTCAGGCTCCGGCCCGACTTGCTGTTACGGCATGATGAGCGTACAATCGTACTCGACACGAAGTGGAAAACGCTGGATGCCACCGATCAATCGGGGCATTATGGCATTGAGCAGGCCGATTTGTATCAACTCTACGCCTATGGCAAAAAGTACGACGCCACTGAACTAGTGCTGATTTACCCGGCTCACAGCCAATTTCGCGAGCCACTCCAACTCTTCGGCTACGATGCCAGCCTTCGCCTCCGTGTCGTCCCGTTCGACCTCGATAAACCACTAAACGAGGAGATTGCAACGCTGCTGGAGTACCTCACTCATTTCATCCATCCCCAGCCCGGACGCGGGACAACACTCTCCTACTGAGAGGGGAGCAGCTTTACCGTAAAATCTGCGGAACATTTCTCTCCTCTCAGCAGGAGAGAGGCTGGGAGTAAGGTCAAGCATTCGCGAAAGCTCCCTATCTTAAGGGCTCCTAAACCGATTCCTCCTTTATGCCTCTTCTGCTAACCGTTGCCGGTATTCTGGCGCTGATACTCCTTATTGCCTATTTCCACCTCGACACCTTCATCGCCTTCATCCTGGTCGCCATCGGTATTGGGCTGGCGGCGGGCATGGACGTACCTGCGGTAGGTAAATCCATTCAGACCGGTATTGGCAACACGCTGGGTGAACTGGTACTCATCATCGGCTTTGGTGCCATGCTGGGTCGGGTGGTGGCCGAAAGTGGTGCCGCCCGCCGCATCACCAACATGCTGGTCGACCTCTTTGGCGTAAAAAACATCCGGTGGGGCATGGCGCTGGCGGGCTTCATCATCGGCATTCCGCTATTCTACAATGCTGGTTTCATCATTGTGGTGCCGCTCATTTTCACCATTGCCGCCTCCACCAAACTTCCCATGCTGACCGTAGCGATTCCAATGCTGTCGGCCCTGTCGGTAGCACACGGTTATTTACCGCCGCACCCATCCCCCGCCGCGCTGGTGGGGCAACTGGGGGCCGATCTGGGTAAAACGCTGTTCTACGGTATCATCGTTGCCATTCCCGCCATTGTGCTGGCTGGCCCCATTTTCGGCAAAACACTGGGCCGGTTCAACCCCAAACCCGACCGCGAGGTGTTCGATGCGGCCGAAGTCCCCGCCACCGATCTGCCGGGTATCGGCATCAGCTTTTTTGTGGCCCTGCTCCCCGTAATCATGCTGACTGTTTTCGGCCCGTTGCGGGGGTATATTAAAACCCAGGGCCTTAGCCAGACGCTGGGTGGCAAGATCCTGACGTTGCTGGGTGAACCGTATATGGGCATGCTGATTTCGGTGCTGGTCGCCGTGTATGCACTGATGTTACGCCGGCACGTACCCATGAAAAAAGCCATGAAACATCTGGAAGAAGCCATCAAAGCGGCATCGCCCATTCTGCTGGTTATTGCCGGGGCAGGGGCACTGAAACAAATCTTCAACGACTCGGGCACAAGCGTTTACATCGGCCAGCAACTCGCCGGACTGAACATGCCGCCGCTGGTGCTGGGCTGGGTGATGGCCGCGCTCATCCGCGTCTGTGTGGGGTCGGCCACCATTGCCGGACTCACCACCGCCGGTATTATGCTACCGCTGTTGCAAAGCCAGACGGGTGTTCATCCCGAGCTGATGGTGCTGGCCATTGGGGCCGGCAGTCTTATGCTGTCGCATATCAACGATGCTGGCTTCTGGCTGTTCAAAGAGTATTTCAACCTCAGCATCAACGATACCCTACGTACCTGGACGGTCATGGAAACCATCGTTGGCGTGGTGGGTTTACTTGGCGTACTAACCCTCAACGCGATCTTGTAGCCTGACGGTGCTTTCAGGGTTTTGACGTGATCTGCCGCCTGTCAGTCTCTTTCCGTAACCTACGGTTCACTTTGCTTGTTGTCTGCAAGTATGATCGCGCTTGCTCTATCGGCCCTGCTGCTTACTACCCCAATCGACAGCATACTACCTGCCGACACGCTGCGTTCTGGCCGGGCAAAAACCACCTTTGCCTTTAATCTCGACTTTCGGGACTCGTTTCTCGAACGCCAGCACGTAAACGTCTGGGGTGTAAACGCGGGCATTGAGTTCGGCCACAAGCGGCATCAGCTTACCCTCGGTTACTACTGGTTGAGCTACGCCACGTACCTGCGCCTGATCGACTGGCACCGCGACGCCGCCAAGCTGGTTAACCTCAACTACTACACCCGTACCGATCTGTGGTTTGTAAACGCTCAGTATTGGATGAATATCACCAACAATCGGCACTGGATGGTCAGTTTCCCGATGGAGGTAGGCGGCGGTGTGGCCTACGCCATTCCCCATGCCCTCAGGCAGGACATCCAGATCGACCGGACGCAGCGCAGCTTTTTCGTCCCGTTGCAAGTGGGTGCGTACACCAACTGGAAAGCCACGCGCTGGGCGGGCCTGAGTGTTCAGATCGGCTACCGGTACTCCATTTTCCAGACCGATATTGACCAGAATTTTAACGGCATGTACTACAGCATTGGCGTGACGGTGTACCCGGCGCTGGCAACTGACGTATGGCGATTTCTGACCAAAAAAGACCGAATTTCGCCCGTACATCCACCACAGCCCCACCTGTCGGCTACACATGACTAACGGGCCTTTATCACTGATCAGTAGCCTGCCTGTCCAATACAAAGCCGGAACCCGCGCAGGATTCCGGCTTTGTATTGGACAGGCAGGCTACTGATCTAGCTATTTCGACCGCCACCGCCGAACAACTTGGAAATTAGCCAGATAGCTACCGCAATAACGACGATCACGCCGATGATACCGGTATAGGCCCCCGCCTTGAAAATATCGCCGATGGCCGCGCAACTGGTCATAAACAGCGTGAAGAATACGGCCAGAAAGGCCACTGGAGCGAAGCGAAGAAGCGTTTTCATATACGTTGACTGGTTTGGTGTAATGAACAATTGACCGAATCCCGGTAATTGCCCAATTAACCCGCTCTGTCTCACTTTGTTCTAAGCCCTTCACCCTTTCTATTCTACCGCCCCGAAAACGGCCACTGTATAAGCAATTACTGCAGCACGGCCATGTTGGTGGGCTTATCAAAAACGGCCCGAACAGGAATTGCGAAACCAGCTACCGCCCGGCTGACGATGGTTCGTTTGATCGTATACGTACCTGCCGCCGCCTATTCATCCGTATCGGCATCGACCGCAAATGACTCGATCTGCTGGCGGAGCGGATCGACAAGCCAGTACTCGACAACGCCATGCACAGCATAATCGATAAATTTGGTTTCCCGGTCGTGCTTCTGGGTGCTTTTCGACAGCACTTCAACCACCAGATCAGGAGCCGGATAGTAAAGTTGATCGGGCTGAATGGTCGCAGCCTTAGCAGTGCCCCAAAAACAAATATCCGGTTCGTAGCTGTTGCGGCTCAACTCCACCAACGCTTTTTCCATCCGAACAAGACCTAAATCCCTCTTCGTGACAAACACGTTGAGTAGCATACAGAGGTTCATCACCGCTTCTGTTTGGCGATCCAGCGCGGGGAATGTACCACAACCTAGCCGTTGATGAACTCTGCCTTCATGTCGTTGTCGAGCCATTCATAGAAGGCGCGACGTTTTTCGTTCTCGTTGTTCAAAATCATCATTGCCTGCTGAATAGTCAGCGGAGCTTTTGGGGTGTTCAATACTTGATACAGTCATTCAGTCATAGTAGGTACGGTGGTTTACTTTTCACATTACCATCTGGCGTGTTTGCCGCCCGCCGAATCGCCCTGAACCAGCACCACTCGGCACTAATAGCAGACGGCCCGGCATGAGGTGAGAAATGGAAAATTCCGGTCGATGGAACGCGCACGAAGTGGTATATGACGCGGGATGAATTTAAGTATCAGGTTTCAAGTTTCAGTTTTCAGATGGCGGCGTATCCTCCGCCCTAAACCGTAATGCGCCTACCGTTCTTTCTTGTTGCTATTGTTCTATTCGCCAGTTGCCGGAACACGGAACCTACGCTGTTCACGGCCCTTGACGCCGACCAGACGCACATCACCTTTGCCAATACCATCACCGAAACGGCCGATCAGAATGTGTTACAGTACGAATACACTTACAACGGCGGCGGCGTGGCCATCGGCGACCTGAACAACGACGGACTGGCCGATGTGTATTTCACGGGAAATCAGGTACCCAACAAGCTGTATCTCAACAAAGGAAAAGCAGGATCGGGCCAGCTTGTTTTCGATGACATTACCGAAGCCGCAGGCGTAGCGGGTCGGCCGGGGCACTGGAAAACCGGCGTGACTATCGCCGACGTCAACGGCGATGGCTGGCTGGATATCTACGTGTGTTATTCCGCGCTGAAAGACCCAGCCGCACGAGCCAACCAACTGTTTATCAACAACGCAAAGCCAGGTGTACCCACGTTTACCGAACGCGCCGCCGAGTATGGTCTCGACGCGCCAGGTACGTTCTCCACCCAGGCCAGCTTCTTCGATTACGACCGCGACGGCGACCTCGATATGTTTCTGGTCAATCATGGCAACATGTTCTATTCGCCGTTTTTCAATACCAGCAAACTCCGCAACAAACGACATCCGTATTTCGGAAACAGGCTGTATCGGAATGACGGAAATCACCCCGCCCCTAACCTCACCCACTTAGGGAGGCGAACAGATTCAGCATCTTCCGGGAATGTTCCCCTCCCTGAAGGAGTAGGGGCTCACTTCACCGACGTGTCGGAAGAAGCGGGTATTCACGGTGGGGGTATCAATTTCGGGTTGGGCGTGGCCGTTAGCGACCTGACCGGCGATGGCTGGCCCGATCTGTATGTGGCCAACGATTACGAAGAGCAGGATTATTTCTACGTCAACGACCAGCAAGGCCACTTTGTCGAGTCGACGGAAGCGTCGTTTGCCCACCAGTCGCGCAACACGATGGGCATCGATATTGCCGATGTGAACAACGACGCGCTACCCGACGTGGTTACGATGGATATGCTGCCCGCCTCCTGGGAACGGCAGAAATTGCTGAAAGGCCCCGACGAATACGACCGGTTCCGCCTCATGGTCGACAGTGGTTTCGGCTACCAGCACATGCGGAACATGCTGCATATAAACAAGGGGCCGGGGGCCGGGGGCATAGGGCAAGGGGCATCCCTCAGCAAAGCAACCCCAGGCCCTAAGCCCCACCCCCCGCGCCAGTTGCCATACTTCGCGGAGGTTGGTCAACTGGCGGGTATCTCAAATACAGATTGGAGTTGGGCGGCGCTGCTGGCCGACTTCGACAACGACGGGCGGAAGGATCTATACGTCACCAACGGCATCGTGCGCGATTTTACGAGTATGGATTTTCTGAAATATGATGTCGAGGAAGCGAAAGCGAAACTGGCAACGCAGGGAAAACCGATGACCACCGATGACGATATTAAAAACAACCTGCCAACGGCTGAACTGATTGCCAAACTACCCGCTACGAAAACGGACAACGTAGCCTTTCGCAACCGCAATGGTCTGCAATTCGACGACGTCACCAGCCGCTGGGGTCTGGCCGAAGGAGCCGTGTCGACCGGGGCCGCTTATGGTGACCTCGACAATGATGGCGATCTGGACCTGGTGGTGAACAACACCAACGAACCCGCCTCGCTATACCAAAATAACGCCGAAACACAGACGCAAAACCAGCACCTGACCATCAAACTCGCGGGTGATGGCGGCAACCGGTTTGGGGTAGGCGCGCTGGTGACGGTGACGCGCGGTGACCTCACGCAAACGCAGGAGCTTGTACCTACGCGCGGATTCCAGTCGGCCATGGCCCCGGTGCTGACCTTCGGGCTGGGTACGTCGTCGTTGGCAGGGCCGATCACGGTTCAGGTACGTTGGCCCGACGGCCGAATCAGTAACGTACCTGGGCCGGTTCAGCCAAATAGTTCTTTGACGGTTCAACAGGCTACAGCACGACCACCGGATGCGCTAAACGATACTGCTGAAGCGGGGGAAAACGCCCTGTTCAGGCCGGTTTCCGATGTGATCATTCCGTTTGTGCATACAGAAAATCCGTACGTCGATTTTAAGCAGGAACCACTGATTCCGTACCAACTGTCGAAACAGGGACCGGCGTTGGCCAGCGCTGATGTGAACGGGGATAGACTAATAGACGTGTTTGTAGGCGGCGCAACCGGTCAGGTGTCGCAGTTGTTCCTGCAACAACCCAACGGGCAATTTGTACCATCGCTGGGCTGGAATGCGGGCGAAACAGGCCTGAATCCACCCGCCGATGCCGTCGCCGCCCTCTTTTTCGACGCCGATGGCGATCGGGATCAGGACCTGTATGTTGTGCGTGGCGGCAATGAATATGCTCCCGGCTCACCTGCTTATCAGGACCAGCTTTTCCTGAATAACGCCGGCCGGTTTACACTTGCCCCGGCTAGTGCGTTACCTGTTGAAACTAGTCCCGGCAGTTGCGTAGCGGCGGCCGATTACGACCGCGACGGCGACCTCGATCTGTTCGTTGGTGGCCGGGCTATTCCGGGTCAATTTCCAAAGGCAGCTCCATCGTATTTGCTCAAGAACAACGGAAAAGGCGGCTTTACCGTCGTCCAGACGCTATCGCCGGGCATGGTGACCGGAGCCAGTTGGCTAGACGTTGACCGCAACAACGTACCTGACCTACTGCTCGTGGGCGACTGGATGCCTGTAACGTTATTCATGAATCAGAATAACCAGCTTTCCCCAACAAACGCCCAGGCAATGGGCCTCGCCCAAACCGGTGGCCTCTGGACGTGCATCGTTCCGAACGACCTCGACCACGATGGCGATACCGATTTTCTGCTGGGCAACCTTGGCACCAACGTGCAATGGAAAGCCAGAGGCGACACCACCCTGACCCTACTCGCCGCCGACTTCAACGATGATGGCCGAATTGACCCGATTATCTGCCAGCGTATCGACGGCGTTCATATTCCCCTGGCCTCGCGCGATGAACTGCTGGACCAGATCAACGGGCTGCGCAAAAAGTACGTCCGCTACGCCGATTATGCCAAAGCCAACGTCGAGACCATGTTCGATGCAGGTACGTTGGCGAGAGCGGAGGAGCTGACAGTTAACACACTCAACAGCAGTCTGTTGGAAAACCTGGGGCGGGGTGTGTTCAGGCTAAAGCCATTACCCGTCGAGGCGCAAATAGCCCCGGTGCAGGGCTTTGTGGTGCAGGATTTTACCGGCGATGGAATCGAAGACGTGTTGCTGGCCGGTAATTATTTCCCCCTTCGCGTACAGCAAGGCCGTTGCGACGCTGGTCAGGGTCTGCTGCTTAAAGGCGACGGAAAGGGCAACTACGTACCTGTACCCGCCCTCGAAAGCGGCCTTTACTTAACCGGCGACATCCGTCGGCTGATGGCCATTCCGACCGCCACGGGCCTATCTAAGCCAGGTACGTTGCTGATAGCGGCCCGGAACAATGGGGCTATGGTGACGCATCGAACGCGGTAATTTTCAAATCAGTGTACTAATGCATGGCAGTAGATGAGACGCAAGGGTGCGCCTCTACGAAAAAATTTACGCACGACTTGCATCTACGAAATAATTCGTATAGGTTTACTACGAAATTATTCGTAGATAAATTATGCGACCAACCGACTCCGAATTAGAGATCCTGCATGTGCTTTGGAAACAAGGCCCGCGCACGGTACGGCAAGTGAACGACGAGCTGAGTCAGCAACGTGAGATTGGCTACACGACCACGCTGAAGCTGATGCAGATTATGCACGAAAAAGGGCTGTTGACCCGCTCTGAAGAAGCCAAATCGCACGTGTATACGGCGGCACTGGGTGAACAGGAGGCCCGGCAAACGATGATCGACCGCTTTCTGGAAACTACGTTTCGGGGGTCGGCCTCGCAACTGGTCATGCAAGTGCTGGGGCGGCACAGAGCCAGTGCCGATGAACTGGACGAAATCAAGAAACTGCTAAATAACCTGGAACATGATGCTGACTAACTGGCTCAGCAGCCCCACGGCCGAAGCCCTCGGCTGGACGCTGATTCACGCCCTCTGGCAGGGCTTTGCGGTGGTATTGGCCATCGCCGTGTTGTTGCACGTTGCGCGCCGGAGCCGGGCCGCTCTGCGTTACCGGATTGGCATGAGTGGCCTGTTCATACAGGTGCTGGCTTCGCTGGGTACGTTCGCCTGGTACTACGATCCGCGTTCGGTGGCTGGTCCGGTCAGGGTAGCGCATTCGCTCGGCAACGTACCTGCACCGTTGCTCAGCACTGCCAACGACTCGTGGCTGATGGCCATGCAGGCATTCCTGACTACACACCTGTCTGAAGTCGTTTGGGTGTGGCTCCTTGGGGTTAGTGTTTTTGGAATCAGGCTTATCGGTGGCTTGGCCTACGTGCAACGCCTACAACACATGGCTACGCTGCCCGTTCCAGCCCTGCTAGTGGACGGTACGGCCCGAATTTCCCGAAAAATGAACATCGCTGCCCGTATACAGGTAACATCACAACTAACAGGCCCGCTCGTTGTGGGCATATTGAAACCGGTGGTTCTATGGCCGGTTGGCCTGCTGGCAGGCCTGAGCGCGGGCGATGTAGACGCTATTCTGGCCCATGAACTGGCCCATATTCAACGACATGACTACCTCTTCAATGTGCTGCAATCGACCGTGGAAGCGCTGTATTTCTTCCATCCGGCGTTGTGGTGGCTATCGGCACGGATACGGGAAGAGCGCGAACATTGCTGCGACGATCTGGCCGTTTCCGTCATCGGCGATGCCCGCATATTGGCTCGTGCACTGGCTCGTGTGGAAGAATGGCAGCGTGACATGGCAACCGCGCCAACCCTGGCCGTGGCCTTCGCCAGCAAACGGCAATTACTGCTCCAGCGCGTTCGGCGCATGCTGGGCGTTCCCACAAGTCCCCTGGTATCGAACGGCAATTTGGTGGGTCTGACGCTGATTACCATGCTGTTGATCAGTGTGTCTGTCTATGCCATTCAGCCCGTTGACCAGCCAACGCCTGTTCGGGCTAGCTGGCCTAAAGTAACCCGGCGGCATACGGTGAGCATCGACAGTGAATACGGTATGATCGACAGTCGCCGCATTGGGTACGTTATCTGGAAGGGCCAGAAACTCACCACTGCCCGCGTGGCCAGCCTGCAACGCCAACTCGATCTGGTTATGGCCGGACAGCTTTCGCTGGATGTGGTGAAACAACCAAGCCACGACATTTTGCTCACAATTATCGAGAAGAACGTAGCCTTCGATGCGGGTATGAAAGCACTCAGCGAAGGAATGGCCCGGATTGACTATTCGAATACCAGAGTTGATGGCAAGCCCGCTCTTCCCGATACGACGATTAAGCCAGAGATTATTGATTCCATAAAGGTGAACGGTAGATCGATCAACCTTGTAGCTCAATATGCAAGTCCGCAAGGCAATTCCAGCACTAGGGGTGACACCTCCCGGCTTCGGGCGGTTCAGCAGCAACTTGAGCTGCTCACCAAACAAATGAAGGAGTTGATGGCCGAACGCCAGCCAATGGCCGAGAGGCTAACGAGGGAAATGGCTGAACTGGCAGCAAAAAACGGCGATTATCAGAAGCAGTTAAACCCATACAGGGGTCAGATTGGCCAGTTGGCGAAGCAGCAACGGGCACTGGCCGCGAAAATGCTCGCGTTGCAGCGGGAAACTCAAACGCTGTCCCGGCAGAATTCGGCGAAAGCAAAGGCGTTGCTCCAGCAGAAAGAAGCACAGGCTGACCAACTGGAGAAGCAGATGGATGAGTTGGACGCGCAACTGGAAAAGCTCGACACCAAACTGGAGCCATTGAACGCGCGCCTGGAACCGTATCAGCAACGGATGGAAGTGCTTGCCGATTCAATCGAGAAGTTATACGAGCCAACCAATGCGCTGTCGGAACAGATGGGTGCCCTGTCGGAGCAGTTCGCTGAACAAGCCGAAAAACAGGCTGACGAAGCGATTCACCAGGCAGAAGAATCACTGAAGCGTCTGAGTGCAGAAGACCGGCCGACCCGACCACCTCGCCCACCTCGCCCACCTCGCCCTGCCCCTCTACCACGGCCAGCCAGCGCGCCGAGAGCGCCACGACCAGCGGTGAAGGCAGTTCCCCCATCGCCCGCCGCACCAAGTCCCGCTGTGGTACCGGCTATTGCGCCAAAACCAGCAGTAGCCCCGAAAGTACGGCAGTAAGCGAGCCTGCCGGGCGGTGCATTTCCAACCGAACATGTGCCTATGGAAGGGATTTCGACCTGTACTGTGTGTACTTACCGTATATGGCCTGCAAAGAGGAGGTAGCTTCCTTTTGGTGCGTTTAGCCACGTCAGAGGGGATCGGCAAACAAGTAGTTCAATCTGGCCAGGCTGTTTTACCAGTAAATCGCTGGCATGTCAGGGGTAGCCCATAGCGGGCTATCCCTACCTATCAACCTCTACTGATGAAACCTTTATTCCTGTTATTGCCTCTTTTACTGGCGTTTACCGCCCCTACCAAACCAACGCGTGTCATCTTCTTCGGCGATTCCATCACCGAAGCGGGCGTTAAGCCAGGTGGCTACATCGTTAAAATGCAGGAGATGCTGGCCAAACAAAACCGCGCCGCCGATTACGAATTGATTGGAAAAGGCATTGGCGGCAACAAGGTGTATGACCTGTACCTGCGCCTGGAAGACGATGTGCTGGCCCTGAAACCCGACGTGGTGGTGATTTACATCGGCGTCAACGATGTGTGGCACAAAAGCAGCAGCGGCACCGGAACCGACGCCCCTAAATTCGTGAAGTTCTATGAAGCCCTGATCCGCAAAATACAGGCGGGCGGCAGTAAAGTGATCCTGTGTACGCCCGCTGTCATTGGCGAACGGACCGACAACTCAAACGAACAGGACGGCGACCTCAACGCCTATAGCACGATGATCCGCGAGCTGGCCACCAAACAGAACCTGCCTCTCGTCGACCTGCGAAAAGCGTTTATCGACTATAATCTTCAGAATAACCCGACCAATAAAGACCGGGGTATTCTGACCACCGACCGGGTACACCTTAACGAAGCCGGCAATCAATTTGTCGCGGACCAAATGATGGCAGCGATTGAAAAACGTTGATAAGTAGGGGCGACCCCTGGCCGAATCGGTCGTGGTCGCCCTTACTTATCAGCTTATTTTTTCGTTACCCGAACGGCGGTGCGGCGGTTTTGGGCACGGCCTTCTTCGGTCTTGTTCGAGGCAACGGGGTGCTCCTGCCCATATCCCTCGGCTTCCAGACGACTCTGGTTAACCCCAAGGCGAACGAGTTCTGTCACGGCTGCTTCAGCGCGGCTTTGCGACAGTTTTTTGTTGGCTGCTGCGTTGCCTGTGTTATCTGTATACCCACCAACTTTCAGATTTACCGCCGGATAGGCTTTCAGAATTGCGGCGATATTCTGCAATTGTTCGCGCGATTCAGGCTTCAGTTTTGCACTGCCCGTTTCGTATAGAAGCCGGTCGAAGTTGAACCAGGTCGTCTTGTCAACCACCTTCGACTGGTCTTCGATGAAGGCAATCAGTTTATTTTCGATGCCATTGGCGGGGATATTCAATTCAACGCCATCGGGTAGTTTCCTGGCACCAAACGCACCCAGCAACGCCGTTGCGTTGGCCAGCATAGCACCCGCACTGTCGACGGCGGCAGCCATAGAGCTACTCGCCGAATCGACCATAGCACCGGCAGTCGTAGCGGTCGAATCCAGGTTGGCCGTGGCATCCTGTACCGACGCCGACGTGGTATCGTTGGTGGTTGAGATGGTAGCGGAATCTGTTTTATCGCCACATCCGCGCATAAAATAAAATAACAGACCAGCCGCCAGCGCAGCCAGCAGCCACGGCCAGAAATTAAAGCCTTTAGGCTCTTTAGTTGCATCGGTCGTGTAGGCGGGGGTTGCGGTGCGTGCTGTATTACCACCACCCAACCTCGATGAAGCAGCGCCTGTGGCACCGGCCAGGGCTGACCCCATTGCTCCGGTTGCACCAGTTACGGCCGAACCAGCCGCACCCGACAGGCCGCCCAACACACCACCCAGAGCACCCATACCCGGTATATTACCCATCAGTGCCGACAAGCCCGACGGCATGGCTGATGCCACCGCCTCGCGCTGACTGCCCAGCAGACTCAACAGACTACCGGCATTTATACCATTGCCTCCGCTCATCAACTGCTGCCCCAAGAGGCCCGTTATGATTGACCCGGCCATGCCCATCAGCCCGGAAGCTGACGATGATTTTACGCCTGCATATTGCGAGAGCGCACCGGTGATGAGGCTCGACCCGGAACCGAAAACTGAACTGAGCAGGCCACTGCCTTTGCTCATCAGGGTGTCAGGGTCATTCTGATTGGCAACGGTTGCCGCGGCTGTTCCTGAATCGCCAGTCATAAACTGTTGAATCAGGCCGGTCAGCATACTGGGGCCATCGGGGCTGCTGCTGCGGGAAATCAGGCCACCCAGAAAAACAGGCAACGCGCCCGTCAGAGCTTTCTGAACTCCTTCGGGGCTTTCATTCAACGAACCACTTACGCGGCTGATTACGGCATCGGTTAAATAACCTTTAGCCATTTCGAGTAGGTTAACTGCCATTGAGACTGAATTTTTGTACTAAATGAGTACAGTATAAATGAAAAAATGCAATAACTTAGAGATAAATAACAATTTCATAAAAGAAGATCATCAGACATAGCTCGTAAAGTAAGTAGTACGATGTATTGTTTGCCGACGCAAACCGGGTTGTAAGCTTAAACAGCTAATTTTCGCCTTTCTTATACTACCCACTCCTGTGAATCAACGTCTGAAAAGGAGCTTGTCTAGTTGGCTCTTTCTCCTTATCTGGTTAGCTCCCCAATGGCTTATTGGCCAACGCATTCAGTTGGGTAGCATTCCGCAAACACTCTGTGCAGGTGCCACTATCCCCATCAGCTTTACCGTCAATAGCGCTTTTGAGGCGGGCAACACCTTCCGAATCGAGATTGTCAATCAGTTTCAGCAGGTAGTGGCCACGGCTACTGAAAATATACAGCCGAATGGTTCAGTGATCCAGATTCCATCCACCCTGGCGCCGACCCCCTTTGAATACGCGATTCATGTCGTAGGGACGAGACCCATTGCCGTTAGTAACGATGTGCTGTTGATTTTCAACGGTATCCCCTCGGCTACGTTGCAACAACCCGTTGCCGCCAATGCTTCGATTAACCCTGGCGACCCACTCAACGTACCTGTGACGTTGACGGGAGGAGGGCCATACTCAGTAGGCTTCGCCGACGGTTCTACCCACGACATAGACGACCTGAATCAGGCGATCCTGCCCTTGTATCCTGACCAAAGCAGGACGTATCAACTTACCTCCGTCACAAACCGGTGCGGCACCGGTAGAGCCAGCGGAACCGTTAGTGCCACGGTACGGTCGGGGGGGCTACTGGTTACCCGACTCTCGACGACAGAGCCTTGTGCGGGCAAATCGCTCGACATTTTCTTCTCGACCGACCGGCCGTTGCCCGCTAATACGACTTTCAAAGTAGACCTCCTGCCCCTGACGCCCCAGGCCGCTGCCTATACGATTACCGCCACCGGTAACACCAGCCCGTTGCGCATCCAGGTGCCTGCGAGTGTAGCAACGAGTGGGGCATACCAGCTCCGGTTATACTCCGACGGGGCCAATATCTCTGCTTATTACCGCAACGCGCTGGGTGATGCGGCCAGCCAGCTCATCCTGCGGCGTGCGCCCAGTGTCCGGCTGTCGGGTACTACGTCGGTCGGCTTTGGGCAGGTGGGCCAGTTGACGGCTACCGTAACCGGACTGGGCAGTGGCGTTGTCACACTCAGCGATGGCACCGTAAGTACGCTGTCGACACTGGATCAGGATGGGGAGCGCCTGCTGCCCGTTCGCCCCACCCAAACCACGACCTACACCGTTCGGTCAATCAGTTCCAGTTGCGGACTGTACGGACCCGAAGCGGGTAGTGGCAGTGCAACGGTAACGGTTCAGACTGGCTACCGAATCGACTCGTTATCGAGCCTGTCGATCTGCGCGGGGCAGCCGGTTCAGGTGTACTTTTCAACCAATGAAACACTCTCTACCGACGCGGGAAGCTACAGTTTTCGAGGTGGCACGTCGCTCAATACCAGTCAGTTGAGCGGCGCGTTGATCGATTTCACAGTACAACAGGTTGTAGCAGGCAGTCGGCCAGGTACAGGGATTCTTACGGCGGTGGCCCGTTCGCTGCCCGCCGATTACCTCACCAACGGGGCTTATAACGCGTCGGGATCGCTGGGAGCGGGGTGGTTTTATACCCAGTTGGGGGGAGGTGGCCGGTTTGGAAACGCTTACGAAAAGCCGCTGGCCGTAGCTGATAAACCGCAACTAGCACTCCGGGAAACGCCGTTGACCGTAACCCGCCCCCAGGTGGTGTCACTACCCGCTCAACTGGTAAGTCACACGCCTTTTACCGACGTGCTTCTTTCCGATGGAACCCGCATGACCGTCCGTAGTGAACTTAGTTTTGGCCAAAAAGCCAGCACTGTCCTGCTCGAAGCTCTCGCCAGCCAGTCAGGTACGTTCCGGGTGGTATCGGTGCAGAATAGTTGCGGTGTCGGCGTGGCACAAGGCACGGCGCCGGTGCAGGTACGCAGCGATACTGCCGGTTTATTTATGCGGCCTGTTCCCGATTTGCTTTGCGCCGGCTCGACGATATCTGTCGCATTCGCAGCAGCGGGCGACATTGGCACCGTAGCAAATTACCGCGTTGAACTTATGGACGATGACGGCCTGTTTCGGGGAAAGTACCTGGCCAGTGGCACCGGTAGCCCCCTTACCGTGACCATTCCGGCCGGGTTTACCGTTTACAACCGGCTTCAGTTGCGGGTAGTCAGCAGCCCGGCTTCGGGAACGGTGGTCTGGCAAAGCGCGGCCCGGGCGTTTACGTACCTGGATGCTGCCCAACTGGTTCGGCTGTCGGCAGCCGGAACAGGCAACACCGAAACCGTTATTCGCCCCGGCGAAACGGCGCAGTTGCGCCTTCTCTCGGGAGGCAACAGTGTGGCAACACCCACGCGGGTTATACTCTCTGATGGGCAGGTTATTTCGTTCAACGCCATTGGCACCGACGTACCTGTGCGGCCTACACAGACCACCACCTACACCATTCGCTCGGTACAGAATAGTTGCGGTACGGCGGCCGGAACGGGTACCGTTACTGTACGTGTACAGCCGTTTAGTATGCAACCTCTGCTTCTGAAACGAACCTACTGCGAGGGCGATTCGCTGGAGGCGCACCTGATTGTGCAGGGCGACATGCCGGCGCAGGCAACTCACGCACTCCAGGTTCTGCTGAACGGAAATGTCGCGCAAACCATACCCGCCCGCCTGACCGACAACCGGCTGACGGCGAGCTTGCCCACCTCACTATCGGCGGTTACGTTTTATAGCGTTCGTATCTTATCGACGGTAGGTAACGACCAGTTTTACAGCCTGCCCACCACAACCAGTTTCCGAACATATCGCCTGCCACGACTGCAACTAACTCCCCCCAACAACCAGACGGCGGTGGTGCTCGACGCCAAACAGTCGAGCCTGACGGTGCAATTAACCAGCCCCAACGACCCTACGGCTACGCTGCTGCCAACCCGCTATAGCTACCGGATCAACGACCAGCCGTATAGCAGCATAGACAACGTACCTGCGTCTGTGCCACTGTATGCCACCAGTACAATTCCGGCTTCGTACAGTATTTCGGGAGTGTACGACGCCTATTGTGGATTTGGTACGGGAACCGGTGCCGTGCGTATTTCGTACCGGCCGGGCCTTCGGTCGCTGGCGGTGAATAAAACCCAGTTTTGCCGGGGTTCCGATCAGATCACGCTTACCTATGAAATTGCGGGCGATTTTTCGGCTGATACCCGGTTTACTATTTACCTGACCAACGCCGCCGGAGTACGTACCCGGATAGGCGAATCGCCCAAACAGGTCGACAGGCTGACCATACCCATCGACAGTTCGCTGGCGCTAGGTACGTATCAGGTGTCGGTCTCGTTGCCGCCCACCCTTCCGCCCTACGACGCGTTCCCGAGCATTACCATCGGCGATCGGCCCACCGTCGTGATTGCGGGCGGAAACAGTGTGCAGTATAGCGATCAGACCGTGTCGGTAGGTATTCGGGTGCTGACGGGTTATCTGCCGGTGTCGATGACGCTGACCAACGGCATTACACAAACGCTGTTTGATAACGACAACGTGCTCACCTTTTCGCCCCAGCAAAATACAACTTACCAGATTGCCCGGGTGGCCAATGTATGCGGAACGGGCCAGTCGGGCGGCGTTGTATCTGTGACAGTATTACCCCCTTTAACGCATGAAGTCCGGGTAGCTTCGATAGGGCCGCAGGGCGGCATAACAGCCATTTGCCAGGGCGGCACTATCCGGGTGGGCCTCACGCTGAAAGGCCAGTTTGCGACCGACAACCGGTTTACTATCTACCTCTCCGACAGTACGGGGCAGAATTACCGCCCGCTGACCACCCAGGCCCTGGACCATACGACCTTATCGGCACCACTCCCCGCCGATATACAGGCCGGCACCGGGTATCGGGTACGTGTCGGGGCCACGAATCCCGAATTACTGGGTGCGGCTTCAGGTACGTTCCTGACCATTCATCCTGGCTTGCAGGCGAGTATTTCGGGCAGTACCAGCCTGTTACGCGGGCAGTTGGTGCCCATCATTATCACGGCCAACAACACAGGACCCTGGTCGGTATCGCTCAACAACAGCATCTACGGCTTTGAAACGACGGTAATCAATACATCGCCGTTTCTGTATCAGGTACGTCCCGACGCCACGACGACCTACACGCTGCTGGGTATTTTCAACCTGCAATGCGGCAACGGACGTGTATCCGGGCAGGTTGTGCTGACCACCACCGACCCGCTGGCGATCGACCCGGCACTACCCGTTTCGATTCGGGTGATGCCGAATCCAACGCTGGGACGAATTCGGCTGGAGGGGACATTGCCAACACCCCGCGCTGTTACCATTCGCCTTACCGATGTCACCGGGCGAACGCTGCAAACCCATACGCCCGGCCTGCTCAGCGAACTGGGCCACGACCTGGATCTGAGCGGCTATGCGGCCGGTATATACGTGTTGATCGTAGAAGCTGACGACCGGCGAACTACATTTAAAGTGATGAAACAATGAGAAAAAGCCATGTTCATCGTTTTACGAAGGGGGGTGGCTTCAGGTAGTTGAGCACATGACAAGCCAGCACTCATACTGCTATGAAAAATGACGTACATAACCGGCGGGGGTTCCTCCGGAAAAGTGCCCTCGCTACTTTAACCACACTGGTTGGTGCCGAGGTTGTTTTTGCCAATAAGATGCCCCGGCATTATCGCCCGCTAGGATTTGATTATAACCCGCTGGACGGTAAAAGCCCCGATATGAAGGTGCTTGGCGACAAGCCGTGGAATGTGGAAACGCCTATTCACCTGCTGGATGATGCCGTAACGCCAACCAGCAAAATGTTTATTCGCAACAATGGCCTTATTCCCGAAGCAACCACCGACGCGAACGCCTGGACGCTGACCATCAACGGCGAATCGGTGAAGGCCCCGAAAACATACACGCTTGCCGAGCTGAAAAAACGGTTTAAACCCCACACATACCAACTGGTGCTGGAATGCGGTGGCAATGGACGGTCGGGTTTCGAACCACAGACGACGGGCAACCCCTGGGATCAGGGTGCGGTTAGTTGCGCGGAATGGACGGGCGTTCGGCTCAAGGATATTCTGGCCGATGCGGGCCTGAAAAGTGATGCCGTTTATATCGGTTATTACGGAAAAGACCCGCACCTGAGCCTCGACCCGGCCAAAGTAGCCATTTCGCGGGGGGTACCCATCAAGAAAGCCCTCGAAGACGAAACGCTGATTGCCTGGGCCGTGAATGGGCAGGATATTCCGCTGGCCCACGGCTATCCGTTGCGGTTGGTTATCGGGGGGTGGCCTGCCTCAGTATCGGGCAAATGGCTGCATACCATCGCCATACGTAATAAAATTCACGACGGAGCCAAAATGGAAGGGCATAGCTACAAAGTACCGATTCACCCGGTACAGCCCGGCGAGAAGATCGCCGAAACGCCCGAAAACTTCCGCATCATCGAGTCGATGCCCGTGAAGTCGCTCATCACGGCTCCGGCCACCGGCGCGATCTTCGACGCCAAAAAACCGATATCGTTGCGGGGGCACGCCTGGGCTGGTGACCGGTCGGTAGCCAGCATCCAGACATCCATCGATTTTGGAGCAAGTTGGCAGCCGGGTACGTTGCAACCCGCCAAAAACAGACTGGCCTGGCAACGGTGGACGGCTGAGGTGCCGTTTCCCAAAGCCGGGTACTACGAAGTCTGGGTACGTGCCACCGACAGTGCAGGCATTACTCAGCCGATGGTTATTCCACAGTGGAACCCCGGCGGCTACCTCAACAACGCGTGCCACCGCATTGCTGTGAAAGCAGTGTAGAAATTTTGTCTTCAGGCTGGCGTAACCCCCAACCCCTGAAGGGGACTAATGCGCTGCTTTATAGCATTGCGAAGCTTTAGCCCCCTTCAGGGGGTTGGGGGTTACGCCAGACTGCGGGTAAAGCCAACTGACTCCTCATCTACTATGAAACTCTTCCACCTTGCCGTTCCCTTTTCCCTGCTGCTCATCAGCTTAGCCAGCTTTCGGGACGTGCCTAAGCCAGAACGTATCCGGCCAACGATTGCCGCTGACACGGTAAAGATCGACCCGGAAAGCGGCCTGATCGCCGACCCGAACCTGATGATGGTGAAGGCTCAGTGTACATCCTGCCATTCAACCAAACTGATTATACAGCACCGCTTCACCCGTGCAGGCTGGACCGAGCGCATTCGCTGGATGCAGAAATACCACAAGCTCTGGAATCTCGGTGAAGCGGAAAAACCGGTGCTCGACTACCTCTCCACCCATTACGGCCCCGTACCCGCAAAAGCACAGGGTCGCCGTGCACCGCTTCAGAACGTTAAGTGGTATACGTTATAATTCAGGTGGTCATTAGGCTGCGCTGTCATTAGCCCTCGGCGTCATTGATTGTCAGTCGTTGCTTTTGCGATTAATGACCACAAATGACGCCGAAGGCCAATGACAGCGCAGCACAATGACAATTTACTGCGTGTACTGAATAGGAATTCGGATTCGAATGATAGTTCCGGTGCCGAGTCGGGTTTCAACGTCCAGGCTGGCGCTGAGCAGTTCGCAGAGGCGTTTGACAATGTACAGGCCAATGCCCTCCCCCTCGCCTGCCTGAGCCGAGATCGGTCCAATGGCGTTGGCCGACTTAGGCCCAGGCGTACCGTCCGGCGTGTTTTCGCTAAATACCGCCGCCGATTCAACGGATGGGCGTAGCTGATCGGACAGCCATAGGGCCGACCCCGCCGACAAACCCGGTCCGGTATCCTGAATGCTCAGTAACCACCGAAACTGATTCTCCCGCGACCACGACACCGACACCTGACCTTCAGTAGTGCTTTTCAGGGAGTTGGTCAACAGGTTCTGCACAATTCGGTCAATCTTGGTTGGGTCGCCCATGACGAGCAACTGCTCGGGGCCATCGCCATGCAGAAATAGCCCGCGTTCCTGTGCCATTGGCTGGGCGGCGTCGACCAGGTTACGAAGCAGGGCGGCGGCATCGAACGGTTTTATCTGCAACGCTTCCCGGCCTGCTTCGAGACGGGCCAGGTCCATCAGTTCGGTGAGCATAGTTGCCAGCCGGGGAAAGTTACGGTGCAGGATCTGAAGCATTTCGGTGCGTTCCTGCTCGGTATTATCGGGCATATCGAGCAACGAAGCAGCCCCCTGAATAACGCTGAAACTACTGCGCAGATCATGCGAGGCTACCCGGAGCATGGCGCCCCGCTGCCGTACCATTTCGTTCACGTTATCGAGCGCCCGTTGCAGGTTCACGGCCCGTTCAATCGCCTCTGCTTTCTGAAACTCGTCGTACTGGGCAATACTTCCGCCAATAGCTTCGTGCATCAGCGCACTTAGCCGTTGATGCGCGGTAAGCATCACGTCGTTATCTACAGTCGGGTACTGTCCCCAGAACAGGCGAAGTTCGGCCAGCAGGTTTTCGTGAAGGTGAGCGATTTCGATAAGTATCTCATGAAGCGAGTACCCTTTATGCCATCGGTGAAGGCCATGTTCTCTGGCAATCTGGTAAGGCGATAACAATTCGGCATCCATCCGAAGGCGCTTTTCCAGCGCGTCGAGCATAGACGGAACCTGATCGGTGAACTCTTCCCGAGTTAACCCATCTACAATGTTGAGACTGGCGTCTTCTTCACAAATCGTTCGCCAGTTGGTAAGGATCGCCTCCCGTCGGCTAAATAAAAACGTCGCCAGTTGCGCCAACTGTGTACCCTGCGCAGGTGCTTCGTGGGGCATTTATAGTAAAGTGTAATAGTTGTAAATGAAACGGCTAAACGCACGCACTATAGTTTATGAACCGTTAAGTAGTGCAATAAGCGAAAGTACTCAACACACTTGGCATTTGGTAAGGAACCCAGGCTAAATCTGCCACTTTATACGTTGCTCTTATCCCCAACCTACCCGGTTTAGAGTACTCAAAGCTAACAAAGACCCGTTATCTTTGCTTGACTACCGTACTACCTGATGGCTGCTTTTTATCGAAACCATCTCCACTAGTTTTAACGAGTATCAATATCTGTGAATTCAACCAATCGTAACCAGACTTTATTAGTTGTTGAAGATAACCCTGATCATCAGGTGCTTCTACGATATGTTATTCAACGAAGCTTAGCCAACACAACGCCTATTTTCACTGATTCAGCCGATCAGGCACTGGCCTATCTGAATGAATGTATCGCTAATAAAGTTACTCCCCCCAAGCTGATTCTACTGGATTTGTATCTCCCTAAAGCCGAATATGGCTGGCAATTTTTGCGGCAGGTTAAGCAAATGCCCGCTCAGGTACGTCCGCCAGTGGTGGTACTGAGCATCTCGCGTGAAGAAGACGATATTGCACAGGCCTACCAGTTAGGCGCCAGCTCTTTTATCTCCAAACCGATCGGCGAAGCACAATGGCTCAACTACTTCGAAACCATCCGGCGCTACTGGTGGGAAACCGTCGTACTTCCGAATCAATGAGTTTACCGTTTGCTGTCTTCTATTACGCCGCTTTAGTCGTGAGTCTGCTGATAAGCGGTGTACTAGAAGACAGCAAACGGTAAACTATTTTCATCCATGAAAAAACTCCTCTTCCTTGCCCTGTTGCTGGCTGGTTGCCAACCCAGTTACCACCTGACCAGGCAACAAAATAACCGGCTTTCGGTTGATGGTACCGTTGCGGCCGACAGCAGTATGGTTCGGTGGCTGATGCCCTATAAGCAGAACCTCGACAAGAGCATGAACGAAACGCTGGTGACGTTTACCGAACGGCTTGAAAAAAAAGCACCCGAGTCGGCACTGGACGATATCCTGGCCGATGCGTTGCTGATTCAGGCGGGTAAACGGTACGGCAAAGCTATCGATGTATCGCACCTCAACTACGGCGGTATTCGCAACGGATTACCCGCCGGGGCGGTTACTACAGGTAATGTTTTTGAGGTTATGCCCTTCGATAATCAGTTGGTCGTGCTTACCCTCACCGGCACCCAATTGATGCAGTTCCTGAATCATTTTGCGGCCAATGATGACGCCCTCGTTGTGGGTGGCGTTCGGGTACGGATTGCCAACAAAACGGTCACCAGCGCTACCCTCGGCAACGGGCGGGCCATTGTTCCCGGCGAAACCTATACGGTAGCCATGAGCGATTACATCGCCAACGGCGGCAGTGGTGCCGATTTCCTGAAAACGATTACTGCCCGCGACAACGTGAACTACCTCATTCGCGATGCCCTCATCGAGTATTTCCGCGAACAGGGCAAAGCCGGTCAACCCATAACTCCCAAAGCAGATGGACGCATTACACTCGACTAGACGCCAGTTTCTGAAACATGTGGGTGCCGCAGCCGTGGTGGGTGCGCTACCCCTCCCCGACTTGCTGGCCGCCAGCGGACCCACTTCGATTACCATTCTGCACACCAACGACGTTCACAGTCGCCTCGACCCGTTTCCAATGGATGGTGGGCGTAACGCCGGGCGTGGGGGTATTGCCCGCCGTATGACGCTCATTCAGCAGATACGTACCCAGAACCCCAACGTACTCCTGTTCGATGCAGGCGACATTTTTCAGGGAACGCCGTATTTCAACCTCTATAAAGGCGAGCCGGAGATTCTGGCCATGAATCGCCTCGGCTACGACGCGGGCACCATCGGCAACCACGATTTCGACGGTGGTATCGACAACATGCGCGATCAGTTCAACAAGGCTACGTTCCCGTTTCTGATTGCCAATTACGACTTCAAAAACACGGTAATGGAGGGACGTACCCAGCCCTATCGTGTCTTCAAAAAAGCGGGTGTCCGCATCGGCGTGTTTGGTTTAGGCATTCAGCCAAACGGGCTCATTCCCGACAACCTGTACAAAGAAATGCGCTACATCGAACCGATCGAAACCAGCGCCGCTATTGCCCGAAAACTCCGTACTGACGAACACTGCGACTACGTGATCTGTCTGTCGCACCTGGGCTATAAATACCAGGACAGTACAGTATCAGACCTTGTGCTGGCCGCAAAAAGCCAGGATATCGACCTCATCATTGGCGGGCATACGCACACGTTCCTGGACGCTCCGGTTTCGGTGAAAAATGCCAGCGAACAACCCATCTGGGTGAATCAGGTTGGGTTCGGCGGTATCAACTTGGGCCGCATCGACCTTACCTTCGAAAAAGGGAAAGCCACCGTCACCAACGGTCAGGCCGTATCGGTGGGGTGACCTGATGGTATACGGCTCTTGCTGTTTAATCCGCGTACCATTGTTAATCCGCTTGCCATTATCCGCGTACTATCAATTATTTTTGTCCTATGAAAGTTGGTGTTGTAGTATTCCCCGGTTCCAACTGCGATCAGGACGCAGTTGACGCGTTTGAACTGCTTGCCTCGCCGCTGAGCGGTCAGTCAGTTATAAAACTCTGGCATAAAGACCATGACCTGCAGGGCTGCGACCTTATTATTCTGCCCGGCGGCTTCTCGTACGGTGATTACCTGCGTACAGGTGCCGTAGCGCGGTTTTCGCCGATCATGAACGAAGTGATTGCCCACGCCAACGCGGGTGGTTACCTGATGGGTATCTGCAACGGATTCCAGATTCTGGCCGAAGCCCAACTGGTGCCGGGCGTGTTGTTGCGCAACACCAGCCAGCAGTATATCTGCAAAAATATTTACCTGAAACCGGAGTCGAAGAGCGCCTTGCTGACGGCGGGCCTCGATCACAATCGGGCCTACAAAATCCCCATCGCCCATGGTGATGGCCGCTACTTTGCCGATGCCGATACGCTGGCCCGTATTCAGGATAATGACCAGGTTCTGTTCCGTTACTGCGATGAAACGGGTGCCATCACCAACGAATCCAACTACAACGGAAGCTTGGTCAACATTGCGGGTGTTTGCAATGAACGGCGCAACGTATTTGGCATGATGCCCCACCCCGAACGCGCCGCCGACCCATCGCTGGGCAATACCGACGGTCGCCTCATTCTGGAGCAGTTGCTATCGGTGGTACTGGCCTAATTAAGTTCTTAAAGCACCAGCCTTGTAGAACTTAATTAAACTTGTTTCGACTAGCATACGCTAACCCCAGGCCAACGCTGGACAGCTTATTTTCGTCGGCAATGGCGGCGTTGGGGAATAGTCGTCTGAATTCGGTTTGAATAGAATGCACTTCGGTGGAGCCGCCGGTCAGAATAACCAGTTCGATGGCTTCGTTGGTGACGCCGGCCTCCCGGAGACACTGCCGGGCCGAAGCCGAAATTTTTTCGACTTCCTCCTGAATAGCCTGCTCAAAGAGCGCGCGCTCTACAGGAATGAAGAAACCTTCTTCGATAAAGTCGAGGGTAGCGTTATGTCGTTGCTCATCGGTAAGGGCAATTTTTGTTCCTTCGGCGGCGGCCAGCAACGTGTGACCAGTCTCGTCTTCGAGCACCTGCACCAGCCGTTTGAACCGTTTTTTGTCATGCGATTGATGGAGTAACTGCTTCATTTGCATGATCAATTTAGGCGTGTACAGAAAGTTTACCTTGCTCCATTCAGCCAGATCGTGGTAGGGTTTCAGCGGCACTTCCAGCCCTTTATCACCGTAGGTGCTCCGGTACCCCAGTTCGGGCATGATGGCAGCCAGACTCAGGTCTTTATCAAAATCATTACCGCCAATGCGAACGCCGGTATTTGCCAGAATGTCCGACGAACGGTCGGGTTTATGAATGGATTTGTTAGAGAGCCTGATCACCGTAAAATCGGACGTACCACCGCCCAAATCGGCTACGATGGCTAGCTTTTCACTCGTCAGGCGGGCTTCATGCGCGAAAGCGGCAGCGATGGGTTCAAACTGAAAGTCGATCTGTTTGAAGCCAATTCGTTGGGCAATGGCGTGCAATTCGGCTTGCGCCCGTGCGTCGGCCGCCGGGTCATTATCGACAAAATGAACGGGCCGTCCCATCACAACGCTGTCGATCTGCTGACCGGCCATCGCGTCGGCTTTTTCCTTCAACTGAGTCAGAAAAGAGGCAATGATAGTGGAGAAATTCATCGACGAGCCGTTCACCAGGGTTCCCTGATTCATCAGCGACGTACCCAGCACCCGCTTCAGGCTCCGCATGAACCGCCCCGGCTCCCGATCAAAAAACAGGTTGATCGCCTTACGGCCGTAGAACGCCTTATTATCGCGTTGCTGAAAAAAGATGGCGCTGGGAATGGTGACAGAGGCATTTTCAACGGGTACCAGCTTAATATCTCCGTTGCAGTCAATGGCGATGCTTGAATTTGAGGTACCAAAATCGATTCCGCAGGACAGTGTTCTCATACCGGTGTGGCGCTGATTCATCGGGCAGCGGCCTTCCGGCACCCTACCCGACTTTAGTGGAAAAAGGCCGCAAAGGTACGTCTAATTTTTGATCAGGTACGTTTGTCCTCCTGACTTGCTTTCCAGCGTTTATACGCCTCCGGCAAACAGACCGCACAGGGACGAAATCCAGCGTCAACTGCCTCGATCTGGTTCTGGAAGAATACACGGTTGCGGGCATTCATGCGCTTACCCGCCCGGCAGTTGAGTTGTCCGTAAATTTTACCGGGGCGATTTCCTGCTAACGTAACAGCGTCGTTTCCAACAAGCCGTACTAACTCACGAAGTTGGGAAAACCGCGTGGCGCCAAGTCTTGTCTGATGAATCATTAGAAGCCCGTTCAGGCGGCATCGTGAAAGATCAGGCCAATGTTGACCCGGTTGCCCGTTCGAACGTCACTGACACCGTGCCGCATGGTTACCCGATAATGACCCCGCGCGCCTTTTGCGGGTCGATACCGGGTTGTGAAGAGTACTAACTGGCCTTGTTCGGGTTGCAGCACCGTTGCTTTGGACTGCCTGCGGGGCCGCTGTTCGAGCATGACAAACTCACCACCCGTATAGTCAAGGCCGGGTTGGGTCAGACATAGCACGGCCTGAAATGGAAAGTGCAGATCGCCGTACAAGTCCTGATGCAGGGCGTTCCAGTCGCCGGGGCCGTAACGCAGAATCAGTGGTGTTGGACGAGTTTGTCCGGCGGCGTGGCAGGTAGTTAGCCACGTACCCAGATCGGCAGGGTATTGCTGGCCAATACTCAGTTGATCATTCCAGGCATTGGCCACTGGTGCCAGTTGGGCGTAGACAACGTGCCGAAGTTGCTCTACTACAGGCGGCAAAGGGTAGTTGAAGTATTTGTATTCGCCACTACCATACCCATGACGCTGCATAACGATCGTTTTACGATAGAGGCCAGGTACGTTGTAGAGGTCGGCCAGTTCCCGACAGGCATTGGGCGACAGGATAGACGGAAGCAGCGCGAAGCCGGTTTCTGCCAGCGTAGCCTGATAGGTAGGCCAGTCGATGTTCGTGAGTTGATGAGTTCCAGACATGTTGAATACGCTAAAGATCAGCCATTGACGCGGGCCGCTTCCCAACCAAGTATTGCCTGCTTGCGACCCGCCCCCCAGCGGTAGCCGCCAAAAAGACCAGTCTTTTTGATGACCCGGTGACAAGGAATCAGGTAACCGATTGGGTTGCTTCCGATGGCCGTTCCAACGGCACGCGACGCCGTGGGCTGGCCAATAGCCTCCGCAATCTGGTCATAACTCACCAACCGGCCTTCCGGAATTTTAAGCAGCGCCTCCCACACCTTTAATTGAAACGCCGACCCGCGCAGGAATACCGACAGCCGTTGCTGTGGCCGTGTAGTTGGATCACCGACGGGAAATACCTGATCAGCAATGTGCCTGATCGCCGCCGAATCATGCACCAGCCGGGCTTCGGGCCAGGTGGCGGCAACGAGCATTTCAGACTGAATTAGGGCGTCAGGTACGTTGCCGGCGACAAACTGGAGCAGGGCGATTTTTTCATTGATAACGCCCAGTACGTAGGTCCCAAACGGACTTTCGAATGTACCATAGGTCAATACCAACCCGAGCCCGGCCTGTTTGAATTGCCCTGGTGTAATGCCTTCGATTGTCACAAAAAGGTCATGCAATCGGCCTGTTCCCGACAGGCCCGCATCCTGCGCAGCAACAGCAAGTGGAGCACCGTTCCGCAGTTGCGCTTTGGCGTGTTCGAGCGTGAGGTACTGACTAAATTTTTTGGGGCTCACGCCCGCCCATTCCGTGAAAAGGCGTTGAAAGTGGAACTCGCTCAGATTAACCGTTTCGGCCAACTGGCTTAATGGGGGCTGCTCCTGATAGTTGGCTGTCAGGTACGTTATAGCGCGGGCAACCTGCTCATATGTGTACTCCCTATTCGTATTCATCGTAGCTGGCGTTGGTTATTTACGGAGACAAAAATCACCACAATACCAGCCGAACCCAACCCGATTCTTGCGGAGTTTTTGGGTGGTCATTATGCTTCGCTGTCATTAGATGGTCATTGCTTGTTGTCTGACTAATGACTACAAATGACCATCTAATGACAGCGAAGCCTTATTTCCGCTGACCGAAATCAAGCATATAGTAGCCGATAAGCTGATCGGCGCGGGCGGCGGGCGGGCGAGTATAGACGAAGACTTCGTACACGTTTTCCGTCTGCGAGAAATCACCTTCAATCAGCGTTTCGTTGCCATCGACCCGGATACCCGAGCGGGTAACAGGCGGTGCAATTCCTGTTATCGCATAGTTGTAGTTGTATACGCCCTGCTTCAGCCAGATTCGGCCCCGGTAACCACCCAGAGCGGAATCATAACTCAGCCGGTTACGATCATCCAGCGACCAGAAATTAAACGCCCCATTGGCATAAACCGATGCATTCGGCAGCTCGTCGACAAGCAGGGTAAACACCGTCTCGATATAATCGGCCCCGGTGGCGCCGTCGCCGGTTTCGCGATGATCGATTACGAACAAGCCGTTGAAATCATCGAACTGCGTGTAGGCAAACCCGCTGCGTGGCCGGTCGGTTTGCACGTAGGCCGTGGTCCGGTCTGCTTTACGATCAACGCGCTCGACGTAATTGCCCCGCGACAGCACGGTTCGGGTGTCGAAAAACCGGTATTCGTTGCCGCCTGGAAACGTATTCCGCAAGTCGATGGCGTTGTATTCCAGCACCTGATCAAAGGAGCGCACGTTAGACGGACGCAGGTCGGTTACCGTCCGGTCGTCGCGGAAATTTTGCCGGATCACGACTTTAAAATCGTCCTGCGGCGAATTTACCTGACTCTGATAAGCCCGGTAGCCAATCGTCAGATCGACCTGCTGATCATTGAATTGCCGACTAACGTCCGTCGAAAAGCGCACGCCAGCGTTGATACTCAGCAAGTTTGCATAAACCCGAAACCGACGCGTAAACAGAATCTGATTCCGATTCTGTTCGTTATAGACTACCAGTACGTAGTTGCCCGGCAGTTTCAGGCGCGGAACACTGTACTTATAATGGTAGTACGGCACTTTTGTACCAACTGAGACCTGGTAGTCGGTAATGGGTACGTCATTATACTCATAGGTGTACTCGATATCGTTGAGCACCGAACGTACCCAGTTGGCATTACAGTGAATGATCTTCGACCGAAAATTCCGGTAATTGGCCGTCAGGTCGTCGAACTCCAGTTGCAGTGGTGACTGCGCCTGATCATCGAGTTTCACCAACGGTATATTCAGTGTCTGCGCCGAACTACCCTGCGTGCTTCCCACCTGCGGATACAACAGTACCGTCGCAATTTTGGGGTCAATAATTGTGTCGGTGGTTTGAGCAAGAGTCAATGAACAATGACCGATTATCAATGAACAACAGGTCAGGCAGATCAAAATCCACGTGGCCCTGAACTGGCCAGGCAACAGAGACGTGACCCGCTGTTTATTGATAATTGGTAATTGATAACTGATCATTGTTTCAGTTTTTCTTCCAGTTCCTCGACGTCCATCATAGCGGTTTCCCACTGCTGCTGGAGCGTGTTGAGGTCTTTGGTCAGGCGTTGATAATCGGCCTGTCGGGTTTGTAACGCCCCGTTGGTGCCGTATGTTGCCGGGTCGGCCAGTTCGGCTTCGAGTTTCTTCTTCTGTCCTTCCAGCAAACCTATTTTCGCTTCAGCTTCTTCAGCCTGCTGGTTGGCCTTTTTCAGAGCATTTTGCAGTTCCTTCCGCTGGGTATCGTTGGGCTTCGCGCTTGGAGCCTGGGGCTTTGGGGTTGGCGCGGCGGGTGCCTGGGGAGCATCCAGTTCGCCAGTTGCCTTCCGCTCAGCCATCCACCATTCGTATTCGTCATACGTACCTGGATACTGCTTGATCTGCTCATCTTCGATGTACCAGATTTTGTTGGCAATCTGCGACACGAAGAACCGGTCATGGGATACCACCACATACGTACCTTCATACTGATCAAGCGCCTGAATCAGGATATTCACCGACTGCATGTCCAGGTGGTTGGTCGGTTCATCGAGCAGCAGAAAGTTCGCCTGCGACAGCAGCACCTTCGCCAGCGCCACCCGTGATTTTTCACCGCCCGACAGCACCTTGATCTTCTTGAACACCTCGTCGCCTGAGAACAGGAAGCAGCCCAGTACGCCGCGCAGCTCACCTTCGCTTTTGTACGGGTTAGCCGATTTCAGCTCTTCCAGCATATTATCGTCTACGTTCAATGACTCCAGTTGGTGCTGGGCGTAGAAACTGAACGACACATTATGCCCCAGTTGCCGCCGCCCCTCATTGACCGGTTCAGAACCGGAGATGATCCGCAGCAGGGTGGATTTACCCCGTCCGTTGGCCCCGATGAGCGCTACTTTGTCGCCCCGTTCGAGGCGAATGTCGGCGTGGGTCAGAATTTTCTTGGGACCATACGCCTTCGAGATGTCATCCAGATGCAGGATGTGCCGCCCTGGCTGGGTGGTGAATTGAAACTTAAAATTTACCCGGGCCGACTCGTCAATGACAGCGTCAACCGTTTCCATCCGGGCCAGTTGCTTCACCCGACTTTGGGCTTGCTTGGCCTTCGACGCCGTAGCTTTAAATCGCTCGATGAACCGCTCGGTCTGACGGATTTTAGCCTGCTGGTTTTCGTAGGTGCCTTTCTGGATTTCGTTGCGCTGGGCTTTTTCTTCCAGGTAAAACGAGTAATTACCGGGATAATAATTCAGTTTCCCGTTCGACACTTCCACTGTCACGTCGATGACGTTATCCAGGAATTCCCGGTCGTGCGATACCACAATTACAGCACCTTCGTAGTTCTGAATATACTTTTCCACCCACTGGATCGACGGTAAGTCCAGGTGGTTGGTTGGTTCATCGAGCATCAGCAGCGATGGCTTTTGCAATAGGAGCTTTGCCAGCATCACGCGCATTCGCCAGCCGCCCGAGAACGTGCGGAGGGGCCGTTGCAGTTCTTCGGTGCTGAAACCCAGGCCCTCCATAATCTCTTCAGCCCGCGCCTGAACCGAGTACCCGTCGAGGGCTTCGAATTCTTCCTGCGCTTTCCCAAGCTTATCCACCAGGTCATCGGTATAGTTAGTCTCCATTTCGTGGAGTAACTCGTCAATTTTTTTCTGGAGCGCATTTTGCCGATCAAAAGCCTGCATGGCCACTGCCAGAATAGAATCGTCGGTTTGGTAAGAGAGCAGATCCTGGTTCAGGAAACCGATTGTCACGTCGCCCGCCTTGGATATGATACCGCCATCAGGCTGGTACTCACCATCGATAATGCGGAGCAGTGTAGACTTACCCGTGCCGTTCAGGCCGATAAGACCGATTTTCTGAGCAGGCTTTATATGCAGCGATGCGTTATCATAAAGCGCACGGCTGCCGAGGAAATACGATAGGTTCGTAATGGAAATCATACCGCAAATTTACCAAATTCACGGCACGATACTTGCGTTCGATTTTACGAAAAAGCTATATTTGCACCCGCAATTGCAATTATCAGTCGTCAATTAACGATTATCTAATTGCCTGGGCTATCCGAAGCAGGCGTTAATTGATTGTTGATAACTGTTCATTGAGTTGCCTCCTTAGCTCAGTTGGTAGAGCAACGCATTCGTAATGCGTAGGTCGTAGGTTCGAGTCCCATAGGAGGCTCCAGAATAGTATAAAGGCTAATCCAGATTAGAGTTAAACCAACTCAAAATCAACGGATTAGCCTTTTCAGATTGTATATCGGCATCGGCATTTCAGCCGGTCCTGTTATTCTCTTCTACAGTATTGCACGCAACGGGTCAGGACCAGGGCCTACCAAACGGTTATTCTTTCCGCCTCGGGTTTGTACATTTTGTCGCCTGGTTGCACATTGAAGGCTTTGTAGAAAGGCGTAAAATTCATCAATGGTCCGTTCACACGCCATTTAGCCGGAGAGTGCGGATTGGTGTTCACATACATGCCCATATACGCATCTCTGGTTTTTACCCGCCAGATTCTGGCTATCGAAATAAAGAACCGTTGATCAGGGGTAAAGCCGTCCAGTTTCGTGGTGTCCTGGCCTTGCTTAGTCAGTTTAAAGGCGTCGTAGGCAATGGCAACACCGGCAATATCGGCGGTGTTTTCGCCCACAGTCAAGGCTCCCTTTACGTGCACACCATTCAGAACGGTAAACATATTGTACTGATCAATGACCTGCTGGGTTCGCGCTTTGAATTTAGCGTAATCGGTTTTGGTCCACCAGTTTGTCACGTTGCCGACTTTATCATACTGGGCTCCCTGATCGTCGAACGAGTGCGTGATTTCGTGGCCAATCACCATGCCGATGCCGCCATAATTAAGCGCATCATCGGCGTTCACATCGAAATAAGGCGACTGTAGGATGCCAGCCGGAAAAACGATTTCATTGAGCGGAGGATTATTATAGGCCGTTACCGTAGGCGGGGTCGTATGCCATTCGGTTCTGTCGACAGGCTGTCCCACTTTAGCCAGACGGTAGAGGTACTCATTTTTAATGGCCGCCAGCCGATTCTCGAAGTAAGCATCTCTTTTCACATCTACATTCGAGTAATCCCGCCATTTATCCGGGTAACCAATTTTCTGATTGAAGGCATATAATTTTTCTTTCGCTTTTGTCTTCGTCGAATCGCTCATCCAATCCAATTTATTGATGCGCGCTTCAAAGGCTTTTTTAAGGTTATCGACCAGGGCGGCTATCTTTTTCTTTGCCTCTTCCGGGAAATATTTTTTCACATATATCTGGGCCAACGCATCACCCAGTGAACCATCAATAACCTGCGTCATTTCTTCGGCCCGCGTTTTTTTAACGGCTTGTCCGGTCAAAACTTTGGCATACGCAAAAGAGGCTTCCGTAAATGGCTGACTCAAATAACCAGAATAATTAGTGAGTGCATGTGCTTTTAAATAAACTTTCCACTCCTCAATGGGCACCGAGGTTAGCAGGGCATTTAGCTTGTCATAATAAGCAGGCTGACCGACGTTAACCGAATCGACTTTTACACCCAACGTAGCCAACAACGCAGGCCAGTTCAGGGTAGGCTGTTTTTCTGCCAGAGCAGTGACCGCCAGTTTATTGTAATTCGCCTTTACATCTCTACGTTCGATATTTGTTCGGTGGGCAGCAGCTAATTGTTTCTCGATTTCATAAGCGATCGCCGCATTTTTCCCAGCAGTAGATGGCTCATTACCAACAAGTTCGAACAGTCGGGCAAGGTAATTTTTATACGCCGATTGAATCGCGGTGGTCGACGAATCAGTTTTAAAATAATAATCTCTCTCCGGCAAACCAAGGCCGGTTTGATAAAATTGAGCAATATTGATCGAGCTCTGTTTATTATCGGGACCAACCGTAAAACCAATGATCGACCCGTTGCCCACTTTCTGTTCGTTGGCCGCCAACGCCAGCAATGAAGTAGCGTCGGTCACAGCATCAATGCGGGCGAGCAGGAGTTTTATGGGTTCGTAACCCCGTTTATTAATGGCAGACGTATCCATTCCCGAGGCATAAAAATCGCCTACTTTCCGTTCAATACTTCCTACCGGATTAGTAACAGCCGAGATGCTGTCCAGAATTGCCTGCAACCGGATTCGCTGCGGATAATTCAGAAAAGAATAGGAGCCTACTCCTGTTTGACTGGCCGCAATCTGGGCGGTGTCGTACCAGATGCCATTCGCGTATCTAAAAAAATCATCGCCCGGTTTTTGAGCGGCATTTACACCCGTTATCACCACCCGTTTCATGTTTGTAACAGGGGCACGCCTACAGGCGCCTACCAGTAGTAGGGCTAAAGAAAAATAGACTATTTTTTTCATGGTTTACAGCGAATGTATTGACAGCAGTTACTATATACGAACAATTTATCAGAGAGCCCGGCATTGGGGGGTAACCCAACGTACCTAGCTCGTCCATAGCTCCCCCATACTTTCTACAGCGATTGGCTTGCTACTCAGTGGCAATGTTACCAAATTTTCAGGTTCAAGGGCTATTACGGGCAGATGACCGGCAACTGTCTATCCTGTTTATGTATTAATGTTAATATGACCTTATAATAATTATATAACTTAATTGATAATTCAAATAATACTAAGTCTATATATTTAGTTCCACTCTAAAGCTGCTCCTATTTGTCAGTCTGGTTTTCAAAAGGAGGGCTGTGAACCCAGGTATAAAATACACCTAAACCGCATGGACAATGAGTACTCAACTACGTGTAACAAGACAAATATGGCTTTGGCTGCTGGTTAGCCTACTGGCGCATAACAGCAATGCCGACACAGTCCGTCATCGCTTCGACGGGAAACGGAATAACGTAACGGTTAACTCCAGGCAAGCTTTTACTAGCCGCCGCAACCGACTTACAGACCCAAAAATCGACCTGCCTGATCGAGGCAACCGACGTACCTGGCTAGCTGCCCGCGTTGCGCCGGTGATCACGGTTATGCCTTCGTCGCTGACCTTTCTTAATTCAACTCAACTGCCCGGCAGCCTGTCAAAGACATACACAGTTTCGGCCACCGGCTTAACTACGTCGGATTTCCGCGTCACCGTTCCATCCCCTTTTGTGGTGAGTGCCCCCAACGGCGGCACGTACCCCGGCGGTATAACGCTACCCGTCAACAGCGACGGTACGCTGAACCAGACAACCATCACCGTGGCCCTGCTTTCGTCTTCGCCAGGTACGTTCGCGGGAACGATTTCCAACATCAGCGGCTCCACTACGGCGACAGTGGCCGTTAGTGGCACTACCGTAAGCCCCTCGCTGAGCGTTAGTCCACCAGTGCTGAACAACTTTTCGACCACCACCGGAACCGCATCGGCCGTTCAGACCTACACCATAACGGCGCTGAGCCAGACGGGAGGAGTGGTCACGGCCCCGGCAGGGGTAGAAATCCGTACGGGCAGTGGTGCCTTCGGTTCTTCCTTAACCATTCCGGGCAGTTTATCAACCGCCACTATTTCCGTAGACGTACGGTTGACGGGGACCACAGCAACACAAGTTTCTGGATCGATTACCCACCGGTTAAACAACAGTTCAAACCAGTCGGTAGCCAACGTGGCCGTCAGCGGTACCGTGTCTGACCCCGCCGTGCCAACGATCTCCGTTACGCCTTCGTCGTTGACGGTGGCCGATTACAGCGAATATCCGGGCAGTTTCCCGGCTTCATTCACCGTCTCTGCCAGCGGGTTAACCGCCGATCTGGAGATCGTAGCGCCACCCTACTACCTGCTTAGCGCCAATGGCCGGTATGGTCCTGCGCTGCTTATTCCGGCTTCGGGTGGCGCGGTCCCTCCTACTTCTGTTTCTATCGCCCTGATCGCTTCATCGCCGGGTGTCTATGCGGGTACTCTCGTCAGTCGGAGTGGGGCAACAACGGCTACTATTCCCCTGAGCGGCACCGCTCTTGCCCAGTCCGTGACGGTTAGCCCCACAGCATTGAGCAACTTCACCACAACGTTTGGCACGCCGTCTGCCAGCCAGTCCTACACGGTTACAACGCGGGGCGGCTTACCGGTTTATGTCGGCGCACCGGCCGGATTTGAGATTCGGTCCGGTAACAGTCCATTCAGTTCGTCGCTGGTTATTGGCACGAGCCCCTCCTTTGTCAACACGCCAGTCGATGTGCGTCTGATCGGCGACAGAACGGGGCCGGTGTCGGGTACGATTACTCAGAACACGTATTTCCATTCAAGTCATCTTATCTACCCTGTTGCGGTGAGCGGCTTTGTTGCCGGCAGTAATACCGGGCTAACGGTGCTGCACCGCGACGTAGACAACTACGCAGACAACAACGCCATTCAGCCCCTGCTCGTGCTGCAAAATCAGGGCGCGGGTACGTTGCCGCTCGCTAACCTGACCCTGCGTTACTACCTGACTGTGGAAGGAGCCGCCGCCCTGAGTAACCTGTCGGTCAACTACGCGCAGGTGGGCAACCAGAACGTGCGGCTGCGCTACGTACCCCTACAGCCCACGCAACCGGGCGCGTCGGGGTATGTAGAATACAGTTTCACCCCCGCCGCAGGCAGTCTGGCCCCAGGCGCCAGCTCGGGACCTATTCAGAGCTACGTTGCCAGGAGCGACTACGCAGGACTGAACGAGCGGGATGATTATTCATACGCTACGGTGCGCGATCAGTTGGTGGGTAATCTGCGCATCACGGCTTACTACAATGGGGTGCTCATCGCGGGCGTCGAACCCGGCGTCAGCACACCGGTGCGGGCGCTCAGGGCGTTGACCGAAAGCAAGAACGGCCCCTCGGCCACCCAGATCAACACGTACCTGACTGTGCGCAACGAGGGTAACGTACCTGTCAATTACAGTGACCTGAAAGCGCGTTACTACTTCACCGCCGATGGGCCGGAACGCCTACAGCTAGCGGTAGACGAGGGCAACGTGCAGGTCCAATTGGTAAAGATTGATCCGCCTTTGGCCAACGCCGACACGTACCTGGAACTGAGCTTTCTGCAAGGCGGACAACTGGCTGCCGGAGCCAGCACGGGCCAAATCCGTTACCGCATCTCGAAACCCGACGGGGGCCGCTTCAACCAGCGAAACGACTACTCGTATCAGGAACAACCCACCGAGTTGAGTTCCAACAACCGCGTGTTGGTTTACGCAGGTACTGATCGGCTGTGGGGCCAGGAACCGGGCGCTTCAGCGCGTATGGTGGCCACGGAGCCGGGCAGTCAGCTAGAGGTGGTGGTGCTGGGTAACCCGGTGCGGGGCGGCGTGGTGTCGGTGCAGATCAAGAGCGCAGGTTCAGAGCCTTTGCAGGTGCAGGTGGCCAATGCGCAGGGCCGGATCATTAACCAGCGGCATGTAGCCAACCCGCAACCTACCGAGCAGCATCAACTCGTGCTGGGCGAACAGGGGTCCGGCCTGTTCCTGTTGCAGGTGAGAACCCCCACGCAAAGCCGCACCATCCGCGTTTTAACGGCTGACTAACCTGACGATATAAACTCAGCGACGTTCACGGTTATCTTTGTCTGACCAAAGAAACGATCGTTATGATGAAAAAAGCACTGCTGCTGGTTCTCTTGCTCACTGTTTTGGGAGTACACCGCCACTGGGCGCAAACCACACAACGTCCTGCCGGAACGAAAACCACCTACACCAATCCTTTACCGGTTCAGTTTGGCGATCCTTATGTGTTATATACTCAGGGCACTTATTACCTCTACGGCACAGGTGGAGGAGCAACCAGAGGCTTTGCGGCTTACTCGTCGAAAGATATGGTGAACTGGAGGCCGGAAGGACAGGTCTACTTCTATGACAACAAAAATGGCTGGAGTGACCCCAATGCGGCCTGGGGTGGGGCCTACTGGGCACCGGAAGTATATGAAGTGAAGGGCAAATACTACCTCTTCTACAGTGCCCAGTGGCGGGTGAATCCTACCAATGAAACAGAAAATTTCAGGATTGGGGTGGCCGTGGCCGATAAACCGACTGGCCCGTTCGTCGATCTGGCCAGCAAACCCATCTTCGACCCTGGCTATCCGATCATTGACGCCAACCTGTTTATGGATACCAACGGAAAAGCCTATCTGTATTTTTCACGATGCTGCTACAAGCATCCGGTAGAGAGCGAAGTGGCCGATTTAGCCCGTCAGAAAGGGTGGTTCAGCCAGATCGAAGAAAGCTGGGTGTACGGGGTTGAACTCAAACCCGATTTCTCGGGCGTTGTCGGCGAACCCGTTTTAGTGCTGCGGCCTCCGGTTAGCCTGAGCGATAAGCAGGCCGACTGGGAGAGCCGATCGGTAACAGCCCGCGAAGTCAACCGGCGCTGGACAGAGGGGTCGGTGACGTTCAAAAAAGACAACACGTATTACATCATGTATTCGGCCAATCATTTTGGTGGCCAGTATTATGCCATCGGCTATGCCACCGCCAGGTCTCCTTTGGGGCCTTATATCAAAGCGGTAAATAACCCGGTTCTGCAACGCAACACCGATCGGGGCGGCTCGGTAACCGGCACGGGGCACAACAGCATCGCGTACTCGCCCGATGGCAAAGAGATGTTTTGCGTCTATCATGGCCGGACGGCTAAAACGGGCGATGAACGGGTTGTCTTTATTGATCGCATGCAGGTGACCAATGGAAAAATTACGGTCTCTGGCCCTACCACTACCCCCCAGAAAATTCCGTCAGGTACGTCTGCGTTGCGCTGAATTGCGGAGCAGTCAATAGCGCACACAAAAAAGCCCCGACTCAGCGAGTCGGGGCTTTTGCTATACTATCTATTTTAACTTAACAAAACCTACCCAATACACAAACTGATAACTACTCAACCTCAGGCATATATACGGTGAAAGTTAGCTTTCTGGATTGAATTCTGTAGGCGTAAAGTCGACTTTTTACTTATAGGACCGTATAGCATCCAGAGCGGTTGACCTGAATGCGTTGACCGTCCGACCAGCCACTTATACAGTAACGAGTTCGGGGGTTTTCACGGCCTTACCCTGCATTCGTTTAAACACCGTCAGCAATAGCAGCAGCAACGTAATGGGCACCAGCGAGGCGTAAAAAGCCGTTTGACCACCGTAGGTTTCAAAAATCCGCCCGGTGATGAGCGAGCCGGTTGTGCCGCCGAGGGCCGAAAACACCACGATCAGGCCCGCCATTGGCCCGTGTTGCCGAAGCGGCAAACTGCTTAGAATGGCCGAGTTGATGGCTGGGTAAATAGGTGCGATGAACAGCCCGATCAGCGGAAAAATAAACGCCGCCAGTGGTGCATTGGCCCAGCCATAGCCCGCCCCCGCCGCCAGCGCGACTGTGTTCTGCGACGCTTTTTCGGCCAGCGGCAGTGCCACCAGCACCAGGCTACCGGCAATGATCAGACAGGCCATCAACAAGCCGTACCACGGAATCCGTTTCAGGGCAAAGCCCGCTCCCAGTCGCCCCAGTGCAGTACTGGCAGCCAGAATACTGGCCATCTGAATACTTAGCGAGGTAGGCAACTTCAGGTACTGACTATTGAACGTAGGCAGCCAGCTCATAATACCCTGTTCCATAAGCACATAGGTGAAGGCCGTGAGAATAAACACCAGCACGACGGGCGTTACGGCAAGGCGCAGCATACCGGCCAGGTTGCCAACCTGTAGGGTCTTGTCGGCCGTTTGAACGGCCGATTCGTTCAGCGGGGTAGTCAGCAACAGCAGGAACGCCGCCCCGGCAATGGCCGCCAGCACATAGTAGACTCGCAGCCAGGCGGTTGACTGGAGATTCTGATCGTCGACAAACGCGCTGAACAGGAAATAGCCGGATAACACCCCGACCATAAACATAGCCTCCAGGAAATTCATGAAGCTGGCGTGGTCGTCGGCATTTTTGGTAATGAGGCCAATCGTGGCGAAAACCGATACTTTTATTAGTGCGAAACTGGCACCAGTAGCCGCAAAAAGCAGTTTTGTTGTCCAGAAGGCGGGGAGTTGCGGCATCAGCAGGCAGGCCACCGTTACGGTGCCCAGCGCAATGAGCATCGCCCGTTTGTAGCCGATCCGGGTGGCATAAGAAGCCACCAGAAACGATACAACGGCAATGCTCAGGTCTTTGAATGCTTCCAGCGCACTGGCCCCGACTGCCGACACACCATAGTTATTTTGTACCTGTAGAATTACGGTGCCCACGCTGTTGAGCAGGATGGCAAAAACGATGTAATTCAGAAAGAGCGAGATTTTTAGACGCATGTTAACGAAAGGAATAGCGATTGAATAAGTACAATTACATGAGTGGTGCCGAAAGTATGCATTTCTTTGCACCCTTTATCAGAAGCCTTATGCCTTTGCGGTCAAATAGCCGTTATTCATCGTCTCATTATGTTATCTCCTGACCTCCTTTTCGGTGACCTTTTCCGCGATGTTCAGTTAAGCGGCCTCTTCGCCGACTCAAAAACATTTGTCGACTGCACGCCAAATCAAGACCCCGGCGTTATTCTGGCGGCTTACGCGGCTGAACGTACCCAGCCCAAATTCGATCTGGGTACGTTTGTCGATGTTCATTTCAACCGCCCGCTAGCCGTTGCCTCCGGGTACGTTAGCGATACCTCCGTCAGTACATCTACGCACATCAACACCCTCTGGAAACACCTGACGCGGGCCGCCGACGCCGCCGTTCCCAACAGCTCGCGGGTGGCGCTCCCACATGCGTATGTGGTGCCGGGCGGGCGGTTCCGCGAAATCTTTTACTGGGATAGCTACTTCACGATGCTGGGCCTCCGCAAATCGGGCAAGACTGACCTGATTCGTAGTATGCTCGACAACTTCGCCTACCTGATCGACACGGTCGGGTTTATTCCCAACGGCAATCGTACTTATTTTCTAAGCCGGTCGCAACCGCCGTTTTTTGCGTTGATGGTCAATATACTGGCCGATATCGACGGGCCGGCTGTATTGGCAACGTACCTGCCGCAATTGCAGAAAGAGTATGATTTCTGGATGGAAGGAGCCGATACGCTGACGGCGGAACAACCAGCCCAAAAACGCGTGGTGCGCCTGCCAGATGGCCAGCTCATGAACCGCTACTGGGACGATCTGGCCACGCCCCGTCCCGAAGCTTACCGGCAGGAACTGGCGTTGACCCCCGCCGCCGAGCAGCACGGCATCGAGCCCACAGTCATGTATAAACACATTCGGGCGGCCTGCGAGTCGGGCTGGGATTTTAGCAGCCGCTGGTTTGCCGATGCCCATACGCTGGCCACCATACATGCCACCGATATTGTTCCGGTCGATTTGAACTGCCTGCTGTATACGCTTGAAAAAACGTTGCAGGCAGCATATGCCCAGGCAAAGGATCAGGCCAGATCGGATGAATTTGCCCGCCTGGCCGAACAACGAAAAATAACGATGCTGGCTACGTTCTGGAACGAAGAGACCGGATTTTTTCATGATTATGATTTCCACGCCACTGCGTACACGCCAGCCCTAACACTGGCCGGGGCGTTTCCGTTGTTTATGACCATCGCCACGCCCGAACAGGCCACACGCGTGCATGATTGCCTGAAAGCGGAGTTCCTTCAGGCAGGGGGCTGGGTCACTACGCTGCAACAGACGGGTCAGCAGTGGGATTGGCCCAATGGATGGGCTCCCTTGCAATGGATCGTTTATAAGGGGCTGATGCAGTACGGCTACACAGCCACAGCCTGCCAGGGCCGCGACCAGTGGCTGAACCATAACGACAAAGTGTTTAAGGCAACGGGAAAAATGATGGAGAAATACAACGTAGTCGATGCCGCGTTGACAACCGGCGGCGGCGAATACCCCAATCAGGACGGCTTCGGCTGGACAAACGGGGTCTATCTGGCGATGATGGCGGATGTTTAAGGGGTATGGAATGGTCTAAAGTAGCCCTGCTGATCTGCAAAGCGACTTTGGACGTTAAATGTTGAACATTGAACAGTAGACCTTAGCTATTAATTTTCAAACGTAGCTCCCTCAAAAATGCTCAACTGGCTAACAGAAAGGCTCGAAACTGACATTGTTGAGCGCAAACAGCTTGGTCTGTTCCGGTCGTTGACAGTGGCTGAATCGGCGATTGATTTTACGTCGAACGATTACCTGGGCATTGGTCGCTCAGGTACGTTGCATGATCAACTGGCGCAGGCAAGTACCTCGCTAACGCGCAACGGGGCCACCGGCTCGCGCTTACTGGCCGGGCATACGTACCTGGCCGATGCGGTCGAAGCCGATCTGGCCAATTTTTATAGCGCCGAAACGGCATTGCTCTTCAACGCAGGCTACATGGCTAACCTGGGGCTGTTGTCCTGCCTCCCCCAACGCGGCGATACGCTGATAACCGACGAGCTGATTCACGCCAGCCTGATTGATGGGGCAAGGCTCTCGAAGGCCAACCGCTTGCGGTTTGCGCATAATAACCTGACCGATCTGGAAGCGAAACTCCATGAGGCATGCGCGCAGGGTGGGCAGGTGTTCGTTGTCATTGAGTCGCTCTACTCGATGGATGGCGATGAGGCCCCGCTTCCGCAGATCGCGGCCCTTTGCCGTTTCTTCGATGCCGCCCTGATCGTCGACGAAGCGCACGCGTCGGGCGTATATGGCCCCAATGGCGCGGGTCTGGTGGTGGCGCATGGGCTACAGGAGCAGGTGCTGGCCCGTGTCCATACGTTCGGGAAAGCGCTGGGTGTACATGGTGCCGCCGTGCTGGGATCGGCCCTGCTGCGAACGTACCTGATCAACACGGCCCGCTCGTTCATTTACGCCACTGCCTTGCCCCCGCATGACCTGCTGGCTATTCAACTGGCGCATGCACTGGTATCGGCCGAACCCGAACGCGCCCGTATACTGCACGAGCGGGTAGCTTATTTCCGCGAAAAAAGCCGTCGGGTAGCCCCTGAGGCGGTTTGGCTCGCCAGTTCATCACCCATTCAGGGACTGGTGGTGGCGGGCAATGCGGCGGTGAGACGGGTAGCAGCGGCGGCACAGGCGGCGGGTTTCGATGTGCGGCCGATTGTTAGTCCAACGGTAGCGGTTGGGCAGGAACGCATCCGTATCTGCCTGCATACGTACAATACCGAAGCCGAAATCGACGGGCTGTTACTGGCACTAACAAGAGCCCTGCACGAAACGGTGGTGGTAAGTGATTCGGTTATACGCTAGCATACTGCTGCATTGCTCACGTTAGTGCCTCGACTCCCGTTGTCGCTCGCCACGGGCAAGCAACAATAAATTCCTTTATTCCTGACTAGTCGCTCTTTTACTCATTCACTCAAGTTTCTATGCATCTAATTGTCGCCGGCATTGGCACCGAAGTTGGTAAAACGGTTGCCTCGGCTGTGGTGGTCGAGGCCCTGCAAGCTGATTACTGGAAACCCATTCAGTCAGGCTATCCACCCGACTCTGACACGAACACCGTTCGCAGCCTGATCAGCAACCCGCGTTCGCAGTTTCACGCCGAAACGTACCTGCTGCGTGAACCGCTTTCTCCCCACGCCGCCGCCGCCGCTGAAGGCATCACCATTGATCCGGCCCGGCTGGTTGCTCCCCAGACAACCAATTCACTGGTGGTTGAACTGGCCGGTGGGCTGATGGTGCCGATAACGGATACGTACCTGAACATTGATTTTGTGGCGCAACTAGGCTGGCCGGTCATCCTGGTAACGCGGAATTACCTTGGCAGCATCAACCACACGCTATTGTCGGTCGAGGCTTTGCGCCGACGCAATATTCCAATTCAGGGTCTGATTATCAACGGTCCCAGCGTACCGGCTACTGAATCGGTGCTGCTCAGTTATACGGGTTTGCCCTGCCTGGTCCGTATTCAGGATGAGCCGTTGCTAACGCCGACGGTGGTGAAACGCTACGCACAATTTTTAAACCTATAAGGTCTGGGCGACCCCGTCTCAAAAGACACTATAGGTTTGGGGAGAAAATAAATTTTACAAAAGCAGGTACTTTGTATTGCATAGTACAGTCTTAAACCCCTATCTTTGTTGTGTCGGGAATGGTACGTTCCAATTAGCCCGATGACAACCATGAAAACAGGTATCACGCTTCTGGTTTTACTGGCTATTTCGCAGGTGAGTTATGGTATTGGTCATCCTCACAATCTATTCGCGGCCCGGAAAGCAATGCTGGAATGGCAGGCCGGTCATCAGCGAACCAAATCATCGGCGGTACAGCGGGAATCACCGCTAGCGAAGCGCTATTCGTACACTTTCTCGCCCCGGTTTAGCCAGATGCCCCACGTACGCGAATAGGCATGTACGCGACGGGTCGGCTTGCCGGTGCTGTCGACAACCGGATTTCCCTGATTTACCCACTCGAATAAGCTCCCGTACAGGTTTCGCACGTTGGTGAACCCGGCGGCTTTGAGCTTCTCCCCTACTTTTTCGCTCCGGTATCCGACCGAGCAATACACCACGACTGGTGCGGCCTTGGGTACGTCGGCCACGCGGCTCAATTCAAAATCATCGTAGCCAACCCATCGCGCTTTGGGCAGGTGGCTAACGGCGTATTCCCGCTTCTCGCGCGCATCGAACAGCACGGCATCAGGCATCTGCTTCAACTCATTGCAGGTTACCACCGGCACCGATTCTTTAATCAGTGCATCGACCATTATACCAAATGGCTTGCTGATTGTGCGTTGCGCTACGGCAGGAATACTGGTGATGAACAGCGCCGACAAGAGTGCGTATTTCATGGAATTCGTTTTCACGAATGTACGCCAGGAACCCCATTTCTGGATGGAAATTGCCCCCCGCAGACTGCTTTGACGTGGCTGGCGCAGGGGGTAAAGACCGGGCGTAGTATAAGAATTTCGACTTAATTTCTAGTGAGACTATGGTTTAAACGGTCATTTGGCTAATTTTAGGGTTCCCAACCTTTTCATGAACCAGTTACCACCGCTCACTTGTACGACGTTTTCTAACCTATGTTTGAGTTCATGCGGAAGCGTTTTGTTCTGCTAACGATTGCCATCGTACTGTTGCTGGCCGCGTTTGAATCAGGTTCTGGACGACCCCGGCGGGTTTCCCGGTCGCACCGTGCTGCTTCGAAAAAACACACGAAGAAGAAGGCGGCGAAGGTAGCAAAAGTGGTAAAAGTAGCGGCTCCGGCAAAGCCTGTAGTCTACTCCACGGCCCGGCTTGAGTCTGAACAACTCGCCGGTTATCAGGGCGTAGACGTGCTGCCAACGGCTGGCAACGCTGAAAGTTGGGTCGACAGCGTATTCCAGACGATGACGCCCGACGAGAAGATCGGGCAGTTTTTTATGGTGGCGGCGTTTTCCAACCACAGCGAAAACCACCGCGTTTACATCGAACACCTTGTTCAGACCTACCACATTGGCGGCGTCATTTTCTTTCAGGGCGGACCACATCGCCAGGCCGTTCTGACCAACAAATACCAGAGCCTGTCTAAAATCCCGTTGCTGGTTGGCATCGACGGCGAATGGGGCCTGGGTATGCGCCTCGACAGCACGATGGAGTTTCCCCGGCAAATGACGCTGGGCGCCATTCAGGATAACGAACTGATTTACCGGATGGGCGTCGAAATTGGTCGGCAATGCAGTCGGCTGGGAATTCACATCAACTTTGCGCCCGTTTCCGACATCAACAGCAATCCGCAGAATCCGGTTATCGGAATCCGGTCGTTTGGCGAAGGCAAAGAAAACGTGGCCAGTAAAGCATCGGCCTACATGAAGGGCCTGCAACAGCAACACGTCATTGCCACGGCCAAACATTTTCCCGGTCATGGCGACTCCAACGTCGACTCGCACCACTCGATGCCGGTCATCAGCCGGTCGTCAGAGCAGATGCACAACATCGACCTGTACCCGTTTCGTAAGCTCATTGCCGATAGCCTGATGGGCGTGGTGACGGGACATCTACACGTACCTGTGATGGATAATCAGTCGCCCGCCGTGGCCGCTACGTTGTCTGAAAAAATTGTTACCGATCTGCTAAAGAAAGAGTTAGGCTTTCGCGGGCTGGTCTTCACCGACGCGCTGAACATGGGTGGCGTAAGCCGGTCTAATAAGGCGGAAGTGGTGAACCTGAAAGCCCTGATTGCCGGAAACGACATCCTGCTCTATCCCGAAAACATTCGTGAAGCCACCCGCGTCATCAAGGAGGCGATCGTGTCAGGTACGTTGCCGCAGGCCTTTATCGACGAAAAGGTAAAAAAGATTTTACGGGCCAAATATTGGGCCGGGCTCAGTCAGTACAAGCCCATTGCGCTGCCCAACCTGATCAGCGATCTGAACTCGGTCGAAGCCAAAGACCTGAAGCGCGAACTTTGCGAGAACGCGGTTACGGTGGTGAGTGACGACAACAAGCTACTGCCTCTGAGTTCGCTGGATACCAACCGAATTGCGTCAATTGCCATTGGCACTACGGCGGGCAACGTGTTTCAGAAGTCGCTGGCAGGGCTGGCCCCAATCAAACAGGTAGCTTCATTTGACCGCCCGCAGACCGATGAGGACGTAACGAATCTCATGGCCAGTATCGGCGATGCCAATCTGGTTGTGGTCAGTTTCCATAACATGAGCCAGTCGTCGTTCCGGCGATACAGCATCAACCTGCCATCGATTACGCTGATCCAGCGCCTGAAACAGCAGGGCAAAAAAGTAATTGCCGTAGCTTTCGGATCGGCCTACAGCCTGAACCTGCTCACCGATGCCGACGCGCTCATTTGCGGCTACCAGGAGTTTAGCGAAACCCAGGAGGCAACGGCCAAAGCGCTTTTTGGCCTTTCACCGTCCAACGGCACCCTGCCTGTCTCGACCGGTGATTTCAGGGCGGGCCAGAACGTCAGCGTCGATCCATCGGGTCGGCTGGTGCCGGCTTTGCCCGAGAGCGTTGGCATGAAAGCATCTGAACTGGCCAAGATCGACAAAATGGTTGAACTGGCGGTTCACGACCGGGTAATACCGGGTTGCCAGGTGTTGGTGGCGCGGAAGGGTAAGATCGTTTACGACAAAAATTTCGGGGCGCTCACCTACAGCAGTACCGGCGAAAAGGTAAGCGATAACACGCTCTACGATCTGGCCTCACTCACCAAAGTGCTGGGTACGTTGCAGGCTGTGATGGTACTGTATGACCGGAAAGAGATTGACCTGGGCCAGAAAGCATCCTTCTATCTGCCCGAGCTGCGCGGTACCAACAAGCAGAACATGACCTTGCAGGACCTGCTCTGGCATCAGGCGGGCCTCATTTCCTTCTACCCCACCCTTTGGGACCGCACCCGCACCCCGTCGGGCAGCCTCAATCCGGCTTACTACAGCAACAAAAATGATTCATTGCATACGTTGCAGATCGCGCCGACGCTGTGGGCAAAACCCGCGTTGAAAGACTCTGTCTGGAAATGGGTCATTCAGTCGCCGCTTTCGCGCAAAGTCGATGCCGACGGTAAACCCTCGTTCGTCTACAGCGACCTGAGTTTCCTGATGTTGCAAAAGGTAGTGGAACGCGTCGGCAAGCAGCCGCTCGACCGGTTTCTGGAGCGGGAGGTGTACCAGCCGCTGGGCATCAAATCGTTGACCTTTACACCTTTACAGAAATTAACCAACCCACATTGCGCTCCCACCGAACAGGATACCTACTACCGGAATCAGTTGCTGGTAGGCACCGTTCACGACCAGATGGCGGCGGTGCAGGGTGGTGTTTCCGGTCATGCGGGTCTGTTTGGCAATGCCCACGACATTGCCAAACTGCTGCAAATGAACCTGCAACGCGGCGTCTACGGCGGTCAGCGCATTCTGCAACCCATGACAGTGCCGTTTTTCACGCAGACGATCAGTACGCGCAGCATCCGGTCGCTGGGTTGGGATAAGCCCAATCCGGAAAGCACCACCAGCAGTTACCTCTCCACGCAGGCCCCCGCCCAGTCGTTTGGCCATACGGGTTTTACGGGTAACATGGTTTGGGTAGACCCCGAGCAGGAACTGGTTTTCGTGTTCCTCTCGAATCGCCTTTTCCCCACCGGCGGCAATAACGCCATCAACACCACCCGCCTGCGCCGCCGCATTCAGGATGTGATCTATGGTTCGCTGAAACAGTAAAGTCCGTAAATTTGGGGATGCTGAAGAAAGAGCGTTTCCGCCGGTTTATCGACTATTTTACCACCCATTTTCCCGAGCCGGAAACAGAGCTTCAGTTCGGCAATTCCTACGAATTGCTGGTGGCCGTGATCCTGTCGGCGCAATGTACCGACAAACGGATCAACCAGATTACGCCCGCGCTATTTGCCCGTTTCCCGGAAGCCGAATCGCTGGCTGCCGCCTCTGTCGAGGAAGTATTTACCTACATCAGGTCGGTATCGTACCCCAACAACAAGGCCAAGCACCTGGTGGGCATGGCGCGAATGCTGATGAGTGATTTCGGCGGCGACGTACCTGGCACCGTCGAAGAGCTACAACGGTTACCGGGCGTGGGCCGGAAAACAGCGCACGTCATTCTCTCCATCGTGTTCAACCAGCCCACGATGGCCGTCGACACCCACGTGTTTCGGGTATCGCACCGGATTGGCCTGGCTCCGTTGACGGCCACCACACCACTCGCTGTTGAGAAGGCGCTGATGGCCCATATCCCGAAGCAATACGTACCCAAGGCCCATCACTGGCTCATTCTACACGGCCGCTATATCTGCATAGCACGTTCTCCCAAATGCGGCGAATGCGCCCTCCGCGACGCCTGCAAGTATTATGAGAAAGTAACAGCACCGGCTGCGTTGAGCCGCAAAACGACTTAAGCGTGTGTTGGCGTTGTTGATTCGTTAGTGCCGACGTGGGTACGTTGCTGAGGCGTGTTCGCGCCCCGGCTCAGGGAACCGCGAAAGCAATTTGCTTACACCATCATCACTGCGAAAGCTCCATTATCGCCTGTTTATACTTACCTACGAGAAGGTAAAAGAACCGATTACACAAATTTAAACATCTGTTTAAATTCTCTTGTTTTGCAACCGTAACTACTTAAGTTTGCAAAGTGAACAGCGTTATGGCCGAAGAGACAGTAGACACCGAGACAAAAATTAAAGAAGCGGCCAGGAAAGTGTTCGTGGAGTATGGATACGAAGGCGCTAAAGTGCGGCAGATTGCCGAGGAAGCAGGCGTGAACATTGCGTTGCTGAACTATTACTTCCGAAGCAAAGAGCAGTTGTTTGACAGTATCTACGCCGAAGCATTCCATTCGTTTTTCGGTACTATGATGAAACTGGTTAATGAAGAGACACCGCTGGAAGTTAAAATCTGGCAGATTACGGATAAGTACCTTGATTTTCTGATAGATAACCCCATGATGCCTAGCTTTATCATGGCACAGCAGGGCAAAAAAGGAACTGATTTTTTTACTAAACTAGGCGTAAAAAGCATGATTGGCTCATCTAGGCTGGCAAAGCAACTGGTCGAAGAAGCGGAAAAAGGGAACATTCGCCCGATAAAACCAACACAGTTTATCATTCTGATGATGGGTAATCTTGTGTTTCCTTTTATAGCCCGGTCCATCGTTTCGTTTATCGGAGACCTGGACGAAACAGGATTTCGTGAATTCATCAACGAACGCCGAACGCTGATCCCCGACATGTTGATGACCTTCCTGCGAAAGCGCTGATTTTTTTTATCCGCGAATTAAACGTCTATTTAAAACGCCTTTTTGAACGCTATTTCAACGCCAGCCAACGTACCTCCTTAACCGGTATATGCCAAATGAATAAACCACAAAAATCAGCCTGTTGCCTGTTGGTACTACTGCTGGCTGGCTGCGGAAAAGAGGCCGAACAGTCAGACGCATATGGCAATTTTGAGGCCGTAGAAACGATTGTATCAGCGGAGGCGACCGGCGCTTTGCAACGCTTTTCGGTAGAAGAAGGACAAACCCTACAGGTCGGCCAGGCTGTTGGGCAGATCGACACCCAGCAGCTTGCCCTTCGTAAGGCGCAGCTTCGGGCCAGTGAGCGGGCGCTAACGCAGAAAGTGCCCAACATACCAGCGCAGTTATCGGCCTTTGCCGAACAGATTGCCGTGCAGGAACAACAACTGGCTACGCTGCGGCGCGAGAAGCAACGTACCCAGAACCTGGTTGCGGATGGGGCCGCCACGACTAAACAGCTCGACGATATCAACGCGCAAATTGCCCTGGTTGACCGCCAGATTGCCCTGACCCGGCAGCAGCGCACAGCGCAGGCGTCGGCCTTGAGTACGCAACGGGGTGGTATTGTGGCCGAAACGGCACCGCTTGCCGAGCAGGTCAAACAGATCGACGATCAGATCAGGAAGTCGGCGGTGGTGAATCCGCTGGCGGGTACGGTAACGGTGAAATTTGCCGAGCCGGGCGAGGTGGTCAGCTACGGAAAGCCGCTCTACAAAATTGCCGATATGACTACGATCACGCTCCGCGCCTATGTGGCGGGCGACCAACTGACGAGCGTGAAAGTGGGGCAGCGCGTGAAGGTGCTGGTCGATTCCCCCAACGAGCAGTACAAAACGTATGAGGGCACGGTCAACTTTATTTCCGGGAAAGCGGAGTTTACGCCCAAGGTGATTCAGACGAAAGAGGAGCGCGTTAACCTGGTCTATGCCATGAAAGTGATGGTCAACAATGACGGCAGCCTGAAAATTGGTATGCCAGGCGAAGTTCGGTTTTAAGCACCATGAGCACCATCACCGTTGATTCGATCTCACATAGCTTCGGGAACACCAAAGCGCTGACCGACGTATCGTTTTCGGTCCGTTCGGGCGAGCTATTTGGGCTGATTGGCCCCGATGGTGCGGGTAAAACCACGCTGTTCAAAATTCTGGTCACCCTGCTCCTGCCCAATTCGGGCCACGCGACGGTTATCGACCTCGACGTAGTGCGTGACTTCCAGGCGTTGCGCCATCGGATTGGCTACATGGCGGGCCGGTTTTCGCTTTATCCCGATCTGACGGTGGAAGAAAACCTGACGTTCTTCGCTACCGTTTTTGGCACCGACGTGCAGACCAACTACGAACTGGTCAAGGATATTTACGATCAACTGGCGCCGTTCAAAGACCGCCGGGCGGGCAAATTATCGGGGGGAATGAAACAGAAACTGGCCCTCTGCTGCGCGTTGATCCACAAACCCGACGTGCTCTTTCTGGATGAGCCTACCACGGGCGTCGATGCGGTGTCGCGGCGCGAATTTTGGGAGATGCTCCGACAACTTCGCAACCGGGGACTAACGGTGCTGGTTTCTACGCCCTACATGGACGAAGCCGACCGCTGTGACCGGGTCGCCTTCATTCAGGCAGGACGCATTCTGGCCGTCGATACGCCAACGGGTATTACCACCCGGTTTAAAAAGCCCCTGTTTGCCATCCGCGGGCAGGCCACCTATCGCCTGATTCAGGACTTACGGCAAGCCGATTTTACAGACGCCTGTTACGCCTTCGGTGATTCGCTTCATCTGACCGCAAAGCCAGGCACCGAGGCGGCATCTGTAGCAACGTATCTGCACCAGCAAGGCCACGACAACGCTGATGTTCAACCGATTACCGCTGGCATTGAAGATACATTCATGGAATTGATGAAGCATGGATGACGCTCAGGTACGTTGATATACGGATACCCTGATACCTGTTAACTGCTCACTGATAACTGACCCATGAACGCTGTAGTAACAAAAAACCTGACCAAACGCTTCGGCGATTTTGTGGCCACGAATGCCATCACCTTTGAGGTGGCGCAAGGCGAGATATTCGGCTTTCTGGGTGCCAACGGAGCCGGGAAAACTACGGCTATTCGGATGCTGTGCGGCCTGCTGAAACCCACATCAGGTGAGGCGACTGTGGCGGGGTTCGATGTGTATCGGGAAACCGAAAAGATCAAGCAGCAGATTGGCTACATGAGTCAGCGGTTCTCGTTGTATGAAGACCTGACCGTCCGCGAGAATATCCGGCTGTTTGGCGGCATCTATGGCCTGAGCCTCGCCAGCATCCGCCAGAAAACAACGCAGGTATTGCAGACGCTGGAACTGACAAGCGTGGCCGACACACTGGTGGTAGCGTTGCCATTGGGCTGGAAACAGAAGCTGGCGTTTTCAGTAGCCTTACTCCACGAGCCTAAAATCGTATTTCTCGACGAGCCAACGGGCGGGGTAGACCCGATTACGCGCCGGCAATTCTGGGATATGATCTACGAAGCCGCCGACCGGGGAACCACCATCTTCGTCACCACGCACTACATGGATGAGGCCGAATACTGTAACCGCGTTTCGATTATGGTCGATGGGAAAATAGAGGCGCTGGACACGCCCGCTACCCTCAAAAAACAGTACGCTGTCGACTCAATGGACGGCGTTTTCCAAATCCTGGCCCGAGGAACCTCAACAAAATAAGATTGCTGTTTGCTGTTGCGCTGCCAGTGACCAACCACGCCAGTGTTGAGCAAGCAACAGTAAACGGAAAACGCCCTTCTATGGATCGCTTCTTCGCTTTCGTCAAAAAAGAATTCCTGCATATCCTGCGCGATCAGCGGACGTTGCTGATCCTGTTTGGGTTGCCTTTTGTGCAGGTGCTGCTGTTCGGTTTCGCGCTGACCAACGAGATCAAAAACGCGACTATCGCCGTGCTGGATAACGACCACGGCGCTTATTCGCAGCAGATTACGAACCGGCTCCTATCGTCGGGTTATTTTCAGTTGCGCGAAAACCTACGTTCCTACCACGACATTGAACCGGCTTTCCGGTCAGGCACGGTCAAGATGGTTGTGGTGTTCCCGGCCCGCTTTACCGACGATTACGCCCACGGTCGGCAGGGGCAGGTCCAGTTACTGGCCGACGCGTCGGAGCAGAATACGGCCATTAGCCTGACCAACTACGCCACGGCCATCATCCAAGGGTACGCGGGCGAGCAGATAGGGCAGTCGGGTACGTTGCCTATGACGGTCAATGTGGCATCGCGGATGGTATTTAACCCTGATTTGAAAGGGGCGTTTGTATTTGTGCCGGGCGTGATGGCAATGGTGTTGCTGCTGGTATCGGCCATGATGACGTCTGTGACCATTGCACGCGAAAAAGAAACCGGCACAATGGATGTGCTGCTGGTGTCGCCACTGAATCAGGGGCAGATTCTGTTTGGCAAAGTGCTGCCCTATCTGCTACTTTCTTTCCTCAACGGCTGCCTCATCATCGCCCTTGGCGTGTGGCTGTTGGGCATTCCACTGAATGGCAGTCTGCCTTTATTGTTGGCCGAAACATTGCTGTTCATCCTGCTTTCGCTCTCGCTTGGCCTCTTGATTTCGTCATTAGCTGATTCGCAACTGGTGGCTATGTTCGTGTCGCTGGTTGTACTGCTGATGCCGACGATTTTTTTATCCGGCTTTATCTTTCCCATTGAAAGTATGCCGCGACCGCTTCAGCTTGTCTCAAACATCATTCCCGCCAAATACTTCATCAACATCGTAAAAGGCGTGATGATCAAGGGCATTGGCTTACGCTACCTCTGGAAAGAAACGGCGGTTCTGGCGCTAATGACGATCGTACTACTTGGCTTCACATTGAAGAATCTAAAACCAAGGCTGGGGTGAAAAACAAGTATCAGCCCCGTTGTCACTTGCTTGTGGCGAGTAACAATGAAACTGATACCCGATAACTAATTACTGATGAGACGAATTCGTTTTTTGATCGAGAAAGAGTTCAAGCAAATAGTCCGGAACACGGTGCTGCTTCGGATGATGATTGCCGCGCCGGTAATGCAGTTAATTCTGCTGTCGTATGCCGCTAATTTCGAGGTAAAAAACCTGACCATCGCCGTGGTCGATCAGGATCATAGCACATTCGCCCAGCGGCTGGTTAGCAAGTTCAGGTACGTACCCAACTTCAGATTTATAGGCTATCTACCCGCCTATAAGCTGGCCCGACAACAGCTTCTGAACGGATCGGCCGATCTGGTGCTGGTGATTCCCCCTCATTTCGAGCGGGATTTATACCGCGAGAATCAGGCCTCGGTACAACTGCTGATCAATGCCATCGACGGATCGAAAGCGGGTATTGCGGGCGGGTATGCTAATGCTATTCTGCACGATTTTAACGCCGACATTCGCGTCGAGAACTTCCCGATTGCGCCGGGAACAGGACAGCAGCTTACCGTTGAGAATCAGTACTGGTATAACCCCCGCCTCGAATACCGGACGTTTATGGTGCCGGGTATTCTGTTCGAGTTGCTGATTCTGGTGGGTGGGCTTATTGCGGCCCTGAATATTGTGCGGGAGAAGGAAATCGGCACTATGGAACAGCTCAACGTAACGCCGATCCGCAAGCACGAATTCATTCTCGGCAAGCTGATTCCCTTCGTTGTGATCGGTCTGCTGCAGTTTACGATGGGGCTACTAGTGGGCGTACTGCTGTTCAGGATCCCGGTGGTGGGCAGCGTTGCCCTGATATACGCCTTTGCGTTTCTCTTCCTAATCCTGTGCGTCGGGTTGGGATTGCTCATTTCGAGCCTGTCTGAAACGCAGCAGCAGGCCATGTTTGCGGCTTTTTTCTGCCTGGTTTTCTTTATCCTGCTGAGCGGATTATTCTCCTCGACTGAAAACATGCCCCGCTGGGCGCAGATCGTCGACTATATCAACCCACTGAAATACATCATCGAAGCGGGCCGGCATATTATGCTGAAAGGCAGCAATTTCCACGACATGCAACCCCAGTTTTTTGCGCTCCTCGGCCTCGCCGCAGCCGTGAACCTGTTGGCCTCATGGCGCTACCAGAAAACGGTTTAGTTATTGGTTACTAAGCTATTAGTCTAATAGCTTAGTAACCAATAACTAACAAAATAACCTAGTACTGTTCAGTGCCGGCGAAGAAGAACGAGCCTTCGATCTGGGCATTTTCGTCTGAATCCGAGCCATGAATGGCGTTGGCTTCAATCGACTTGGCAAACAGTTTACGGATCGTTCCATCGGCAGCCTGAGCTGGATTGGTCGCACCAATCAATGTACGGAAGTCAGCAACGGCGTTTTCTTTTTCCAAGATCATCGGCACAATAGCACCCGACGACATGTAACTCTTCAGGTCGTTGTAGAAGGGCCGCTCGCTGTGAACAGCATAGAATTCGCCAGCCCGTTCGGGAGTAAGTAACGTTTTTTTAATGGCCACGATGCGAAAGCCTGCTTCCTCAATCATCTTGGTAATAGCGCCGGTATGTCCCTCTGCTACAGCATCGGGCTTAATCATGGTGAACGTGCGGTTCGTCGTCATTGCTGAGATAACAAAATTTTATTTGGCTACAAAAGTAGGGCAAATAGTCGGAAGAAGGCGATAGTCGGGAGTCGATAGTCGGGAAAGTCTGGAGCCGATGTCGTAGCGACGGTTTCAACCCACCGAACAGAGCGTCCTCATTAACAAAAAAGCTGGTAGGCTCACACAATCAGAGTCCCATCGGGACGACCGATGTTGTAGCGGCGGGTTTCAACCCGCCGGAATAGGCAGACGGGCAGCAAAAGAGCCGTAGGCTCGGCCCATCGGGTTTACCCCTATTGCAGTTCGCTAAAGATGTACTGCTCATCATGGGCCACATTGAATTTCTGAAGAAACTCCACATACTCCTCCCTGAATGACTGCTTATTATGGTGGGCCTCCTGATTTTGAATGTACCTGTAAACTGCATCTAGCTGTGACTGTCCATACGAAGAACCACCGTAACCGTCTTGCCATTCGAACCGGCTAGCTGTCAAACCATGATCGTTTATATATTTCGATGATTTTGCTTTCACTGCTTTCATCAACTCTGAAATGGAAATGACTGGCTTTAATCCGATCAAACAATGAATATGGTCAGGCATCCCATTGACGATAAGCGTTTTACAAGAAGTTTCATTAATTAGATTTCCAATCACGCCGTATAACGTATCCTTCCACCCAGACCCAATCACAGCATTACGGTATTTTACCGCGAAAATGGCGTGGATGTAAACCTGATGATAGGTGTTAGCCATTATTGAATTTGTGTTTAAGATGGGCCGAGCCTACGGCTCTTGTGTTGAGGCACGCCTTCTTCGGCGGGTTGAAACCCGCCGCTACAATATTGATCGTCCCGATGGGACTCTGCCTGTGTGAGCATTATTAAACCACAACTGTGAACTCCAGACTTTCCAGACTCTCGAATTCCAAATCATCAACTTCTGACTTTCCAGGCTATCAACTCTCGACTTCCAGGCTATCGACTTCCGACTTTCCAGACTCCCAACATCAGAATCCCATCGCGGTGTTATCGGCGCGGGGGTCGGAGGCGCCTTCGTAGCTACCGTCGGGGCGAACAAGTACGCAATCCATACGGCCCAGCGTGTTGGTCAACTGCTCGAGGACGTACCCACGGCTGATCAGCGCTTTTTGGGTTGTTTCGGTGAAAGCACCGTTCTCGAAAATGGTTTTATCGGGAAGCCACTGGTGGTGAAATTTCAACGCGTTTACCGCCTGCTGCATAGTCATACCATGCTCGATCACGTTTACAACGGTCTGAAAAACAGACGTCATGATCGTTGAGCCGCCGGGCGTACCAACCACCATAAACAGCTTGCCGTCGCGCTCCAGAATGGTCGGTGTCATACTCGATAACATCCGTTTGTTGGGGGCAATGGCATTGGCCTGACTACCAATCAGTCCGTACATATTCGGCGTGCCGGGCTTGATGCTAAAGTCGTCCATCTCGTTGTTCAGGAAAAACCCTGCGCCACCAACCACCACCCGGCTACCGTAACCGCCGTTGAGCGTAGTGGTGATACTGACCGCGTTTCCATCCCGATCGACCACTGAGAAATGGGTTGTTTCCAGGCTCTCGTAACCCGGCAGCGATCCGCCACGAATAGCTTTGCTGTCGGTCGCTTTATTGAAGTCAAACGAGGTCCATTGTTTTTGCAGGTACGTCCGGTCCATTAGCTGAGCGCTGGGTACGTTGATAAAGTCAGGATCACCCAGAAATTTAGCGCGGTCGGCATACACCCGGCGTTCAGCTTCGATCATCACCTGCGCCGTGCTGTCGCGGTTCCAGCCCCAGCGGCGAATCGGATATGGTTCAATATACCGCAACAGTTGCACCAGCGCTACACCTCCGCTTGAGGTGGGCGGCATAGTTATGACGTTGAAATTTTTGTACCCCTGCTGGATCGGATCGCGCCAGATGGCCTGATAGGCAGCCAGATCAGCCTCGGAGATTAGCCCGCCACCGCGCTGCATTTCAGCGGCCACGAGTTGGGCCGTTTCGCCCGCATAAAAACCAGCCCGCCCCTGGTTCTGAATGCGGCGCAGTGTATTGCCAAGGTCTGTTTGCACCAGCACATCACCCTTGGCCCAGTCGCGGCCGTCGGCACGCATGAAGTAGGTTTTGCCGGGGTTGTATTTCAGCAGATCGGTTTTGATGCGATTCAGGCCAGTGGCGTCGCGTTCGGTGAGCGCGAACCCTTTCTCGGCCAGATCAACGGCCGGTTGCAGTACCTGCGCCCAGGTTAGCTTGCCAAATTTCTCATGCGCCTGCACCATCCCCGCTACCGAACCCGGCACGCCGCTGGCTAAATGGCCACTCAGACTGAGTCCACCCGCCCGCACATTACCCAACGAGTCGAGGTACATGTTCTGGCTGGCTTTTCCGGGTGCTTTTTCGCGATAATCGAGGGTGCTGGCTTTGCCCGTTTTGTCGCGGTAGACCATAAACCCGCCGCCGCCAATGTTACCGGCACCGGGATACACGACCGCCAGCGCAAACTGCATGGCCACGGCCGCATCAACGGCGTTGCCCCCCGCCTTCAGGATATTCAGCCCCACCTGCGAGGCTTCGGGATGAGCCGAGGCGACCATTCCGTTCCGGCCAATCACACCCTGCCGATCCGAGAAGAACGGCTTCAGCGTGGGGTCTTCTTCTTTGTACTGGTACACCCCCTGCCCCGTTTGTACACTCGCCTGGGTACGGACGGGTTGGGTTGTTTTACAGCCAATAAGGAGTAAATAGATGGTTGAACAGAGAAGTAGCGACGCTGGTCGAAATACAGAACGGTTGTGCATAGGTGTCTAAAACAGGTTATTACTGCTAAACTACGGATTCAGCGGGAACCGGAGCTATACGGGGCGGCATTAAAACAGGACGTACGCCAAAAGAATATCCGTTGCCATTAAACCCCGAAATAAGCCAGATACCCCGCTCCGGCCGTATTCTATCCGAAAGCGGTTGAGCCAATGTTATCCGAACCGTACTTTTAGCGTTGTTCCCAACCTGTTGCTTAGCTCCCGTTTCCGGTGAAAGTTGTTCGTCAAATTATTGAAAGCCTGCGTTTCGCCTGGCAATCGCTTCGGTCAAATCTACTGCGTACCACGCTCTCTCTATTGGGCGTGACCATCGGTATTTTTGCTATCATCGCCGTGTTTACCATCGTCGATTCGTTGCAACGAAACATCAAAGACACCCTCGGCGGACTAGGCAGCAATGTCATATACGTCCAGAAGTGGCCGTTTGAGTTCGGGGGTGAATACCGCTGGTGGAAGTATTTTCAGCGACCCGAAGCGAGCTACAACGAATACCGCCTGCTCAGCGAACGGCTCGAAAACGCTCAGGCGGTTGTGGCGATGGGCGGCCGAGGCGGCGTTACCGTTAAAAACGGCAGCAACAGCTTAAAAGCCCGCGTCTCGGGCGTAACCTTCGACTACAACAAGATCTCGGACGTACCTATTGCGCAGGGCCGCTACTTTGCGCCGCAGGAGGTGGAATCGTCACGGAATGTGGTCATCATCGGTTCTGAGGTAGCCGAAACGCTATTTCCCATGCAAAGTGCTGTGGGCCAATCGATGCAGATAGCAGGCATCAAATTCGTTGTGATTGGCGTTGGCGAGAAAAAGGGGGCGAGTATTCTGGAAATCAACGGCAACCCTGACCTGCGCTGCATCATTCCCTACGGCACATTCGCCAAACTGTTCGCGTCGAAACAGCCCAGCCTGACCATCGCCGTAAAAGGATACGAAACAGACGCTGGCCTGGAGAACCTGGAAGGTGAAATCAAGGGTGTTCTGCGTGCACGACGGAGCCTGCGCCCGGTTCAGGAAGATAACTTCGCCATTAACCGCCCCGAGGCGCTGGCCAAATTTATCAGCGGCATTTTTGCTGTACTGACCATCGCCGGCTGGTTTATTGGCGGTTTTTCGATGCTCGTCGGTGGGTTCGGCATTGCCAACATCATGTTTGTTTCGGTGAAAGAACGCACCAACATTATCGGCATTCAGAAGTCGCTCGGCGCCAAGAATTACGTGATCCTGCTGCAATTCCTGTTCGAGGCTGTGCTGCTGGCCGTCGTTGGCGGGCTGGTAGGCATCGGGCTCGTTTACCTGATGTCGTTTATGAATCTGGGCAGCCTCGACATCCAATTGTCGACGGGCAACATAGTATTAGGTCTTGGTGTATCGGGAACCATCGGTATGCTGTTTGGCATTTTGCCCGCCGCCCTGGCCGCCCGTATGAACCCCGTCGATGCGATCCGATCGAAGTAAAAAAGGATTTGGGATTTATTACTGACGCCAGCGCAAGTAATAAATCCCAAATCCCAAATCCGCTTACCCATTCACCACAATCGTGTGAGCTAGCGTGTAACCGGCCGAGGGGCTGCCCGATAGGGTTGCCAGTTCGGTAGTAAACCCGTCGGAGAACACGTTGTCCCGTTCGTTAAGCGTGTCCTGCGCCCCTTTTGTGTAGCCATATGATTGCCCAGTCGTATAGAGCGTGTTGGCAATAGCGTACGGGAAAGCGATCTGCGTAACAAGCAACGATTTCCCCGCCGCATTGTAAACATGCACGTGAATATGCGGAGCGCGCCCCGAATACCAGCCAGGGAAAATCGACGTATAAGCTGCCAGACCACTTGCGTCGGTAGTTTGCCGGCCGCGCAGAAAATCGACCGTCTGAAAGTTGACGCTTTGCATGCCCGAACCACCGTATTCGGAATAATATCCGTCTTTGTCGCAGTGCCAGACGTCAACGATTGCGCCAGCCAGCGCCGCACAACTGGTGTTTTTGTTCTTGATAGTAATGTTCATTGTCATCATCACACCAGTGCGGTTGTCCCGAATGTCTTTACGCACGAAATTGGCTGGCACTTTGGTCGGAAAAGGACCTTCTGTTTCAGAGGGACTTATCGCACAATCACTGGCCGAACTCCCATTCGTTGACCCCGTTTCGGTGCCCGTCGTTACAGTTGGATCAACGGTCGTTGAACTTTTACAAGCCGCCACGAGCGGATTAATAGCCGCTATGCCTAATAAGCTGGTGAACCCTCGTTTCAAAAAGTCCTTACGTTCCATTATATTTTACAGATAGTGATTGCTTAAGATAGTCGGCTTTCCAGTTGGTAACTGCCGTTGCTGTACATGACGCAGCAAAGAGGGTATATCGTTGCAGTCACCGGCCGACTACCGCTAAAATTATTAGTTATATTGGTAAAAGTCAGCACTTTATTCAAATCCGAATTCCGTTCATATGAGGCATAACCCACATTGGTTATCGCTCTCGCAGGCGCTTGTATACCCGGATGGCAACCATCACTATAACGCCAAAAAGAAGGCGAAGGAAGCTGAGCGAATTTCGAGGAAACCTCCGGCAGTTATGACTACGGCTACGCCCACAAAACGGCCTGCTACCATTACGGCACAGGTACGTTGACGACACTGGCTTTGAAGACCGTTACCGAATCGTTTGCCCGCCCGCTGACGAGCATCGAGCGAGCGCTGGTCAGCCAGTCGGCGCACCCGCTGAGCAACCGTCTGCGTCAGTATTTTATTCGTCACGGCCAATTTGCGATGCGCCTCATTCAATTCAGTTTTGGCATACGCGTATGTAAGGCAGATTTTAGTCCGCCTGTTTGTGCGAGAAAAGCGGACTGAAGTCCGCGTTACATACTTCGCCGGGCAAGTTCTTTGCGAACTTTATCAGCGGCGGCAAGGTCGCTGAGCGTAATTCCCATTCGCTTCCGCAGGGTTGGCGACGTTTCCAGCATTTCGCTGGCAATGCGAATCAGCACAGCGGCAGTGGCCGGTCCATTTGTCTTGGTTCGCTTACCAATAGAGGCTGTCGTTGTGGTATGATGCACTGCGGGGTCGAGCATTTTCAATAAGTCCATAGTATAAAATCCTGTTGTTTACGTTCTGTATTAATAACGTAAATAAACGTGTTTTCATCGCAAAGAAGGGGCAATTCAGCAAGCTATTTTTACTAAATAAACTGCTATTAATCAAGAAATTATCAAAGATTATCGCCTATAAACTATTGGCTTTTGATGAAGTTATTTTTTTCGGTTTATCAGCATCATGTGCAGGCAGTAAATAGCTGGGAATCGGGTGGGCGAACCGGCCACTTCTCAGCAAAAGCTACCTAATTATTTCCCCCTGAACGGCAAAAGAGCTTCATTCGCATGAATGAAGCTCTTTTGTTGACTGGTTCAGTCAGGCTCAGGATAACCGTTAATTTATTTCTCTGGATCGGGCAGAATATCGTCGGTGTCGTCGAAGAGTTTTTCGTCATCATCTTCATCGGTGATATCGTCGTCAGCATCCGCGTCGGGAGCTTCGCCTTTGAGCGTTTTCAGATCGTCGCGGTGGCGTAGTTTCTTATCGTCGACCGTCCGGTTCAGAAACTGGTTGATCTTGTCGATCTCGAAGCTGGTTACAATCTCGCCAAACGAGTTAATCTCGATATTGAACCCTTCGAGTTCTTTGTGCACCCGTGGCTTTTCCTGCTCATCGGGGTTTGCGGGGGTAGGTTTCTTCTTTGCCAAAGTCGTATATAGGTCTAGTTGTTGGGGTCTAGTTGGTCAACTCTACTCAGCCGCAACATGTTTACAGCTACGTTTCTCAGTTCATTAACTCCCATGCCAGTGCGGTGCCGGCAGAAATGGCTTGCGATGCCGTTCTGGTCAGCACTTCGTCGTAATGTCGGGTGTGAAGGCCATTGGCGGGACGGATACTGCGTACGTTTGCCGGCGTAAACGCTTCGCCCGCGGCTACGTCGCGTACCACATAGAGCGACCGTTTGAATTGCAGGCTTTTCTGTTCTTTCGGCGTGGGAATGTAGCTGATCTGACCCATCGCCAGAAATGCCTGCTCCGACTCTACTACGAGGCTTTTCAGTTCGTCCGGTTCCAGCGAAAACGCCGAATCGACACCACCATCGGCCCGTCTGAGCGTAAAGTGCTTTTCGAGTACCACCGCGCCCAGTGCCGTTGCCGCCACAGAAGCGCCAATGCCCATCGTATGGTCAGACAATCCCACAAGTACGTTAAACAGTTGGCTCATGTGCGGAATCGTGACCAGGTTGGTGCTTTCGGGCGTGGCTGGGTACGTGCTTGTGCATTTGAGCAGAATCAATTCCGTGCAGCCATGATCACGCAGCACCTTCACCGACTCGGCAATGTCGGCCACCGTGGCCACGCCCGTACTCATGATGACGGGCTTTCCGGTACCGGCCACTTTCTTCAACAGGATATGGTCGGTGTTCTCGAACGACGCAATCTTGTAGATCGGTACGTTCAGCGACTCCAGAAAATCGACCGCCGTGGTATCAAACGGCGAGCTGAAGGCAACCATGCCATGCTGCTTTGCCCGCTCGAAAATAGGTCCATGCCATTCCCAGGGTGTGTAGGCATCCTGATACAGCTTATACAGATTCTTATCGGCCCAGAGCGACTGGTTATCCCGAATAAAAAACTCATCCGACTGCCCGTTGAACGTGATCGTATCGGGCGTGTAGGTCTGAAGTTTGAGCGCGTGTGCTCCCGCCGCCGCCGCCGCGTCGACAAGTTCCAGCGCCCGGTCGAGCGACTGGTTATGGTTTCCCGACATTTCGGCGATCACAAACGGCCGGTGCTGCGGGGAGATGGTATAATTGGCAACCTGAATGGGAGGAAATGACATTACAGCTCAGATTGGCTAAGTGACAGACGCCACTTGCCTATTTTTTACGTGTCAACGAGCTCACTTCGCGTTGTAGTTCCTTAATCAGTTGACTTTGGACTTCCAGCATCGCCCGCTGCTCTTTAATCGCTTCAGTAAGGAGGGGAACAAGTCCGTCGTAGTTCACAAACCGGGTACCTTCACTATTTTGCGAGACAACTTCCGGTAGTACCCGCTCTACTTCCTGAGCCATAAAGCCAACCTGCTTAGTATCGCTTCCTTCACGCCAGTTGTAGTAGTATCCGTTTAGGGCGCTCACTTTATCAAGCGCATGATCCAGACGGACAATATTTGTTTTCTGCCGTTCATCCGACATCAGGCTGATCGTTCCGTACAACGTAAGTTTGGCCCCCGCCGTGGGTGCTCCACCAACACCTACACCCGTACCATTATCCGTGATCTGACTGCCCGACAACGTACCTGAGTTACCAAATTTGGGCAATGCATTTGTCGTTGAACTGCTTATGGTAGCTAATGCTGAATTGAAGGGTATGTTATACCGGGATAAAGTGCCATTCTCATCGGTTACAACCACCGACAAGGCTGCACTAGTAGTGCCGGGTAACCCTGAAAAACGTACACTACCCGTCGTATGCAGTTGCGCTTGAGGAAATGTTGTACCGAGGCCGAGGTTACCATTAGCCAGCATCTGCATATAAACAGTAGTGTAGTTATTCCAGGAGAATAACGGTCTGCCTACAATTGGAGCTCCTCCTGAAGTGAGCGAGTTATCAAAATATTTTCGGGCATTGAAGTTTATGAGCGCATCATTTCCGAAATCATTTGAGTAATTGGTCACCCCAAGCAACATAAATGAAGAGCCATTTCCGCTTTCATTGTAGGAGAAAATAGAGGGTACAAAGCTGTTCGTTCCTGTCGCATTTCTGAAGCTGATATAATCATTTGCACTGTGGTTCACCCTTATGCGCAGCAACTCGTTAAACGTAGTAGCGTTTGAGAACCCTTTTGAAACGGTGATTCTGCCACTGCCCGTCGCTGGTATGTCTACTACAGTTGCATCACCGCTATCTACCCAGCGGTCAACTGAAGGATCCTGTGCAAAGCAGTTGGTAGCTAATACTATCAATCCTAAAGCAATAAAATAAAGTGGTTTCATAAATCAGATTCAGTAAAGACTTGAATTGGGTAGTCAATACTATATCTTATTCGGCAAACTGCCACTTTATCAGTGTCTATAAATTTTAGCCATCATTCCTTCTCTATATACTTTCCATTCGTCACGCAGCATAGCCAGCCCCACTACGTCTTGCCACCTCCCTTCTTTCTTAACGTGTTGCCTGTAATAAGCTTCCCGCCTAAACCCAAACTTCTCGTGCATCGTGATGACCTTCTCATTGAAGGTTATTACCTCGCAGCGCAGCTTATTTAGCTTCAATGTATTAAAGACGTAATCAATCACATTGAACTCAATTTTGGATCCTATACCGGCCCCCTGATTGCTTACATCGCCTAAATAAAAAGCCCAGTAACAGCTACTTAACGCCGTACTAATACCCGTCAACGAGGCTAATCCGATTTTTTGCTCATTATACTCGATAATCCAATATTGGCACGATGGATCATCTTTTATCCGACTATACCAGGCTTCCTGCTGCTCGACAGTAATCGCAGCATCGGTATACATATATTTTGACACCTCCGGCTGGTTGCGCCATGACCGAATTAACTCAATATCATCGGACGTTATGTTTATCAACTTGATATCCATCGGGCTAAACGGCTAACTCATGAAATACCTGCCTGTAGCGGTCGGCGGCTTTACCGTCGAAAACGAGGCGCTGCTTGAATACGGTTGGGGTTAATCGGGCTTTACCAACGGCAGTCTCGAACTTGTCGGGGGCGATGGGCAGCGTTAGGGCACCGAGCGTCAGGTGCCGGTCGCGCATGAACGAAACGAGGCGGCTTTGATTATCGGCGGTTTGGATGATGATCATCGGGCGGCTGACGGTGGCCACTTCATAGGCAATAGTGCTGGCAGCGACAATGCTCAGGCCACTGCCCCCAATGGCGCGGGCCATCTGCTTGGGCGACAGATTTTGCTGGATGCTCAGGCGGTCTTTCGGCAAGTCGGCGAAGGTATCGGCGTGTGGATTTGCCGAGCCAAGCACCACCGTCACGCGGAGTTCAGCGTTTTGGGTCAACAGCAGCTCAACCACCTCGCGGCTCACGTTATGCGGATCGGCTCCGCCCATGTTCACAAAGGCTTTGTTCTCACCATCTTTAGGCTGCGCTTTTTGCCGGAAAGCCGGATTCACCAGCGCGTAGCCAGCGCCCAACAGCAGTTTTGTGTAGGGTTCGGTCTGATAGTCGGCGGGCGTTACATCGCCGGCATGGTTGATGACCACATCGGCAACCTGTTTGCCCAGCATCAGATCGTCGATAAAGACAAGTTTGTGGGTCTGTTTCCGCACGGCCTGCTGAAACGCTTCGTCAAAGGCATAGCCATCAAGCACAACTACATCATCGGCCGTCACGTGGCGGAGAAACTCGTCGAGTTCGTTTGTCTGTAGCGCGATGACCGGGATACCCAGTTTGGCAACGGTTTTCAACACGGCCTCAGACGGTTGCCGGATGGCAAAATGGCGGTCGAAACCCGGCTTGTCACTATCGTCAGGCGGGCTTAGCATCTCGGCGAGTGCCAGACTGCGCATGATATGGCCCATCCCTGTTTGACTGGTACCATCGGCGCGGAAAATAATTCGTTTCATGAGGAAGGGTAGCTATAGTCGGAACGACAAAACTACAACATGAACGCCGCCCTGCTACTCCTTATACTAATCTATGATAAACCGGTTGTCTACTGGCCATTGCCTGAATTATGATGCAATAACCTGATTTTCAGTTCAGCGAGCTGCCAGTCGGTCAAGCTATCAATATCCTGGGCTTCCAGTTCCGAAATTTCGATGCCGCTGGTATTGCTGGTCAGTAGCTGACCTGTTTTCAGAAAACTGGGTACGTTGAAGAAATAGAACTGACCGGCATCATGAAAGGCAGGCGAAAGGTCCTGCGATCGGGTGAGGGCATACTCGGGATCGAGCCAGGCCAGCCGGTCGTTCTGAAAAATGACCGCACGCTGCACAGGAAAGCTGAACCGTACCACCGGGAATACCGTATCGAAGCCGCCCGTTTCGAGCTTTCCGAAGGCCTCGCGAAGGGTATCAGCCGTAACGAAAGGTGCCGTGGCATACAGGCAACAGGCCCGGTCGAACTGGTGACCATGCCGGGCGTAGGTGTTCAGCACTTCGGTCAGTACGGCGGCGGTAGTGGCATGGTCATCCGCCGTTTCGGCCGACCGCGCAAACGGCACCGATGCACCGTATAGTTGCGCCATCCGGGCAATTTCGGCATCGTCAGTCGAGACCATTACCTCGTCGAACAGGCCAGACTCCTGCGCCGCGCGGATAGAATAGGCAATGATGGGCGATCCCAGAAATGGGCGGATGTTCTTCCTCGGAATGCGTTTGCTACCGCCACGCGCCGGAATAATGCAGAGTGTCTTCATGATGAATAGTACCGCAGCGGCGAACCGTGCCTGTGTTAAATTCAACTGTATTCGTGGTCTCCAGCAGAGCCAATCCGTTTTAATTTCTTACATCTGCGTACTCATTATAATCAGCGTACCATCTTTTTAAGGGCAGCGTATCTTCCTGAGCGGACGAAGATAGCGAGTGAGTCGGCAGGTTGAGCGGCGGGGATAATGGCCGTAAAACCGGTGTCTTTATCGTTGGCCGAGTCGTCTTTATCAAGCCGTTGGTGGAAAAGCGTTGTATAGTACTGCCAGCCTTTTGCCCTTTTTACGCCAACAAACGTATCGTTGAAATTAGCTTTTCGACCCGCCACTTTCGCCCAGCCGCTGACAACCAGAAAGCCCTGGTCGAGCCGCCGTAGATCAATTCCGTAGGCCAGCGAGTCGCCGGGCGTAGCTACGGCGGCAACCGTTACCAGTTTGCTATCAAACGCAGCCAGCGAGACGGGTTCTGGCCGGAAGATACCCCGGCTTGCCAGTTCGCTTAATCTGGATGCAGGCTGGTATTGCGGGGCACAGGCGCGAATTTGCCCGTAGCGTTGCCAGAGCAGGTTATCCGTCTGTTTCAATTCCCGAAATCGCTCGATCTTACTCAGGTACGTTACGTTCGACACCGCCCATAGCCCCACCGTTCCCACCAGAACAAGTCCGGCAAACCAGTTGGTCAGGTGAACACTCCGCCAGCGCAGGTCGCGTCGAATCAGCACGTCGAGCGCGCTCAGGTACGTTGCGGCCATGTGCAGGGCCGTGATATTGCGGTAGCGCGACGCAAACACGATGCTGGTATCATTCTGAATCCGGTTCACGGCCAGCATCAGTCCCGTCAGGTGCAGGAAGATGAGCAACCAGAACAATGTCGGGTTTATCCGGTCGTAGCGAATCCAGACCAGGTACGTTGCCCAGATCACCGTAACGCTTCCCAACACAATGGGCAACCAGGCCACGGCCGGATGGTAGACAATCGCCCCGAGAAAAGCCGTGTCGAGCGCCAGCAGATGCGGTAGTTTAGCCGGACTAAAAAGCTGCATTAGCGATGGTCCGGCCGGATTTTGGTAATCGTGGAAATAGTAAAGCAGTGCCGGAATCGTGATCAGCAATGTTCCCAGTGCCCAACGCCAGCGTTGTTGCAACAGCCAGCATACTACCAATAGTGGTAGCACCAGAATGCCATTTCCGTTCGTAAACAGCGCGACGAGCGCTACCACAATGGCCCACCCTTCGCGGCGACGGTTGGCCAGATAAAAGGCCAGCAGCGCCAGCGCCGGAGCCGTCACGTTCGAGGCCGCCACGATGCTCCAGAACGCAATGTTCCAACCCTGAAACTGGAAAAGCAGAAAGAAAACGGGCAATTGCAGCACCGAAGCGCCAGCTTCGGTCGTGAACCGGTAATGCGCGGGTTTAACGACTGAAGCAGGCGACTCGGCACTACGATACAGCAGCCAGGACGTACCCAGCAAGGCCAGCAGACCAACGTACTGCATAACCCGAAAATCGACCGAGCCCGTTAGTGCAACATGGAGCCAGGCGATTAACTTTGCCAGCACCAGCCGGTGAAAATTATTCTGTTCGAGTAAAAGGGCCGCTTTTTCGCTGAACGTACCTGCACCCGGCAGCCGGTTCAGGAAGTCGACCACTACGGGGTAATCATCCATGTACGGAAAATCATACGCGTACCACAGCACCGTGCCGACGTAGTATAGCACCGGAATAGCACCGGCTATCCAGAGCAGCCACCGTTTCATTGGCCCACAAACGTCAGCACTTCGTCGATTACGTATTGCTGTTCCTCGTCGGTGAGCGTGGGGTACATCGGCAGGCTCAGGCAGCGGCTGTAGTAACGCTCGGCCAGCGGATAATCGCCCGGCTTATTGCCTTGCTCTTGGTAATACGGCATGGTATGCACCGGAATATAATGCACCTGCGCAAAGATGTTTTTAGCCCGTAGATAGTCGTAAAGCCCTTTCCGATCATCGACCTGCACCACATACAGGTGGTACGCGTGCCCCACCGTTTTTGGCGGTACAATGATTTGCACCGGGGTGCCAGCAAAAGCAGCGTTGTAACGGGCCGCAATTTCACGGCGACGATCCAGCATCTGATCGGCACGTTTTAGCTGACTCAGGCCGAGCGCAGCCTGCATATCGGTGAGGCGGTAGTTGTAGCCCAGCTCCTGAAGTTGCATATACCAGCCACCGCGTTCGGGTTCGCCTTCGTAGGGCGGCGTAAAATCGGCGGGTTTGTTGGTGATGCCGTGGGTACGTAACCGCATCAGGTGGTTGTACAGCACCTCGGTTTTGGCTGTGATCATACCGCCTTCACCACAGGCAATGTGCTTCACGGGATGGAAACTAAAAATAGCCAGATCGGCCAGCGACGCGTCGCCACAGCGATAGGAACGGTCCGACGCATCGGGCCCCTGCTCACCAACAAATGAACCGCCCGGCGAATGGCAACTATCTTCGAGCAGCCACAGACCATGCTCATCTGCCAACGCCCGAAACGCGGCCATATCGACGGGGTACCCCGCGAAATCGACGGGAATGATGCCTGAAAAATAACCGGCGGGCTTTGATTCGATCAGCGTCCGAACGGCCTCCACATCCAGCAATACTGTGTCGGGATCGATATCGGCGAAGTACACATCGCCACCGCAGTAGCGAACACAGTTGGCCGACGCCGAGAACGTAATGGGCGTAGTAATCACCCGCGTTCCCGGCCCAACACCCAACGCCATACAACACAGGTGCAGCGCGGCCGTTCCGTTGGATACAGCAACGGCATAAGGCGCTCCGATGTAGTCGGCAAACGCCTTTTCAAACGCACCGATGGCCGGTCCCTGCGTAAGCATCGGCCCGCGCAGCACCTCGGCCACCGCCGCAATATCCTCGTCGGTGATGTGTTGCCGACCGTATGGAATAGGAGTAGTATGCATAAGACGTTGTATTTACCTGCTTCCGGCGAATAGTACTATTTACACCGTAAAGGAAGCATCAACGTGTTCGCGGATCTGGTCGCGGAGTTGGTCAACGCTGAGCCATTCGGTGTTGGTGCCTGAGTTGTATTTAAATCCCTCGGCTACCCGCTTCCCGTTGAATGCGGCCAGGTAATCGTCTACACTCCAGGTTGGTGTTGAAGGGGTGATGACGTAATATTGATCGGTTTCGACGGTGTTGAGCGAATCGGTTTCGGTGATCATCTCTTCGTGCAATTTCTCGCCGGGCCGGACGCCCACCAGCACCTGTTCACAATCAGGTCCGATGGCCGTGGCCACTTCGGTGATGCGGTACGATGGAATCTTGGGTACGTATATTTCGCCGCCCCAGGCATGCTCCAGCGCGTAGAGCACCATGTCCACTCCATCTTCAAGCGAGATGTTGAACCGGGTCATGTCCGGGTGCGTGATGGGCAGCACCCCTTCTTTGCGCTTTTCCAGAAAGAACGGCACCACCGATCCGCGCGAGCCGATCACGTTTCCGTAGCGCACCACCGAGAAGGTCAGATCACGCGAGCCTTTCATGTTATTGGCCGCCACAAACAGCTTGTCTGAACAAAGTTTGGTGGCTCCGTAGAGGTTGATTGGCGCGGCGGCTTTATCGGTCGAAAGGGCCACTACGCGCTGTACGCCATTGTCGAGGGCTGCGTTGATTACGTTTTCGGCACCAAAGACATTGGTTTTGATGCACTCCATCGGGTTGTATTCAGCGGCGGGCACCTGCTTCAGCGCAGCAGCGTGGACAATGATATCGATTCCTTCACAGGCCCGTTTCAGGCGTTCACCATCGCGCACATCGCCAATGAAGTAGCGCATGGCTTTGTACCGGCTGGTTGGAAACGTCTGACTCATTTCGAACTGCTTTAACTCGTCGCGTGAGTAGACGACCAACCGTTTGATGTTGGGGTGGCGCTGCAACACCATTTCGACGAACTTCTTGCCAAACGAGCCAGTCCCGCCGGTAATAAGAATGGATTTATTTGATAGATCAAGCATATGAAAAGGGTCATTACGCTTCGCTGTCATTAAGTAGTCATTCGCTTCGCTGTCATTCATCGTAAAAACAATAAATGACAGCGAAGCGAATGACTACTTAATGGCAGCGAAGCGTAATGACTAAATTTTAACTCGTTTAAACGCATCAACGTAGCTTTTTGCACTGGCGTTCAGGACCCGAACGTTGAGTGAGGCTGCGTAGTCGCGCAGGATTTCGTAACTATAAAACGCTTTGGATAGCGAAGCAAATTGTGCCGACATCCGCGAGGTTTCCTTCTTCACCACATCATAGACGGGAATGTGGGTAGCGTCGCCGGGTTTGTCGTAAAAATGTTCCTGTTTGATCAGGAGTTCGTTGCTGTCGGAAACGCGGATCTCTTCATGCCACGAATGATCGGCCCCGAAGAGATAAACCTCCCCGAAACGGCGGGTAATGGCCAGATAGAGCGAAGCCGCCAGAATATTCTGCGCTTGTGGCATGCCCCATCCATTCCGAAAAATGAAATGCCGAAACCAGGCATACCCCCGCACCACGGTGTAATTGTAGAAAACGACACGCACATTCAGGTGTTTGCCGTGAAGCTGGTTCACCAGGTAGCTGCTCCGGGCCGACTGCGGCACAAATAGGTTCATTGGCCAAACGGTGAGGTTTACCAGGCAGCGAATCGTTTTCTCCACGTCTTTGCGGCTATTATTCTGCTCACTGTACAGGAAAAACGCCGGATCGAGCAGGGCGTAATTCATCGGTTGTAGCTGGGCGTATTCGGGCGACGACGCAAAGTTGTTGACACAGATCGTCTCGGTTTGGCGGATAAACGCCAGGTCATTATCAAGCGATTGGCGGAGCGACGGCCCATTCCCCAATATGGAACAGGCAGGCCGTTGTGGGGCAGGCATCTCGACCGAAAATCGGGATTTGATCAGCACTTTCAACAGGGATAGCACCGTATCGACGAAGCGGCCAGCCTGATAGGAAGCAGCATTAAAAAGAGTTTCGAGCATAAACGTACCCGCCAATGGGTCCGCAAAAATACCATATTGCCCGGAATACCCACCCGCTCCTTTCGACCCGATAACCGGCAGGTTTAGCGTTTGTTGGAACAGCAAGTTTTGACTGGCAACGTTCCCGGTAACGATTGCATAAATAAAATCAGATATTTTCTTGATTATGTCTAAAAACAGACGAAAATTAACCTGTCACATTACCGCTCCGTGTCCTGGACATTCCAGTCTTTTCCTCTTGCCCAAACGTATTTTACTCGAACAGTTATGTTACAGAGACAAGCCATCGAACCCCGTCAACGCCGTCAGTCGTATGATTTTATCGATGTGTATCCGAATACGTCTTTCCCGATCTACCAGCTTCAGTTCAACCCGAAAGACAAGACGCCCAAGTATAAGCAGATCGTCCAGTCGATCATTACCGATATTGGCCGGGGCGTGTTACGGAAGGGCGAGCAACTCCCCTCGATCAGTGAACTGAGCATTGAATATTACCTGGCCCGCGACACCGTCGAGAAAGCATACCGCGAGCTTCGGGAACGAGGCTACATCACGTCGGTGCAGGGGAAAGGGTATTATGTTCAGGCGAATGAGGCGCCCAAGCTGAAAATCCTGCTGGTCTTCAACAAGCTCAGTTCCTACAAGAAAATTATTTATTACGCCTTCCTGAAGGCCCTGGGCGACCGGGCCAACGTTGACCTGCAGATTCACCACTACAGCGCACAGCATTTTCAGGAAATCATCGAAGAGAACCTCGGCAAGTACAATTACTACGTGATCATGCCTCATTTCACGCAGGACCTCGACAAAGCCAATTACATGAAGGTGCTCGAAACGATTCCATCCAACCAGTTGGTTTTGCTCGACAAAGACGTACCCGAATTGCCAGGTACGTTCCTGAGCGTTCACCAAAACTTTGATAAAGACATTCGGGAAGCCCTGGAAACGGCCGAAGACCTGCTGGCCAAATACGACCGGATGGTGTTGATTCTGCCCAGCGACGGCAACTATCCGGTGGAGATTGCGCGCGGCTTCAAGTCGTTCTGTATCAACACGAATAAGGAGTTCTGCATTAAGGAAAACGCGCTCAACGAAAGCCTACAGGCGGGTACGGCCTATGTGGTCGTTGAAGAAATGGACCTGTCGGAACTAGTCAAGAAAGTGCGCCAGTCGAGCTTTGTACTCGGTCGCGAAATCGGGATGATCTCGTTCAATGAAACCACGCTCAAAGAGTTACTGAATATCACCGTTATTACAACCGATTTTGAGGCGATGGGCTTTACCACGGCCGCTCTCCTGCTCGACAATAAGCGGATTAAAGTCAAAAATCCGTTCTATATGATCCGCCGGGAGTCTTTATAGTGGCCGGGTACGTTGCTTGACAACTGCTTCTATTTAGCTTAATTCTCATAAATGTGAGAAGCCCATTAGATCTCTGATGGGCTTCTTTTTGTACTCAGTAGCCCGAAGCTCCAGCTTCGGTAGAAACTAGTTACCGATACATTCTTCTTCTCCCGAAGCTGGAGCTTCAGGCCACTGCTCATGCGTTCTATATCGCTACTCATCGCCTTTCTCGGCGTTCAACTCGCCCCTGCGCAAACGAAGCCGACCCCAAAAATTGATCGTAAAGCGCTCGTGAGTCGCCACACCGTGATCAATACTCGTTTCGATACGCTTGGTTCGGTGTCGGTTGGTAATGGCGAGTTTGCTTTCACCGTCGATGCAACGGGTCTGCAAACGTTTCCAGATTACTACAAAGACGCCGTTCCGCTGGGCACGCAGTCGCAGTGGGGTTGGCATGCCGTGCCCAATCCCGGCGATTATAAACTGAGCGAGGTGTACAATTCCATCGATCAGCACGGCCGGAAAGTGCCCTATACATTTTCGATCAAAGGCGCTGGCCGGCAGGAGGCCGTGTCGAACTATTTCCGTGAAAACCCACATCGCCTGCACCTCGGCATGATCGGGTTCGCTCTGAAAAAAGCAGATGGCTCAACCGTAAAAATGGCCGATCTTCGGAACATCCGGCAGACGCTGGCTATGTGGAAAGGCGAAATCCGCAGCCATTTCGAGGTCGACAACCAGCCTGTCGATGTAGTAACGATCTGCCACCCCGTGCAGGATATGGTGGCCGTTCAGGTACGTTCCCCACTGGTGACGACGGGCCGCTTACAGGTTACGCTGCGCTTTCCGTACGGGGCCAGTACCTGGGAAGGGTTCCCCGATTTTGACAAGCCGACCCGGCACACGACGCGCTTACGGTCAACGGGCGCAAACGCCGTGGTGCTGGAACGCCAGCTCGACACCACACGCTACACCACCGCCCTCGCCTGGACGGGGAAGGCTTCCGTTCGCGAAGTGAGGGCCCACGAGTTTGTGCTAACTCCGCATCAATCGGGCACGACGTTCGATTTTACCTGTCGGTTCACGTCGGGTGCGGCACCGGCCAAAAGCCCGCAACCCACGTTTGCCGCTACGCAACAGGCTAACCAAACGCATTGGCAATCATTCTGGACAACAGGCGGGGCCGTTGACTTATCGGGCAGTACTGATTCACGGGCAAAGGAGCTGGAGCGACGGATTGTGCTCTCGCAATACCTGACCAAAATTCAGTGTTCGGGTACTATTCCGCCGCAGGAAACCGGCCTCACCTACAACAGTTGGTACGGCAAACCACATCTGGAAATGCACTGGTGGCATGCGGCCCATTTCGCCCTTTGGAACCGACCCGCGCTACTCGAAAGAAGCCTGGGCTGGTACAAGAAAGCACGTCCCGGAGCCGCCGATCTGGCGCAACGGCAGGGCTTTAAAGGCGTTCGCTGGCAGAAAATGGTGGATCAGGATGCGAATGAAAGCCCTTCGCCGATCGGTCCGTTCCTGATCTGGCAGCAGCCACACTTCATTTATTTCGCCGAACTCAGCTACCGGAATCACCGCGACCAGAAAACGCTGAACGCCTACAAAGACCTCGTTTTCGCCACCGCCGATTTTATGGCGTCCTATGCCTGGCTCGACCCGCAGAAGGGCAAGTACATACTGGGTAAAGGCATGATTCCGGCGCAGGAACGCTTTAAATACGCCAGCACCTACAACCCGCCGTTCGAGCTGACCTACTGGTGGTGGGGCCTCACTACGGCTCAGCAATGGCGCGAACGGCTGGGGATGCCCCGCAACCCGGACTGGGATAAGGTCCTGGCCGGGCTATCGCCGTTGCCCACGCAGGATGGGCTGTATTTAGCCGCCGAAAGCGCTCCCGATTCATACACTAACCCCGAGTTCATGACCGATCACCCGGCGGTGCTGGGCGCGTACGGCTACATGCCCAAAAGCCCGTCGCTCGACGTACCCACGATGACCCGCACCTTCGATAAGATCATGACCGTCTGGAATTGGGAAAGCACCTGGGGCTGGGATTATCCGCTTGTAGCGATGACGGCCGCCCGCCTCGGCAAACCCGACAAAGCCATTGATGCGCTACTGATGCCAGTGACGAAAAACACGTTTCTACACAACGGCCATAACTACCAGCGCGATAACCTCCGCATTTACCTGCCCGGCAACGGGGGCTTACTTGCTGCCGTTGCCATGATGTGCGCCGGTTGGGATACAGATTCAGGCGTGACATCGCCCGGTTTCCCGAAAAACGGCAAGTGGCTAGTGCGCTGGGAGAATTTGGCCAAAATGCCATAGGTACGTTGTCAAGCACATTGTGTCTTGCTGTTGCGTATTGCTTCGCCCTGTCGGTATGTCATTTGCTGTAGGGCAAAGCAACACGCAACAGTAAGACAGACACCTACAAGCTCAACCCATCGCTGTTTTTCACGACGATGGGCTTGCTGTCTTTAGCAGTGATTTGAAGGTTCTTCACCGTCCAGTTTCTGGCGTAGTCGATCTGACCGGCGGTGGTGGCGGCGATGGTTACGTCGGTGAACGTGAAGTTTTCGAGCAGCGAATTAGCGAGGCCCGCCGCCATAATGCCACGCTTGGCCCCGGTGACTTTCAGGCCGGTAATGTGTACGTCTTTAAAGTGCGGAATACCCCGTTCGGCTGGTTCTACTTTAGCCAGCATTGCTTTCCAATGGGCGGGCAGGGTGGCTTCAGTATAGCCAGCGGGGAGGGTCGAGTAGCTGTAGCTGGGGTTCCAGTTCATGGTCACCTCCACCGGTACACCCACATCGTCCATCGTGATATTTTCCATGTAAATATCCGACACGGTGCCGCCCCGCGTCATGGCCGATTTCAGGCGAATGCCCACGCCGGTACCTTTCGCAGTCAGGTTGCGGGCCATCACGTGGTTGATACCACCCGACGTTTCACTACCAAAGGTGATCAGCCCACCGCCTGCACCCGACACGCAGTTCTGAATGAGCACGTATTCCGTTGGCCGATTTACGCGCAGCCCGTCCCAGTCGCGACCGGCTTTGAGGCAGAAATTATCGTCGTTGCAGTCGATGTCGCAGTTTTGCACCAGAACGTAGGTCGACGAGTCAATGTCGATACCGTCGGTGCTGGGACCGTGACCGCCGATGTTGTTGCGAATCACCAAGCCGTCGGCCGTAACGTGATCGGAGTAGAGAATATGGACCGTCCAGAAACCCGCTTGCTGGAGCGTGATGCTTTTCAGGGTTACATCTGATGAGCCGGAAACGAGCAGGGTGCGGGGTCGTTTGGCGTCGTAATCCACGATCCAGCGCAGGCCTTTTGCTTCATACTCTTTGCGTAGAGCCCAGTAGCTCTCCCAAAACGGCTTACCCTGCGCGTTCACTGTGCCTTCTCCGGTAATGGCTACATTTTTCTGATCAATAATATTGATCAACGCCGCTGGCCAGCGCATCTCAATCCCCGCCACCCGCGTATCAATCTCCGGATAATCGGCCAGCGATTGACTACCGAGCAGTTCAACACCTTTGTCGAGGTGCAGAGTCACGCCTTTTTTCAGGAACAGCGACCCCGTCAGGTACTGCCCTGCTTTAAACGTCACCACGCCTCCCCCTTTTGCCGCACAGGCATCGATTGTTTTCTGAATAGCCTTGGTAGCCATTGTTTTCCCATCGGCCACTGCCCCGTACGCAGCGGTTGAAAACACCACTTCCTTCGATGGGGCCATTCGTGCGCCAACCAGTTTTACCCAGGCGGGTGGTGCCGGTTTATCAGCGGTGGCGGGGAGCAGGAAGGAAAGAAAGAGGAAGAAAGAGATCATGTTGGGGAAATTGAATGTAGGAAGCTTCGCGCTGTAATGGGCTTCGCGCTGTAGGCCCTTCGACTAGGCCGGTCCGCCGGTGCGGTCCCCGACAGGCTCAGGGCCACAAGCGCGAAGCAACACCACAGCGCGAAGCAGTCTATCTGACAAACAACGACATTACACCTTAACCGCTTGCCGGGCTACCATTTTCCAGGCACCTTTCTGATACACCCACACCAGCAGAATACCGATATGCGCCGTTGCTGGCACGCCTTTGTTGGCCGTCACAGCCGTTAGCACGTGCCGAACCAGCGCCGTGTTGTCAATAATTTCGATTTTCTGTTCGGTCAGGTCGATGGTTTTAAAATCGGAATCGTTGCTCACCAGCGCCTTGATAAACTCGGCTTTGTCTTCAATCTTGCCACCCGAATGACCGTAGGTCAGTTTGTCGGAAACAAGCGCGCTCAGTTCAGCTTCAGTGGGATCGATCATGGCTTTGCGGAGCCTTTCAACGGCTTCAGCCACGCCTTTTTCATTTTTCTGAGCGAAGGCGGCTGTACCAGAGAAGGCACACATGGTCAGGGTAGCGGCGAAAAAAAGGAGGGTTTTCATTGGTATAATCTGGTTTAAAAATGGTTAGTCAATACTTTGCTTTCGCTGGGTTGCTCACGCATCGCGTCAACAAAACGCTATTTTCCCACCAGCACATACGCTTTCCCCGCTACGGTGGCTAAATCGTATACAACGGAGCCGTTGGTGGCGGTTTCCGGCGTTCGGGTGCGGTATTGGCTTTCGGGTAAGGCGTAAAACGGGTTCGGGTTCGTGCCGGTGGCGGGTTTCAACGTGCCGATGGTGGCTACCAACGTACCTGGCACCCGCAACCGGCAGTTGCCGCCGAGGGCCGAGCGCACCACAACCCGCGTTAGTTTACCGTTGGCCCAGGTCATATCCAGTTCATAGCCGCCCCGCGCTTTCAGGCCTTTCACCTCACCCGATGCCCAGGCGTCGGGGCGGGCGGGTAGCAGGTTCAATACGCCATCATGGCTTTGCAACAGCATCTCGCCGATACCCGACGTGCCGCCAAAATTACCGTCGATCTGGAACGGCGGGTGCGCACAGAGCAGGTTTGGGTACGTTCCGCCGCCATTGGCGTAATCGGTGCCTTCCATACCGGTCAGTTTCAGCAGTTCGCGGAGGAGTTTGTAAGCGTGATTCCCGTCATGTAGCCGCGCCCAGAAATTGATCTTCCACGACTTACTCCAGCCCGTTCCGCCATCGCCCCGAATTTCGAGCGTTTTGCGGGCTGCCGCTGCCAGGGCAGGCGTGGTCAGGGGCGACACTTCACGGCCGGGGTGCAACGCAAACAGGTGCGATACGTGCCGGTGTTGTGGGTCTTCGTCAGTCCAGTCTTTGTACCATTCCTGCAGGTTGCCCTTCTTACCAATTTGCAACGGGAACAGCTTCTTCTTGGCCTCAGTCAGTTTCTGACGAAAATCAGCGTCTACCTTCAACTGCTCCGACGCCTGAATGACATTGCTGAACACATCCCAGATCAAGGCCATATCCATTGTGGTGGCCACTGAAACGGACCCTTTCTGGCCTGTTTCGGTCACGAATACGTTTTCTGGCGAGGTAGACGGAGCGGTAACCAGGTGTCCTTTCTGATCATCGACCAGCCAGTCGAGGCAGAACTGGGCGGCATCTTTCATGAGCGGGTAGGCATAGCCTTTCAGGTACGTTCGGTCGCCGGTGTAGGTATAATGATCCCACAGGTGCTGACTTAGCCAGGCACCGCCCATCGCCCAGTTGGCCCACGACGGGCTGCCTTTCCCCTTGTCGCCAACCGGGTTCGATAGCCCCCAGATATCCGAGTTATGGTGAACTGTCCAGCCGCCCATATTATAAAAATTCTTTGTCGTTTCGCGACCCGTTGCCGCCATGTAACCGATCCAGTCGAGCAGGGGCGTGTGAAGCTCCGACAGGTTGACCATCTCGGCGGGCCAGTAGTTCATCTCGGCGTTGATATTGGTTGTGAAATTGCTGCTCCACGGCGGCCGAACCATCGGGTTCCAGATACCCTGTAAATTGGCAGGTACACTAAAGTTACCCGCCGTTTTCGGCCGCGATGACGAGATGAGCAGGTAACGGCCAAAGGCGAAGTAGAGGCTCTCCAGCGCGGGATCGGCACCCCCTTCGGCATAGCGTTTCAGGCGTTCGTCCATCGGCAAATCTACCGGGGAGGCTCCTCCGTTCAGAGTCAGGCTCATGCGATTCGCCAGTTTCTGGTAGTCGGCAATATGGTCGCGGCGGACTACGGCGGGCGCTTTGGCCAGTACCTTGCTCAGGTACGTCTCCGACAGTTTTTTTTCGTCGCGCCCGTCGCTGTCGGGGCATTTATCGAAGCCGTTGAAACTCGTTGCAGCGGTCACGTACAGAATCGTCTCGGTAGCATTTTGAATGCGAATGCCAGCCGTATCGGTCGATGCCTGCCCGTCGGTCGAGCGCACTTTTACGCGCCAGTCGAACCGCATGCCGTTGCAACCCATACTGTCGGAATAAATCACAGCCTGTTTGTTGTAATTGACGTAGTTTGGATCAGCGCGCGACGGGGCTTTCCCCCGAATAACGAGTTCATCACGCCCAACAATCATTTTGGTAACGGGATGCGGGCTACGGGTAGCGGCGGTAAAATTCAGCGCGCCTTTCTTGCTCGATATCAACCGGACAACGATGACCTGATCGGGTGCCGAGACGAAAATCTCGCGGGTATACGTCACGCCATCGACGGTAAACCGGGTGGTTGCCGTGGCGTTTGCGACATCCAGATCGCGGTAATAATTGGTAGCAGTACCGGTCAGTGGCTGTTTCAGCACCAGGTCGCCCAGCGGTTGATAGGCGTCGGTGTATAGGCCCTGTATTTTCTGCGTCAGCTTGGCGGCCTGTGCGTAATCTTCCCGAAACAGGGCTTCACGCACCTCAGGCAGGAATTTGGCGACACCCGGATTCGGATTCCGGTTCACCGGCCCACCCGACCAGAGGGTCTCTTCGTTCAGTTGGAGCAGTTCTTCGTTCACTTTTCCGAATACCATTACGCCGAGCCGTCCATTGCCGACGGGCAAGGCTTCGTTCCAGTTTCGGGCCGGTTGTTTATACCAAAGTGTCTGTTTTTTTTGCCCAAACGAAGCAATCGACAAAACGAAAAAAAAGGTAAAAAGGGATAGTCGTATCATCCGGTCAAGGGAGAGCGTGGTTGTGAACGTAAAGGGACACGTGTCGCCGCGTTTACTTGGTTAAGCTCGATTTAGCTGCTTCGCGCTGTAGGCCCTTCGACTGGGCGCCCCCGGCTCAGCGTCAGCCATACGCACCCATCAGCCCCTCATTTCGCTTTCGTTACGATGTTTGGTTGTACTGGCATAACCATGTCGGTTCCCAGATAAAAACTGGGGTGCGGAGGCTGGTTATAGGCCGAATTCTGGTGGGCTACGCCTACGCGGTACTGCGCGTCGTGCATCAGGGTAAACAAGCGAGTTGCCGTCAACTCTGTAGTGGTAAACAGCAGCAATTCCGTGTTGGTGCTGTTACGATAAACGATCTCCTCGCGCCAGTCGCCGAGCAAGTCAGCGGTCACACCGGGGTTCGCTTTAGTGCCGTTGTTCGACACGCCGCCTGCCACATCGGTGGCCGAAAACAGCCGGTTGTTCATGTTGGTAGCCGGGTCCCATTTACTCACCCGTGGGCCGTCGAGCAACTCGCGCGACAGGTCGCCGTCCCACCAGACAGCGAAATTGACCGGCGGTTTAACCGTGCCAATCTGCTGCCCTTTACAGTCATATAAACCACCCGTCGCCCCCCAGCATTCGTAGCCTTTGTGCGTCGGATCAATATCGGCGGCAAGGCTCCGGCCGATATCTCCGGTGCCCGGTACGCCCCACAACGGCTGACCCGTTTTGGCATCGCGGAACTCAAGACCGTAGTTGCCATACGAGCGGGGTGATTCATGGCATTGCCATAGCTCCTGACCCGGCCGGTCGGGGTCCATATCGCTCATATGCAGCGCATCGCCGTGACCCAGGCCATTGACGTACAATCCTTTACCGTCATCATCAATCACGCTCGATCCGTTAATAACCTCGTCTTTTCCGTCGCCATCCACATCGCCGGTTGTTAGCTGGTGATTCCCCTGACTCCGGTATGCCCGGTTTTCAGGCGACGATTCACTGTCGAAAATCCATCGTTGGCTGAGCTTCCCATCGCGCCAGTCCCAGGCAACGCGCACGAGCCGGGTGTAGTAACCGCGCCCCATCACGAGGCTCGGCCGTTGCCCATCGAGGTAGGCCACCGTGGCAATAAAGCGGTCGATACGGTTGCCATTGGCGTCACCCCAGGTAGCCCGCATCTGGTCGTCGGTTGGGTTATCGCCGCCCACCGGATCGCGCTGCGGCAGGTACGTTGTCGACGCCATTGCCGCGCCCGTCTGTCCGTTGAAGATGGTGAGAAATTCAGGCCCCTTCAGAATAAAACCCTTTTCATTCCGGTGATCGGCAGTGCTATCGCCAATCACTTTACCTTTTCCATCAACGGTGCCGTCGGCGGTTCGGCAGGCGATTTCGGCTTTTCCGTCACTATCCAGATCGTAGACCATAAACTGGGTGTAATGCGCCCCCGCCCGGATGTTCCGGCCCAGATCGATACGCCATAGCCGGGTACCGTCGAGTTTATAGCCATCCAAATACACATTGCCGGTTATGCCCGCCTGCGAATTGTCTTTGGCGTTGGACGGGTCCCACTTCACCACAATTTCGTAGTCGCCGTTGCCGTCCAGATCGCCCACGCTGCAATCATTGGCGACGTAACTGTAGGCTTGTCCGGTAGTAGTTGTGCCGCTGGCAGGTGCCTGAATCGGGATCGACAGGTAGTTTTTTGCCCATACGCTCGCCGATTCCGACGCGGCCTGTTCCTTTCCCTTGATCACAGCCCGAACGGTATACGTACCTGCCGAACTGGTCTTATCGATCAAATTCGTGGCACCCGTGACGGGCGACGCATTGATCTTCGTTTTTCCACGATATACATTAAACGCAACATCAGCCGGGTCGGTCCCGAACAGCCGCCAGCCTACATAAATCGCATCAGCACTCGTCCGAACGGCCACGACGCCCCGGTTCAGCCGTTCCATCTGGCGCTGGGCTAGTGTGGCTACTGTGGATAGCAGGCAGCTCAGTAGCAGAAAGAAAATCGTTTTAAGGTTCATGGGTTGAGATAATTAGGATATAGGCTTTGTGCCAGTGTGTTGCTTTGCGATACGTTGTACGTCGCGTGCGAGCCCTTCGACCAGGCGTCAGCAATACGAGATGTCAGCAACAATACACCAGCAACGTACCTACGCCAATCAATGCTTCAGTTGAGCTTTCGTCTTCAGCTCATCCGGCGCATCGGCCGTGTAGGCCTTAAATGTATCCTGCGAGGGTGTCGTGAACAGCTTTTTCACCACCGATAGCTCGACGGATTCCTTTGGGTTGAACTTGTCCGATTGCATGTAGGTCGTCAGGCTGTGAAGTAGTTGACGCGCCACCGGTCGGGTTTCGGGGCTACTCGTCAGGTCGGCGCTGCACAGCATGAGCTTACCAGTGCCAACACGCGTCTCGACGATCATGCCCAACCGCCGGTTCAGGAACCAGGTGTCGATCGGCTGCACCAGCGGGCGGAACGAGAGCGGAAAATCTTCGAGGTTCATCACTTGCGCCTTGTTCACGATTTCCCACCACTGGAGGTTACTGTGGTAGTCGGTCGGAAAATCAGCGAAGGCGGGGTGCTTCGGATCGACCAGGAAGCCGAGCGTGTGGGGCGGACGCATCTTGAACCACGACGTATTCCAGAAAACCGGCTGCATTTGCTGCACCACTTCTTTCCCTTTCTCGATCTTACCGGCCGCCTGCAAAAACACTTTCCCACCGTTTTTCAATGTCTCTTCGGCTTTGGCATCCAACTCGGTACAGAAATAAATGTCGGCGGGTTTGGCATCGGCCACTATAGTCGGATACACCCATATATCCCAATCATTAGTAGTCGACGTACCTGCGAGCGAAGCCGTCAGCGTCAGTTTCTGCGCCTTGTTTTGACTCGTCAACGGCACGGAAATTTTTCCGATGGCGTTGTTGCTACCAATCGGAATGGTTGCCTGATCGAAGTGACCGCTGGCAACTACGGCCTGGTTGGCATCCGTCAGCGTCCAGTTGATGCGCGCTTTCGTCAATGGCGCTTTGCCAAAGTGGAACAGCTCCAGGTCAGCCTGTAGGGCTTCATTGGCCTGATACACGAACTTGGGCAAACGAGCCAGCAACACGGTCGGGGCACAGAAACGGGTAAACTCCGGGGCGGTCAGGTAGCCTTTCTCGTCCCAGAACGGGTCGAGCAGGCCAACTAGGGCGGTGCCCTGACCGGAATAGTCGTTAAGCGACAGCATCTGGAAACCAGCCGAACCGGGCGTACGAAGGGCCATTTCCAACTCGGTCTTGTAGCTCAGCACCTGCAACTTGCCCGTGGCCATCAGGAAATCGGCGCCTAAGTCGGCCATGCCGCGGTCGGCGAGGTCTTCCTGGAAGAGTTCAAAATTCTTCGCCTTGTACACGCCCGTATACTTTTTGATCTCGTTGAAGTTCGGGAATACGCACCACTGCCCCAACTCGTGCGTCACGTACGGCACCTTGAAATCAGCGATCTTACTGCGGTAATCGCCCATGCTTCCCGGGAGCTGATTCCACGGCAACCCACGCGGCCCCGACTTGATCATGTACTCGTTTTCGGGAACCAGGGGCCAGCTCATCGCCACCGATGCGCCCGTGTATTTGCGGCGAGGGTCTTTCGCTTTCCAGTAGTTGATAAATTTCGCCAGGTACTGCGCCTGCTTTCCACCGCGCGGCTCGTTGCCATAGGCCAACATGCAATACGACGCGTAGTTGCCATACGCCTTGCCCATCCGGTCGGTTTCGTCGTAAATAAACTTGTCGATCGGGTGCCCATCGCCGAGCGACGACCCGTGATTGGCCCAGCTTGGTCCTTCTGGTTGTAGGTAGAAACCGACGAGGTCAGCCGCTTCAAACGCCGCTTCGGGCGGACAGTACGAGTGGAACCGCATGTGATTCAGCCCGTACTTCTTCGCGATCTTGTAGACACGTACCCAGGCTGCTACGTCCATCGGCGCGTAACCCGTCAGCGGAAACTGGCAGTTCTCCACCGTCCCGCGCAGGAACGTCGGGCGACCGTTAACGGTGAACCGGGTTCCGTCGATACCAAACTCGCGCATGCCGAATGATACCTGCCTATCGCTTTGTAGTCCACTGGTGGTTTTGACAGTGGCCGTCAGTCGATACAACGCCGGATCGAACTCATCCCAGGTCAGAAAATTTACGCCCATTGGCAATTCAATTTCCACAACTTTTTCGGTTCCATCCAGCGTTACCGGCACCGTCAGCGGCTTTACCGTCTGTTTCACCGGCGTGTTGAAACTCACCGCTGCCAGCGTGATCGTGCCCGACAGCGGCTGCTTCTGCAATTGGTGAACGGTTAGTTTCACCCGCGCCCGTTTGTTGGCCAGATCGGGATAGACCTGCACATCGTCGAACCAAACGGGAGCCTCGGCGCGGAGTTCGAGCTTGCCGACAATACCGTTCCAGTTGCCCTGCGTATGGTCAGTCAGGCTGTGCGAATCCTTACCGACATTTATCTCTTTGATGCGGTTATCGATGCGAATCGAAATGGTATGCTTCCCCGGCGTCAGAGCGCTGCTGAGGTCGTATTCGTGCGCCACGACCATGCTGTTTTGCAGGCCAATCTCCCGATCATCGACCCAGACGCGGGTTTCGGTATGCGCCCGTTCCAGCACCAGCGTAATGTGTTGCCCCGCCCAGGCTTTCGGAATCGTCACGTCTTTCTGATACCAGGCCGCCCCTACGTAATACTTGGCAGGTGTCAGCCAGAACGGAAATTTCAGGTTATCGGGCTGCCGATACCGGGCCATCCGCGGATTGAAATACCACGAACTGTCGTAGATGCTGCCCGTCCACTGCGTGTTCAGCGTCACCTTGTCGCCCTTGTCGTTCTCGAGCATCGAACCCGGCAGCCTGATGGTTTCGGGCAGCGTGGCACCAAACCATTTTTCGGTCACCCCAACGTCAGCCGGGTCCGTCCGAAACCGCCATTGGCCTTTGAGCGAAATAGGTGCCGGTGCGGCTGTACTGCTGAACGATAGCAGGATAGAGTTGAGAAGAAGAAACGTTCGTAACGAGTTGAGCATTTTGGGGAAGGAAAATGATACTGAAAAGAGGAAGCTACGATTGTGGTGTTTCGTGTATATAGTTGGCTTCGCGCTGTAGGCTTTTCGACAGGCTCAGGGTGACAATGCACATCCAGCAGGTGCATGACAAACTTGAGTAGGCTTGTCAAAGGGCCTACAGCGCGAAGCCTTTATACTTGAAGCAACGTACCTACGCCTTCACCGCCAGCGGCTTCAACTCGGTCAGATCGGCAATGTTGACGGGCTTGCCGGAATCGACGCTTTTACGGGCAGCAATACCGACCAGAATTGCCATCGCTCCATCGCGGCTCCCCGCCGACTGCCGGAAGGTATCGGGCGCTTTAGGATTACGGAAAACCTTATCGCGGAGCAACGCATCACCGCCACCGTGCCCGTCGGCCTGTGGTACGCGGATGGTTTCGATCTTGCCGAAGTTGTGCGAGATCATGATCTCGTCGTAAGGCTCCAATGTCATGGCACCGGTTTCTTTTATCCAGGCTTCTACGCGGCCTTTGGTGCCGTTGAACGCGATGCGGTACCCTTCGTAGGGCGAATACGTCGTCAGCGAATAGGCCACGTTCACGCCGTTGGCGTAATGGATCGTCGCGGCCATCTTGTCGAAGATATTAATATCCTCTTTGTACACGCAGCCATCGCGCAGGTAGCCGTCGAACTTCTCATTATCGGCATACAGGGCCATCAGACGCTTGTCTTTGGTCATGTCGTAATAAAACGAACACTTGTCTTTGAACGTGCACGGGCGGCAGTTCGTCGACCGGAACGGACCGTTCTTGCCGTAATTATCCAGCGAAGCCTGCGCGTAAACCGTCTGTGGTTCCGATTCGAGCCACCAGTTCAGCAGGTCGAAGTGGTGGCTGGCTTTGTGCACCCAGAGCGACCCGCTATTCTCGCGCAGCCGGTGCCAGCGACGGAAATAATCGGCCCCATGTTTAACGTCGAGATACCAGTGAAAATCAACTGATGTCACCTTACCAATGGTGTCGGCGCGGAGAATTTCGTATAGCTTCCGGCGGTGCGGCGAGTACCGGTAATTGAATGTCACGGTTACTTTTTTGCCCGTTTTGCGCTCGGCCTCCAGAATCGCGTTGCACTTGGTTTCATCGGTCGTCATCGGTTTCTCCGTGATGATGTCCGCGCCCATTTCCATGCCTTTGATAATAAACTGATCGTGCGTCGCGTCAACCGTCGTTACAATGAGCAGGTCGGGTTTCGCCTCCTTCATCATCTTCTCGAAGTCGGTGTAGAGCGGGCAGGTCACATTCAGCATCTTCCGCGCTGTTTCTGCCCGACCGGGGTTTTTATCACACAAGCCGACAAACTCGACCAGATCGCCAAACTCCTTCGCAACGGGTACGCCCCACATGCTGGTGCCCCGGTGGCCGGTGCCAACCATCGCAATCCGGCGTTTCACCGCCGATGTTGGGTCTATTGATGCGGCTATAGCGGCTACGCTACTGGCCGATAGCAAGCCAGCCGTAGCGACGGCTGATTGCTGAATAAAATTTCTACGGCTGAGGTTCTCGGTCGACATAAAGGAAAGCTTTCTGCCCTCCGTCCTCCGTCTTGCGTCTTCTGTTGCTTCGCTACTTAGCAGCGTAACAGAGGATGCAAGACGGAGGACGGAGGACCTTTTTACATGCAAATCTACCTTTCCCATTTGCTCAACCTTCCCGTACTTACCTGCTCAGGCAGGCGGCTAATCGGCGTGAAAGATCGGCTCCAGCGGCTTGGCAACGGGCGAATTATCCGAATTGGTGTCCATCAGATCAGCCATGTATGCCCACCATCGTTTCATGACCGGTAGTTCGGGCAAGGCGTCGGCGGTGTGGCCCGGCAATCGTTTCTGCACGGCAAACAACGTACCTGATACCGGATCCAAATAGATCGAATAATCACGGATGCCCGCTTCAGTAATCGCCGCCGACAGTTCCGGCCAGATTTCATCATGCCGCCGTTTATACTCCGCCACAACGCCGGGCTTCAACTGCATGGTAAAGGCTATTTCTTCCATTTTTTTGGTGTTGCTTTTTAGTGGCGGGGCTACGCTAAAGCATCATAATTACTACTTCACCGACACCACATCCATTGGTGTGATCGTTACCGGACCCAGCAAACCAGACAGTTTCAGATCCCACTTTTCGGCGGTGAAATTACCGTCGGCACCGCGGTCTTCTCTCAGGCGAGCCGACATGTTGATGTTGTAAAATTTCTTCCAGACCACATGGTTTTTATCCATGTCGATGATGCGGTTGGCCATGCTGTTCGAGACCGTCACAACCAGCGTATTGGTCGCTTTCATCGCCTGCTTCGGCACTGTTACCTGATACACGGGACCAAGCAACGTACCCAGGTTTACGCCGTTGAGCTGCACCTGCGCGCTTTCGGCCACGCCGCCCAGATCAAGCAGGTACTCGTTGGCCGTGCCCGTTGGCATCGGGAAGTTGATTGAATACGCGGCGGTGCCCGAGAATTTCTTCACCGCATCACCATCCAGTTTCGTCCAGCTTCCAAGGTCAGTTGTGTGTACGGTTTTGGGCAATTCGGGCCCGCCTTTCGTGAAGTTGATAGTCCAGCTTCCGGTAATTGGCTGCGGTGCTCCCGCCGCTTTCCGGTAAGCGTAGGCCGGACCACTAACGGCGGTTTGGGTCAAGTCCAGCAGGCACGACTCGCCGGGGGCCAGTTGCAGATACACTTCGCTACCGCCCGCCACGGCATCACCCACCGCCCGAAACGACGCCATACCCGTTTGGCCCGTCATAGGATTGTATAATGCGGCCGACTTAGCCGTTGTTTGAAGCGGCACCCAGCCGTCGACGGCCTTCTCGCCCCAGTTGGTGATGAAGTAATAATGCCCGGTTTTGGTAGCCCGACGAATACACTGCAGGCCATTCTCGACCATCGTTTCACGGTTAACCCCAGCTTCCGACAGTAACTGATCAACTTTCTTGCCGGTTAAAATTAGGCCCTTGCCAACCGTAGCCCGTTCAACGCCTTTTTCATTGGTAAATTTTAGACCGGCCAGCCCATTTTTAAACGTAGCCCGACGCGCTTCCAGGTTGCCCATGCCATTCACGTCCTCAGGCAGGCCACCTGCGAAAATGACTGTAGCACCGGCCGAAGCCAGCTTCATCAACTGCTGGAACGTACCCAGCGGCATGTATTTCGCTTCCGGCACCAGAATCGTTTTGTAGGTATTATCGCCCGTTTGCAGCTTGCCACCCGCCGTTGTTACGCCCAGCAGTTGCTTGTCAGAAATGAAATCAAACGCGTAGCCCTTTGCCAGCATCGATTCGGTTAGCTCTTCCACCGGCAACCCTTTAAACCCGTGGTCGATCCCATCAAAATGCTGTAAGAGCACTTTTCCGGGGCGGGTGTAGGCGTCGTAGATGGGCAGGTAAACGAGCACATCATTATCAGGTTTTCCAGCTTGCAAAAATGACTGGCAACGCGCTACGTACTGGTTCAACTGGCCAAAATCCGTCCAGAAGCTATTGTTGGGGTTGAAATGAACGGCGGCGTAAAACAGCCAGCCCGGCCAGGCGGCGCTTTGGGGCGAGTAGTTGGTGCCGTGGTAGAACGTGTGGTTCACGCCCCCCAGCAGAAAGCGGTCCATATCTTTTTTAATATCGCTCAGTTTCGACAGAAAATGCTCATTATCCCAGGTTGCCGATTCCGACGAAGCCAGTTGTTTACCCATCACGTGCGCCGACGACGACGCAAATTTGATGCGTAACAGTTCCGTTCCTTCAATTTCGGGAATGTCGGTAATGGCGTACAGATCGAGGATATTGGCGGGTGAGCCGTGCGCCTGATTGCGAATCAGCTTGCCTTTGCCCTTCGCCCAGGTGCTCCAGGTTTTGGTATAATTTTCGAGCAATAGCTCCGAGATCGTTTCCCGGTAATCGCTCAATACGCGCTTGTTAGCGTCGTCGGTGTCTTTACCAAACAGGGCGGGCAAATAGGCTTTCAGGTCGTAGCCGCGCCGCTTGCTGAATTCGGCAAACATGTTCGGCGTCCAGTTGCCCTCGCCCGATGCGTCATCCACTTCATACGAATCGTTGAAGAACGCCCGCAGCGATGTCAGGTTATACCCTTTAAACGCCTGATCAAACCGCTGCAGGTAATGGTCGGTCGCCGTTTTCGAAAAGTGATCGATCACGTCGCCCTCTCCGCCGGGACCAGCCCGCTCGACCTGCTTCCCGTGCCAGCCTTCAAAAACAGCAAACAACGTCCATTTACCTCGGTCCGACGGTTCGGCGGGGGCCACCCAATTTAACGTACCTGACTTATCAACGCGGTTGGTTAGCTCAACGGGTTCGCCCTTTTCAGGGTACGCCATCAAACTTTGCAATGGCAGCGGCTTCTCGAAACGTACCTGATCGAAGGCGTGTAGTTGCAGATCGGGATTCTTCGCGATCGGATCAATCAGTTTTTTGATGTCGATCGGCTCGCCCACCACCCGCATCAGCGGCTTTTGTATGTACACAACAGGCTCCTTCAGCGACTCGCCGCCTTTCACCGTGTAGCTGTTATAAGCCACGTACTTACAGGCATCGTCCGGCGTCACCCAGGGACCGCCAAACGGCCAGCCCGACGCCTGCGCCAGATCAACGCCCATACCCAGCCGCTGTGCTTCGGTCAGCGTATGCGTGAGGCGGTCCATCCACTTCGGCGACAGGAAGCTGATGAACTGCTTCTCCTCCCCTTTTACGCCATATATCGGGGTGATTTCAACGCCTCCCAGCCCCGCTTTCTGGTATTGCTCCAGCAGGCGTGTCAGGTCGGCATCGTTCACGGCGCTGCCCATCCACCACCAACGCGTCCAGGGTTTAGCCTGCTGGGTAATGGTCGGCCATTTCGGCTGACTGTAAGCGGTCTGACCAGCCGTCAGTAACGCGGCTAAAAGCAGGCTGGGGACTATATATTTTCTCATCTCGGTTAAGGGAATTTGGCTGATAGTGGTGCTGGCTTCGAGCTGTAGTGTATGCTGACGCTAGGCCCTTCGACTAGGCGTCCCCGACAGGCTCAGGGTGACAACTCACATCTAGATGTTGATGACCAACTTGAGTGGGAGTGTCACCCTGAGCCTGTCGGGGACGCCTAGTCGAAGGGCCTAGCGTCAGCACTACAGTGCGAAGCCAACAACCAATCACTATTTTACTCTACTTCAGTTTATACACTTCGGCACCGGCCAGCAGGAAGCAGCCAAGGCCATAATCTTCAAAATCGGGTTTGCTGGTAAACGTTACCGGCTGACCTTCCTTCGGCTCTTTGCCCGTTCCCTGCACCCAGCCCAGCCGGCCGTCGGTATCGACGCTTTCGGTTGCCATGGCATTCCAGCCTTTAGCCACGATGGGCGCGTACACCTTTTTATCGAGCAGGCCATTGCGCATTCCCCAGGCCATGCCGTATACAAACAGAGCAGTACCGGTCATTTCTTTACCCCCGAAATTGGTCGGATCATGTAAACTCACGTTCCAGTAGCCGTCCGGGCGTTGCAGCGGCGCCAGCGCCTTCATCATGGCCAGGTACGTTTGCTCGTATTCGGCGCGGTGAGGCGCATCTTTCGGCATGATATCGAGCACCTTAACCAGCGCCGCCACCACCCAGCCGTTGCCCCGCGACCAGTAGCAATCTTCGCCGTTGGGCTCTTTGTAGGGCGGCACAAAATCCTTATCACGCCACCACAGGCCATCTTTTGGGTTGTATAGCCCCTGACCGCCGTGCTTCGTTTTCGAGTACATGTAGATCTGGTACATCTTCTCGAAGTAGGCCGGATTTTTATAGATCACACCCAGCTTGGCAAACACCGGCATCGCCATCTGCAACGCATCAATCCAATTCCAGTCATCGACCTTCGGGCTCGCCACCATGCTGTCGATCGACGCTTTGATATCGTGAATTCGTTGGGGTTGCTTATCGATCAGGTAGAGGTCGATGTAGGTCTGGCCGCAGCACTGGTCATCGGCGTTGCGGGTTTTGATGCCGCTTCGCATACCCCAGTTATGCTTCATGCCCCAGTCAACGGCGTAGTCGTAGTAGCGCTTCTGCTTGTCGGTTTCGTAGAGCGCCATCAAGCCTTCGTAATACACGGCCCGCGTCCAGATGTGGCTGGGGCGCGTTTTGTTGGTCACGATTTCTTTGCCGGTATCAGGCCACTTCGCCATGAAGTAGTCATTGGCCAGCGTCATTTTGGCCAGAATCTCCTTTTTAGCAGGCAGTTTCTGCGCGTCGACAGTCGGTGTTATCAGTAGCAGACTGATAAACAGGCTGGTGATCAAGTGGGTCTTTTTCATTGACTTAACGTAACGCGGACTTCAGTCCGCATTTTTTTCGGGCAAATGCGGACTGAAGTCCGCGTTACGATTACCGGACAAATGCCATCGCTACGCCACCGTCCACGTTCAGCACGTTACCGGTCGATTTGGCAAGTAGACCACCCACGAAGGCGAAACAGGCGTTGGCAATATCGTCGGGCAGAATGATCTCGTTCAACAGGGTACGTTTGGCGTAATAAGCAGGCAGTTCGGCCACGGTGATGCCGTAAGCTTTGGCCCGGCCTTCGGCCCAACCGCCCGCCCAGATGTTCGAATCAGAAATAACGGCGTCGGGGTTCACCGTGTTGACCCGGATATGATCGCCGCCAAGTTCGGCTGCATTGAGGCGACTCAGATGCAGTTGCGCGGCTTTGGCCGAGCCATAACCGGCGTTGTTTGGTCCGGCCACCAGTGCATTTTTCGAGACGATGTTGATGATATCACCGCCCAGTTTCTGCTTCCGCATCACGGCTACAGAGGCCTGCGTAACCATAAACTGGCCTTTCACCAGAATATCATACAGCCGGTCCCACTCCTCGATCGTATGCTCGGCGATGGGCCGCGAAATGCTGATGCCCGCATTATTGACCACAATATCGACGCCGCCGAATGCCAGACAGGCCGCTTTATATGCGTCGCTGATACTCCCGGCGTTGGTCACGTTCAGCGTCGTGGTCGACACTACATCGGCACCGAACGCTTTCACAAATTCCGCTTTCGAAGCGTCGAGGCGATCCTGATCAATATCGTTCAGGATCACGCAGGCACCTTCAGCAGCCATTTTCCTGGCAATGGCTTTCCCGATACCGCCGCCGCTGCCCGTCACGAGCGCAATTTTGCCCGATAGTGCTTTCGGTTTGGCCATTCGCTGAAGTTTAGCTTCTTCAAGCAGCCAATATTCAATGTCGAACGCTTCCTGTTCCGGCAGCCCAACGTAGTTGGAAATGGCCTCGGCACCACGCATCACGTTGATGGCATTGGTGTAAAATTCGGCCGCTACGCGCGCCGTTTGCTTGTCTTTGGCGAAGGTGAACATGCCCACGCCCGGATACAGGATCACCACCGGATTGGCATCGCGGATAGCCGGACTGTTCGGGCGTTTGTTACGCTCATAATAGGCGGCGTAGTCGGCCCGGTAATCGGCAAAGGCGTTGCTCAGATACGCCTGTTCATCGGCGGCCAGTTGCGCGGGATCAAGCACTAACGGACGGATTTTCGTGCGCAGAAAATGGTCGGGGCAGGACGTACCCAGTTGAGCCAGTCGGGGCAGGTCGTTTGAGTTGACGAATTCCAGCACGCGGGCGTCGTCGGTGAAATGACCGATCATCTGCCGCTGACCCGACGCCAGGCCGCGCAGGGTAGGCATCAGATCGGCCGCTTTCTGGTAACGTACCTGATCCTCGTCTGACTCGCGGGCCGCGCCACCGAACACAGCGCGTTTCGTACCGTAATGCTGTTCGAGGTAATCAGATGCCTGCTCGATGACTTCGAGCGTGTTCATATACGATTCGTACGACGTATTACCCCAGGTAAACAGGCCGTGCCCGCCCAGAATGACGCCCCGCAGATTCGGGTTCTGTTTGACGGTCTCTTCCAGTTTCAGGCCCAAGTCGAAGCCGGGACGTTGCCACGGAAGCCAGGCCATGGTATCGCCCCAGATCTCGCGCATGATTGCTTCGCCATCACGGCTGGCGGCAATCGCAATCAGCGCGTCGGGGTGCAGGTGGTCGATGTGTTTGAACGGCAGCAACCCGTGCAACGGCGTATCGATAGATGGAGCCGCGCAGGTCGGGTCGAAGAGGCAATGCGTGAACAAGGCTACCATTTCGTCTTCAAACGCCAGTCCCCGATAGCGCTTCTTGATGGCATGCAGCCGGTCGACGTATAGATTGGCACACCCTTTTTTGGTCAACGTCCCGATGTCGCCCCCCGATCCTTTCACCCACATCACCTCCACCGGCTCGCCGGTCAGCGGGTTGGTTTCCATCAATTTCACCGACGTGTTGCCTCCGGCATAATTCGTCAGGCGCAGGTCAGCACCGAGCCGGTTCGACCGATAGATGAATAGGTCCACTTCATTGCCTGCCAGTTCATCCGCTTTGGCATCATCCCAGAGGTAGCTGACGTGACGGAAAGTTTGTATAGGTGTCATTTGATTTGCAGGTTATAGGCGTTTTAGGAAAATATCATTCGTTTCGCGTCATTCATTGGCATTTGTCGCTAACGATCGGTTGGCAAGCTGGTAAAGTAGGTCTATTCAGTTGGTATAGGCCTCCTGAACTCTCCTGCTATTTGCGGAAAAGATGAGCCTGTTGCTTTCGTAGTGCGTCAAGCCTCAACTACAACTTCACCACATACTGGTTCAGCTTGCAGTCTTTCAATTGCTGAAGGCCTTCCACCACGGCGGCGGCGTTGTATTTGGCTCCGTTGTAATTAGTATGGGTGTGATCACCGGGAAAGAAATCCGTTTTCAGTTTGGCTTCGTCGTAACCGGCCTCGTATTTCTTCGCAATGATCTCGTTCAGGTCGATGAAATAGGCACCACCCGCCGTAGCTGCTTCAGCCGCCCATTTCCCGTAGCTGCCCGATCCGCGTTCTACTTTACCCTGTTTCCAGACATTGCGCGGTACCAGCGAACACACGATCGGCGTGGCTCCTTTTGCCTTCGTGTCGGCAATGTACTTCTTCATGTACCAGCCAAACGAATGCACGACTTCATGCTTCTTAGTCATCATGTTGTCGATTTCCTGGGTTTCATCGCCCATACCTTTGATCGACCCACGGGCGCGGGTGCTGTCGTTGATGGCCCCGCCATCGTTGTGGCCAAACTGCATGATGACGTAATCACCGGGGGCCAGTCGCTCCATGATCTTGTCCCACCGCCCTTCGGTCAGGAAGGTGCGGCTACTACGCCCGCCGATGGCGTGGTTTTCGATGTGAATGCGCGTTGTATCGAAATGCGCGGAAATCAGGCTTCCCCAGCCCCAAAGGCCATCCGACCCTTTTCCGGAGCCATTCCGAACGGTAGAGTCACCAATGATGTACAGCGTTGGGCGCGGTGCCTGCATCGCCGCGATACCAGCGAAAGCGAGTAGGGCGAATAGGGTTAATTTGAGGTGCTTTTTCATGTTGAATTTTGACGGATTTGATTGGGGTTGGTTTAGTGGTTGTATTGCTTCGCGCTCTAGGCCCTTCGACAGGCTCAGGGTGACAATCCCACCCAAGTTTGTCATTCACCTGCTCGAGTGAGTTGTCACCCTGAGCCTGTCGAAGGGCCTAGAGCGCGAAGCAAAACATACAGTCAATTCATTTCAAGCTGGTTACAATGTTCGGCTTGAGCGGGGTTTGCATGCCTGCACCAATGTGGAAACTAGTGTGGGGCGGCTGGTTATAGCCGACGTTTTGCCAGGCGATGCTCAGGCGGTATTGCGGGTCGTGCATGAGCGTGTAGAAGCGGTATTCCGTTGGGATGGTCGTGGTGTAAATGCGCAGGCTTTTGCCGTCGTTGGCACGAAAGATCACCTCTTCGCGCCAGTCGCCGAAGAGGTCGGCGCTGAGGGTAGGCGTTGCTTTTGACCCGTTGTTGGAGGAGCAATCGGTGGCGGTGAGCAGCCGGGTGGCCGGGGCACCGTTCTGGTATTTATCGATATGGTTTCCGTCCAGCAATTCGCGGGTCAGGTCGCCATCCCACCAGCAGAGAAAATTCGTCGACGGGGGACTGCTGCCAATTCGTTTGCCCTTCGCATCGTACAGGCCATCGCTACCCGACCACCACATTTCGCCGCCAGGATTATCGGGGTCGATATCAGCCGCCACGCCTCGTCCGACGTCTTTTCCGGGGAACGTACCCCAGATAATCTCGCCCGTCCGGGCATCGTATAGCGCCGCGCCGTAGCCGTTTTCGTAGCCCTCTACCTTCTCTTCATTCTCGTGAATACCCCACGCTTCCAGGCCCGGCCGGGTGGGGTCCAGGTCAGTGACGTGCAGTGCGTCGCCGTGGCGGAGTTTGGTCGTGAATAAACCCTGCCCCGTATCATCGACCACCATTGAACCGTATATAATTTCATCCTTTCCGTCAGCATCCACATCCGCGACGGTCAGGTTGTGGTTGCCCATGCCCGAAAAGCCGGGTTTATCTTTTGAATCGAACACCCACCGCGATGTCAGTTTGCCTCCGCGCCAGTCCCAAGCAGCCAGCACCGTACGGCCATAATACCCCCGACACATGACCACGCTGGGCAGTTTACCGTCGAGGTACGCCACGCAGGCCAGAAACCGGTCGACCCGGTTGCCGTTATTGTCCGTGCCACCGTTGCCGCCAATACCGCCCCAGCCGTCGGTCGGGTAGCGCGAAGGAATGTAGTCGGTAGTGGCCAGGGCCGCGCCCGTTTTTCCGTCGAAAATGGTGAAGAACTCAGGGCCATCCAGAATTTTACCGTCGGCACGTACCCAGTGTTTCGTGGAGTCACCGATAACTTTACCCTGTCCGTCGATGGTACCGTCGGCGGTTTTGCAGGCCACTTCGGCCCGCCCGTCGCCGTCGAGATCATAGACCATAAACTGCGTGTAGTGCGCCCCTTCGCGGATATTCGTGCCGAGGTTGATGCGCCAGAGCAAGGTACCGTCCAGCTTGTAGCCTTCCAGAATGGGCGCGTCGCTCATGCCCGCCGAGCCGTTATCACGACCACGACCTGCCTGATGCAGTACAATGTCGTAGTTGCCGTCGCCATCCAGATCCGCCGCCGACGCATCGTTGGGCGTGTAGCCAGCGGGCGTTTGCAACGGAATACTCAGGTATGGTTGCGCGGGCGCATTTGCCGCGAGCGTAAACGGTTCACTGGCCGACTGCTCCTTCCCTTTCAGCACCGCTTTCACCACGTACCTGACTGGCTGGCTCAGGTCAACACCCTGATCGACGAAATTGGTGCTTTGGGTGATCGGTTGTTTGTTCAGTTTCAGTGCCTTACCGCTGCCCGTGGTGCGGTACAGATCGAAGGCAATATCGGTGGGTTCGGTGCCCATCAATCGCCAGCCAACATACACGTTTCCGCCGCCCTGATTGATGGCCACAACACCCCGGCTCAGGTTTTCCATCAGCCGTTGGGCGTTGCTCGACCCGCCAATCAGCAACAGACAGGTGATTACGAGTACGTGTTTGGTCAAGTTTTTCATCGTTGGGTTGTTTGTGCGCCCGGTACCGGCCAGTAAGCCGACTCACGGTGCGCCTGCTGCATCAGGGTCGTTAATTGCTGCACTAGTTTTGGCTCCGCAGCGGCCCGGTTAGTCTTTTCCTGTACATCGCGGCTCAAGTCATACAGTTCGACGGGCTGGCTGACGCTGTTGCGAACGGCTTTCCAGTTGTTCCAACGCACGGCCTGCTTCATGTCGCCCACCTTGCTATCTTCGAGGTGGAACTCCCAGTACAGTGTCCGGCCGGGTTGAGCCGCCATCTTGCCGCCGGTCAGCAGCGGAAGAATAGACAGGCCATCGGTCGTTATCGGCTTTTCATAGCCGGTCAGGGACGCAAACGTGGGCATGAAATCCCAGAACGCGACCGGGTACGTACTGGTTGTTCCCGCCTTGATGTGGTTCGGCCAACTGACGATCATCGGCTCGCGCAAGCCGCCTTCGTACATCTCGCGCTTGATCCCGCGCAGACCGCCCGAACTGTTGAAAAACGACGCATCAAACGCCGGACTATCCGGTCCGCTAGCCGCCAGCGTGGCGGGGCCGTTGTCGCTGGTGAAGACGATCAGCGTGTTATCATCGAGCTTCAATTGTTTCAGCAGTTTGCGCAACTCACCTACCTGCTGATCGAGGTGGGTTACCATCGAGGCGTAAATTTTCTCCCCTTCGGGCCAGTCCTTGTTGACGTACTGCGGTTTTACAGCAAGCTGGTATTTATCATGTGGCAGTGTGGTGGCGAAGAAGATAAAGAAGGGTTGTTCGGTGTGGCCCTGCACGAAGGTTTTCAGCTTATCGAAGCACCAGTCGGCAGAATACGTCCCTTTTTTACCGCCGCTATTTTCGGGGAGTTGCACCACAGACTCGTTCAGGTCGAGGTGGTCGGTGTAGTAATCGTGGGCGTGGTTCTGGTCGAGGTAACCCGCAAATTCATCGAATCCCTGTTTGTTGGGCGTCCCGGTCGACCCTTTCGTTCCCAGCCCCCACTTCCCAAAAATGCCCGTTGCGTAACCCTGTGTTTTAAACAGTTCGGCCATCGTGAAAATACTGTCGGGATACGAAACGCGGCTGCGGTTCGGACCGAAATTTCCCCGAATGTAGGTGTGTCCAGTGTGCTGCCCCGTCATCAGCGAACTCCGAGAGGGCGAGCAAACGGACGTACCGGCATACGCCTGCGTAAAGCGCATACCCTCTTTCGCCAACTGGTCGATGTTTGGCGTCTGAATCTGCTTTTGCCCCGCGACGGCGGACCGGAAACAGCCGAGATCGCCATACCCCATATCATCAGCCAGAATAAAGATGACGTTAGGCTTTTTTGTCACCGGCTGAAACCGAACAGCCGCGATGCCGATGGTCAGCAGCAGGATAAGGGAAAGGAGTTGTTTCATAGATGTGTACCCCGGACTTCAGTCCGGTTTTCTTTCAGCGCTTAACCGGACTGAAGTCCGGGGTACGTTAATTTCCATCCGGTTTAACAGCGGTTATCATCGGGCTGAGTGGCCAGTTCCAGGTAGTCAGCGGGTCAGGATGGGCGGGATTGAACGTACCCATATCGGTCATCAGCGATTTGGCTAGTTCAGGTACGTTCGCCTTAATTCCCTCTGCGATGCACCGGGCGATCTCGTAGGCCCCGTAGGTGCTGAAATGGGTGTTGTCTTTCAGCGCTTCGGTCTGGCCGGGAAACGAGTTGGCCGGGTAATGCACGAAGGCTTTCAGCGACGTTTCAGGTCCCCAGCTTTCGTACATCGTTTTGCTCATCGCGTTCAGATCGATCAGCGCCACGTTTTCTTCGCGGGCGGTCTGCCGCATGGCTTCAGGGTAATCGCCCAGCGTGTTCGTGATGTGGCCGGTCGAGTCGAAACTGCGGCGGTGCATCGAGGTGACCAGCACCGGAATGCCGCCTTTTTTGCGGGCTTCACCAATATACAGTTTCAGTTGCTCTTTGTAGGTCGTGAACGGCTCTACGTGCGCACTGCCCTGCTTCTGGTCGTTATGGGCGAATTCGATGAACAGGTAATCGCCGGCTTTCATCAGGCTCACAATCTTCTCCAGCCGCTTTTCGCTGACGAAGCTTTTCAGCGCCTCGCCCGACTCGGCATGGTTGGCAATGGCCACTCTACCCGGCTTGAAGAAGCGTGGAATCATCTGTCCCCAGGCGGCCCAGGGCTCGCGGTCCTGATCGACAACGGTAGAATTTCCCGCCAGAAAAACGGTCGTCGCCTTATCGTTCCGGCTGATTTCAACGGCACAAATTTTCGGATTTGGGCCGTTGAATTCCAGCGTCAATTGATTATCCCAGTTGAGGTAACCCCGTTCGCGCGGCTTTAACCGAACGTTCTGCTGCTCGTTGATTTTGGGGGTTCTGACATTTACCGTAAACGTGCGCGTCTCAAACTGCCCGGTTTTTGTCGCCACCTCCCCAGTCATCAACCGGCGCGATTCGGCCCGAACCATCGTGGCCGACTCACCGGATTTGTCGCCCAGCGTAACGGTCACGTCGTAATTGCCCTCAGGTACGTCGACGGTGAAATAGAACGGCTTATCGCTGGTGCAATAATCGCCGGTCAGCGCATTCCGGCCACCCCGATCAACGGCGGTAAGCTGTGCTTCCTTCGTAAATCCGTAGCCTAGCTCTTTGCTATACTGTGTAGTGGGTAACACAGCAGTATAGCCCTTCGCCACCTTTCCAGACCCAAAGTCAAACTTGTAGCTGGCCGGTGTCTGGGCAATGGCGGTTGCCATCGTGAGGCAGAGAAGGGCGGTCGTGAATCTTTTTTTCATGCGTTGTAGGGGTAGCGGCTTCTCGTGCGGGCTGCCCCCAACCCGAACCGTCGGACCACCCTGAAGGGGGCTAAAGCTCCGCGACTCAGCGAGCAGCGCGGCAGCCCCCTTCAGGGCGGTCCGACGGTTCGGGTTGGGGGTAAAAGGCTCACCGTTTCTCTGTCAGTTGCAGCGAGCTATCGTTGATTTCAAATGTCTTTTTTTTGAGCAGGTTAATCACTTCAGCACCAGCCAGTAACACGGGACCGTAGCTGTGGGCGGCGTAGATGTTGATGGGGCGGTGGTAATAAAACGCCGGATCGAAGCCCATGCCGGTGCCGACGCAGGTACCTTCTACCTGCCCGTTATTCGTCACCTTGGTCGAAACGGCGTTCCAGCCAAGCATAGTCATCGGCGCGTACGCCAGCGGGTCGATCCAGCCACGATTGATGGCACGGGCGATTGAATAGACGTAAATGGCGGTGGCTGAGGTTTCCAGATATGAGTCGTTCCGGTCGAGCAACTGATGCCAGAAACCCGAGCCCGACTGGCAGGCGGCTAGCCCACGCACGTGCGCACCAAGCAACTCAAGCAACGCCGGGCGACCGGGGTGGTTTTCGGGCAGCACGTCGAGCAATTCAACGGTGGTCATCAGGCCCCAGCCATTGGCACGTCCCCAATGGAACTCGGGATGAACGCTCATGCCCTCGACCCAGCCGTGCATGTACAGGCCTTTTTCTTTGTTGAACATGCGCTTCGAGAATTGTAGCACCTGCTTCACAGCCTCATCGTAATACACTTTGTCACCAGTCAGTTTACCCATTTGCGCCAGCGCAGGAACGCTCATGAATAGATCGTCGAGCCAGAGCGTGTTGGGTTGCGGCCGGTTGCGGGCCAGCGTGCCATCAGCCAGACGGTGCTCTTTCTTGGTAATGTAGTTCAGGTACGTGTCGATCTGCGGCCGGAAATCAGTCTTCACTTTGCCCGTCCGGGCCGACTTGATCATGGCCGCCGCCATCGCCCCGGCATCATCGAGGGCGTGGGGAGCCTGCATAGCCCGCAACGGCGTATTGGCTTTGGGATCGGCCGCTACCTGGTTCTTGAAATACGGTGTTATACCGACCAGAAAGGCAAGCCGTTTGTTGGTGTACTCGGCGTAACGTGGGTCACCGGTGGCTTCGCTGGCCAGCAGCATACCAGCATAGGTAACGCCCCATTCGTAGCTGGTCAGCCGGTAATCGCCGGGTTTGATGATCGCGTTCGGGTTGAACGTACCCAGATCGGTGATGGCCTTCCCGGTTGATTTATCGACCAGTTCGGCGGGCGTCGTCGTGTCCAGGTACGTATACACGCGGTCGAGCACCTTTGTCACGTCTTCTACCTTCGGCTGGCCATACGGAACCGGGTAATCGGGCTTTAGCAGGTGCAGCGGCGTGGTCGTATCGTTGGCTTTGGGCGCAGTCTGGGCGTATACGGTTCCACTGGCTATAGCCAGAGCAGTTATGAAGAGGAAGGTTTGTTTCATGGTTGGGGGTAGCGTAGCCCCCGCCCTAAAGGGAGCCCGCTGGCGCATATGTAGCTCCGCCGTAGGCGTAGTCCTGCGCCAGCGGGCTCCCTTTAGGGCGGGGGGCTACGCCGATTACGAACGAAAGATCAAAATCATTGCGGCGAATGGCATCCTGCGGTCTCCTGCTGTTGAGTTATTCTCTAGCCAACGTCAGACTCATCAGGCCGATCACGACATCATTGGCTATTGTTTTTAGGGTTAGTTGTTTCAATTTTTTCGATGGATTCAGCGGCAGATCAAGCACCGTGGCGGCACCCCCGGCGATTTCCCGACCGTTGTATTTCTGTTTCGATTCCTCGCCGGAAACAATTTCGCCTGTTTTGAGGTGGATGCGGATTGGGCGGGGTTGCTTCAGAGAGAAAGCGAAACCATCGGTGTAATACTCTTTTTCGATGGGCCACCACGTTTCGGGGTTGCGCAACGCCAGGCTGTCGGTGCTCCCATCAGTGTAGCTGACCACCACCGCGCCGTTGGTGAACTGACTTTGCATGGGGTTGGTCGACCCCGCCATCAGCAGCCAGGCGTGCGACGATTTACCCGTGAGCGGAATCGTCTGCTGACGAGGGTAATTGTCCCACTGCGCCGTAAACAGAATGTTTTTTATGCCAACATTGCCGGGCGTGCTGAACGGAATTCCCTGCGGCAGCACGATTCGATTTTCTACGCCCGCCAGCTTCCGTAAACCGCTATCGTCGATTTCGTGCATTTCGAGCGGATGCGGCCAGTCGCCGGTTCCCTGCCAGGGCAGTTGCAGGGTAGTCACCTGCGGACGGGGCGACAGGTATTTGTTCCGAAAAATCTGCGTCACCCGGTCGTTATGGTAGCGCGACAGGTCGATGGTCTCCAACTTCTTGGTCGCTTTTGTCGTCCAGTCAATCAGGCGTTCGGTGACGATGGTGCCGTTGGGAAGGCGGATCATCACGGTATTGGTACCGGGCAGCAGGTTGCTTTGGGAAACCGTAATGGCGTCTGATGGTATGTTGGCAGGTACGTTCAGTGTTGTCTTGAAACCGTTGACTGTCACCGCCGCCTGCATCGCCGCGCCGGTATTGTTCCGCAACCGAAACGTTGGGCTACTGACTTCGGCTTCGTTCGGTAGCACCGTCACCGGCTTGTCGACGCGGAAGCAGAGCGGCATCCACCAGGTTAACGCGCCCTGCTGTACCTGCAAAAAAGCCGTGTACGTACCCGGCGCGGCCTTGATCTTTGCTGTAACTCCCTGCGGCGTGAGTTTAATGTCGCTCAGCGCCTGTTGCGGGTCTTTCGTCGTCACCACCCTTGCCCCACTGGCCTGCGCCCCGGCAAACCGGGCAGACAGCGTGCTGCCCGTTGCATACGTCTGCTCCGGCGCGGGCAACACAGGTTTGGCTCCGTCCCAGGTTAGTTCGATCCTATACTCGGCGGCCGGTGGTGCAGCGATCTCGATCACCGGCTTTCCGACCGACGCCGATACGTTGGCCCAGGCAACCGGCTGACCGTTGATGGTAACCCGCTTCACCTGCCCCTGCGCAATGACCTGGAATTTCAGGTTGAGTTTCGTTGGAAAATCAGGCCGCAGCAGGTACGTATCTATTCGGTTTTCGCGCTTGAAATCGAAGGTCAGATCGGGAATGTTTATCGAGGCGTAGTTCCAGGTGGCGGGGAGGCCGGGGCGAATGGTCAGCGTCTTGTTCAGGGCATCGGGTACGATACCGAACAGCCCCTCGACCAGCGCCCGCGAGAACATGCCGATGGGGTCGGCGAAATCGCGGTAGGCCTCGCCACGGGTGGCATCGTAGTGCGAAATCTGGACGATATTTCCGGGGCTTCCGCCCATGTACATCGACGCCAGCACTTCACTTTTAAAGAGGTTGAACGCCTCGTCGGTGCGGCCCGCCTGCCAGTTGGCCAGTGCCGCGTGCATCGATTCAGCCAGCGCCACATTGTTCAACGACCAGGTGTAGGGCATCCAGTTGGTGGTGGAAATCGTGTAATAATTACCATCATCGAGCCCCGTCGCCCGAACGGGAATATGCGGAATGTCGGTGTCGATGTAGCGCACGCTTTGCCAGGCCTGAAAGGCGTCGGGTACGTCGGAGTCGAGGCTGTGGTAGATGGTCCAGATGGCGGCGGCCGGGTGTACGAGCCGATTACCGAGCAGGTCTCTGTATTCGCCGTAGGTCCCCTTCTGCGGCAACCACAACAGCGCATTCATCGCCTTCCTGATCTTCTCCGATTCACGACGAAAAGGGACCGGATCTTCGCCCAGCAACAAGGCAATGTCGGCCGCTTTCTTATAAGCCAGACAGTTATAGGCCGACGTATGCGTCACCCCTCCTCCACTGTATTGCAGCGCATCACTGGCCCAAATGGCCGCGTAGGCGTCATACAGGCCGTCGCCGTCGGGGTCGAAGTTGCGGGTTTCCCAGGCCAGGTGCCGTTTCAGAACAGGCCAGGTTTCGCGTACAAAATCCAGATCGCCGGTCCACTGGTAATGGCGGAGCAACGCGTCGATGTATACCAGATTCATATCGTAGTGGTGCGCGCGTGGGTTTTTCCCATTGGGATCGCGGCTGATGTAGCCGCTCGAAAACATACCGATACCCAGTTTCTCCAGACTTCGTGACAGATGCATGGCGGTATCAGCCACAATCGGTCCCGCCGCCGGGCTCGTCACCTGCGACTCCGCGTAGGCCGACAAATGGGTTCGGGCGCGGTCGTGCCAGCCCAGCGGGTCGGCCGTGTAAGGACCGCGCCAGCCGTTCAGCCGCATGCGCCAGCCAATAGCACCGTGCATATAGGACGGTGATTCCCAGATGGCATCAGACGCAACGGCCAACGCCCCGCCGATGGTATTGAGGTACGGGTCAGGCGTGTTCACGACCACGCGTCCGGCCAGTTGCGCCCGCTTCGTTTCGGCCTCCAAAAATACGCCGGGTACGTCGGCATAGCTGATGGCCGATTTTGTAGCAGGGTTATAGATGGTCAGGTACGTATCAGTGTCTGGCGTGATAGCCAGCCTGCCAACCAACACGGGCGCTTTTTCAGGCGACGACTGGTCCAACGCCAGCGGCAACGTTAGCTTCGTGGCATCACCAAGTTTCAGCACAGATGCGGGTGGGAACGTACCTGATAGGCGTTGCTCTTTAACGGGTTTAGCCGGTTGCCTGGCGTCTTCCACAAAGTAGCGGCCATCGGGGCCAACCGGCTGGCCAGTTCCGTAGGTCAGCGAAAATTCCGCTGAGGCGGGACTGGCTGTACCTGAACTGATAGCGTAGCTGTTGTCTTTACAGTTTTCAGGTTTGAGGTAAAAGCTCGATTCAGGGTCAGGACCCATGTCGCCATCGCGGGAGAATTTCCTGCCACTTGCCCCGCCAAACGCCCAAATCAACTCGACGGGTTTATTCACCTGCTGAAAGCGCGTTTTCAGCACAAACCCTTCGCTATCGGCCAGTGCCTGTAGTTCCAACTGGCACTGGCCCCCGCCCAATAATGGGTCGCTGATCGTGTAGAGCATGGCACCGGGCCGGTAGCGGGCGGTGATTGTCTGTGCATTGGTCAGCCACTTACTTTGCCCGTCAACGATGATTCCAATTTTTAGGTTACCACCCATACCGGGCATGTACAGGGCAAATTCCGGCCGGTCGCCCGCCTCAATTCGAAAGGCCGTGTTGGTGCCGTATAGGGCTCTGGTGAATAGCCGTTTGCCGTTTGTGATCACGAAATCCGTACCGTCGGGCTGGTAGCGAAGTTCGCGTTGCTGATTATGCCACAGGTTCGTCGATACATTAATCGGGTACAATTCCTGCGAATAAGCCGGTTGCCAAACCACGAACAACCCAAAAAGAAGGAGGGAAATATGGTTGGCCATCTTGGGGTGGGGGTTAGGTGCAAATGTGTTGCTGACGCTGTGTGGGCTTCGCGCCGTAATGTATTGCTGGCGCGAAGCCCACACAGCGTCAGCAGAAACACGCCAAAACTAGTCTTTATACTGCCTTTTCAGCCAGTCGGCGGGGACGGGGATGATGCAGATATTCATCGACTTGTTATCGTCGGAGAGCATGGCCGATTGAATCTGGATGCGGGTGCCGTCGGGGCTGAAGGTGGGGTGCGGGTGATCGGCGGCGGTGGTTTTGTGGCCCGCCGACAGCAGAATCATTTCGCGGGTGTGGCGGTCGATCAGGTAGATGTTCCGGGCGAAGTCGTCACCTACTGCCCAACGTCCGTCCGACGAGCCGTGTACGTGCCAGAGACCGCTGCCACTGGGAGTCTGTCCGGCGATGGTCATCTCCCGGGTACGTAGGTTCACGATACCCAGCCCGGTTGGTTTCTCGCGCGTTCCTGATGGTCCCCAATCGGTTTCCTGTCCGGGATTTTGCACATCAGGCACGGTAGCCGCCTTGTCTGTCTGACTCACTAGCGCCGCTGTTGTTGTGGCTACTTTCCGGTGCCCCATGATCGCAATGGCCACCTCATCACGGCTGATGACGGCTTCGTGCGTTACCCATTCATACTCCGATTCGGGATACAGCGGGCGTAAGCCGGTACCCTCGGCCCGGACCGTCCAGGTACGTTGGGGTGATTTGCCGCCCGTTTCCCAGCAGAAAACGATCTCGCCCGGCACGAACGGATTTGTCTGAATGTGCCCCACCTGAAATGGCACCGAGACGATGTATTTAATCTGTCCCGTTTTCACGTTCATGCCCGCCAAACCAGCCGGACCGGCACCCATTTTTCGGGGACCGAACGAGCCTTCAATTTTTGCGTTAGCCGCCAGGTGTTTCGCTGCTTCGGTTTTACCAACCCGGAAATACACCCATTCTTCATCGGCATCCAGTGCCATATCACCACCAGCTCCGAGTTCGGGCGGGGTGGTGCCGCACACACGCTGGTAGACCGTTGCGGGTTGTAGCTTGCCCGATTCACTGTCGGCAAAAAGTTTGGCGAGGTCAACTTCTACGATTTGTAGCGATGTGTTCTGGCCCGGTTCGGGTCCACGTTCGGCGGCTCGGGCGGGGTTGCGCATGAAGTAAAGCTTCATCGACTTACTGGCAATGTTGAGCATGCCGGTATAGCCGCCTTCCGATACCTGCACCTGCTCGCCCGTTTTCTCATTCACTGCGATCGCTTCGTTCTTCACCCGATTCGAGCGAAAGATCAGCCACTTCCCGTCGGCGGTCCATTGCCGGTGCGTCTGGTAAATCTTGGAATCGCCGGACGGTTTGCTGGTCAGAAAGGTCAGCGGGGTGCCAGTGATGGGGTCTTTCACGACTTTGCGCTCAGACGGGGAGCGCGTGCCGATCTGCGCCTGGGCTGACATTCCCGCCAGAAGCAGGATTGCGACAATCGTTACATGCGTTCTGATTTTCATAAAACGAGCGTGAGGTTGGAGCAGATTGCTTTCGCTTTAGGCCCTTCGACAGGCTTAGGGTGACAGGAAACTCAAGTTCGTCATTCACATTCTTGAGTTTCCTGTCACCCTGAGCCTGTCGAAGGGCCTAAAGCAAAAGCAACCTACTGTGACTAACAATTAACCCTACTTCAACTTGAAAGGCAGGAACCAGTTGTTCTTGTCCATCAACTTCGTACGTACCGCATCGGCGTTGGGGTTGTTGGCTTTTTTCAACTTCAGATACACTTTGTCGGCCAGGAAAGCGGGGTCGTTGCGGCGCAGGGCTACGCGCACCAGGTCGGGCCAGCGTTGACCTTCGTAGGCAAGCTCCAGCGCCGATTCTTCGATGAGCGAATTTTCGATCGACACCGTGCTGTCGCCCACGACAGGTACGTTCAGCAGGCCGGCGCGGCCCCGGATGCCGTTGTTTCGGTACCAGGGATCGCGGAATAGGGGTACGTCACCGTTGCGGGCAAAGAAATCGTACGGCGCTACATCGAACGTCGACTGCTGGAAGGTTTCATCGCGGCCAACGGGGTCAGAATCGAACGTGGTGGAGATACCGTAGTTGAGCAGGGCGTAGGCCAGTTTACGGCGACCATCACGGTTGGCGGCTTCGGCAAAACGCAGATGTAATGTGGCCGCACGGTACAAAAACCAGGTGCCATTTTTCTCCTGCAGGGTGGCTCCAATTGGTAGCCCTGTGTTGGGGTCCAGGTAATTATAGAGGTACTTCATGATCACCGGACTACCCGCAACGGTCTTGTAGGTCAATCGGCCACGGGCATCGAAGGGGAAATTATTACTCTGTTTCTGGCTATTCCAAAGGTCTATAGCCTGCTGGGCAGGTGCCACCAGATAGCGGCCATTGATGTTGGAGAACAGGTCGACGAAAGGGTTTTGGGGCTTGAAGTTTTTGTCGAACGGCATGAACCAGATCCACTCGTAGTTGAACCAGTTTTCGGTGCTGCGCCGGGCAAACATCGACCGCCAGCCCAGCGTGTTGGCATCGGCCAGCCGGTTCACGCTGCTCACTCCGTCGATGTAGCCAACGGCCAGATCATTGTTGGCGGTGCCTGCATAGTGAATTTTGTACGTAGCATAAAACGCTTCCGAGTTTGGATCAACCCCGGTGCGGGCGGCCGTTTCCATCACCAGTTTATACGTCTGTGCGGCCTTGAGGTATTGATTATCCCAGAGGTACAGATCACCCAGCAGCACATGCTTGTTGATGAAAAATTTGTTTAGCGGATACCCATCTACCGGTGCCGCCACAATCGATGTGGTTGATGTATAGGGTTCGCGATACACCGACGGAATAGCTTCCATTGTCTTGATCAGTTCCTTAATCAGCACGGTTAGTTCCATCCGGGGCACCGACGCTACGTTGGCAATATCCGTTACGTTTTCGTAGGTTTCCGTTACGTAGGGCACCGATCCGAACTGAATGCCCAGTTGCAGGTACACCCAACTCCGCAACGCCGTAATGTCGGCGGCGCGCTGATTGTATTCGTCCACGCGCATCTTGTTCTGCGTCAACATGATCCTGAAGTTCTTCAAAATGTCGTTGCAGTTCAGAATCACTTCGTAGTACGGCCGAGGATCGGCGTAGGCATTGCCCACGGCCACGTTGTGGTTGTTGAGCTGCCGGAGTTGGTCGTCGGCATTCGCCGTTACGTCCATCAGGTCAGCGCGCAATTCGTTCAGGACTACGTACTGCTGGGCCAGGTTCATGAATTTACCGTACAGACCCAGCACCGCCGCATCGGCATCGAACACGTTGCGGTACACCTGATCTGAGGTAAGGGCATCTTTGGTGTCTACTTCCAGCAGTTTGGTACAGGCCGACGCCCCGACGAGCAGGCACGAAACCAGCCCCGCGATACCTATTTTTTTCTTAACTGACGATTTCATAAGGAGCGGCAAAAAGGATTAGAGGCCAAACTTGACACCGATCTGAACGGATTTCTGAATGGGCTCGAGTGTGTTGTCTACGCCCTGACCATACACGCTGTTGGTAGCACTAAACTCGGGATCGTAGCCCAGGTACTTCGTGAACGTCAGCAGGTTATTGGCGCTGGCGTACAACGTCAGGTACTTCAGTAAAGCCCGGTTTATCGGGAAATTGTAGGAGGCAGCCACCGTGCGCAACCGGATATAGGAGCCGTCTTCGATCCAGCGGTTCGAGAAACGGGCGTTGCCCAGCGGGTCGCCGAGCGATGCTCTGGGTACGTCGGTGACCTGCCCGTCGCCGCGCCAGCGATTCAGCGTGGCCTGCGTCTGGTTATACGGACTTGATACGGATTCGAGCACATTGCGGGTGTAGTTGTAGAGGCTGTTGCCCGATACAAACGTGACCAGCGCGTCGAGCGTAAAATTACCGTAGCTGATGTGGTTGCTGATGCCACCGTAGAAATTAGGTGTTGGATTTCCGATAATCTGCCGGTCGCGCTCATCGATGATCTTGTTGTTGTCCAGGTCGGCAAATTGCACGTCGCCCCCACGGAATGGGCGCAACGAACCGTCTTTTTGCCGGGTCTGTAAACCGGCAGCAGTCGCCTGTGCATCGGTGGCAAACACCCCCTGAGCCACGTAGCCGTAGAAGGCGTTTGGCGCTTGTCCTACGCTGGTCAGGTACGTTGCCGCGCCAAATGTGTTGATCAGATTGCCGTCGGGAAGCTGGTCGATGGTCGATGCGGCGCGGCTGATGGTCACGCCCAGGTCCCACCTAAGGGCAGGCGTATTCAGCACTTTCACATTTACACTGGCTTCAACTCCGTTGGTTGTCATGCCCCCGCCGTTGCGCAGCATGGTGGAGATGCCCGCTACCGTTGGTGTCGTCTCCACAGTCAGCATATCGGTGGTTTTGTTGCTGAACACATCGAGGCTCACGCTCACCCGGTCGTTGAGGAACGACATGTCGAGGCCCAGATTAGCTTTGGTCACGGTTTCCCATTTCAGGCCCGGATTGGCGATGTTGCTGCGAATCAAACCCTGAATACCGAGCAGGTTCTGGCCCACATAATACTGGCGAGCACCGTAGTTGCCGATGTCGTCGTTGCCCACGCGACCATACGAGGCGCGTAATTTCAGCAGATCGAACGGCGAACCAGCCATGAATTTCTCCGACGAAATCTGCCACGCTGCCGACACGGCAGGCATCAGCGCGTAGCGAAGGCCACCAATACCCACCGATTCGGTAGACACTTGCTTACCGAACCGCGACGAACCGTCCATTGCCCCGCTGAACGACACAAAGTATTTGTCGGCATAGGCGTAGTTGAGGTTCAGGTACGTGTTCAGCCAGTTGTACTCGCCCAGCCCGCCCCCAAGGTTGTTGAGTAAGGCAATGCCATTACCCGCGCTGATCAGTTCATCGGTGGCCGAGTTATAGCCCGAAATCCGGTCCTGCTCAGTTTTGCTGTTCAGGTAGCGCACCCCGGCACGGGCCGAAAACTCATGCCAGTAGTTGATCGTTTTCTTGTAAGCAGCGTATACTTCGGTGTTGAAATTAAAAAGGCGTTTTGTCTGCGAACCCAGTTGGTTCTGGGCGATGGCATTACTCAGTGTATCGCTGAGGACACCCCGGCGTGGCACAAACCGATTCTCTTTGATCTTGTCGAAAATAACGCCAACACTTGCGCCTAGTTCTACGCCGGGCAACACGTTGTACTGTAGGCCCAGGTCGCCCACAAACCGGTATGCCCGGTTGCTGGCCTGCATCAGGTTGCTGACCACCGTAGGGTTACCCACTCTAAAGATGTCTTCATCGGCATAATCGGGCGAAGCAATGCCGGTCGACGAGATTTCGTAGTTACTCAAGAACGGCGCCTTGACCAGCGATAGAAAGATCGGGTTTGTTTTTGGCGCATAGCCCAGGTCTTTCATGTTGGCTTCGTTGTAGGAAAAGCTCATGTTGGCAACCCCCTTCAACCGATTGCTCAGGTTCAGGTCGGCGTTGAACCGCGTACTGTATTTGCCCAGATTCGACTGCGCCAGTGCCGTGTTGTTGGTCAGGTAATTCATCGACAGGGCATATTTGGCAATGTTGTCGCCCCCGGTCACTTTCAGATAAACGTTGTTGGCCAGGCTGTTGGTAAAAAGTTTCTTCTGCCAGTCGGTGCTGTTGTGGTACTGGTAATACGTACCTGAGTTGAGCGCATCGTTGAAGTAAGGCAGGGCCTGAAGTTGCTCCGTAGTGGCTCCGCCCGAGCTTAACACATCGGCCAGGTACGTCCGGTAATCGGTGGCATTCAACACGGGCAGCGAGGCGGGCGCCAGATTCACGCCACCATTGATCGACAGGTCGATTCGGGTGCCCAGGTCTTTGGCCCGCGCCGTCGTGATCACGATCACGCCGTTGGCGGCTTTGGTGCCATACTGCGCCGTTACAGCCGCATCTTTCAGCACGGTGATGTTGCTGATATCGCGAACGTCGATGTTGGCCAGCGGATTCTCGGCATAGTTGTTGGCCAGTGAACTGCCGTATGAGCCATTGTCGTAGATCAAGTTGTCGACGATGATGAGCGGCTGGTTGGTCGCCAGCAGGGAGGTGTAGCCGCGCAGGAGCAGATTGGCGCGTGCGTTGGCCGTTCCCGAACTGCGGATGCTGTTCAGACCGGCGATTTTTCCCTGCAAATACGAATCCGGCGTTTCATTGTACCGCGTCCAGAGGTCGGCCATGTCGGCGGTGGCGGCGGCGTTGGTGAGCCGGTTGGCGGGCATGGCGTGGTTTGCCAGCACCAGCGGATTGAACAGCGACGGACGCTCCCCTTCATTCAGGGCTATATTCAGACTCTTGCGACCATCGATGGGAATTTCACGGCTTTGGTAACCGGGAATTTCAACGCCTACCGACACATTGCTGCTCGGCACAGCCAGCGTAAACCGACCATCATCACCAGTGATCGACGTTGTCAGGGTTTTGTAAAAGACCCGGGCACCCGTCAGCGGTTTTTTGGTGGCCGCGTCAATCACGACTCCTTTTATTTCGCCTTTGAATTTAGGCGGGGCTTTGGCAGCCACAACGGTTACGTATTCGGCACCGTCCTGCCCATTGCTCACCAGCGGGAGCAGCATCAGTCCGCATACGACCAGCAAGAGGCCCGCGCGGTGAATTGCCTGAGTTGATTGTATAAAATGTTGCATCGACGGTTTATGGAAAGGCGTCATTTAATGGTCATTTGTTGTCATTACGCTGCGCTGTCATTAGGTAGTCATTAGCCTGCGGCGTCATTTAATAGTCATTTGTTCTTTCACGAAGAATAATTAGTAGTGACTATCGATGACAGCGTAGCGTGATGACAGTGAATGACGCGAAGCATAATGACATTTCTTAAAATGAAGGCACCAGCTTGATGTAATCCAGGGCCATACTATTGGTTCCGTTAGCCATCAGGTACATGTCGAGCGTACCAAAGGATGTAGTGGTGTATTCGCCCAGCAGCACTTCGGTATAGGTATCGTTGGCAACAGCCGTGTTGGCAAACGTAGTCGACGTGAGGCTCCCCATTACCAGCCGCTGATTGACCACGATCGGCAACGTGTTGGTCCGGTAGTTACGGGTCTGGTCGTTGAGGGCTACCCAATAGACCTTGTACTTCATATTCGGTACTTCGGGCACTCGATAACGTACCCAGAAGTTGCTCACCCCGTGGGCGATGATCGACAGATCGCGGAAGGTTTGCCCCGTCACCGGATTCAGTTTTTCCCGAATGGCGATGGCCGTAGAGGTAACATTCTGAAGCTGAGATTGATAGTTCTCACCCTGCACCACAATGGGTTGTAACCGGCTTTGTAACGTCACGCTGGATTTGCTGAATACGTAGGCAATGCCATTGCTCAGGTTAACGGTCTGCACCAATGCCGTTTTGTCGAGTGGCACATCTACGCCGAATTTCGATTTCAGCACGGCGGGTAGTTTATCCGCCGTGTATAGCCCTTCAACCGCCATGTCTTTCAACACCTGATAACTGGCCAGGTTATACGTACTGTCGGCAGTACTGGTCTTGAAATACGGCGACAGCTTAGTTACCTCCGACGCAAACGCATCGTTGGTCAGCAGAATATATGTGTACTGCTTCGACTCGTCGGCCAGGTTATAGACCAGATCGGTGAATTTATTCTTCTGTTCAATGCCCGTTCCCGGCCGGTACACCGGTCGGCCCGTGGTTGAGCTGATGCTATCGACAATAGCTTTGTCCGGGTTGAGCACCAGATACGACAGTGAACCGAGCACCTTGTTCTGCACATATGTGTCCTTTGACGTGGTAATAAAGCTCATCAGGTTTGGCACCACCACCGATGGTTTATCGAGCATGTACAACACGCCGTTGGCCACGTATTTGTTCGAGCCAACGATCGTTGCATTGCCAATCCGGCCCGTTGCGAACCCGAGGTATTTGTCGTTGAGCATCCGAATGCGCACCTCTGTGCCGGTTGGCGCTGGGTACGTTTGCAGGGCAATATGGTTACCCACAAACAGCTTCAGGGCTGTGGTATCGCTGACGGTTGCGGCATCCAGGCTTTCCAGCGCTTTGTTGGTCGGTGCCCAGACCGTGTACGTTTTCGATGAGCTGAGCAGCTTGTCGTAGCCACTCTTGACCAGCAGTTCGCTGAACTTGCTCAGGTCGGGCTGCGCCTTGATTTCGCTGAACAGGGTACGGGTCAACGCTTCGTTGGAAACGGTGATCCGGTCGTCCCATTTCTGGCAAGCCACGATACAGACGCCCAGCAGGACAATCAGCAGGAATGAATACTGTTTTTTCATTGCAGAAAGAAATAATGAATGAAGCCGGACTGATTACGGTACCAGCGTGCCATTCCGGTTAAAGCGCGGTCTCGTCTGAGGCATATCGATCGGAATAAAATGCACCATATCGAGGTTATTATTATTCTGCGTGCCCGAAATACAGGTGAGGCGGAAGGTGTGGCGGTCGGTAGTTTTGATGTCGATGATACCCAGCAGACGGCCCGCCAGGTTACGGTCGGTGCCGGGGTCGCTGTAGAGTTTCCAGCCCAGGGCTTCCAGTTCCCCTTCCGAACCGGCTGGCGCTGTGTCGGTAAAGGCCATTGGCCGTGGTAATGTCTCGCCATCAACGCTTCCCTGGCAGATGTTGATCGAGCCACCGCTTTGCTTCTGGAAACGGTAGCAGACCCACACTTTATAGCGGCCTTTTACCAGCATCGGCGTTTTCAGATCCACCCAGATACTCCGGTTTGGCGCACCCAGCGGAATCATGAGGTAGTCATTTTTGAAACAGGCAAAATTAGATGCCGTGTTGTAGGAGTAGGACAGGTTGAAGTTCGACCGCTCCCAGTTGATGTCTTTGACCGAGCCGTAAATGAAGTCGTAACTTTTCTTACCAAAATAAGCGGGCAGTTTACGAATCTCCGGGAAGTCGGCAACGTCCCAGTATACGGGCGTTGGCTTGCGCACTTTCGACACGAAATGCCCCGTTGAACTGTGAATCACGCCGTTGGTCGCCGCGATATCACTGATGGGCCGCTCCAGCTCCACACCCTGCTCATGCACGCCGTTGAAATCGTCATCGTTGATGAGTACCGTCTGCCCATCCAGTTTCGAGGTTACTACTTCCAGCGGCACCTTGGTCGTGTGCGACTGAGCCGTAATAATATCGGCCAGGTATTTCGCGCCCGGCAGCATGTGGTAGGCCACGTACAGGTTCAGGCTGTCGGTTTTGAGGCGCGGATTTCCCGTTTTTGAATACCGTTTTTTCAAGGCATCGAAACTGGTAAAACCGGCTTTACCAAGTGCCGTATTCGACTCAGCCAGTACGGTTGTCCATCGGCGATCGGGATCGGTCAATACAACATTCAGCGAGTCGTAATAGCCGGTTTGTTTGATCGCTTCGGTAAAAATCGAATAGGCTGGGTTCTTCTCCAGCGTCGCCGCCAGGGTCATTGTGGCGGGTTTCAGCACGTTATCGATCACGTGCACAATGCCGTTGCTGGTGGTGATATTGGTTTCCAGCACCAGCGCCTGCCGGTTCAGGCTGTAGCTCGATGTACCGTTGGCAAAGGAAACGCCACCCAGCAGGTACTGCCCGTACATGGTTACCAGCGGCAGCTTACCGTCTTTGAACGACTTGGTTGTCAGCGTATCCCGGATGATGTGGATTTTGGCAATGTTCTGCGCCTCTTCTTTCGAGAGCGAAGCCGCCGTTTTGTCTATCGATTTCAGGTACGTCTGCACGCCCGCGTTGGTCGGCACAAACATGGTGTAGGCACCGTAGGCATCCAGGAAGCCTTCGTAGCCCGCTTTATCCAGAATAGCGGTGAACTCGGAGAAACTATCGGGACGGGTTTTCAGGTAGCTGAACATGTTCACGTCGCTCGTCGTGGTCTGCACGAAATCCTGCTCGCGGCAACCGATCAGGTACACCAGCGGCAGCAGGATAACGAAGGTGAGCAGTAGGGAATTAGTAAACTTTTTCATGGCTCTCTTGAATCAGAAGCGTTGTGTACTATCAACAACCAGCAGGCTTACTTATAGAATGGGTTCTGTACCAGCAGCTTGTTCGTTTGTAGCTCGTATTGGTAGATGGGCAGGTAATGGCTGTTGTAGTCCTTGTACTTGGCAATAGCCGACTGCTGCCGATCGGGCGGAACGCTTCGGGCCACCATGTCGAGCAGGATATCCAGGCGCTTGTAGTTACCGCGTTTGGCATGGCGCAGCACGTCGTACCAGCGTTTGCCTTCAAAAGCCAGTTCACGGGCGCGTTCTTCCAGAATATAATCCATCACCGCTTCGGTATCGGCGGGGTCAGGCGTTTTCAAGGTACCGTCCAGCGCCTGTGCCCGGTCGCGAATGGTTTTAATGATGGTCAGTGCTTCGGGTCCGCGCTTCAGCATGGTTAGGGCCTCGGCCTTCATCAACAGCACATCGGCGTAGCGATACACGATCCAGTGCGCATACGATTCGCTGATCACGCGCAGGGTAGTTCCGTTCAGACTGACATATTTCCAGATGGTTCCGTCGGTAGCCCGCACCGCCGATTCGTCGCCACGCAGGTCTTTTTTGGTATCGTCGAAGAAGTCCTGAGTGTAGATCTCGTCGATCACGTAGGAGCTGGCAATAAACCGGCGGGGGGCCACAAACATGCCGTAGAACCCGTTGATGCGCTGCCGATCATACTGTAGTTCGAAAATGCCTTCGTTCGAATTTCCCTGCACAAACACCTGATTATGAAAGGCATTGCCCTGAATGAGGCCAAATTTGGCGCTGCTCGTAATCTTGTTGCAGGCCACCAGCGCGTCGTCGTACTTCTCCATCCAGAGGGCCACATCGGCCTGTAAGGCATTCACCGCATACCGGGTGATACGCCCTTTATTCGACGCCACATCACCGTAGGTGAGCGGGGCGGCTGGTTCGGCTTCTTTCAGGTCTTTGACAATCTGCGCCAGTACTTCGGCCTGCGTGTTCTTCGGAATGGGCGTTATCTGATTATCAGAAATGGTAGCGTTGAGTTTCAGCGGTACATCACCAAAGGTGCGGGCCAGATAAAAATACAGCAGTGCCCGGATGGTCTTCGCCTCGGCCAGGCTGATGTTCAACGCGTCCTGGGTAAAGGTTTTATCGCTTTCCGTAACCGTCGGCGCAAATTCAATAACGGTGTTGCAATAGTTGATAACCTGATAAATGCTGCGCCAGTTGGCAATGCTATTGCTCGGCAGCAGGTTCACGTTGATCATGTCGGTTTCTTCCGGGCGAGTCACAAACGTCGACGAAATCATGTCGGCCCGTAGTTCACCCCAGAGAAACATCGTTTCGGGCAAGCCGTTGAGCATACCGGCATAGCAACCCATGACGGCAGCCTGCACCTGCTCTTTAGTGCGCCAGAACTCATCCTTCGTAATGCCGTCCTGTGGTTGCAGGTCCAGGTACGTATTACACGAAGTTGGTAACAGCAGCAGCAGCAGGGCCGATAAACTATAGAGTACTTTCTTTATCATGACTGAAATCGTTTGTCATTTATTAGTTGACCCCACCCTTACCCCTCCCTGATGGTTGTCTGGCATTCCAGGAGGGTGGGGGCAACTCTTAAAACGAAGCGGTAAGCCCCAGGGTAACCGTTTTGGCGGGTGGTGTCATCGAGTAGTCGATCGCGATACGGAACGGGTCGTTACCACGCAGACTCACTTCCGGGTTTTGTCCTTTGTAGTTACTCCAGGTGTAGAGGTTCTCGACGGTGAGGTAACCGCTCAGGGCTTTCAACCGGAGTTTATCAAGCACCTGTTTGGCGAATGTGTAGCGCAGCGTTACCGTTCTGAAGCGCAGGAATGAGGCATCTTCAACGTACCTACTCGACCCAAGCCAGTTATAGCCCGCCCCATACAAGGCTCTGGGTACGTTGGTAACGTCGCCCGGTTGCCGCCACCTCGACAATACCTCAGTGCTCTGATTGTCATACGAATACATGGCCGTAGTTGACATGCGGGTGCCGTTTACGATATCGTAGTCTGAGCGGAAGTTGAAGAACGCCGTAAGCTTTAGCCGGTCGCGCCAACCGATGCTGCCGCCAAAGCCACCCGTAAAGGCCGGGTTGCTGTTGCCGAGGTACACAATGTCCTGGTAGTTGATATTCCCGTCATGGTTGATGTCTTCGTAAATGGCATCGCCCGGCTGGAAAATATAATCGGTGGCGGGGTAGTTGAACCGCATTTTCACACCCTGCCCATCCGGGGTAATGATGGGTTCGCCGTTGCGGCCACGGGCTACCGTGGCGGCTTCATCCTTATAAACACCCTTGTAGCGGAAGCCGTAGAACGATCCGAAGGGGTTATTTTCCTGAATGTATGATTTGTACTGACCGTTGGCCGTGATGTTACCCGACTCACGTGGATACAGGTCCGAAATTTCGCGGATGATGTTGATGTTCCGCGCAATGTTCATGTTCAGATCAATGGTGATGTTCTTCGTTTTGTAGGGTGTAATACCCAGGTTCAACTCCCAGCCCTGGTTATCCAACGTACCTACGTTCATGTCGACGTTGTTGAAACCAGTGTACGACGGAATTTGTAAGCCCCTGAAAAACAAATTGTTTGTCCGATTTTTATACAGTTCGGCATCCAGCGTTATGCGCCGTTTGAACATGATCAGGTTAAGGCCGAAGTTCTGACCGATGAGCGTTTCCCAGCGCAGGTTCTGCAATTCCATCGTGGCGGGCACAATGGCGGGCGATCCCAGATACGACCAGGGCAGCGTGGTGTAGGTGCCAAAGAAGGTGTAGTCGTAGCGGGGCGCATTACCCGTTTGTCCGTAACTGGCCCGCAGACCCAGAAAATCGAGGTATTTGTTGAACCGCTGCATGAACGGCTCATCCGAAATGTTCCACTTACCCGAAATCGACGGGAACACACCGTAACGGTACGCCGGACCGAACCGTGAGTTTCCGTCACCGCGCACACCCACGTCGACATTGTATTTGCCTTTGTATCCGTAATGAACGTTCCAGAGAAGACCCACCGTACGCGTCTCAAACACCGACGACGCGATAGTCGACGCCGTCTGCCGGCCCGAATTGGTCACATCCTGCAAGAGATCAGAGGGGGTATTAGGAATCGACGCCTGTTGGGTAACGCTCTTGTTATCAGATGTATTCAGCACCCACAGGCTCGAAAACTGGTGATCAGTATTGGTAAACTGTGGCGTGTACAGCAGCGACGATTTGGTGATGACGCCAAATACATCGGCGTCGCCATCATAGGCCTGGTTCACCGATGTACTGGTATACCGCTGGCCGGTTGCTATCTGAGGCAGGAACGACTGGCTTTTCGTGTTATTGATATCGAATTGAACGTCGACGGCCAGCATCCAGACGTTCGGCTTCAGGTCGTACTGTAACTGGAAGTGAGGAATGATCCGGTCGGTGGTGATCGTATTCTTGGCGCTGTTGGCCATCGCTACCGGGTTATACGTGGCCGGATACTGCCCCTGAATGTTGTTGAGCGGCGAGAAGTAGTTTGGCGTCAGCACGCCGAACTCGTTGTACTCGTTTACGCTCATGTTGGGCATTTTTGTATACGCGATACTCCGCAATAGATCCTGCGTGGCGTTTGAGTTCACGTAGTTCCGATCATTGCTCGAGTGCGTAAAGGCTAGGTCAGTTCGGAAACGAATCCGGTTCGATACGTTATAATCGAGGTTGATCCGGGTGTTGATCCGGTCGAGGCCGGTGCCGATGGTCGTACCACGTTGCGAGAAATAGCCCAGCGACGCATAATAACGCGCTTTTTCGCCGCCGCCGCTGATCGCCAGGTTGTGGTCGTACGAGTTACCGATCTGCGTAATTCGGTCGATCCAGTTCGTGTTGTTGCTGTAGTTATTGAACCAGTATGGATCATTCGGGTCGTACTGAAACTCTTTCACCTGCTGCGTGTTCAGGGGCAAGCCACTCCGGTTCATGTATTCTTCCGGAATGAGCGACGAATACTGGTCGCCCGAGAGCATCGGAATGGCGTTGGGCTGCTGCGAAACCGACCCTTTAAAGGTGTATGTAATGACCGGTTTGCCAACGGCTCCACGCTTCGTATTGATCACAACCACACCGCTGGCTGCCCGCGAACCCCACAGGGCCGTTGCGGCTGCATCTTTCAGAATGCTGATCGTTTTGATGTCTGATGGCGGGATGTTCAGCAGTTGCGCGTAACCCAGTTCATCGGCGGCCCCGAAGTTAAAATCAGACGGAATCTGCGTTTCGTAGGGCATGCCATCCACCACAATCAGCGGATCGACCGACGAGTTGATCGACGACGTACCCCGAATCCGAATTTGCATGCCCGCGCCGGGGTCACCTGAGTTGGCAGCAATATCGACCCCCGACAGTCGGCCCTGCATCATCTGGTCGATCGAGGTGCCCTGCATTTCTTCGAGTGCTTTGGCATCGATCTTGGCTACGGCCAGTGTTGAGTTGCGTTCCGAGACAGAGAGCAGTCCGTTATCCGTTTGGGCAGCCCGAACCACGACTTCGTTCATCTCGTTGGCCGACGATTCCATGAACGTGCTGATCGTTTTTCGGCCGCGAGCGGGTATGCGAACGTTCTTGTAACCGATGCTGGAAAAAGCCAGAATGTTGTTCTCGTTCGACATCCTGATGACGTAGTTGCCATCAATGTCGGTGGTAACACCCTTGATAATCCGGTTGTCTTTGTCGAGTTCGGCCACCGTCACGCCAACAAGGCCTGTGCTATCTTTTGCGTCTTTGACCTTACCGCGCACTGAATAAACAGTAGCCGGCGTTTGCGCCTGGGCGTATAAGCCACAGAGTAGCAAACCTGTCAGAAAGAGTAGTCGTAGAAATACGTTCATCCGTTTAAAGAAATAGACTGTGCAAGAGTATGGAAGCCGGTTGCCCGGAAGTAGCTGCTTACTGCGCCCTTAAGTAGTTGTCGATCAGATGAATCACCGTCCGGTTCGAGAGAACGTTGCTCTGAGGCACCCTAACGTTGGCTTTCCGCCCCACGTTGTCGATCAATTGCATGGCACCCGGCGTGTTGAGTACCGTTACGAATACCGCATCGCCCACGTTGTTTTTCAGCAGCGTTTCGGCATTGCCCGACTCTTTGCCGTTGGGAACGATGGTCTTTTTGTTGAAGATGTGGTAATAGATAAAGTTGGTCACCTTATCGACGTCGGCGGGCAGCGTGGGGACAAACAGGGGCGTCTTTTTGGCACCGGTGCCGGTTCCGGGCAGCAATCCGGCATCGACCGCCGCCTGAATGGCCGCGTTGTCGGGTGCCAGCACGGTGTAGAACGTACCTGCGCTGGTGCCCACAATCTCGCCGGTGGTAGCGTTGTAGGCAGGCGAGTTTTTCAGGTACTGCCAGAAGAAGTTATACGGCGAGGTGGTGGCTGTTCCCAGGGCCTCGATGTCCTGACCGATGTTCCGCTCCGTGAAGTTCAGAATGCCATCGGTGTAGTAAACCTTCCCGTTTACCGACGACTTGGAACCAATGATTTTCAAGGGTTTGGCTACCGTACCCGACGAGTAAACCTGGTTGTTCTCGTATTTAATGAACTCTCCGTTGAATGAGTCGATGATGCCCGATCCCGACAGGTTGTTCAGTTCATCGGCCTGCGTAGCCACAACGCTGGTGGCCACGATGCGCAGCAACCGGTTTCTATTGGCCTCGCCCACCGTACGCACCGTTGTACCCGGCGCGGTGTAATACCACTCATTTTTAGAGCCGTCGTAATCATACCCGGCTGCCCGCAGGGCGTCATCGCTCAGCATGAACACCGTGTATTTCAGCTTGGGATTGAGTAATACCGGCCGTAGATCTGCATTCAGCAGGCGGGTCATGATCGAGTATTTCGGATCGAGATAGGCCCGGGCGTATACCGTCGAAAACACGTTGGCAGCCTGCACTTTATTGGTTCCGTAGAACAAGCCGTTGCTCAGCACTTTCTTGTCAATCACGTTGGCCGCCGGGTCAAACCGGGCTTCTTCGGAAAACGAGTTGTACGTGTCTTTAAACTTGCTGGGCCATACCGCCGACGACCACATGTGCGCATTCAGCAAATCGGCAATAATCTGGGGAGGCAACACATCAAGCGACGTGTAGTTTTCCAGAATGACGTTCTTGATGTAAGGTTGAAGTACGTCGTTAGTAGGCACAAACATACTCCAGCACTCCTGCTGTGCGTCGTTGTCGCTGAGCTTGAAGTAGTTCTCGTTGTTGGGCGCAAACGTGAGCAGGTTCGAGTACGTCTTCACGAATACCTGATCGCTCTTTCCGGTCAAAATCTGGTAGCGCGTCGTAGCATCGGTATTGGGCACGAAGCTTACCATGTACTTCTCATACAGTTTCCGAAACTCACTGTATTCCGGCTTTGTCCGCAGGTACTGATCGAGTGATGGCTGGGCGGTAAACACGTTATCTACTTCGTGGATCATCCCGTTTTCAGAGAAGATATCTTTCTCCAACACCTTCGAGTTCAGCACGTTGAAGCCCGAATACGTTACATCGGGAAAAAAGTAGTTGTAATCGTAGGCCGATAAACCGCGCTGCCCGAAGTAGTCGTCGGTGAAGTACGTAATGTGCTTGTTGTTGTTATCGGCGCTGACGTAGAAATTGCCATTCCGGTTAGCGGCCACGGCTTTTACCGATGAGCCTGTCACTGTTTCGTCCGTGTAGAAACCGGTGTACTGTGCCGTTCTCCGGCGGAACGCTTTAGTCGGCACCCAACCCGTTGGCCCCTGATAATCGTCGAGCCGATCTTTGGCGAATGCGTTGTAGACCAGCATATACTGCACAATCTCCCGCGCTTTGGCCGAATCAATCTGGGCAAGGCTGAGGCTGTTCTTCTGGTAATACGCCTTGAATGCATCGTCGTTGGGCGCAAAGAGCGTCCAGTAGCCAGCACTGCTCAGCGTTTTCTGATACCCGCTTTTATCGATCAGTGCCAGCAGATTGGTGAACCGGCCTTTGCTTTGCAGTTGCTGATAGATGGGCGGAGCCAGCGTTTCGGGTCGGGCATACACGTCATCGAATTGCTTCTTCGAACAACTGCTTACAGCGGCTACTCCCAGGATCACTATAAAGAAGAAAAGTAGAGGTCTGTACGTCATATTCTGCTGTCAAACTTTTGGGAAACCTTGCTACCAGCCGATCCGCTGACGCCCACTTGTACCTGCCTGTTGGTCTTCCGCAGACCGGCACGGCGTACCAGTGGACTTGCAATAATTACTGGATTTAATCCCAAATTAAGTCGACAGATAGAATCTAACCCACCTGCTCTCTCCTGCTATTACTACTTTTTACAGGAAAAATAGTATTTGAATAATTGTATTATAGAGCATTGCGACTGTATTTTGACTAGTTATCTGCTTTTTACTACAATCAACGGATAAATAAATTGTATTGATCGCAATTACACATCCGCTAACCAGCCTTAGTCGCGCACGGCACCAGCCGTGTAGGCAGGCTGAATAAGTTGGTTAACTTACGGCACTGGTATACACATTTAGCTGCCCACACGGCACCAGCCGTGTGCGACTTTGCTAAAACTGGAAGTAGATGAACTGGTTGGACGTGAAGACGCCAAACAGGTAGGTCAGGGCGCAGATGAGGCCAAGCAGCACAAAGAAGCGGGGCGTGCTGCGCGTTGGAATAGTCAGGTACGTTGATTCTTTGACCAGCAGCAGGCCAATCAGAGCCAGACTAAACCACATTTCGGTGGCGTTCATCGGCGTCTGAATCGGGTCAAACAACGACAACGTACCTATCTTTTTCAGGATCAGGAACGCCGACCCTACACTGGTAGCCCGGAAGAAGACCCAGGTCAGCATCACCAATACAAACGTGATCAGCACATTGCCGACGCGCCATATCCGGCCCGCAGTAAAACCCGCCCGTTGTACGGATACATTGCCTGAGGGCTCATATTTTCCTTTTCCCAGGTGCTTGTCGCGCAACCCGGCTGCTACCTGATACACGCCGTGCAAACCACCCCAGATCACATAAGTCCAGTTGGCCCCGTGCCATAGGCCGGAAGCCAGGAAAACGATCATCTGGTTCAAGTTTCGCCGGAACTCGCCTTTGCGGTTGCCGCCCAGCGGAATGTAGAGATAATCGCGAAACCAGGTGGAGAGAGAGAGGTGCCATCGCCGCCAGAACTCGGTAATGGACCAGGCCATGTAAGGTGCCTTGAAGTTCTCCATCAGGTCGAAGCCCATCACCCGCGCCGCCCCAATAGCAATGTCGGAGTAGCCCGAGAAGTCGCAGTAGATCTGGAAAGTAAAGAAAAACGTGGCCACCAGCAGGCTCAGCCCATTATGCGACTCAGGATCGGTGAAGGCTGGCCCGGCCATCATCACCAGCCGATCAGCAATGACCACTTTCTTGAAAAAGCCAAACGCCATGCGCATTAGCCCCGCCTTGATGTTTTCGAAGTTATAGGCAAAATGCTCGTGGAACTGGTGCAACACATTCTGCGGCCGTTCAATAGGCCCCGCCACAAGTTGTGGGTAGAACATGACATAGAGCGCGTAGATACCGAAATGACGCTCTGCTTTTTGGTTGCCGCGGTACACCTCGATGGTGTAGCTCATGGCCTGAAACGTATGGAACGACAGACCAACCGGCAGAATGCTCATGTTGTCTTTAAACGACGAAATGCCGCTTTGCCCGAATATCTCGATCACCTTCACAAATACCCGGTTGGCCAGGTACGTTACTTTTTCCGCTGCCCCCGGCATATGCAGGTGATCGAACAGCCAGGCAATGTTTTCGGTGAAAAAGCCCAGGTACTTGAAGAATGCCAGAATGCCGACATTTGAGATCAACGAAATGATAAGCAGCCATTTACGACGCCCGCCAATCGGCGTTTTCTCCAGCCAGATGCCCGCGATGTAATCGATCACGATGGTTAGGAACAGGATAAAAATGTAGGTTGGCTGAAAAACTGCGTAGAAATAGCAGGACGCAATCAGCAACAACGACCACCGCCCGTTTCCTTTCGGCAGGCTGTAATACGTCAGCGTAACGGCTATAAAAAACAGAAGAAACTGAAGCGAATTGAAGAGCATGATCTGTGGGCATTAGTATCCAACGCAAAATTAGACCTTTACATGGCTTGTAACTAGCCAATTTAAAAACACGCGACCAGTACACAAAATCTGTAATTAAGTGTCTTATAATCAATATACTATACAGACCCTATTCTACATAATTGCCCTTCTTCGCGCCTGGTGCCAACAACATATTCCGGGTAATAATCGAATTTTAGGGGACAACTTATCGTATCATTACCATGTTTTACTGCTCTTTTATTAATCGATAAGGCTAGACTTTGCACGAAAAAGAAGCGTGACATCGTGCCTTTGTTGACTATTGTCTAAACTAATTTCGTCAAACAAGCTATTAAGTTCCCTCCAGGGGATTTTATATACTAATTCAAATGAGATTCGTCCGGTACGGTTTTCTACTGATTGCCTGTATTCTTTGGCTCGGCGGTTGCTTTGAACCAATCAACCAACGGCTCTACAGATCACACGTGATCGTTGATCCTTTTCGGTATGGCGACTTGTACCGCCTGGCCAACTTACCCCAATTCCGGGAGCCTAAAAACCCCTGTGGCTATTCCATCAAACAGACAGATTCGACAGGTAAGGCACTCAATCTGTACATGATCGGCGATAGCTTTACTGAAGGACAGTTTCTCAACCAATCTGACTTACCGATACACAAACTGACCTGGTATCACTGGTATTATAATTTGAATCAGGCCATGCAGATTGACACAACCGCCCAAAACGTCTTATTACTGGAAACTGTTGAAAGGCATCTGCGTGAACGGGCGGCCGTACCGCTTAACAACCCTATTGTGACCAGTTTGCCGCAAGGAATCACTAAGGACAGCCAGCCGCAGACGAGTTGGCTAACCAGCTTTGCCAGCCAGATCAAGACCGCGCTGTTTATGCAGTATAATATCAGTGAGCGCCTGGAGATTGTCCTCTTCAGCCACGATTTTTTCTTGTGGTTCTGCGAACTTAAAGCCAGTTTAAACCTGCGTTTTTTTAACAGAGTTGCTCCCACGGTTGCCCTCTCAAAGAACAAACAACACCTATTCGTAGGCTCCGACACCGATGCGACGCTCCCGCTCACCTACCCTTTTTCGCCCCTTACCGACGTTGAAGTGGAGAGGCTGGTGACACAGCTTAACGCGATAGCGGCACGTTTCCGAAAAGCGGGGTTCGATAAGGTTATTCTATCGGTAATTCCAAACAAGATCACGCTGCTGGAACCTGACAGAGGCGCGTATAATCACCTCATCGAACGTGTTCAACAGCATCCGCGTCTTCAACTTACTGTTGTCGATCTGTACACTCCCTATAGTCGAATGAAGAAAGCCCCCTACGCTGTGGGTGATGCACACTGGAACTGCCAGGGGAGGCAAATCTGGCTCGATGCTGTTGCAAAAGCGCTCCAGAACAACGAAGAGCATCACTGACCGTGATTAGTCTGGGCTACGCACAAAGTTATTGCTCAGCGTACCGGCGCGGGCGTATCGACGGAATAGATGGCATCTACCCGTTCGATGAAATCCCGGTATTGTTTAGCGGGTAAGAAGTGCTGTTGCGTCCGGTAGCTTAACACAATGAAAATCAATAATAACGAGATAAGAAAAGCCTGAAGAATGACGATAAAAAAAGAGAAAACCAGGTAGCTGGCCCAACTCGGAACAACCAGTTGGGTGAACAATCGCATGTAGGCCACCACCGCAATACCTACAAAGGAAGCCCCAGCCGTTAGCACACAAAACAGGGCAATTCGTACGGCGGTGGTATCCATAAGCACCGATACGGCGCTCAGACCATGTAGTACCAGCGATACAAAATTCATTTTCGACTGCCCCGCCAGCCGACTGCCCCGCTCTATCGGGATGGCCGTGTAGGGCAACCGCGACCGGATAACTCCGCCGGGGTAATTATTCCAGATTTCAGACACGTGGGCCAGTTTCCGAAGCAACTGCGGCGGAATAAGGCTGAAATTGCCAAAGGTAATCACCTTGCCGGTCAGCAACCGGAAGATATTCTTGTAGATGGTGTAGAAGACTCGGAATAGCAGGCCTTCGTGCCGTTTTGAGCGGTGAGCAAACACAATTTTACCAGGCTGCTGCTCCGCCGTTTCCAGTAGCTTACCAATATCAATGGGCAGGTCTTCGCCGTCGCCATCCATCACCACGGTGTGGTATTGTTCGGGTTGATCGGCCAGATAGGCAAGCCCCAGGGCAATGGCTTTCTGATGGCCAACATTCCGGTATAACCGGAGGATAGACAGTGATTGACCAACCAGTTCCGGGCGACGGGGCAGGTCAGTAGCCGAGCAGTCGTCAACGATTAAAAAGGCGAAACGCGCGTATAAGTTGGGGGCAACTGTTTGACGTACAGTCTGAAGCAGCAGCGTCAGTGCTTCCCAGTCGTTGAAGAGCGGAATAACAATATTGATACGCGACGACAGGGCTGGCGGTGAAGAAGTCAAGGTAGTAATGGGCTAAATCGACGTAAAAATAGTCGTTTCTATGACTTGTAGCCCCGTAAATTGGCCTGGTGTATGTTTCAACAGGCCAGAGAGAACATTCTGTGTACTGGCCTGTTATCTTTGCGCGCGCTTCAGCCGCTGGCAGCCACTGCCGGTGCCTACCTGCTTCTATGGAAGATAAGAAACACTTGGATACCGTTACCGCCGCCGGTTTATTAGTGGCATTCGGTATCATTTACGGCGACATAGGTACGTCGCCGCTCTACACACTCCGCGCTATTGTTGGCCCGACTAGTGTTATTAACGCCGACGTTGTCCGGGGAGCCCTCTCCTGTATATTCTGGACGCTCACCCTCCAAACTACCGTTAAGTACGTCATCCTGATCCTGCGGGCCGATAACCGGGGCGAAGGAGGGATTTTCGCCCTGTATGCCCTGGTACGGCGACATGCGCGCTGGCTCACGCTCCCTGCCATCATCGGCGGTTCGGCCCTGCTGGCCGACGGCATCATTACGCCGCCCATCTCCGTCACATCGGCGGTTGAAGGAATCCGGCAGTTGTACCCGGCTATTACCGAAACCGAGATCGTCACCATTGTGGTGGGTATTCTGACGGTACTGTTCCTGATTCAGGCCTTTGGCACCAGCGTTGTTGGTACGGCTTTCGGCCCGGTCATGCTGGTCTGGTTTGGCATGCTGGGCGTTTTGGGTATCATGAGTATTGCGCATGACCCAACCATTTTTGCCTCCCTCAATCCCTACTATGCCTACGAGTTGCTGGTTGAATATCCGGGTGGATTCTGGTTGCTAGGGTCGGTCTTCCTGTGTACTACCGGGGCCGAAGCGCTGTATTCGGATATGGGCCACTGCGGACGAAAAAACATCCGGGTAAGTTGGGTATTCGTTAAATCATGCCTGTTGTTGAACTACTTTGGGCAGGGTGTCTGGCTCATCAACCATGCCGGTGAAAACCTGCACGACCGCATTCCCTTCTACCAGTTAATGCCCGCCGGTTTCCTGACCATCGGCATCATCATTGCCACGGCGGCCACCGTTATTGCCTCGCAGGCCCTCATCAGCGGCTCATTTACGCTGATCAGTGAAGCCATTCGCCTTAACTTCTGGCCCAAAGTACGGCTTCGTTACCCATCGGCTCAGAAAGGACAACTCTACGTACCCAGCATCAACCTGCTGCTCTGGATGGGCTGCGTGGGCATCGTGCTCTACTTCCGCGAATCGAGCAACATGGAAGCAGCCTACGGTCTGGCCATTACACTGACCATGCTGATGACGACCATGTTGATGGCTTACTACCTGTATAGCAAAAAGTATCAGGCATGGGGCGTGGTCCTGTTTCTGACGGTTTATCTGGCCATCGAAGGCTCCTTCCTGGTCGCCAACCTGATCAAGTTCCCGCATGGTGGGTACGTTTCCCTGATGATTGGGGCCACTATTGCGGGCGTAATGTACATCTGGCTACAGGCGTTCCAGATCAAACTGCGACTGACCGAATACGTCCGCATCGACCACTATCTACAATCGCTGAAAGAGCTTAGCCGCGATATCAGCATTCCGAAATATGCCACACACCTGGTGTTTATGAGCAACGCCGCCCGGCAGTCGGAAATCGAGTCGAAAGTGATTTATTCGATCTTTCAGAAACGCCCCAAACGCGCTGATATCTACTGGTTTGTCCACGTCGACACCACCGACGATCCATATACAATGGAATATAAAGTAAATACCATTGCGCCCGACGATGCGTATAAAATTACGTTTAAACTGGGCTTCCGCGTCGAGCAGCGAATCAACCTGTTTCTGCGGAAGGTGATCGAAGACATGGTGCGGCATAAAGAAGTGGACATCACGAGCCGCTACGAGTCGCTAAACCGGCAAAACGTAATCGGCGATTTCCGGTTTGTGGTGCTCGAAAAATTCCTGTCGTACGAAAATGACCTGTCTACGTTCGAGCGCATCATCATGAACGCTTACTTCTCGATCAAAGCCTTCACGACGCCCGAAGATCGCTGGTTCGGCCTCGACAGCAGTTCGGTGAAAGTTGAGAAAGTACCGCTCGTCATCCGCCCAATCGAAAACATTTCACTCAAACGTATACCATCGTAGAGACGCAAGATGTTGCGTCTCAGCCTGGCCAAATTGCTGACGCAAGCTGAGACGCAACATCTTGCGTCTCTACTTATTCGATTCTCATGAAACTTCTAATCACCGGCGGGGCCGGGTTCGTTGGCTCTGCACTGGCCATTGCCCTCAAAAAGAACTACCCGAACTATACCATCTATTGCCTCGACAACCTGAAACGTCGGGGGTCGGAACTGAATATTTCGCGGCTGAAGCAGGCGGGTGTCGAGTTCGTGCACGGCGATATTCGGAGCAAAGAAGATTTCGACGCGCTCCCTGCCGTTGACACGGTGATCGAAGCCTCGGCCGAGCCATCGGTACTGGCTGGCCTCGACGGTACCCCGGATTACCTGATCAATACGAACCTGTTTGGAACGGTCAACTGCCTCAACTACGCCCTGAAGCACAAAGCCGCGTTTATCTTCCTGTCGACCAGCCGGATTTACCCCATCAAGGCACTGGAAACGCTGAACTTCAAGGAAGGCGACACCCGCTTTGAACTCACCGACGATCAACCCATTCCGGGCGTGTCGAGCAAAGGCATTGCCGAGAATTTTCCCCTCGATGGCGCGCGTTCACTCTACGGAACCACCAAACTGGCGTCGGAACTGCTGATTCAGGAATACAACGAGTTCTACGGCCTGAAAACCGTAATTAACCGGTGCGGCGTCATCACTGGCCCGTGGCAGATGGGTAAGATCGATCAGGGCGTGATGGTGCTCTGGATTGCCAAGCACTATTTCGAGCAGCAACTCGCCTACATCGGCTATGGCGGAACGGGCAAACAAACCCGCGACATGCTGCACGTCGACGACCTCTACCGCCTCATCGACTTCCAACTCCATAACCTCGACGTAGTAAACGGCGAAATTCTGAACGCCGGTGGTGGTAACGAAAGCAGTGCCTCGTTGCAGGAGTTGACCAAAATTTGTCAGGAAGTAACGGGCAAAACCATCCCGATCCGTGAAGTAGCCGAAAACCGCGCCGCCGACATTCGCCTATACATCACCGACAACACCAAGGTAACGGCCCTCACCGGCTGGAAACCCGAAAAAGGCATGCGTGAAATCGTCTCCGACATCCACGCCTGGCTAGACGCCAACCGCGAAGCCTTAGAGCCGATTCTAAAATAACGTTGTACCAGTGTAGAGCCCGCATCGGCGGACCGGCAACATCTTGCGGCTCAGAGGCGTCAGCAATACGCGAAATACAACCAATCCACCAAAAACGGGTGCTTTACCTGGACCACATGGTTCAGGTAAAGCACCCGTTTTTACATTGACAACGTACCCAGATTATCTTCCCCAATACTCGCCGATAACGCCCAGCAATTCGGGCTGAACAGCGCAACCGGCTACGACATCACCGCCGAATAGAGTTGTATCGCCCCCTTCAAAATCGGTGACGGTGCCACCGGCTTCGCGCACGAGGCACATGCCTGCTGCCATATCCCACGATTTCAGGTTATACTCGAAAAACGCTTCGAACCGTCCCGCCGCTACATAAGCCAGATCGATGGCGGCTGACCCCATCCGGCGCAGGCCGTGGGTACGTTGCATGAGTTGCTCCAGAATCTGCAAATACGGCTGCATCTGCTCGAAGCGGTAATAGGGGAAACCCGTGGCAATCAGGCCATCAGCCAGCTTCTGTGCCCCCGATACGCGCATGGGCTGTTCCTCGCCGCCACCAACGCTTAGCCACGCGCCCTGCCCGTCGAGTGCCGAGAAACATTCGTCGCGGTTTGGGTCGTAGACAACGCCCGCGATAGGTCGGTTACCCTGCGCCAGACCAATGCTCACGGCGAAAATGGGTAAGCCATGAATGAAATTAGTCGTACCGTCGAGCGGATCGATAATCCAGTTCAAGCCGGGCGGCGTTCCGTCGGACTTGTCCGCCTGATCGGTGGTGCCTTCTTCGGTGATGAAACCCGCCTCGGGCAGCAGGGCGTGCAGTTTCGGCACCAGCATCTTCTCACACTCTTTATCGACGTATGAGACCAGATCGTTCAGCCCTTTGTATTCAACAGCATCGAGGCTGAACTTCTGGCGTTCGGCCAACAGGAACGTACCTGCTTCACGCGCAATAGTGTTGAGATTAGCGCGGAAATTTTGAGAAAAAGTCATTTTATAACGATTATTTTCTGACAGGATTCACATGATTTACGGGATTTTGAGGTAGCGACCTTTTGTGATCCCAAAGAATTGAGCGATTCACCGTTACCTCAAAATCCCGTAAATCATGTGAATCCTGTCAGAAAAAATTAACTCTGCCTTATCACGTCGGTACGCAGGTTCACCCGTTCGGTTTTCACCCACGAGCGGTAGAGCGCCCGCACCAGCAACGTACCTACGAATAGCGTATCGGCAAAACCGGGGGCATTCAGGAAAAAGAACGAGACAATCAACAGCAGAGCCGTGATGCGGAAATAGGTGTTTGTCTGAAACGGATGTCGCTTCGATGAAGTGGCCCAGAAAACGCCCGGAATGTGCAACGGCATCAGCCAGAGCAAGGTGGGGTTCCAGGTCGTAACGCCGTGGTCGGTAGCGAACCAGAGCAGGAACAGGAACCAGCCCCAAACGCCCGCAAAGCCAAACAACAGCCGGTCGAGCCAGAGGCCGGCGCGCTCGCCCGCGTTCCAATGCCGCCACGTCAGGAACGCAACAAGCACCAGCAACACCAGAAATACAAAATCGGGATAAACTACAATCGGCAGTGTGCTCTTGAACAGTTGCTGCCCCTCGAAAATCGTTTGCGTCTGGGTGACCAATGGCGTCAGTTGTCCATTTGGAGCACGTACCTGCGCTTTGGTGAGCTGGTCGAATACGTTGTTAGGCAAATACATGGCCTCCCAGCCGGTCGTTACCTTGTCGGCCGGACGACCAATGGCCAGGTTCATACCCAGCCGTTCCCAGGGCTTGGCGCCCAGGTAATCGTTCATCCAGTCGCGGTACGACTTGGTGAGTTGTTTCACCTGCGGTGACCAGATCAGGCTATCGCCCATGGCCGTCGTGATCATGTCGCGGGGGCGCGTCGAGCAGTTATCGTAGTAGAACCGGTAGCTGTATTCGCGATTTTGCGGGAGCAGATTCGTTTCCAGGGCCTGATACAGCCGCTGTTTTTGCGGGACCGACATGTTCAGCACCTGCTCGCGGATACTCCGGTTGTACTGCTGATAATAGTAGGCTACCTGAAACAGATTATGCGACGAAATATGGTACGGCAACGTACCTCGCAGAAATTTGATAACGAAGTAATCGGCGGCATAGTCGAATCCGCCGTAGCTGTAATTTCGGTCGATCCCCGTCATCGGGTCATTGATACGGATTTCGGTATGACCAAACACCGACGAAATATCTTCCTGACCAGGTCCATACGTAATCAGGCTGACGTGCGCGGCTGGCGACAATTGCTGAGCTGAAGCACTACTGAACAATGAACAATAGACGATGAACAAGGCTGTCAGGACGTACCTAAGCTTGAGCAGGTTATTCGTCATCTTCATCTGTTTCGTCTGCCTCATCGTTGTCGGTTGCCCGTTGTTTGTAATAGTCATCGCCTTTCTTATTGCGTTTTTGTTCGATCGGCTCTGCTTTGCCCCCCACGCACAACACAATTTCGCCTTTGATGGGTTTCGCCGCAAAATACGCCTGAACCTCGGCCAACGTACCCCGCACCGTTTCTTCAAACAGCTTGGTCAACTCCCGCGACACACTGGCGGGACGGTCGGCGCCAAATACTTCAGCCAGTTGCTCCAGCGTTTTCAGCAGGCGATGCGGCGATTCGTAGAAAATCATTGTGCGCGTTTCATCAGCCAGGGCCTGCATGCGGGTTTGTTTGCCTTTCTTGTGCGGTAAAAAGCCTTCAAATGTAAAGCGGTCTGTTGGTAACCCTGAGTTTACCAGCGCCGGAACAAAGGCCGTAGCGCCGGGCAGACATTCCACCGAAATATCGGCTTCGATGCACGCTCGAACCAGCATAAAGCCAGGGTCCGATACGGCCGGCGTACCGGCATCAGATACCAGCGCCAGCGTTTTACCAGCCTTCAACTGACCAATGATTTTCTGAATCGTACCATGCTCGTTAAAGATATGATAGCTGTGCAACGGCTTGCTGATACCTAGGTGTTTCAGCAAAAAACCCGACGTGCGGGTGTCTTCGGCCAGAATTCCATCAACGCTTTGCAGCACCTTCACCGCCCGAAGCGTAATATCATCAAGGTTACCAATGGGCGTTGGAACGAGGTAGAGTTTCATGGGAAGGAGTCGTAAGTGCTAGGTGGTAAGTCTGGAAAGTGGTTTTCAGTGTTGCTGACGCACGATTATTCCGCTTACGCCAGTAACACTAAAAACCACTTTCCAGACTTACCACCTAGCACTTACGACTAAATTTTATCTATCGCTGCCGCCAGCTTGCGGTCTTTTTCGGTCACGGTATTACCCGCGTCGTGGGTCGTGAGTTCGATGGTCACCTTGTTGTAGACGTTGGTCCAGAATGGGTGGTGGTCCATTTTTTCGGCGATCAGCGCCACGCGGGTCATAAAGGCAAACGCCTCCATGAAGTCGGCAAAGGTAAAATGCCGAACAAGCTTATTGTCTGTTTCCTGCCACATAAAAGTAACGTTGATCTGTAGGGGTAGCCCATCGTGGCTACCCGCTTTCGGGCGCGATAGCGACCGCCTGTAGTGAAACTATTTTTTCAGTTGACATGATGTGTTTGCTATACAGGCGGTCGCTATCGCGCCCGAGAGCGGGTAGCCACGATGGGCTACCCCTACAGATCAACGTTTTGAAAACCTACGCTTTATAAAAAATCCACTTCGACAATTCCTTATACGTCGGTTTTTTGCCGTACATCAGAATGCCGACGCGGTAGATGCGGGCCGCCAGCCAGGTGGTCCCGATGAATCCACCAACCAGTAAGATCATACTGAGCGCAATTTCCCAGACTGGCACACCAAACGGAATTCGGACCATCATAATGATTGGTGATGTTAGCGGCACAATCGACATCCAGAAGGCCAGTGGACCATCAGGGTCACGAATAATAAACTGCGCCAACGCGATAGAAGCGATAATTGGAATGGTGATGGGTAGCATAAACTGCTGCGTTTCCGTTTCACTGTCAACGGCCGCACCAATTGCGCCGAACAATGAGCTATACAGCAGGTAACCACCCAGAAAATAGAACAGAAAGCAGCCAGCAATCAGGGGGATATTCAGGGTTTTGGCCGCGGCCGACAATTCAGCCATTGGGTTTTTCGAGGCTTCCATCTTTTTCTGCACGTCGCGTTGCCCAGGCATAGCACTCATCTGCATGGATCGTGCTTTGGCAGCATCTTTGGCGTACTTCGCCCCGAAAATGGCTGTTCCAGCCGACACTACGCCTGCCGTTAATAGAATCCAAAGCATGAACTGGGTCAGGCCAACCAGACCTACACCCACAATTTTACCCATCATCAACTGAAACGGCTTTACCGACGAGATGATCACTTCAATAACCCGGTTCGTTTTTTCTTCCAGAACGCCCCGCATTACCTGTGCTCCGTAGATGAACACCGACAGGTAAATCAGGAAGCCGCACAAACCACCAATCGCGGTGGTAATGATTGAATTCGTGCTTTTCTCACCTTCGTCGCTGAGGTTGATTGTTTTGGCGTCGACGTCTACCTTCGCGTCTTTGATCACCTGCTGGGTAATGCCAGCCCGGCTTAGTTTAATCGTTTCGATCTCTTTGGAAATAGCCGATTCAATATTGCTTTGCAGGGTCAGGCTCACGCTTTTGTTCGAGAAAATCTGTACCGTTTTCGGCTGCTCGATCACATCTTTCGGAATGATCGCCAGGGCATCGTAGCTCTTCTGAACCAGTTGTTTTTTAGCCTGCTCAGGCGACTCATTGACGTAAACAAAGGCCGTTTCGTTATCGCCTTTCAGCTTATTCACGAACTGTCCGCTCTGATCGATGATCGCCACTTTCTTCAACGAAATAGAGCCAACGGCAGCCCAGCCAATGGCTCCGTAAAACGCCGCCAGTAGTAGCGGGGCCAGAATGGTCATGACGATAAACGACTTTTTCCGGACCCGAACCAGATACTCGCGTTTGATGATAATCAGTATAGTGTTCATAGGGCGGCGGTACCGATGGCTTTGATAAAGATGTCATTCATGCTGGGAATATTTTCGCCGAAGCTACGTACCTGAACGAGGTCAATAAGAAGACGAATGAGGTCATTTACAGCGGCATCGGGCGGAATTTTAATATCGGCCCGGCTAAAATCGTCTTCGCTTTTGCCAGCGTCAGCCACGGTGAACGAGGCGGGCAACTGGCTCAGGTTGCCTTGGTATTCAACGCGGTAGGTATGCGTTTTGAATTGCTCTTTGATCGCCAGCTTCGGCCCGTCAAGGATTTTTTTAGAGCGGTGAATCAGCGCGATGTGGTCACATAGTTCTTCTACGGTATCCATCCGGTGGGTCGAGAAAATGATGGTCGTTCCATTCTGCCGAAGCTCCAGAATCTCGTCGCGGATGAGGTTGGCGTTGATGGGATCGAAGCCGGAGAAGGGTTCATCCAGAATAAGCAGGTCGGGCTGGTGGAGTACCGTCGCCACAAACTGAATTTTCTGCTGCATGCCTTTCGATAGGTCTTCGACGTTCTTGCTCCACCAGGTCTTGATTTCGAATTTTTCGAACCAGATTTTGAGCTTATCCATTGCCTGCTTTTCGCTAAGGCCTTTTAGCTGAGCCAGATACAGCAACTGTTCGCCTACCTTCATCTTTTTGTACAGGCCCCGCTCCTCGGGCAGGTATCCGATGCGACGGATATGTTCCGGGCCGAGCGGTTTTCCTTCAAAAAAGACCTCCCCGGCGTCGGGGCCGGTAATCTGGTTGATGATCCGGATGAGCGACGTTTTACCGGCGCCATTCGGGCCAAGTAAGCCAAAAATACTGCCTTGCGGAATAACCAGACTGACGTCGTCGAGTGCCCGATGCTGGGCATATTGTTTACTGATGTGGCGGGTTTCCAGGATAGCCATATGCGTTTCCGTTAGTGAACAGTCTTAGCTGCGACGGTAACTCAAATATACGCGTCGCCACCATACCCACAGACGGCATTGCACAGAACGGTTCAATTCATACAGGAAAGGCAAAAAAACAGCCCCCACCAAATATGGCAGGGGCTGTTTTTGGGAATTGTAGGTTGATTTATGCTTTCACGACCATTGTTTTTGCCCAACCGTCGCCCAACCGGTCTTTACCAATCAGGACTAAAATAGGATCAACAAGCGGTATGAAAAGTGAGAGATATCGGATAATGCCCGCTCCCCAATTGTTTAAGATCGACGTGCCGTCAGCTTCATGCACGACCTTGATACCCATCGTCTTCTTACCAATACTTTGTCCACCAAAGAAAGGAGCCGTGTCTTTGGTAAATGTATACCCTAGCGATAGTAATGTAATAAGCGTTCCCAGGCTGTATAAGCCCATTACATTAACGAGTATGTATTGAGGAACACTGAAAATGAGCCCATCAATCAGAATAGCTACGAAACGCTGTCCAGCAGTTGCCTTAACGAGCATTGACGGGACGGAGGGTGAGTAAGGCGTTGGTTCCATGAAGGTTAAGAGTGTCTATGCTTTAGAGGATGAGCCTTCAAGTTAAGAAAACACCCATAGTTGATACACATTTTTTCCTAATTCTTTTTCATCGGTTGAAAACTCGCCGATAAATTGGCTTTCGATAGGCAAATTGTGCCCACATCAACGGATACATGACGTAATCGAGCAGTCGGTTGGGTGTTAGGTACGTGATTTCATCGGCGATGATCGTTCCTTCACCTTGTCGAATCAGGCGGTGTTTATGATGCCAGGCTTTCAGGAAGAAGGGAAGCTTCGTTCCCTGATCAATGAAATAGATTTCGTCGTTGGTAGTTTTTTGCTCAATTATGTCGCTGTTCCATACCTGCCTGAACAGGATGAAGTTTAGTTCAAGTGACACCACATCGCCAGTCAGGCACCCATCGAACCGAAGCACCTTTACGGGCGGAAAAGGCGGGCTCAACCGATTAAACAGAGATCGATCAAAACCAGCCCAAACGGTGGGCAGTGGGGCGTTCACGTACGTGCGGATCAGGAGTTTCATTCGGGTAAGTTAAACGAAACGCCACAGTATGATTCTAAGGAGAACAGATTAGGTAATCATCTATCTTTGTCACATAATTTAAATCATATTCTAACCTTATTTAACACAAAGTATGAACGCCATACGCTTCATCATTCCCCTACTCCTCGTCACCTTCCTGGCCACTGCTTTTCGCTCGTCGGATAACCCCGACGCCGTTGTTGGTACCTGGTTGAACGGGACCAAAAAAGGCCGTATCCAGATTTATAAGCAGGGTGACAAATATTTTGGCAAACTGATCTGGCTTATCGAGCCCAACGACCCGGCTACGGGAAAACCAAAGCTCGATTTCAGGAACCCGGACGATAAGCTGAAAAGTCGGCCAATGATGAACCTCAACATCATGACCAATTTCAGCTACGACGGCGACAACGTCTGGGATGATGGTAAGATTTATAACCCGGAAGATGGCAAAACGTATAGTTGCAAGATGACGCTCAAGAACCCGAATACGCTCGACGTACGCGGCTACGTGGGCATCTCGCTGATCGGCAAAACGCAAACCTGGACACGGATTAATTGAATAAATACTGTATAATGCGCACTGGGCGCTGCTGGTAACTTATCTTCTGATACCGGCAGCGCCCAGTGCGCATTATACAGTATCCGTTGTATATTAAACTCCTATGAACACGCTTATCATCGGTGCCGGTCCGGCGGGGCTGGCCGTAGCGGGCAGGCTGGCTAAACTAGGGCAACCATTTACGTTGCTTGAAGCTACCGACGACGTAGGCGCTGCCTGGCGCAAGCACTACGACCGGCTTTGTCTACACACGGTTAAGGAAGAATCAGCTTTACCGCATTTGCCCTACCCCGCCGATTACCCCACCTACGTCTCGCGCGACCAGTTGGTAACGTACCTGGAACAGTACATTGCTCATTTCAGCATAAAACCGTTATTCAACCAGTTCGTCAGAACGGTTGAACGTAGCCCGGCTGGGCACTGGCTGGCAAAAACCAAGACCCATACCTTTGAGGCTGATAACCTAGTGGTTTGCACAGGCTACAACCGGGTTCCGTACCAACCCGACGTACCTGGCCTCAGTGGCTTCCGGGGCATAGTGTTACACAGTCGCGAGTACAGGACCGGGGCGACCTTCAAGGGGCAACGGGTGCTGGTTGTCGGTATGGGTAACACAGGTGCAGAACTTGCCCTCGATTTGCAGGAGCAGGGGGCTTTTCCAACCATTTCGGTGCGTGGCCCGGTCAACATCGTCAAGCGCGATACCTTTGGCCGACCGGCTCAGCCTTCGGCCATTAAGCTGAGTAAATTACCAAACTGGTTCTACGATTTCGCCGCTCGCATGTCGCAGAAACTGACGGTGGGCGATTTGTCGCAGTACGGGCTGATTACGCCACCTTACCCGTCTTCATACCAGATTCGGGTACTTGGCAAGATTCCAGTCATCGACCTCGGCACAGTCGATCAGATCAAGGCGGGCACCATTGCGGTGCGCCCCGGTATTGAGCAGGTGAATCCTGACAGCGTCACCTTCACCGATGGACGTGAAGACCCATTCGACGCCATTGTGCTGGCGACGGGTTACCGTACCGGCCTTTCCGACATTCTTGCGCCTGACTTGAGCCAGAGAATTCTGAACGAAAAAGGCTACCCGCGCGGCCTGTGGGATACAAACCCTGCCCTGCAAGGCCTCTACTTTCTCGGCTTTGCCCTGCCCCTAACCGGCATTCTCCGCGGCATCCGCCTCGACTCCGAACGGATCGTCGAGGAGTTGACGAAAAGCTAGTTCGGCATAGCCCCCGCCACAAGGGGAGCCTGCTTACGGCGGAGCTACGAGCCCCCTTCAGGGCGGGGGGTACTCGCGCTTAAGCAACGTACCTAGCCACAAAAAAGCGTCGACCCCCAAACTGGAAGCCGACGCTTTTTTGTGGTAACTGTACTGCTTAGTACCCGCCCCGGTACGTATAGGTGCTGGCTACTTTTTCGATGGCCACCATATAAGCAGCCAGGCGCATGGGCACTTTATATTTCTGTGAAGTCTCAAACACCCGGTCGAAAGCATCTTTCATTACGCGGTCGGCGCGGCGGTTGATGCGATCGAGCGTCCATTTATAGCCGATCCGGTTTTGCACCCACTCAAAATACGATACCGTTACCCCCCCGGCATTGGCCAGAATATCAGGCACCACCATGATGCCTTTGCTGTTAATGATCTCATCGGCCGACGCGGACGTTGGCCCGTTAGCACCTTCCACAATCATTCGCGCCTGAATGGTATGCGCGTTTTCATCGGTGATTACATCCTCTTTAGCGGCAGGAACCAGCACGTCGACGGCTAGAGCCAGCAGTTCTTCATTGCTGATTTTCTCGGCGCCCGTAAAGCCGTCCAGCGTTCCCCTGTTAGCATTTCGATAAGCCAGTGCCGCCGTAATATCGATACCCCGGTCGTTGTAATACCCCCCCGAAATATCACTTACCGCGTTGACCGTCACGCCCCGCTCATGAAGCAGTTCAGCAGCAAATGAACCTACGTTACCGAATCCCTGAACAGCCGCCGACGCCCGGTAAGGGTTCATTCGCAATTTATCCATCGCCGAGAGTGCCGCTACGGTAACGCCGCGACCCGTTGCTTCGGTACGCCCCAGCGAACCACCCAGAACAAGTGGCTTACCCGTTACCACACCATTGACGGTCATCCCTTTCGCTTTCGAATATTCGTCCACGATCCAGGCCATTTCGCGCGGTCCGGTGCCCATATCGGGAGCCGGAATGTCGCGATCGGGGCCAAATACGTCGAGCATCTGCACGGTATACGCACGGATCAGCCGTTCAATTTCGCCGGGCGACATCTCGCGGGGATTACAGGCAATACCGCCTTTGGCACCACCATACGGAATATCGACAACGGCACATTTCCAGGTCATCCAGGCGGCCAGGGCACGTACCTCGTCGAGGTGTACGGCCGGGTCCAAGCGAATACCGCCTTTCGAAGGTCCCAGAATATTGGAGTGAATAACCCGGTAGCCTTCAAACACCCGGATGCTTCCATTATCCATCGTTACGGGCAGGCCCACAATCACTTGCCGGGCCGGCACCTTCAGGATGTCGTACATCTCATCGCTGATGCCCACCAGCCGGGCCGCTGCGTCGAAACGCGACATCATGGATTGAAGCGGATTTTCCTTGTCTTTAATTGGAGCTGGTTCAATATATCCCATTACTAGTCTATTTTTAGTCTGTGCTGATTCTGTGCTAGTACGCAGAGAAGCAAGATATTAAGAAGCAAAATTCTGGCCATAAGGTTCTTAACTTTTTGCCTTTTGTCTTCTTGTTTCTATGCGCTGGCTGCGGCCGTAAACTTAACGATTAAGTATGACCTAAAGATAAAAGCCTATTTTATCTGAGAATCGTGTAATAGATTAGTGACGTATATTGTTCGCCGTGTACATGGTTTAGCCGAATAGTTCAGCATCGATTGAGCATTTTTCAAAATATTGGTTTGCTATTCTACGAAAAATCAACTGAGTAAGTTTTCTGAAAAAGTTTGAGTGGTCGTATGTTTTGTTGAAAAGACGCGCACAGCATTGTATTTTTGTTGTGGTATTCACCGGGCAATACCAGCCATATCAATACAACCAACAAATGGTTCAGGAAGAGAAAAAGCGTTATTCGGAAGAAGATTTGAAAGAGTTTCAGGTGCTGATCTCGCAAAAACTGGAGGCAACCCGTAGTGAGTTGAACTACATTAAGGAAGCCCTCAGCAAGCGGAACGACAGCGGCACCGACAATACGTCGGGCAACTCGAAATTACTGGAAGATGGTGCCGACACCAGTGAGCGCGAAAACCTAAGTCAGTTAGCTGCTCGCCTGCAAAAGTTCACCAACCAGTTGGAGTCAGCTATGGTGCGGATCAAAAATGGAACATACGGCATCTGCATCGATTCCGGCAAATTAATTCCTAAAGAACGGCTTCGGGCTGTGCCACATACGCAGCAAACCATTGAAGCCAAGCTTCGCCGGTCATAAATAAGGCTGTTGTTCTGGCAGCAAAAAACGTGTAGGCACTGAACTTACCCGGCGTGGAAACTACGTGCCGGTTGAGTCAGTGCCTGTATTATTCTATCCCCATGACCATTCAGTATGTTTCGGATCTTCATCTCGAATTCCCCGAGAATGCAGCTTATCTGCTGAAGAATCCGATTGAGGCCGTGGGTGATGTACTTATTCTGGCGGGCGACATCACAAGCCTGGCTTACTACAGATCGCGAAAACTGGAGAAAGCGTTCTTCAGGACTTTAGCAGAGAAGTTTAAGCAGGTATATTACATTCCCGGTAACCACGAGTTCTACCGCAGCCTCGACGCCCGACTCCTAGACCAACCGCTTCAGGAGGCTTTACACCCCAACGTGTTTTTGCTTAATAATGTGGCACGTACCTACGGCGGCGTACGCTTTCTCTTCTCAACGCTCTGGAGCCATATCGACCAGGAGAACGAGTATGCCATCGGACGGGGAATGGCCGATTTCCAGCTAATCAATTACCGGGGGAAGCGTCTGCATCCCGCCGTTTACACGCGCGATCTGCATGGTCAGTCGCTGGATTTTTTGCGTTCGGAGTTGGCCAAACCCGTTAGTGAACCAACGGTAGTTGTTACGCACCATTTACCCTCAATGCAATGCGTTCATTCGAGGCATGCTGGTAGCTTGCTTGAACAAGGCTTCGCCACTAACCTCGATGACTTTATTCTCGACACCAAACCAGCCTATTGGATATACGGCCACAGTCATGCTAATAAACCGGCGTTTCAGCTTGGCGATACCTGCCTGGTGAGTAATATGCTGGGGTACTACACCAATAACGAGATGCATGATTACCGAAATCCAGCAATGATTACGCTGTAGTCAGCTACCCGCCACCCAAATCGGCCAAAACCGTACCTTTGCGTTTGTATGGGAATTCGCTCAACTTTCAGTAAACCACTGGCCCGCTGGGTTCGGCAACGGCAACAATCGTGGCGCGAACAGCCCGGCGACGCACAGCAACGCTGGTTCCGGCAACTGGTCGATCGGGCAGGCCAGACGCAGTTCGGTCGCGACCATCATTTCGCCGACATACGTACCCAGGCCGATTTCCGGCAGGCGGTGCCTATTCGGGATTACGAAGTGCTAAAGCCCTATATCGAGCGCGTTACCCACGGCGAGCCCGATATTCTCTGGCCCGGCAAACCGGCCTATTTTGCCAAAACGTCGGGCACTACGTCGGGCACCAAATACATTCCCCTTACAGCCGAATCGCTGCCCAATCACATCAATTCGGCCCGTGACGCGCTGCTTTGCTACGTTGATGAGACAGGCAATTCGGCCTTTCTGGACAAAAAACTGATCTTTCTGTCGGGAAGCCCCGAACTAGACGAGAAAGCAGGCATTCATACCGGGCGGCTGTCGGGCATCGTCAATCACCACATTCCGGCTTATCTGCGTTCAAATCAGATGCCGAGCTATGAGACAAATACCATCGACGACTGGGAAACCAAACTCGACCGCATCATCGACGAAACGCTGGCCGAAGACATGTCGCTGATCTCGGGGATTCCGCCCTGGGTGCAGATGTATTTCGACCGTATTCAGGCGCGAACGGGCAAGGCCATAAAAGACGTATTCCCCAACTTCTCGGTCTTCGTCTACGGCGGAGTGAACTTCGCGCCTTACCGCGACCGGCTGTTCGAGAGCATCGGCAAGCGTATCGACAGCATCGAGACGTACCCAGCCTCGGAGGGTTTCATTGCTTACCAGGATTCGCAAACCGCCGAGGGACTTCTGTTGCTGGCTGATAGCGGCATCTACTTCGAGTTCATTCCCGCCGACCAGTATTTCGCCGAAAATCCACCCCGCCTGAGCATCGACGAGGTTGAGCTGGGTAAAAATTACGCCGTCATCATCAACAACAATGCGGGTCTGTGGGGCTACTCGCTGGGCGACACCGTGAAGTTTGTGAGTCGAAATCCTCACCGGATTGTGGTTACGGGACGTATCAAGCACTTTATTTCGGCGTTTGGCGAGCACGTCATTGGCGAAGAAGTAGAGAAAGCGCTGCACTACGCCATGCAGCAACAGCCCGAAACGGAGGTCGTTGAGTTCACGGTGGCTCCGATGGTGAGCCCATCCGAAGGGCTTCCGTATCACGAATGGCTGATCGAGTTTGGCCAAGTCCCCCGAGATACAGCGCGCTTTGTGCACGATCTGGATACGTATCTGGCCAAACTCAATGTGTATTACGACGATCTCATCAGCGGGTCTATTCTGCAACCGTTAAAGCTAACGGCCCTGCCACGCGGCGCGTTTCAGCAGTACATGAAAAGTCAGGGCAAGCTCGGCGGGCAGAACAAAGTCCCCCGCCTCAGCAATGACCGCACCCTCGCCGACGGGCTTTTGCAGGTATTGCGTTAGCTTTGAGTTATGGAAGCGCAAGTAACAACCTCTAATCGGCTAGCCCACGTACCTGAGCACATTCAGGCGGTGTTGACTCAGTTGAAGCGCGAACTCGCCCATCTTTACGGCGATAAGCTTCAGAAATTAATCCTTTTCGGTTCTTATGCGCGGGGCGACTTTCATACCGAATCAGATATCGACATTATGCCAGTCGTTGTAGGCTCATCAGTAGATGACTTGAAGAGAGAGGCATTATTCGACATTACCTACCCGCGCCTTCTACGGGATCAGGTCAAAGTTTCTATCGTAGCGACCCTGGCAGATCACTATGAGCGAGCAGACACTTTCCTTCTCATGTTTGTCCATAAAGATGGCATTGAACTGTGAAGGAACGCGTTAAGAAATTGATCGACAAAGCAGATGACAAGCTGGAGTCGGCGCAATTACTATTGTCACAGGGTCATCTGACGGACACCATCAATAGGGCCTATTATGCCATGTTTGACGCGTTTCGTACATTACTCTTTATCGAAGGTGTCTTTGCGAAGACGCACAAAGGCCTACAGGCCAAGCTGTACGAACTTTATTTTGTAAATGGCAAACTTCCCCGGCCACTAAGTGCAATTCTGGCGAAAAGGGAGGATCTACGCGAAAAAGCAGATTACGATTTTGATGACCTGATCGTATTAGACGATGCTCAAAAATCTGTGAGCGATGCTGTTTATGTAATTGATAAAATAAAAGCCTATTTACGGTCTGCTGATTTATTTGAATGACGAATCCGAACCCCAAACGCCGCATTGCCATTCTGGGCTCTACCGGCTCTATTGGTACACAAGCCATTGAGGTGATACTGGCCCATCCTGATGAGTTCGAGGTGGAAGTACTTACCGCCAATCACAACGCCGAGCTGTTGATTGAACAGGCCCGTCAGGTACGTCCCAACGTGGTGGTGATCTGCGACGAGTCGCGCTACAACACCGTTTTCGCGGCTCTTGATCCGATCCATATCAAGGTATACGCCGGATTAAACTCCATTGCCGAAGTGGTACAAATGGAAACGGTCGATATGGTGTTGACGGCAATGGTTGGTTATGCCGGGCTGTTGCCAACGATCAAAGCCATTGAAGCCGGCAAGCCCATTGCCCTGGCCAACAAAGAAACGCTGGTGGTCGCGGGTGAACTCATCACGCGCATGGCGGCCGAACGGGGCGTCAATATCTACCCCGTCGATTCCGAGCATTCGGCTATTTTCCAGTGCCTTGTCGGGGAGTTTCATAATCCGATCGAGAAAATTATCCTCACGGCGTCGGGTGGGCCGTTCCGGGGGCGCGACCGGACGTACCTGGAAACGGTGACCCGCGCGCAGGCCCTGAAACACCCCAACTGGACAATGGGCGCAAAGATCACCATCGACTCAGCCACGCTGATGAATAAGGGCTTGGAGGTGATCGAAGCCAAATGGCTGTTCAACCTGAGACCCGATCAGATCGACGTGGTAGTGCATCCGCAAAGTATCGTGCATTCGCTGGTGCAGTTTGAAGACGGTAGCCTGAAAGCGCAGATGGGCCTGCCCGACATGAAACTACCCATCCAGTTTGCCCTTGGCTACCCCAATCGGCTAAAATCAGATTTCCCGCGTTTTAATTTCGCCAATTACCCGTCGCTGACTTTCGAGCAGCCCGATCTGGGTACGTTCCGGAATCTGCAACTGGCCTTCGACGCACTGGACCGGGGCGGCAATATGCCCTGTATCATCAACGCAGCCAACGAAATAGCCGTCGACGCATTCCTCAATGATCGGGTCAGCTTCCTCGGCATTTCCGACGTCATCGAGGCCGCCATGCAACATAGTTCGTTCGTAGCCAACCCTTCCTACGCCGACTACGTAGCCACCGATAAAGAAACCCGCCGGATTGCGACCGAAAAGATTGGTACTTTTGTTTAGAAATTAAGACGTTGGCTATGTCGACCAACGTTGATCTGTAGGGGCGACCCTTCGTGGTTGCCCGCTTTCGGGCCGATAGGACCGCTAATAGCGTGCAGAAGCGAACTGCCAATAACGCGTTACAGGCGGTCTCGTCGGCCCGAAAGCGGGCAACCACGAAGGGTCGCCCCTACAGATCAACGTTGGCTGGCCTGTGCCACCATCCGGTATTATAAAGTAATAGATGGAAACAGTAATCATGGTTGGTCAGCTCTTGCTGGCCCTGTCAATTTTAGTAGGCCTTCATGAATTGGGGCACTTGGTAGCCGCCCGCATGTTTGGTATGCGCGTAGAGCAATACTTCATCGGCTTTCCGCCCAAAGTCGTTAGTTTTAAGAAAGGCGATACAGAATATGGCCTTGGTGCTATTCCGCTGGGTGGATTCGTGAAGATTTCGGGGATGATCGATGAGTCGCTGGATACGGCGCAGATGCACCTGCCCCCGCAGCCGTATGAGTTCCGTGCCAAACCAGCCTGGCAACGCCTCATAGTGATGCTGGGTGGTATCATCGTCAATGTCATTACGGGTATTGCCATTTTTGTGGCGCTGATGTACAGCCTGGGTAGCACGTACATTGCCACGCAGGACGCTAAATATGGCATTGTAGCGCTGGAATACGGCAAGCAGATCGGCCTGAAAACCGGTGACCGGATCGTTGAAATCAACGGCAAACCCTTCGATAACCTCGCCGATGTAACCAGCCCCGACGTATTACTGGGGAACAACAGCTATTACACCGTTGAGCGACCTAATGCCAGCGGTAGCCTGGAACGTATCCGCATCGACGTACCCAACAACCTGGCCGAGAAGTTTTCGAGTAAGGAAACAGCAAGCCAGTTTATTGCGCCTATTTTTCCTTTCGACATTGCTGAGGTGCAACTGGGTTCGGAAGCCGAGAAAGCCGGTTTGAAAACAGGCGACCGAATCACGAGCGTCAATGGTAAACCAACCGCCTATTTCCACGAAGTGCAGGAGGTAGTTCGGGCCAACAAAGGCAAGGCAATTACGCTGGGGCTACAACGCGGCAATCAGGCGTTAACTATCCGCCCAGTGGTGTCAAATGAGGGAACAATTGGCTTCTTCCCGAATTCACTGCTGAAAGAAACACATGTTGATTACACGTTCGGAGAAGCCGTAGCAAAGGGGACCGAGCGTGCATTCGGCGTCATCTATGATAACATCCGGGGCTTCGCTAAAATCTTCAAAGGGGAAGTATCGCCTTCAAAAGCCATCAGTGGTCCCGTAGGTATCGCTAAAATGTTTGGCGGTGTCTGGGACTGGACACGCTTCTGGTCACTGGCGGGACTTTTGTCAATGGCCCTGGCTTTCATGAACGCCCTGCCTATTCCGGCCCTCGATGGTGGTCATGCGAGTATGCTATTGTACGAAATGGTATCGGGCCGTAAGCCGTCTGATAAATTCGTGGAAGGCGCACAGCGAGTGGGCATGGTGATTCTATTGGGGTTGATGGCCTTTGCCTTTTTAAATGATATCTTCTTTAAATAATGCGTTTAAAAAAACTGGAATATCCTGTTAATCAGTGTCGGATGGGCAATCAGCGCATCCGACATTCCGTTTTTTTACCCCTCCTGCTACTCCTGGTCATGGCTGTAACGCTGGTCGCTTTCCGATGGCATGACTTCCATACGAGCCTGACCCAGATGCAGTTCGAGGCGAAGTCGCAAACGGTCGAGATTAGCATCCGTATGTTTACCGATGATCTGGAAACGGCCTTAACACACGAAAATGGCGGAAAACTGGTCCAGTTTGGTGGCCCGGCAAAGCTTGATCAATTACTTGAACGGTATGTTCGTAAGCATTTCGTTGTTGCTGATGCACAGCGTAAACCGAAACCGTATACATACGTTGGCTACGAGCAGGAATCCGACGCTCATTGGGTATATATAGAGATGCCTGCCGGTGGACCTGATCCATTTAAAAACATAGTGATAAAGCAGGATATATTAATGGATGTGTTTAGCGATCAGGTTAATTTAATAAACATCCAGTACCAGCAGCAGAAGAAAACAGTGGTGTTCCGAAACAATCAACCGGTACAGGCAGTATCGCTTTAAAGTAAATCGGCTACCTTCATTGCCGCGGCTGATACCCGGACATATTCGGAGTAAAGTTCGGTTGGCACACTCATTGCCCAACTTACCTTTCCGCTTCCTCGAGCCTGTACTACCCCACTCAATACGTTACTTACTGCCACTTTGGCAGGAACGCCTATGATTTTTCCAAATGATTTAACTACCGGTCTGTTTATGGCAGATACCGACCTAGATAACATAGAAATGATTCCGCTCGGCTCTCCTGACGACGACGACGTGGAATACGAAGTGCCCGAAAACTTACCCATTCTACCCGTTCGCAATACGGTGTTGTTTCCGGGTATGGTTGTCCCCGTTACCGTAGGACGGCAGAAATCAGTGCGTCTGGTCAAGAAAGCCTACAAAGGCAGTCGTATCATTGGTGTAGTGGCGCAGAACAGTCAGCAAAAAGACGAGCCCACTCCCGATGATCTCTATAATATTGGTACGGTAGCTTACATCATCAAGATGATAACGCTGCCCGATGGTAATATTACCATTATCATTCAGGGAAAGAAACGCTTCGAGATCAACAAGATAACGCAGGAAGATCCGTTCATGACGGCTACCGTGCGGCAGATTGACGATTCGTTTCCCAACGCGACCAAGAAGGAGGGGAAAGCCCTGTTGCAGACTATTAAAGAAGCTGCTTACAAGATTCTTCGGTTAAATCCCGAAATTCCACAGGAAGCCCGCATTGCGCTCGACAATATTGAAAGCCCCATGTTCCTGTTGCACTTTTTATCATCCAACATCAACGCCGATGTAGCTGATAAACAGATGCTTCTGGAAAAACTGGAAGGTGTACAGCAGGCCCAGCTCCTGCTCGAATACATGCTGAAGGAGGTGCAGTTACTGGAACTGAAACGGGAAATTCAGAGCAAAGCCACGCTCGACCTCGACCAGCAACAGCGCGATTATTACCTGCGTCAGCAAATGAAGGTGCTTCAGGACGAGTTGGGGATGGACAATCCCGACCGCGAACTGGAGCAACTGCGTATAAAGGCCAGCAAAAAACACTGGCCAAAGGCGGTGAAAGATCATTTCGATAAGGAAATGAGCAAGCTGCAACGCAGCAACCCGATGGCCCCGGAATACCCCATCACGATGAACTACATCGAACTGATGGTAGACCTGCCCTGGAACGACTTCTCGAAAGATAATTTCGACCTGAAACGGGCGCAGAAAATCCTCGACGGCGACCATTTCGGGCTGGAAAAAGTAAAAGAACGGGTGCTGGAGTACCTGGCCGTGCTGAAGCTGAAAAGCGAGCGGGCCACCGACGGCATGAAAGCGCCGATCCTGTGCCTGTATGGTCCCCCCGGCGTGGGTAAAACCTCATTGGGCCGGTCGATTGCCAAAGCACTGGGCCGTAAATATAGCCGGATGGCACTTGGCGGCGTTCATGACGAAGCCGAGATTCGCGGTCATCGCAAAACGTATATCGGCGCCATGCCGGGCAAGATCATCCAGAATATTCGCAAATGCGGCACCTCGAACCCGGTATTTATTCTGGACGAAATCGATAAAGTGAGCAGCGATTTCCGGGGCGACCCATCGTCTGCCCTTTTGGAAGTGCTTGATCCTGAGCAAAATTCAACGTTCGTCGATAATTACCTCGATGTTGAGTTCGACCTCTCTAAGTGCCTCTTCATCGCCACTGCCAACTCGCTCGATACCATTCACCCCGCCCTGCGCGACCGGATGGAGATCATCGACATTACGGGCTACACCGTAGAAGAGAAAGTACAGATTGCCAAGAAGTACCTGATTCCGAAACAACGTCGGGAGCATGGTTTGAAAACGAAAGATTTGGCCTTCGACGATAAAGCAATTCTGCGCATCATCGAAGGGTACACCCGTGAGTCGGGCGTGCGGAATCTGGAGCAGAAGATCGGCGCTATGGTTCGTAAGGCTACCAAGTCGATCGCCATGGAGGAGCCCTACAATCAGTTGGTAAAGCCCGCCGACGTACCCAAGCTGCTTGGGGCCGAAATTTTCGACAAAGACCTGTATTCCGACGATGACATTGCCGGTATCGTGACTGGCCTCGCCTGGACACAGGTTGGCGGTGAAATCCTATTGATCGAAAGCAGCCTCAGCCGGGGAAAAGGCGCACTGACACTCTCGGGCCAACTGGGCGATGTAATGAAAGAGTCGGCGATGACGGCACTCTCTTACCTGAAAGCCCATTCCGACGAAATTGGCATCGACTACCGAATTTTCAGCAACTACGACCTGCACGTACACGTACCTGCGGGCGCGGTGCCAAAAGACGGTCCGTCGGCCGGTATCACGATGGTCACATCAATGGCCTCGATTTTCACACAGCGTAAGATTCGGCCTTACCTGGCCATGACGGGAGAGGTAACCCTTCGTGGGAAAGTGCTGCCGGTTGGTGGCATCAAAGAGAAAATCCTGGCGGCAAACCGAGCGGGCGTGAAAGAAATCATCATGTGCGTGAAGAACCGCAAAGACATCGAAGAGATCAACCCGGCCTATGTGAAAGATTTGACCTTCCACTACGTAGACACCGTTGGTCAGGTGCTCGATATTGCGCTGCTGCCCCAACAGGTGAGCAAACCGTTGCGGTTTGTGTTGCCGGAAGAGAAAACAGCGGAGCCAGTCGCAACAGAGAAAGTTGGTGTACTGAATTAGCGTAACGCGGACTTCAGTCGAGGACGCCCAGTCCGCGGTACATTTCCAAGCCTATAAGGTTTCTTTTCAGACCTTATAGGCTTTTTTACGCCCCTACTTTCCGTCTAACCGCCCGCCACACAATGCGGGCGTGATTCCATAAGGTTGGAAACAGACCAAAATGCCAGCTCAACACTTTGAACCGGTCAGTCAGTGAGCGGCGATGCTGTTGCTTCGACAACCCGCCAACGAGGTAGCGACACAGCAAAAATGGGAGTTGTTCAACACGTTTGGCGGCTTTCAGGCAGCGAATTTCCCAATCCAGATCAGCGCTGAGGTTGGTAAGTGGATAATCGGGCGCGATGTCGCGGCGGGCAACAAACGCCTGGTGGCTCACTTTCATGCCCAGCGCCATGTCCTGCCAGCGTAACGTATCGGAGACACCTGCTGGCAACGTGTGCGGCGTTACCTGACTCCGCAACCCAACCGGTGAGCCATCCTCATTCACGAACAGAGCGTCGCTATAATACACATCAGCCGATTCGTCAGGCCTGGAGGAACGTACCTGATGGAGTAGGTGTGTCAAAACCTGCGGATCATAGAGTTCGTCGCCCGCATTCATGAACCAGACGTAATCGCCCGTAGCCATGTGTAGGCCTTTGTTCATGGCGTCATACAACCCCTTATCCGGCTCAGAAATCCAGCGCGAAATACCGCTTTCGTACTGCTGAACAAGTGCCAGTGTACCATCCGTCGACGCTCCATCAACCACCAGGTATTCGTAGTCAGCGCCCAACACAACACCCTCCTGCGCTACAATGCTCTGAATTGTGCGTTCCAGAAACCGTTCGGCGTTGTGGGTAATGGTAATGATGGAGATCATAAAAACGTGTGGCACCGAAGCTCCAGCTTCGGTAGTCAATAACCCGAAAGGCCACTACCGAAGCTGGAGCTTCGGTGCCACGAATCACTCCTTCACTAATTGAGCATACAGACCCGCGTACTGACTGGCCACTACAGCCTCATCGTAATGCGCCAGTACATGTTGCCGGGCGGCATGGGCAATGGCAGCATAGTTGTTTGGCGACAGGCTCAGCAGCCAGTTAATGCCCGCGCTAAGGTCTTCGGCCGATTTATACTGCGCCAGATAACCCGATTCGCGATGTTGAATCATTTCGGGAATACCACCTACCTCGAAGCCAACCGCAGGCGTACCACAGGCCATCGATTCCATAATCGTATTGGGTAAGTTCTCAGCCAGCGATGGAATCACGAACATATCAGCGGCATTGTAGGCCTGACTGATCTTAGTCATATCGCTCAACGGTCCCAGAAAATGGTACTGAAACGGCAACTCATGAAGCAGTCCTTTATCGCCCGCTCCGAAAATCAACAGTTCAACCTCGCGAGGATTCTCCAACTGGCTATGAAGTTGATGCAGCGCCTGCTGAAAATACGTAAATCCTTTACCAACAGTGCTCACTTTTGCCGCCGCAAACAGGATCAATCGCCGGTTGGTTGGTAAACCCAGCGCCCGGCGCGCTTCGGCCTTGTCGATTGGTGAGAACAAGTCAGTATCAATCGGATTCGGAATATTCAATACAGAAAAGGGGCGAAAAAGGCCACTTTTGCGGGCACGGTTAGCCAGCCATTCACTGCAGCCAATAGGCACCAGATGCGCCGACGAATACGCTTTCCGCTTCCGTTCCCACACCTGATGCGACAAATCGCCGGGACCGGGATTGCGTAAAAAAGGCACACAGTTTCCGCAGGTACGTTGGTAGTTTTCGCAAGTGCCGCTGTGGTGGCAACCGCCGGTAAACGGCCACATGTCGTGCATAGTCCAGACCACGGGCTTTTCCAGCCGCATCAGGCTTTCCAAGCCTTCGACCGAAAAAAAACCGAAATTAACCCAGTGTAGATGCAGCACATCGGCCTGACGAATCAACGAATTGTAGGTCAGATCAACACCCGTAACGGCGGGCGAAAACTGGAAACGAACCGACTTGTCTTTCTCGAAAGGCAGAAAAGCAAGGCGCTCGCCGCCAAACCGGGCAAACGCCATTTTTTTGGCTAAAAAACTGGTTGCCAGCGCTTCCACATCGGCTTCAGGCCGGGTCGCTTCCTGCACCAACAATGTGCTGTCGACCCCAATCTGGTTCAACGCCCGGTTGAGCCGACCAGCAGCAACGGCAGCCCCGCCGGTGGTCTGGTACGTATTTAAATGAACGACACGCAACGGAATTCGGTAGTAAACGGTGAATGACAAAGATACCGCCTCGACAGGGTTCTTTTTTTGACAGGATTCACATGATTTTCAGGATTTCTTTTGCACAGACTAGAATCGGGGAGCAAAAGAAATCCTGAAAATCATGTGAATCCTGTCAAAACCCCTTTCAATGGTATCTTCGTAGCACAATGCTGTTTTCTGATATTATTGGCCACGACGACACCAAAGCAACTCTGGTGCGGGCCGTTCAAACCAACCACCTTGCCCACGCCCTGCTTTTCGACGGGCGAACGGGCAGTGCCAACTTAGCGCTCGCGTTGGCCCTGGCAACCTACGTTAACTGCGAAACCCGCCTGAATGACCCCGCACAAACAGACGGATGTGGCCAATGTGCCTCGTGCATTAAAACGGCTAAACTCGTGCACCCCGACCTGCACATGGTGTATCCGGTGGTAAACATCAAGGGCAAAAATAACAGTGAAGCACTCCTTCCCGAATGGCGTAAGTTCTTGGCAAACAACCCCTACCGAACACTGACTGACTGGCTGGGAGCCACCGAAGGCGACAACAAACAGGCAAATATTTCGGCCGAAGAAGCCCGGAATATCCTGCAACGGTTGTCGTTGAAAGCGTATGAAGGCGCGTATAAGCTGATGCTGATCTGGCTACCCGAACACATGAATGCAACGGCCGCCAATGCCTTGCTGAAAGTGCTGGAAGAGCCCCCCGAACAAACGCTGTTCCTGCTCGTCACCAACCAGCCCGACAAATTGCTCATCACCATTCTGTCACGTACCCAGCGTGTACCGGTCCGTAATTTTACGGATACGGAGGTAGCCACGTACCTGAGGCAGATGCTTAATTTCGACGAAACGAAGGCCCGCCGCATTGCTTACCTCAGTGATGGCGACATGGCGCAGGCGTTGCTACTCGGGCAATCGAAAGCAGACGAACTGGCCGGTAGCAGCCAGCACACCTGGTTTGCCGACTGGATGCGCGCCTGCTATCGGCAGGACCTGACCTGGCTGGTGAAACAGGCCGACGAATTTGACAAGATTCCCAAAGAACGCCAGAAGAACCTGTTCGACTACAGCCTGCGCCTTTGCCGCGATTTATTCCTCTGGCAGCAGGGAGCCGAACAGCTACTACGCCTTCCCGACGATGAGCTTAATTTTGTTCGTAACTTCGGAAAAGTGCTGAAACCCGACCTGATCGAACGTATGGTTGGCGACCTGAACGAGGCAGCCTACCACCTCGAACGAAACGCCCGCGCCAAAATGATTCTGCTCGATCTCTCGCTCACCTTCACACGGTTGATAAAACGGTAGCTTCAGGCTACTTTTCACTCCTATGCCCGTTGCCCTAAGCCCCGATCTGAAACGAGCCATAACGTACCTGCCAGATAAAGAAAAAGATAAGTTGCTGCTTAAACTTATTGCCAAAGACCCGATTCTGACCGAAAAGCTTGACTACGAACTGGTTGAACAAAAAACGACCCTCGATTACCGGCGTCAACTGATTCGTGACCTGACCAACCGGACGGCCATACTCAGCCAGGATTCACCCGCCTGGATGATGATGGACATGCGTACGGTAAGCGGTTATATTACCCGGCATGTAAAGGTGACGAAGGATACGTATGGCGAAGTTGACCTGACCATTCACATGCTCAAGAGCTTCTTCGACAACCACGCCGATCTGTTGCAACGCCTCAGCAGCCGGACCGAAAAATGCGCGATCTACGTGGCCAAACGGACCGACGCCATCCTGAAAAAGCTGAACAAACTCGACCCCGACTATTACCTGGAATTCGAGGAAGACATGAACACACTGCTCAGGTACGTCTACAACAGCGCCGCGGCTCACTACGCCCGGCAACTGGATACGCCAACGGAGTGGAGACAATGACAAGTAGCCGTGAACAGTTATCAATTATCAGCGTTGCTTAAGTACGTTGTCTGGCCTGGCCTTTGATAACTGTTCATTGATAACTATTCACTGACATGGAAACTGTTCTTATTACGGGCGGAACGGGCACAATTGGCCGCCGACTTACTCAACTTCTTCAACAACAGGGCTATACGGTTACGTACCTGAGCCGTTCAGCCCAGGAACATACCGGCGTTAAAACCTATATTTGGGACGTACCTAAGGCGCAACTCGATATCCGGGCCATACAAACCGCCGACCATGTTATTCACCTGGCCGGCGCAGGTGTTGCCGACAGCCGCTGGACCGACGATCGAAAACGCGAAATTCTGGATAGCCGCACGCAGTCGACGGCCTTGCTGGCGAGCGCCTTGAAAGACACGCAACATCATGTAAAGAGCTTCATCTCTTCATCGGCTATTGGGTATTATGGCAGCGATAGTGGCGACCGCCCCCTGCGCGAGAATAGCCCGGCCGGCTCCGATTTCCTGGCGCAGGTGACACGTACCTGGGAACGGTCGGTAGACGCGGTGGCGGCCCTGGGTATTCGTACCGTCAAGATTCGTACGGGCGTTGTGTTCACTATGGATGGTGGCGCGTTGCCTAAACTGGTGCAGCCGATCAAGTTGGGCGTTGGCGCGCCGATTGCATCAGGCAATCAATACATATCGTGGATACACATCGACGACCTCTGTGGCTTGTTCATCGAAGCGATGAAAAACAGCGCATGGAACGGCGTGTACAACGGCGTAGCGCCTCAGCCCGTCACCAATGCCGACCTTACGCACCTGATCGCGAAGGTGCTCGACAAACCGCAGATCATGCCTAATATTCCGGCTTTCGTGATCAAACTGATGTTTGGCGAAATGGCTATCACCGTACTGGGCGGCAACTACGTGCTTAACCGCCGCGTTACCGATGAAACTGCCTTCCAGTACAAATTCCCGGACCTGCGCAAAGCCTTAGAAGACTTATTAAATTAAAAAGAGCTATAACACGGAGTTACCCAGAGGTGCCACAGAGTTACACGGAGGTTTATCCTCAGTTTAGAGAAAAGGAAACTCTGGGGTAACTCCGTATGATCGCCTCTTTAAAACCGCCTTTTCAGAATTTCCACCAGTTCGGTCACCTCATCGCTCTCCATATTCCACATAAACTGGTTGGCATAGCGGTATGAAATCAGGTCGAGGGCCTCGCCGTAGTTGGTCACCTGATCGAGTTCAGCAACGGCTTCGTTATAAGCATCGGCACTGCCGTTGAACAGTTGATTGATAAACCGGAATTTCTGGTTGAGCGAAATGCCTTTAGCCAGACTGCCGTGCGTTGCTTTCTGGAGCGAATCACCCAGCGTTGCCACACCGTCTGTAGATGTTGCTTGTGATGTATTCAGCGACAATGCAGGCGCTTCTGTATCGACCGACAACACGCTCGGCTGGTTGCTGGGTGCCGTTGGGGCTTCCTGATAACCAGCGAAATAGCCGCCAGAGTTACCATTCAACGCTACCGATCTTGACTCGGCAGGTTCTTTATCGACCAAAGCGGGCACAACAACCGGAGCAGGCTCGACAACCGGTGGCGGCGTTGGCGGGGCGCTAACCGTTACCTGAGGGGGGGCTGGTGCCGCTTTCGGAGTTGGGGTTTCTTCGTCAAGATCAAAAAACGAACGGGCCGAAGGGGAGTTGTAATTTTCCAATGCCTGTCCGCGCAATAATGTCGATAGATCCATCACCACTTTCTCCGAGAACATTTCTACATACTTCTCGGGCCGTTCGAGTTCCTGAACGCGCTGCGTCATAATTTCATCCAGGTAACCCAGCGCCTGATTTACGTAAATAAATGGACGCCCGTTGAGCCGCTGTTCCAGCGCCACCGGAATAAATTTATTGATCTGGGTATACCGAACCAGATGGCGCAGGTTTTCGGCAGTCAGCGTAAAATCCGGCTGGTTACGAAGCTGATCGTCGTAATAATAACGGGGATCAAAAAGGGCAATCAATGTGCGTTTGGTGGCATCGGCCAGTAGCGGTTCGAGGTGTTCGCGGCGAACCGCGATATGTTGCGACACCACATTCATGAACGAACGAAGTGCCTCTTCTACTTCCGGGCTGCTAAAATCAAAAAAGGGACTGCGAAACTTTTCGGTTTCTCCTTTCCACTTATCGAATAAGCTGCTGACAACGAATAAATTGATCTGATTTACGGGCGTAAGGTTCAGAATCTGCTTGCCATTGATTGTGGGATTAGCATGATAAAAATCAGCCGTGACCCGCCGGGCATACGACTTACTGTATTCGTTGAGTGCGTTTGTATTGAACTTGTTCGACATTGTTAAAAGCCTTTGCTTTGTAAATATATTGAAATCAAGCAGCCGCTTTTGAGAAACCTCGATTTGAAGGCCCAAAAAATTGTGTAACAGGTCCCGCTCGACGAATCGTTTGCGGATTACGGCCCGAATGAATCCCTCAAAATGAGCCTCGCCCAACTGTGCTGACAGCATCCCAACGTCTTTAATAGTATGTTTATTGAACCCACCCGTCGGCGCGAACCGCCTCATTTGCGTGTAGGCTGGATAGAACTGATTTGCGGCTCCATGTTTTCGGGGAAAACAGAAGAGCTGATCCGGCGCCTCAACCGCGCCCGAATTGCCAAACTCAACGTCGGCATTTTCAAGCCCAGCCTCGATACGCGGTATCACGAGCACGACATTGTGTCGCACAACGCGTCCGCAATTCCGTCGGTCCCGGTTTCACAAGCAGCCAGTATTCTGCCCCTGGTGCATGCCTGCGACGTAGTTGGAATCGACGAAGCGCAGTTCTTCGATTCGGCCATTGTCGAGGTGTGCAATCAGTTGGCCAATGACGGCAAACGGGTCATCGTAGCTGGGCTGGACATGGATTTTTCGGGTAAACCCTTTGGCTGCATGCCGCAGTTAATGGCTGTTGCTGAGTTTGTTACCAAAGTTCATGCCATTTGTGTCATTTGTGGTGATATTGCTCATTATTCATACCGGCTACTCCCCTCCCAGGAGCGCGTATTACTCGGAGAAACAGATAGTTATGAAGCAAGGTGTCGTAGGTGTTTTCACTTAGGACCCGACGCCCCCCACCGCGAGTGGGTGCAGGAGTAGAAACGATTTTGGATTGGGAATATCGGATTTTGGATTTGTTGCTGATGCATGGGTTTTGCTGTGGCGTAAGCAACAATCCCCACTCCAAAATCCGATGTCCTATTGCCAGTCAATCACCAGCCCATCGCGTTCCATCTTTCGGAAGTAAGTCATCTGGCGCTTAGCGAATTGATGAATGGCCGTTTCCAGTTGAACAACCATCTTCGGGTACGTTAACTGCCCAAGAACGTACTGCGTAACAAACTTATATTCAAGGCCATAGTAGATCAATTTATCCGCCGAGATTCCCTGACTGAGCAGGCGCTCTACCTCGTCGATTAACCCGTACTGAAGGCGACTACGGAGACGGCGGCTAATTCGTTCACGCCGAACAGCTACCGGCGGGTCAAGGCCAATCGTGTGGTAAGGGGGCAGAGGCGGGCGCCGGGCGGGTGAAGCATTGGGATGAGCATTCAGGTACGTTCCGATCTCGATGGCGCGAATCAGGCGCTTACGGGTCGAGGTATCTGCCTTATCTGAATAGGTCGATGGGGTTTGCTCAAACCGGTTGCGCAATTGCGCATCGCTGAGCGTTTCCAGCTCCGCCCGAAGTGCATCGTTTGGTGGAATGGCCAGCATAGCGTCGGGGCGTAAGGCGGCTTCGATATACAAACCGGAGCCACCACACAAAATTGGCACGGCATTTCGGTCACGAATAGCCTGCATGGCCCGGTCGAAATCCTGCTGATACCGGAAGACGTTGTACTCGTCGCCTGCTTCAACAATATCGATCAGATGGTACGGTATCGGCTGACCGTCAACTGTATATTCGGCCAAATCTTTCCCCGTGCCAATATCCATGCCCCGGTATACCTGCCGCGAATCGGCACTAATGATTTCGGCGGGTTTACCTTCATTTCGGAGTTGGTGGGCCATCTGTACGGCCAGGTGCGTTTTGCCGCTGGCGGTGGGTCCGAGGATGACGAGCATGGTGCAAACGGGGTCTGTTCAGCCGAAAATTTGGCCATTCGAGTCGAAAACGGGTTTATTTGTTCTATGAAGTCATCGACACCCGTAAAAATAGCCATGATTGGCGGCGGTAGCTGGGCCACTGCGCTGATAAAAATTCTCTCGGAAGGGAACAGTTCTATTCGCTGGTGGCTGCGCAGCAAGACCGACGCCGAACATATTCAGAAGTTTCATCATAATAGAAGCTACCTCAGCGACGTACAGATTAACCCCCGTAAGGTAAAGGTCTGCACCAGAATCCGCGACGCCATCCGCGATGCCGACTTTGTTATTCTGGCCGTTCCTGCCGCTTTTATTTCAGAAGCCCTTACCGGCCTCACGCCAGCTCATTTTGCCGGAAAACACGTCATTTCAGCCATCAAAGGCATGATTCCTACGTCTAACCAACTAGTCACCGACTGGATGGAATCGACCTATAACGTACCTAAAGAGCACCTCAGTTGCATTGCCGGGCCCTGCCATGCTGAAGAAGTAGCCCTGGAAAAGCAATCGTACCTTACCATTGCCTCGACAGGAAAAGACTGCGCTCAGACGGTGTCGCACTTACTGACGTGCCGGTTTGTGCAAGCCTCGCCGCTCAATGATCTGTATGGGGTAGAGTATAGTGCCGTGATGAAAAATATCATCGCCCTGGCCTGCGGTATTACCCACGGCCTGGGCTACGGCGACAATTTTCAGGCGGTGCTGGTTTCCAATGCCATGCAGGAGATTCGCCGGTTTGTCGACGCGGTGTATCCGATGGAACGTGATTTGAGCCGGTCGGCCTATCTCGGCGATTTACTCGTGACCGCTTATTCTCCGTTTAGCCGAAACCGCACCTTCGGCACCCTCATCGGCCGGGGCTACACCATCCAGTCGGCGCAAACCGAGATGAACATGATTGCCGAAGGGTACTACGCCGTGCGAAGCATTTACGCCATCAACGAAACGTATCAGGTACGTATGCCCATCGTGGATGCTGTTTACCGAATTTTGTACGAAGGGGCCACACCATCCGCCGAAATGGCTCTGCTGAAGGGAAAGCTGGTGTAGACTGTCATTACGCTATGCTGTCATTATGTGGTCATTACGCTACCCTGTCATTGATTGTCATTCATCGCTTTTACAATAAATGACAGCGCAGCGTGATGACAGTTCCTTACTCTGCCTGCACATCGCCACCAGCTACCAGAACCGATTCGCCGGGCGACAGATGACGTACCTGGCGATGGCCTACCAGTAGGTCCAGTTCGCCGTCATGTAGCAGCACGCGGGTGCCTTCCTGCTCGTGGCTAACCCGAAAGCGCGTTCCGGTAGCTTCGGCCGTCAGGTTGTCCGTATGCACCCGAAAGGCATTGGATATCCCCCTTCCGGTGGGGCGGGCTACCTCAAAATCGGCGGTTCCGTCGAGCCAGACAGCCCGGGTAAGTTCAACCGTCGAATCGCCTTCGGCCGCACTTTCCCGCGCAAACCCACGTGGTGTATAGCGCAACTGGCTGTGGGGCAGCAGGGTAACGACCGACCCGTCGGGGAGCGAGATCCGCCGCGACTGGGTTGTTGTGGTAATTAACCGGGAGGCCTCCTGGGTGTATTGCTTGTAAACTGTCCAGCTCACCAGGAGTATAATGCCTACGGTGGCGGCGATAGACCGGGCAAAGTACCACCAGCCGATGAAGGAACGCACCTCGGGCCGGAGCGGGCGCACGTCTTCCATGTCCTGCAACGAGCCCCGGATACGCTCCCATACCGTCGCCATTTCGTCGGAGCGTAGCGTATTGATTGTCAGCGACTGGCCAATTTCCTGCACCAGTTGCCGGGCATCTCTGAACCGGATTCGCAACTGGGGCTGCATGTCTTCCAGCCCCTGCCAAAACGCCGCCACCTCATCATCCTCCGGGTGTTTCACCCACCGGATAAACAGGTCGTCTGCAGCCAGCTCTCTAGCTGTATACTGGGCGTAAGGCTTCATTTATTTTCCGTTGCGAAGTGCACTATAGATTGCCAAAGGTGGCTAAAATACCTTTCTACTGAGTGAATCAAAACGGGTACCAAAGGCTGTTTGTTTTGGGTATAAATAGCAGAAAGAGCGCTTTTAGTGCGAAAATCAAGGATATGATTCCACGCCGTACCTGGCTTAAATCGGCTCTACTGGCCCCACTTGTAACCCAATTTCCGGTCCGGCAACAACCAGTCCTCCCATCTGTCAAACCGCCTCGCCTCAAACCTGGCGACACCATTGGTCTGTTCTGCCCGGCGGCACCCGCTTATAGCAGGGAAACGGTACAGATTACCATCGAGTCGTTACAGGCGTTGGGTTTCAAAACGAAACTTTCGGCTCATTTCTATGACCGGTACGGCTATTTGGCCGGTCATGATGCAGACCGGGCCGCTGACTTGAACGCCTTTTTTGCCGATTCATCTGTCAACGCGGTGATGGCCATGCACGGCGGCTGGGGATGTGCGCGCATTTTACCGCTGCTCAACTACGACCAGATACGCCGCACATCTAAAATCATCATTGGCTATAGTGACATTACGGCCCTGCTGCTGGCCATCAACGCCAAAACCGGGCTGGTTACCATGCATGGCCCGGTGGGCGCAGTTACCTGGAATCGCTTCACCACCGACTGGCTGAAGCGCGTACTCGTAGACGGAGAAGCCGTGCAGTTTCAGAACCCGGTTGATGACGCCCCAACGCTTGCCCCCACCCGCGACCGCATCACGACCATCCGTTCCGGCACAGCGCGTGGTCGGCTCATCGGCGGCAACCTGACGGTGCTCAGCCACCTCATCGGCACCCCCTACGTACCGGACTGGAAAGGGGCGATTCTTTTTCTGGAAGACGTGCAGGAAGCCCCCTACCGCATCGACCGGATGATGGCGCAACTCAAACTGGCGGGTATTCTGGATCAGGTGGCGGGCGTAGTTTTCGGCAAATGCACCAAGTGCGATTCGGAGAACACCAACGGCTCGCTGACGCTGGAAGACATTCTGGCAACGTACCTGGAACCGCTGAACGTACCTGCCTTTACGGGCTCCATGATCGGCCACATCACCGACAAGTTTACCATTCCCGTCGGTCTCAATGCGGAGATAGACGCCACCAAAGGCACCATTCAACTATTAGAACCAGCCGTGCGTTAATCATGGCAAATCGGCTTTGGTCACGTAGATGTAGCCTTTCTTACTGTCGTAGAAAAACAGTTTCCGGTTGTTGACATACCGGCTGAAATAGTTGGTCATACCGCTACGCAAAACTGGGTCAAACGTGATGGTATCAGCCGTTAAACGTACACTCATTACCAACTGATCGATGATTCCTTCCGAATTGGCCAACGTTTTATAATACAACTGATTCGTTACTCTGTCGACCATAAACTCGGGGCCAAATTTGCGGCCCCTGGGTACGTTGTTGGGTAAAGCCTTTGCAACATCGAGCAGTACCGGATTAGCTATATCCGTAGTAACTACACGTAGCTGTTCCGCCTCGGGATTGTAGATAAGCAACCGGTCATTCGTTGCAATAAGCTGGTAAGGGTAAATTAGTTTCCTTCTTGTCGTATCCAGCTTTTCAGCAAAATAGAGAAACAACGGTTTCTGAGCCGTTTTTAAATACAAACTTTTCTGAGCAACAAATTCATCTTTCGGAGTAGGCGACAGGATCAACCTGCTGGAATAAAGCTGTGCTCCTTTATAGTCTGTATAGGCATCTATTAACTGCAAATAGTTGGGCTCAACATTATCCGTTTTGCTATCCAGATCAAACTGCTTTTCCTCGATCAGTAGCTTGCCATTTTTGATCGTAATCAACAAATAGCCAGGCACTTCTTTTCGGCCCTCAAACAACACGGTGCCAGCCAGCACGGTTGAGTCAGTCAGCACCGTAAACCACGTAGTGGTTGGCCCTAATGCCCATTTCTGTTCATTGGAGCCAACCACTACGTGATATGGCCTTACCGACTTAATACGCAACAGATGCGCCTCATCTTTAACTAAATTTTCGCTGTTTTCAAGCAATCGAAACGTCGATAATGCATTGTTATACAAGAGAGTATAGTTTGGAAGAATCACAAATCTATCGACTCGAAAATCGTCGCTGCCGTACCAAATTTTTAACTCCTTTTCGGGGTAAACAATCTGCGTAATGGTTGAGTCAGTTTTTTCAACAGACTCCTGCGCACGCACACAGGCAGAGCCTAAAATCAATGCGATCAGCACAGCAATACGGAGGGTCATAAGTGGTGAGGATTTTATAGTCTATATCTACCAGTATGGATGCGCAACGTACCTAAATGTCACAATCAGCCCATCTATGTAGCTTGCAAAAGGCATAAAAAAAGCGAAAAGAGCTTCTGTCTTTTCGCTTTTTGCGCCTCACACTGATCCTACTACTTCACCACCCGCAGAATACCCTGCATCAGCGACGAGTGGCCGGGGAAGGTGCAGACGAACTGGTAGTCGCCGGGTTCGGTGGGGGCGGTGAAGTAAATGCTTTCCGCCGATTCGGGTTGCAGGATATTCGTGTGGAACAGCACATCGCCCGAGGCAGGTACGTAGTTTAGTTTAGCTCCGTTCAGGTTCAATTTCAAAGCCTGATTACCCACGGCGTTGGCGGTTCCGGGTTTCACAATCACGCAGTTGTGCAGCATATCGTCGTTGTTATTAAAAACGAACTTAATGCGGCTCCCGGCTTTCACGTCTACCTTTTCGGTATCGAATTTTAGACCCGGTTTAGTGCTGATGCTGATCGTCTGATCGGGGCCGTTTGTCCAGGTAGCGGGCATATCAACCATGCGTTTTGCACTGATGGAAGCCGCTACCTTCTTCGTGGGTGTAATAGCTTTGCCTTTACCCGTTGTTTTCGCGCCCATACCCGCCTTTTCCGACGTGCTCGCCATCATGGCGCTGTGGTCGTGCATGGCACCAGTCTGGCCAGTGGCAACCGATGCCACCATACGTGCAGGTACGTTTGCCAGATCACCGGGGGCAATGGCGTTGAGGGTGTAATAGCCTGTGTTGTGCAGCAACGCCAACGTACCTGAAGCCGATTTCACGCCTTCTGCTTTTACTTCGTGAATATACCCTTGGCGCAGGGTCGTATCTGCCACAATACGGGCGGTGCGCCCATCCTGACTCAGAACTACGCCCCGGATCGGCACGGTACGGGCGTCTTCGATGGGACTGCCGTAGGTACTGTGGTACTTGTAGGTGAAGCTGTTGAGCGCATAGCTGGCCGGATCTTCGCCCGTTTTCCGGTCGACGGGCATCGTGAATTCGATCTCGAAGCCATCGGGTTTTGAGCGGATCGTTTTCATCTCGAAGGGCATTTTACCCGTCCAGACGAGGCGCTGTACACCGAAGGGCGATTTGCCGGTAGCGGCCCAACCCCGGCTGGTCATACCGACAAACATGGAGCCATCCTGCCCCCAGAGCATCCGCAAAATACCCGACTGAAAGCCCTCACGGAAGGGGAAACAAGCGCCCTGCCACTTACCTCCTACTTTTTCGAGGCTCATCCGCATGATTTTACTATGGCCCTGATCACCCACGAACAGTTGCCCCGAAAACGGCCCGAAAGCTCCGTTCGTGGTATCTTCTTTGATGTCTGACGTTGAAATACCCATTAGCGTATGCGGAAACCAGACGGCGGGCACTTTTAGGTTTTTCACGGTTTTGGCTACCTCAAACATCGGTTTGCCGGTGCTGGGTACGTCCTCCGGCCGCAGTGCCAGCGGCGAACCGGGCTCACCCGACCAGCGCAGGCCAGCCGGGTTACCGGCAAAATCACCTTTTTCCAGATGCGTTACCCGGCCCGATCCAACCCAGTCGCCCTGATTCTCGGCGTAAAAAATGCTGCCATCGCGCAGGGCCGTGAAGCCCGCCGGTGAGCGCAGGCCCGTTGCCCAGGGGGTCATTTCGCCCTTGTCGTTCAGTTTCAGCATCCACCCGCGCCATTTCGACTGGCTGGCTCCTTTCCCGACCCAATCGAGGTTGAGCGTGATGACCATATCGCCATCGGGCAGTGGAATGGGGCCGTAGCTGTATTGGTGGTAGTTGCCCGACAGCGGCCATTTGTAAAATGCCCGGTATTCGTCGGCCACTTCATCGCCATCGGTGTCGATCAGGCGTGTTACCTCACCACGCTGCGTGGCGAAAAGCTGCCCTTTATACGGACCAACAGTTCGATAAAGCAGGCCCAGCGGCTCGTGGAGGCCCGTAGCAAAGCGTTTGAAGGTTGGCTGTCGGCTTCCCTGCATGTAGGGGTTACCAATAAGCCAGACATCGCCGCGCCGGGTACTCACCGCCAGCCGCCCGTCGGGCAACGAGGTCATGCCGCCCACTTCGAGTTGTACACCGTCTGGGATGGGCAGTGTGACAATGCGGTAATAATCGTCTTCACCGGCAGGTTTGCCTTGTGAGAAAGAAAAAGAGTGAATGAGTGAAAGTGTGGCTACGGCCACTAGTTGTATCAGTTGTTTTTTCACAGTTCAACGATGTTTTTAAACCTATAAGGTCTGGGCGACCCCGTCTCTTTTCCGGCCTTATAGGTTTGGAGGATTTATCCGATGCGCAGTCCGTTTTCGGCTGGCTGCGTGGTGGTTAGTAGCGTTACGGTACCGTCGGCGGCGACACTGCCCATGACAAGGCATTCGCTCATGAACGGGCCAATTTGCTTCGGCGGAAAATTGACCACGGCAATTACCTGTTGCCCAACAAGCGAGTCGGGTTGGTAGAGCCTGGTGATTTGCGCCGACGTACGTTTAATGCCGATCTCAGCGCCGAAGTCGATGGTGAGTTTATAGGCCGGTTTGCGGGCTTGCGGAAACGGTTCGGCTGCCGTAATGGTACCCACGCGCATATCGACCTTCATGAAATCGGCCCAGGATAGTGGTTCCATCTTAAAACTCCAGGCTGTATTGGACCGTTGCCGCGCCGTCTTTCAGCGAAACGGGCATCATCAACTCCTGCTGAGTACCCAGTTGCCGCAACACCAGGTTCACTTTCGGGTCAACCCGGATGTAGTAACTACGGTCGTCGATGGCAAACAGGCCTTTAGCCACTTCTTCGATGATTTTCCCGGCTGCCAACCGGCAATAAATCGGTTGCGCAGGTACGTTGCCGGTTACGGCGAACGTATGATCGAGCCGATTGCTGGTGGGGCGCAGGCTTTCGCGGATGGTCAGGCCAGCCAGGGTATACTCCATCGTGGGCAATCCTTCTTTATTCAATACCAGGCCCCCATAGGTCAACACGTCTTCATTCAGGCTGTCGGGCCAGGCAGCGTTGGCGTTTGCCAACAGTGCGAAAGCAGGGCGCGGCGATGGCCTTACCAGCGTGCCCATTGGCTTGAGCAGTTGTGGCTCGCCGCGTTCGTACCACATCTGCGTCACATCGGCGAAGTCCCCTTTCCAGGCCATCAGCAGGGCCATCTGGCTCAGATCGACGGCATAATGTAGCCCGGTACCGCTGCCCACCGACAGGGATTTAGTACGTTTGTTGAGTTCGCCGGGAAGCTGGATAAACGACCGGATCAGGGTAGGGCGCGCTTCGGCCTGCACGGTCACCTGCCCCGGTGGCGAGAACTCGGGCACCGATCCGTCGGCATGCAACGCCTGGGGCCGTGTTCCTGCCTGACTGATGAACAGGCCAAGACCCGGACGTGGCCACGAGCGCGAAAACATGACCTCAATGGCATGAATACCAGCCGTTAGTGGCGTCGTGTAGGTTTTAGTAGCACCCAGTTCGTCGTATACCATCGGAATTACGGCTTTTCCGTCGACCCATAGGCCGGCTACGCCACCCATCACCAGATCGAACTGGTAATCGCCCGCCGCAGGTACGTTCAATTTACCGTCGAACAGTACGGCAAATCGGCCTGGCCGTCCATACGATACGTTGTAGCTGAGATTGCTGATCGTGTCTGCCTTAACGGGCGTTTTCCCGGCCAGTCCTTCGCGGGTTTCAATGCTTTCTCCGTACAGTTTGTAGGTGAGTGGGCCAGCCCAGTTGGCTACCTTGCGGTTTTCCAGAGCGCGATAACCTGCATGCCGAATGGCTAGTGAACCGGTCTGTGCCACGAGTTGAACGGGCCGGGCTCCGGCAGCTTTCTGCGCCAGCTTATACCCTTCCCGCACCACTACACCATTTACCAACAGCCGTTCGAGGATGGGGCCTGCCAGATTGCTTTCGGCCCGGTAGTCCAGACGAATAGGTTGCCAGAGGCCCGGTAATTTCAGCAACGGAACGATGTCCCGCGCATGGTCCAGGCTGAGTGCTTCTCCATTGGGCAAGATCAGAACGGCATCGGCGTTTGGTGCCATCAGCACATCGAACTCAAGCGAGAAATCGCTGGCGGGCGTGATGAGTGTGAGCGGGTCTTTGCCAGCACTGATCAGGATAACGTCACCGCCCGGTTTCGATTTAATGGCGGTACTTTCGGGGCCAACGGTAACGCCACCAGCCCGTTGCCAGTTGGCAGGGAGGCTGAGCGTCGACAGGTCGAGGCGGGGCAGGGCAGTCTGAGCGCAGGCGGCAGTGTATAAGCCAGACAGGCTGATACACAGGCCACCCAGCAGTAGGGTCAGTTTACGCATAGGTGACAATCAGAGCAGGCTGAATAGTAGGCAACTGGCTTTCTACCAGTTGCCTTAGCTAAAGCAAAATTGCACGCTGATTTCCTGTATTCCCATATGTATCTGCTACTCAATTATTTTCCAGCCATCACTCTCCCAGCCGCTGGGCCACGTCATCGGCCTTATCCAGATCGTCGTGCCCTAACCCGGTTGTCTGGGGCGTCGGTACGCTGGCGTTTTCCCCATCAGGACCGGCACCAGTGCTGGATGTACCACCCAGTGTATTACTGTCGGGCTGTTCTGCTTCGTCGGCGTTCGGTTGTGTGTTCATCGCTCAAGGCTATTTAGTTGGTTATATCTGGTTTAATGCCGTTCCACCCCAAACCCAGACGCCTGATTTGCTGGCGTCAACAGACGGGATACGCTACGTTTGGTGTTACTCTATGTTAAACTACGTAACAGAACAAAGCGATTTTGATCTAGCTGCCTAACTTCGCAGTTCCGTAAATGGTTATCAACCTGCTAACAACACAATATCCTTTCGATGAAAACAACTCTCTTACTCCTTCCGCTCACACTGCTGAGCCTGGGAGTCAACGCCGCACCCAAACCCGGCAAACCAGCCAGAAAAGCCACTGTTATCCAGGGTATTCGGTTCGACGATGATAATGGTGGGCTGAAACTCGCTCCCGGCTTCAGCGCCCTGGTGTTTGCCGACAATATCGGGAAAGCCCGCCACGCAGCCGTCGACCCTACTACAGGTACTGTTTTCGTAAAACTCGAACGCCTGAAAGACGGCAAGGGTCTTGTTCAACTGCGCGACACCAACGGTGATGGCCGGGCCGAAGAAACGGTGATGTTCAGCAACAACACGGGCACAGGAGCCGCCATTGCCAATGGCTACCTCTACGCCTCGTCGGACACATCGGTGTACCGCTACAAACTAACAAACGGTAAGGTAATGGCCGATGCCGTAGCCGAGCCAATCGTGGTAGGCCTTACACTGCAACGCCAGCACGCCAGTAAGTCGCTGGCTATTTCGCCCGACGGTCGTCTGTTTGTGAATTTTGGTGCCCCGTCAAACGCCTGTCAGGAAAAAGATCGGCAACCCGGTTCAAAAGGACAGATGCCCTGCCCTATTCTGGAAAACTACGGCGGTATCTGGCAGTTCGATGCTAACAAGACCAACCAACGGCAAGCCGACGGAAAGCGCTATGCAACGGGCATCCGCAACGCCGTGGCCCTTGACTGGAACACTGTGTCTAACTCGCTGTACGCCTTGCAGCACGGGCGCGACAACCTCAATAACTGGGGTGGCGTTTTCACCGATTCGGTTAGTGCCGAGCTGCCATCTGAAGAATTTTTGATGGTGAAAGAAGGAGCCGATTTCGGCTGGCCCTACTGCTACAATAATCACTACGTGAACAAGAAACTGCTGGCTCCCGAATATGGCGGCGACGGCACCAAACAGGACCTGTGTGCGGGTAAAGAGAAACCCATCATGGCCTTCCCGGCTCACTGGGCACCCAATGACCTATTATTTTATACCGGAAATCAGTTTCCAGCCCGCTACAAAAACGGCGCGTTTGTCTGCTTTCATGGCTCCTGGAACCGTGCACCCCTGATGCAGGGCGGTTATTTTGTTGCCTTCATTCCGTTTGGTAAAGACGGCCGTCCATCGGGAGATTACGAAGTGTTTGCCGAAAACTTCGCGGGTGTTCCCGAGCAGGGCATTCCCGGCAAAAAGGCAAATGCTGGTAAACTTGAATTAGCCAGCCCCGGCTCAGCCAAACACCGCCCGGTAGGACTCGCCCAGGGACCAGATGGCTCGCTCTACATTACCGATTCAGTGAAAGGCACCGTCTGGCGGGTAATGGCTAAAAAGTAAGTTTAGAGTGTCAATCTACAGGTGTCAAATGCTTTACTCATTAATCATCTCGTTAATGAGTAAAGCATTTGACACCTGTAGATTGACACTCTAAACGTAATCTCTCCTACATGGCACCCACCGAACCGAATCCACCCCAGCAAGAAACGCCTGCTTACCACCCCGGTAGCCTGCGCGATGTGTTTACGCCCCGCAACAGGTACCGGGTCACGCCTATTCTGATGCTGCTGAACATCGCCGTGTTTGCCGTAATGGTGTTTTCGGGCGTCAATATCATGAGTCCTACCGGGCAGGATCTGGTTCATTGGGGTGCCAACTACACCACCCTGACGCGGGCCGGAGAACCATGGCGGTTGCTGACAGCCTGTTTCCTGCATATCGGCGTGATTCATCTGGCCGTAAACATGATGTCGCTGCGGTATCTGGGTATGCAGATCGAGCCCTTACTGGGTAGCTGGCGTTTTCTGGTCGCCTACCTGGCCACTGGCCTGACGGGCAGTCTGGGTAGCCTGTGGTGGCATACCGTTGCAGTCAGTGCGGGTGCATCGGGGGCTATTTTTGGCATCGAAGGTGTACTACTGGCATTGGTATTGACCAATCTTTTCACCGACGACGTGCGAAAAGCATTGTTGAAAAGTACACTCTCGGTTGTGGGCATCAACTTATTGATCGGTATCAGCATCGGCGCTGACAATGCCGCTCATATCGGCGGTCTGTTGGGGGGGCTGGTCTGCGGAATGGCCTTTTACCCGGGCATCCGTTCAGAGCTCGGCTGGCCAGTGCCCAACTGGATGACGGCCAAGTGGTTTGCCATTGGTCTGCCCATCGCGATGGTCATAATTACGTCGCTCCTGGTATTCTAGGTACGTTGCCTCTGCTGGTTGTACTGCCAGCACACGACTCGCCTTACTGCAAAAAGCCCTAGTCTGTTTGACGGACCAGGGCTTTGTTGTGATTGATATAAGGTAAACGCCCTAATGACTGTTTTAGTTTACTGTTTGAAAAATAGTTTGATTATTTTTCAAGAAAATTGCATTACAGAGCCTATATTACCGTTTCAACCCAAAAAGAAACAAAAAAATGGGCAACATCAGCCATGCCAACATTGCCCACTTAGTGAATCCCTCCAACACGTTAATGGCTCATGCCAGTCGTGTCTGCTTGTTAATATTCGTCTTCGTTGAAGAAGAAATCATCCTTCGTTGGATAATCTGGCCAGATCTCCTCAATACTTTCATAAGGCTGACCGTCGTCTTCCAGTTCCTGAAGGTTTTCGACCACTTCCAGTGGGGCACCCGACCGGATCGAGAAGTCAATCAGTTCATCTTTAGTGGCAGGCCATGGGGCATCTTCAAGGTAGGATGCTAATTCGAGAGTCCAGTACATAGTAGAAATCTAGCTGATTTGATGTCAATATTTTTGAGGGTGCAAAAGTAAAAAAAATCACTAATGCAATACATTTCCCCTGCTTTTTTTCAGAGGCTGCTTTTGAGCAAGTTATGCCTTAAACGGGTTCGTAGGGGCAATGTTATAAAAACCAACCAATTTTTGTACAGTTAATCTTCACAATCGATTGTACTCTCGTTCTAAAAGCATGACTCATACGCTTCAAAACCAATACCTCCGCGTTGGTATACGCGATCAGGGAGCTGAGCTTACCTCCCTTTTTAACCGGCAAACAAACACGGAACACCTCTGGCAGGCCGACCCGGCCATATGGCCCTGGCACGCGCCTAATTTATTCCCGGTAGTTGGCGGGCAGACCAATGATGAGATCGTAGTGGATGGGCAAACGTACCCAATGAAACGGCACGGATTTGCCCGCACCTCCGACTTTATCTGCACCGAATCGAGCCCGGAATTCGCCTCCTTCGAGTTGCATTCGTCCGAAGCCACAAAAGCCATTTATCCCTACGATTTCATGTTCGAGATTACCTACGAACTCGATGGGCCGGAACTGACCATTACTTATCGGGTAAAAAATAAAGGCACCGACAACATGTTTATGTCAGTTGGTGCGCATCCCGCGTTCAATGTGCCTTTCAAGCCGGGTGAAGACTACACCGATTATTACCTCGAATTCGAGCGCGACGGTTCACTGGAAACCAGCCTGCTCGGGGCCGACGGGTTACTGAATGGTGAGAAGCAACGCATCAGCCTGGACAACCGCCAGTTGAACCTGACGCCCGATCTGTTCAATAATGATGCGTTGGTACTGCTGAGCCTCAAGTCGCGGCAGGTGACCTTAAAGAGCCACAAAAACGACCAGTCGATCCGCATCGATTTCGCCGTTTTCCCTTATCTGGGTATCTGGGCTAAACCAGGTGCTCCGTTTGTCTGCATTGAACCGTGGCTGGGCGTAGCCGATACATCCTCTAAACCCCGCCCCATCGAGGGCAAACAGGGCATTCACCGCATTCGAGCTGGCAACAGCTTCGTGGCGCATTTTTCAATTACGGTGATGTGAGTCAACAGGAGCTCTAACACGGAGCTACACAGAGAACCGCAGAGTTGCACAGAGGTCTATTCCCAAGAGAAAAATACTGACTCTGCGGTTCTCTGTGTAGCTCCGTGTTAGGGCTCCTGTTGACTCACATCACTTTGTCAACTCCTTAAACACCCCCTCCAGGGAGGTTTCCTGCTTGCGGAGGCCAACGAGGATCAGGCCACGATCGGCGGCGAGACGAAAAATGGCAGCCCGCAAATCAATATCAGACGTGGCCGTGAGGCGGTAGTGCCCAAGCTCTAACCGATCAACCGAGAGTACGCCGGGCAACGTACCCAGCACAGCCAAATCGGGCAGGTCGGTCTCAAAATCGGCCAGGTACGTTGCCTGGCTGGTCGAATCAGCCGTTTGACCACGAAGCTGGGCCAATGGGCTATCCGCCACAATTTTGCCTTTATTTATGATGATAACCCGGTCGCAGAGTGCCTCCACCTCCTGCATGATGTGCGTTGAAAAGAGCACCGTTTTATCACGACCTACCGTTTTGATCACCTGCCGAATGTCGGCGAGTTGATTAGGGTCGAGGCCGGTGGTGGGTTCATCGAGGATCAACACGGGCGGGTTGTGCAGGAATGCCTGCGCCAGGCCAACACGCTGGCGGTAGCCTTTCGAGAGCTGGCCAATGCGTTTTCCCTGTTCGTTGGTTAGCCCGACTTGGTCAATCACGTCGGCGATACGCGATTTTAGCGCGCCTCCCCGCATGCCGTGCAGCTCACCCGCAAAGCGCAGGTACTCCTTCACATACAGGTCCAGGTAAAGTGGGTTATGCTCGGGCAGGTAACCTACGCTCCGTCGCACCGCCATTGGATCGGTTTGTATATCGTGGCCGTTGATAAGCACCGTTCCCTCACTAGGCGCGAGGTAGCCGGTAGCAATTTTCATGGTCGTAGACTTTCCGGCTCCGTTTGGCCCCAGAAAGCCAACAATTTCGCCCGGCGAGACCTGAAACGCAATGGTATCTACGGCCCGTTGCTGGCCGTATTGCTTGGAAAGATTGGTGATCTGGATAGACATTTGGCAAAAAAGGGCAAACTCTGCCTATTTTTAACGAATCATGATCTAAAAAAGTAAGCCGACCTCACTACATGAGCGATTCTATTTTCCGCAAAAAGACCGTAACACAAATTTTAAGTGATGCCGCCGACGGTGAATCCAGCAAGATGGTGAAGACACTGGGCGTCCGTGACCTCACTTCGTTCGGGATTGCAGCCATCATTGGTGCCGGTATTTTCAGCACTATCGGCCTGGCCAGCTACAACGGTGGCCCGGCGGTGTCGCTGCTGTTTGTGTTCACGGCCATCGCCTGCGTATTTACGGCGCTCAGTTACGCCCAGTTTGCCAGCACCGTGCCTGTTAGTGGCAGTGCCTACACATATGCGTATGTGGCTTTCGGCGAAATTTTTGCGTGGGTAATCGGTTGGGCGCTCATTCTTGAATATGCTGTCAGCAATATGGTAGTGGCCATTTCGTGGTCTGAATATTTCACCTCGATGCTGAGCGGATTTGGTATCACGTTTCCTAAATATTTCGCTACCGACTACGGCTCGGCCCACCGCGCCTTTGACCTGGTGGAGCAAACCAAACTGGCAGGTACGTCGCTGGATACACTGCCCGAAAACACGCGTGTTCTGGCACAAGCCTGGGCCGATGCACCAACAGTTGGCGATCTCCATTTGATTGCCAACCTCCCCGCCGGAACAATCACGGTGCTGATTACGGCCTTGGTTTACATTGGTATCAAGGAATCACGCGTGGCCAGCAACATCCTGGTGGTGCTGAAACTGGCCGTTATTGCGCTGGTTATTGGGGTTGGTGCCTTTTATGTAAAACCAGCCAACTGGTCGCCGTTTGCGCCCAATGGTGTGGCGGGCGTGCTTAGTGGCGTGGCGTCGGTATTCTTTGCCTTCATTGGCTTCGACTCCATTTCAACTACAGCCGAAGAATGTAAAAACCCGCAACGCGACCTGCCCCGAGCCATGCTCTACTGCCTGGCGATCTGTACGGTTTTATACGTGCTGATTACGCTGGTGCTGACGGGTATGGTGAATTACAAGGAGTTGGGCGTGAGTGATCCGCTGGCGTATGTGTTCCAGAAAGTAAACCTGGATTTTGTAGCGGGCGTCATTTCGGTGAGTGCGGTGGTGGCCATTACCAGTGCGCTGCTCGTGTATCAACTCGGGCAGCCCCGCATCTGGATGACGATGAGCCGCGATGGACTGCTTTGGAAACGCTTCTCAACGATTCATCCGAAGTACAAAACGCCCTCGTTTGCCACCATCGTCACGGGCTTCCTGGTAGCGATACCGTCGCTGTTTATGGACCTTAAATTTTTCGTTGACCTCACCAGTGTAGGTACGTTCTTCGCCTTCATCATGGTTTGCGCGGGCATTCTGTTTTTGGATGCCAAGGGCCTTACGGCGCAGTCGAAGTTCAAGGTCCCGTACATCAATGGCAAGTACATCATTGGTGTGGTGTTACTGTTGGTGATGGCCTACGCGCTTACAACGGGCAACCTGATCCAGACGCTGGAAAGCAAACCGCTACTGATCGTTTTCTGGGGCGTTTGGGCGGTTCTGGCCGTTCAGGGCTTCCGGTATAATTTCTCGTTGCTGCCCGTTATCGGCGTATTGACGAATCTGTACCTGATGACCGAATTGGGGGCCAGTAACTGGCGTATTTTCGGTATCTGGCTGGTCATCGGCCTGGCCATCTATTTCACATACGGGTTCAGAAAAAGCAAACTGGCGTAGTTCCCCCTCACCCACTCGCTATCTCACCGAATCTGCCAGTTTACGCCTAGCTGATAACTATGGTAGCTATTGCTGTAGGGCGTAGTTGAGATCTGAAGCAGATCACGCTGGTAACGCAGGTCGATCGATACTTTCTGGCTAAGCTGATAGTCGGCTCCCAGCATCAGTCCGCTGTTTGTGTGCGGGCTGATGGCCACCGTAGGGCGAGCATCTGACGAGGAAGTACCATTCAGCATAAACGCCAGATAAGGGCCAGCGTACAGGTGCCATCGTTCGGCCGCTTCGTGCCGGAACAATAGCGGCATCTCCAGGTACGTGGCTTCTGTTTGAGAGCCGATAGCCGAACGACCACCAGTGCTGTAGGCCTCGAAGCGGTAGCCGCGTTGGGCGTAGTTTATTTCGCCGCGCATCGCCCAGGTCAGCGATAGCGGGTATTCTGTCCATAGACCGGCAACGAACCGCGTTATATTTCGCGACGACGCGCTCGAACTGCCGTTCTCTCCTACCCGACTTCCCACCAGCCGCACTCCCCATGTCAGCGGCTCGACGGGGCCGTTGCTAATACCCAGCGAATCGCGGGAGATATTGAATCGATAGCTGGTTCGCAGGCCAATGGTTGAGATGGCTTTCTCGTTGGCAGGTAAATACGTTACGGCATTGACACCTACTGTCCAGCGCGGCGAGAGGCGATAATCATATCCCAGAGCGGCCATTGGCACAACCCGACTCTGGTCGGTATACGTCGGCAACGCGTCGTAATAGGTATCAAGGCCCGGCTGCTCGCGGAAGATGCTGTCTATGCTTACTTCCCGCCGTCGTTGCAGCGACAAGCCAGCCTGCACTTTCAGTTGGTGCCGACGGGTAAGTACAGGCAACCAAACGGCCGACAAATCGGTCATACGCTCCTGCCGATTGTAAAAATCGAGCAGGGCGTTTGGGTCCGGCTGCCCGTACCTGTTAGGCTGTGTAGTCAAGGGGTTGTTATTGGACGAGCCACCCCAGCCAAGGCCCAGCGCTACGCCTAACCGGGGCTGAAGGTAAGCCGTCAACTGCTGCCGAACATGCCAGCCATTCCGATACGGAGTTGGTAGCCGAAGGCTCGACACGCCCGTTTCTGCCTCGAATCGGAAAGGCGACTGGGCAAAAGCTGGGTACGTTGCCAGGCAAATGAGGAGAGAAAAGAGAGGTTTCATGAGGCGTAATATTGTCCGAAACTGGTAGAGGCGTGTGGTACCGTAGCTCCAGCTTCGGTAGTCAGTAGTTGATTTATTAGTACCGAAGCTGGAGCTACGGTGCCACGGGACGCCCTAAAACCGGTACCCTGCCTGCAACCCGTACGAACCAAAATCTGGCGTGGCGCGGAGCCAGGGACCAATAGCTAGCCGGTCAGTGGGGAGGAACTGGTAATCGATACTGGCTTGCGGCGTGACGGAGAATCCGTCTCTGTGTGAACCGGCCGTGAGGGTCACCGGTCTGATCACCGTCGTCTGTCCGTTGACCGTTACGGTGCGGTAACTGCCGCTACTACTCACACTACCGCCAACATAAGTCAGTTGGGCGCCGACCGTAAGGCCGATGCGGTGCTGGCGGCTATAGAGCGGTAGCACACGGGCACCGGCAAGCAGCGAGATGGTATTGGTGGCCGAAAACCCACCAGTTTGGAAGGCAGATGTGGCAACTGGTTCAAATCCGCCTAAGCCACGCAGATAAGTCAGCCCTACCGTCCAGCCGAGGCGCGGCCGAATATAGCGGGTGTAGCGATTTTCATAGATGAAGGCGCTGTTGACGTCTTCAAACAGGATGCCCAAACCAACATGAAATTCATTGCGGATAAACGGAATATCGCGTTGAATGCGGGCGTAGGCCTTGTTTTTGCGCGGGGCTGTCAGGTGGCTTTTCAGCGGAAAGAGCTTGTAGCCAATTCCCAGCGACCAATACGCATACCGCTGCCGAAGGGCGTAGGTACGTGCCTGATAGGCAATGCCGTCAATACTTGGCGACAGGCCGGGGTTGTACGTCAGGTCTAGCGTAAGGCCACCGATGTCAGCGCCAATACCCAGTTGTGCTTCAAGCACATTTTGTTTCAGGGCTTTACCGGCAATATCGTTGAGGCGATAATACTCTGCTTCGTACTGAAACCGCTCCCGCATCGACGGGTTTTGTTCGGCCTGTGCCAAAGCTTCCAGCCGGGTGATCTCCGCGGTGTTGTCCCGCTGTTTCCAGTTGTTGGCCACCCCAACCAGACCGGCGCTGAGCCGAAGCCAGGGCAAAGGTTTATAACCTACGATCAGCCGTGCATCGTATCGGCGGGCGCTCGGATACAGCGGTGCCGAAATTGACCGGGACTGAATGTTAATATTGGCGGCGTAACTTTTTCCCTGAATCGCATCCAGTTCGGCGTACCAGCGTGGGCGGTCGTATCGGGCGAAAACGCCCAGCCCACTCATCGTGGCGTCGCCATCGGCTACAGTGCTGATATAGCCGATGGGCAGCAAGGCTTCATCGCCAACGGTCAGCACGCGGCTCAGGCCAAGGTAAGTTTTGGGGCCGAACGACCATTCCTGCGCCATCGACGGAGTAATCAGCAGCAGACAGAGTAGTCCACTCAAGAGGCAGTTCAAACGTGAGTACATGGTTGTGCAGTTAACGATTAACGAAAGCTTTATCACTCTGAATGAGCACGTTGGCGTAGCTGGAACGAATGACCAACTCCACTTTTCGGCCGGGTGGTTCGTAGGTAAACGTCTGCTTGCTGCCGAATTTGCCCAGTTCATCAGTCAGGCCGTCGGGCACCCGGATGTCGGCGTAGGTGGCGATAACGTCATAGCGAAAATCAGTGATGCTTCGGGTCTGGATCGTTGTTTCGGCACGAGCCGCATCGACGGATAGCGCTTTTAACGACTGCGGATTTAGCTGTAAAAGCAGCTTACCGTAGTGGCTGGAGATGCGGCAGGTGCCCCCCAGATCGCGCAGGCTCACATCGGCTTTTTCGGCTTTTAGCGTCAGGACCGCGTCGAGATTTCGGGCGTCAATGTCGCCGTAGCTGGAGGTGACGGTCAGTTTTCCGGCTATGTCATCCAGCGTTAGCTTGCCAAATTCAAATGTCAACGTCACCTCACCCGACAAGCCTCGAAGCGTTATATCACCAAACGAATTGGTTATCGACAGCAGCGCTTTCTCAGGTACGTTCACCTCATAAATCGCTTTCACCTGGCTTTGCACCTTACCTGCCCCCGCCGGAACGGCGATCCTGTTCGACAGCTCGAGCACGTTGCCGGTTGCCTGAAGGGTGTATTGGTGATACGCCACTTCGCGGTCGGCCACGGCGCGGTCGGGGTGTCTGGCCACCAGCCGGAGCCGGATCGACACCGTTGACCGATTCCACGCACGCACCTGAACGTCGGCTTTCTGAGCGTTGAGCCGGATAGTCTGCCCGTCGGTATAAGGCAGGTCTTTTTCGACCACCTTTGTCACCACTTGAACCGGCGTTTGTGCCTGGCTCAGCAATGGAATCCAGAGCAGAAAAAAGGAGAGAATACGGGTCATGATCGCAGGAGCGTGATGAGTTCTTTAGTGACTTCGGCGCGCTGGTTTTCCAGTTTCACCTGCGCCATTACCAGCGCCGGATCATCGCCAAACGTTCGTCGTTCAGCCGCTAGTCGTTGCTGTTCGCTGGTCAGTTCGCCCAGTTGCGCCCGGAGCTCACGGACTTCTGGCTTCTGACATGCCAGAGCGGACTCTTCGCATTGCCGGGCAATGAATTCTTCGGCGCGCTGATCGGCGGTACTTTGTTCGGGTAGTGCTACATCGGTGGGTACTGGCTCCGCCTGCTCCACAGCATATTCAATTCGTTCGGTAGGCAGCGCGGTCATATACCTGAACAGCCACGTACCCAGCAACACCAGGCAGGCCGCCGACACACCAGTGGCCAGCCAAGCCCGCCACCGTGGGGCAATGTGTACCTGACCAGTTTGGCGGCCAAATGGCACTTGCCGGGCCGATTCCGTGGCCGGATGCAGCAACAGGCGCGGCTCTTGCAGCGTGGGGTTGGGCTGGTCGAGCGCCGCGTCGATCCGGTCCCACAGGTCATTTTCCGGCTCAAAATCGGGCAATTCATTGATTACCTGCACGAGTCGCTCGTCGGTATCCAGATCGGCCTCGATCCGGTTCCAGAGGTCGGGCCGGGGTTCATATTCAGGGAGGCGGGTTAAGAGATCGTTCATGAGAGCCGCTGTCTAAGTAATTTCTTCGCGTAGCTCACCTGCGATTTCGACGTCCCCTCGGCAATTCCCAGCATCGTGGCGACTTCGTGGTGCATGTACCCCTCCACTTCCACCAGCAAAAAAATGGTGCGTGCCCCATCGGGCAACGAACGGATAGCTGCGTCCAGCTCCGCACCCGTCATGGTGTCGGGTAAAGCAGCAGGCTGGTCATGACGGGTTTCGTCGATCGTTTCGAAGCGGCCTTCGAGTTGCTGTTTGCGAATGGCCTGCCGGACTACAATCGTTTTGATCCACGCTCCCAGTGTTGACCGGAAACTAAACTGACGCAGGTTTTTGAATACTTCGACAAAGGCGTCCTGCAACACATCGTGCGCATGATCAGCGTCGTTGGTGATCCGGTAGGCAGTCGAATACATCGCCCGTTTATACCGGTCATAAAGCGTTCGTTGCGCCGCCCGTCGCTCAACCACCAGTTCGCCAAGGCATTGGTCGACTAGATCACGTTCAGATATGTCGGGTAAAGTGGCCAGGCGAAACATGGTTTTCAGCGGTCCGGCGTTCCGGTGCTACACGACAAAGTGCAGCCCGACCATCAATTGGTTGGAAAGGGGATTGAAAAAAGTTTACTGTTTGCTGTTGCGGTGTCAAGTGCTTCGCGTGCGGGCTACCCCCCCCCCTGAAGGGGGCTAAAGCTCCGCGACGTTGTGTTGCAGCGCAATAGCCCCCTTCAGGGGGGTGGGGGTAGCCCGCACGCGAAGCACCTTGCAACCCTGAGCCCTGAAACTTCCTTCTACTTCTTCCCGAAGATCAGCACGTGTTGCTGGGGGAGGCGGCTATCGTTTTTCAGGAGTTTGAGACCAATGGCGGTCATTTCGCGGGTGGCCTGCATCACGCTCATTTTATGATGCTCCTTGATGGGTACGTTCGGATCTTCGGCGCGGTATTCAACCAGCACGATCCGGCCGCCGGGCTTCAGCGACCTAGCCAGGGCGATGCCCATTTCGCGAGGATTCGAGAATTCGTGGTAGGCATCGACCATCAGAGCCAGGTCCACGCTGTTGGCGGGTAGTTTGGGGTCGGTGATTGTGCCGAGGACTGGCTCTACGTTCGTGAGATTTTCCTTCTTCTTCCCGTCGTTGAGGTACTCGATCATCTCGGGCTGAATATCTACCGCCAGCACTTTACCCTGCGGCACCGCCCGCGCCAGCCGAAAGCTGAAATAGCCGGTTCCGGCACCAATGTCAGCCACTACGTCAGTTGGTTTCAGGGCGAGCGCGTCCAGCAATAAATCGGTACGTTCTTCCTGCTGCCGCTCGGGACGTTCGAGCCATTCGGCACCCAGATGACCCATTACCTGCGAAATTTCCCGGCCCAGGTACGTTCGGCCAATTCCATCGTAGGCAGGCGTTTTTTCGGCGTAAAAACTCGTCTGCTGGGTTTTCGGTGGCGTGCTGTCAGTTTTAGCCGTTGTCTGGTTAGCTGACTGTGGCCGGTTGCAGGCAGTCAGGCCGATAAGAAGGACGCAAAGAAAGTTTGGTCGCATGGGTCGTTAGGGGGTGATCCTGTAAAGTATGCTTCTCTGGTATTGCTGACACATACTCTACTAAACCACCTATACACGAGCTTGTTCAGCCGTTAAAACCATTCTTCCTAAACCGATTACGTATACATTATTTTAACAACTATACTTGTGGCATGAACACGTACCAACCCGGTCTGCACTTGCTGGCTACGTTTGAGGCCCCCATTAACCGGCTGACCGACGTTGAAGCGTGCCGTGCGGTATTTGACCGACTTATTGCGGAACTGGGGCTGACAAAGGTGGGCGAGGTGTATCATTCCTTCGAAAATAGCGGGTTTACGGCGGTGGTTTGCCTGACCGAATCGCACGTGTCAATTCATACCTGGCCCGAATTTGGCCGCGCTACATTCGACGTGTTCCTATCGAATTACCTGCGCGATAATTCTGGCAAAGTGCGTACGTTTTATGCCGATACCCTGCGGGCCTTTGCGGGTACAGAACTTACCCTTCAGACCGTCAGCCGATGACCGACTCGCTACCTACCAACGCCCAGCCCTGGCCAACACCCGACACGGTTACCTGCCCCAACTGCCAGCATGAATTGACGTATTACGACCCCAACAGTTCGTTTTATGCCTGCCCCGCTTGCCATGCTTTCTTCAAAGCGGAGTATGAGCAAAGGCCGCAGATCATTCAGAAGGCCAGTAACGCTACGCCGGGCGGGGGACCTCCCGTTCTGGCGATTGGCTCGGAAGGTTACCTGCGGGGCGAGTGGGTACGTGTCACGGGCTACATGCTGAAGCAGGAAAAAGGCACCTCGTATCGGTGGCGCGAGTATATGTTGCTGCTAAAAGACGGCACTCCCCGCCAGCTTGCCGAGTTTAACGGGCACTGGATGTGGATTGAACCGGCTGCCAATCCCTACACCATTTCAGTTCATAACGGCAAATCATATGTGATCAACAATGCAGGCGACGACTACCGAATCTATGCCCGTTACACAGCCGAACTACTGAACGCCATTGGCGAGTTCGACTGGAATATTCTGGAAGACGAACGGCTGACCATTGAAGAATACATTGCGCCACCCCGGATGCTGGTCAATGAGAAAAACAGTGTTCAGAATGAGTGGTACGAAGCGGACTACCTAACCGGAAAAGAGGTTGCCAAGGCATTCGATATTGCCCTCGACAAGCTACCCGACACCTACGGTGTAGGCGCTATTCAGCCGAACACGTTTGCCGAAAAGTGGCCGGTTATCCTTCGCCTGACCTTGCTGGCGGCGATAGTGGCAATCGGTATTCACGTTATCAACATTGGCTTTCGCCCGTCGAGCACCGTTCATCAGGAGACCCTTTCTACGATAGCGCTGGTCCCTGCTACGGGGTACGATGCCAATCAACGGGCAATCGATTCGGCAACGATCGCCCAGACGCAGCCGACTCCAAAAATGGTACGTACCCAGTCGTTTACTGTCAAAGGTCCAACGGCACTTGATCTTGAATTCAAGGCTGACGTGAACAACACGTGGGTTGAATTTGCTACCGAACTGGTGAATGAACAGACCAATCAGCGTTACATCTTTACCGAAGCCGTTGAATATTATCATGGGTATGAAGGCGGTGAAAGCTGGAGCGAAGGCGGCACCGAAAACTCGGCTACCCTATCGAAAATCCCGTCGGGCCAGTATCATGTAGAGATAACGCCCTACACCCAATATGGGCAGCAACTCTCTTTTTCGGTGAAAGTGGGGCAAAACACGTCATTGATCAGCAATGTATTTCTGATTCTTGGGCTGCTGGCTATTTACCCGATTTACCTGCTTTTTCGCCGGAGTGGCTTCGAGAATTTACGCTGGTCGCAGAGCGATTTTGGACCGAAAGAAGAAGAATAATCATGCTACCAAAAATCATCACCGCTATCACGAAATCACCGATCTACTTCGGGTGCCTCCTCTTATTGCTGGGCTTTTTTGCCTGGTCTGAATTTACAGGCAACCGACTAATCGGCGACGATAAGTACGAGACCGAACAACACGGCTACGGCTCCGGTTCAACGGGGCGGGGCTATCACCGTGGACGAAGCAGCTTTTATCATAAATAACTCCCTTTTCGTATGGAATACCTCAACCAGAAGGCCATCATCGCCTCGATTGTGTACTCATTGATTGGCATCGTGATTCTGATTATCTCGTTTGTAGCGATCGAAAAACTAGCTCCCGAAAACCTCTGGAAAAAGATCGTCGATGAGCAGAATGTAGCCCTGGCTATCATGGCGGCGGGTTTTATGCTGGCGGTGGCCTTCATTGTCGGTATGGCGTCGCATGGTTGACCAGCCAACACGGTCGGGGAGCGGGCGGAGTAGATCGGTGGCCGATGGCGAGGCGTCGCGGCAGTGGCTGTTGCTACTGTCTGTCTTTGTCATTGCCACCTGCGGACTCATCTACGAACTCATCGCAGGTACGTTGGCCAGTTACCTCCTGGGCGACTCCGTCACGCAATTTTCAACCATCATCGGCACGTACCTGTTTGCCATGGGCGTGGGTTCGTGGCTGTCCAACAAGCTCGATGGGAACCTGCTACGCTGGTTCCTGCGCATCGAAATACTGGTGGGACTGGTCGGCGGGTTCAGCGCCCCGTTGCTGTTCGTCCTGTTTGAATATGTGGTCTCTTTCCGGCTGGTCCTCTACACACTGGTCGGGTTGACGGGCGTACTGGTGGGCCTCGAAATTCCGCTGCTCATGCGTATCCTCGAACACCGCGTAGCCTTCCGCGACCTGGTTTCGCGCGTGTTCACCTTCGACTACATCGGCGCACTACTGGCCTCGCTGATTTTCCCCCTGGTGCTGGTGCCCATGCTGGGTCTGGTGCGCACTTCGCTGCTGTTTGGCCTGCTCAACGTAGGCGTGGCGGTCTGGCTGCTGCTCCGTTTTTCCGAAACCCGCCCGTTCAGATCGGGCCTCCTGACGGCCGCTGGCTTGGCGGCGCTGGCTTTGCTGGCTGGCTTTGCCGGGGCCGAACGAATCATGGGCTTTGCGGAAGCGGCCACCTATCAAAGTTCTGTCATCTACAGCAAAAGCACACCGTATCAGCGTATTGTGCTGACCCGCAACGCCCGCGATCTGCGGCTGTTTTTGAACGGCAATCTACAGTTTAGCTCGGCCGACGAATACCGCTACCACGAGGCGCTGGTGCATCCGGCCATGCAGGCTAATCCCACAGCCAAACGCGTGCTGGTGCTCGGCGGCGGCGATGGGCTGGCCGTTCGTGAATTGCTTCGCTATCAACAGGTAAGCACGATAAAGCTGGTTGACCTGGACCCCGGCATGACGCGTCTTTTTCAGGAAAACACCTTGCTAACCAGCCTCAACAAACGCGCGTTGTTATCGTCAAAAGTGCAGGTTATCAATGCCGATGCCTACGGATGGGTACGTTCCGACACAGCCCGGTACGATGTGGTGATCGTTGACTTTCCTGACCCCTCAAATTACTCGATCGGCAAATTGTACAGCACCGCTTTTTACCGCGAACTAACCCGGCGACTGGCTCCGGGCGCGGTAGTTGTGGTGCAGTCTACCTCGCCGTTTCTGGCGCGGCGGTCCTTTTGGTGTGTGGTGCATAGCATGCAGGCTGAGGGCTTTCAGACGTTGCCGTACCATGCCTACGTACCGTCGTTTGGCGAGTGGGGTTTTGTGTTGGCTTCACTCACCGACACCCCCCGGCCACGTACCCAAACCGTACCGCCCGGCCTCCGCTTCATCGACGCTAACAGCTTGCGCCGCCTTCGCGATTTCCCACCCGACATGGCCGAAGTCCCCACCGACCTCAATAAACTCAATAACCAGTCGCTGGTGCAGTATTTTGAAGAAGACTGGGGTGACGCCGGTCAGTAACGCTATGAACCGACGCCGATTTATACAGACTACCGCGCTGGGACTTAGCGCTTTTACGGTGCCACCTTTGTTGCCGGGCTGTACGTCGGCGGGCGGTGCATCAGGTACGTCGGCAGCAGACTATGACTGGGGAAACGTACCTGGCCAACTGGCAGGGCCAAATGCGAAAGCAGGGCATTGGCTACGTCAGACGCTGACACCCGCTACGGCCGTTGAACCGGCGATTTATGACGTTCTGATCATTGGTGGGGGCATAGCAGGCTTGTCGGCCCGGCGGTGGTTATGGCGGCAAGGCATTCGCCATACCCTTTTACTGGAACTGGAAGCGCGACCCGGCGGCAATTCGGCCAGTGGCCGGAACAGCGTGTCGGCATATCCCCTAGGGGCGCATTACCTGCCTGTACCCGACGTTCGTCATACGGAACTGATTGATTTTCTGCGCGAAACAGGCACCATAACCGGCTTTACTGCGAATAACCTGCCAGTCTACAATGATTATCACCTCTGTCACGACCCTGAAGAGCGGCTTTTCCTGGACGGTCGCTGGCAGGATGGCCTGATTCCAAATGAGGGAATTCCCGACGACGACCGGCGGCAGATCGCCCGATTTCTAACGCTGATCGAAACGCTAAAAAAAGCCAAAGGAGCCGACGGCCACGATGCCTTCGCCATTCCCCTCGACCGTTCCTCTACCGACCCGGCCTATCGGCAGCTCGACACTATCACGATGACCCAGTGGCTGGACGATCAACAATTCACCTCGCCTTATCTGCGCTGGTACATCACCTACAGTTGCAAAGACGATTACGGCAGCACCCCCGATCAAACGTCGGCCTGGGCGGGGCTGCATTACTTCGCCTCTCGAAAAGGGACCGGCGTTGATGCCAGTGGCGAGCCGCTCACGTCGGCGGTGCTGACCTGGCCCGAAGGCAACGGTTTTTTGATGAATGACCTTCGTAAGCAGGCCGACGCGCCCATCCGGTCGCAAAGCGTCGCCTATTCGATTGATCTTGCCGATACCGGCCTCGTTCGTGTATCAGTAACAAACGTACATACAGGCAACCAAACGGTGATTCGGGCCCGAAAGGTGCTACTGGCAGTTCCGCAGTTTGTGGCAAGTCGGCTGCTGGCGAGCGTTGAGCCAAACCGAACCGCCACCGGATTTCACTATGCGCCCTGGGTGGTAGTGAATCTGACCGTCGATGCCTTGCCACAAACCGCTGGCAAATCACTTTGCTGGGATAACGTGCTGTATGGTGCAGAATCAGTTGGGTACGTGTCGGCCAATCACCAGCACCTGACCGACAATCCCCAGCGGGTATTGACTGTTTACCGGCCATTGACGGGCAATGATTCCGCTCAGGTACGTCGGCGCGCGTATCAAACTACCCGCGAAGAATGGCTCAGGCAAACAGTGAAGGAGTTGGAAGTGGCGCATCCGGGCCTGTCAGACCATATCCGTCAGGCTGATGTGTGGGTATGGGGCCACGGCATGATTTCGCCCACGCCCGGTTTCGTGTGGGGCGAGGCAAGACAGCAGGCACGTCGGCCTATTCAAAACCGTATTCATTTCGCGCACAGTGACTTAAGTGGTATTTCTATTTTTGAAGAAGCCTTCTCGCAGGGCATCCGTGCGGCGCGGGAGATGCTGGATGGTGGTAGTACTATCAGTAAACGTATCCGTTGATTCAATAGCAGCCAGCGACCACTTTTGCCATCCCTCCTTGCGTCGGGATGACAAAAAACTCCTTAATTTCTCAACTATGTCACCCTGGATAAAATCACCGGCTTATGACACTGCATTTATTCTGGCACCGCCTTTTGTGGCGCTGGCGATAGTAGCGGTGTTACCGGAGCAATACGGGCTAAGCAACGCCATGCCGGTGGCGGCCTGGGTGGTGCTGGTACTACTCATCGACGTGGCGCATGTCTACAGTACGCTGTTCCGTACCTATGCCGATCCGGCGCGTTTTCGGCGGCAGAGAGCCACATTTTTGCTGGTTCCTGTTATTTGTTACGGGCTGGGTACGTTGCTCTATAGCCTCGGTGCCGACTGGTTCTGGCGGGGACTTGCCTACGTGGCGGTGTTCCATTTCATCCGGCAGCAATACGGGTTTCTAAAGTTGTATAACCGCCACTCGCCAACCACCCGCCTCGATGTGTGGACGATTTACGCCGCCACCCTCTACCCTATTTTATGGTGGCATCTGTCGCCTAACCGCAACTTCAACTGGTTTGTCGACGGGGATTTCTGGCAACCCGGTTTACCGGCAACCTCGTCTGATACGATCAAACTACTTTTGGGAATAGCCTATCTGGCCTTACTGCTTGCCTATGTCGGGCAGGAAATCTGGCGTTATCTGACGCGTAAAGAGTGGAACGTACCCAGGCAGGGACTCGTCCTTGGCACGGCTCTTTCGTGGTATGTGGGTATTGTCTGGTTCAACGGTGACCTCACATTCACGCTGCTCAACGTGGTGGCGCACGGTATTCCATACATGGCCCTGATCTGGGTGAGCAATCGCCGCACTATGCCCACCCAACTGCAAGCCAAAGTGTGGGGTGTGCTCCTGTTTACCGGCTTTCTGGCGCTGCTCGCTTATCTGGAAGAGGGCCTCTGGGATGGGCTCGTCTGGCGCGATCATGCCACTGTATTCGCACCGTTTCAGCAGTTACCCGCGCTAACCAATTCTAGTTGGCTGGTGCTGATCGTGCCGTTACTGGCACTTCCTCAGCTAACGCATTACGTCCTCGATGGCTTCATCTGGCGGCGTGGCGACGCAGGTACGTTGCCGAGTAGCAGTTAATCGTGTGTTTTTTCGTTGCTGTAGCGCGAAGCGCTACAGCAACGAAAAAACTGAATGCCCTACTTGATCCCTTCCACACCCGCCTGCGCAACGGCGTGGTCATTCTCGACGGTGCTGCCCGACACCCCAATGCCACCGATTACTTCACCAGTAGCATCTTTGATGGGAATACCGCCGGGAAACGTAATCAGCCCACCATTCGAGTGTTCGATGTTGTAGAGCGAGCCGCCCGGTTGTGAGGCTTGTCCCAGGTCGCCCGTGTTCATATCGAAGAAGCGGGCCGTTTTTGCTTTTTTGATCGAAATGTCGACCGAGCCTAACCAAGCGCCATCCTGCCGCGCAAACGCAACCAAATTAGCGCCCGCGTCAACAACGGCGATGTTCATTTTTAGGCCTAATTCAGTCGATTTGGCTTTGGCAGCGGCAATGGCCTGTTCAGCCTGTGCTAATGTGATTCCCATGTACTGTATAATGTTGTGTTAAACAGGAGTAACTATGCCAGCCATGATCTGGTTCTGGTTACTTACCAGATCACCAGTAGCAACTACTGACCAGGTACGTTGTTTTTCTGGAACGGGTTGACTGTTTTTACTGTGTGAATGCGTCTACTGTGTTGCTTCGCACGAAGCCGTAGCGCACCAATCTACTACTACTTCACCCGTTTATCCTCGTCCTGGTCCAAGCAAACATATTCCCACGGAATGGCTGTTACTTTTGTATAGCCATGATCACAGAACAACCACTCGAATCCCGCATTCAATACGAATACAGCCCCGGCCATTTTCGGGCCTCGGAGCCCAACGTCTATGAATCAGAGCAACTCGGTGAAGGTGAGATGATTCTGAACATGGGTCCGCAACACCCCAGTACCCACGGCGTGTTGCGGCTGGAAATCGTTACCAGCGGCGAAATTGTGCAGGACGTGGTGCCGCATCTGGGTTACCTGCACCGCTGTTTCGAATCGCACACGCAGAACCTGCCTTTTAACCAAAGTATTCCGTTTGTTGATCGGCTCGATTACCTGGCAGCCATGAACGGCGAACATGTCTGGGCAATGGCCGTGGAACGGATGCTGGGCATCGAAAACGACATTCCGAAACGCACCGAATACATCCGTGTGCTGGTGGCCGAACTCAACCGCATTGCTTCACATTTTGTGGCCATCGGCACGTATGGGCTTGACATTGGGGCCTTTACGCCCTTTCTCTGGCTCATGCGCGACCGCGAACACATTCAGCGGATGCTGGAGTGGGTGAGCGGAGCACGCATGCTGTACAACTATATCTGGATCGGCGGTTTATTTTATGACCTGCCCGTTGGCTTTGAGGAACGCTGCCGCGAGTTTGTCACGTACCTGAAACCCAAGCTTGTAGAGTTGCAACAGGTGCTGATCGATAACGAAATATTCAGAAAACGGACGGGCAATGTGGGCGTTTTGCCACTGGCCGTGGCCATCGATTACGGCTGTACCGGGCCTGTGCTGCGTGGATCGGGTCTGCGCTATGATTTGCGCCGCGTTGACGCGTATTCGGTATATCCCGAACTGGATTTCGATATTCCCATTGGTACCGGGCAAGCTGGCGCGGTGGGCGATTGCTGGGACCGGAACTATGTGCGCGTTCGGGAATGCTGGGAGTCGGTGCGCATCATTGAGCAGTGCCTGGACCGGCTCACCACCGATCACAAGCGGACGCCCGACTATAATCCGCAGACGATGGTGCCGAAGAAGATTCGACCCAAAGCGGGTGATTATTATTTCCGGGGCGAAAGCGCAAAAGGGGAGTTAGGTTTCTTCTTCCGCACCGACGGACGATCTGATATTCCGGTGCGTGTTCACTGCCGGTCGTGTTCATTCCACAATCTATCGGTCATCGCCGAAATTAGCCGGGGTGGTATGCTGGCCGATTTAGTGGCCGTCATAGGCTCGCTCGACCTGGTGATGGGGGAAGTGGACCGGTAATTTTGAGTGCCTGATCAAGCCATCTCTTCGTGGCCGACAACGGGAATCGGCTCGATCAAGTCCGTTTCCAGCGGAATGGTGACTACGATGCGGGTGCCCAGATCGGGCTGGGAAATAAACCGAAGTACGCCATTCATCAGGCGGGCGCGCTGGCGCATGTTGTGCAGTCCCTGACCATTCACCACGTCGTCGCTCTGGGCAGGACCAATGCCCCGGCCATTGTCGCTGATCGCGAGCAGCAACCGGTTCTCGCGAATTCGGAGTTCAATGTCAACATCCGTTGCGTTGGCGTGCCTGATCGTGTTGGTGAGGGCCTCCTGAACAATGCGGTACAGCCCAATTTCCATGCTCTGTTCCAGGCGGGTATCGGCCCCAATCGAGAGCACCCGAATGGTCAGCCCCGATTGCTGGGCCGATTGTTCCGCTATATAACGTAGCGCCGGCTCAAGGCCAAAATCACACAGGACAGGCGGCATCAGGTTGTTGGATACCTGGCGTGTCTCCTGAATAATTTTCACAACCAGTTCTTTAACCCCGGCATAGGTACGTTGTTCATTGGCGGGCAACAGATGGGCCGACTGTAGGTTTTCGACCAGTAATTTCAGGCCGGTCAGCATTTGACCGATGCCATCGTGCAGATCACGCGAGAGGCGGCGACGTTCATCTTCCTGCCCTTCCACCAGCGACGCCATTCGAATGCGCTGCTCGCTCAGTTGTTGCTGGTGCCGCAAGCCCAATTCGCGCAGGAGCTGCTGTTGTGTCCGTTGTGTTGCCGTATTGGTCGCCTGCAAAACACCATTGTCGGCCTGTGCCTGCTGAATGGCCGTTGCCAACTGCGCGAAGTTCGTGCGTATCGTCTGTACAATAGGGTTGAAGATCAGGAAAACTTCCAACAGAAGCAGCAATGCAGTAGCCAGCATCAGTATGCGTTGACTACGCTGCGCGGCTTCGGTTTTCTGCTGCGCTTCGCGTTGGTACTGATCTACAATCTGATTCATCTGACTCAGAAACTGGCGTTCATGCGACAGAATGGCATCAACCGCCTGTTGCTTTGCGGCAAGCGATAAGGCCGGTTTCTCGAGCAGGTAGTGGGCTTCAATCCGGATCGCTTCAAAATGCGGTTCAATCTTTTTGAACAACCCCTGAACGATAGTGCTGTTGACCTGCTGGACGTTGAGCGCCGTTAGCTTACCCGTTCGAAGCTCGATGTGGTATTGCTCCCAGGTGTTTAGCAACTGCGTCAATTCAGCGGTGACCTGCCTGGTATTGACCATCGACGCGCCGACGGTCAACAGTAACGCATCTTTTACGATAGCCTGGCTCTGGAAGCGTTGCCGACCAGCATAGTTTACCAGCCATGAATCGCTCTTCTGTTCGCTCAGTTGCCGTTGTATCAGTACCTGCCCCCAACTAGTTAAGCCTGCTATCAGTAACAGGGCTAATAAGTACCGGTACGTGAACGAACGAGTGGGCATAGTCATCAGCTTAATTTACAGGCTAATATAGGTAATCTAGTAAGCTATTTACACAGACAGGAATGCTGATGTACCGAAAAAAAGGCTACGGTCCACGTATTGTTACCCGTATACCCTGTTTTGTATTAGTAAGTAACTTACCTCTCCCATTAGTGACCCGACAAAAGGCGACTGAGCGCTCAAGAGAGGGCCGAGTGGCTTGACAAGTAGCGTTAAATCAGGAAATCGTCCTACAATACCTATAGATTGTTCGTAAATTAGCCTTCCACTTCATTCAGCGGCGGCTGTCTGATACCTACTATGATGAGTCAGCGTTTTTTTCTTACCTGCCTGTGGCTGCTCTGTTATATAGGCGGATATAGTCAGGAAAGATCGTATAGTTTTTCTCACCTGACGATCGATCAGGGCCTCTCCAACAACCAGGTCACGGCTATCCTGCGCGACCGCAAGGGGTTCTTGTGGGTGGGCACTATGTCGGGTTTGAATCGCTACGACGGGTATTCGTTCAACGTGTTTACCTACAATGAACTTGACTCGACTTCGTTGCCCGCCAACTCGATCAGCAAACTATACGAAGATGCCAAAGGCCGAATCTGGGTGTTTACTACGGCCGGTCTTTGCGTGTATGACCCCGTTTCTGACCGTTTTACCCGGACCATCGATCCGATTCTCAAGGCGTTTTCGTTGCCTGCCGGTAGTATCAACGATATCCGAAATGATCAGGCTGGCAATTACTGGTTTCTCTACGCAGACGGCCTCTATCGATACAGCCCACGTACCCGAAAAACGGTTCTGATCAAACCGCAATCGGGACAAACCATGTCTGACTTTCTGCAAGATGCGAACGGCGATCTGTGGATTATCTATCGCAACGGGCTGTTCACCAAACTGGATCGGAACTCGTTTCAGGTTCAGTATACCAATACTCAACTGGCCGAACGTACCCGCAATGAACGATACAGGTTTAAGCGGGACCAGGAAAGCAACCTCTGGATCTATGCCAGCAGCACAAACAATGGCGTTTATCAGTTTAGTGAAGCCGACCAATCCCTGACGCATATCGATAAAAAATCCCGACCACTCCGGCTCAACAACGATATCATCCGCGACCTGGAGATTGGCGATAACGGCCGTATCTGGATTGCCACGGATCATGGCGGGTTGAACATCATCGACAAAAAAAACGGGACGGTCACGTATAGCCTGAATGACCCGGATAACGGGCGTAGCCTGGCGCAGAACTCGGTCAATACGCTTCATAAAGACCACGAAAACACCATGTGGGTAGGTACGTTCAAACGGGGCGTGGACTATTATAATCCCGATGTGAACAGGTTTACCCTGTACCAGCACAGTCCGTTGAAACCCGCCAGTTTGCCAACGAACGACATAAACCGCTTCGCCGAAGATGCCACAGGCAATATCTGGGTTGGTACGAACGGCGGCGGACTACTCTATTTCGATCGTCACGCGAATACCTTCAAGCGCTACGTCAATAATCCGGCAAATACCAACAGCCTGAGCAGCGATGTGATCGTAAGTATGACGGTCGACCACCAGAACAAACTGTGGATTGGCACTTATTTCGGCGGCCTGGATTATTTCGATGGTCGCCAGTTTCGGCATTTTCAGCACGATCCGGCCAATGCCAACAGCCTGTCGGCCAACAGTATCTGGGATGTGCTGGAAGATTCGGCCCACACGATCTGGATCGCTACGCTGAACAAGGGCCTGGACCGCTACAACCCGGCCACCGGCCAGTTCACCAACTTTCAGCATCTGCGGGGCGTTTATTCTGGGTACGTTACTGCACTGCTCGAAGACAGGCAGGGCAACATTTGGGCCGGTACGGGTTACGGGCTGTCGGTGTTGCGGAAAGGGAAGGCCAACTTCGATCACATACTGGCCAGCAAATCGCCGGGGAGCCTGTCCAACAACAACATTTTGAGCTTGTGCCAGGACAGTCGGGGTTTACTCTGGGTGGGCACGCAGGATGGGTTGAACGCGTACGACCCGAAGACGAATAGGTTTACGGTATTCCGTGAGAAAGACGGCCTGATCGACAACAATATCCTGACGATTACCGAAGACGGGTATAAAAAATTGTGGGTGACGACCACCAAGGGTATTTCTTACCTCAGTGTGGAGCCCTCCGCACAGTCGCTTCAGGTACGTGTTATCAACTACGACGAGAGCGACGGCTTGCAGGGGAAGCAGTTCAACAAGGGGGCGGCTTTCAGGACGCGGTCTGGTGACCTTCTTTTTGGCGGTGTCAACGGGTTTAACCTGATCAACCCGTCGACGATTCGCATCAATACCAGCAAACCACCGGTGGTACTGGTCAATTTGCAGGTCAACAACAGCACTGTCAGAACGGGCCAGGAAGTGAACGGGAAGGTGATTCTGCCGCAGTCGATTAGCGAAACGAAGCTGATTACGCTGGGGCCGGATGAAAATGCCTTTTCGATCCAGTTTGCCGCGCTGAGTTTCTTTCATTCACTGAAAAACCGGTATCGGTACAAGCTGGACGGGTTCAACAAAAACTGGGTCGACACGCAGGGGAACAACCGCACGGCCACCTACACCAACCTCGACCCCGGCGACTACGAATTTCGGGTCATGGCGGCCAACAGCGATGGCGTCTGGAATGAGGAGGGCGCGCGCGTCACGATTCGGATTCTGCCACCGTTCTGGAAATCGACCGCCGCCAACATCCTGTATTGCCTGCTGGTGATTGGCGGTTTCTGGGCAGGTCGGCGCTTTATTCAGCAGCGGGAACGGATGAAATACAAAGCGCAGCACGAGCGGGAAACCAGCCTGCGCCTGCACGAGCTTGACCTGCTGAAAATCAAGTTTCTAACCAACGTAAGTCACGAGTTCCGCACCCCGCTTTCACTGATCCTAACGCCGATCGAATCGTATATCAAGCAGCCGTCGGCTACGGTTAGTCTGGAAAAGGGGCAGCTACAACTGATCCATCGCAACGCCAAACGACTGTTGAACCTGGTGAATCAACTGCTCGATTTTCGGCAGATGGAGGTGCAGGAAGTTCGCCTCAACCTATCGGAAGGCGACATTGTGAAGTTTATCAGAGAGGTGTCGCTGTCTTTTTCAGTGCTTTGGGAAAGCAAACATATTCAGTTCACCTTCATGTCGTGGACCGACTCGTTCGAGACGATGTTCGACGAAAACAAGGTCGAACGCATCCTGTTCAACCTCATTTCCAACGCCTTTAAATTCACCCCCGAAGGCGGCACCGTTGTGGTAAGCGTTGATCTGGACACAACGGTTGACCCGAACCAACTCATTATTCAGGTACGTGACAGCGGCATCGGCATTGCGCCGGCCAACCAGCCCAAAATCTTCGACCGTTTCTTCCAGGCCGATTTGCCCGCCAGTGTCGTTAATGAAGGAAGCGGTATTGGACTGGCTATTACCAACGAGTTTGTGAAGCTGCACGGCGGCACCATCAACGTGGAAAGCGACGGCCTGCACGGCTCCTGCTTCACCGTTGCGTTGCCGGTTGTTGACTTGACGATGGCCCCTAAACCCGCGTTGACGCCCTCACCGGAAGAACTAACGACCGCCAACTGGACAGCGCCAACCGACTCGCCGGTCGACAGACAGTCGGGCAAGCCGATTTTACTGCTGGTTGAAGACAACGACGATTTCAGGCAGTACCTGCGCGATAACCTGCGTGAGCGTTACCAGATTGAGGAGGCGAAGGATGGCCAGGAAGGCTGGGAAAAGGCGATGGCTGTGATGCCCGACATGATTGTGAGCGACCTGATGATGCCCAAAGTCGATGGCACCACACTCTGTCGGCAGATCCGTACCGATCAGCGCACCTCGCATATTCCGTTTATCATGCTCACCGCCAAATCGTCGGAAGAGCAGCGGCTGGCTGGCCTGGAAATGGGCGCCGATGACTATATCACCAAGCCGTTTAGCTTCGAGTTACTCCAGGTACGTATCAAAAACCTGATTGATCGCCGGGCGCAGCAACACAGCACATTTCAGCGGACAATCAACATCAAAGCCAGTGATATCTCGATCACCTCACTTGACGAGAAGCTGATTGAAAAAGCGATTTTACTCGTTGAAAAAAATATGGCCAATGCGGATTTTTCGGTTGAAGAATTAAGCAATGATCTCGGCATGAGCCGTGCCCATTTATACCGGAAATTACTGTCACTTACCGGAAAATCGCCTGTTGAGTTTATTCGTATTATCCGCCTGAGCCGTGCCGCACAACTGCTGGAAAAAAGTCAGCTTACTGTATCAGAAGTGGCGTATGAAGTTGGCTTCAATAATCCAAAATATTTCGCTAAATATTTCAAAGAGCATTTCAACGTGTTGCCTTCGCAGTACGCGGCCAGTAGAAATCCGCAGCATAGCGCGTAGGTACGTTTGTTTGCTTAACGTTGTGAGTTGCTTTCGCATGGCCCTTCGACAGGCTCAGGGTGACAGGAAACTCAGGGATGTTGATGACGAACTTGTGTATGATTGTCACCCTGAGCCTGTCGAAGGGCCATGCGAAAGCAACTCACAACGTTAAGCAAACAAACGTACCTACCATGCGATCCATATCATTCCACCCAGATGAAACAAGCCCATTTTTAGACCCAAACGGTTTATCGGCATCCCCTGTATCTTCCTGAAAAAAAGTGGATTAGATCAACAATGTACCATTTCGTACATTATTTTGATACATTCCATGCCCGTCGTGTGACCGGTTGAACCGCAGATCACAACATCTACCACCCCTTCGTTCGTAGCCTATCCTGCAATTTTGAGGTATCAACTAAACCTGTGACTGACAGCATTAACACGTCGCAGCTTACTGACACTAACCGAGTGTTAACCTCAAAAAAACATGAAGAACAAATACAGAAACCGAGTTCTGTTTTCAATCGGCTTTTTTCTGTTAGGACTTACCCGGCTATTGGCGCAGGGGCAGTTGGTAACAGGAAAAATTACCGATGAAAAAGGGCTGGAAATGCCCGGCGTAAACGTAGTTATTAAAGGCACCAGCCAAGGAACAAGCACCAACGCAAAAGGGCAATATACGATTCGGCTTACGGGTCAGCAGAAAGTGCTGAACGTATCGTTTATTGGCTACGTACCGCAGGAAATTAACGTAGGTACCCGCACTACGGTTGATGTTAAGTTAGTGGAAGATATCAACAGCCTCGACGAAGTACGTGTCGTATCTGTTGGGTACGGTAAAGCCGATCGCTCGAACCTGACGGGGGCGCAAACGACCATTTCGGAGCAGGACATAAAACGCTCGGTAAATACCACGCTGGAGCAGGCGTTGCAGGGCCGGGCGGCCGGGGTTGAGGTAACCCAAAACTCAGGTACGCCCGGTGGCGGCGTCACGGTAAACATCCGGGGCATCAACTCCATCAACGGTAACAACCAGCCGCTCTACGTGATCGACGGTATCCAGATAGACGGGAGCGCGTCGAACGTGCTGGCCACGATCAACCCGTCGGATATTATTTCGCTCGACGTGCTCAAAGATGCGTCGGCCACGGCCATTTATGGATCGCGGGCGTCGAATGGGGTAATTATCATTAACACACGTCGGGGCGAGGCGGGCAAGACCAAGGTGAGCTACGAAGCCTACTATGGCATTCAGCAATTGCCAAAGCGGATACCGGTAATGAACCTGCGCGAGTACGCCGAGTACTCGAACGTGCGGTCGCAGTTGCTGGGTTTTGGTGCGCGGGAAGTGTTCGCCAGCCCGAGCCTACTGGGCGAGGGCACAAGCTGGCAGAACGAGCTGTTTGGCTCTGCCCCGATGCAGAATCATCACCTCTCGCTATCGGGCGGAAATGACCGGACCAAATTTGCGTTGTCGGCGGGTTATTTCGACCAGAACGGTATTGCCATCGGCTCGAACTTCAAACGGTATGATCTGCGCCTGAACGTGGAAACGCAGGCCGCTAACTGGCTGAAAGTGGGCGCCAACCTCATCGGTAGTCGCACCAACCAGCGCATCACCGTTACCCAGTCGAACCTGGTATACCTGGCCCTGCGTCAGCGGCCCGACATTGTGGCCCGTAACCCGGATGGAAGTTGGGGTTTCCCAACGGAAGAGAACTTCGGTAACTATACTACAAACGTAATTGCCGAGGCTCTTTCGCGGCAAAATGATCGGAAACAGACGCAGTTGCTGAGCACGGTTTACGCCGACATTACTCCGTTGAAGGGCCTGGTAAACCATGCCGAACTGTCGACCAACATTGGCTATACCAATAGCTACCTGTTTAACCCGTCGCTGAATCTGGGGCCACTGCTGCCACCCAACGAAAGCAGCGGCAGCCGGTCGGCCGATAACACGTTCAACTGGCAGTTTCGGGATTATCTGACTTATAACCACCGTTTTGGCCAGAAGCACGACCTGACGGCGCTGATCGGGTACGAAGCCCAGGAGAGCAGCTACGAGAACCTGTCGGCGGCGCGGAGCCGGTTCTTCACCAACAACATTCAGGAGTTGCCCATCGGTGATGCCTCAACGGCGACGAACTCAAGCGGCCGGGGGTCGAACTCGATTCTGTCGTATTTCAGCCGGGTCAATTACTCGTTCGGCGACCGCTACCTGCTGACGGCTACGCTGCGCCGCGATGCCTCGTCGCGCTTTGGCGAGAACTTTCGCTGGGGTACGTTCCCGTCGTTCTCAGCAGCCTGGAAAATCACCAACGAACCGTTCTTTCAGCGGATCAAGCCAGCCGCGATCGACAACCTGAAACTCCGCGTCGGTTACGGTCAGGTGGGTAATCAGGGCTGGGAAAACTTCGGTTACGGCGTGGCATTGAACAACGTCAGAACGGTATGGGGCACGGGCGTTATTCCGGCCAACATCGCCAACCCCGACCTGCGCTGGGAATCATCGAAAGCTACCAATATTGGCCTCGACATCAACCTGTTCAAGTACCGCGTGGAGGTTATTGCCGACGCGTACCTGAAGCGTACCAACGACTTGCTGCTTCGGTTGCCCCTGCCCAGCTACGCCGGCACTACCGGAGCCGGTGCCATCAGCGCCCCGCTCGTGAACCTGGGCGACCTGGAAAACAAAGGTTTCGAGCTGACGATCAACACCGTAAACATGGATAAGGGCGACTTCAAATGGCGCACCAGCCTGATTTACTCGCTCAACCGCAACCGGGTGGTGAGCCTGGTGAACAAAGACGCGCTCATTGCCAGCGGCGTGGTGTCGCAAACGCGGGTAGGTCAGCCGATCGGTATCATGTACGGCTATCAGGTCGACGGCATGTTCAACCAGTTGTCTGACTTTTACCAGAAGGATGCGCAGGGGAATATCCTCAAAAACGAGAGTGGTCAGCCGTTGAAAGTGGCTCTGCCAAAGGAAGTGAACGGTCAGATTTCGCCCGACCGCGTATGGCTGGGTGACTACCGCTTTAAAGACCTGAACAACGACGGCGTCATCGACGAGAAAGACCGGACGATCATTGGTAATCCGCAGCCCAAATTCCAGTACGGCTTCACCAACAACTTCTCTTACAAGGGCTTCGACCTGTCGATCTTCCTGCAAGGCGTGTACGGCAACCAGATTTACAATACCCTCCGCACGGAGTTCGAGAACCCATCCAGCCTTCAGGGCCTGCTGAAAACGGTGACCAACTACGCCAAGCTGACGGTGATCAACCCAGCGTTGACTGTTGATCCCGCAGACGGACTGACCAGGAACCCCGACCAGATTCCGAGCAACGTGATCGTGTCGAATCCAGGTACGTTGATTCCCCGGATGACCACGTCGAACGGCCTGAACGCCAACTACCGGGCGTCTGATCGCTTCGTGGAAGACGGATCATACATGCGGATCAAGAACATGTCGCTGGGCTATAATCTGCCTAAAAGCCTGCTGTCGAAGATGCACATGACTGCCATCCGGGCCTATGTCAACGTGCAGAACCTGTACACGTTCACCAGGTATTCAGGCTATGACCCTGAAGTGGGCGGCAACAGTGCCCTGGAATTTGGGGTTGAAAGTGGTCGCTATCCAACGCCCCGCATCTTCACCTTTGGCCTGAACGCATCGCTGTAAACGACAACAACATCATGAAAAACAACACAATAAAAGCATTCTTTGCCCTGGCCATCGCCGCAACTATCGGGCTGGCAAGTTGTGAAGACGATTTCCTGAACCGTCCGCCTGAAGACAGGCTGGCGGTAGACAACTTCTACAAATCATACGCCGATCTGCGGCTGGCTACGGCTCCGCTCTACAACATCGTCTGGTTCGACTTCCACAACCGGGCCATCATGCCGATGGGCGAGTCGCGGGCGGGTAATCTGCTGGCTCCGTACAACTCCGAGCCCTGGTACATGTTCACGCTCAGTTCGCTGGACGGTAGCCTGTTCAACGCCTGGACGGGTTTCCACAACGTGATCGGGCAGGCCAACATCATCATGCGCTCGATTGCCCAGAATGCTACCGGCGTAACCGACGCGCAGAAAAATGCGGCCATTGGTGAGGCTCGCTTCATGCGGGCACAAGCCTACCTGAACCTGGTACGGGCCTGGGGGCCGGTGATTATCATCGAGAATAACGAGGACCTGCTGAAGAACCCCATAGTGCGTACAAACCGGGTTGAAGATGTGTATAAGTTCGTGATCAACGACCTGACGTTTGCCGCCAAAAGCCTCCCCGCTACCGACGAGCCCGGCCGGGTGACGCAGTGGGCGGCCAAAGGGTTACTGGCGAAAGCGTACCTGTCGCGCTCGGGTTATAACAACAACGGTACCCGCAATCAGGCTGATCTCGACAGTGCCAAATTCTACGCGGGCGACGTGATCAGGAACAGTGGCCTGACCCTGCTGGAAAACTACCCTGACCTGTTCAAGTACCAGTTCAGGAACAACCGCGAAAGCCTGTTCTCGTTGCAGTGGGTCCCAAACGGCGGCTGGCTGGTGGGCAACACACTGGTGTCTGACTTAGCGTATTCGTCGGCGGTATTGGGCGGCTCGGCCAATGGCTGGAGCAGCACCTACGCGTCGTACGACATGCTGAAATCGTACGAAAAAGGCGACACCATCCGCCGGAATACATCCTGGATGAGCGGTGGCAGCTTTTATCCCGAAATCAACAAAGCGACCGGTGGCTTCCGATACCCCGGCACCGACACGACCCGCGCCCCGATCAAGAAGTACGTACCCGGCGGCACGGCCGATAACGACGGTGCTATTGTGGCCACGCAAAGCTCACCGCTGACAACCTACATGCTTCGCCTGTCGGACGTGTACCTGACGTATGCCGAGGCGGCGTTAGGCAATTCAGCCTCGTTGAGCAGCGGCGATGGCTTGACATATTTCAACATGGTACGGACACGCGCCCGGGTAGCCCCAAAAACGTCGATCACACTCAGCGACATGATGAACGAACGACGGGTCGAGTTCGCGATGGAATTCCAGTACTGGTACGATCTGGTGTCGTGGTGGTATTTCAAGCCGACCGAAATTCTGAATTACATCAACGGACAGGAACGGGGGGCGTCGTACACGTACCACAAAGACGCGTCGAACAACCTCGTGCTGCGGGTAGCCACCCGGAAAGCAAACCCGGTGAAGGCGACGAACGAGAACATGCGGTTCCCGTATCCAGAATCTGAAGTCGTGCAGAATCCACTCCTGAAAGAAGCGCCTGTTGCGTACAAATTCTAAGCGGCCAACGCCCTTACATCCCAAACTTCCAATGAAAACGATAACCCCATTTAGCGGTATCCGTGTAGTCGTGCTCGTTCTATTATGCGCAGCAAGCACGTACCTGATAGCCTGCAAAGACGACGTGAACGTTGGCCCGCCGGTGATTACGAAAATTACCCGGACCGAGCCACTCAGTATCGCCAAAGACAGTACATTCCAGGCATCCTACGCCAACCGGATCATCGTGATCCACGGCGAACGCCTCGACGGCCTGACAGACGTGTACATTAATGGAATGAAGGCGTATTTCAACGCGAACTATACCACAAGCACAAACATCATCGTCACGATTCCGGCCAACGTACCCACGGCAGCGACCGACCCAACTGTGCCCAACAACATACGGATTGTGACCACGCACGGCGAAGCCACGTTCGATTTTCGTGTATTGGTGCCTGCTCCGGTGGTCAGCGCGGTGTCGAATGAGTTTGCAGCTCCCGGTTCCACCATTCAATTGTCGGGCAGCAACCTGTACGTGATTCAGAAGGTCATTTTCCCCGGCAACGTGGAGGGAACCAACGTAAAATCGGCCAGCGATGGCACGCTGATTACGGTGAACGTACCTACAAACCTGACGACGGGTGGTAAGATGATCGTGGTCAATGAGTTCGGTGCCGACACCGTCTCGTTCCGTGACCCGGCGGGCATCATCTGTGATTTCGACACGAAGAACACCTATAGCTGGGGCGCTACGGCGATAGCCAGTGATGCTACCCTCTACCCCGGCTCACAGGGCAAATACGCCACGATGGAATTTGGCAACATCGCCGCGGGCAACTGGAACAACTGGGAGTCGGGCCGCTCGATCAACCTCAACGCCAGCCAGTTAATACCAGCCAGCGAACTGGCAAAACCGGTTAAGGATTACTCGATGAAATTTGAGATCTACGTGAAAAAACCCTGGACAGCCGGCACGCTGATGGTAAATCCCCGTGCCGCCTGGACGTACGTGGCCCTTTACCGCCCCTGGATGGTGAATGCCACCACCACCAAGGAATTTACCACACCGGGCTGGGTGACGGTAACCATCCCACTCAACCGGTTCCTGACCAAGAAAGACGGCAAAGACGGCACGGGCGATCCTGCGCCGAACCTGGGGGCACTACTTAGCGCCACCGGGAACGGAACCATGCAATTCATGTTCAACAATGACAGCGGTGTAGCCCAGCCCGGTTTCGCCACCGCCATCGACAACATTCGGATTGTCAGGAATTGGTAGGTAATTCGTGTAAGCTTCGCGAGTCGTGCCCTTCGACTCCGCTCAGGGTGACAGGAAACTAAAGGATCACAGCCTGAACAGGGTGATGACTGATGTCACCCTGAGCGGAGTCGAAGGGCACGACTCGCGAAGCCTACACAAAAACAACGTACCCACGGCAACACCCAACTATGAAAAAATACAGTATCTACCTCATTATCTGCCTGCTGGTAACCGCCCTTACCAGCTACGCGCAGCAGACCGAACAATATACCTGGAACAGCGTAGCCATTGGCGGCGGCGGGTTTGTATCGGGCCTCGTGATGCAGAAGACAGCTACCGGCCCGCTAATCTATGCCCGCACCGACGTGGGGGGTGCCTACCGATGGGACAATTCAACCAGCCGCTGGCTTCCCCTCACCGACTGGGTATCTGACCAGGAAACGGGCTACCTCGGCGTGGAGTCCATTGCCATTGATCCGCAACAGCCCGACCGCGTGTATATGCTGGTCGGGATTTCGTATTTCAACAGCGGCAAAACGGCCATTCTGCGCTCAGCCGATGCGGGGAGGACTTTTTCGGTCGTTAACGTCACGGCGCAGTTCAAGGCACATGGGAACGGCATGGGTCGGCAGAATGGCGAAAAATTGCAGGTCGACCCGCTCAACAGCAATATTCTGTATTGCGGAACGCGCTACAATGGCCTATTCAAAAGCACCGACGCGGGCGTTACCTGGACCCGCATGGCCGGGCTGAACGTGACCACGACGCCCAACGAAAACGGAATCAGCTTTGTGGTGCTGGATAAATCGGCCAATGCAGGGGGGAAAACGAATCGCCTCTTTGTGGGAATTTCGCGCAGTGCCACGCCCAATTTATTGACCAGTGCCGATGGCGGCGAAAGCTTCACGGCCATTGCCAACCCGGCCCTGCCCGCCACGTTTATGCCGCAACGCGCCGTGCTGGATGGCGCGGGTAACCTGTTCATCACCTACGCCAACGGGGCCGGGCCACACGGTAGCGGAACGCTTCCCGAACCCGTTGACAACGGGCAAATCTGGAAATACGCCATTGCCTCAGGTACGTGGACGAACGTGACGCCGCAGAATGTGGCGCGGGCATTTAGTGGCATCAGCGTTGACCCGGCCAACCCGCAACGGCTTGTGGCCTCGACAACCAATACGTACCTGCTTCAACAAGCCAATGTGTATGGCGATCGGCTTTTTCTGTCGGAAAACGGCGGCCAAAGCTGGACAGATGTGGTTTCGCGGGGCTTCAGCATGAACCCCAACGGCATATCGTGGATCAGCGGCCAGTCGATTCACTGGGCGGGCTGCATCGAATTCGACCCCGCCGACTCGAAGAAAGTGTGGGTAACATCGGGCAACGGCATCTTCGTCAACAACGACATCAGCGCGTCAGCGGGCGTGTGGACGTTTACCGTAGCGGGTCTGGAAGAAACGGTGCCGCTCGGGTTTGTCAGTATTCCAAACGGCCCGGCTATCTCGGTCATTGGCGACTACGACGGTTTCCGGCACACGAACGTGCAGAACTATGCGGCCATTCACCAGCCCCGCATGGGCACTACCACCGGCCTGGCTTTTGCGCCCGCCAACACGAGCAAGCTGCTTCGGGTAGGCGAAAAAATGTATTACTCACTCGATCAGGGCGTTACCTGGACAGAATGCACGATCAATGGTAAGCAGGGGCAGGTAGCTATTTCGCAAAACGGCCCGACGGATATTTTCCTGCATGCGCCCGCCTCGTCGAACGTTACGTACCAATCCACCAATCGCGGCGTGAGCTGGAGCCCCGTTACCGGGCTGTCATTCAATGAAGCACGGCCCATTGTCGACATGGTGAATCCGAACAAGTTCTACGCCTACAACCCGTCGAACGGGTCGTTGCTGGTTAGTGACGGCAACAATGGCGCGGCCTTCACAGCGGCCGGCACCACCTCCAGCGGCGGCTCGAAAGTGATCCGGGCCATTCCCGGCAAGGAAGGCCACGTCTGGATTGCCCTCTACGGTCAGGGGCTGGCCCGGACAACCAATTCGGGACAAACGATTGCCAAAGTAGCTGGTGTCACCTACTGCGGAGCCATTGGCTTTGGCAAAGCGGTATCAGCCAGTGCGTATCCTACGCTGTTCATGTGGGGCACGGTCAATAACGTACTGGGCATTTACCGGTCAACCGACGAAGGAAGCACCTGGACGCGTCTCAACGACGATGCACACGAATATGGCGGACCGGGTAATGGTCAGTTTATGCTGGGCGACATGAACATATATGGCCGCGTGTACATGAGTACGGCTGGTCGGGGCGTTATTTATGGCGAAACCAACATTACTCCTGCCGAACCTATTCTGGCCGTCGATGAGCCAAAAACCAGTCTGGTAAAAGCCTTTCCCAACCCGGCTACCGGCGAAGTGACACTCACCGCCCCCGAAGCCATGAACGGCCGGACGGTGTTACTCTTGAACGCAGCGGGCCGGGAGGTGCTGTCAACCAAACTGTCCGGCTCCAGCCTCATCATCGACATGTCGCCTTATCCCGCCGGGACGTACCTGATCCGCACCGGCACCGATGAAAAACAAGCCGTAATTAAGATTTTGAAACAGTAAGGGTTTAGTGGTTGTGGGTTGCTTTTGCTAGTTGGCTTCGCGCTGTGGGTTGCTGTCGCGTAGCCCTTCGACAGGCTCAGGGTGACAATCCCACCCAAGAATGTGAATGACGATCTTGAGTGAGGTTGTCACCCTGAGCCTGTCGAAGGGCCACGCGAAAGCAACCTACAGCGCGAAGCCAACCTACAACCAATACGCAAAACGCGCCCGATTTAACCGATTCTAAACCACGCAACATAGTAATTTTAGGGAACCCAACTCTTATCAGTCCAGTACGTACCCAGCCCGAATCGGCTTTGCTAACCGGCGTTAGTTGAGCCGATTCATTTCACGTTTATAGTACCTATGATCAAGCCAGTTAGTTGTTTAGTAACCAGCTTGTTGGCCCTATCGCTCAGTGCGGTGGCGCAGCAGAATGAAATTCCTTCCCAAACCATTGATCTTCAGAATCTGTCCGCGTTCAGGCCAACGGGCAACAACTGGAAAGTCGTGGGAGAGGCCTCTTACGACCCAAACACCGCCGGTAAAGGCAGTACCAGGCCCGGTAGCGGTATTCTCGTTAATACCCTGTCGGCCAAGGCCAACGAGCACCTGCTTACCACAGTGGAACATGGCGACCTACAACTCGACCTCGACTTCATGATGGAAAAAGGGTCCAATTCGGGTATTTATTTACAAGGCCGCTACGAAGTGCAGTTGTTCGATAGCTGGGGCGTGAGTATCCCGAAATCGAGTGATTGCGGGGCCATTTACGAACGCTGGGATGATAACCGCCCCGACGGTCGAAAAGGCTACGAAGGGCATCCACCCGCTCAGAACGTTAGCAAAGCGCCGGGTCTGTGGCAGCACCTTTCGATTGTGTTCCGCGCACCCCGTTTCAACAGCACTGGCCAGAAAATAGCGAATGCGCGGTTCCTGAAAGTGATTCAGAACGGCGTGATTGTGCAGGAAAACGTGGAAGTGACCGGCCCAACCCGCTCGGCGGCCTTCACCGATGAAAAACCAACCGGTCCGCTCATGATTCAGGGCGACCACGGCGCCGTTGCGGTGCGTAACATCCGCTACAAAGCGTACGGCACCGAACCGGTAACGCTTACCAACATGACGTTGAAAGCGTACGAAGGCCGGTTCAAGTCGGTGGAGGATATGGCGGCAATGACACCCAAACGGGAAATGCCCATCAACCTGCTCGCGCATCAGGCACCCGGCAGCCGCGATAAGTTTGGCGGCGTCATCACCGGGATGATTCACATTCCCCGCGCCGGCCAATACCTGATCGACCTGAACCTGGCCTGGATTCCGGCAGAGACGAACCCCAACAACCCCAACGGCGAAGGCCAGTTGACGATTGCCAATAAGCCCGTATTCACCATTACGGGCAAAAATGGCGGTACAGCCTCGGCTATGGTAACGCTCGAAGCGGGCGATCATCCGCTGAAACTGGCGTACTACAAAAATTTCGGACTCTGGTATGCCCGCACCAACGACATTACGTTGTCGCTCGAAGGGCCAGGCGTGCAGTATACTACCTTGAATCCGGTGATTGTCGCGCAGGACCCTGTCGGCGAAATTTCGATACTAGCCAAAAACGAGCCGGTTATGCAGCGGGGCTTCGTCAACTACAAAGGAGCCAAACGTACCCACACGATTTCGGTGGGTGAACCCGGCGATGCCAACTATAGCATCGACCTGAGCAAAGGCGAATTCCTGCAAATATGGCGGGGCGATTTCCTAGAAACAACGCCGATGTGGTATGGGCGCGGCGAAACGCAGCTATCGGTGCCGCTGGGTAGCGTGATCGAGATGGCGGGTAAACCATCCATCACCTTCCTGGCCGATCAGAACGCCGCCTGGCCCGACTCCAACGTTACGTATGTGAATCAGGGCTACGATATCGACAAAGCAGGACGGCCTGTATTCAAGTATGCTCTCGGCACAGCCAGCGTCCGCGAATCGTTCACTACTGCCGACGAAGGCCGCCGTTTATCGCATTCGTTCACCGTGGGGCTGGGTCAGGAAAAAGGCCAGCTCTGGTGCCGCGTAGCGGAGGGAAGCACAATTACACAACTGCCTAATGGCCTTTACGCCGTCAACGACAGGCAGTATTTCGTTGAGCTACCCGCTTCCGAAAAACCAGTCGTACGCACCACGCCGCAACGTACCCAGGAGTTACTGCTTCCTCTAAAAACAACCGGAGCCACCGGCACCGCGACTTATTCAATTATTTGGTAAAACCCCCAACCCCCTGAAGGGGGCTACTGCGCTACTCGCCAATTCGCGGAGCTTTAGCCCCCTTCAGGGGGTTGGGGGTCTGCTCAGACGACCACTAACTTATGAAACCCAGTCAATACAACGTACATAACCTGCTCGGATTGGCCCTCGTCACGACGGCACTTATCGGCATTTGTCAATTACCAACACAGGCGCAGATTCAATCCAAAGATGGCAAGCCGGTTAGTTCGAGCAGCAAGCAACCCGCTCCGGCTCCCAAAGGATTAGCCAAACCGGAAGTCGATCCCGAACGGGATCGGGACGCCGAACCGGACGATTTTTACAAAATCATTTCGTTGCCCGTTCCCGAAGATGTCATTCTGGAAGTGGGCGGCATGGCCACCCTGCCCGATGGGAACCTGGCCGTTTGTACGCGCCGGGGCGAAGTCTGGATCGTGTCGAACCCCTACATCAGCGGGTCGGCGCGGCCAACGTACAAACGCTTTGCTCAGGGGCTGCACGAACCATTGGGGCTGGCCTACAAAGACGGTGACATTTACGTGACGCAACGCAGCGAAGTGACCCGCCTCCGCGACACCGATCAGGATGGACGCGCCGATTCGTACGACAAAGTGTATTCGTGGCCACTGTCGGGCAATTACCACGAGTATTCGTATGGCCCCACGTTTCTGCCCAACGGCAATATGCTGGTAACCCTCAACGTAGGCTGGAGCAATAGCCTTGGCCACGGCGTAAGTCTGGTTCCCTGGCGCGGCTGGACGCTCGAACTGATGCCCGACGGCAAGATGAAGCCCTTCGCGGCGGGTATGCGCTCACCGGCCGGGTACGTGATGAACGAAGCGGGCGACTTTTTCTACAGCGAAAATCAGGGCGACTGGGTTGGCTCGGGTCGTATTTCGCAGGTTGAACGCGGCGACTTTATGGGCAATGCCGAAAGCCTCCGCTGGACCGGCCTCGCCGACTCACCACTGACCATCAAGCCAGGAGACGTACCCAACACCGGCGAGCCGCTCTACGACGTCGCAAAGAAGTTTAAAGACCTGAAAGCGCCCGCTGTCTGGTTGCCCCACGGCATTCTCGGCATCTCAACGTCGGGCATGATTCCCGATAATACGAAAGGCGGTTTCGGTCCCTTCGCCGGGCAGTTATTCGTTGGCGATCAGGGGCAAAGCATTCTCTCACGCGTTGATCTTGAAAAGGTGAAGGGCGAGTACCAGGGCGTTGTTTTCCCCTTCCGCGAAGGCTTCTCGTCGGGCGTTTTCCGGCTAGTGTGGGGGCACGATGCGTCCATGTTCGTGGGCATGACCAGTCGCGGCTGGTCGTCGACCGGCAAGGAGTTGTTCAGCCTGCAACGCGTGGTCTGGACGGGTAAAATGCCGTTCGAGATGAAGACCATCCACGCTATGCCCGACGGCTTCGAGATCGAGTTCACCACTCCGGTCGATGCCGAACTGGCGGCCGATCCGGCTTCGTATAAAGTAACGGGCTTCAACTACAAGTACCACGCCACCTACGGCAGCCCGGTCATTAATCGGGGCGGTTGCCCCATCAAAGGCGTCGTTGTCTCGAAAGACGGCCTGAAAGCGCGGCTGGTCGTTGATAGCCTGCGGTTGGGCTACATTCACGAGATCACGGCGGCGGGTATACGGTCAGAAAATGGCCGCACGCTGCTGCATAATGTGGGTTATTATACGCTGAACAATATCCCCGACGGTGAAAAACTGGCCGTAGCCAGCCTTGCTCCGGCTCCCATGCACGACCATTCGATGATGGCCTCAACGTCGACGGCTCCCCCGGCGGTGACAAAATCGACCGGAAAGAAAGCCCCCGCAACAAAGTCAGCTACGGCCAAACCAACAGGCAAAACAGCAGGCAGTAGCGCAGCGAAACGGGTAACCGAGATGCCCGCCTCCTGGGGTGGCGATGCTGATTACACGATCAATATGGGCACGAAGCCGGGTCTGAAGTTTGCGCCTGAACAGTTTCAGGTGAAAGCGGGCAGCAAAGTTCGGGTTGTGTTCAACAACGAAGATGATATGTTGCACAACTTCGTGGTGGTAACGCCCGGTTCAGCCATTCAGGTGGGTGAACTGGCGATGAAACTGGGCCTGGAAGGACAAGAGAAAAACTACATCCCCCAGACCGACAAGGTGCTGCATCATACCAACCTGCTGCAACCCAACACCAACGAGTCGATCTACTTCATTGCGCCTGCTAAACCCGGTGAATACACCTACGAATGCTCGGTTCCCGGCCATTTCTACGTCATGCAAGGCATTATGAAAGTAGTGCCGTAGGTGGTGGATGATTTCGTGCTTTGCTTCGCACTGTAGGTTGCTGACGCTGGGCCCTTCGACAGGCTCAGGGTGACAACCTCACTCAAGTTGGTCATCAACATTCTGATGTGTCTTGTCACCCTGAGCCTGTCGAAGGGCCCAGCATCAGCAACCTACAGTACGAAGCAAAAAACAAAGCCAACCACACAGTACCGAGCATACACACAACCCCTCCACTCATGCTTCTTCGTTTTATCCTCCTGCTGGGCGTTTTGCTGGCAGTTCAGCCGCTTTTTGCCCAAAAAACCGAGATTCAGTACCTGTCGGGTAGCGGGAAAGACCATACCGTCAACTGGGATTTTCAGTGTACGCGTGGCCGGAACAGCGGTAAATGGACGACAATTCCCGTTCCCTCGCAATGGGAACTGCACGGATTTGGCACCTACCAGTATGGCAACTCCAAAGAAGATTCGCTGGAAGCCGGCCTGTATAAACACACCTTCAACGTACCCACGGCCTGGCAGCAGAAACGTATTTTCATTGTCTTCGACGGATCGATGACGGATACCGAAGTAAAAATCAACGGTCAACTTGCCGGACCGGTGCATCAGGGCGCATACTACCAATTTCGGTATGAGATTACGCCACTGCTGAAGATCGGACAGGCGAATCAACTGGAAGTCCGCGTTAGTAAACTGTCGGCAAATCGCTCGGTGAACGAGGCTGAACGCGGGGCTGATTTCTGGGTATTCGGCGGCATTTTCCGGCCCGTTTTTCTGGAAGCGTACCCGCAGCAACGCATCGAACGAACCGCCATCGACGCTAAAGCCAATGGTTCATTTAGCATGAACGTGTTCACCGACGGCATCAAAACGGCGGGAATCGTTGAAGCCCGGCTTTTCGATAAAAACGGTAAAGCCGTTGGCCAGCCCATGACCGCCCAGGTAAACTCCGGCGATAGTCTCGTTCAGCTTCGGGGCAACGTACCCAGCCCGGCCTTGTGGACACCCGAGTTCCCGAATCTGTACCGGGTGCAGGTACGTCTGACAAACAAAGCAACGGTGGTGCATACCCTGACCGAACGGTTCGGCTTCCGCACGGTTGAACTGCGCGAACGGGACGGCATTTACGTGAACGGGCAGCGAATCATGTTTCGGGGCGTGAACCGGGGTACGTTCTGGCCAACCACCGGCCGCACATCGAACCGGGAGCTGAGTCTGCTGGATGCGAACCTGATCAAAGACATGAACATGAACGCGGTGAGGATGTCGCACTACCCGCCCGACAGGCATTTTCTGGACGTCTGCGATTCGTTGGGCCTGTTTGTCGTCGATGAGTTGACCGGCTGGCAATATCCGCCCTACGATACGCAGGTGGGCCGCAAGCTGGTGAAAGAGCTCATCACCCGCGACGTGAATCATCCCTCTATTGTGTTGTGGGCCAATGGCAACGAGGGCGGTTTCAACTTCGATCTACTGCCCGATTATCCGAAATACGACGTTCAGAAACGGCCCATCATTCACCCCTGGCTCAATCGGCTGGGCACCAACACTAAACACTACATCAACTACAACTACGGCCTAGGTACGTTCTTCAACGGGCATGACGTGTTCTTTCCAACCGAGTTTCTGCACGGCCTCTACGATGGCGGGCACGGCGCGGGCCTGGATGATTTCTGGAACCTGATGCGGTCGAATCCGTTGTCGGCAGGTGGATTCTTGTGGGATTTCTGCGATCAAGGCATTGTTCGTACGGATAAAGATGGCATTATCGACACGGCCGGTAACTCAGGGGCCGATGGCATTGTGGGGCCATATCGGGAGAAAGAAGCCAGTTTTTACACCATTCGCGAGATCTGGGCGTCGGTCTTTTTTCCGAAGAAACAGATCACGGCTCAGTTCAACGGTCAGCTTCCCGTCGAAAACCGCTTCGACCAGACGAACCTGAACCAGTGCACATTTCGCTGGAAACTAAAACGGTTCACGGGCCTGACCGCGGGCGACACTACGGCCATCAGCGGGAAAGCAGCCGCCCCGGACATCAAACCCCGCAGCGCAGGTACGTTGCAACTGAACCTACCCGCAAAATGGCAGGACTACGACGTACTTTACCTGACCGCCAACGACCCGTATGGCCGCGAAATCAACACCTGGTCGTGGCCTATCTCGCTGCCCGACCGCGTTGCCGGCCGACTGATGACCACAGGCACTGGCACGGTAACGGCCACCGAAAAAGGCGATCAGCTCACGATGGCCGCTGGCGGCGTGTCGCTGGTGATCAATACCAGAACGGGGATGCTGGCGACGGTGAAGAATGCCAGAAACACGATTTCGCTTACCAACGGTCCGGTGCTGATCGGCGGGGAAGCCACGTTCAAATCACTTCGGCAGTATGACGAAGGCGGGGCGCATAGTGTCGACGTTTCGTTCGACGGTGCCTTCCGGTACAACCTTGTCTGGACCATGTATCCGTCGGGTTGGGTGAAGCTGGCGTATCGCTATCGGCCCAACGGCGTAAGTCTGGAAACGCCCGGCGTCACGTTTGATTATCCCGAAAAGCGCGTTCGTGGGATGTATCTGCTGGGAAATGGCCCTTACCGCGTTTGGCGGAACCGGCTCAAAGGCGGCACTATCAACGGCTGGAGCAAGCCATACAACGATGGCGTAACGGGCGAACGCTGGGATTATCCTGAATTCAAAGGGTACTATGCCAACGTGTACGGCGCTCGTTTACAAACCGACGAAGGCGATTTCACGGTGCTGTCGGCCAGCGAAGATTTATTCCTGCGCGTATTCACACCATCGCCGCCCCAGAAAGCCAATAATGCCAATACGGTTCCTGCGTTCCCGGCGGGTGGCCTGTCTTTCCTGCACGACATTCCGGCCATTGGCGGCAAGTTTCAGACGGCGAACCTGCTTGGTCCACAGGGGCAGCCGAGCCTAACCGTAGCCAACGGGGCCGCCGACACGTTGCAGGGCGTGTTGTACTTTGATTTTCGGTAGAAGTTGGGTACGTCCATGCGTCAGCCCGCTACAACACGAAGCCATACACCAACTTCTACCGTTCAAAAAACAGCTACGCCATACGTGCCTGAAGGATGGCCATTTTGCCGTAAGTTCGTATTCCGCTTCGCAGGGAACCGGTAAGGGTATTTCCATCGTCTCTCATGAACAAACACACTACCGCATTTTTCGCAGCATTGATGCTGTCTAGTATGGCGCAAGCACAGACATTACCGAACGCAGGACCGGCCAAGCCCCCCGTGGCTCCGATTAAACCGAAAGAGTTGGTTTCCCCCGGCGGCACTCGCACCGATAACTACTATTGGCTAAACGACCGGGAAGACAAGGAAGTCATCAGCTACCTTAACGCAGAAAACGCCTACACTACGGCCGTTCTGGCTCCGCAAAAGGCGCTGGAAGAAACGCTTTTCACCGAAATGAAGGGCCGCATCAAGCAACAAGACCAGTCGGTGCCGTATAAAGAGGGCGCGTATTATTACCAGACCAACTTCGTGCAGGGCGGCGAATACCCGGTCTACGTTCGGAAGAAAGGCACACTGACCGCCCCCGAAGAGTTGATGTTCGATTGCAACGCGATGGCGAAAGGGCATAACTACTACAGCCTGGGCGGCTTCGAGGTGTCGGACAACGACGAACTGGCCATTTTCTGCGAAGACACCGTTAGCCGCCGCCTGTATACGCTGCGGGTGAAAAACCTGAAAACGGGGCAAGTTTATCCCGAAGTAATTCCAAATGTAGAAGCGGGCAATTACGCGTGGGCAACGGATAACAAAACGTTTTTCTACGTGAAGAAAGATGTACAGACGCTGCTTGGTTACCAGGTATACCGGCACGTGCTGGGCACCGACCCGAAGGCCGACGTGCTGGTGTACGAAGAAAAGGATAACCAGTTCTACATGGGTCTGTACCGGATGAAGTCGAAAAAGTACGTGGCCATTGTCAGCGACCACAACGGCGTCACCACCGAATACCGACTGCTGGAAGCCAGCAAGCCTACAGGTACGTTCGCCATTTTTTACCCACGTGAGCGCGGCCACGAGTATGATCTTCAGCACGTTGGCAACAAATTTTACGTGCGTACCAACTACAAGGCGCAGAATTTCCGCCTGATGGAGGCAGCCGATAACCTCGCCGGTACCACCAATCGCACCGCCTGGAAAGAAGTGATGCCAAACCGGGCCGATGTGTTCCTGCAAAACATGGACGTGTTTACCAATCACCTGGTATTGGGCGAACGCAAAGACGGCCTGGCCAAACTGCGGGTGATCAACCAGAAAACAAAGGCCGACGAGTACCTCAGCTTTACCGATCCGGCCTACGTGGCGGGGATCGGCAACAACCCCGACATCAACACCAACGTGCTCCGCTTCGGCTACTCGTCGATGACCACACCCTCGTCAACCTTCGATTACAACATGGACACGAAGGCCCGTACGCTGATGAAAGAACAGCCCGTTCTTGGCGGCTTCGATAAGAACAACTACGTGTCTGAGCGCGTTTTCGTCACCGTTCGCGATGGCGTGAAAGTGCCCGTGTCGATTGTATACCGCAAAGGCACCCCGAAAGATGGCACCTCGCCGGTGTTGCAATACGCTTACGGGTCATACGGCAGCAATACCGAACCGGGTTTCAGCACCAACCGCCTCAGCCTGCTCGACCGGGGCTTCATCTACGCCATCGCCCACATTCGGGGTGGGCAGGAAATGGGCCGCGCCTGGTACGACGACGGTAAACTGTTGAAAAAGAAAAACACCTTCAATGACTTTGTCGACGTATCGAAATGGCTCATCGCCAACAAGTATTCGGCGCCCGACAAATTGTTTGCACTGGGTGGCAGCGCGGGTGGCCTGCTAATGGGCGCGGTGATCAATCAGGCTCCCGAATTGTATCGGGGCGTTGTGGCGGCCGTACCATTCGTGGATGTGGTGACGACCATGCTCGACGAAAGCATTCCGCTGACAACGGGTGAGTTTGAGGAATGGGGCAATCCGAAGAAGAAAGAATATTATGACTATATGCTGTCGTATTCGCCCTACGATCAGGTATCGAAACAGGCGTACCCAAACCTGCTGGTGACCACCGGCCTGCACGATTCGCAGGTGCAGTACTGGGAGCCTACCAAATGGGTCGCTAAACTCCGCACCATGAAGACAGACAACAACGTACTGCTGCTACACACAAACATGGAGGCCGGTCACGGAGGCGCATCGGGCCGGTTCAACGCCCTGAAGGAGGTAGCGATGGAATACGCCTTTATGCTAAATCTGGCCGGAAAGGGAAGCTTGTAAGACCAGGGTCTCCTTTCGGGAACGTACCCAGACTCAGTAGAACCACGGTTAACCTGCCCTTCATAAGGCGAGTCAACCGTGGTTCTTGCGTATAAACTGTGAGGCAGAACTTTGCCTTTCACTTATGTTGTTGTAGCTTAGAAGCTAACTTTCGCTACGGTTATGGGAGAATTAATGTCTTTTGTTCGTGGGGGTAAACAGTATCCCGTTGTCAGGAGCACCAAGCATAACACACTGCTAACCTCACCTAATCAGCCCTGGCATTTAAACGCCCTGTTAGGTGATGAGTTGGTGGACCGGGCTTTAGCTGAAAATGGCGGAGCGATTAATGATGCCATGATCGTTAAATTATTAACTGAAAACCCGCTACCCTTCTACACGGACACGTCACAATGCTACCTGAGTATGGGTACGAACGAGTTGATAGAGCGTGATTTTGGCCCACTTAAACCAATTGCTCCTGTTGATGCCCTTGTTCGATTTGGCCTTGCTAAAATGGAGGAAGCAAACGAACGAGGTTATTCACGTCTGTAATCTATAATGCCCGCGCCTACTGCAGAACAGATTAAACGCCTCGGCCCGGAAACTCCTCCTTTCGCACGTAGACGCCCAATGCGAAGCATATCTGTAGGCGAAGATATCCTTTTTGATGCAGAGACCTTCAACGCCACTAATGGTGGAAAACCGCCAAACTGCGTTGTAATATCATCAGCGACTGTCTTTCAACAAAGTAAAGATGGTCTTTATTTATGGGTGATCGACCAGAACGGCCTAAGAATTCTTTTAGAGGCTACACCAAATCCAATCGCTAAACGTGGAGTGGTGTGCCATACAAACATAACTGGCGGAGCGCTCGCCTTACAGGGCGGCGAACTCTGGTTTGGCGACGATGATAAAGTGTACATCAATTACTCATCCGGTCGCTATGGAGCCTTAACGGCTGTACAAGAAGAGGCGGTCATTGATTACTTTACTTCTCTTGGCTACGATGTTGTTCAACTTGGGCCTAGATAACGTACCCAGTTATACTCAGTAGAACCACGGTTAACCTGCCCTTCTAAGGCGAGTTAACCGTGTTGTTTTATGAGACCTCCCCTCCTTGTTCTTCTCTGTCTCTTCATCCTGCCAGCATCTGCACAAGTAGTAGCGCCGCAACGGGTGAAAGACGATATGGCGGATGCCGCCCAGGCACTGCTGCAAACAATGACGCCCGAACAGCGCAAGCAGGCAACGTACCCATTCACCGATAATGAACGGGTAAACTGGGACTTTGTGCCACATGCCCGCAAGGGCCTGATGTTGAAGCAAATGACCCCCGAGCAACAAAAACTGGCCTGGGCTTTGCTGAAAACCGGCCTCAGCGATGAAGGCTATAGTAAAGCCACGCAGATTTCGGATCTGGAAAATGTGCTGCGGGTAGTAGAAAAACGTCCCGAGAACGATACCTACCGAGATCCCGAAGGCTATTACGTCACCCTGTTCGGCGACGTGGGCAGTACCGATCCGTGGGGATGGCGCTTTGAAGGGCACCACCTGTCGGCGCAGTTCTCGTCGCTGACGGGCAAAGTGATGGCCTTAACGCCTATGTTTATGGGCAGCAACCCCGGCGTGGTTCGTGTCGACGTACCTCAGAAAGGCAAACAGCTCATGCGCGAAGAAACCGACATGGCCTTCAAGCTACTTCACAGCCTGAACGAAACCCAGCTAACCCAGGCTACGCTGGCCAAAAAAGCCTTCGGTAACATCCTGACGGGCAACAGCCGCCGGGCATCGCTCGAACGTATGGACGGCCTCACTTACGCCGACATGACGGCTAGTCAACGACGGCAGTTTCTTGACCTGCTGAAGCTCTACGTAGGTCGTTACCGGATAACGCTGGCTAAACAGCAGATGGATCGGATCGAAAAAGCGGGATTGGATCAGCTTCGTTTTGCCTGGGCGGGCGACATGACCGAGGGTAACAGCATTGGTTACTACTATCGCATTCACGGACCAATGCTGCTGATCGAATATGACAACACGCAGAACAACGCCAACCATGTTCACACCGTCGTGCGCGACTTGACCAACGATTTCGGCGATGACCTTCTCCGCGACCATTATGAACGCGCTAAACACTGACTGATGCTTCGCGGCGGCGGTGGTCATTTGCCGTTAGCGTAATGACAACGAATGCCCATGAATGACACTACAGGCAACTGAAAACAAAGGGCATGAATTTCGTATTATAGCTACAAAGCGGCTTGCTACACTGACTGCTGCGCCTTCATCATGGACTTTGGAAAAACCACCAACCTCGACACTGTCACCCTGTCTCTACCGCCCGGTCATACGTTCAATGCCCGGATCTGGACAGATGTGACACCCACCAAGCAACCCAACGTGTTTATTGGCGGGCCGGTATGGGCGAATAAAGACTACGTAGGCAAGGTGTATCCATCAACCGCGAAGGAGAAAGACTTCCTGCACTATTACGTCCGGCAGTTCAACACCATCGAGTTAAACCTGACGCACTACCAGATTCCAACGCAGGGCATGATCGATAAGTGGAAAACGGAAGCAGCGGGTGCCGTTGCTGAACGCAAAAATGTAGGTACGTCGTTTCTCTACTGTCCTAAATTTCCACAGGCGATCAGCCATGAACGGCTGTTGCAGGGAGCCGAAAATCTAACCGCCGAATTCGTCAACGCCATTTTTGGGTTGGAAGAATTTCTGGGCATGTCGTTTCTGCAACTGCCGCCCATGTTCGGCCCCGATAAATGGCCGGTACTGGAACGCTACCTCAGCGACCTCCCCGACGACCTCGACGTAGCCGTCGAATTTCGTCATCCCGACTGGTTCAAATCAGCGTCCATCTGGGGTCAAACGCTGGAACGCCTGCACGCACTGCACCGTCATACGGTCATTACCGATGTATCCGGTCGGCGCGATGTGCTGCACATGGGCTTGAGCAGCCCCGTGCTGACGCTGCGGTTCATTGCTAATGAAGGCCACCCGACCGACTATACACGTACCGACGAGTGGATACAACGCCTGAAAAGCTGGTTTGATAAGGGGCTCCAGACGGCCTACCTGTTTGTGCATGGCGGCGGCGATAACGATACTGCGCCAGAGCTGATTCGATACTGGGTACGTCAGCTCAACGAGCACTGCGGGTTAAACCTGCGCGAACCTGTTTTGCAACCACAAGTGGTGCAGGGCAGTTTGTTTTAGATAGCCCTACTCATCCTGCAACAACTTCCGCAACCGATCAGGGTACGACAGGTAGGCCTGATTACCCTCTACGCGCATCGGAAACAGGCTGTACTGGCCTTCATAATACCAGTAATACTCTTCGTTGACGGTATACACCTCCTCGGTATAAAAGCCGTGCACCATTTCGTGCGAGGCGGCGATATAGTCCAGTACCGTGTCGGCTTCGAGTGGGTGGATAAATACCGATCCTTTGGCCGGAATATTGACAACCGCGCCATAAGGGCCTACGGCCTCATCGGCGTTACGAGTCAACTCAATAGCGCAGGCTACGGCGAAGTCGTTGTGAAAAAGGGTATATAGCGGCAGTTCATCCGTTAGCGAATGACCGGACAGGTCTGGTTTTTCACGGGCGACATTATCCAGCGCCGTCTCGAACAGGTACGTATCCGACGCTTCCCACTCGCCGATCTCGCTCCGCCGGACATAATGCAGCGCATCGTCGAAATCAATAACCAGAAATGTATTCGTCTGTGGAAAGTCTTGCCGATACACGCAATCTTCCATGATATCCTCGGCAAAACCAACTGGTTTCACCTGCACCTTCAGGAGCGGAGCCGCAAACTCGAAATCTTTGTAGATGTAGGTTATCGCCGCATTATTAATTGGCAGAATCTTCACGTGGCCAATGACCATTGCCTCCCATTCGGCAGGGTCTGTTGCCTTGCATTTCCGCAACAGATTGTCCATGTAAAAACGGGTTGGTCCTTTTTGTCCATCGAATTGAACATGAACGACTCCATCATCCGTTATAAGGTCAATGGTCCCTTTCAGGCTTAATTGACTGATCGTAAGCAGAAGAATCTGGTTATATTCTTCTACAGAGAGCCAGTCAGCCATGTGAGCTGGCAAGGGGTAAGTCGGTGGTAGAGCGCGTACCTCCTCCTTTTTTTTGCGTCTGAATAGTCCGAGCATACTGAAGAGGTAAGATACAAAAAAACTCGTTACCGTCAACTGTCAACATCAGCAAATCAATAGGTTACCTTTGTTTATTAAGTAGTTGCGGCGTGGCTCTTATTAGAAAAAATTGTAATTTTGCGGTCTGATGCAAGTAACAGTGAGGCATTTTATTATTTCTTAAAACATAAGATTGTCTGGTACCAATCTTGAGATCATCGGCGTTTGACCGGTATCTAGTTAACTTTTCAAAACCTTCATGAAAAACGTATTGATTATCTGCGCTGGTCTGGCTTTGCTGTCATCCTGCGCTGCCAGCAAAAAACAAAAAGCAGAGTTGGCAAACTTGCAGTCAGCCCATGAAAAAACGCTGGCCGATCTGAACAACTGCGACAAAAAGACACTAGACCTACAGTCGACCATTAAAAGTAAAGATGCCGATCTGGCCAACAAGGTTACTCAATTAGCCGACTTGCAAAGCCAGCTCGACTATATGAAGAAAACCAACAATAACCTGCTCGATCGCATGTCTGACCTATCGGTGGTGAGCAAGCAGGGTGCCGAGAGTATCAAGAAATCGCTCGAAACACTGAACGAGCAAACCAAATACGTCAACAATATCAACAATCAGATTCGTAGCAAAGACTCGCTGAATCTGGCGTTGGTGATGAACCTGAAACGCTCTCTGGCCGACATCAACGACCAGGATGTGCAGGTAGAAGTGAAGAAAGGTGTTGTCTATGTGTCTATCTCTGATAAGCTGCTGTTCAACTCAGGCAAATTTGATGTGAACCCACAAGCTGAAGCTGTGCTGGAGAAAGTAGCCAAAGTAGTAAACGACCATAACGAACTCGACATTCTGGTTGAGGGTCATACCGACGCCGTTCCGTTTGTATCGGGTGTACTGCGCGACAACTGGGACTTGAGCGTACTGCGCGCAACAGCCGTTTCGCGCGTGCTGCAAACTAAATTTGGTGTTGCTCCAACCCGCCTCACCGCTGGTGGCCGTGGCGAATACGCGCCTAAAGATGACAACGCAACACCCGAAGGTCGTAAATCGAACCGTCGTACAGAGATCATCCTGACGCCAAAACTTGATCAGTTCTTTAACCTGCTCTCGAGCGGTCAAGGCAAATAATCCGTTTTGTTGAAACGACATAAAAATGCCCCCGACTCAACCAGTCGGGGGCATTTTTTGTGGGTACGTCGTCAGGTACGTTTAAAACTCAGCCAGGACGGCGCAATTGGCCCAGACGAATAGCAAGCGCACTATAAAGCCGCATTAATGGCGCCGGTACAATGTATTCCTGTACAATTTCCTTCCACTCATCTTCCGGCGGCTTCGCTAATCTCAAGTATTTAATAGCCAGCAGGTTGCGTGGATAATAGTGGTCGCGGTATTGATGGCTATCCAGCATCCAGCGGTAATACCGGGCAATATTACGCTTCAGCTTATCGTCGTACTTACCGGCCAGTTCCCGCCCAATGGCTTCATACATGGCAATACGATTGCGCAGAAAATTGGCGTCGTCGTATTTATCCGTAAAGCTGGTGCCGTTGTTGTTCTTGCGGTAGACTGACATCACATCGGGCAGGTAACCAATTTTTCCCTGCTTCGCTTTCAGGATCAACCGCGGAATATCACCACTCACCGATTCCATGAACCAGGCCGGATACTCGCGAATGCTGTTGCGATACATGGTGCTCGACGTGGCCATAAACCAGATTTCCTCCTCGCCAATCAGATCATCGATCGTGAAAAAAGGCTTTGTTTCGGGGCCGTTCAACACATGTGCGGGTGTACCGTCTTCATAGGTGATCAGCGCGTTATGGAAAACCGTTGAATAGTCTGGATGCGCATCCAGAAAATCGGCCTGCTTTTGCAGCTTCTGGTCGTTGGTCCAGTAGTCATCGCCATCCATCAGCGCGTAGTATTCGCCAGCGGCTAACTTGAGCGTTTCCAGGAAATTGATGCCCCCGTTCTTGCCCATGTTTCGCGGGTGCAACACCCCCTTGACAAGGCCCGGATGCAGTTGTTCGTATTCCTGAATAATGGCCCGCGTTCCATCACTGGAGAAATCGTCTCCCACCAAAATCTCGATGGGAAACGATGTCTGCTGAGCAAGGGCGCTATCTATCGCCTTTCGGATGAATCGCTGCTGATTGTACGTGATAATCAGTACACTAACTTTTACCTTCATCAAACGGCTACTTCTTTCGCCTGCACAATTTGCTTGCTCCAACCCTGCGGCTCTTCATTGTCGGCAGGCTTGGCCCAGGGGTCATAAAATGGTAAAATAGAAACCCAGCGCCCCGCGGGGTTATCCCAGCTGAAGCGATCGGCAAAACTGGATGGACTTACCCAGTGGGGTAGATCATATCGGAACAGGATCATATCACCCATATCCTGGTACCCTTCGGTCTCTACAATGTGGTTATTGATCACGTATCCGGTTCCCCCCGAATGGTAATCGTTACCGTACTGGTTCAAGGCCAGGATCATGCCCACTTTTTGCGGGTTGAGTGGGTGCCAGTGCCGCCCAAAGAAACTGCCACCCAATGGGTAGTGCGTCACCTGTGGGTGGAAATACGGCTGCCCTTTCCGAATACCGAACGACTCGTTATTGCCCGTGATACTGTTCCAGAATTCGCGAACCGGGTCGAACACAGTTAGCAGCGTCTGACGGAATTCGTCGTCGAGGTCAAGAATGGCGTCGAACGTGTGGTCGTGAAATAGCTGCGGGGCCTGCTGAATTTTGGCGATGTGCAGCCGTTGCTTATGCTGGTTATTGTCGAAGGTATCCGGGGCCTCGGCGAGGGGCGTTTTTGCTGCCCAGGCGCGGGTGCCATCAATCACGCTACGAAGCGTTTCAGGCGCAAATCCCGTTTTGATGATAACGATGTTTGGCTCATTTACCAGCCGCATTACCTCTTCGTAGGGTATTTCAGGCACGATATGCCCGTCCTTTATGTCGGCGTTAACTTTGATGATGTACTTAGCTACCTCCTGCATAGTGAGTTATGATATTGTGAGACAAGTTAGCCGTCAACCAACCCAGAAACCAGTGATAGACTAGTTTCTTAGCGAGTGGAAACGTACAAACTTAAGGCGATCAGTTAAGCCAACGTCCTGATTTTGCTCAAGGTTCAGGCTGATTCAACGCATAACCAAAACCGGAAGCGCCGAAGCCATTCCCGTTATACAGCATGACCCACTGATTGCGATGCTGAAAGATGTGGCAGTAATCCATCATCATTGAATCCCACCCTTCCTCCGACCGCTCTATGCCTGCTTGGTCATCCGTCCGGGTCCAGTTGATGCCATCCGTCGATTCGGCACAGCCGATCCGGTAGCTTTTCCGTACGTCGGTCCGGTAATTGGTGGCGCTCCGGTACGAAAAGTACATCCGGTAAAGATCACCATCGCGAAACACCGTTGGGCGGCCAATCGCATCCGTGAACGCATCGTACCCAACGCAAACCTGCCCCGTGCGATTCCAGTGAATACCATCCGTCGATTCGGCGTATTTCACATCATAAAATGGCTCGGGATGCCCGTCGATTACTTCGATCTTGGTGCATGACAGATACCACATGCGCCACAAATCAGGTCGTTCACGGATGACACAGGGCTGAGCCACCCACACCTGATCGAAGATGTACCGATCCAGCAGAGGGCCGGTAAACTTCCGCTCGAAGGTGAGACCACCATCACGGCTGATTGCCAGGCCGATACCGAGCCGATACGAAGCCGTTTCGCTCTTATTCCAGCCGGTATAATACAGCCAGATCTCGTCTTCTACCTGCAAAAACCACGACGGCATGGCTCCGCTCTCGTCGAACGTACCTACCTCGCCTTTGGTCAGGCAGGGTTTATCATGTACGTACAGCACCTTCGACAGGTCGTCGGGGTCGAGTTCAACAAACGAAGTGGCCGACTGAATGTCTTTGTTGCGGGTTGAAAAATAAACCCGCAGCCGGTCGTCCATCGGGAAACCGAACGGTACTTGTGCGTGCGTCTGACTGAATGAGAATTCCCCGGTGGGTTTATAAACGACGCCTTTTTTTTGCCAATTCATACTCAATGATAATGTCTGTACCACTGCTGAAACACCATGAGTGTCCAGAGCAGTTTGCGGTGGTTTTGTTTGCCGGCATAGTGTTCCTGCTGAAGCTGCCGAACGTAACCAGCGTTAAATAGTCCGTGCTGCTTCAGCGATTCGTCCGACAGCAGATCGTCGCACAGGGGGCGGAGTTCGTTGCGCAACCATTGCGACAGCGGTATGCCGAATCCTTTTTTGGGGCGATCAATGATATCATCAGGAATCTTGTTACGCATCAGCGTTTTCAGAATGTATTTGCCCGTCAACCCTTTCCGCTTGAACGATTCGGGGAGACTGTTGGCGAAATCCACGATGCGGTAATCGAGGAAAGGCGCCCGTACTTCAAGCGAATTATACATACTGGCCCGGTCAACTTTCACCAGAATATCATCAAGCAGGTACGTCATGTAATAGATGTACGACGTCTGGTCGAATGGGTCAGTGTTAGCGGGAAGATCGGCCAGGTGTTTGTCGATCAGGCCTAAGCCCGTTTTGTCCGTCAACTGAGCCTGCACATCGGCACTCAGCAACTTCTGTTTTTGGGCCGGTGAAAAACTGCCGAGCCAAAGCGTGTGTGTATAAGCCGGTTTTTCCTGGAATCCTTTCAGAAATTGCTTGGCTTTGAAATCAAGGCTAATGTTGTTATCACTGACCGGCAGCAATTCAGCTACGCGGTTGGCCAGTGATTTTATAGGCCGTGGCATCGACCCGTACACGCCCCGAACATAATCGGAGGTGAAGGTGGGGTAACCTGCCAGCAATTCGTCGCTCCCGTCGCCGCCCAGCGCCACTGTTACGCGTTCGCGGGTAAATTGCGACAGCAGGTACGTTGGAATGATCGACGCATCGGCAAAGGGCTCGTCGAGCTTGGCCGTAATGTCGGGTAGCAGGTTGAGCGAGTCCTGTGCGGTCAGTACTTTCTCGTAATGCTCGGTGCCCAAGTGTTTGGCAACTGCTCGGGCGTAATCGGCTTCGTCGTACGATTTTTCCTGGAAGCCGATCGAGAACGTTTTGATCTTGCTCTCGCTGTTCTTCTGCGCATAATACGCTATGGCTGAACTGTCCAGCCCGCCGCTCAGGAATACGCCCAATGGCACGTCGGCGACCAGCCGGGAGGCCGTGGCGTCATTCAGCAGTTCGTCAAACTGGCTCAGAGCCGCGTTGAATGAAATGGGCTGGTGGTTGAACTCGATGGTCCAGAAGGGCCGGTTGACGGTTACTTTCCCATTTTCAAACAGCAGATAATGGCCGGGCTCTAGTTTCTGAATATTCCTGTAGATGCTGTAGGGCGTAGGTACGTATTCAAACGTCAGGTAGGCATTCAGCGCGTCGGGGCTGATGGCTTTGCTCACTAAAGGATGTTGAAGCAACGCCTTCGGTTCCGAGCCGTAAATAAGTGTGTCGCCGATGACGCTGTAGTGCAGGGGTTTCTTGCCCATCCGGTCGCGGGCCAGCATCGTTTTGCCAGTTCGGAAATCGTAGATAGCAAACGCAAACATGCCGTTGATCTTATCGAACAACTTCTCGCCATATTCCTGATAGAGGTACAGCAGTACTTCGGTGTCGGAAGTAGTGCGAAAATGGTATTTACCCAGCGCTTGCAATTCCTCTTTCAGCGCAACATAATTGTAAATTTCGCCGTTAAAGACCATACCAATTTGCTGGTCTTCAGTGTAGAACGGCTGATTTGCCCCTGAACTTAAGTCAATGATACTCAGGCGGGCATGGCCTAACCCAACAGATTCACCTGAACGGCCAGTCTTCAAATCGCCGCCCTGAAAATCAGGACCCCGATAATTCAGTTGGCGAATCATGCGTAGCATATCCGTCTCCGTGCCGCGCCCCGTAAACCCTGCTAGTCCACACATAATTTTATCAAGTCAATTATCTCAATCGTAACCGCTCAGACTGCACTGTCTCTGCATGGTCAGCCGCTTCGCCAGGTACGTTGAAATTGATCAGTTCTTTTACACTATACGGCATTTTGTTTTGCGACTCGTAATAGGTTCGCATCAGGATTTCAGCAATAACGCCCATTAGCACGAGTTGAATGCCCACCACAAAAAACATGGAGGCAATGGTAGGCAATGGCGTTTCAACTAAATCTTTCTGGCCCGTTAGTTTAAAATAGGCGGCCATGATGGTTGCCACAAACGTGACCAGAAAAGCCAGAATACCGGCCCCGCCGAAGAAGTGAATAGGGCGCTGCATGTACTTTTCCAAAAACTTGATCAGTACCAGGTCCAACACTACTTTATAGGTTCGAAAAATACCGTAGTTGCTTTTTCCAAACTGACGTGGCTGGTAGTTTACCGGCATCTCGGTCACCTTACCACCCTGCCAGGCGCAATAGACTGGAATGAACCGGTGCATCTGTCCGTAGAGCGTCACATCTCTGATCACTTCCCGACGGTAGGCTTTCAACGTACAGCCATAATCGTGTAACGGAACGCCTGAGATACTGCTAATCAACTTGTTAGCCGTCATCGAAGGCAGTTTACGCGTCAGAAATTCGCCTTTCCATCGATTTTGCCGCCAGCCACTCACTACGTCATACCCGTCATCGAGCTTATCGACCAGTTTTGAAATGTCGTTCGGATCGTTCTCCAGATCACTGTCGATCAGCACAATTACGTCACCCGATGCATGCTGAATACCAGCATTGATGGCTGCCGTTTGCCCGAAGTTACGCTTGAAGTTAACGGCCTTCACCCGTTTGTTGCGGGCGCAGACGATCCGTAACTGATCGAGCGAGTCGTCTTTTGAGCCATCGTTTACGGCAATGATCTCATAATCATACTGCCCGATGGCGTTTTCAAGGGTATCGAAGAGGATGGGAATACTTTTCGATTCATTATAAATTGGAACTATAACGGAGAGGTAGGCCATGTAACTGTACGGTTTTGAGACTGTCTCGAACGAACGATTGACAAAAATGTAGTGACGGCACTTAAGACCAGAAACGGATAAAAGGGAGCCAGGTAACGTGTTTCAGGATGGCGTAATACCAGCACATACACCACCAGGCAGTAGGCAAACGAAAGTGGAATAACCAGCAGCCGATCATCGCGCCGAAGTCCGCGCCGGGTCAGTAAAATTAGCCCGATTAATCCTGGAATCAGAATGAAGGCGTAGTGATAAAGCCGAAGCAGGAACCGGGGCCACTGCGACCGGACCATATCGTCGAGGAAGGTATACCCCCAGGTTCCGTGTAAGAACGTACCCGTATAACGGAGTGGCGCCCAGACATAGTACACCAACGGATTGTCTTCCCGCACCGACCGTGTATACCGGTTCATCTTCTCTTTTATCTGAGCCGATATGGCACTCCGCTGAACCGAGTCGAGCACCGGCCCGTTGCCCAGCCGATAGCATAGATTCCGCACTGACGTGATCGAATCGAGGGTAAATTTCGACGTGTAGACGTAGTTGGGGGGCGGGCCAAGGTCTTCTTTTACATACCAGCGCACGGGCGGCAGAAAGTTACCGTTTCCCCAACCCTGTATCCACCGGATACCCGCGTTTGGGAACCAGTACGAAAAATCTTCACCGTAGCTTTGGCAAAACGCCATTAGGTCGAAGTAATTGGCGGGCCAGAAACCTTCGGGATACCAGGGACTCTTCAGCAGTGGAATTACCTGCCTGTAGCTCCGGTAGTTGCGCACCATCCAGGCACCATCAGCCAATACAAACGGCAGTAAAAACAGGAAGCTGTACCGAATGAGGCTCTTGACTGTCAGTCGTTTCTGTAACCAGCGGAGCCCCCATATGGCTATTGGAACGGCCAACAGGGGCGCGTGGGCTGGTTTCAGAAAGATCGACCACGCCATCCACGTACCTGCGGCCATTGCGGGTAGCCATCGGGTCGGGTTCGATTCAAACCGGAGCCAGCTATAGAGGAAGAAGACCGAGGCCGAAGCAGCCAGGCTCTCCGTCAGGAAATAACCGTCGAATACGCTGACGAATGTGCTGAACAGGTAAATAGAGTAAGCCCAGTAGAAGGCGCGTTCGTTCTGAAACAGATGACGCGCACACAGACCCAGCACGTAGACCGAGATCGCCGATACGATCAGTTGAAGCAGAATAACCAGATTGCAGGCTACGGCTGGCTTAAAAAACAGCCGAAATGCCAGATACACGCCCGGATAAGCGGGCATTCGTACGTCGGTCTGAAAACCATGATGAGCCAGCAAACTTTCGACGGGCTGAATATACGTCATCATATCCCCGTTGCTCTGTCCCCAGAAACCGTCGATATCGTGGTAGTATGTCCGGGTCAGGAACCAACCGAAAAACAGGCCTTTTACTACCAACGCAATGACAGTCCAGTACAGCCAACTACCGGCTGGCCTGAGCAACCGTGGGCTGGTCATAGGTACGTTGCTTTATACCAGTCGACAAAGCGGCTCAACCCTTCTTCCAACGACACCTTTGGTTTATAGCCTAACAATTCTGCTGCCCGCGACACATCGGCGTAGGTGCGGTCCACGTCGCCGGGTTGCATGGGCAGGTACTCGATCTGCGGTGCTTTGTCCATCAGCCGATATAGCGTGCTCACCAGCGTTTGCAGCGTAACCGGGCTGTGGTTACCAAGGTTAATAATATCGTAGGTTGTTGGGTGCGCGTCCAGGTACGTTAGCGCGGCCATGATGCCTGCTACTGTGTCGCCCACATAGGTGTAGTCACGTGAGGTGTCGCCCTTGCCGAACATAGGAATTGGCTGGTCGGCAGCCATCATGCGCACAAACTTATGAATGGCCAGATCGGGGCGTTGCCGTTCGCCATAGACGGTAAAAAACCGCAGGTTGACAATACCCATCCCATAGAGATGATGGTAATTGTGGGTTAGCAGTTCGCACGCCCGTTTGGTGAACGCATACGGCGAAATAGGCTGCTCGACACTGTCGGTTTCGCTGAACGGTATTTTCTCGTTGTTGCCATATACCGACGACGACGAGGCGAACACCATTTTGCGGATGCCCCGTTGTTGCATCCAGGCCAGCAGGTTATTGGTACCGGCAATGTTGGTACTGATGTAATCGGCGGGTTGCTCGATGGATGGACGAACGCCCGCTTTAGCCGCAATATGAATGACGGCATCTACATCAGCATCGAGTTTCGTCAACCAGTCGGTTTCGCGAATATCAGCTTCGACAAACGTAAAATTCGGGTGCTTCAGCGCGCCCGATACGTTCCGCTCCTTGACGGAGCGTGGGTAGAATGAATCGAAATTATCAACGCCAATAACCCGGTATCCACTGTCGAGCAGCCGATCCGTGAGGTGACTGCCGATAAAGCCCGCGCATCCAGTGACTACTAATTGGGTAGAAGGTTTCATGTGTTAGTAAGGGTGGCCGCCGGTACCAGCCGACGGCCACTGTCTCGACTAGGCTGTTTGCCCTAACCGAGCCACCATGCTATCGTGGATTTGCACCAATGTCTGCTGCAAATCGTAGGTCCAGTTCCAGCCGGGGTAATGCTCTTTAAATTTATTCAGGTTCGAAATATACCAGATATGGTCGCCAATCCGGTTCGTTTCCGAGTACGTATAATTCATGGTGTTGCCCGAAATTTCTTCGCACACCTTGATGGCCTCGATCATCGAGCAATTGGCGTGGCGACCACCACCGGCGTTGTATACTTCACCGGCTCTTGGATTCTGGTAAAAGTGCCAGAACATGTTCACCAGGTCGTAGCTGTGAATGTTGTCACGTACCTGCTTGCCTTTGTAGCCAAAAATGGTGTATTGCGTACCCGTGATGGCGCACTTCATCAGGTAGCTCAGGAAGCCGTGTAGCTGCGCACCCGAATGGTTCGGCCCGGTAAGGCACCCACCCCGGAATACTGCCGTTTTCATGCCGAAATACCGGCCATATTCCTGCACCAGGATGTCGGCCGCTACTTTAGACGCCCCAAACAGCGAGTGTTTGGTATGGTCAATGCTCATAAACTCGTCGATACCATCTTTGAAATACGGATGGTTTTCGTCGATTTCCCAACGCGTTTCGGTTTCGATCAAGGGCAGGTAGTTTGGGTTGTCGCCGTATACCTTGTTGGTCGATGTAAAGATAAAAACAGCCTCCGGCGCGTGTTGCCGGGTCATTTCGAGCAGATTCAGCGTTCCGTTTGCGTTTACCGTGAAGTCGGTAAATGGCTCGCGGGCGGCCCAGTCATGGCTGGGTTGAGCAGCCGCGTGAACGATCAATTTAATGTCGGCACCGAATTCTTTGAAGATCGGTTCCAATTGTGATACTTCCCGAATATCGGCGGGGCGGTGCGTATAGTTACTATACGCGTCACTCAGCCGGTTGCGGTTCCACTCCGTTGATCCCTCAGCACCGAAGAAGTACTGACGCATGTTGTTGTCGATACCCACCACGAGATCGAACTTATCTGAAAAAAAGGCAACTGATTCGCTGCCAATAAGTCCTGCCGAACCTGTAACTAATGCAACATTCATACCTGAAAACCCTTGTTTGTCAGCCTATACTATCCAAAAAATCCTAATTGAACGGGCTTAGTAGTGGGGCAAAGTAACGCAAAAAAGTTATATTCACATTCACCATTCCCTAACAAACAAAGAGGCGATACCTTATGGTATCGCCTCCTTTTAGCTGACGGCCCGGCGAAATCAAGCGCCTTCGCCAACGGTGCCTGCCCCAAATAGCTTCTCACGGATTTTCTGCGTCCGGGCATCCAGCTCTGGATTTGGCTTGTATTTATAGGTCGATTGAACGGCGGCCGAGTCTGGCCCGGTGCCATATACTTCACCGTCACCGGCTTTGTAGCCCGCCCGGAAGTCGTTCTTGCGGAAATCTTCCTGACGGATGGTATTATTCTTCTGGTAATCGCACGATGCCAGCGAAAGACCGGCCAGTACGAACATTCCCATATAAACGACGCGTTTCATAGCTGCTTGATTGTGAATCGAAAGTTCGGCAAAGGTAATCACAAAGTGGTTAGCCAACAGGGGTGGGCGATTGGTTTTTTAGATTGCCAATTTCCTGCTGTACAAAAGCCATCAGTTCGCCGATATGCTGCTTTGAAAAGTCGAACGGAACATTGGCCGCTGCGTAGATGTCGCGGATGGGTGCCTGATAGCCCAGTTTCAACGCGGCCTTATAGCCCTGAAGGCCCTCCTGTGCGTTTTGCCGGTAGTTGCGCCATACGCCAATAGCTCCCAGTTGAGCAATGCCATACTCGATATAATAGAACGGCACTTCGTACAGGTGCAGTTGCTTTTGCCACACGTATTCTTTGTAATGATCCAGCCCGCTCCAGTCGGTCAATTGATCGGCAAAACGGTCGTAGGTACGTACCCAGGCCGCCCGGCGTTCGGCGGTTGAATGAATCGCGCCCAACGCTGGCGGGGTGCCGTAGAGCCAATGCTGAAACTGGTCGATGGTGGCTACCCAGGGCAACGTCTCGATGATCGACTCCAGATGAGCCAGTTTTGCCCGGCGTAGTTCATCCGGGTTCTCGAAGAAGACGTCCCAGTGATCCATCGACATCAGTTCCATCGACATCGACGCGAGTTCAGCCACCTCCATCGGTGGATTGCGATAGGCTTTCAGGGGTAGCTCGCGGGTCAGAAACGAATGCACGGCGTGGCCTCCTTCATGCACCATCGTCACCAGGTCGCGCAGGCTTGAAGTGGCGTTCATGAAAATGAAGGGCACACCAATTTCTTCGAGCGGATAATTATAGCCGCCCGGCGCTTTGCCCTTCCGCGAGTCCAGGTCCAGGTGAGCCATTTTCCGCATAATGCGCAGATAACCACCCAGTTCACCGGTAGCGTCCAGGTGATCGAAGCAGCGAATTGTTTTCTCGACCAGATCGGCCGCCGTAGCAAAAGGCACCAGGGGCGGATGGCCCTCCGGGTCAACTTTGCTATCCCAGGGGCGCAATGCCGTCACCGAGGCGTCCAGGCGCTGTAGTTTGGCCAGCCGGTCGGTCGCCTGTTCGTTGAGCAGGGGAACTACAGCCTCCGCTACCGACTCGTGGAACGTGAAGCAGTCGGCCGGGGTGTAATCGAAGCGGCCCAGCGCGGCGAACATGTAGTCGCGGAAATTGGCGAAACCGGCATTATGGGCAATCTGCTGCCGAAGCTCGATCAGTTTATCGAACAGTGCATCCAGTTTTTCGTGGTCTTTGAAGCGTCGATCCTGAATCAGAAACCAGGCGTTTTCCCGCACCGCCCGATCGGTCGACTGCAACAGGTCGGATGCCTTTTGGAGGGTAACCTCTTCCCGAATCCCATCGGTTTCAACCGTCACAGTCATCGCGCCCACAATAGCACCGTACTGCCGCTCTTCGGTCTGCATTTCCGTTTGCAGCGGCACGTTTTCGTCGCGAAAAATGGCACTGGCAACCTGCATACTGCGTAGCATCACCTGTTCGGCGGTCTCAGTCAACTCAGCCAGCCACGGGCTTCCGAGTGCTTTTTTATCCAGTTCATTGCCCAGCGTGCTCATCATGGGCTGAATGGTTTCGATAAAAAAATTCAGCCGGTCAACCAGTTCAGCATTGGCCGTATCGCAGGTCATGCGAATGTACCGCCAGGCGAAGTTTTCGGACAGATAGGACTCCAGTTCGCTGCGGTCGCTGAACCATTGCCGCAGCGCATCGGCATCGGGCAACGATCGACTCAGCAGGTCATCGTAGAAAGTCTGTACGTCGGCCCATTCGTGGAGTTCATACGTGTCTGGCAGAAAGTGCCGGGGTGGGCGGGCGAGGGTTAATTCAGCTTGCATAGTGGGTCAAGATACAACATCACTGACTTTGTATACGACATCCAAAGCCGGTATTTTGTTGCGGGGCAACCCAATATCATTCCTGCACCAGCACCTTCACCGTCTGCCGAATGGCACCGTCGCGCACGGTCAGCACATACAGGCCCGGCGACAGGGGTACGTCGGGTTGCCAGGTGGCTTCGGTATCGGTTCGTGGCAGCCACTTACCGAATATAGCTTGTCCATTCATTGTCTGTATCACCGCCGTTGGCGCAATCAGATTACGTACCTGAAGGTGCAACTGCCGCCCGTCTGCCGGATTCGGATAAACAACCACAGACGGCTGGTCGGTCCGAACAACTACGGCAATTGTTTTCGAGTAGTTCACCGCGCCATCCTGATCGATCTGTTTAAGGCGGTAATAGTTGGCTCCATCATTGGGTTTTTCGTCGGTTAGCGTGTAGGTACGTTGCCCGTTCGTGTTTCCGGCAGCAGGCAACGTACCTACCTCGGCAAACTCAGCCGCATCCAGACTTCGCTCAACTACGAATCGGTCGGCGACCTGTTCCCAGGCGGTAGACCAATCTAGTTGCACAGTATTAGCAATTGATTTTCCGCGAAAACTAACGAGTTCAACGGGTAATGATGCTTGGACACTGCCTGAGAGAGCAACATTTAGGGTAACTGCATCCGTAGACGAGTTACTAACATTTCCTGAAAAAGAACCTTGGGCGGCACCCGTCAGTCGCACATAAATAGTTGTATTCGTAACCACTCCGCTTACGTTAGGTAGAGTTAACGTGTTGCCAAAACCGCTTGTCGGGCTTGTACTTATTTCATAACCTGAAGGAGCAGTAAGAGTAGCATCACCAACTAAGCTACTTCCCGAAACAACGTAACTCTGCGCTGCTGATGGAACACCCTGCGTAGTTGAAAATCCTGATAGCGATGTTGGCGAAAGCGTGAGGGTAGGCCGTTGTACAGTGCCTAGTAACTTAAAGCTACTTACACGACCAAATCGCGAAGTTTGTACAGTATTATACAAGTATAACCTCACGGTAATCGCAGTCGTAATCTGTTGAATACCAGAAATAGAACCTGAAAAGGTCTGAGCAGAATTTACAATACCTGTATTGGTTGCTATGGTAGAAGCGAAATTATCTGCACTTGTTCTTATAGCATAATCTTTGGGACCTTGAGCTGTGCTGCTACTGGACAAAATCATACTGAAGCCAGTAACGGTAAGGTTGTAGTTGGTAGCGGGAACAACCTGAAATTCGAAATATTTATTGATATCAAGAGTTACAGGCCAGTTATCCATTTCCAAATAACCGTTGTTCACATTTCCTATTGCATTAATAAAACTATTGACTGTTGTTGCATTTGGCGAAGTAGTGTTAGCTGACTGCGAGGTAGAACTTGGGGCAGTATTGTTAGTGAAGGCCCAGCCTGCTAGACTTTGTGCTTCGCTGGCTGAACAAGTCAGGATAATCAAGCAAACTACGCGTAAGATGGAATTTGCGAAGTTTGTTGTGTAAGTACATAATGTGTCCATAAAGTAGTGTTATTTGATAGGTTATAAACTAGGGGATAGCGTTGACAAATCGCCCCAAATAACAAATCAAATAGCAAGTAAAAAAATAGCAACTCAAATATGATAACTAATTGATTATCAGCTTTTTGTTTCCATTATCCTGATGCCATTTCCCATCTGTTTACCAAACACAAAAGGCCCGAACCAGAAGTATCCGGGTCGGGCCTTTAACGTACAGTTAATTAATCTTTTTACGCGATTCTACACGTTCATCAGTGATTCACGACGGCGCATTTTACCGGCCGGAATACCAAACATCATTTTAAAACGACGGCAGAAATACGCCGTGTCTTTGTAGCCCACCTCGGCACCAATGGCCCGAATGCTTTTCTTGCTAGTGCGTAGCAAGCCTACGGCCGCTTCCATGCGCTGGTATTCGATGTAATCCTGTGGGTTGATACCCGTCAGCATCTTGAAATACTGCCCCACATAATCTTCCGACACATTAGCTACGTTGGCAAGCACCTTGTTGGAGAGGTCGCCACCGATATTGTCTTTGATGTAAGCAAAGATGTCGATCAGGCGGGGGTCTTTGAAGTAGGTACTATTGGTAACCAACTGCTCAACGAACAGCCGTTGTTTGAGGATGTAGCGAATAACTTCGATTACGATCTCTTCGGTCTTGATCTTGATCACCCGCCCCTTACCGGCAATATCGGTCATGTCCTCGATAAGGATCTGCCGGATCGCCTGCGCCAGCGTTTCGTCATGCTTGATGATAAATGGCGGCACGTCGAGCGAGTTGAAGAAGTTCACCGAATCGAACACTTTGGCCTCGAAGGACACGTACCCAAACGAGTTGGGCATGTTGCCAATTCGCGTTGGATCGCGGTTGGCTTCGAAATAATGTTCGCGATGGGTCATGAACTCCTCGTTCGTGACCGGCTTGGGGTTCGACGGTTCGCCGTACGTAACCGTTACGTGTTTGCCGCCGGGAATAAACAACATGTCGCCAATTTCGACCTTCTGATGTTCATCACCGTACGACACTTCACCGTTATATAGGATCAACAACGTATTCTCTACGTCGTAGAAATTCTTGATCACAATAGGCTGCAGGATGCGGATATTCCGTGCCTTGATAAACTTCACCCCCAGCGATTCGATAATCTTATTGTAGTCTTCCATAGTCGGAACCGGATTGCATAAGCCGTGTTGCGCTGCAATATTGCACAAAACTAATAAATTGTACAAAACTAATACAAGCACAAAAGTTTCCGTCTGATAAAAAAAAATGGCCCTATCTGCTGAAAATAGGGCCACCTCTTTATGAAAATATAGTTTTTTTAAGAAACTACTTATCGAACGAGCTCACGCGCAATCACTAATTTTTGGATTTCGGAGGTACCTTCATATATCTGGGTGATCTTGGCATCCCGCATCATGCGCTCTACATGGAACTCCTTGACGAAGCCATAACCACCATGAATCTGAACCGCTTCGGTGGTTGCCCACATGGCAATTTCAGACGCAAATAGCTTGGCCATCGCTGCTGCCTGCACATAATCTTTGTGCTCATCTTTCAGGCGGGCCGCTTTGTAAACCAGCAATCGGGCGGCCTCGATCTTGGTTGCCATTTCGGCCAGCTTGAACTGAATGGCCTGATGCTCATAGATGGCTTTGCCAAACGCTTTCCGTTCCTGACTGTATTTAAGTGCCAGCTCATAGGCGCCCGCCGCAATGCCAAGTGCCTGAGCAGCAATGCCTATACGACCGCCATTAAGCGTAGACATAGCAAATTTAAAGCCGAAGCCATCGTCGCCGATGCGGTTTTCTTTGGGTACGTTCACGTCGGTAAACAGTAGCGAATGCGTATCCGACGACCGAATGCCAAGCTTATCTTCTTTCTTACCGACCACAAAACCCGGCGTTCCTTTCTCCACGATCAGGCAGTTGATGCCCCGGTGGCCTTTCTCCCGGTGAGTCTGGGCAATCACCAGCGCCACGCCCGACGTACCGCCGTTGGTGATCCAGTTTTTGGTGCCGTTCACCACATAATGATCGCCCTTATCGTCGGCGGTGGTGCTTTGCGAAGTAGCATCAGAACCCGCTTCGGGCTCCGATAAACAGAAAGCCCCGATCATCTGACCACTCGCCAGCGGAACCAAATATTTCTGCTTCTGCTCCTCCGAACCAAACGCCTCCAGTCCGTAACAAACGAGCGAATTATTTACCGACATAATCACGGAAGCTGACGCGTCGACTTTAGAAATCTCCTCAATCGCCAGCACGTAGGATACGGTATCCATTCCACCGCCACCGTATTCGGGCGAGACCATCATGCCCATAAAGCCCAGCTCGCCCATCCGGCGTACCTGTTCGGTAGGAAACTGCTGGGCATTGTCGCGCTCAACAATACCCGGCAATAATTCGGTATTGGCAAAGTCGCGGGCTGCCTCCTGAACAGCGAGGTGCTCTTCAGACAGATTAAAATTCAGACCCTGAAGGTCATGGGGTGCCGTTGTCATTCTGATTATGGTTTGATGAAGTAAAATTACGAAGGAAATTAGTATGCATGCATAACAATTTCGGATTGGGGATATCGGATGTCGGATTTGTTGCTGACGCTAGAGCAAGCCCATGCGTCAGCAACAAATCCGACATCCGATATCCCCAATCCGAAATCAACTGGCTTGCCCGCCATTCACGCCCAGCACCTGACCATTTACGAACGATGCGTCGTCGGAGGCCAAGAACAGATACGCATTGGCGATGTCTTCGGGCTCACCCATCCGGCGGGCCGGAATCAGCCTAATCGTGGCCTGCCGGGCTTCTTCGGGCATGGCATCAGTCATGTCGGTGCGAATAAAGCCGGGGGCAACGGCGTTGGCCGTAATGCCTTTCGACCCAAGTTCTTTGGCCCAGGTCCGGCACATAGCCACCACACCCGCTTTGGTTGCCGCGTAGTTGGTCTGCCCAAAATTACCGTGTACGCCCACCACCGACGAGGTGCAGATAATACGACCATATCCCCGTTCAACCATATGCGGCACCACCGCTTTGGTGCAGTTGAAAACGCCCGTTAAGTTAACGTCAATTACCTGTTGCCATTCCAGATGGCTCATTTTTAAAAGGGTACGGTCACGCGTGATGCCGGCATTATTTACCAGAATATCGATCTGGCCATGCTGTTCCAGCACCGACTGAACCGCTTCCTCTATGCCAGGTACGTCGGTTACACTTACCCGCATGAAGGTAGCATCATGCCCCTGATCGCGCAGGGTTTGGGCGGTGGTTTCGCCTTCATCGAGCATATCCCAGATAACGACAGCAGCACCCTCGCGGGTGAAAATTTCGGCGGCAGACCGGCCAATGCCGCGTGCTCCGCCAGTGATGATGGCAACTTTATCTTTAAGGCGCATAAGTTTGACCTTTCCCCTAGTCCCTCTTTTAAAGGGGAGGGGTTAGGAATGGGGTAATTTACTCAAACAATAACATGATCAACTCGGCAATGCAGGCGGGTTTGGTCTGGCCTTCTACCTCGAAAACGCACTCGATGATGACCCGAACACCAGTTGACCCCTCGTTTGCATTTGTTGGCTCAACATGGTGGAGCCAGGCTTTCATGCGTACCCGGCTTCCGCTGGGTACGGCATTGGTAAACCGGATCTTGTTGGCGCCGTAGTTGATCGCCATCTTCACCGAATCTACACTGTAAATAGCTGACAACAAACGCGGTGCCAGCGATAGCGTCAAAAATCCGTGGGCAATGGTTGTTTTATAAGGCGACTCACGAACGGCGCGCTCGGGTTCGAGGTGAATCCATTGGTGGTCGCCGGTGGCATCGGCAAATAGCTGAATCTGCTCCTGGGATATGGTAACCCAGTCGGTTGTGCCGAGTTCCTGACCGGCGTGGGCGGCAAAGGCCTCCAGGTTGGGGAATGTTTGCATAGGGATTAGGCGTTGGAAACTGGAATCCAATCGCCAACAGGTGTTAACATTTACAAAGTACGGTACCGGGCCAATCGTCTGGCTGGCGTTTCACGGAATCGGGCAGGATAGCAGTTGTTTCGAGCCGATTGCTGCGCAATTGGCCCAAACGCATACTATTTACAGCATTGATCTCCCTTTTCACGGAAAAAGCCGGTTCACCCAGTGGCCTGCGGTAATAACCCGAACATACTGGCAAAGTTTGATAGAAGCATTTACTGCCACCCACCAGATAAGTCGGTTTTCGGTAATTGGTTTTAGCATGGGCGGCCGATTTGCCCTCATTACGGCTCAGGAACTTGCCTCCCGCATCGACGAGGTACTCTTGCTGGCTCCCGATGGCGTTACCCAGGACCCGTGGTTCAAGCTGGGTACGTCCTCCCGAGTAGGGCGGGCCCTGCTCCGTTTCTTTTTGAAAAACACCCCGTTTTTTATGTCGATCGGGCACGGCCTGGTTCGGCTTGGCGTGTTGAATGCGGTCCTGCTCCGCTTTGTGGAGGCTACCATGCAAACGCCTGAGCAGCGTGATCAGATTTACCGCTCCTGGACGGGATTCCGAATGCTGACTACCGACATGACTAGTTTCGCCAACGTTATGACTGGTAATGGTATTCGGGTACGTTTGTTTTTAGGCGAGTACGATGCTGTTCTACCCCGTGCACAGACCAGACCTTTGGAGGTGGCTTTACCCGCCTGCGAAGTAACGATACTGGCAACCGGCCATACGTCGCTGGTTCGCCGGGTGGCTGCTCAACTATAAAACGAGTAGAATGTTATGCCCATCTGGCCCATTCGATCAGTATATACTAAACAATTACGTGAGTTATCCACACTTTGCCCCTCAATCAGTGTGGATAACCTAATTTATTGTGGATTACTCCCATTTACCCTCCAATACTGAAGTGTTACTTTAGGTATTGCTACCGTGAACTTAGAATCAATATGTCGAACGAAAATGCTTTCGCCATTGCCAATGCGCTGGTGTTCCCACAATGGTTACTTATGCTGGCGGCACCACGCTGGCGGGTCACCAACTGGCTGACGAGTACGCTGGTAATACCCGCTTTGCTGGCGGTTATGTACGCCTATTATCTGTTCACAAGCACCGGCGGATCGCTCGATTTTATGTCGTTTGCTACCCTGAAGGGCGTGATGACGCTCTTTCAACAAGGCGGCGAACAGGTTATGCTGGCGGGCTGGATTCATTACCTCGCTTTCGACCTGGTGGCTGGCTGCTGGATTCTGCGCGACGCCCAACAGCGTGGCATTGCACACGGCTGGCTTATTCCCTGTCTGCTCTTCTGCTTCATGCTCGGGCCGTTGGGAATGCTGCTGTACGTAATCGTGCGGGCTGCAACGAGCCAGCGACAGGGGGCATAAGACCTGGCTAGGCCGCAATCCCCATGCCCTTTAGTAAGGCCAGAATCGGGGCGGCTACGGTGTCAGGATAAAATACAAGGTTAAAATGGTCGCCGGGGGTTTCAACATACCCTTCGTCTGGACGGCGCACAATGTTATCGGGGCGCGCATGAATGCGTAAATCTGGTGAAGCGGGAGGTATGGGAGAGGGTGCCAGTAATACGCGCAACTGCTGATAGATATATCTGCGGGGCTGGCTCGTCATGGTACCAATCAGGGTTTTATGCAATACCCGCGATTCATTGAACGGGTATTTTTTCAGTGTATACCTGGCAAACCACTGACTTTGCACCACGCCTACTTTTAGCAGTAGCCTGACAACCTGTATGTTATGCGTAAACGTGATCAGTTTTTTCTGATCTGTGTACGACGCAATGAGAACGGCCCGGCAGCCCGTTTGCGCCTTCAGGTTGGCCGCAATCCAGCCGCCCATTGAATGACCAATCACCACGTCGCTGGCGCTGATCTGGTGGGTCTTTGCCAGGTACGTTGCCAATGTGGATACATTAACGGTCTGGTCGTCGGGATTCCAGCGGGCGAATTCGTCCTGCAAATTGAGTTTGAGCACCGATTCGGCCGGTAGTAACGGAGCCAGGTTATCGAAAATACTGGGGTCTTCAACATACCCATGAATATAAATCAGGCGGAGCATAACCAATACGAGTTTCAAGGGGTTAAAGTACGCGTTTTTGTTGTTGATAGATAGGGCATAAGGCAGGCTGGTGTTACCGCATCGTTACCGAAAAGCGCATTTAGGTATAATACCTAACAGATTCGTAACCGCAGATCAACACGCAGGTCACAGTGCAAACCGACTTTTGTGGCAAGAAAACGGACTATGAATCGCCGGAACCTGATTAAACGGGCGGGCGCTGGTCTCGCCGCTCTGGCTGCGCCTGCGCTTACCGCCCACGCCATTCCCCTCTGCTCCGATCAGCACGCATCGGCCGGAAACCTACCCCCTCTCCCAACTGCCCTTGCGCCCAGCCGCTCGCTACGCATTGCCCATCTCACCGATGTGCATATGCAGTCGGTAGTGGGTGCCGCAAAGGGATTTGCCCGCTGCCTGCATCACGCGCAAAACCTCGACTCACCGCCCGATCTGCTGATCAACGGCGGCGATGCTATTATGGAGGCGCATGGCCGGAACCGTAGCAGCGTGGAGCGGCAATGGAGCCTGTACCGCGAGGTGTTACAACAGGACAATAGCCTGCCGGTGCTGAGTTGCGTAGGTAACCACGACATCTGGTGCCGCGAAGAGACCGCCGCCGCGTTGGGCGATGGACGAAAGTGGGCGATGGACGAGCTGGCCCTCACGAAACCGTATTATAGCCTTGACCGAAACGGCTGGCACCTGATCATCCTCGACAGCGTGCAGGCCAACGCCGACGGAAGCTGGTACACCGCCCATCTCGACGAAGCCCAGTACGATTGGCTTGCAGACGATCTGAAAGCAACACCCGCCAACGTACCTGTGCTGGTTGTTACCCACATTCCGATTCTGGCCGCCTGTGTCTTTTTCGACGGAAAACGGTACGAAGGGCAAACCTGGAATGTACCTGGCCGCTGGATGCACGCCGACGCCCGGCGCCTGGTCGACCTCTTTGATAAACACCGCAACGTGAAGGCCTGCCTCAGCGGCCATATTCACCTGACCGACCGCGTTGATTATAACGGCGTTAGCTACTACTGCAACGGAGCCGTGAGCGGTGCCTGGTGGTTTGGTGCTTACCAGCATACCGCCGCCGGCTACGCACTGGTGGACTTATACAACGACGGCACCGTTCAGAATCAATACATCGCGTATCGGTAGGAGACAGTGGGTTTACCTACCTTCGTGGCGACAACCTGCTCGTCCATGAAAGCCATTCTCGTCGGTCTGCTTACACTTACCTTGCCCACCTTTGCTCAACGTCCCCTACCGGCACTTATTCCCCAACCCCAATCCGTTCAGGCGGGAACTGGCCAGTTTACGATCACGGCAAACACGCAGCTAGCCGTACTCACGCCTGTGGCCGAGGTGCGGCGGATGGTGCAAACCAACCTGCCCGGCCTACGGATCAACGACCTCGCCAAGCCTACCAACAACATCACCGTGCGGCTGGCTCCGGTAGCCAATATCGGGCGGGAGGGGTACGAACTGGTGGTGTCGCCAACCGGAATCCGGCTTACGGCGCCCGAAGCGGCGGGGCTTTTCTACGGCTTGCAAACCCTGCGGCAGCTACTACCCGCCGAGCGCGAACGGCCCGGTTTCCGGTTTACAGGTACGACGGTGGCGACGGCGAAGAAAAGCACGATTCCCGCCGTTGTTATTCGCGATCAGCCTCGGTTTGGCTGGCGGGGTATGATGCTCGATGTGAGCCGGTCGTTTTTCACGAAAGAAGAGGTCAAGCAATTTATCGACCTGATGGGACGCTATAAATACAATGTCTTTCACTGGCACCTCACCGACGATCAGGGCTGGCGGGTAGAGATAAAAGCGCTCCCCCGCCTGACGCAGGTGGGAGCCTGGCGCGCGCCGCGAACCGGCCGCTGGTGGGATCGCGAAAACCCTGTGCCCGGCGAAGTGCAGAGCTACGGCGGCTTTTATACCCAGGATGATATTCGCGAAGTGGTTCAGTATGCTACCGAGCGACAGATCATGGTCGTGCCTGAAGTCGATATGCCGGGGCATATGCTGGCAGCCATTGCCGCTTATCCCAACCTGACGTGTAGCGGAAAAGTGGTGCCTATTTATCCGAACGGCAAATTCTACAAGCTGGAAGACAATACGCTGAACCCCTGCAACGACAGTACGTATCTATTTATCGATAAGGTATTTACCGAAATTGCCCAGTTGTTTCCCGGTCCGTATATCCACGTCGGTGGCGACGAGGCATTTAAAGGGTTCTGGGAGCAGTGTGCCGCCTGCAAACCATTGATGGCGGCCAACAACTTGAAGACCGTGGAAGAAGTACAGAGCTACTTTATTCAACGGGTCGAGAAGATTGTGCAGAGCAAAGGCAAGCGGCTTATCGGCTGGGACGAAATCCTGGAAGGCGGCCTTGCACCAAACGCCACCGTGATGAGCTGGCGCGGCATGAACGGTGGTATTGCGGCGGCTAAACAGGGCCATCCGGTGATTATGACGCCCTACCAAAATTGCTACGTAGACCTGTATCAGGGCGACCCGTCGGCCGAACCGAGCACCTACGGCAATTGTCGCCTGAGCAACTCGTATGCCTTTGAGCCAGTGCCCGACAGCGTTCGGGCGGAGTTGATTCTGGGTGGTCAGGCCAACCTCTGGACCGAGTCTGTGCCTACCGCCCGCCACGCCCAGTACATGGTATGGCCCCGCGCCTTCGCCATCGCCGATGTGTTGTGGTCGCCCAAAAATGCCCGCAACTGGCCCGATTTCGTGCGGCGCGTTGAGCAGCATTTTGCCCGCTTCGATGTGGCGGGGGTCAATTATAGTAAAAGCTATCTGAATCCATACGTAACCGTGCAGCGGCAAACGTCGGGTATGATCAATATTCTAATAAGCCACGAACTGACCAACACCGACCTGTATTATACCACAGATAACACGATTCCCGATTCGCTTGCGCCCCGTTATAGTCAGCCCTTTGTTTTCCCTAAGGGAGCCGACCGCCTTCGTGTGGCCGCTTACCGCGACGGCAGGCAAGTGGGCCAGTTGCTCAATATTCCGGTTGCCGATCTGGCGGCGCGAGCCCGATGAGTGCCGGGTACGCTGCTTTTTAAAGAAAGAGCAACGTACCTGCAATTAAGTTGCCTGCCGAAGCAACCTCTTCCTTTAAAAGAACGTACCTCCTTTACTATTTCCCCATGTCTGTATCCATCGCATCCCTTTCCGAAAGTCTACCGCAGTTTATCGAGCAGCAACAGCCGTCGGCCGTGGCGGTGCTGGTCGATAACCATACGGCCCGATATTGCTACCCACTGGTGAAACCGCTCTTGCCCAAACATACCCTGATCCGTATTCCGGCGGGCGAGGGGCACAAGCACCTTGCTACCTGCGAAACCATCTGGGGTGCCCTGACAAAAGCCAGTTTCGACCGGCACGGGCTGGTATTGAACCTCGGCGGCGGCGTGATTGGCGATATGGGCGGTTTTTGCGCGGCTACCTACAAACGCGGGATCGCTTTTGCCCAACTCCCCACTACCTTGCTTTCGCAGGTCGACGCCAGTGTTGGCGGCAAGCTGGGTATCGACTTTCAGGGGCTGAAAAATCATATCGGCGTGTTTCAGTTACCCAATGCCGTACTGATCGACACGGCCTTTCTGGGTACGTTGCCCGAACGGGAACTGCGATCGGGCTTTGCCGAGGTGATCAAACATTGCCTCATTGCCGACGCCGACGAGTGGGCGCGGCTGCGTCGCTACGACCTGGAAGACCTCGATTGGAACCGGACTGTGGCGCACTCGGTAGCCATCAAGGAACGGGTGGTAGCGCAGGACCCAACTGAGAAAGGGTTGCGGAAGATTTTGAACTTCGGTCATACGCTGGGACATGCCGTTGAAACCCACTTTCTGGCCCGCCCAAAAGGTCGGTTATTGCATGGCGAAGCCATTGCCGCCGGGATGGTGATGGAAGCGTACCTTAGTTTGCAACTTGGCCTGATCGATGAATCGTTGCTGGAGCAAATCGAAGAATATCTTTTCGCCGTATATGGTCGTGTTGCCCTGAAAACTGAGGATACGGAACCGATCCTTGTCAATACGCTTCAGGACAAAAAAAACCGCGCTGGTCAGGTACGAATGGCCCTGATTGACGGACCCGGCCAGTGTGCCTACGATATACCGGTTACTAAAACATTGATGCGCCAAGCACTTGATTATTATCGGGGTTAATAAATTATCAATTCATTGCGTTATCCGTAGGAACACCAAACAATAGTTGGTAGATTGCTGTTGAAAGCGTACATCATTTTCTTCACTTGACCTTAACAAGTATCTGAACTAACAACATTTACACTCCATAATTATGAGCAGATTTTTCGGCTTGTTCGTTGCACTGGCACTGGCCGGTTTTAGTATGGTTTGCTGTTCGCCGGGAGGTAACCAGCTTTTTGTTGAACATGATTATAGTTATGAAGGCCACTTCAAAGACTACAAATCATTCAATTTCCTGGAGTGCGAATTTATTGACTCTACCCTACTATGCTCCGATATTCAGGACGCCATTCGGCATCAGATGGAAGCACGGGGGTACCGGGTCAGCAACCGCGCACCGAATCTGCTCGTTTCATACAATATCTTCCGCAGTGACCTCCGTTTCCGGGGGTATCAGCAACCGATCATCAAAGATTGGGTGGTTCGCGAAGATGATGACGCCACCTACAAACGCGTCGACTATAACCTCGACGAAGGCACGCTGATGATCTCCCTCATCGACGCCGAATCGTATCAGGTTATCTGGAAAGGATACGCCTCGAAGATGATGCGGAATGCGAACTTCAAGAATAACTACTTCAAGGGTATTGTCCGCTCGATCTTCGACCAGTACCCGCTGATGGCCACCAACAGCGATAATACAGGCTACGGAAGGTAGTAGCGTCTAAGGCGTTCAGGGTTTAACGGCCGAAGGTCCAAAGTTACTTGCTCATTCACGATTGGTGAACTGGCAAAGCACCTTTGGACCTTTGGCCGTTAAACCCTGAACTCTTTTCTCAATATCCCGCTATTTCTTCGTGAATGAAGCACCAAACCCACTGCTCGCCCGGTTCGGCTGATGAGACAACGGGGTGTTGGGTAGCCAGGAAGTGCTTCGTAGCGTGCTTGTTTGGCGACGAATCGCAGCAGTGCGTTTGCCCGCAGGTCTGGCAGGTACGCAGGTGAACCCACGAATCGCCGGTTTTTATACATTCTTCACAGACATACGCCTGCGCAACCTTCAACTCCGTCAGGGCAGTAAGTTCTTCACACGGTTTGGGTCGTACCATTATTGGGGAACTGGTTATTGGTTGACTGGTTGATTGGGAAACTGATTGATAAGTAGAGGATTTGACTAGAGCATAATTCTCAAGACATGACTAAGTTACTCCAATTTATCAGTTACCAAATCAATCAGTTCCCCAATAACCTAATCAACCAATAACCAGTCAACCAGTCTCCAAATCACTGCTTCGGCTTTGTCTGCTGCCCATTGGGGCCGGTTTTCAGCGGATCTTTGCTGGGGCCTTCGGCTGTTTTATTGCGCTTAGCGGCGTCGCTATACGAACCCTCTTTCTGGCCGCGCTCCGTTACCGACGTGTTTCTGGAACCCGGCGAAGGCTGACCATTACTACCTGTTTTGTTACCGCTGCTAGCCTGTCCGGCCGCCGATGCCTGATTCTGGCTGGCGTTGGCATCCATCGCGGCAGCCCGACTTTTCGGTTGTACAGACCGCACCGTTTTGGTGCCTGTACCCGGCGCACCGCCCGGCGATGGTGCACTGGCTGTTCCTTCTGAGGTACTTCCCTGCGTTTGAACGGGCTTAATCCCTTTCGACTCAGTGTTGCCATTGCGTGTGCCCGTTCCCTTTGGCTTCGTTGGCGCGGCCGGCGTGATGGTTTCCGGCGATACCGTATTGGCAGCAGCCGTGCTATTGCCTTTGGCAGCACCAGACGAACCCGGCTTATCGCCCCCCGGCGGCGGAACGTTGGTTGGTGACGTAGGCGATAGATTTGAGTTGCCCGACCGCGACACGCCATCCTTCATTTTTTCACTGCCCCGGGTCCCTACATCCTTCCCACCTTTTCGCTCAAGCCCCTCCCGCGAGGACGTATTTCGCTGCGTTGACGGGGTTGTATTTCCGTTTGTTTTTGTCTGAGTCTGTTGTTGCGCAAAGCCCGCTGTGGTTAGGCAAAAAACCAGAGCCAGGCTAGCTATCCATTGCTTTTTCATGTCGTTGAGTATTGAAAAGTCTAAACTATTAACCTATGGGCTAACTAGTATGTTTAGCCAATCAGTAGCGATTCGCCGCCATCGATCCAGACGGGCGTACCAGTTATATGGCTGGCGCGATCAGAGGCCAGAAACAGTACCAGATCGGCTACCTGCTCAGACGTACCCGGCTTACCGTCGGTGAGTGGAATTTCGCCTTCCGGGAATTCCACTGGTTCTTTGATCGTCTCAATATCCCGGTGTTCGGTATTGTCGTTGATCTCCGTATCGATAGCACCGGGACAAACCACATTGACACGGATTTTGTGTTTCGCCAGTTCCAGCGCAATCAATTGAGTGAAAGCCACCTGCGCCGCTTTGGTGCTCGAATAGGCCGTTGAGCCTGTGTTGGTGAATATGCGCGTACCGTTGACCGAGGCGGTGATGATGATAGCACCTCCCTGCCGTTTCAACAGCGGGACCCCAAAATGCACCGTCATGTACGTACCTGTTAGGTTGATGTCGATGGTTTTCTGCCATTCTTCCGGCGTCAGTTCGTCGATGGGTGCCCATACACCGTTGATACCGGCATTGGCAAAAACGATGTCGAGGCGGCCGAAGCGTTTGTCCAGTTCATCGTAAACCCGCTTCATATCGTCGGCTTTAGAAATATCAGCGGTCAGGGCAAGGCCTTCGCTACCGGCATTTTCTACCTCGCGAATGGTCTCGTCTACTTCGTCCTGTGTGCGGCTGATGGCTACAATTTTAGCTCCGGCTTTCGCCATCAACACAGCCGCCGCTTTACCGATGCCCGATCCGGCCCCTGTGATCAGGGCTACTTTTCCCGCTAGTTCCTGTTCGTTCATAGCTTTTTTTACCTGAATAAGTCGCGGAGCCGGTAAATGGTTGAGAAGTTTTAGGTACGGGTCTGCTTTCTGAGAGGTGGAGGTGCCATAATTATACCAGCCAATGAGTAGGGAAAAAGCCGTAGTGAGTTCGTTTAACAGAGGCGATATAAAACACGCGGGGCACCATGTACTACACAGAATTTGGCAAAACGGGCCGACAGGTAGCCCGGTTAGGATACGGAGCAATGGGACTCGGCGGCGCATTCGGCACCTTCGACGAACAGGAAGGCATTCGCTCGGTGCTAACGTACCTGGAACAGGGCGGCAACTTCATCGATACAGCCCGACATTACGGTCAGTCGGAGGTAATAGTAGGCAAGGCACTAAAGCAATGGTCGGGCAGAAAGCCGTTTATCGCCACCAAAATCCAGTCGCACGGACAACACAATACGCGCTGGGCCATTCCGCCATCTGTCGATGAAACCTTTCCCCGTCACCTTATCCGGCAAAACGCCGAAGAATCGCTCCGGCTACTGGGCGTCGACTGCCTCGATTGCCTGCAATTACACCTATACTGGCCAAACTGGGGCGTTTCGGGTTACTGGCTCGATGAGTTGCAGGCGCTGAAAGATGAGGGTAAAGTAGCGGCCATCGGTGTATCGCTGCCCGACCACCGCGCTGATGTGGGTATTCCGCTCGTGATGAGCGGCGGCATTGATTCGGTACAGGTTATTCTGAATATTTTCGATCCGCTCGCCTTCGATTCACTGGTGCCCATCTGCCAGGAAAATGGAGTGGCCGTCATTGCCCGATGCATCCTGGACGAAGGCGGCCTGACTGGCTTTCTGACCGAAACCACGCCATTCGAAGATCACGACTTCCGAAAGACCTTTTTCGAGGAAGTGCCGCGTTCCATGTACATCGAGCGCGTCAACCGGCTGCGGGCGTTCGTCCCCGAACACGCGGGCTCACTGGCCCGGCTGGCTGTCAAGTTCGTGCTGTCGCATCCCGGCGTGACCACGGCCATTGCGTCGATGCATGTGGAGAAGTACCTGATGGACAACCTCGCTGCCATTGATGAACAACCACTTAGCCCGGAAATCGCCTACGAACTCCGCACGCACCACCGCTGGGTACGTAACTTCTATACATCTAAATACTGGATGGAAACCAACGACCTAGACAAAGCAAATTCAGCCACCGAAGCCGTTTCTTCCGCAGATGACCAATAAAATACGCTGGGCCGAACTCTTCCCCGACGAATTCCTGGAACGGCAGGCCAGCCAGTCGGTGGTGTACCTGCCGATGGGTATGTGCGAACCACACGGCCACATTGCCGTACTGGGGCTCGATACCATTAAGGCCGATTACCTATGCGAGGAAGCCGCCCGACGATTTGGCGGTATCGTGGCCCCCACGCAGGGCTATCAGATTCACGAATCGGGCTATCACGCGCCCTGGCTGGCCGAAGTAGTGGGCAACGTGCGCCCGTTCATGACCGCCATGCCGCCACATGTGATGCTGTATTTTTTCCTGTATCAGTTGCGCGCATTTCACAACGCCAATTTCAAAACGGCCATCGTCCTGACGGGACATGCAGGGGGAAACGAACAGGATTTCGAGCTGGCAGCCCGGCATTTTGCGCAGGTCAGCGACATGCAGGTACGTGTTTTTGCTGATCCCGAACTGGTTCGCGGTCAGTTCACGGGCGATCATGCCGGGGCTTACGAAATCTCCCAACTGCTACACATTGCGCCGACAATGGTCGATTTAAGCAAACACGACCGGATAAACGACGCGGATTCGCTGGGTCGATTTGCGCAGGGCAAGGATGCGCTGGCGGCGTCGGCTACTCAGGGCGAGGCGATTATGGAAGCTAGTTTGGCTAAGTTGCATCAGGTAGTCAACGCGTGTTCGGCCGCGGCATCGGCTGTTTCCCGTCCGTTTCTTTCCTACGAAACCATTGAATCGGTTTGGGAAACGCTTAAACTGGACGCGCCAAACTGGCGAACCCGCCGATTGAATGTTGGTCAGACACCAGCGTCAGCCGAATCGATGTGGAAGCCGTTTGAACAGGTGTAACGCGGACTGGGCGTCCCCGACTGAAGTCCGCGTTACGGGGTTAGAATAGTCAACGGATTGCCTTACCAGACTAAACACGCTGCCAAACCAACAAAAAGCATGGCAACTCTTAATCAGTTCGACGCCATTGTGGTTGGGTCGGGCATAAGCGGCGGCTGGGCTGCCAAAGAACTTACTGGCAACGGGTTACGCACCTTACTTCTGGAAAGGGGACGGAGCGTAGAACACGTCACGGATTACCCCACCGCCATGATGAACCCCTGGGATTTTACCCATCGGGGACCAGCAAGCCTTGACATGAAACAGGCCTATTCGGTAGCCAGCCGGAACTATGCCTTCTACGAGGGCAGCGCACACTTTTACGCCAAAGACAGCGAGAACCCCTACATTCAGGACAAGCCCTACGACTGGATTCAGGGTAATCAGGTGGGCGGTCGTTCGCTGCTTTGGGGGCGGCAAACCCAGCGGTGGAGCGATTTTGATTTTAGTGGCCCCGCCCGCGATGGGTTCGCCGTCGACTGGCCCATTCGCTACGCCGATCTGGCTCCGTGGTATAGTTATGTCGAAAAATTTGCCGGTATTTCAGGCAATCGTGACGGGCTGGCTACCCTACCCGACGGCGAGTTTCTGCCGCCCCACCAGATGAGTTGCGTGGAAACGTATTTCACGAAGCAGATGCGCCAGAAATTCCCCGATCGCCCCGTCATCATCGGCCGGGTAGCGCACCTGACGAAGCCGAACCCAATTCATACGAAACAGGGCCGGGCGCAATGCCAGCACCGAACACTCTGCGAACGCGGTTGCCCGTTTGGCGGCTATTTTAGCAGCAACTCGTCGACGATTCCGTGGGCTATGAAAACCGGTAAGCTTACCCTCCGGCCCGATTCGGTGGTTCATTCGATTATTTACGACGACGCGAAAAAGAAGGCTACCGGCGTGCGGGTAGTTGATGCGCATACGGGCCAGATGACCGAGTATTTCGCCAAAATTCTGTTTCTGAACGCTTCGTCGCTGAATACCAACAAGATTCTGCTCAATTCAACCTCCAATCGTTTCCCGGTAGGTTTAGGCAACGACAACGGGCTGATGGGTAAGTTCATGGCTTTCCACAGTTACCGGGGGCGTGTTACGGCCGAATACGACGGCTTCCCGGACTCGACCACCTGGGGCCGCCGCCCAAACAGCAGCTACATTCCGCGCTTTCGGAACGTATATAAGCAGGAAACGAGCGGTCCGGCGTCCCGGTTCTTGCGGGGCTACGCCTCCACCTTATCAGCCTCACGGCCATCGGCACCAGACCGGCATGGATTTGGTGCCGAGCTGAAAGAACGCATGACCAGCTACACGCCCGGCCCCTGGCAGGTTTCGTCGGGCATGATGGGCGAAACGATTCCGAAAGAAGTCAGCACCGTCCGGCTCGACCCGACGTTGACCGATCGGTGGGGCGTTCCGCTGTTGCGGGTCTCGGTGGCGTATGATGAGAACGACGAAAAAATGCTTCACGACTTCTGGGAACAACTCTCCGAGATGTATGACGGGGCCGGTTTCAAAAACATCAAAACGCACGACACCGGCCGGCTACCCGGCAGCGAAAACCACGAGATGGGCGGCGTCAGGATGGGCCGCGACCCGAAAACGTCGCTGCTCAACAAGTGGAATCAGTTGCACGCCTGCAAAAACGTATTCGTCACCGACGGGGCCTGCATGGCGTCAACCTCGACCCAAAATCCGTCGCTGACTTACATGGCCCTCACCGCCCGCGCCGCCGATTATGCTGTAAAGCAGATGAAACGAGGCGAATTGTGATTATGCCAGCCTAGCCACCCATGAACAAACCAACCCGCCGAGAGGCACTCAAAACAACGATTCTTGGCGGGCTGGCAACGGCGTTGTCAGGTACGTCTGCTTTGGCCTTTATAGCCAGAAAACCACGCTTTTCCTTTTCTACACTCGGTTGTCCGAAATGGGATTTGGCAACGATCATCAACATGGCGGCCAAATCGGGGTATCAGGCCGTTGAGTTTCGTGGTTTGATGGGCGAACTGGATCTACCCAAAAGCCCCGCCTTCGACACTGCGGCGCATATCCAGGAGACACGTACCCAGTTTTCCGACCGAGATATCTGCATCTGCAATCTCGGTTCGTCGGCTCAACTGCACCATGCCGACGCCGCAAAACGCCGCAAAAACCTGGACGATGCCCGCCGGTTTATCGACCTCGCGCATGAACTTGATTGCCCGTTCGTCCGCGTGTTTCCCGACCAGCTCCCTCCCGACCAGAATCGGAACGAAACGCTACACCTCATCAGCGACGGTTTGCTGGAACTGGGTACGTATGCCCAAACCAGCGGAGTGACGGTACTCCTCGAATCGCATGGCGAACTGACGCGGAGTGAGTTACTGCTCCCGATCATGCAGGCGGCAAAACACCCAAACGTGGGCCTGATCTGGGATATTGTCAACATGTGGGTCGATGCGCAGGAGGCCCCGGCGATGGTGTATCAACAGTTGAAACCGTTTATCCGGCACGTACACGTTAAAGACCTTCGGCTTGTGGCCAGTAAGCATCAGTATGTGCAGGTTGGTCAGGGCGAAGCACCACTTCGCACAGCCATCGACGCGTTGAAGGCAGGTAATTACAGAGGCTACTACAGCTTTGAGTGGGAAAAGATGTGGCATCCCGAAATCGCAGACCCGGAACAGGTTATTCCACAGTACCCCGCCGTAATGAAAACCTACTTCTGATGATAGTATACCACGCGTCATTAGGTCGTCATTCGCCTGCGGCGTCATTAAATAGTCATTTATTGTCTTGCTACAACTGACTTTTAATGACCATAAATGACCACCTAATGAGGCCGAAGGCAAACGACGACTTAATGCCATTTCTTATGACCATTCCCGACCTGCGCCTCTGGCAACGTGAACTCAGCCAGGAACTGAAAGATATTCTGGCCTACTGGCAACGGTATGCGCCTGACCCAACTAATGGCGGTTTCTACGGAACAGTGGGCTCTGACAACGTACCCAGACCCGGCGATGCCAAAGGCGTGGTGCTGAACAGCCGTATTCTCTGGACATTTTCGGCCGCCGCCAGGCACACACAACATACCGATGAATACCTGCCCGTGGCAAAACGCGCCTTCGATTATTTGGCCACCTACTTTCGCGACCCGCAATATGGTGGTGTATACTGGATGGTCGATGCCAAAGGGCAATCTATTGATGATAGCAAACAGCTATACGGCCAGGCATTTGCCGTGTATGGCCTGAGCGAATATTACCACGCCACGAAGCACAAACCGGCGCTGGAATTCGCGCAGGCCATTTACCGAAACATGGTCGAGCACGCTTACGATCCGGCAAAAGGTGGCTTCATCGAAGCGTTTGCCCGCGACTGGACCGAGGCAAAATCATATGCCATTGCCCGAAAAGATAATGGCGAGAGCAAGACGATGAACACGCACCTGCATATTCTGGAAGCGTTCGTTGGCCTGCTCCGCGTCTGGCCGGATAGTGGTTTAAAAACGCAGGTACGTGGCCTGATTCATATTTTCCTCGATCACATCATCGACCCAAAAACGCACCGGATGGTCCTGTTTCAGGGCACCAACTGGGAGCCGCGCCGGACGGGTATCAGCTACGGACATGACATTGAAGCCTCGTGGCTGTTGCTCGAAGCCGCCAAAGTGCTGCACGAAAGCGATCTGCTGGCAAAGGTCCGCCAGGAATCTGTACTGATGGCGCGGGCGGCACTGTCGGGCCTTGACCCGGATGGTGGCATGAACTACGAGTATGAAGGGCCTGATGAAAGCAAGCCCATGCAAAGCCACGACGGCGGCCGTTGGAACCGCGAACGGTCGTGGTGGGTGATGGCCGAGGCGATGGTTGGTTTCATGAACGCCTACCAACTTACCAAAGACAAGTTGTTTCTCGACAAGTCGGCCGCTAGCTGGGATTTTACCAAAACGCACCTGCTCGACACCAAAGATGGCGAATGGTTCAGCGGTGTCGACCAGACGGGTAAGGTGCTGGGTAACACGAAGATCAGCGCCTGGAAGTGTCCGTATCATAACGGCCGGGCCTGCATGGAAACCATGGAGCGAATCGGGAAACTGATCGACCGATGAGCTAATAAAATGCGAATACAACCTAATTTTAGTCTTTCTTATCAGCTACATATGCGTTCCTTACTTACCCTAAGTCTGCTCTTTTCAGTATCAATAACTGCCATGACAGCAGTTGCTGCTGTCATCGAAATTCCCATCGAAACAAACCGGACAGCCCTTGTGTTGCGCGTCGACAATGACGGCCATCTGGTTATCATCCATCACGGAAAGAAACTGCAACAGGCGAGCGAATACAGCCGGTTGCGGGGCATAACGCACATAAACGAAGGCTATTCAGAGTTTTATAATGCCGCCTACACCCCCGCCGGGTCACGAAATTTGCTCGAACCAGCTATTCAGGCCACCCACGCCGATGGAAACCCCTCGCTCGATCTGGTATATGTTCGCCACGAAACGAAACCGGCCGGACAAGGACAGACGTTGACAACGGTGTTGCTAAAAGATCCGCAGTACCCGTTCGAGGTGACGCTGAATTTTCGGGCCTACCAGAATGAAGATGTGCTCGAAAGCTGGTCGACGATCCGGCATATGGAGAAGAAAGCCGTTCGCTTGCAGAAATACGCCTCGGCTAACCTGTACCTGTCGGCAAATCAGTATTACCTGACGCACTACCACGGCAACTGGGCCAGTGAGGTACGTCCCGAAGAGACGCAGCTCACGGCAGGTATGAAAGTGCTTGACAGCAAGCTGGGCACCCGTGCGCAGATGCTCCAGTCGCCTATGTTCATGCTTTCGCTGAATCAGCCCGCGCAGGAAGAACAGGGCGAGGTGCTCGCAGGTACGTTAGCGTGGTCGGGCAATTTCCAGTTCGCGTTTGAGCTTGACCCATATCACAACGTCCGGGTGCTGGCAGGAATCAACCCCTACGCATCGGAATACACCCTCGAACCGGGCCGCGACTTTACCACGCCCGCGCTGGTATACACGTTTTCTACCCAAGGAACCGGTGGCGCCAGTCGTAGCCTGCACCGCTGGGCCCGCAATCACCGTATTCCGCAAGGCAATGGCGATCGGCTCACGCTGCTCAACAACTGGGAAGCCACTCAGTTCGACTTCGATGAACCCAAACTGGTTGATCTATTTAAAGATGGCAAAAAACTTGGCGTCGATTTGTTTCTGCTCGATGACGGCTGGTTTGGCAACAACTTTCCGCGCAACAACGATAAAGCGGGTCTCGGCGATTGGCAGGAAAACAAGGCCAAACTTCCCCACGGAATCGGTTACCTGGTGAAAGAAGCTGAAGCAGCGGGTGTCAAGTTCGGCATCTGGATTGAGCCGGAGATGGTGAACCCGAAGAGTGATCTTTACACAAAACACCCCGATTGGGTGATCAAATTACCGAACCGCGAGAATGCGGTTTTCCGAAATCAGCAGGTTTTAGACTTGTCGAATCCGGCTGTTCAGGAGTTCGTTTACGGCGTTGTTGACGATCTGTTCACCAAAAATCCAAAATTGGCGTATATAAAGTGGGATTGTAACGCGGTGATCTACAATGCTTATTCATCGGTTAACCCCACAAGCCACCTGTACGTCGATTACGTGCGGGGCCTGTACAAAGTTCTGGATCGGCTGCGGACTAAATACCCAACTGTACCAATGATGCTGTGTTCGGGCGGCGGTGCGCGGGTCGATTATGGTGCGCTGAAGTACTTCACCGAATTCTGGCCCAGCGATAATACCAGCCCCAGCGAGCGGATTTTTATCCAGTATAATTATTCGATGTTCTTCCCGGCCATTGCTACCTGCAACCACATCACCAACTGGAGCAACGTACCTATCAAGTTCCGCACCGATGTGGCCATGATGGGCAAAATGGGGTATGATCTGGTGGTGAGCCATATGAAGCCCGATGAATTGACCTTCAGTCAGCAGGCACTCAAAAACTACGACCGCCTGAAGCCCGCCATTTACCACGGCGATCTGTACCGGCTTCAGCCGCCGTATGGCAACGACGTGGCTTCTATGTTATACGTGAGTGAAAAGCAGGACAAAGCGGTTCTGTTCTCTTACCTAATAAGCAATCGCTTCAAAGCGGGCAGCGACCTACCGACTATCCGGCTACGTGGCCTGCAACCCGATAAACGCTATACCGTTCAGGAAATAAACCTGATGCCCGGCGTAAAATCGCCCATCGACAGCACCATCAGTTATTCAGGCGATTTTCTAATGACGGTGGGCCTGAACCCGGCCGTCAGCGATCGGCGCACCAGCGTTGTGCTGGAGGTGACGGAGGCGGGGCGATAGAAGAATGGGTTGGCGTGGCTTCGCGCTGTAGGCCCTTCGACAGGCTCAGGGTGACACGACACATCCAGATGTTCATGACGATCTTGAGCGAGATTGTCACCCTGAGCCGGTCGAAGGGCCTACAGCACAAAGCCTACAGCGCGAAGCAATAAAACGTATGCTCTATTGCCTTACTAGCCGGACCAGCCACACTGGAACTTTACGTTCCCGGTGCGGATTCAACAGACGGATATAACCTTCAGTGAGAAACTGCTTGATTTGAACACGTCTACTTCTTCCAACGTACCTGAGTCAACGCCCCCCGCCGGATTACCCCGTCGGCTTAGCCTGGTGCAGGGAACAGCCCTGAACATGATCGACATGGTCGGGATTGGGCCATTTGTGGTGTTACCGCTCGTGATGAAATCCATTGGCGGGCCACATTTCCTGCTGGCCTGGGCGTTGGGCGCGCTGATCTCGATCATCGACGCGCTGGTCTGGTCGGAGTTAGGCGCGGCTTTTCCGCAGGCTGGCGGTAGTTATCAGTTCCTGAAAATCTCGTATGGCGATCAGAAATGGGGGAAGCTGTTCTCCTTTCTCTATGTCTGGCAAACGCTCATTCAGGCACCACTGGTGGTTGCCTCGGGAGCCATCGGTTTTGCGCAATACGCCTCCTATCTCTACCCACTCGACGAAGTCACGCGCCGGATCGTTTCCGGTACAGTCGTGCTGCTGGTCATTGCCCTGCTTTATCGCCGCATTGATGGCATTGGTCGTATCAGCGTATTGCTGTGGTTATGCGTACTGGGTACGATGGGCTGGTTGATCTTCGGCGGCTTATATTACGGAACGCGGTCGGTAGGTACGTTGCTCAGCGACGCCTGGACGTCAGCCGAAAGCGTTTCGCCTACCGTGCTGGCGGCGTCTATAGGCGTAGCATCGGTAAAGACAATTTACTGTTACCTGGGCTACTATAACATATGCCATCTGGGCGGCGAGATTCAGAAGCCGGAGCGAAATATTCCGCTGAGTATGTTCCTTTCTGTGATTGGCATTGCCGTCCTGTACGGAGCGCTGAACCTGAGCGTTGCCAGTGTATTGCCCTTTGAGAAGGCCGCCAACAGTCCCTTTATTGTCAGTACGATGGTCGAGGCGCTATATGGCAGCGGAGCGGCCAAATTTGCCACGTTGCTGGTGCTGGTTGTGGCCTTTTCGTCGCTCTTCGCCGTACTGCTGGGCTATTCGCGCGTTCCCTACGCAGCGGCAGCAGACGGGCAGTTTTTCAGTCTATTCGCGAAACTGCACCCCACCCGCGAATTCCCCTACATCTCGCTTCTTTTTCTGGGTGGACTAGCCTTCGTCTTCAGCCTGCTGTTCAAACTGGCCAACGTTATCACGGCTATTCTGGCTATGCGGGTCGTTATCCAATTCATTGGTCAGGCGGTGGGCTTACTTCTTTTACACCGAAAACGAACCGCCGATGGTAAGCTAGCCGTCAATTTTCCGTTCCGGATGCCGCTGTATCCGCTACCGGTCTTGCTGGTCATCGCCGTGTGGGGGTATATTTTTTATTCAACCGGACCCAAGTATATGCTCTCCGGCATGACTGTTACCGCACTGGGTACGGTTGCCTACCTGCTCATCGCCCGGGCGAGAAAGTGGTGGCCGTTTCGGTGAATCTTGCTTCGCGAAGCCATGCGCAAGCAACCTGACTCGCGAAGCAAGTTTCACCGAAACCCACAAAAAAAGCAGACCCATTGCTGAGTCTGCTTTGTATATAGGTACGTTGGTCTTATGCGGCCAGAACAGCTTCGGCAAGGACCAGCACGCGGTTGCGCAATACTTCTACCACGCCGCCATCAACGGTAAAGGTTTTCACCCCGCCCGATGTGGCAATGGTAACCGGCCCACGAGCCAGTGTGCTCACTAACGGCGCGTGATCGTTCAGCACCTGAAACTGACCTTCCGATCCCGGAAACGTCACCGACGAAGCCTCACCTGAAAATACCTTCCGGTCTGGGGTTATGATATCGAGTTGCATTTTTTTAAAGTTTTCTGTTTACCGTTTGCCGTTTACTGTTGCTTCGCTACCTCAACTACTTGGTTTAGGCAGCGCAACAGAAAACGGCAAACAGAAAACTGTAAACTACCTTATTGTCCTGCTTCTTTGATCAGACGCTCGCCTTTTTCAACGGCGGCTTCGATGTTACCAACCAGGTTGAACGCTGATTCGGGCAGGTGGTCATATTTGCCGTCGATGATCTCGTTGAAGCCTTTGATGGTTTCTTCGATAGGCACCAATACCCCTTTCAGACCGGTGAACTGCTCGGCTACGAAGAACGGCTGCGACAGGAAGCGCTGAACCCGACGGGCCCGGCTTACCACCAGCTTATCTTCTTCCGATAGCTCTTCCAGGCCAAGGATGGCGATGATATCCTGCAATTCTTTGTAGCGCTGCAGAATTTCTTTTACGCGTTGCGCCGTACCGTAGTGCTTCTCGCCCAGTACCTCGGCAGACAGAATCCGCGACGTAGAGTCGAGCGGGTCAACGGCAGGATAGATACCCAGTTCGGCTACTTTCCGGCTCAATACCGTCGTGGCGTCAAGGTGAGCAAACGTCGTTGCAGGGGCGGGGTCAGTCAAGTCATCGGCAGGTACGTATACGGCCTGTACGGATGTGATTGAACCACGCTTGGTCGACGTGATACGTTCCTGCATGGCGCCCATTTCGGTAGCCAGCGTGGGCTGGTAACCTACGGCCGATGGCATCCGGCCCAACAGAGCGGATACTTCTGAACCGGCTTGGGTGAAGCGGAAGATGTTGTCGATAAAGAACAGGATGTCGCGGCCTTCACCTTCGCCATCACCGTCACGGTAATATTCGGCGATCGTCAGACCAGACAGAGCCACACGGGCACGGGCTCCGGGGGGTTCGTTCATCTGACCGAACACGAACGTAGCCTGCGATTTCTTCAGCTCTTCGTAATCAACTTTGGTCAGATCCCAACCGCCTTCTTCCATGCTGTGTTTGAACGCGTCGCCGTATTTGATAATACCAGCTTCGATCATTTCGCGCATCAGGTCATTTCCTTCGCGGGTACGCTCACCTACACCAGCAAACACCGACAGACCTTCGTAGGCTTTGGCGATGTTGTTGATCAGTTCCTGGATCAATACGGTTTTACCAACACCGGCACCACCGAAAAGACCGATTTTACCACCTTTTACGTAAGGAGCCAGCAGGTCAATTACTTTGATACCCGTGTACAGTACTTCGGTCGACGTTGCCAGGTCTTCAAACCGGGGAGCAGCCCGGTGAATCGATGACCGACGCTCGTTTGGCAGTGCGCCCAACCCGTCGATAGGCTCGCCTACGACGTTGAACAGACGGCCTTTGATGGCTTCGCCGATAGGCATTGTGATGGGGCTACCCAGGTCAACCACGTCCATGCCGCGCTGCAAACCTTCGGTCGAATCCATCGCAATGGCGCGAACGCGATCTTCGCCAAGGTGCTGCTGGCACTCCATGATAACGACCTGGCCATCGGGCCGCGTTACCTTAAGGGCATCGAGAATAGCCGGAATCCGAGAGCCTTCTGCCTCGAAACTCACGTCTACAACCGGGCCAATCACCTGTGTGATCTTACCCGTATTGACTGCCGTTTCCGTAATCATTGGTATATGATAAATATGAAAAGTAAGAACCTATTTCAGCCCGCAAAAGTAGGAATAAAACCGCGTAATCACAAAGTTCATTCGATAGGTCGGTGAAGCAGTCGCGGCCCTAAACTTATTGTGCAAAAGGTTTTTAGGCCTTTTCACGCCGAAATCCGTGATTTATGGTTTTTGGACAAAAACAAGGTTGACACTCATCGCCTTTTACCCCCAACCCCCTGAAGGGGGCTAAAGCTCCGCTAGGTGATGTTGCAGCGCAGTAGCCCCCTTCAGGGGGTTGGGGGTCTACGCCGTTGCAGGCTGAGCAACAAAAAACGCCCGCCTCTGAACCAGAAGCGGGCGTTTTTCCAGAAAGTCAGGTACGTTATACCGTGACTGGTTGTGGCTGGGCTTGCGCCTGAACCAGTTCAACGTCCGGTTTCGACTGGTCGTCGAGGGTGACACGGCCGCGCTCTTTGCGAACGATCCGCGAGTAGAGCGACACTTCCTGGCTGAAGAGGAACATGAACAGCAGTTTCACATATGAAGTATGATACTTCAATGATTCGTAGTACTCAGGCGCTGTTTTTTTCAATTGCGGCAGCTTATTCCAGGGTACCGACGGGAAATCGTGGTGCTCGTTGTGGAACCCTACGTTCAGGTTCACGCTGTTCAACTGGCCATAATAGCTGTACGTTTCCTGCTCGGGATCGAGGGTCAGGTAGTGCTCCTGAATCCAGCGGGCGCCCAGTGGGTGCAGACCAACCGAGAAGAACAGACACATCACCATGAAAGCCAGCGCTTTCCAGCCGAAAAAGACGACGATCAGTACGTCGAACACGAGTTGAACCACTACATTGGCCACTACCCACTTGTCAATCACGGCCAGTTCGATGCAGCGGAGGGTGCGAATACCCTGAAAGATCGGGAACAGCAACAGCCAGATGGCTTTGCCGATAGCGTAGTTGTTGATCAGTTTCGCTTCGTACCAGTCGGGCAGATCGGCATCAAGTTCGTGAACACCCTGGAAAGCGTGGTGCTTGATGTGGAAGTTCTTGAACGAAATAGCCGTTGGAAATACCGTTGGCAGGTTGGCAAAAATACCCGTCCAGACGTTGGCGGCGGGTTTACGAAAAATCAGGTTGTGGGCCGCTTCGTGAATACAGATAAACAGCGTATGCGCCGGAAACGCACCAATGAACCAGGCCGCCGCAACAACCATCCACCAGGGTTGATCACGCAGGAACCAGGCCATTGTAATGATCATGGCTACGCAGCCAAGCGCCACCCAAAACGTAGTAGGATTTTTTTGCCCAATCAGTTTTTTCACCTCCGGGTGGGCTTTCATGATCTGCCGCGTACGCATCCGGTGCGGCTCCGACTTGGTTGAATACGTAAAATCGTTAATGAGTGTTGCCATGTTCTGTTTGCTGAATTCAAGGTCGGTAAAGCCGACTATGCTGTTTTGTTCTGTTACGGACTGACAAAAATAAACAGAATTGAGTGCCACTCAACGCCTATTTATCATTTGTATACATGATGCCCATCATTTTAAGATGCAGTTAATAAAAAAGACGACTCATCTACATGGCTTATGCTTGCTTTTGCTGCATTGTTTTTGCGCCAGCGCAAAACAACGCAGGTCCCAAAAAAAGACGTACCCGCCAGCAGCAGGTACGTCTATCGATTGATTCGTAATCAACAAAATATAGAAGAGTGTGACGACGTGCTGAGCACGCCGGGGATTTTACAGTGTAAAGGCATAGCCTACTGACACGCCCACGCTACGGTTCCGCACAGGCAGGTTAACAAGGGGCACTTGCAGTTGGCGGGTCAGGCCGTAGTCGTACCGAGCTTCAACAAAAAACTTGCCAGCTCCCATCTCGGCCGACAGGCCCAGACCACCAACGGCGCTGATATCCCAGGGATTGAGTGTGTTACCGAAATCAAGGTCAACGTCCATGTTTTGTGTCGTAAACAGCGCTGTAGCCCGAGTGCGAATACGGCCGTCGAAGCTATAGCCAACCGCTGGCCCACCAAAAACGTAAGGCTGAACGGGGCCATCGGTCAGGTTCGCTTTAATGAGCAAACCCGTTTGGATCGACTGCGTTTGGTAGGCTACCCGGGCGCCAATGGGAATATCGATGATGCCGAGATCGAGGCTGGTTCCTTCGCGGAGCACAAATCCCTTTTGAACGTACCCAACCTCGGGCCGGAACGACACCCGGTTACTCAGCGGAATATCGAGGAAGATAGCGCCGGCTGGACCAGGCGACAGCTCGGGCTGAACAGGCAGATTTTTCAGCAGGGATGGCTCTGAGACTGTGCTCCAGTTTGCACCGCCCCGAAACCCAACCTGCACCTGGGCAAAGGATGACGAGCTAACAAAAAGAGAGGCTACAGTGAAGGCAGAGCCGAGAAGAGCGTTTACGAGCTGAGTTTTCATGATCAATAAGGCGTTTGAACTATGTGCGTCCCGATGGGTTGTGAAAAGGTAAATCGGAAAGTAGAAGCGCGTTTTGTGGTTATTTGTAGCTTGGATAGCGAGACGTACCTGAAGGATTAATGCCGGTTGGAAAATTTTTTCAGGAAGCCAATTCCATTTCCTTTGCGCGTCCTTTTGATTTTATATTGTACTTTTCCCCGAAAACATTGATACTACTCCCAGAATCAGCGTTTTACCTCCGTTGTTATGCGTTACATTAAACCCACTCGCTTTAGCTACCTGCCTAAACCCCTTGATCGGCTTGATTTCATTGGTCTGTTCGAGTGCGATCCGTTTGGCAACTGGCTGCTGTTCAGGCGGATAATCATAGCAGCGGTGGGCTGGTTTACTTATTTTCGCTACACGACGGTTAACCGTATTAAGATCGAAGGGACAGAGCATCTTGAGAATTTGCCGATCAATAACGTCCTGTTTCTATCGAATCATCAGACCTATTTCGCCGATGTTATTGCCTTCTTTCATGTGTTCTGCGCTGTGAAATGGGGCTTTAAAGACACCATTCTACCCCCCATGTATTTGCTGGCTCCCCGCGCCCGGCAGTATTACGTAGCGGCCAGCGAAACCATGCAGAAAGGCATTCTGGCTAAGATTTTTGCCCTTGGCGGTGCCCTCACCATCGAACGTTCGTGGCGGGCCGATGGCCGCGAAGTGCAGCGCAGTGTCGACTCGTCGGCAGTCGATAAGATTCAGGTAGCGTTGAAACACGGATGGGTCGTGAGCTTCCCGCAGGGAACAACCAAGCCTTTCGCCCCCATCCGAAAAGGAACGGCTCATTTAATCATGGCCAACGATCCTATCGTCATCCCGGTGGTCATCAACGGGTTCCGGCGGGCGTTTGACAAGAAAGGGTTACGCTTCAAAAAGCGGAACACACAACTATCCATCCGCTTCAAAGCCCCATTGATTATCGGCCCTGGCGAAAGCGTAGAGGAGATTGTCGAGAAAGTCAGGAAGGCCATCGAGCAGGATATCCCCGAACGGATGGATTGGGTACAGGGAAAAGAAGGGTGATTTTCAAACCTGTAAGGTCTCAAAAAGACCTTACAGGTTTGGCTTTTGCAACCCTTTCAGCCTGATCGAGGTCTTGCAGGTACGTTATTTTTCACAAAACAAGTTATGAAAACGCTCCTGACATCTCTGAGTCTAGCCTGCCTGATGGGGTGCTCCCGAAACGCAGTAGAACCCGCAGGTGACTGTATGCCAAAAGCCAATACCAGTTGCGTCTGCACACAGCAATACGATCCCGTATGCGGTTGCGACGGACGGACCTACGGCAATGCCTGCGAAGCGGCCTGCGCTGGCGTGGCGTACACGAAAGGGGCCTGCGCGGGGAAGTAGCGCCAAAGCTACAGTTTCGGCGCTACGACATTAGCTACGTCTGAATATTCCCTACGTTGAACGCCTTTGTGATGGGCGCGTGGTTGGCGGCTTCAATACCGGTCGAGATATACCGGCGGGTATCGAGTGGATCAATCACGGCATCGACCCAGAGGCGGGCAGCGGCATAGTAGGGTGAGAGTTGGGCGTTATACTGATCGGTAATCTTCTGCAATAATGCCTGCTCGTCTTCCGGCGTAATGGTTTCGCCTTTGGCTTTCAACGACGCCACCTGAATCTGCAACAGCGTTTTTGCCGCCGATGCCCCACTCATCACGGCCATCTGGGCGGTGGGCCAGGCAATCATCAGCCGGGGATCGTAGGCGCGTCCGCAGAGGGCGTAATTACCGGCACCGTAGCTGTTTCCGACTACGATGGTGAACTTGGGCACCACCGAATTAGCCATCGCGCTGACGAGCTTGGCCCCGTCTTTAATGATGCCGCCCTGCTCGGCCCGGCTGCCAACCATAAAGCCCGTGACGTCCTGAATAAACACCAGCGGAATCTTTTTCTGGTTGCAGTTCATAATAAACCGGGCCGCTTTGTCGGCCGCGTCACCGTAGATCACGCCGCCCATTTGCATCTCGGTAGCCGCCCCGCCGGGCGTGCTACCTCCCAGCGCAGCCCGCACTTTTGCCTTCACCACTTTTCGCTGATTGGCCACGATTCCCACCGCCCAACCATCGATGCGGGCGTAGCCGCAGAGCAGCGACTGGCCGTAATCGGGCTTGTACGGGTCAAAATCAGAGTTATCGATGAGCCGATCAATGATCGTCTGCATGTCGTACGGCTTCACCCGGTCTTGCGGCAATAGGGTGTAGATCTCGGTTGGGTCGGCGGTAGGCGGCGCGGGCGTGGCGCGATTAAAACCGGCGGTTTCGGTACGCCCCGTTTTGTCAAGAATTCTTCGGATAGCGTCGAGGCAGCTTTGATCATCGGGGTATTTGTTGTCGATTACGCCCGAAATTTCCGTGTGCATGGCCGCTCCGCCCAATGTTTCGGCGCCAACATCTTCACCAATCGACGATTTTACGAGGTATGGACCGGCTAGAAAAATGGAGCCGGTTCCCTCCACAATGAGCGCTTCGTCTGACATGATGGGCAGGTACGCGCCGCCCGCCACGCAGCTACCCATAACGGCGGCGACCTGCAACACACCCATTGCCGACAGGTGCGCATTATTCCGAAACATGCGTCCGAAATGGTCCCTATCGGCGAAGACTTCGTCTTGCAGCGGCAGGTACACACCGGCACTATCTACCAGGTAAATAATGGGCAGGTGGTTCTCCATAGCTATTTCCTGTGCCCGGAGATTCTTTTTGGCCGTAATCGGAAACCAGGCTCCGGCTTTCACCGTGGCATCATTCGCGACGATCACGCACAACCGCCCGGATACGTACCCAAGCCCCGTGACCACACCGCCCGACGGACAACCGCCGTGTTCGGCGTACATGCCATCGCCCGCGAACAGGCCAATTTCAAGAAATTGAGTCTCGGGATCAATCAGGTACGTTACTCGCTCGCGGGCGGTCAGTTTGCCTTTTTTGTGCTGATCGTCCAGCTTTCTCTTGCCACCGCCGAGCTGGGTACGTACGGTTTGCTGTGTTAATTTGTCGAGAAGAAGTTGCATGAATAATGGAGTGTGTACCGTTGGCGGTAGCATCTAAACGGCGAATATCGGCTAGTTGTTGTCAAAGCAATGAATCACCCTTCTTACTCTACACCGGTTAAAGACGATTCCTGCTTAATTGATCAATCGATTGAGTAACTTCAATTTATAGCGTTAATTTGTGGTTTAACACATCACATCGACTTTGGGCAAATAGTCGTATGTTATGTTTACTGACAAATGCGCCAAACCGCTACATATCGTATTACCGTGGCCCGGCTCCTGCTGCTGGTTCAGCTCTTCATGCTGACCAACGCCGTGGTGTTTCGGCATGCCCACCGGCTGCCCGACGGTACGATTGTCGTTCATGCGCACCCGTTCCTGCCCAAGGCCCTTGGCGGCCCCGGCTCGGACCCCGTTCAGCCGAATAACCACAGCAAGCAACAACTGATCTGGCTTGATGCCATGACCGATGTGGCCTATCCGTTCGCGGAGCCCACGTTCTTCACGTTTCAGGCGCCCGATCAGCCACTGCTGCCCGCCCCTACGTCGGCCATTCACGCGCAGGTACGTTGGGCAACATTCACCTGTTTTTCACATCGAGGACCACCGTTGGGATAATTGGCGTAACCCCTAACCCCCTGAAGGGGGCTAAGGCTTCGCCGGAGGTAAGCTTGCGTCAGCTTTAGCCCCTTCAGGGGGTTGGGGGTTACGCTATTTCTCGCAACGTTTTCACTGTCCTTATGAAGATTTTACTCCTCATGGTGGCCTGTCTCGGGCTGCCTGTTTCTGTTTGTTTTGCCCAAAATAGTTTGTCCGGCCGTGTCACGCATGGTGAGTCGGGCGAGGCCGTGATTGGCGCGGCCATTTACCTGCCCGACCTGCGCCTCGGAGCTACCACTGACCTCGACGGGGCCTACCGCCTTACCAACCTGCCCACAGGTACGTTCACGGTGCAGGTCAGTTACATTTCGCACAAAACGCTGATTAAAAGCGTAACCGTGAACGCAGCGACAACGCAGGATTTCACGATGGAAAATGCCTCGCAGATGCTGGAAGAAGTCATCGTGTCGGGGGCTTCAACCAAAACGATTATCCGCGAAAGTCCGGTTCCGATTGCCGCCATGTCGCAACTACGGCTGATGCAGCAAAGCTCCACAAACCTGATCGACGCCGTATCGAAATTGCCGGGCATGTCGCAGGTAACCACGGGTGCGGGGCTGAGTAAGCCCATCATTCGGGGGCTGGGCTTTAACCGGGTCATTACCATGCACGACGGTATTCGGCAGGAAGACAACCAGTGGGGCGAAGAGCACAGCATTCAACTCGACGAATATTCGATTGACCGCTACGAAGTGATTCGCGGAGCCGGTAGCCTGATGTACGGCTCCGACGGGCTGGGCGGGGTGGTTACAGCCCTGTCGCCGCGGCCGGTTGAGGAAGGCAAAATTCGGGGGCGTGTACTCACCAGTTACCAGAGCAACCACGGGCTGCTGGGAGCCTCGGTGCAGGCGGCAGGCAACCAGAGCGGCTTTGTGTGGCTGGGAACGGCGTCGACCAAATCGGCGGGAAATTACCAGAACCGGGCCGATGGGCGCGTTTACGGTTCCAACTACGCCGACATTCTTGACCTCAGTGGGTACGTTGGCCTGAACAAACGGTGGGGCTACTCGCGGTTGTATTTCCTCAGAACAGAACAGCGGTTCAACATCATCAACGGCACCCGCGACGTCAGAACCGGCCGATTTACCACAGCCTCTATTTTAGGAAATGGCGACGTGGCTGATCGGCCCGTGACGGATGACGAACTCACGAGCAGGGCGTTTTTACCGTTCAATTCGCAACGGCTGGTGAATGCCAAAATCTCGCTCAACAACCTGTTTCAATTCAGCAACAGCGGTTCGTTGACGGTCAATCTAAGCTATGCCCGCAACCGTCGCGACGAGTTTGCCGACGTGTTGCGCCCCAATCAGGCGCAATTGGGCCTGTTTCTGTACACCAACTACTACGATGTCCGCTACAACTTTCCGACGAAAAACAACCTGGAAATTACCGTCGGTAGCAACGGTATGCAGCAGTCGCTCGACAACCAGGGTTATCAGGCGTTATACCCCAACTACAACCTGTTCGACAACGGCGAGTTTGTGTTCCTCAAGAAGAACATCGGCAAGCTGAAGATCAGCGGCGGCGCCCGGTTCGATATTCGTTTGCTCAGCATCGGTGCGCTGTATCTCGACTCCGAAGGGGCCTTCCAGGTACGTTCGCAGGGGCCGGGCAGCCAGCGATTTAGCGGGGCCGACAAAACATATCGCAACGTATCGGCCAGCCTCGGCGGGGTGTATTCGGTAACCGACAAGCTCAACGTCCGCATCAACGCCTCGCGCGGATTCCGGGCACCAACCGTCCCCGAACTATCGTCGAATGGGGTACACGCAGGTACGTTCCGGTACGAGATCGGGAAGCTCGACGCCGTGCCGGAAGTGGCGTATCAGGGTGATTTAGGCCTTACTTACGAAAGCAAGAACTGGTATGTCGATCTAAGTTTGTTTCAGAACAGTATTCAGAACTACATCTATTCGGAACGGGTACTGAACCGGGCCGGCACCGACTCGCTGTTCCAGGGCAACGTACCTGTGTTCCGCTACGCGCAGGGCGATGCCCGTCTGCGTGGGCTTGAAGGCATGGTGACCTATAATCCGGCGGCGGCGCGGTGGTTCAGCATTACACAAACTTACTCGTCGGTATTCGGGCGGAACCTCTCGGCCATTACCGATGATGCGCAGTTTTTGCCGTTCATGCCCGCTCCACGCTGGGTCACGCAGCTCCGCCTCACCCGCGACCGGATTGGCAACCGTTTCCGTAATCTGTATGCGACAATGGACGTTGAAGTCACGCAGACGCAGGACCGCTTCCTGGCCGCCTCGAACACCGAAACGGCCACGCCGGGTTACACGCTGGTGCATATCGGTGCCGGTGGCGACATTACAGGTAACCGCAAACAGACGCTCTTCTCGGTTTACTTCTCGACCACTAATCTGTTCGATGTGATCTATCAGGCCCACCAAAGCCGCCTGAAATACCTCGACCGAAACAATGCAACCGGCCGCATCGGCGTGTTTAATCTGGGAAGGAATGTGAGCCTGAAGGTGGTGGTGCCGTTCTGAAAATAGACAAAATGCTTCCCTTTTGCCGCTACCTTATTACTTATCAGTAGATTGATTGCCCAATCCTGCTAATGTGACCATGACTGAAGGACGTTCAAACCTGTCTAGCGAAAAGTTGCCTGTAGACGACTCAGAAAAATGGCCAATTTGGAGACGCAATACGTTACTGATGAGCTAATTAAAGAGTATTTGGCCGACACTTCTGAGGCGTATCACGACGTGTTCAGGCAGTTAGCCTTGTGTGATCGAGGGGTAGATTCAACGGAATAGCACTGCGCTCATCCCCGTCTGAACGTTACCCTACATGCACTTGTTTTGCTCACCGGAAGGCGTCCCCTACCTTTACAGACGCTTTTCGTATGAAGAGCTTATTAACGACGAACCATGTTTGTTACCCTAATGAAATCGAAGTTGCACCGCGTGAAAGTCACTCAGGCTGAGTTGAACTACGTGGGCAGCATCACCATCGACGAAGACCTGATGGACGCTGTGGGTCTGCTGGAAAACGAGCAGGTGCATATCGTAAACAATAACAACGGCGAACGACTCATTACGTATGTCATTAAAGGTGAGCGCGGTACGGGTATCATTTGCCTCAACGGAGCCGCCGCCCGGCGTGCCCAACCCGGCGACATCATCATCATTATTTCGTACTGCATGCTAACCGACGAGGAGGCTAAAACGCACAAACCGATGGTTGTTTTCCCCGACGAAAACAACCGGTTAGTAACCGGAGGGCAAGCCGCAAGGGGGTAAATTTTAAGTTTAAAGTTCAATGTCTAAGGTTTAATGTTGCTCCGCTAAACTCATAATCCGAGGCCATAGCAACGCAACATTGGGCCTTAGACATTGAACCTTTAGACTACTTTTCTATGAAGAACATTCTTACCTACGCCATTTCCCTCGCTGTGGCCGGGGGGCTTCTCTGGTTTGTCTTCAAAGACATTGACCTCAACGCCATGTTCGCCGCTCTCGGTCAGGCCAATCTGGTCTGGGTTGGGGTTTATGCCGTGATCGCCATGCTGTCGCACTGGAGCCGGGGCGTGCGCTGGAGTTTACTGCTCGAACCCGTAGTGGGTCATCGCCCGTCGCAGGTCGATTCAACGCTGGCGGTGATGACGGGCTATTTTGCCAACCTGCTCATTCCCCGCATGGGCGAAGTAACCCGCTGCGGCACCATGAACCGGCTCGAAGGCATACCGGTCAACGTAAGTTTTGGTACAGTCGTGGCCGAACGCATTTTCGACGTACTGATGCTGCTCGTTATCATTGGCCTCACGCTCGTGCTGGAATTTACCCGTCTCAGCGATCTGGTCTTTGGCCTGTTTGCGGGTAAAGGAGGAACGGGTAGCCGCACAGGCCTTTACCTCTTTCTGGCCGCAGCCATCGGCGGGGCCGTGGTGGCCTGGTTCATGTACAACAAATACAAAGAAGTACTACGACGTAATGCGCTGTTTGTCAAAGTAGAAACGTTTGCTCTGGGCCTTGTCGATGGGCTACTGAGCGTCCGTAAGCTCCGTCAGCCGGGCCTGTTTATCTTCCATACGCTGCTGATCTGGACGCTCTATTACCTGACCATGTACGTCCTGTTCTTCGCCATGCCCCAAACGGCAAACCTCGGTCCGGTGGCGGCGCTGACGATCCTGATGATGGGCACCATTGGTATGGCCGCCCCCACGCAGGGCGGTTTAGGTGCCTTCAATATCATGGTAGGTTCGGCGCTGGTCATTTACGGACTTACCCAGCAGGATGGTCAAACGCTGGCCACACTGATGCTGCTTTCGCAATGGGCCGTAGTGATTGTCTTCGGCGGCTTGTCTTTCCTGATCGTTCTGAGCCGCCGCAGAAAAGCGGGGGCCGAGGTGGGTACATCGCCAGTTAGTGCAGAATAGCCTTTCAACGTACCTGACATGACTTCCCAAAAAATTGTTTCCCGCGATAAAGCGGCGGCGCAGGTACGTGCCTGGCATGCTGAGGGGCAACGCGTTGTTTTTACCAACGGTTGCTTCGACATCGTGCATCTTGGCCATATCGATTACCTCGAAAAAGCCCGTGCCCTGGGCGATAAACTTGTGCTGGGTTTAAACACCGACGCGTCGGTCAGTTGCCTTAAAGGGCCACTGCGCCCGGTGGTGAATGAGCAAGCCCGCGCCCGCCTGATGGCCGCCCTGCAATTCGTGGATCTGGTCACGCTCTTTGGCGAACCAACCCCGCTGGAACTGATCGAAACCCTGCGGCCCGACGTGCTGGTGAAAGGTGATGACTACACTGTTGCCACCATTGTTGGGGCCGATTTCGTGTTAGGCAATGGTGGCCGCGTTGAAACCATCGCGCTGGTTCCCGGTTATTCTACCAGCTCCCTGATCCAGAAAATAGTTGAGGCCTACGGTTGACTATCGGTGCCTGGTCTGGATGAATGGTTGCCCAATTGGCACATTTTTCGGCCTGTTGCTGTTTTATTTGTAGGTAGCCAGATCAGTGCCCGAATCGACACAGGATTTAACTATCTTCCACTAAACTAACTCGAAGACCATGCCTGGTGCATACATTTTAATGATTATCCTGTTCCTTGTGGGCCTGTTTGTACAGTGGCGTCTCAAGAGCAAATTCACTGAATACTCGCAGATTGCGCTCAGCAGCGGCCTTACCGGTGCTGAAGTTGCGCAGAAAATGCTGTACGAAAACGGCGTAACCGACGTGCGGGTATTGTCTGTTGACGGCCAACTCACCGACCACTATAACCCGCAGGACAAAACCGTAAACCTCTCGCCCGACGTGTATCACGGCCGGAGCGTCATGGCGGCGGCCGTGGCGGCGCATGAATGCGGGCACGCGGTGCAGCATAAGGTGGCTTATGGTCCGTTGCAGTTCCGGTCGGCTATTGTGCCGTTTGTCAGTGTGTCGTCGCGGTATATGCAATGGATTTTACTGGCCGGCATCCTGATGATTAACAGCACGCTATTGCCATTACAGATCGGCGTCGCTCTGTTTGCCGTCACTACGCTCTTCACGTTCATTACGCTGCCCGTTGAGTTCGACGCCAGCAAACGAGCCTTAGCCTGGATCGAAAGCCGGGGTGTAGTGTCGCCACGTGAATATGGTATAGCCAAAGACGGGCTGAAATGGGCCGCCATGACTTATGTGGTTGCTGCCCTTAGTTCATTGGCTACGTTGCTCTACTACGTGAGCATCCTGAACGGCCGCAGCCGCGATTAACCGATTTCGTTCTTTTCAAAAGCCAGGTGCAGCAACGTACCTGGCTTTTTTTATGGCTCTTTTGCGGCTTACTTCGTAGCAAACGTACCTGATCTCTTCATGCTAGCCACTGCAAATCGCTTCACTCTACTACGGTTACTGCTTTGTCTGCTGATCGTACCAGGTCAGTTGGCCTGTGGGCAGAACGTACCCGCGCTAACCACAAGCACCGCTACCGGCCCCACCACCTGGCTAACGGGCGATGCGGCAGACGTAACGGCGGTAACCTCGCCCGGACTCTTACTGGCTGGTGGCAGTACCGATGTGGCCGAGGCCATGCGCTGGTTCCTTAAAAAGTCGGGTGGGGGGGATGTGGTGATTTTGCGCGCCAGTGGGGCCGACGGCTATAACACGTACCTGTACGCAACGCTGAGCGAAACAGTCAATTCAGTCGAAACAATCATGCTCAATTCGGCTGAATGGGTCAATGACGAAGCCGTTGCGCAAAAAATCAGGAACGCAGAAGCGCTGTTTATTGCAGGTGGCGACCAGGGCAACTACGTGAAGTATTGGAAAGACTCGAAGGTGGAGGAGGCGATCAATTATCTTATCAATACCAAGAAAGTACCCGTAGGCGGCACCAGTGCCGGTTGCGCCATTCTCGGCCAGATCTATTACCCCGCCTTCAACGAAAGCCTGACTTCCGCCGAAGCCCTGAGCGACCCGTACCACGCGAATCTGATGCTGGGCCGCAGTGACTTCATCAACGCCCCCTTTATGGCCAATACCGTCACCGATACGCACTTCGCCCAGCGCAATCGTCAGGGTCGACTCGTAGCTTTTCTGGCCCGGATGCGTACCGACTGGAATGTGACCGGACGAGGCATTGGCATAAGCGAAAAAACGGCGGTTGGTATTGAGCCGACTGGCATGGCAACGGTCTTTGGCTCAGGCGTCGCCTATTTCATTACTCCGTCCGGTGCCAGCGGCCCTGAACAATGTGCAGTTGGAAAACCGCTGGTGTGGTCGGCCAACAAAAAGGCAATTCGCGTGACAGAAATACAAGCCACAGGGACGTTCAACCTGAACACTTGGGCCATTCCAGCGGGGAGCCAGGTTAAGTATTGGTACGTGGAAGATGGCATATTGCAGATGCAGCCTTGATATTCGCTGGCTTACTTAGGCGCCGTCGTCACTCGCCGCAGGCAAGCGACAACGGAAACACATGCGCAAAGCCGACCCCGAAATACATCACTACTTCACCTCCCAAATCGTCGCGCTCATCGCGGGCACTGATACAGGTTGGCTCAACGTCTGCGTCTGGCCCGTCAGCGCATTTTTAACCGTTTGGTGGCCATCCAGCATCTCTTTGTACCTGGTCATCTCCAGCGATTTAGCGTCGGTGCTCTTGTTCATCACGACCATGACCTTGCGCGCGTTGTTGTAGCGGAAATAGACGTATACTCCATCGGAAGGGGCAAAATGGCGGGTATCGCCGTTGGCAATGACCGGATTGACTTTGCGCCAGTTCAGCAACTGTTTAGTATACGTTTGCATAGCCTGCTGATTGGCAGTCAGCCTGTTACCTGTAAAGGCGTTCGTAGTGTCGCCCGGCCAGCCACCGGGGAAATCGGAGCGAATCAGGCCATCCACTTTATGATGCCCGGTGTTCTCCATCAGAATTTCGGTGCCGTAATAAATCTGCGGAATACCACGTATAGTCAGCAGGTAGGTCAGGGCCATTTTGGTTAAATCAACGTTGTTGTTAAGCTGCGTGAACAGCCTGTCCATATCGTGATTATCCCCCATAACAAGCATATTTTTTGGGTCGGCATACACAAAGTCATTCGCTAAGCCCTCATAGAGTTTGGTGATTCCCCTGCCCCAGGTTTCCGGTTCGGTCAAGGCTTGAACCAAAGCTTCCTGCATCGGGAAATCCATAATGGTGGTCAGGCAGCTTTGGTAGCCATCGCGGTTTTGTTTGCCCCGTTGCCAGTACGATGTGATGAGCGGATTCACGCTCCACTCCTCCCCTACCATGCTGAAATTCGGGTACTCGTCCATAATCCGGCAACTCCATTTAGTCAGGAACGCCTTGTCGGAATAGCCGTACGTATCCTGCCGAACGCCACCCAACTGTAGGGTCTCAATCCACCAGATGGTGTTCTGGATCAGGTAGTTGGCCATCCATTCATTTTGGGCGTTCATATCGGGCATTGTCCGGTCGAACCAGCCGTTAGTCATCAATTTTTTGTCATACCTGGCGGCATACAAATCCTGATTTACGGTACGTCGATGGTTGGTAATGGTGAGCGTATCGGGATAGTTAAGCCAGTTTTTAAACGGCAAATCACCCATCCACCAATAGCCTGTACCGATGTGGTTTAGCACCTCGTCATAAATCAGTTTGATGCCTTTCTGCCGGGCTTTGGCGGCCAGTTCTTTGTAGTCGTCGAGGGTTCCATAACGCGGGTCAACTTTATAGTGATTCGTGATCGAATAGCCATGATACGAATAAGCCGCCATGTTGTTTTCGAGCAGGGGTGTGGGCCAGATAGCCGTGTAGCCCATGTCGGCAATGTAATCGAGGTGATTGATGATACCGCGCAAATCGCCCCCGTGCCGACCTCCGGCGAGACGGCGGTTGATGGTCGTTTCTTTCATTCCCGCCACCACGTCGTTGGTCAGGTCGCCATTAGCAAAACGGTCGGGGACAATCAGATAGATAACATCGGCAGGCGTAAATCCTTTAAACTGAGCGGCATCCTGCTGGCGAGCCAACAAGGTATACGTGGCCGTCGAGACCACTTTACTCCCTTTCCTGAATTGAATCGGGAAGCTGCCGGGCCGGGTGGTTTTGGCAATGCGGATATCTACGAAGAGGTAGTTTTTACTGTCGGCCTTCGTGACCTTTTTTACCGTCACGCCCGGATGGCTGATTACAGGCGTAGTTTCACCGATGGCCTCGCCCTGAATCATTAGTTGCACGTCAGGGTTTTTCAGGCCCACCCACCAGTTCAGTGGTTCGATACGCTGGGCAAACAGGGCGGAACTGGCAATGACAATCAGGAGAATAGCAGCAATAAACCGGCGTATAGTCATAGGTGAGGGGTTTTAAGGTAATGCATTAATGGTTGTCGTTTCAAGCGTTTTTGTCATTCCTCCTGCCGTCGGGATGGCAAAAACGGCATTCAAAATATGGCATCTCAAAAGGTAACCTGCCGCAGAATCGTCTTGGCAACGGGCACTAAGCGGATGGGTTCTATGGCCTGTGTTTTGTCGTTTTTAGCTTTTATCTCAATCGTCGAGTTCAGGTACGTTGCCGGGCTATCCGTAACGTACCTGTACGTGGCCGGGTTTGTCGACTTGTATTTCAGATCGGCAAAACCCGCTACCGGAAACGTTTTGGCAACCGTTTCTTCCGCCTCAATCGGGTGTGCGTAGATCAGCGGGCCGTAGCTGAAATACGTCTCTTTGTCGGCAAAGGTATGGGTTACAACCGCTGTTTCGTAGGCCAGCCGCACAACCGTTTCGCCCGCTTTGATGGCCATGTTCAGGTAACCGTTTTCGGCTTTATACGCTAGGTTACAGGTCGCCGTTTCAACCCAGTCGGGCTGCCTGATTTTTAGCGTAAAAGGTTTCTGCGCCTTGATGGTGAACATGAAACTGGTCTGATACGGGTAGTCTGTACTTTCCTGAATCTGAACCGTATTATTTCCCAGATTAGTCGTCAACTGGCAGGGGCCGAGCAGGTTGGCCACCAGTCCATCCGTATCTTTCATCCACATCGCCTGTACGTAATAGGGCGCAATCCGGCCAGCGTTGGGCACGCAACACACGGCCGCATCCTGATGAGCGGGCGAGTACTTGTAACGGGTCTGTCTGGGATCACCAGCCCCGTTTCGCATACCAGTCATCTCGTAGGAATTGTCTGTTTTCAAGTACGCGATGCTGCTTTTCTCCGGGTGCCTTGCGCCCTGAGCGGCATTGAAAAACAGGCGTTCGATCTGGTCGGTGTAGGCGGCGTTGCCCGTCTTTTGCAACAGCATCGAATAGCTGTGCAGCAGTTCATGTAGCGAACAGTATTCATAGCCCGTCTGCGTGGCATCGGCGTCTTGCCGGGTAATCCACTCATCGCCGATAGGCGCACCCGTCGGCGTAGTCAGTCGAACGATCCGTTGCTGATAGCGATCCAGCGCCTGCTTTAACTGCGCATCGCCCGACGCCCAGTAAGCTACCGTCAGCGGGCGCAGGTGCTCATAACTGTGAACGCCGTGGCCGTGCATCAAGTAGCTATCATTCAGAATATTACCAAGCTGAACATCCGTTTCTGAGACCGTATTCTTCGAGTAGTCGGTATACAGAAACAGGGCATAGTCGAGGTACTTGCGGTTGTTGGTAAGTTGGTATAACCGATCCAGTACGTCGGTGAATACCAGACCGTGGCTGAGGCCTGCAAACGGCTTTTCGGCTTTAAACGGCGACGATTGATTAATGGGGTAATTGACCATCACGTTGTCTACGGCCTTCAAAACCGCCTGCCACGTTTTAGGGTCTTTGGTCAGTTCATAATAACCGAGCAGCACCCGCAACAGCGTGGCTTTGGCCCATAGTTCGCCGTTTTCGCCCGTGAGTTTATAGCGCAGGTCAGGCGCATACACACCCAGGTAACCGTCGGCATCCTGCGTCGATAGAATCTTGCCGATATACGCTTTGGCCCGTTTCTGCGTCGGCACGTCACCCGCCAAAAACGCCTGCCGAACGAACCCGTCCCGCCAGTTCGACTGGGTTTCGCTGTTCCACCACAATATCTGCACATCGTTTGCCCCCAGGCCCAGCGCCCCTACGTCTTTCGTTTTTATGGCTTTGGTGAGCCGGTCCTTCCCGTAGATATCGTCGTTCACGATCAGGTCGGGAACCAGGCGGTCGAGGTTACCGACAAATCCCTGCAAATCGTGCTGCATCTGGGCTTTGATCCAGCCTGTTGGTTTCACATCACCGAGGGGCAACAACTGGTATTTTTCGCGTACCGGCGACTGCGCCGATAGCGGATTCATGCCTGCCACAAAAGCAGCGACGAGTACGTACCTGACTAGCTTGTTCATGGGCTATTTCGTCAATAAAAATTCGAGTGGAATCGCCAGCCGCCCACGCCACGACTTTTCGCTATGGTCATTGCCGGGAAAATAGCGGGTTACCCAGTTGGTCGTCGTATACCCTTTCGCCTTCATCACTACGTCGACCTTTTTCTGCAACGACGGATAAAGGGCGTCCAGCGTCTGATCGCCGTAATCGAAGTAGAGTTTATGGCTTTTGCGATCAGGCAGTTTCGCGTTCAGGTAGCTCACAAACGCATCGGGAATCGGGTTATTTTCCAGCGAAAAAACACCGGGCCAGTGCGTAGACAGGCAGGCGGCCCCACCAAAAACAGCCGGATATTCACAGATGGCATACATGGAAATGAGCCCGCCCATGCTGCTTCCCGCCACAAACGTATGCGCCCGGTCGGTATAAACGCTGTATTTCCGGTCGATGCCGGGCTTCAGTTCCGTCACTAGAAATTTTAGGTACGCATCTGAATTGGGCTGAAAGGCTTCCACTGTTCGACCCGCACCCTGCAATTGCTTAGTCACAAACGCCTGTTGCTCACTGGTCAGCAACGCATAGGCTTTTTGCGGAAAGTAATTGGCGTGTCGGTTCTTTCCATCGTTCCAGATGCCCACCACAATAAAGTCCTGCACCTGATGGATCGCCAGCAGCTTTCCGGCCACTTCGTCAACTTCCCAGCTTTGATGGTTCCAGGTGGTAGCCGAATCAAACAGCATCTGCCCATCGTGCATATACAGCACGGCGTACTTCTTCGTGGCTGTGTACCCGTCTGGCAACCAGATATCTACCGTTCTCGGATTGACAAATTTCGACGGAAAATCAGCCAGCCGTTCGATCGTTCCCGACGAAACGTGTATCGGTGATTGCCCGGCGGCAGAAACGGCGTAGCAGAAGAATAAGAGAAAACTCAGGAAGCGATGCATCACGGTAGGTTGGCTTAATCAGTTACTTTTTCGAGGCTGTCTGGAGCAATTTATCGTATACACCACGGGCCGCGTCGTAGGCTGCTTTGGCGGCGGGGCGCTCGGCCGGGCGGATATTCTTTTCTTTCATTTTCCAGCACTGGTCAACGGCTTTGCGGCACCAGGCCACGCTTTTCGGCTCCAGAACAGGTTTCCCGGCGATCTCAACGAAAATAGGGTTCGTGTGCGCACTCGGATACACCCGCAACGCCACCCAACTCGACCGGCTGATTGGGTACTCGAAACGTACCTGACTAAGCTTCCCATCGGCGGTAATCTCGGTGGTATCGACCGGCACGCCGTTTACGATCAGTTCAACGGCCACTTTCCTGGATTTCCCCCGGCGGGCGCGTTCGATATGCCAGTAGGGCTGCTGGTGCGACTCCCGGCCTACAATGGCTTCCCCGATAGCGTCCTGCTGCTCAAGCAAGTAAGCCGCCGCTGTCGCGGTAATCGTTACGGTCTGCTTCTTCGCGAAGGAAAGTTGGCTGTTGCCCGTGCCCACTTCCTGCTTGTTCACGGCAAAGTTCATTAGGTGCGAATGCCCGTCAGAGACGTAAGCTCGTCCTTTTTGGATGGCTTCCACAAACGCTTCATACGTCAGCGGCCCGTCGGTTCTGAAATAGCTGCGGGCCAGTCCCACCCGTTCGTCGAAAATGCAGGGAAAATCCGTTTCGCCGCTCAATTTGGGCCGGAAACCGCTGTTCAGACTGTGGTACCACATGGTTAGTTCCCAGGAAGGGGGCGTGTCGCCCGCGCTGTAGAAATCAACGACGTTCTGCGTCACAGTCACGATAAACTCATTGGCACCGATGCCATCCATTTTGGGCATTTCATAAAAGGGAAGGGCGTTGGTGGGCGTTACCGGCTCAAGGCCCCAGCCCGAATGGGCGTACCCGACCGCACCGCCCTGCGCTTTGGCCCACTGCATAATCGGTAACGTCCAGCTAGGCCAGTCTTCAATCTTCTTCGTGTTAGGATAGTCGTCTTCTTTCAGACGAAGCAGCACCAGATGCCCGTTATCCGACGACGGAAAACCCGACACTTCCACATCGTTGCGAAGCCGGTTTCCGGTCGTCGAAAACGGCTCGTCTTTTCCCGTGAAAAATGTTTTCTGATGGTACCAGCTTGGCCCCCAGGCCAGCGACGCGCCGATGTTTACGTCTTCACCCAGAATCTGCCGCCACATGGCACTGGGTTTTACGCCTTCTTCGGGCATGTCGTAATGGCTACAGCCCGCCGCGTGTATGTGGTGATCGGCACTATGCCAGCCCAGTTTGGCTAGATGAATCCAGCGTTTTAGCTGAAACGAAACCGCCACGGAATCTACCCCTTCAGGTACGTCGATCTGTTTCTGCTGCGGCAGATATTCGGGGCCGCGCGTGTAGGTGACGGTATACGTACCCGGCGGCAAAAACACGTGCTCACCATCGGCCCGGTAAATTTGCGGATGAAAATAAAAATCGGGGTACTCATCAAAATCGGCTACGCGCCGCGAGGGCAGTGGGTAAATGCCCGTCAGCGTTTTCTGACCCAGAAACGCATTGTCGACGTTGTATTCCCTCGACGAGCCCGTCAGCCGGAAATCAGCCTTGTGCTGCGCATCGGCCGCGAGCCGTTGTACGCCATCGGCAATGACAAACGAGCCCATCGTGGGCGTACCGTCATCGTCTTTCACCTGCAGCACCACCTTCACGGCGGGGGCCACGTTGAACAGCACCGGAATGACGTTGCGGAAACCAATATCCTGCGTGCCCTGCCCGATGTGGAAACCAATGTTGGCCTCACGCGGGCCACTGTCTCTGCTGTATAGCTGCACCACCGCGTATTCGAGCAGCAGGCCCGACAGGTTGGTGGTCAGCGGGCGGTTTTTGTACAGTTGAATTTCCAGAAACCGGTTGGCTACCTGTCCGGGCGAGATGGTCTGCTCTTTCCGGTCTTTCGGGTACCACTCGTACCGCTGAAACGGAAACTGCGCCTGCGGGCTCTCGACCTGTAGCTCGGCTTTGCTGCTGGCTTCGTTTTTTATTTTCACCAGAAAACTTTTCCAGCCACCCTGCATCAACTTTACCCCGGCCGGCCCCCGCGACACCGTTACCCGCGCCTCCGGGTTGATCGTCACCATCGCCAGGCAATAGGGATCGAGCAGGTGCTGAATTTCGGTCACCGTTTTCTGATCGGGCACTTTCTGTTGCAACGCTTTCAGCCGCCCGGTGTCTTCGGCCGATAGCGAGCTACCCAGAAAAGCCAGTGCTTCCTGCAATCGCACCGCCTGCGCCAGCAGTGGCTGGGCAGCAACGTCGGTCACAACAGATAAGGTCGCCGCAACCGACGGACTGTTCGCTGCAACATGGTCGGCATGATGCTGGGCAAGCAGGGTAACGGGCGATAACAGCCCGGTCAACAGAGGTATACTATGCCTGAGGTTCATGTTGGTTTGGGTAGAACTATCCGATCAGTTCAGCAAAAAAGGGACAGGTACGTTCAGTCGCTTTGCCCAGGATGCTTCGAATGGCTTTTGCCAGGGAAAAACCGGGTTTGCCAGTACGCCGACGAATAGCCCTTTTGGCGCGTCGACGTATCAATCGCGGTTCGGCTGGCTTTGTAGAAGGCATCGCCAGTCTGGTCGCCGTTGGTTTTCCTTTGATTTGCCGGGTCAGAACGGTGGTTCGGGTGGGTTCAGGGATGTGGGTGATTACTTTTTCGGAGAAATAATCGGCGAACCGGTTGGCGGGTATGTTCCAGATAGCCACCACGATACAATGGCGGTTATTTTTTGCTGGCCAGGTAACCAGCAGGCAACCAGATATCTACGTTGCGCGCCTCCACAAATTTTGACGCAAAACCGGCGTACCGTATCAACGTACCTGAGGTTACGGTTGGCTGTTGGCCAAAACTGAATACCGTACTCAATAGCCATGAGCTACCGATGAGAATTCGTTTCATGAAGCGCGGTGGTTAACGATTTTGTCCGAATCTACTTGTTTGTAGCAAACTGAATAGCCGCTTCGTCCCATGCTTCGGCGCTGTGAATGCTCGCTATAACTTCCTCCGGCTCGTCAACGAATGTCCACATTTGCCGGTGTTTTTCGTGCATAAATTTCTCCGTAATGCACCGGTCGAGCATCTGCTTCAGGGGATCATAAAAGCCGTTGGTGTTCAGAATAATGATCGGCTTTGTAAACTGTCCCAGCCGTTTCAGGGTAATGGCTTCCAGCAACTCTTCTAGGGTGCCACTACCACCCGGAAGTGTCACAAGACCATCGATACCGGCCAGAAAGCGCGCTTTCCGTTCGTGCATGGTATCGGTAAACTCGAAGTCAGTCACCTGTTTATGCGCCCATTCAACCTCATTCATGAAGTTGGGCATGATGCCTTTTATAGAGCCGCCACTGGCAATCACCGTATCGGCCAGTTTGCCCATCAGGCCAACAGCACCGCCGCCATACACAACGGATACACCGGCAGCGACAAGTATTTTTGCCAGCCGCTCGGTAGCCTCGAAATAAACGGCATCAACCAGCGCACTCGACGCGCAATACACACAAATTCTCATAGCTTTTAGTACAGCACCGGGTTCAATTCTGTGTTGATCACGTCGCCAACTGTTGCGCCGGGGCACCAGGTGTGCCAGTCGTTTTCCTGATTTTTATTGATGGGCTGCTCCAGTTTCATGTCCCGGTCCATGTAGATCACGGTCATTACTTTCCGCATCTGATCGGTTACGTTGGCCCCGGCGCGATGAAACACCCAGCCCGAATGAAAGCTCACTTCGCCCAGGTCAAACGGTTCGATGACATGCTCGAAGTCGGTGACGCGTAGTTTGGAAGCAATGAGTTTTTCGCTGTCGTCGCCAATACTCAATTCCCGGCCTTCTACGATCTGATGGCTGCCGGCACTGAATTCGAGCGGCCCCATCTCCAGCGGAACGGGTTGCAGGGGAATCCAGGCGGTAACGGTTTTGTCGCTGCTCAGCGGCCAGTAATATTGGTCGGCATGCCAGGGCGTAATGCCGCCGCCGCCTTCCTTGAACAGCGCCTGATCGTGGTACATCCGCACACCGTCTACCTGCATCAGATCGGCCGCGATTTTGGCCAGCCGCTTGCTGAACACAAACGTTTTTACATCGTCATTTTCGCGCCAGAGGTTGAACAGTTGCAGGAATGCTTTGCCATACGTATCCCGTTCGTCCAGCGCGACGGTAACGGTGTTCATTTTCGCAACCTGCTCGCTGATGGCGTCATTATACCGGGCCAGCGTATCGGCATCGAACACGTTTTTGAGTTTGATGAATCGATTCTTCTGGTAAAAAGCGATCTGTTCGGGGCTTAGTTCGTAAGGCGTGTCTAACGAGTTCATGGGGCTAAATGGCTTGAAAAGTGATAACGTACCTGCTTCGTCATTACAAAAGTGCAGTAAAAACCTAGCCCGCCGTTTTACATATTTATTCTGGTATTATTCCGATATTACCAATTTTAGTTATATTCATCGCATATACGGGTAATATTTCGGTTAAAGTGCGGTGTGCGAAGCAACTCATCCACCTACCAAAGCAAAACACCAGGTACTAAAGCCTACAGATCTCATCTCCACCCCCATGAAACCTGAACTTGAACTTGGCATTGCCAATCTGCCGGATGCTTCGTTCAAGGCGTTTCGGTTGCACCAGCCTGCGTTTGTGTCGCATTGGCATTATCACCCCGAATTGGAGTTAGTCTATTTCGCCAGGGGGAAAGGCGTGCGGTTTATTGGCGACGATATTTCGCTTTATACCGAAGGAGATTTATTCCTGATCGGCGAAAGCCTGCCGCATACGTTCGTCAGCTATGCCGAGGAAGCTACGCCGCTGGTGGAGGCGTTTTGTATTCAGTTTCCGAAAGGAATGTTTGATTCGTTTGTCGAGTGCAAACTGCTGATGCGCCTGTTTCAAGAGGCAAAACGAGGCATTGCCTTTCCGAAGCCGGACGAGATTGTGATCGAAAAAATTCGGGAAGCCGTGCTGACTACAGGTACGTTGGCGCTGGTCAGTCTGATTGGGCTGCTCGACCATTTGAGCAACGTACCTGAGCGAGCTCCCATTCTACAGCCAGACTATGAGCGTCAGGCTGTTGTGGCCGACGCTTCGACGCGTATTCGTACTGCCATCGATTACATTAACGCGCACTATCAACGACCCATTTCGCTACAGGAAATTTCCGGGAAATGTCATTTTTCGCCCAACGCATTCTGCCGCTGGTTCAAACAAAACACGGGTCTCACGTTTGTCGACTACGTGAATAAGGTGCGCCTTACGCACGTTTGCCAGTTGCTCACCTCAACGGATTTACCCATCAGCCAAATTGCGGCACAGGCCGGTTTCGACAATATCAGCACCTTGAACCGGCTGTTTCAGACCAGGCTGGGTACGTCGCCGGGCAGATATAGAGTCCGTTCTTTTGATGTACAATAAATAATGGCGCTGCCGACATACCTTTGGGTACCCGGCAGCGCCATTATTTATTGACACTTGTTACCTGTACTAGTATCGGTACAGCTCCGATTTGAACGGACCGGATACGGATACACCGATGTAGTCGGCCTGATCCTGGCCTAGTGGCTCCAGACGGGCACCCACGTGGGCAAGGTGCATGGCCGCTACTTTCTCGTCGAGTTTCTTAGGCAGTACATATACTTTGTTCTCGTATTTGCCTGGGTTTTCCCACAGTTCAAGTTGCGCCAGGGTCTGGTTGGCAAATGAGCATGACATCACGAACGATGGGTGGCCCATAGCACAGCCCAGGTTCACCAGACGCCCTTCGGCCAGTACAATGATCTCTTTGCCGTCGATTTCGTACATGTCAACCTGTGGCTTGATCTGGCTCTTGGTGTGGCCATAATTTTCGTTCAGCCAGGCCATGTCGATTTCGTTGTCGAAGTGGCCGATGTTACACACCACCGACTTGTCGCGCATGGCTTTGAAGTGGCGATCTTTAATGATGCCGATGTTGCCGGTAGCCGTTACAAAGATGTTGGCGCGGGTTACGGCCTCATCCATCGGAATCACTTCGTAGCCGTCCATTGCTGCCTGCAAGGCGCAGATTGGGTCGATTTCGGTCACCAGCACGCGGCAACCAGCACCCCGCAACGACTCAGCCGAGCCCTTACCTACGTCGCCATAACCAGCCACAACGGCTACTTTACCGGCCAGCATCAGGTCGGTGGCGCGACGGATGGCATCGACCAGCGACTCACGGCAACCGTATTTGTTATCGAACTTCGATTTCGTTACCGAGTCGTTTACGTTGATAGCAGGCAGGTGCAACGTACCGTTCTTCATTCGCTCATACAGGCGGTGAACACCAGTCGTCGTTTCTTCAGACAGCCCTTTGATACCCGCGATGAGCTCAGGATACACGTCGAACACCATGTTGGTCAGGTCGCCGCCATCGTCGAGAATCATGTTGAGGGGCTGACGATCTTCGCCGAAGAACAACGTTTGCTCGATGCACCAGTTGAATTCTTCTTCGTTCATTCCTTTCCAGGCATAGACCGGAATACCGGCAGCAGCAATAGCGGCGGCGGCGTGATCCTGCGTTGAGAAGATGTTACACGATGACCAGGTTACGTCGGCACCAAGCGCTACGAGCGTCTCGATCAGTACGGCAGTCTGGATGGTCATGTGCAGGCAACCGGCGATGCGGGCACCTTTCAGCGGCTGGCTAGGGCCAAACTCTTCGCGTAGGCCCATCAGGCCGGGCATTTCGGCTTCGGCCAGACGAATTTCTTTACGGCCCCACTCAGCGAGGGCGATGTCCTTAACCTTGTAGGGGACGTATGTTGACGTTTGCATATCGATTGAACGACGTCGGTTTGTTTAATTACGATGTTCTTTGTTCCGTGAACAGAAAATGAGCCAAACCCATCTGGATCAGTTCATTTTCTTAGGAAAGTGCAAAAATACAGAAGACCTGCCAGAAAGGCTAACCGTTCTCTCTAAGAGGTCGAAGAATGTGGCTGGGTACGTTATTATACGCTTGGCAAGTGCCAGCAATTTACCTACTGCAGCCGCATCAGGGCCACATAGGTTTCCAGACCGTCCCAGAGGTTTTGCAGGCGCAGGTTTTCGTTTTCGGCATGCTGGTTATTGTCGTGGTTGGCAATCGGAACAGTGATAGTGGGTGTTTTTAGAATCTGGTCGAACAGGTACAGCGGCAAGCTTCCGCCCAGGCTAGGTTGCAATACAATATCGCCACTCACTGTCGATTGAACAGCTTTGACCACCGTCTGGGCGATCGGCAAATCCATCCGGGTACGTTGCGCATTATAGCCCGATTTGGCCACGATTCGGGCTATGCGTGGGTATTTGGCCCGTTCTTCATCGGTGATACTTTCCTGTTGCGTCACGTAATATCCCTGTGCCACCACATGGTCGATTACTTTCTGAACCTGCCGTTGGGCATCGTTGCCCAGCACCAGCCGCAGATCGAGCGCTGCTGTGGCCGATGTTGGAATAACGTTGGCGGCCAGCTTGCCAACGTTGGCGCTCGCAAAGCCATTGATGTTCAACGACGGACGCATGAGCAGATCGGCCAGTGGTTTGCCGCCACCTTCAGCCACGGTGAACCCCAACTCCTTTTTTAGCTGCTCATCGACCGGCGGAATTTTGGCCAGGGCCTGTTTTTCCAGATCGGTCAGCGGCGTAACATCGTCGTAGAAGCCTTTAATAAGTACGTTTCCATCATCATCTTTCATGGAAGTCAGCAGGCGGGCCAGCATCATGGCGGGGTTGGGGGCCCAGTTGCCGTAATGGCCGCTATGCAGCGGTCGTTTCGAAGCAAATACTTTCAACTCCAGATTCACGTCGCCCCGAACCCCGAAGAGCACCTGCTTGCGCCCTGTCTGATGCACCGGCCCGTCGCAGATGATCCAGAGGTCGCCTTTTAGTTTGTCTTTGTGGCGTTCCAGAATTTCGCTCAGGTGCGCCGAACCGGCTTCTTCTTCGCCTTCAAAAAAGAATTTGAGGTTCGCCGTTGGCTTAACGTTCATCTTCACCAATGCTTCATAAGCCGCCAGAATAGCGAATACTCCCGCTTTATCGTCAGACGTGCTACGGCCATAAATTCGCCAGTTCGGGTTAAGGGGTTCACCTGCTTTCGGCAACGAAATGGCCTGACCACCCGCATCGAGCGAAGCACTGTATAGTGTTGGTTCAAACGGTTTTAGTCCATCGGCCCATTGATTGGGATTTACGGGCTGCCCGTCGTAGTGGGCGTAAAAGACAACGGTTTTGGTAGCACCCGGCACCATAACCTCGCCGTAAATAGCAGGTGGAACGCCCTTCGTTTTACCATCGAGCCTTTGTGGCTCAATGCCTCGCCGTTTCAACATAGCGGCTACGTAATCGGCTGTTTTCTGAATACCTACCGTATCATAGACAACATTGGGCAACGCCAGCAAGCCCATGAACTCGCTCAGCAACTGGTGTTCGTGCTGCTGGCGGTAGGTACGTGTTTTAAGGGTCAACTCGCTCTGGGCATAGACTAAACCGGTGAGCAACAGGGCAGGTACAAGCAGAACGATTTTGTTCATGTAGGTGGTAGATGGCTAGTTACAAAGCAAGAGCGATTAGCGGTAGATCGTCTCGAACGTCCAGTTGTCGCGGGGTTGTTGGTGCAGATCCCAAAAAGCACGGGCAATTTGTTCCGGCGAAAAATGGTCGTTACTGCCCACACCGCCAACAATAGTTACAGTAGCTACGCGGATATTCATAGGCTCAAGCGTTTGGCGCAGGCATTCGGCCATCGTGCGCACCGCCGCCTTGCCTACCGACAGGGAAAGTAAATCGCCCGACGGATACAGCGCCGCCCCACCACCGGTGACCAGCACGGCCCCGCCTCCAGCCGCCTGCATAGCGGGGACAACGGCCTGAACAGCAGCCAGTAATCCGCCCGCATCGGTACGCATATCCTGCATAAATTGTTCGGGTTCGAGCGTTAATCCAGTCGCCTCCCGGTAGACCGAAGGATTGTAATGAAGGAGCGTAACTGGTCCGCGTTCAGCGATAACCGTCTGGATTACCTGCGCCAGTTGGGCAAAATCAGCCACGTCGGCTAGGTACGTTGCTGCGTCTATGCCAGCAACACGGAGTTGACCAGCCCGTTCGTCAAGCGATCCGGCCCGACGGGCAACCAGCGAAACAGCGAAGCCTTCGTGGCCGAATCGATGTGCCACGCCCAGGGCCACGCCGGGTCCGGCACCAATAATCAGCAGGTGTTTTTTCATAGGGCAATCGTGTTGTTAATGTTCAGGAAATGCCTGAAAGTGAACATAGACACCGAGCCCGACATTTCCTATTTATCCCAATGTCCGACCCATTCCTCTAAACGTTGCCAGGCCCCGGCCTATTCGTTTGGGCAACATTTGGCTGGGGTGTATACCTGCCGAAACCGCCCGAATAGCCCGTTTCAGAGCCATTATGTGAGTTTGAACACCCAGGCCGGTTGACCAGCCAGTTGCTGCTGAACCTTGGCGGGTATAGTAACCACCACTGAGCTACCCGATTTTTTCCATTTAAGCGGTTGATTGCTACCTAGTAGCGTGAGTGCTTTCGTTGGCACAACGGGAAGCGTGATTTCGGCGGGTAACTGCGATTCAGCCTCCGAGGGCAGGTACGAGGCGTAGGTGGCCTTTCCGTTGCTGGTAAACGCCCATTTCTCCTGCCGATAGGGAGCCAATGGCTTGGTGTTGTAGATCGACTCGCCATTGACCTGGAGCCAGTTGCCAATTTGCGCCAGCCGCTGGTAGGCTTCTTCATGCCACTCCCCATCAGGGCCGGGGGCAATATTGAGGAGCATGTTCCCGTTTTTAGCCACCACATCAACGAGGGTTTGCACCAGCCTACGGGCCGATTTGAAGTTTTCCTTCGGAACGTACGACCAGCTATCGCCCATTGTCAGGCAGGTTTCCCAGGGGATGGGCATGTAATGGTCAGGAATTTGCTGCTCGGGCGTGACGTAATTCTCGAATTCGCCGGAAACGGTACGGTCAACGACCAGCAGGCCGGGTTGTTTCTGACGGGCCATACCCGCAATTCGCGCCATGTCGATATCCTGATCGAAGGGAATGGTTCGCTGCCAGCTAACGGATGAGTCGATGCTGCTGAAGGGACGTACCCAGCCGCCATCCAGCCAGAGAATATCGACCGGGCCGTAGTCGGTCATCAGTTCCTGAATCTGGTTGTAGGTGAAGTCTTTGAATTTGGCCCACTCGTCGGGGTATTTCTTCGGGTTGTAGTTTACGTTCCGGTCTTTGGGCGGAAAATAGGGCTTCCAGTAATGCTCGTTATGCCAGTCGGGCTTTGAAAAGTACGTGCCGACCATGAAATTCTGCCCCCGGAATGCCTGCAAAATCTCGTTGGTGACGTTGCTGCGCGGATTCGATGAAAAGGGTGATTTCGAACTGGTGATCTTGTAATCGGTCTGCTTCGTATCGAACATGCAAAACCCATCGTGGTGCTTGGTCGTGAAGATGACGTATTTCATGCCCGCCTTCTGCGCTGCCTCAGCCCACCGGTTGGGATTGAACTTTACCGGGTTAAAGGTTGTCTGGAGCATTTCGTATCCTTTCTTGTAGTCGTACCAGTTGTCGGCGGTGGGTCCCTTTCGTTCACACCAGCCCTCATCTTCGGGACAAAGCGACCATGACTCCACAATGCCCCGCTGGCTGTAGGTGCCCCAGTGCATGAGCAACCCGAATTTAACATCCTGCCAATGGGCCAGCTTTTTCTTTACCAGTTCGTCGGCGGGCCAGACATACTTGTCGTGCTTTTGTTCGGAATGCTGCTGACAAAAGCCGTCTAGCGACAGGAACAGGGCGATAGCGAGCCCCAGGTACGTATGCTTCATAGGTAGTTTATTGTCATGGGTAAGTTGTTGCCCCGGCCCTGTCAGGGTATATGTTCGTGCTCGAGCAGGCTTTGCAACACATAGGCATGTGTGCCGTAGAGTTTGGCCATCTCGCCCAGTTTCGACAGGTTAATGGTCAGATTATTCCGGTAATCGGGCAGGCAATGGTCGATCAGCGCCTGTTCGATGGGCCAGGTAATGGCCGTGGCTGCTTTCGCCAATACACCGTTCACGATGATCAGTTCGGGGTTGAACAGGTGCACAGCAATGGCTAATCCCCGGCCCAGCTCAGCGCCGGCGTCCCGCAGCAGATCAATGCTAAACGCATCACCGGCGTTGGCCTTTTGGATGATCAACTCGATGTCGACCTTATCGGCCCCTTCGTCGGCCAGCATCGACGGTTGGCCCTGAGCCAGGCCAAGTCGGGCGCGCCGGATCAGCGATGAGGCCGACGTCAGCGTGTCGAGGCAACCGATCTTACCACACGTGCACAGCTCACCATCCGGTTTGATCTGGATATGGCCCAGTTCACCGGCAAAGCCCGCTGTTCCCTGCAAAATGTCGCCGTTGATCATCACGCCAAGCCCAATGCCCCAGTCGATGTTGATCGACAGTACGTGCTTTTTACCCTGGGCCAGGCCAAACTTGCTTTCGCCGAAAATAGTCGCTTTCGTATCGTTGATAAAGAAAAAAGGCGCAGCGAAGAGGGCTTCAAAAAGCGAACTCAACGATTGCCCCGGCTGATTGAGCTCCGGGTGCGTGAAGTTGACACCCAGTTCAGGATTCACCAGCCCCGGCATAGTGGCACCAATGCCAATGACTGTTAACCCGCTGGCAGCAAGCTGGCGGGCGAGTTGCCGTAGGGGAGCCTTCAACGCGCCGACAAACGAAGGAGAATCGCCCAGTTGTAGCGTCAGGTCCATTCGATGCACAACCTGATTGGCCAGATCAAAGACAAGCAGTTTGGTGTCGTGAACGGTGATGTCAACCACGATTGTCACGTAGTGATCTGACTTTAAGGCGAATAGAGATGGTTTCCGGCCCATGTGTGCCGTTCCCGTGCCGATTCCCCAAACCCACTTTGTGGTGGTCAATTCGTCGATAAGGCTTGTGACAGACGGTACGCTCGTGTGTAAAACGCTGGCCAGTTGAGCGATGGTCCGTGATTCGGATCGGTACAGGTCAGCGATAATGCTTCGCTTTAGCTTGTTTTTCTTCGTGTCAATTACAGAGACAGCAGGTTGGTCATACATAGTATCGTTTCGCTCTGGCATTAGCCAATCAGGCCGATTTACTGTTGGAGTGGGGAGATCGTAGAGAGACGCGTACCGGGTCATCGGCAACGGCGTTGGATCGACCGTTTTGAGCGATGACTGTACGCACTCACCTCACAAACCATCGGTGCTCAGACAGTTACTTGTGTAGCCGTGAAATACAGGCTCTGTTTTGTTCGATGATGCTTTTGCTCATGTTACGGTTGCAGCCCAATCTTTTTCAGGACAAACCGGCCAATCCGTTCGCCCTGCACCAGGCCGCTCTCGATCGAATCCCGAAAATGAATACCGCCATACAAACGCGACATCGCCGCCTCACCGGCCGCGTGAGTGAACGAGCGGTACGTCCGGGCCGGTACGCCAAACTCCACTTCCACGGTGTCGGTGTAGCCAATTGGTTTGCCAGCCAGTTCCATCAACACCGTGGCAACGGCCTGCGACATCACGCTGTGTCCACTGGTGTATTCGGGAAAAGGAGGCGTTTGCAGGAGTGGTCGCCAACTGCGGTCAATCTGCTGATTGATGTATGTTTCGGGCCGAATCCGGTTGCTGTAATACTTCTCTTCCCAACACGAAATAAACGCGTCGGCCATCGTTAGCCCAACCAGCGTATGCCAGCGTATTGTTTCGGCCAGGGTCAGGTGCTGCTGCACGCTAACCAGACTGGTGATACCCATCCAGTGCCCGCTCGGTGAAATCTTTTTGGTGCCGAAACTGACGTGTCCTTTCTGGTTCAGGAAGAACGGATTACAGTCCCAAAAATTGGCGATATGCTGCTGAGTTGGCGTGAGAACGCGGCAGGTATCGTATACTTCCCTCGCCTGCTTATAAAAAGCCGATTCCTTCTGCTCGCTATAAGCGACGGGCCGGACGGGCCGAAACTGGGCGGCACTGTCGAGCAGAAACGGGCGTAAGGTTGACCAGTAAGGTTCATACGATTCGGAATAGGCCGGGGGCGTTGGCTGCCATTGCCCGGCCTGGCCGCCGGGGGTAAAGCGCAGGTAACCACTGGTTTTAACGTACCCATCAGCCGCCGCATACCTCAGCAGTTTTTTCACCAGACTATCAGCCAATGCGCTGGTGGCCAGTAGCTGTTCGTTGCTCAGGTGATGCTGGGTCCGGGCGTTGGCAATCAATTGCTCACGGGCTGCTTCGAGCAGGTAACCCGAGGGCAACATTTCCTCGCCCATGCGCAGGAGGGCATACTGAGCACCAAAGTCGGCATCGACTGCCGGCATAGGGCTGGCCGAAGCAGTAAACGGATAGTGGCGCAGCAGGCCCGAAAAGGCAACGTACCCAGCCGGGTGCTGCTGCCGGTACATCAGTTCGTAGGCGGCCAGGTTGGCGTAGGCATAATACCGCGCCGCCGCACAGGGACCAATCACGTCGATGACCATCACATCGGTCAGTTGCTTGACGGCTTGTGTGTAGGCCAGCGCCGCTGCCGGTTTACCCGGTGGTTTGGCGTAACCCGGCCCAGCCAGACAGCCTACAAACAGCATCAGAAACAGTCGATTCATGGGTAGTATACTAGTTTTTGCGGTAGCGCTGAATCGTGTTGTTGTTTCGGCCAAACAGGATCTGCTGCCCCTCGCCCTGCCCAACGACCAGCACGTCGCGTACATCGCCGGTTACGGTAAATCCCGACTGCATCTGGGGAACGTACCTGAACTGACAATTGCCTTCGTTCCGAAATAATTGCCCGTAATTGGCGTCCATTTTGCCAATTTTTATACGCGTATTCGATTGGTTACCAGCCAATAACAGATCAGGGCGCCCGTCGGCATCGGCGTCGAAGAGGGCGATGGCGTAGATGGGCGCAAACTGAGCTTCTACCGGCAACTCGTGCCAGTTAAACCGGTTTGCTCCCTGGTTCTCTAAAATGCCCGATGCAAACTCAGTGGCCTGTAGCGTACTCGCTTTACTTAGCTGGTCGGGCGTCAGAATGTCCGAGAGGGTAGCACCCGCATACGACTCGTAGCTGGTAAACTTGCGCCGGAGCGAAAACAGTTGATTCAACGCCTCATCGCGACTGGCCAGCGGGTAGGGCTTTTTCTGAATGTAGTAGGTCAGAAACGGATCGAGCGATTCGTTCTGGTCGAAATCGGCGTAGGTAACCTGAACGGGCTCCTGCGCTGTGGGCTTCATCTGACAGTTCCGACCAAAATTACCGACGACCAGATCATCGTCGCCATCGCCGTCGAGGTCCGCTTTGTCAACCCGGCTCCACCACCCGGCGGCGGCCAGCGTAGTGGGGGTTGCCAGTCGTTTTCCCTGCTCATTTGTTAACAGATAAACGGGCATCCACTCGCCCGCCAGCACCAGATCGTCCCAACCGTCTTTGTCGGCATCGATCGCCACCGCGTCGGTTACCAGGCCAATATTGGTCAGGAAAGGGGCCAGTTGAGCCGTAGCGTCGGTGAAATTGCCTTTGCCATCGTTGACCAGTATCCGGCTGCTAACTGGCTCGGGGTAACGGCCCGGCCGTACACGCCCACCCACAAACAAGTCTTTGTCGCCGTCCTTATCCACGTCGAACGCCACCACGCAGGCGTCGCTGACCTGGTCGATGGGAAGCCCCTCAGTTGATCGGGTGAAGTTACCTTTGCCATCGTTCAGGTACAGGCGATCCTGGAGCAGCAGGTCGTCGGGCAGGTAGGCGTACCCACCACTCGCCACGTAGAGGTCCTGGTCGCCGTCGCCATCCACATCAACGAACAGGGCGTCGGTATCTTCGCTCAGTTTATCGGCAATAAACGCTGGTTGCGGCACCGTCAGGTACGTTCCGTTGGCCCGGCCCATGAGCAACGTACCCGACTGCCCTTTGGCACCCGGCGCGTACAGATCCACGAAGCCGTCGCCGTTTACATCCGCCTGCGCCAGGTGCGGCCCCTGATTCGACAGCATATTGGGCATGGCAGGCTGGCGTTTGAAATCGTTGTACAGATCTTCTGTATGGCGGAAAATAGCCGAATCGGGGGCGATTTCCGTAAACAGTGGTGACACTGGTGTAGACCAGCTATACGTACCTGAAGCGGCTTCGGGCCGAACAACCAGTTTCTGGTCGGCTTTGATCTGGCGGAGCACCTGCGTTTTCCCGGAAGGCCAGACAATGCGCAGACTATCGACCAGCGCGTAGTTGCCCAGACCAACATGCAGCGGCGTATACATGCCCGACTGAAACCCTCGCGACGGGTTGAATTCCTGGTACTGCTGCCTACCGGCCGTATACACCCACACCCGCGTACCCACGGCCTGCGTTGCCGAACTCTCGCCGAGTTGAATAGCCAGGTAATGCTGCTTCGGGTTGTCGTTCCGGTAGATGGAGGCAGGTACGTTGACGTTATTGGTGATAATCTCCAGATCGCCGTCATTATCGAGGTCGGCATACACGGCACCGTTCGACAAGACGGGCTGGTCGAATCCCCAGTCGGCTACTTTGTTGGTAAAGGTGAGTTTACCGGAATTTTTGAAGATGTAGTTTTTGGTGGCCGACGACGGCATCTGCTTCAAAATGTCCATCATGGCCGTTGCGCTCCCGCGCGATGCTTTCAACTGAGCATCGGCGTAGAACTTCATGAAGTCCATGTTGGTGTAGTCGCGGAGGTAGCCGTTGGTTACGAAGAGGTCTTTCCAGCCATCGTTATCAAAATCGGCCACGAGTGGCGTCCAACTCCAGTCGGTATTGGAAATCCCCGCCAACTGGCCAATCTCGCTGAATGTAGGTACGTTCACGCCCGCCGCTTTCAGGCCGGTATTGCCGTTGTTCAGTTGCAGCATGTTCCGCATCAACTGGTGCGAGAACCCATTGCGCAGCATGTTCTGGTACGTTTCGTAGTTCTCGGGACCGTACAGCAGTTTCTGCCGACGGTTGTCTTCGGGCAGCATGTCGAGCGTGAAAATGTCGGGCCAGCCATCGTTGTTCATATCCGCAATGTCATTGCCCATCGAAAAGTAACTCAGGTGACCAACGGCCGCATCGAGCTGGTCAATGAAATGGCCCTTTCCATCATTCAGGTAGAGGTAATCCTGCTCGATATAATCGTTGGACACGTAGAGGTCGGGCCAGCCGTCGAGGTTGACATCGGCTACGGCAACGCCCAGCCCAAAACCGATGGGGTTGCCTTTGATGCCCGCCGCTTCGCTGACGTCGACAAACCGGTTGTTATCGTTTCGCAGCAGTTTATCGCCGGCGTATTCGTCGCGCATGGCTTTGGTCAGCTCGGCGTCGAATCGTTTAAAATCTTTAATGTTGTGGTTCAGAAGGAAGCAATCCAGATCGCCATCTTTATCATAGTCGAAAAAGGCGGCCTGCGTACTGTGGGCGGGTGAATCGAGCCCGTACTGGGCAGCGCGTTCGGTGAAGGTTAGTTGCCCTTTCTTCGAGAGGTGATTATTGATATAGAGCCGGTTGCGCCGGGTAGCGGGGTCACCACTGCCCGAATAGCAGACATAAATATCGAGCCAGCCGTCGCGGTTAATATCAACAAGGGTGACGCCGGTTTTCCAGCCCGTTCCCTGCCCAACGCCCGCCGAACTGCTGATATCGGTAAAGGTGAGTTTACCCGTGTTGGTGTACAGGCGATCCGGTGTCATGTTGCCGGTAAAATACAGATCGGGGAGCCCGTCGTTGTTGAGATCGCCCACGGCCACGCCACCGCCATTGTAGAAATATTCGTAGGCCAGCACATTATGCTCTTCCGTTTCGGTGAGCTGGTTGGTGAACCGAACGCCCGTTTTTTCTGCTCCAAGCCGCGTAAACTGAGCCTGCACGACAACCGGCAAAATCATGCCTGTTGCCAAAAGCAGCGGTAACCAGCAAAGACGAAGTTGGCGAGTATAATGCATTAGTTATGGTTACGGGTCAGCAAATCACGCTGGTCAACTGGTGATTTACTAACCCGTAATTTAATGTGAATTCTGGATAATTCTCAACGGCAATTGCTTTCGCTGTAGGCGCCGAACCTGTCGAAGGGCCTACAGCGCGAAGCAAATCCCAAATCCGAAACCCCAAATCCGAAGTCTTACTTATCCCACCACATACGAGTCGTGAGCAGGTCGGGGCCCTGAACGGCAATGGCGGCGTTGTACTGCGCGGCGTTTTTGCTGCTTTCGGTCGAGGGGTACCGCAGGCGGCGCGGAATAATACCGGCCGTTTCGTTGCCTACATAATTGGTTGGCGTCAGGACCGGATAACCCGTACGGCGCCAGTTGGCGTAGGCTTCATACGAGTTCAGGAAATTGGCCGCCCAATACTGCGTGCCGATCTGTTCCATCTGCTGCGCCGTTGTGCCAGCCGCCAGATACGGGTGGGCCGTCAGGTACGTTGTGATGGCGGCAGCACTTACCGTTCCACCATACAGCGACATCATGCTCATGGCCGCCGTTACGCCTTTGTTGTAGTGAAGAGCAGCCTGCCCGTCGCCCCATCCCCGGAGGGCGGCTTCGGCCAGCAGGTATTCCACTTCGGCATAGCTCTGAAATACCGTTGGCGCGGTATTGCTCGCAATTTTGTTCAGGTTGGCTTCTGAGTAGGCGGGCAGCGAATCAGTAGCGCCCCAGCCCGGAATCAGCGACTTGATCGTTTGCGCATCGAACCCGTTTGGCAACCCTTTTTGCTTGGTCGGGTCTGTAGCCGTAGCCTCCTGTGCCGGGTTGGCATTGCCCTGCCAGAGCGTGGCGATATACGGCAAACGAGGGTCGTTGTTAGTTTTCAGGAAGTTAACCAGCGTGTTGCTGAGTTTGCTGTTGGCCTTGCCTTTCAGGTTGGCGGCATCGTACTCCTGCGTTCTGAGCGTGTTGCCATCCAGGTTCCGCGTGTTGTCGTTGCCCTCGGCGTGGTTGATCTTCGCCAAATCATCGTTGCTCTGCATCACACCGCCGGCAATGGCTTTTTTCACGTAATTCTGCGCTGTAGCGGCATCTACTTTGGTCAGGCGCATACCCAGCCGCAGCATCATCGAATAGGCAAACTTCTTCCACTTGGTCAGGTCACCCGCGTAGATCAGGTCTGCCGCGCCATAGCCCGTTTTCGTGTTATCGAGCGCCACCGCCGCCTGCTCAAGTTCAGTGAGCATGTTGGCATAAATGTCGGCCTGCTTATCGTATTTCGGACTGAATACGCTCGACAGATACCCTTGCCCCGCCTGCGAATAGGGAATATCACCGTATAGATCGGTGATGCGGTGATAAACGAACACCCGCCAGATACGCGCGATATTGTAGAGGTTCACCTGATCGGCGTTGCCCTTGGTGAGGGCCACGATCTGCTCCACGTTCTTCACATGTTCGCCGTAGGCCGTTTCGAAGTATGCATCGGAATACGGTGCGTTGTACAGGTATTTATCGCCCGACCAGTAGGTAGTCAGCGACGCAAAGTGCTGCACCATCGCACCGGCGTAGATCAGGTTGCCCCGGTGGTTTTCGTAGCCCGTACCCGCCGTTTTAACCTGCGAATACGACAGCAAGTTGGGAATAACCGGTGTGGTGAGGGCATTGGGGTTGGTGTTGAGCTGTTCGAAGCCATTATCGCAGGACGATAAGAGCAGGCCAGCCGTCAGCAGGGATGCCAGCGCCGGTAATCGGTATATTTTAAGAGATCGTAACATGGGTAAATGCGTTAAAAGCGGTGAGTTAGAAACGAACGTTCAGGTTTAGACCGTAGCTGCGGGCGGGTGGAACACCAAACATTTCGAGCCCCTGCGCATTGCCGTTGTTGTAGTTCGATTCTGGATCAACGTTAGGTACGTTCTTGTACAGGATCAGCAGGTTACGCGCCACCAGCGAGATGCTTGCTCCCTGAATCGGCGTCTTCGACAGGAATGATTTCGGCAATGAATAGCCGAAAGTCAACTGACGCAGTTTCACGAAGCTGCCATCATACACGAAGTTCTCGGTGATGTTCCGGTACGCACCGCTGCCGTAGTAGTCCTGCGCCGAAAGAGTCTTGGTGAACGCATCGCCATTTTGGGTAACGCCCGTCACCGTAATGCCTCCTTCCCGACCGTTCAACGTTTCCTGTGTCAGGCCATTGGCCGTGGCGTAATAGTTGGTGGCGCTGTAGATTTTAGAGCCGAACTTGCCATCGAGCAGGAAGCTGAACGAGAAATTGCTCACACTGAATGTGTTGGTCAGGCCCATCGTCAGCGGCGGTACACCACGACCCAGCGGCATCAGGGCACTTTGCAGTGGCAGGCCCGTTGCCGAGTTGTACACGATCTGGCCACTGGCATTCCGCAGCGCCTGGTACCCCGTAATCATCCCATATGGCTGGCCAGTGTAGTGGTAGATGTAGGCGCTCTGGGTACGTGACTGATCAACCTGGAAGGTGGTCAGATCGTCGGTGATCTTCACCACCTTGTTGTCATTGTAGGCGATGTTATACGCTACGTTCCAGTTGAATCCGCTCGCTTTCTTGATTGGCGTACCGGTCAGCAACAGCTCAATGCCTTTGTTAACCACCTTGCCTACGTTCAGCAGCACGTTGCCGTAGCTGGTTGCCGACGAGGTCGAAGCCGTAACGGCATCGTTGGTGGTGGTGCGGTTGTAGAACGTCAAGTCTACACCCAGCTTGTTGTTGAACAGTTTACTCTCAAGGCCCAGCTCCGTCGTGGTCGACGTATTGGGTTGCAGCAGCGCGTTCGGGATGGTGCCGCCATTGACCGACATCAGCGGAATATCGCCGATGTAGTTGTTTGTCTGGAGGTTATACGTCAGGTTGAGCGCGTATGGGTTTGGGTAGCCACCCCCTACCTGCGCCACCGATGCCCGGATTTTGCCGTAGTTGAACCAGTTTGGCCGATCCTTCATCACGTCAGATACGATGAAGCTTACCCCTGCCGATGGATAGAACAGGCTGTTGTTCTGTTTCGATAAGGTCGAGAACCAGTCCTGGCGACCCGTCAGGGTCAGGAACAGAATATTCTTGTAGCCAATATCGGCCGAGCCAAATACCGAGTTGATTCCCAGCGCACTGTAGTCGTAGCCAGGCGTTTTCGTCACCGTATTGTCGAGGTAGTAGTTGAACGGCACCACGAAATACTGCCCGTTGTAGCGCAGGTTCTCGGTAGAGCGGCGCATCTGGTTACCACCTATCAGGGCGTTCACCGAAATACTGCCAAACTCCTTGTTGAAGCCCAACAGCAACTCGGCGTTTGTTTCGCCGATCTGTGTATTGGTGCGGCCCATACTACCACGGGTTGCGTAGGCAATACCGGTTGGCTCAACGCTGACAAATTTGGTCTGGTTGTAGTCTGTGCCAACCCGGCCGCGCAGATACAGGTAATCGGTGATGTTGTAACGGAGGGAAAACTGACCGATAAACCGGTTTCTGACGTCGCTGTTTGGCACATTGTTGACCGCGAAATAGGGGTTGGTCGAATACACGTTGCTGTTCCAGAGGGTTTCGTAGCCCCGGCTGTCGTAGCCCGGATTCAGCGTGCGGATATCGACCGAGTTGGCGATCAGTTGGACCCCATAGTTCGGGTTTTTCGGCGTATCCGACAGGAACGTCCGGTTGGTGCCCGTTTCGATATTGTATTGCGCAACGCCTTCAAATATAACCTTCTTCGACAGGTTGGCGTTGGCACTGAGGTTGAACGATTTACGGTTGAACCCAGCATTTGGCACCACGCTGTTCGAGTTCATATCCGAGGCCGAGAAGCGGAAGCTGGCGGCATCTGTACCACCCGACACTGCTACCGTGTTCGAGAAGGTGTTTCCCGAGTTGTAGAAGTTTTTGATGTTGTCTTTCTGCGCAACATACGGGCGGGACACGCCATCGAACTGAATGACGTTTGACCCATCCAGTTTAGCACCCCATGATGAGGCCCCCGTCTGAATCGCTTCGTCCTGCGTCAGTGGTTTAGCACCGCGAGTTCCCTGACCGTAGACATACTGCCAGTCGTTGAGCGAGAATGGACGGTCGACGGTATAGGTCCCGTTGTATTCCACGCCGATACCACGCTGGCTCTTGCCCGTTTTGGTGGTGATCAGGATAACGCCGTTCGAGGCCCGTGAGCCGTACAGGGCTGCTGCCGTTCCGCCTTTCAGCACCGACATCGTTTCAATATCGTCCGGGTTGATACTGTTCAGCCCGTCGCCTGAGTCGTTACCACCCCACATACCGGCCGAGTTCACGTTTGTGTTGTCAATGGGCACGCCGTTGATCACGTATAGGGGCTGGTTGTTGCCGCTCAGCGAGCCGTTACCACGAATGATCACGCGGCTCGATCCACCGGGGCCGGTTGCCGTACTGGTGGCGTTCAAACCGGCTACCCGGCCAGAGAGGGCATTCCCCAGGTTGATTTCCCGAGCCTGCGTAAGGTCGCTGCCTTTAACTTCAGACACCGCGTAGCCAAGTGCTTTCTTATCCTTGGAAATACCGAGGGCCGTCACAACAACCTCGTCGAGCGTTTTGTCACTAACCGCCAGCGTAATGTTGAGCATTGTCTGATCGCCAACCGTTACTTCCTGCGCGATGAAGCCCAGCGACTGAATCACGAGTACACTTCCTTTGGGTGCCGTGATTGAAAAACGCCCTTCGGCGTCGGTAACCGTGCCTTTGTTCGATCCTTTAATCAGGATATTCGCGCCGGGAATTACATCTGTCGCGTTCTCGGAGACCTTCCCCTGAACGGTTACCTGTTGAGCCATTGCTACGTAGCAACCCAGGAAAAAGAAGGCAATCAACAAGGTAAATCTGTTTCTACATTGCTTCATCGTTTTTTTGATTATGGTTAAATAGTAACACTCTTACGTAAACGGCACTGACACTTTTCCACTCTACACGGAATAATGTTTACTGGCAGCACTGATACAATACTTATCTTTGGCCAATACGCGAAAAATATACTTAAGTATTTACAGAATTATAGCTAAGTCTCAAACGTACCTGAATCAAACCCGTACCCTTGTTCCAGGTACGTTGACTAGCAGACAATCTCCTGATTTCTAGCTAGTCAATATAAGTCCCCTGTAGATTACGCGCTGTATGTTGCTCACGCGTATCAATTTATAATGGCTTATTCCCTCACTCCGCAGAATATTTTGCTTCATTTGTTATAGGGCAAATATATTATTAGTTTTTAAAATATTTTAATAACTTATCCATGTGAGTAAAAATCGACTAATTTTATTAGCGTAATTATATAAAATATTACATTTATTACATTATTGAGCAAAAATTATCTGTTGATATACCGAAGACAGCAAATCATGTACTAACTACTTAAAGCGAATTAAGTAGTTTAACCCCTGTTTCTTTTTGTACATGCTTTACAGTTTTTCTCTACACGGAAGTTAATTTAGAGCTACCAGAAGCGGGAAGCTCCACAAAAAAGCACAAATCAGTTTACAGGTTCTTCTAACCGATTTTTAAATTTTCACAGCTAATCGCGTTATTTTATTTACAGAATTTCAGTTTTTATATTAACTTATCAAAATAATAACCTGGAAACCCATCATATTTATTTATAGGTTTTACTAAAGTATTAAGGAGTCTGACCTATCTTTTTGAACGTTACTTTTTCCTGGCAAGGCAGAATGTTGGGTAACTTCTATCCCGTCGTATCGCAGGGCACAACTCATGAAGCCAACCGAGCTTTCTCACAAAAAATTTTAGATACAACCCAATTTTTATGAGAAAGCCCTGCGAAGCCAACCGAGCTACGCAACGACTTTTCCAGTATTCAGAATGCTCATAAGCCTTACCCGCCACCGCACGATGCTATTCTTCTGACTAGTATATCTACAGCCGATCAATATTTAATAGAGAGTTTAAATCCACAGGTTCATTATCTTGTACGAAGTTTACTTTTCTGATAATCAAACCCCTACCATGCTCTTTACGCCGCTTCTTCTCTTTCTGATTGCGCTCATCGCGTTTCTCTCCATCGTCATTGTGCAGCAGGGCACGGTGGCCGTTGTAACTATTTTCGGGAAGTACAGCCGTGTACTCACGCCGGGATTAAACTTCAAGATTCCGTTTATCGAGCTCATTTATCGCAAGATCTCGATTCAGAACCGGTCGGTCGAACTGGCGTTTCAGGCCATCACCGCCGATCAGGCCAACGTCAATTTCAAGGCGATGCTGGTCTATTCGGTGCTGAATCAGGACGAAGAGACGATCAAGAATGTGGCGTTCAAGTTCATCGACGAAGCCTCGTTCATGCAAGCGCTCATCCGCACCATCGAAGGCTCGATCCGGAGTTTTGTGGCCACCAAACGGCAGTCGGAGATTCTGGCTCTCCGCTCCGAAATCATCGAACACGTTAAATCGCAGATTGATACGCTGCTCGAAAGCTGGGGCTACCACCTCACCGACCTGCAACTGAACGACATTGCGTTTGATGAGGTCATTATGCGGTCGATGGCGCAGGTTGTGGCGTCGTCGAACCTCAAAGCCGCCGCCGAAAACGAAGGGCAAGCGTTACTGATCACCAAAACCAAAGCTGCCGAAGCCGAAGGTAACGCCATCAAGATTTCGGCCGAAGCGGAGAAAACAGCGGCTCAACTTCGTGGTCAGGGGGTGGCCCTCTTCCGGGAAGAAGTAGCCAAGGGCATGGCCGAATCGGCGAAGGTGATGAACGAAGCCGACCTCGACGCCTCGCTGATTCTGTTCTCGATCTGGACTGAAGCCGTGAAGCATTTCGCCGAAAACAGCAAAGGCAACGTCATCTTCCTCGATGGCTCAACCGACGGCATGGAAAAAACGATGAAGCAGCTCCTCGCCATCGAGAAATTAAATAGCCCGCCTACCGGTAAGCTACCCCCTATTTCTTCAGCGACTCGATAACGATTTCTTCAAAGCCGGGCAGGGTTTTGTAGGCATACAAAGCCCGCCACTTTGTGTTTTTGTACTCGTACGAAACGTCCAGAAACGGCTTCTCCCGACGACTCACCGATGATCCAATCGTGGAGTCGTTGGGTTTGATGTTGATCTGCACCGGAATATCACGATAGTATTTAAAATACTCGGGATGTGTAAGGTACCCGAGGGGCGTGACATCGTAGGGAATGAAACCTTCAACACCAAACAGCGATTGAGCCCGTCCCTGCCAGGGGCGCAGTTGGGCGTATAACCACTGATCACCGTCAAAAGAGGACTTTTCCAGAAAATCAATGTCTGTTTTGCCAAGAAGTAGGTAGGCGCTACATTCAAATCCCGACAGAACGACCTTGATTCCCGCGTCGAACAGCACACGGAAAGCCAGCGTATCGCGCTCGAAATTGTAATCACCAACGGTCGCTTTCTCCAGTCCCGGACGAAATGGAAAGCCTGAAGTACGACCGGCACAGACAACTACTTCCTCAATTTGAGCTGCTAATTCGGGGTGATTCTTCACCACGGTAGCCACGTTTGTGACTGGCCCCAGGGCCAGAATAGGCATCTTCTCCCGACGCAGTGCGGCTGCCATAGCCCGCGACGCGTCTGTTTCAACCCCTGTGTTGCTTCCACTATCCGAGCCTTTGTAAACCGGAATAGTTTTGCCTGTCTTGTTGTACCAGCCCAGAATTTTCTGCGTCACATCGTAGCCGTAATCCACATAGGTAACGGTGCTGATACCCGCCAGTTCGATCTTATCGGCCTGCCGAAGCGCCATAATCAGCGTTACGCCATCATCGACCTCACGCGGAGCCCGTTCGGGCAGACCAATCATAATGTCGGTATCGAACCACACCCGACGAGGCTTCGACTGCGCAAAAAGCAGGGTGGGGAGGAAGAGGAAAAGGAGGATTTTTTTCATTTTAATGAAACACAGAGGCGGACCGCCTCTGTGTTTAGCTATCTACAAAATATACCGTAATCCAAACTGAAACTGCCGGAGGGGAGCCGCCGACCGCGTGGTAATGCCCGACCCACTCGGCCCCGTCTGGAACTGATTGGATGAGCCACGCACCACGTTGAAGCCCGAAATATTCTCGGTATTCAGCACATTATAGATATCAGCCGAGACTTCGAGCCGGGGACGACCCAGGAACATCACGGTGTATTTCACCGATAAATCAACGGTTTTGGCCCAGGGTAGCCGGTCATTGTTACGGGTTTCGCCGGGCTGAATATCCGAAGGCAGACTGTAGCTTTCGCTGTCGCCGTTCAGGTCAGTAACGCCGCCAAACTTCGAAGCGTCGGCTACACGGGTAATGGGCAAACCGCTTTGCAACAGCACCGTGGGCGTAATGACCAGGTTGCGGAGTGGGTAGTAGTAGAAAATGCCCGAGAATACGTGCCGCCGGTCGTTGTCGTCATATACGTATTCGGCATCGTAATTATTGGAATCCTGCGCCCGCGTGTTGATTCCCGTTGTATTGCTACGAATCACCGACAGGTTGTAGCCCAGGCGGTACGCGTACTTATCTGACCCTTTGAGTTTCTGGAACACAAAATTGGCGGCCCAGTAGCGGGCAATACCGTCGGTGCGCGTCTCGAAGATATTCCGCGAAATACCCCGTAATGTGTCGTTGCTGTTCACCACCGCATACGCACCGCGGCTGTCTGACCGGATTGGAATAGGACGGGTCAGGTCAGCCTGCGCTACCGTTCTTACTTTGGCATCGGCGGCGTTTGTGAGCGGATAAGGCGCCGGGGCGTTTAGGTTATAGATGTAGAACAGATCATTGGTTGCAACGTGCACCAGGTCGATCGAGAACAGCGTGTTGGCCGTGGGCTTATGCTGAAGTCCCAACGAAAACTGATGCGAGTATGGATTCTGGAACCCATCAGGATTCATGATTCGGAAGTTATTGCTGAATTGCTTGTCGCGCCGGGCCTGAAGCTGGTCAGAGGTTGGGCCGTTCAGGTACGTTACGGGCGTGGTAGAGCGGGCGTTCAGGTTGCCGGGAAACGTGATCTTGTCCAGATCAGCCGAGCCGGGCAAAATATTAAGCCGCTTAAGTTCATTCAATTCCTTCTTGAAATCGGCCCCGTTGTTGCTGAATTGCAGATTATCGCTGTAAACGGAGTACTTGATCTTGTCGTAAAACATGCCATAACCACCCCGAATCACCGTTTTCTCAGTCAACTGATAATTGAAGGCCAAGCGGGGTGCAATGTTGTTGTAATCGCCCTTGTCGCCTCCGCCTTTCGACAGGTTGTCATAATCGTAGCGTAGCCCAACCGTCAGGTTCAGGTTTGGTCGAACTGCCCAAAGATCTTCGGCATACAGGCTATACACGTTCTGCCGCGTACCGAACGTAGTGGGGCGCAGTTCAACGTCGTAGGTACGTACCGTTACGTCGCGGGGAATGTCGTTCACGTTCAGGGCCGAGCCAATGTTGCGGGCTTTCAGGGCGTCGAGTTGCGCCTGCGTCAGTTGCACATCGTAGGTGCCGTAGGGGTTTGCTCCACCCAGCAAGGCATAGTCGGACGTGATGAATTCGGCCCCGGCTTTCAACGTATGATCACCCCGGCGGAGGGTAAATTTCTGCTGAATCTGATCGGTGTTTTCAATGTCATCGAAGATCGCCCCGCTCTGACCGATGGTGGCAATGGGCACACCGTTTGGCCCACGTACCGTCGCCGACGGGTTGGTTGGGTTCACCGGTTCGCGGTAGTTCCAGCGGAAGCGTGAATGCTGGTAGTTTGTTTCGCCCGTGATTTCATTGCCAATGACATAGGCATTTTTCAGCGAAATCAGGTACGTCCGATTCTTCTGCGACGCTGCGGCCGAGGGGAACAGAATACCTCCTTCGAGGCCGCCGCCCTGCCGCTCAATATCAAAACTACCAATGTTGGCCCGTAGCGTGGTTTTGAACCGGTTGCTCCACACCTGATCGAGCTTGCCCGACACGTAGGAGAAGCGGTTGCGGCCCGTCACCACCTCATCTACCCCCAGTGATGGTACCACGAGGCGGTTGTCTTTCCGGTCGAAGGTCTGTTCTACGTTGATATAGAAAAACGTTTTATCCTGCTTGAGTGCCCCACCCAGCCCGAAGCCAAGCTGCTGCCGCTGAAACCCGTCTTTCACCGCGTTGCCCGACAAATCGGAGGTCGCAAAGCGCGAGGGGCTGTCGATGATTGAACCAGGGCGAGTCAGATAAAACGCCTCGCCCGTCAACTGATTGGAGCCGGAGCGGGTAGTCACGTTGATAACCCCGTTGCTGGTGTTGCCAAACTCCACCGAGTAGTTGTTGGTGTAGACCGTGATACCCTCCGCAAATCCCACCGGCGTATTGAACTTCATGTTGCCCAAAAACCGCTCGTTGTTATCCATACCATCAATCAGGTAGTTGGTGTAAATACCGTTCAGGCCGTTGATAGCCACGTTGGGCGCTTCGGCGTATCCCTGCGTGGCCAACGTCAGGTTGGGCAGGCGGTACAGCGCACGAGTAATATCACGGCCTTCGAGCGGCAAATTTTGCAATTCGCGTTTCGAGACCAGAGCCGACACTTCGGCGTTCTGCGTATTGAGTCGGGCCAGCCGCCGGTCGTTGATCACCACTTCTTCGAGCGTACTCTCGCGGCGCAGGGGTAGCTGGAGCGTTACGGTAGTAAGGCCATTGGGTTTGATGGCCACGTCGGCCGTTTCATCATCGGTGTAGGTTACGCTGGGGCGGGTAAAAACCCGGTATCGGCTTAGGGGCGACACAGCACTAAATTGCGCTTTCCCTTCACCATTTGTACGGGCCGAGTCAAGCGTTTTAGTCGTGCTGTTTTGCAGGTAAACTACGGTATTTGTAACTGGCCGACGTAGCAGCAGATCGGTCACACTTACCTCAAGTTGTGCTCCACCCGGAGTCGTTTGGGCATGAGCCGCACCGATCAGGCAATGGCTGGCAATAAATACTAATTGGGTAAACCACTTTCTCATAATCAGATAGTTGTTAAATATAAAAAGAAGGCAATACCGACCCGTCAGAGCAGCCAGGCTTTGTGCATGTGTATGCCAGAAAATGAAGAGGATTACGCAGCGAGTACTGATATGCCAGCGATAGGGGGTCCGCGCAGAAAACGGGTTCCCGGGTAAACGTCAGTGGGTTGGGCCAACTGCTGATTTGTTGACCGCATTGGTTCACCAACGTCCAACAGTAGTAGTTGGGCAATGAATAAAGTGACGGCTAACGTACCTGACTGATACTGGTACAAATCAACCAGCTTGTTTACATCGCCCAGCCGGGGCATTACCACAACCGGCAGGTTCACAAGCAGCTGGCGCACGGCCCGTGCCAGTTGGCAGGTTTGCCAGGGTAAAGTGCCGGGCACCAGCACCTCGAATGAAGCCCGTGTTATACCAAGCAGGTAGAGGCCCCCGCGTTGGTCGGGGCCAATTACTACAGAAGCTTGTTGTAACTGGTCGGCAGCGTGTAGCAGGTGAATTGATGTAAGCGCGGGGCAGTCGTTCCCGATCACTAGTAGCCGCTCAAAGCCAAGTGCAAACGCGGCCCGACAGGCGCGATCGAACTGTTCACCGAATGTACCAGCGCATTTGATCAACGTGGCCGAATGAATGACCGGCATTGCCGTAGCTTCGGCCGTTTGCCGGGTACGTTCATTCAACCGCTCCAGTATCCGACGAGTAAGTAACGGCTGGGTGGCGACACGTTTGCGAACCACGTCGATGGAAACGGGCTGAGCAAAAATGAGTATGGCGGTCGCGTTGATCAAGGATTACTCCTGCATTGGGTTGGCTAACAACAAACATACGCAAAGCGCGCTGTTTACGATTGTCTGGCCGCTTTGAACTCAGTATTGCCTTATGATCCTTACTTGCGGGCAAAAGCTACCTTTCCCGAGTCCAGAAACTGGCCGAACTTCTCAACGTTCAGGTCGTAGTTGATGGGCCTCACCAGCAGTTTACCGTCGCTATCGACGAGGCAATAGTGGGGTTGGGCGTTGTTGCCGTAGCGCGTAATCTGCAAATCGCCGTTCTGCGCACCGATCGTTTTCTTCTGCTTCTGATCATAGCTCGACGTATACCATTCGCCTTCAGGCAACTCGGTTTTATCATCGACGTACAACGCCACCACTACGTAGTCGTTCTGTAAACGGGCTAGAATAGCTGGATCAACCCAGACACGCTGCTCCATTTCGCGACAGTTCACACAACCGTGACCGGTAAAGTCGATAAACACCGGTTTGTTTACTGTCTTGCTATAGGCCAGCGCCTCCTTATAATCAAAAAAGCCGGGAAGACCGTGCGGCATCTTGAAGAGGTTTCCGTGTCTGACCATGCGTTGATTTGCTGGCGTGCCCTGCCCGATGCCCCCGGCCCTGTGCAGATTAAAATCCTGCGTTGTTTCGGGCGGCAAGTAACCAGCCAGTGCTTTTAGCGGTGCGCCCCACAAACCCGGCACCATATAAACCACAAACGTAAACGTGATGATGGCCAATAGCATGCGGAACACGCTGACCTTTGCATTCGGAATCGGAAAGCGCATCGTTCCCGTCGCTGGGTTATCGATCACCATCATCTCGTCGCTGTCGTGAGGTAGCCGGATTTTGCCCAGCAGATAAAATCCGATCAGGCTGAAGATAACAATCCAGAACGACAGATATACCTCGCGGTCGAGCAGGTTCCAGTGATAGACCTGATCGGCAATACTCAGGAATTTCAAGGCCAGTGCCAGTTCCAGGAAACCAAGCACCACCTTCACTGAGTTCAGCCAGCCGCCTGATTTTGGGAGTTTCTGGAGCCACTGCGGAAACAGGGCGAACAGCGTAAAGGGAATGGCAAACGCGGATGAGAACGCCGCCATGCCAATAATTGGCTTGATCACTGCGCCCCCCGCCGAAGCCACCAGCAGGCTACCAACAATAGGTCCGGTGCAGGAAAACGAAACCAGCACCAGCGTGAAGGCCATAAAGAAGATGCCGGCCAGTCCACCCCGCTCCGAAGCGGCGTCGGCTTTGTTAACGATCGAACTAGGCAGCGTAATCTCAAACAGACCCAGAAATGACAGGCCGAAGGTGAAGAACACAGCAAAGAACAGCAGGTTAGGAATCCAGTGCGTGCTGAGGAAATTGGCAAACGCCGGGCCGTTGATGCGCGACACCAGCGTACCAATCAGAACGTATATTGCAATAATCGACGCGCCATAGAGCAACGCTTTCCACCAGCCACCTTTCTGGTGCGTAAAAAAGCTGACCGTCATCGGAATGATCGGGAACACGCAGGGCGTTAGCAGGGCCGCCAAGCCCGAAAGAAATGCAGCCAGCGCGAAACCCCATAATGACGTTGACCCTTGTTCGCCGGATGTCGCCAGCGGGTCTACTTCATCAACAATCGGTGCGGCCAACGTACCTGACGCCACCACCGTATCGACTGCCACTTCAGCCACAGTAGAGGTTGACTCAGGTACGTTCGTTGCGGCAACAATCGTTGTGCTGGTGGGTGCGCTCGCCGTGGCAGTGGTCTGGCTTTCCGGTGCGGCAGCGGCGACCGTTAACTTAGCCGAAATATCGAAGTCCTCATTAAAGGGAACACAGTTCTCTTTACAGATTGAACCCTCGATTGTGCCGGCCAGAATGGGCTTAGCGGCCAGCAGCTTGATTTTCTGGGTAAACAGTGCCGGGTTGGGCATAATGTACTCGTCGCCTTCCCAAATATCGCTGTATTTGGTCTCATAGCCTACCGACACCAGCCCGCCAACCAGGTCAAACGTTTTGTTCTTCGTCAGTGTCAGCGCTGTTGGCAATGGCCCTCCGTCTATTTTCGGGTTGGTCTTGGCCGCGTAGGCATGCCATCCTTCTTTGGCATTGATCGTAATCCGAAGCTCTACTATATCCCCCACTTTAGCTTTTGTGGGCGAAACGCTGTAGGAGAAAGTAGCGGGTTTTTGAATACCACTCTGGCCGAACTGGCCGAAGCTGGTTGTAACGGCGGTAAACAGGCAAAGCAACAGGCCCAGCGGGGCAATAAACCGATTCATACAATGTAGGTGCAACTTATAGGTTACGGGAGTAACGCGTTTTGCCCGAAAAATAGTCCCTTTTCCGCAGCAGTCCCGAAAGTGGGTAGCAAAAGCGGTTCAGGATAATAACTGCAGGCCTGTACAGCCTTAAAAAGGAAGCCTTTTAGCTCATTTATCCTGCCAAAAAATAAGCCAGCTTATCCCACATAGCTAGTAAATGACTACTTTTATGTAAAATCCTAACTACTTTTACTAAGTTTTAAGTCCTCAGCAGTCAAAATGTAACAGTCCGTGAAAGCGCTCTACGAAAAGGTAAATATCGACCAGGAACACTCGCTGCTTGTAAAACATATCCGTCTTACGGCTTTTGGCGCACTTTGGCATTACCATCCAGAGTATGAACTTACCTATATTCTGGAAAGCAATGGAAAGCGATTTGTAGGTGATCACGTTACGAATTTCGACGTTGGTGACTTGGTTTTGATTGGACCGAACCTCCCACATTTCTGGCGGAACGACGATGATCGTTACGACGAGCTACCGGCCGAAGCGATTGTTGTCCAGTTCCCGGCAACCCTGGACGAAAACCTGCTGAGCGTCTTGCCCGAGTCTGGTGCCATTCGTCAACTGCTCCAACGGTCGCGTTATGGGCTGTGCTTTAGCCCCAACACGGTGGCTCGATTAGCATCCCGGCTCATCCAACTGCCGCACCTCGACGGTATGGCGCAGGTACTCGAACTACTGAGTATCCTGAATGAGCTATCGACCGATCGGGAGGCTATTCTGCTGGCGTCAGACAGTTACCAGCTCACAGCCAGTGAGGCGGAGACCGAGCGTATGAAACGTGTGCTGGAGTTTGTGTTAAAGCATTTTCGTAAAGAAATCAGGATTGAGCAGATCGCTTCGGTAGCTGGTATGGCCCCGGCGGCTTTTTGTCGGTATTTCCGGAAACGGACCGGCAAGTCTTTTGTCGAGTACCTGAACGAACTGCGGATCAGCCATGCGCGCAAGCTGCTCACGCAGGCAGACATGAGCGTCAGCCAGGTTGGGTTTGAGTGCGGCTTCAATAATATTTCGCACTTCCACCGGCAGTTCAAGCAGCAAACGGGCACCACCCCCATGCGGTATCAGGCCATCTACCGCGATAAGCAATCGCCCCTGTTGCCCAGTATGTCGGGTTTACTGTCGTAGTTACCAATCCTTTATCATATAGCTTGACTTTACCGCTGGAAGTCAGTAATTTTGCGACCTGATTCATGAAAGACCAGCCGGTTTTCGTTGGCTGTCTTCTTTCCACCGTTTTAGAATTACATAACTTTCTGTATAACAAGCTAATGGCTCGCGATTTATTATTGACGAGAAACATCGGTATCGCTGCCCACATCGACGCAGGCAAAACGACTACTACCGAACGTATTCTCTATTACGCCGGGGTAAGTCACAAGATCGGTGAGGTTCACGATGGAGCTGCCACAATGGACTGGATGGAGCAGGAGCAGGAGCGTGGTATCACGATCACCTCGGCTGCCACTACCGTTGACTGGACCTACCGCGACCAGAAATACCACATCAACATCATCGATACCCCAGGTCACGTTGACTTCACCGTTGAGGTGAACCGGTCACTGCGTGTGTTGGACGGTCTGGTGTTCCTTTTCAGTGCCGTTGATGGTGTAGAACCTCAGTCGGAAACGAACTGGCGTTTGGCCAACAACTACAACGTTGCCCGTCTTGGCTTCGTAAACAAAATGGACCGCTCTGGCGCCGACTTCCTGAACGTGTGTAAGCAGGTGAAGGAAATGCTGGGTAGCTACGCGGTGCCTCTTCAGTTGCCAATCGGCGAAGAAGATACATTCCGTGGTGTGGTTGACCTGGTTAACTTCCGGGGCATCGAGTGGAACGAAGATGATAAAGGTATGACCTTCCGTGAGGTGCCGATTCCAGCCGATATGCTGGACGAAGCAACCGAATGGCGGGAAAAACTTCTGGAAGCAGTTGCCGAATTCGACGACTCGCTGATGGAGAAATACTTCGAAGATCCTGCGTCGATTTCGGAAGACGAAATTCTGGCGGCGTTGCGTAAAGCAACGATCAGCATGAAGATCGTGCCGATGCTTTGCGGTTCATCGTTCAAGAACAAAGGTGTACAAACGATGCTCGATTATGTGATGGCCCTGCTGCCATCGCCGATGGACAAAGAGAGCATCATTGGTACCAACCCGGATACAGGTGCCGAGGTGTCGCGCAAGCCATCAACGACTGAGCCATTCTCGGCCCTGGCGTTCAAAATTGCGACCGACCCTTACGTTGGCCGTCTGTGCTTCATCCGTTCATACTCGGGTGTGCTGGAGTCAGGTTCGTATATCCTCAATAACCGGTCGGGCAACAAAGAGCGTATTTCACGTATCTTCCAGATGCACGCCAACAAACAGAACCAGATCGACCGTCTTGAGGCGGGTGATATTGGGGCCGTAGTTGGTTTCAAAGACATCAAAACAGGCGATACGCTGTCAGACGAAAAGAACCCAATCGTTCTTGAGTCGATGGTCTTCCCTGACCCCGTTATTGGGTACGCCATTGAGCCTAAGAAGACCGCCGATCAGGACAACTTCTCGAAAGCCATTGGTAAACTGATTGAAGAAGACCCAACCCTTAAAGTTGAGTCGAACGAAGAAACTGGCCAAACCATCATTCGTGGTATGGGCGAGCTTCACCTGGAAATTATCATCGACCGGATGCGTCGTGAGTTCAAGGTTGAAGTGAACCAGGGTGCGCCTCAGGTAGCCTACAAAGAGACGATCACCAAGAAGGTTGAACACCGCGAGGTATACAAGAAGCAAACGGGTGGTCGCGGTAAATTTGCCGACATCGTGTTTGAACTGATGCCACGTGACCCAGAAGAAGATGGCACCGTTAAAGCTGGTCTCCAGTTCGACAATGCGATCGTTGGTGGTGTTATTCCGCGCGAATTCATTCCGGCTATTCAGAAAGGGTTTGCAGAAGCCATGTCAACGGGTCCGTTGGCGGGCTACCCTGTCGATTCAATGAAAGTTCGGTTATTCCACGGTTCATTCCACGACGTTGACTCAGACTCACTGTCGTTTGAGTTAGCTGCACGGATGGGCTTCCGTGAGTCGGCTCGTCAGGCTGGTCCGAAACTGCTCGAACCGATCATGGCCGTTGAGGTGCTGACGCCAGAAGAATATACTGGTCCGATCACGGGTGACTTGAACCGTCGCCGGGGTATCATGAAAGGTATGGACACCCGCGCTGGTTCGCAGGTGATCAAAGCTGATGTGCCGCTGTCGGAACTGTTCGGTTATATCACTGAACTCCGTACGATGTCATCGGGTCGTGCCACGGCCAACTTAACCTTCGCTCACTACGAAATCGTGCCGAATAACATCGCCGAGGGAGTTGTGAAGAAAGAGAAAGGCGGCCTGTCATAAAAAACTGTCCTCTGTCTTCAGTCCACAGTCTTCTGTTGCTTCGCTCCTCAGCAGCGCAACAGAAGACTGTGGACTGAAGACAGAGGACTTCTTAAAACCTTCCCTCTCCGGAGTAAATGGTTCTTTCGGCTGGGGCTTAATTAACTAAACGAACCGCTTTTTATGAATCAGAAGATTCGCATTAAACTGAAGTCGTTCGACCACATGCTGGTTGACAAGTCGGCTGAAAAAATTGTAAAGGCCGTTAAATCGACCGGCGCTATGGTAAGTGGCCCAATTCCACTGCCTACCGACAAAGAGATTTACACGGTTCTACGTTCACCACACGTGAACAAGAAGGCGCGCGAGCAATTCCAGCTTTGCACCTACAAGCGTTTGGTTGATATTTATTCGACCAGTTCTAAAACGGTTGACGCACTGATGAAACTCGAACTACCCAGCGGTGTCGATGTAGAAATCAAAGTTTAAGTTTCCGTAGTACAAAAAGCCTTCCAACGATTTGGAAGGCTTTTTTTGTTTGTTGAACTTTAGCAATAATCGTCAACCCCTTCGGTCAACAATGAACAGCAAACCAGCATCTCAGCCAATGCGAATTATTCTGGTGGAGAATCATCGGCTGATGGCCGAGGGCGTTGAAGCGATCCTGGGCAACGCTGGTATTGTAATTACTGGCGTCTTCTCATCCGGGCAGCAAGTCTTAAAGGCCCTCCAGGCAGGTATGACGGCAGACCTGATAATCTGTGATTTGTGGCTGGAAGATGGCCAAAATGGTGTACAGTTACTAACTCAGTTACAGGCCGACGGTTTTGCCATACCAATGCTGATTCTGTCGGTAGATGAAACACCTGACTCTATTCGGATGGCACTCCAGGCCGGAGCGCGGGGATATCTCCCTAAAGATTGTCTATCGCCTGAACTGTTAAAAGCAATTTATCGCATTGTTCAGGATGATGAGGTTTATCTGTCACCGCGATTGCTGACCATTCTTGTTTCTAAAACAGGTTCACTTAAAAGCCCCGCTACTGATTTGCCCGTATTAACCAAGCAGGAGCTTAAGATACTTACGCTGGTTGCCAATGAGTATGAGAATCAGGAGATTGCCGAAAAATTATTTATCTCTGTCGGAACAGTCGAAACACACCGTAAAAACCTGATGAAGAAGTTGAACGTCAAAAATGCCATCGCCCTGGCTAATGTCGCTAATCGGTACGGGTTCACCGTTGATCCATTACCTGACCGGCCCGGCCAGTGGTAGCACAATAACGGCCGACGTACCGCCAGTGGCCAGGGGTTTTAGCACGAAACTACCGCCTAGCATACCCGCCTGTTGCTGTACTGATCGTATGCCCTGTCCTGTTGGCGCACTCATTTCGGACAGGCCTTTTCCATCGTCACGCACACTCAGCCGGATACTCGTTTTATCGACCGCCACCCGGAGATGCGCATGCTCGGCTTCGGCATGGCGTAGTACATTTTGTGTTAGTTCGGTGGCAAAGCTATACAAGGTAGCCTGAAGCGCCGGGGGAAGATGATCGGCCTCTCGACTTACCAGCAGATCAAACTGAACCCGGTCGGTAGTATTGAGCACATTGATCAGTTTATGCAATTCAGCCACCAGCCCGATGCGCACAAACTTCTGGGCGTTCAGCCCATGGGCAATGTCCCGAAGTCTGTCATAAGTATCGGCCATCGTTACCGTTAGCTGCTGATAAACAGTTTGTTCGGTAGGCGAAAGCATATGGGTATCCAGGCGGTTGAGCATCAGCCGGGCACTCATCAGCGAGTTGCCAATGTCATTGTGGAGTTCAATCGACATGCGCTCCCGTTCCTGTTTGATGGCTAACTGGTGTTCAGCCTCCCGCTGAGTTTCCTGCCGGACCCGCTCCAGTTCGTCGGCCCGTTGTCGTTTTCGTTCTTCGCGGAAGCGATCAGCCACGCCCAGCGTAAGCAGAATAAACTCAAGCAGCGAACCTATATTAAACCCAAACTTGACCAGCAGGGTTTCGGAACCAATGAAGCCTGCCCGTTGCATCATCATCAGAATGGCACCACCGGCTGTAGCCATACTGGCTAACGCGTAAAACCGGGCTATGCGCACCCCTTTAATCCAAAGTGCAGTGGAAACAGCAATCATAATGAGGCCAACCGGGATTCCTTCCCACGCTGCCAGCCTGTTAATTGACAATTGTGTAACCGGGTATATATGAGCCAGCGTAACGCAGCATAAACACCAACCTGCTGTGGCAACGATTAACCACCGGAACCACTTAAAATACTGCGTTATACGAAGGCTATAGTCATAAAACAACATAAACAGAATAATTGGTACTGGAAATATCGTCACCACTGCCTGCGGGTCTACGCCACTCGTCAGTATCGAATTTTCGATATCAGGCAGTCTGTTGTAACTTCGACAGCATTCATAGGCTATATAGGCTACCAGATAACCACACAGTAACAAGTAACTCCGTTCGCGCGTGAACGCGTATATAAAAGCATGGTAGCACAAGACGATGAGCAGTATGCCATAAAACCCGCCCCATAACAAAGACATGCTCGAACCGGCTTCTACGTAAGCCTTTTCAGTCCAGACCGTTAATGGAAAATATTGCTGACCGTAATGACTAACCAGGTGCAGGTAAAGCGTTTGATATTGATCTGACGGTAGACGGATACCAAACGTATAAAATGGGAACTCACGTCGATTGGGGCCCTTTAGGCCGTCCCCCACGCGGCTTATGTTTACTCGCCCCGCGCTGTCTACCGAATACAGTTCAATGAGCGTATAGTTGGTGAACCCAATATCGAGTACGTGCGGTGTGTTTGGGTCGTTTACCCGCAAGCTAAGGCGTGCCCAGTAGTCGGCCGTTGAGAAACCAAAGTTCAGATTGGCTACCGGAGACGGTTTAAAACGGGCGCTATAAACGTCACGTCTTACATCGGCCCACCCGATCCGATGCTCCGGGTCGGCCAGAACCTCTACCTGCCGCCCATCGATTGAGGCAGAACCACCTGTGGCATCTATGCGTATTGGCAACGACTGAGCAAGCAGTACACCGGGTAGCCAGACAAGCAACAGACTGTAACGAAGTTTCATACCTGATGGGGGTAGCATTGCCTCAAAGTACGAACGGGGTGATTACCAGCAACTACCGTAGTCTAAAATCCTGGTTATAGGGTAGAGAACAGGCTGAAAAATCCCCGTTTGGGGGTATTGATCGCCAGTGGGTGAGGATCAACCTTTGCGTTAAGAGTTAACCAACGCATCTATCCACATCATCTTTTCCATGACTGAGCACCCGCCTCTTCGTGACCTTATCCAGGCTGCCTTAACGCGGCTGGGTCTGGCAACACTATACCTTGCTCTGTTTGCTATGGCCTGGTACGCTGTCAACGGCTGTAGCAAAGAAAAAATAGATCCACTCTCAGACCGAATCAAACGTACCTGGACAGCGCAGGCTGTGCGAGAGAATAGTACACTCGTATTTACCAAAGGAGCCACCGCCAACATTCGTAACTACAACGTTTTCCGGCTCGATCTAAGCACTCCGCCTGCGGTGAAGCTCACTGATTTCGATGGAAATACCTTTGTGGGTACGTATGTAATACAGGGCGAAACCAAGCTGATACTGAGCGCTCTGCAACCTGAACCCACCGGCACGGGCGGCACCATCGAGTTTACGATCAACTCGGCCACTGGCATGTCCCTCGACATCACCCGCACTACGGCCAGCCCCAAAACGGGCAACAGCCTGAACCAGTATCAGTTAACCGGCAATTAAGCCCATACTTCCAACACTATGAAAGGTCAACTTCTACTAGTTGTAGCACTAGCTATATCATCTACGGTATCATATGCACAAACCGGGATCCGAATTCATACAGGAACTCAGCCTTACGGCGCTACCGCAGGCTTTGCGGTAACTAATGACGGCAAATCGTTTTTCGTCTCAGGAAGTGATCTGATGAAGACGGATGGTACTGTGGCCGGCACTCAGAAACTAATGACATTACCGGGTCCTTTAGCCAGTTCGCCAGGAAATACTACTGAGTCAATGCTAGCTGTTGGCAACCTTATTTATTTTAGGGTCAACGCAAGCGATGGCACGGCTAAACTCTGGAAAACGGATGGGACAGCTACAGGGACAGTACCCGTAAAAACACCAACTGGACCCCCAACTGGCACGATAACAGCAATGGCTGTTCTCGGCAATTCCCTTCTATTTTTTGCTGCTACTGATACAACCGTCGGAACTAATAAAATTTCCAATTTCGCACCTCACCTTTGGCGTACTGATGGCACAGATGTCGGCACTAAATTAATTAGTACAACTATTGGTCTGGTTACTGCGATGCGTAGTACAGACAGCTTGCTTATATTCAATATTGGCAACGCTAGTACATACAAGGATTATTTCGCCATCAATGATTACGGCGGAGGGGTATACAGGACTGATGGGAGCGTAAATGGCACAAAAAAAATTGCACCTTTACCCACTGAAAGGAGCGGTTTACGAGCGGCTAATATTCAGTATATCCAAGTTCAGAAAGATGCTATTTACCTCGGCAATAATGAAGACATATGGCGGCTGGGCTATCGGGCAGGCTCCACTACTCAACTCGTTCAGGGAGTGAGCGTAACCGAAACATACTATTTAGTTGGCGCTGCCGGAGAAAAGACGTTCGTCCAAAAAAATAGAAAACTAGGAGGTAAAGACGATGGTATCGATCTACTATTTTTTAACAATTCCGCCATCGTACCAACGTTAATCAATTCATTTACAGGTACTAATGCTATATCAGTCTATTATAATATAGCAACGTCGTTAAAAAATAAATTTCTTTTCGCTGGAAAAACTTCCTCCAATGGGAATGTCAACCCATGGATTTCTGATGGGACAGCTACAGGGACATTTATGCTTAAAAATATAGACTATTCTATGGGTACTGGTATCATTGGTGACAATGCCTATTTTCTAAGTGCCAGGCCTTCGGTCGGAACAGCCCCTATAGTATCTGATATGTATCGAACTGACGGCACAATAGCGAATACACAATCCACTTCATTTTCAGTTAGTTCCGGCCTTGGTTTAAACTATTTGGCAGCATCCGCAGATAAAATTTTTTTTTCTATCCGTAATTCTTCCACCACGAACAACGAAGAAGTTTGGGTGTATAGCCCAGTTACAAAAGCAAACGGTTGTAGTCTGACAGCTAGCATTACTTCGACGCAGGCATTATCATTTTGTAGTAGTGCGGGAACAACTCTCATGGCTAACCCGGCTAATGGAACTTCGCCTTATCAATATCGGTGGGCAAAAGATAATTCACCCATAAGCACTACATCAGCCTCACTGAATACATCTACCGGGGGCACCTATTCGCTAACAATCACAGATGCCTGCTCGCCAGCTTCGGTCGCCAGCATTACGTTGACAGCTCTTGAAAGCCCAACAGTACTAATAGACGAAGGGTTGGTAAACTGTACTGGTAAACCCACAGCATTAACTGCCATTGTCAAAGGAGGCACTGCTCCCTATTCGTACAATTGGGTTATAAACGGTGCAAGTGCCTCAACAGCACCGGTATTTTCAACAACAGCTACCAACTTCTATTATCAGGTCTATGTCACATCAGCTAATCAATGTACAGGCAGCTCTCCTTACCTGTTTTTCAACGGCGCTCCCAAACCTCTTTCTGTTACAATTACCGGCTCTACTACACTCTGTAGCGGGCAAACGGGTATGCTGAACGCTGCTTTGGCTAACGGAACCGGGCCGTTCACATATGTCTGGAAACAGAACGGCGCGGTAGTAGGCAACAACGCGGCCTCGCTCAGCATTGCCAGCGGAGGAACCTATTCTTTATCGGTGACAGATGCCTGTTCGTCAACAATGGCAACCCTGACCGTCGTTGCATCGCCCAGCCCGTCTGTTGTCGTAAGCGGTGGACAGTCTATCTGTACGGGACAGTCCGCTACGCTTACAGCCACGGCCACTGGCGGAACAGGGGCTTATGCCTACCAATGGCGGCAGGGGGCCACGCTTGTCGCCAGCGGTACAGCGTCGCTCACAACCGCCACGCCTGGTAGCTACGTCGTCAGTGTTACAGATGCAAAGGGTTGTGGTGTAACCTCATCAGCGGTCACGGTTTCGTCTGGGACCTGTGCCACGCCTACAATCACGCTCCCCCCTGGCGGAGCTACCGCTACATTAGCCATAACTCTTTCGGCCAATACTGGCCTGACGGGCGGGGCCGATGCAGGGGCTACTTATCAGTGGCTCCTGAATGGCAACGTCATCCCCGGTGCTGCCAGTCCGACTTACACCGCTTCATCATCGGGAAGCTACGCGGTTGTCGTCTCCCTCAACGGTCGCGTAACTACTTCGCCTGCCGTAAACATTGTTATTAGTCTGCTACTTGGTACCGAGGCACTTAGCCCTTTTAGCGACAGTCAGGTATCTGTATATCCGAACCCAACCACCAGCGAGTGCCAAGTCGTAGTCGACCTGCCGTCGAAGCAGGCAGTTACTTTTATGCTGACCGATGCATCGGGTAAAGTAATTCGACAATGGACTACCCTGCTTTTTCCAAAGATGGTACCTATACGGGTACAACTGCCAACTATGAATGGGTTGTATCTGTTACGGGTGGAAACAGAGAGCGGAGTTGTGGTAAAGCGGTTATTGCGGCTAGACTAGCGTGTTTTTGTTAGCTGGGTCTATTTCTCCAGCAGGCCGGGATGCTTCATTACCGGCAACAGCGTACCACAGTGACTCCTTTCTACGTGCTTGCAACCCGAATCAAATCATCGATATTGTTGACGATTGTACCGTTTTCCGGCATCTGTATGTCCTGGCCAACCATCTGATAACCTGTGAGTAATAAATGTGCCTCAGGAAACTGGGCACCTAGCTTAGTGACATACGCCTGCGCTTCACTGTTTGACGGTACTGACGTAATCGCTGAGAAGATATAATCCGGTTTGTGGACGTTATAAGCAAACACCAGTTCATTAAAGGGCAGATTTTGTCCCAGATAAACGACCTTGTTGTACCGCGCCCGGATAATGTAGTTGGCAAACAACAAACTGATTTCATGCATCTCGCCTTCAGGCAGAAACAGCATGTATTTCTTACCATTAGGCCCCTGCTTACTCACTTGCCCGTCGATGGCTACGATTAGCTTCTGGCGAATCAAATTGGTGATAAAGTGTTCCTGGGCCGGACCGATCGACCCCGTGACCCACAACGTACCTATGCGGCTGAGAAACGGGTAGATGATATGAATCATCGTGTTCTCGAAGCCAAATTGCAGAATGTTCGTGCTGATGATCTTCTCAAACCGATCTTCGTCCAGATCGATCATGGAGATCGTCAACGCATGTATTTGGTCGGGGTAATTCAGTTGCCGATCCGAAATCTTGATCACTTCCTGGTACATCTCCTCAACGGTAAGCTTGGAGATTTCAGAGATTTTATACCCGTGATCTTTCAATAACGAAATGTTCAACACCAGTTTCAGATCCTGATCATCATAAGTGCGAATGTTCGTATCTGTCCGTTTGGGCTGAATAATATTATAACGATGCTCCCAGATCCGCAACGTATGGGCCTTTATGCCGGAAAGTTGCTCTAAATCTTTAATCGAGTAGTTACTCATGGGATGATCAGATTACAAGTTGGTGCTGATATTGGAAGCTGTGAAAGCAAGCTAAATAAGCCCATTCTACTAGTGAACAGATAAACGCAACGTCTAAACTAAGCACCTACTTGTCGCTTTGCAACTTTCCAATGTAAAATCCAATAACACGATTGGAAATATTATTAAATAACCCCATATAACTATTAATTGTTTAGCTAATGGCTAGCCTGTACAGCAGTTGATGGCCAACAAAGAAGAACACCTGTAGACTGATTATCAATAGGGAAAGTCTATTCTCCTTCCGAAAAGGCAAGCCGTACCAGATGCTGAGCAAAGCAACCGATACCAGCCACCACCCCAAATAATTCTGAATGGGAATAGTATGGCCAAACCAAGTCCAGAAGTCAAGCCGGATGGCCACGGGCTCAACCATTAAGTCCAGCGCTACCATGCCAGCCGCAGCAATAGCCGTTTTCAGGTAAATAGGCCATGAGAATCGATCAAAAACCGAACCGAAACAATAAGTCAGCAACAGCCAGTTGGCACCAATAATGGGTGGAATATCGAAGAGCTTAGGCCCTAGACCCGCCCCATACGCATAAGGTCCGCCAAAGACGTATCCAGTGCGTACGCCGAGCAATTCAACAAAGTATCCCGTTAGAACGGCCAGAGCGATATAAAACGTGAAGGCAGGCCGCCAGTCGGTATGATACCAGAGCAATGCTGCCAACGTACCCAGCAGGTTAAGCGCCGTAAGCTGTTTAAAAAGCGGAGCTACGGCGGGTATCTGTAAACCAATCAAACCAGCTATATAAGCCAGAACCAGGATGGTACGAATGATCTTATCGTGGCGGGGTACAGGAAAATCGACCATGCTGCTGAGTGCTGTTGGTAGTAAGGTACGAGCAAAAACGGAAGTTTAGACCAAAAAAAAGTCCTGACACTCCTGTCAGGACTTCAAATGAGGGGTGCACGATGGGTCTCGAACCCACGACCTCCGGCACCACAAACCAGCGCTCTAACCGACTGAGCTACGCGCACCATTTAATTTGAGAATGCAAAGGTAATTAAGAATTGAGAATTAAGAGTGCCTTCAGCCGCGTTTTTCGCACAAAATTTCACCCTTAATTCTTAACTCTTATCTCTTAACTAGTTACGCTGCTTTCGCTTGTTGGTAACGAGCCTCGGCAGCGCTCCAGTCAACTACATTCCAGAACGCAGCGATGTAGTCGGGACGGCGGTTTTGGTATTTGAGATAATATGCGTGCTCCCAAACGTCAAGGCCGATGATTGGCGTCCCTTTTTGCTCAGTAACATCCATCAACGGGTTATCCTGGTTTGGCGTCGAGGTAACGGCCAGCTCACCATCGGCTGTCACGATCAACCAGGCCCATCCTGAGCCGAAACGTGTTGTTGCAGCTTTCGTAAACTCTTCTTTGAAGGTATCGAACGAGCCGAATTTCTGGTCAATCGCCGTAGCCAGATCACCCGAAGGCTGACCACCGCCGTTCGCCGACAGAATATTCCAGAAGAAGGTATGGTTGAAGTGTCCTCCGCCATTGTTGCGAACAGCCACCGGGTATTTGCTTACGTTGGCGACCAGTTCATCGATCGACAGGTTCTCCATGTCGCTGCCTGCTACGGCGTTGTTCAGGTTCGTTACGTAAGCGTTATGGTGTTTACCATGGTGAATTTCCATGGTCTGCTTGTCTATGTTTGGTTCAAGCGCATCGCTCGAATAAGGCAGTGGATCTAGTACGAAAGCCATGTCTGTGTTTAAGGTTTAATTCACCCGGTCTAACACCGTGCTTTTGCTTTATGTTCTTAGCCGCCCGAAAAAGTTCGTGATCAACGCCCGGCTTTCCTGAGCTAAAACGCCGGTTTCGATGCGCGTTTTCGGGTGCATCGGCGACGGATTTAGTCGCGAATAGCCTCGTTTTGGATCATCAGCACCAATAACCAGCCGACCTAGCTGCGCCCAGAAAATAGCACCCGCACACATTACACATGGCTCAAGCGTTACATACATCGTACAGTTTGTCAGGTATTTGCCACCAAGTGTCTGTGTAGCGGCTGTAATCGCCATCATCTCGGCGTGAGCCGTCACATCGTTGAGTTGTTCAGTTTGGTTGCGTCCTTTTCCGATAATACGGTTCTGACAAACTACCAGTGCCCCTACCGGAATCTCACCTGCCTCAGCCGCATCTTCAGCCAGCGCAAGGGCCATCTCCATGAAGTATTCGTCGGTAAACATGGTGCTTGTCATTAAGTGGTCATTACGCTTCGCTGTTATTAATGGTCATTGATTTATTCGCAAGGAATGACCATTAATGACAGCGAAGCGTAATGACCACTTAATGACGCTAAATCTACACCGTCTCCGCCTTCAGTTTGTCACGGAGTTGGAATAGCTCGTCGCGGAGGCGGGCGGCTTCCAGGAAGTCGAGGTCTTTGGCGGCGCGTTCCATCCGGGCCTGCGTCTCTTTAATGAGCTGCTGCAAATCGTTCTTACCCATGTACTGCACCACCGGGTCGGCCGCGATGTTGATCTCGTCGGGCTCCACATAAAATTGTTTCGGCTTCGAGTCGGCTACCTTCGTTTGCCCCATAATAGCTTCCCGCGATTTAAACACCGTTTTGGGCGTAATCCCGTTAGCAATGTTATAGTCTAGCTGAATGGCACGGCGGCGATTGGTTTCGTCGATCGCTTTTGCCATTGAACCCGTAATTCGGTCGGCGTACATCAGCACCCGGCCGTTCACGTTCCGCGCCGCCCGGCCAATCGTTTGAATCAATGACCGGATGTCGCGCAGGAAACCTTCCTTGTCGGCATCCATGATCGCCACGAGCGATACTTCGGGCAAATCAAGCCCTTCGCGCAGCAGGTTCACGCCCACCAGCACGTCGAAATTACCCAGCCGCAGATCGCGCAGAATCTCCACGCGGTCGAGGGTTTTCACCTCCGAGTGAATGTAGCGCGTTTTGATGCCAACGCGCTCCAGATACTTGCTCAACTCCTCGGCCATTCGCTTGGTCAGCGTCGTGATCAGTACTCGCTCGTTGCGTTTGATACGCGCATCAACTTCTTCCAGCAAATCATCGATCTGGTTCAGGCTGGGACGTACCTCAATCTCGGGATCGAGCAAACCCGTTGGCCGGATAAGCTGCTCCACCACCACACCCTCACTTTTGCGCAGTTCGTAGTCAGACGGTGTGGCGGATACGTAGATGGTTTGTGGCGTCAGGTCTTCAAACTCCTGGAAGGTCAGCGGACGGTTATCCATTGCCGAGGGCAGGCGGAATCCGTAATCGACCAGCGCAACCTTGCGCGACCGGTCGCCGCCCCACATGGCGCGGATCTGCGGAATGGTCACGTGGCTTTCGTCGACCACCATCAGAAAATCGTCGGGGAAGTAATCGAGTAAACAGAACGGACGTTGCCCCGGCTGCCGATTGTCGAAGTAGCGCGAATAGTTTTCGATGCCGGAGCAGTAGCCCAACTCACGCATCATTTCCAGATCGAACTCGGTACGTTCCTTGATGCGTTCGGCTTCCTGCTCCCGGTATTCACTCTCGAAGAACTTGATCTGCGCCACCAGATCATCCTGGATCTGGTGAATGGCTCCGTTCAGCGTTTCGCGACCTGTAACGAAGAGCGTAGCCGGGAAGATGGTCACCGATTTTTCGTTCGACAGTCTTTTCCCCGAAGCAGGATCGATCCGCTGAATGGATTCGATTTCGTCGCCGAAGAAAATAAACCGGTAGGCAAAATCGGCGTAAGACACGAACAGATCGACCGTATCACCTTTCACCCGGAAGTTACCTCGCTCAAAATCGCCTTCGGTACGGCTATAGAGAATACTGACCAGCTTGTGCAAAAGTTGATTGCGGCTCATCCGCTCTCCTTCCGCAATACGAATAATACTATTTTTAAACTCTTCGGGGTTGCCCATGCCGTAGATACACGACACCGAGGCGATCACGATCACATCGCGCCGCCCGCTCATCAGCGCTGAGGTAGCCGCCAGCCGGAGCTTATCGATTTCTTCATTTATCTGAAGGTCTTTCTCGATATACGTACCTGTGGTGGCGATGTACGCTTCAGGCTGGTAATAGTCGTAATACGAGATAAAATACTCGACGGCGTTGTTCGGGAAAAACTGTTTGAACTCGCCGTAGAGCTGTGCCGCCAGGGTTTTATTATGGCTCAAAACCAGCGTGGGGCGGTTGGTCTGAGCGATCAGGTTAGCAATTGTGAAGGTTTTACCTGAGCCGGTAACCCCGAGCAGCACCTGCGCCGGTTCGTTGTTATTGACCCCTTTAACCAGTTCAACAATCGCCTTAGGCTGGTCACCGGTGGGTTGAAATTCAGACGTTAATTCAAAGTTCATCAGCGTTGTTGCTACGAGTTGGCGTAATCCACCAATTTACGAATAAACCAGTCAACAGGCAAGCCCGTTTCAAAAAGAAGTAGTTTGATCAGGCACCAGTCAGGTACGTTGCCCCTTTCCTAAACTTTCTCCAACCCGGACTACAATGGACCAGTTGTTTCTTCATGGCCTTTAGCCCGATCAAAATGTCCGGAAAAATAATGTTCACGAATCCGTTACTGCCGTATGGACCAGACCCCTGGACGGTATGTCACGATGGTTTTTTCTACTATACCCACTCAACCCGTACCAATCTAACGATCTGGAAAACGCGCAGCCTCGCCGATCTGGCCCATGCCGAACAAAAGGTAGTCTGGAACGTACCTGACAACGGGCCATTTTCGAAAAATATGTGGGCGCCCGAGCTTCACTATCTGGACGATGGTACCGGCGAAAAGTGCTGGTACGCCTACCTCAGCGCGGGCGAAGATCGGGATGCAGGCGACCAACGAATATGGGTGTTGGAAAACAGGGATTGTGACCCGTGGCAGGGTGAATGGCAGGTAAAATGCGAGCTCACAACGCCCGACAGTAAATGGGGAATCGACGGCACCGTCATCGAGTTGAATGGCCAACTCCTGCTGTGCTGGTCAGGTTGGGAAGGGGATGAAAACGGGCAGCAGAACATTTACCTCTGCCGTATGAGCAATCCGTGGACCTGCGTGGGCAAACGACTGTTACTTTCAGAGCCCACCATACCCTGGGAACGCCACAACCACGACCCCGACCCCAACAGCGGCCGGAACCACGTCCTGGTCAACGAAGCGCCCGCTTTCATGCGCCATGAAGAGTATTTATTCATCGTTTATTCGGCCAACGGCTGCTGGACCGACGACTACGCTATGGGTTTGTTAACGGCTCGGCTCGACAGCGATTTAATGAACGCTTCATCATGGACAAAAGCGCAGCAACCCGTCTTCAAAACCTCGGTCCGGAACGGTTCATTCGGACCGGGCCACGGCTGTGTTTTCCATACCGAAGGCGGCCAGACCTGGCTACTGTACCACGCGAACCCCGGCCCCAACAAAGGTTGCGAAAATGAACGTACCCCACGTCTTCAGCGCATTCACTGGCACCGCAACGGCATGCCCGATTTCGGTGTTCCGGCGGCCGGGAAAATGAAGATGGAGCGGCCGGTATAGGTTGGTGTTGGCTGGTTGGTCGTTGTCGCTTGCCTGTGGCGAGTAACAACGGACGTCCGTTTTTTATTGCGTTGATATACGGACCAAAGTCCGCGTTACGCAAACCACCGCTCCCACTCCATTCGCTCCCGCTCCCGGCCAATCCATTCCAGCACCACAAGTCCAGCATCGTCGTAGCTCATAGACAAGCCAATGAAGGCGAGGTAGTCGTTTAGTAGCGGTTCAATAGGTACGTTGCCAGTGATGCAACTGTCGAAATACCAGTCGAGGGGTTCGTCGGCTACTTCGGCGGCGATGGCGCGGTAATCGTCGTAGGTGTAGCCCCTGGCAGGTTGACCGTTTTCGATTGGGCCAAAGCGTTGCCAGAGTAACCGCATCACATCGTCGAGTGAGCGTTTGTGGTTGAATTTCCGGCGCAGGTACAGGTCGAGAATCAGGGAGGCGATGGCCCCTTTATGGTAAACCGATACTTTTCGATCAGGCGCGCCCCGAACGTACCCATCCAGCCACAGATCCCACGACGATTCGGTGAGCGACAACGACGCCCGGCCAGCCTGCTCGAAATGGCGTTTCAGAATAACCAGCAGTTCTTTCAGATAAGCCGCATCATCGAACACACCCGACCGACGGAGCATCAGATCGCCGTAATAGGTAGTGATACCCTCGGCTACAAAACAGGTGGTGAAATAATTTTCGCGGGTAAAATCGTAAGGTGTCAACTCCGCCGGGCGAATTCGGCAGATGTTCCAGGCATGAAACAATTCGTGCGAAGCCACGCCCAGTAGGTCCGTGTACAGACCCGCCCCTTCGATGGTTGTTCCATCGGCAGCCAGCCCTTCCAGTTCAGGGCCAAGCACCAGCACCGTACTATTCCGGTGCTCGACGCCGTGGTAATAGGGCACCGGCAACACCAGCGTCAGAAAATGGTATTCTTTTTCGGGAAAGTCGCCGAATAGCTTGATCTGCGCTTCGGTAAACCGGGTAAAATCAGCCGTGATTTGGGCCGGATCGAAGGCGGGTGGCATTCGGTAATTCCAACCCTGCACCCAAACCGTCACGGCCACCTCCTGAACCACGTAGCGAATAGCCTGCAACGTACCTGAGGCAATCAACGGGCTATCAACCAACGCGTAATAATCGCTGGCGATCAGTGTTTTGTCATCTTTCTGCGAAAGTCCACAGGCAATTCGCCAGCCGTCGGGGATGTCGAGGGCAAGGGTACATGCTTCGTGCAATCGCCCCTCCGCGTATAGGCACAGGTTCACCGGATTGATGTACCAGAAATGGGTTGAATTGGCGTAGCTACTCCCGGCATCCAGCTTATGATCACCCGCCACCAAGGCAAAGTAATCGTAACGCACCTGCACCGATGTAGCGCCGCTGGTCTGCACCTGCCAGCGATCTTTTGTCACTTTCCGATGGCTCAGCGGCTGATCGTGCTCATCAAAAACGGCAAATGACCGGACATTTTTCGCGAAATGCTGCAACTCATAGCGCCCCGGTCGCCAGGCAGGTAACTGAAGTTCAAGCATATCGCCCGTGACATCGTCGATGCGACAGGTAACATTGATGTAGTGACTGCCCGGTTCGGCAACAGAGAGAGTGTACTGCATGATAAGCCTATAAGATCTCGTAAATCTAAGCGTGAGTTTTGGAGGATTACTGGGTGACTCTATTTAGCAGAGTAGACATAAAGCCAATTCCAATTTTACCCCGTCGAAAACGATAGTAAACCGTTTGCAGGGCAAGTGAGCAGCCACCATTTTGGGGTAACTCACGCCCTTGTACGCCCGTATGGCAGAGCCATAAAATGGCGTCGGGAGTGAATGCCTGCGGTTGCGTTTGTCATCCGAAATTTGTTGGATACCTTGCCACTGGGAGTACGTCTGGGCCTGAACCGATTGGTTCATGATCCTGGTAACTATAGGATAAGGCGGACTCTGACTTCCAGACTAGCCAAAACATACCCCAGAAACCAGTACATCTGATTCAGCATTCCCCTAAAACTTAAATTCAGGCAAATGGAAAAGACAAAGTTCAATGAAATGAGTGATGAAAAATTGCTTAGACAACGCAAATCTATACAGCTAGTGACAGGGCTTCTGGCTGGTATGCTAACGATGCTGCTTATTATGGTTGTATTCCTGGCAGTCAAAAAAGGAGTTAACGCAACAAGCATTGCCTTAGGCGTTATTCCTTTTGCGCTGCTGCCTATTGTCTTTTTGAACTTCAATACGTTGAAAGAAATACAGAAAGAACTCAATTTCAGAAAAATCGCAAATTAACCCTTTATCTTCTGCAACCTGGATTTAGCGCCGCGTGGCCGTTGACTATCATATCCTGAACACCTACTTTCCCATGCCAGCCGATCCTGCACCCGAAGCAGTGGCAGTCCAGGCGGGCGGGTCGGTGTTCAGGAGATGTTTGACGAAGAAATCGCGGCGTTTACGTTCGCCGAAGTCGCCGCCAGCCGTATGACTTTGGCCGGGCAAGACAACCAGATCGAAGTTCTTATTGGCTTTAATCAGCGCATCGGCCACCTGCATGGTCGAAGCGGGGTCAACGTTGTCGTCTACCTCGCCCACCATCAGCAGCAGGTTTCCCTGTAGTTTGTGAGCATTCACCACGTTGGAACACTCGGCATACTGCGGCCCAACGGGATACCCCATCCATTGCTCGTTCCACCATATTTTGTCCATGCGGTTATCGTGGCACCCGCACGACGACACAGCTACTTTGTAGAACTCGGGGTGGAACAGCAACGCCCCCGCCGAACTCTGTCCGCCCGCCGACGTGCCATAGATGCCCACCCGGTTCAAATCCATAAACGGGTACTTTTTCGCTGCTGCCTGCATCCACAGAATCCGGTCCGGGAAGCCCGCGTCCTTGAGGTTTTTCCAGCACACATCCTGAAACGCCTTCGACCGGTTCGACGTACCCATGCCGTCGAGCTGCACCACAATGAAGCCCAGTTCAGCCAGTTCGTGCATCGATCGGTTGGTGGTCATGAACGATTTGGGCGTGAACGAGCCGTGCGGCCCCGCATAGATGTTTTCGATGACTGGGTACGTCTTCGTCGGGTCGAAATTTGTGGGGCGCACGATAATACCCCAGATGTCGGTTTTGCCGTCGCGGGCTTTGGCGGTGAATACGTCGGGCGTTTGCCAGCCCGCTTTCTGCCATTCCGATATATCGGCCTTCTCCAGATTTAACAGCACCGCTCCGTCGGTAGCACTCCGCAGGACCGTTACCGGCGGCATATCGACCCGCGAGTACGAATCGACGAATGTGTTGAAATCGGGTGCGAACGTGGCTACGTGGTTGGCGTCTTCGGTCGTTAATGCTGTCAGGTTCGTGCCATCGAGGCTCACCCGGTAATACTGCGTGAAGTATGGATCCTGACCGGGCGTTTTGCCGCTGGCGGCAAACAGGATAGTCCGGCTGGCGGTGTCTACGTTCACCACGTTGCGCACCACCCACTCGCCTTTGGTGAGTTGCTTTTTCACTTTCCCGGTTATGCCATCGATCAGGTACAGGTGGTTCCAGCCGTCGCGTTCCGAGGCCCAGACCATCTCTTTTCCGTCGGCCAGATCAAACCGGTAGCGTTTGCCGCTATAGTCGATAAACGTGTTGCTGCGTTCCTCTACCAACGGCCGAACGGCTCCAGTGGCGGCGCTGACTTCCAGCACCCGATACACCTGATGCCCGCGCTGGTTGTACTCGAACGTAAACGCGCGGCTGTCTTTGCGCCATTCCAGCCGCGAGAGGCTGTATTGCTGGTTGAACAGCGCATCGTCGACCGGAATCTGTTTGCCTTCCTCAACCAGAAACAATTGCGGCCGACGAACCGGCAATGCATCACCCGGCTTCAGGTATTCACGATTTTCCAGCTTGGGTTGCAACTGATCATCGGGCGATGAGCGAACAAAGTAGATCAGGTGCTTCACGTTGGGCCTGATCTTGCTGGTCGCAATCTTTTTCGAGTCGGGCGACCACTGGATTGTGCTGGCGTAATACTCGCCTTCAGAGCCATCGAAGCTCAGTTGCCGTTCCTGTTTGGTCTTCTCCGACCGAACGTAGAGGTTATAATTCCTGATGTAGGCCTTCTGGCTACTATCGGGCGACAGAACGGCCCGGTCGCTTTGCTCAGTAGCGTTTACGCCCCAGTACCGCCGGTCGACAGCTTCGCTTCCAAGCGGTCCTTTTTTGCTAAAGCCTATTGCGCCCGGCCCATATTGCCAGGTGAAGCCCTCCGCCGCAAATTCCACTGCCTCGTCTTCTTTGCCAAATGTCAGCGTAGTAAATGGCAGATTAAACGGCTCGATCTTTTTTCCCGTCGCCGCCGATAGCTGCCGGGCCAGTTGCTCATGATCGAAGGCCAGTTGCCGCGTCTTCTGTTTCGGGTCAACGACCACAAACTCTTTGCCCCGCGCCGTCTGGATTACGTACCAGCAGCGACTACCGTTTTTGGTCCAGTTTATCTGCTGTGGTGCGTTGTATACCTTGTCTTTCAGTTTCGTCTTCAGGGCTTCAGACCGTTGGTAGTCGGCCAGCCGTCCCTGCGCCAACAGAGTGCCGGAAACAGGCAGAAGCAGGCTAATCAGTAGTAAATAACCCCGTATTGTCGATTGCATGATGATAGACGATTGGTAGGCGAATATAGCATGAACCACGCTTCATAGGTTTGCATAACTGTTTAGCAGTGATGTGTGAATTTTCACGCTATACGGCATTGCTTCGCGCCATCAAACGGCGTGTCTATCAATCCCTGACATAACTATCACTTTTTCAGTAGATTCGTGCTTGGCAGAAGGATATACATTAAACCACACACGATACCATGTTAGCACTTATCGGCCTGGGGGGGCAAGAACTGCTCCTCATCCTTTCCTTTTTACTTCTCATTCCGCTGATACCCATATTTCCGCTATGGACTATCTTCAAAAAATCAGGCCAAAATCCCTGGCTTAGCCTGATCGCGTTCCTGCCCGGCGTGGGTGTTATATTGGCTCTTTATATTGTCGCTTTCTCGAACTGGCAAACTGATCGCACTCAGTAGTAAGCCAGTAAGATTCGTAAGCCTACTACCTGGCTATGAGTTCGTACAAAGAAATTCAACGCATGAACCAATGGTGGCTTCTGCTGCTGCTTGCTGCTTTTTTAGGATTGGGGGCATGGGCACTTGTCTCGCAAATTGGTTTGGGTCATCCCATCGGCGACAAGCCTATTTCCAGTAGCGGCTTGCTGTTTGTGGCCCTGCTTCCCGTTACGGCAATCACGCTTGTGCTAGCCTGCTCCTTGACCACTGAAGTAACTACCGACGGAATTCGGCTGAAGTATTTCCCTGTCTGGAACACAGTGGTCAAATGGCAGGAGGTCAAATATGTTAAGATTATCAGCTATGGGTTTGTTGGCTACGGCATTAGCTTCACAGCCGAGTATGGAACCGTTTATAACGCCAAAGGAAACAGTGGCCTTTTAGTCCAGAAGACCGACGGAAGTCGGTTGTTGATTGGTACACAGCGGCCCGCCGAGCTACTAAACGCAATCAATCAGCACCTGGATGTGCCTGCTTGACTGTACCAGGTCTGTGCTGCCACTGTAGATAGCCTTCAAAAAAGCAGGGTAACGCTGTGACCACGTTCAAACCGGCAACCTGATGAACCTATTTTTTTATTGCAGGTCCTTCGACAAGCCCAGGGCGCAACCAGCAAAGCCAGCGTGCGTCAGCCTACAACCCACATGCGGCCATGTTATCCTCTATCAGCACAGTAAATTACCAAAATCGGTGCATAGCTTTGGTTATGAAAACATATATATGGCTGGTTGTACTGGTCATTGTTGGCTGTTCGCCGGCCCGGCGTATCAGCCGTGATTTACAGACAAATGCGGCGTATACCGACCATTTCACGGGGGTGGCGCTCTATGATCCGGTCAGGCAGAAAACAGTGATCGCCCACAATGCCGACAAACCATTTACACCTGCTTCAAACACCAAACTGTTTAGCTTTTACGCTGGCCTGCTCACCCTGCACGACTCGTTACCGACGCTCAGGTACGTTGTCAGAAAAGGCGTGAATCAGGCCGACTCGCTGATTTTCTGGGGAACAGGCAACCCGTTGGCATTGCACCCCGATCTGCCAGACACCACACTGATAGCTTTTCTACGACGTCGGCCAGAGCAGCTTTTTTTCTCCCCGGCGAACTACAATGGCCCCCGATTTGGGGCGGGCTGGGCCTGGGATGATTACAACGATGATTATTCAGCCGAGTTGGCTCCCCTGCCCCTGTTCGGAAACGTAGTGCGGTTCATTACGTCGGCGGCATCGGCAGTTAGTACGGTTAGCCCACACCGGTTCGCCGATAGCCTTCGCGTTGCGGGTTCGGGAAACAACGTGCGGCGGAACGAGTTCAGCAATCAGTTTACGCAGCCTGCAACGAGCCGGGCCGCCCGCCAGGATGTGCCGTTTCGCTGGTCGCCGAAGCTGGCGGCTCAGTTGCTGGCCGATACGCTTCACCGGTCGGTTAGCCTTGTTCAGATGACTGTACCGCCCGACGCCCACCTCCTTCGCGGTTTCCCAACTGATTCGCTCTACAAACGAATGCTGCATGTGAGCGACAATCAGTTTGCCGAGCAGATGCTGTTCATGGCCTCTGCCGAACGAAACGCCGCCATGCTCGCCCCGTCGGTAGAGCTACGCCGTGTGGCCGACAGCCTGCATTACCCAACAGGCAGCGCCAGGTGGGAGGATGGATCGGGCTTATCACGTTACAACCTCTTCACACCAACTGTGTTGATTGAGCTACTGAAAAAAATAAAGGCCCTTGTACCACAGGAACGCCTGTTTACGCTGCTGCCCGCTGCTGGTCAGTCAGGTACGTTGCGGTCGATCAAATCGGGTGCTACGCCGTATGTATTTGCCAAGTCAGGTTCGATGACGGGCGTGTATAACCTGAGCGGCTATGTACTGACCCGACGCGGTAAGCTGCTATATTTCAGCATTATGCACAACAATTTCACGCAGCCTGTCAGCGAGATGCGCCGCCGAACGGGCGACTTACTGAAGACGATTCACGAGCGATTCTGAGCCCTCAGGAAGGCTTTTCTCCAACCAGCAGTACAAATATGATAAAAGAGTAATTTGAAAAAGTTGCGTCTTTACGTAATCAGACGTACCTAGGTGTAGGTGTTGCGTTGTTGGCTGGCTTATTACATGTTGCTCCTTACCAGCCAACCTGTCTGGTGCAACGTTCACCCCCTTAAAACCAGCCTCGGCTCAGGCACCGTTCGCTCATTCCAATTGGCGATAAATCACTTTTCGACAAGGTGCAACGCGATATACGCTACTTCCCTATGCTGTTCCACATTACGAATCATGGCATTTTCTATGGCGCGTTAAATAAAGTTGTCGGGCACAACTGGGTCTCTGGACAGTTTTAAGTTATATTTTTTCCTTAATAAGATCAACGTTTAAATGTATCTCCACGTCATACTGTTAGCTGCGCTTTCCTTAACAGGTCTTAGCCATGCCCAAACGCTGCGACCACCCGCCTACCCACTGATTACACACGACCCCTATTTTAGCGTCTGGAGCATGACCGATAAGCTCACCGACTCGCCCACCCGCCACTGGACCGGTAAACCCCAATCACTGGAAGGCATAGTACGGGTTGATGGTAAGGCCTACCAGTTTCTAGGCGCCTCACCAACCATTTACCAACCTATTCTACCCAGCGGCGAATCGACGAACGCATACACTACCAGGTACACGTTCGACCGGCCCGGCGCCAACTGGAACGAACTCGATTTTGAGGCAGCGAACTGGAAAACCGGCCCCGGCCCATTTGGCGATACACCCGAATCCAAAACAAACTGGCAGAACCGGGACACGCATAAAAACGGCATTTATTATCGGCGCGAATTTACTTACGATGGAAAAACGGACCCCGCCAATTTCATGCTTTCGCTCTACCACGACGACGAAGTCACCATCTACCTGAACGGTATCCGCATCCAAACCAAATCGGGTTACCGCAATGACTACGTTTACCTGCCTTTGTCGAAAATGGGGCAAAAGGCCCTGCGCCCGGGCAAAAACGTGCTGGCGGTCCACTGCATTAGCCCCTATGCCGGTTCGTTTATCGACGTGGGCATTGTGAATCCGGTTGTTTCGGCAACGATTACACCCGCTACGCAAACGGCAGTTAAGGTATCGGCCACCCAAACCGACTATACGTTCAAGGCTGGTCCGGTTATACTGAACGTTAATTTTCTGTCGCCGCTGTTACTGGATGAACTGGACGTTGTAGCCCGCCCAATAACGTACCTGACCTTCACCGCCAGATCGGCCGATGGCAAACCGCATCTAGTCCAGTTGTATGTTGGCGCGTCGGGTACGTTGGCCACCAATAATGCCGACCAGGAGGTTGTGGTTGATGTTGGTAAAACAGCAGGTTTAAACTGGCTAACGATCGGCACCCAGAAGCAGCCTGTGCTGGGGCGAAAGGGGGATGATGTCCGTATTGACTGGGGTTACGCCTATCTGGCCGTTTCACAACAAATGAAAGCACAGTTGACGGCGGGTTCACTGAGTGATCTGAAAAAGCGGTTCACCAGTCAGGGCACCGTTCCGCCGGGCAAGGCTTCGCTCGGAGCGGCGCGTGACTTTGGCCTGGCGGTTACTATTCCGGTTGGTTCTGTAGGTACGTCGGCGGTTCAAAAACACATTATGCTGGCCTATGACGATGTGTATTCCGTGCAATATTTCGGCAAGAATCTGCGTCCCTGGTGGCATCGAAACGAAAAAATGAACATGCCCACCCTGCTGCAGGCTGCCGAGAACGATTATACGCGGCTTCGGCAGAAGAGCACTGCCTTTGATGCCAGACTCTATGCCGATGCCCGGAAAGCGGGGGGAAATAAGTACGCAGATCTATGCGCGTTGGCATACCGCCAAACTATCACCGCGCATAAACTCGTCGCTGGTCCAAAAGGAGAACTGTTCTTCTTCTCGAAGGAGAATTTTTCCAACGGCTCAATCGGCACCGTGGATATTACCTACCCGTCGGCTCCGCTGTTTCTGCTCTACAACCCCGCACTGCTAAAAGGCATGATGGAGCCCATTTTTCAGTATTCAGAAAGTGGCCGGTGGAAGAAACCGTTCGCGGCACACGACGTGGGAACGTACCCAATTGCCAACGGACAAACCTATGGCGAAGACATGCCGGTGGAGGAATGCGGCAATATGCTGCTGCTGATGGGGGCCATTTCTAAAGCGGAGGGTAACACCAATTACGCCAAGCAACACTGGAAAGTGCTCACCACCTGGGTCAACTACCTCCGTAAAGAAGGCTTCGACCCTAAAAATCAACTCTGCACCGACGACTTTGCCGGTCATCTGGCGCGCAACGCGAATCTGTCGGCCAAGGCTATTCTGGGCATTGCTGCTTACGGCCAACTGGCGGCTAAACTGGGCGATCAGAAAACAGCGGCAACGTACCTGAAAACCGCCCGCGACATGGCAGCCCACTGGCAGCAACTGGCCACCGATCATACGCCTGGCGCAAAGGCACACTCCGATCTTACGTTCGGCAATGAAGACGATACCTGGAGCCAGAAGTACAACCTCGTGTGGGATAAGCTATTGGCAATGAACGTCTTTCCGAAAGCGTTGGCTCAAAAAGAAGTTGCGTTTTATCTGACCAAACAGCAACCCTATGGCTTGCCGCTGGACAGCCGTAAGACCTACACTAAGTCGGACTGGATTATATGGACGGCTACACTGGCCGATTCGGACAAGGATTTTCAGGCATTTGTAGCCCCCATCTGGAAGTTTGCCAACGAAACACCTTCGCGGGTGCCGCTCACCGACTGGCACGAAACTACCGATGCGAAACAGGTTGGCTTTCAGGCCAGATCAGTCGTTGGCGGGTATTATATGAAGATGCTGGAAACAAAATTCGGCACCGAACGGGTACGCATGACCAGCTCGTATCGGTCTGCTGATAAAGCAGTAGCTGCCCATTAGGTAACGCTTTCTCAGCGATGAAGAACCACCGTGCCGCTACTGTGCTCACCCGCTCTTTGTGCCTTGTCTTTTTCGGGCTGTTTACTACGTTAACGTACGCCCAATCACCGTTTACGGCCACTGTTCACCGAGTGGTATTTCTGGGCAACAGTATTACCTACGCAGGTACGTACATCACCTACATCGACGCCTACCTCAGCGCACGCTACCCGCAGCAGGGTTTTGAGTTCATCAATGTTGGTTTACCCAGCGAAACCGTTTCCGGCCTTTCGGAAGAGGGGCACGCAGGCGGTAAATTCCCACGGCCCGATCTGCACGAACGGCTGGCGCGGGTATTGGCGTTGACCAAACCAGACCTCGTTTTTGCCAGCTATGGCATGAATGACGGCATTTACCTGCCGTTCAACGACGGGCGGTTTCAACAGTTCAAAGACGGAATCAACTGGCTACACGGCGAAATAGTAAAATCCGGAGCGCAGATCATTCACCTCACACCACCCGTTTTCGATGAGCTACGCGGTCATAAGCCAGGTTACGCTGCTGTACTGGACCGGTATTCCGACTGGCTGCTAAGTCAGAAGAAGACCCAAAACTGGTCAGTGATTGATGTGCATTACCCCATGAAGCGGTTTCTGGACGCGCACCGGACGGTTGACTCAACGTTTACCATTTCCGGTTTTGCACTGGCCGACGACGGCGTTCATCCCGGCGAAGTTGGCCACTGGATTATGGCGAAAAGCATCCTGCTCGACCTGGGCGAAAAAGCTGTTGCCGCCGCCCCAACTATTCAGGCCGCGATGGCCATGATTCCGAACGCAACGCAGGTGTTGACGCTCGTTTCTGAGCGTCAAACCCTTATGAAAGACGCCTGGCTTACGGCCACTGGCCATAAACGCCCCGGCATGAAAATCGGTTTGCCCCTCAACGAAGCCAACACCAAAGCCGCCGAACTTGACAGGCAGATCAGAGCACTGCTACGGTAGAACCCTGAGATTACAGGCAATCTACGTCGATGATTACGCTCACGGCGCGTAGGCCTTTGTCGGTGAGGATATCGGTGATACAGCGTTGAATAAACGCTTTTACCGCTTTGAAATTGATCTTCTCCCGTTCGAGTTTGATCAGGATATCGTAGAGAAACTGATTGCGAATGCGTTCCACCAGCGGCTCTTCCGGCCCCAGCACGCGCTCATCGCCGAGTTGCGCAGCCAGGTTTGCCCGTAACGTTTCGGCCGCTTTCTTGCTAACGCGCTGATCGGTGTGGCGGACGGTCAGCTTGATCAGGCGCGAAAAAGGCGGGTAGTTGAAATCACGACGTTCCATGATCTCCTCGTCGTAGAGGCCGAGGTAATCATTGTCGATGATCTTCTGGAGCACTACCTGCGTGGGGTCACTGGTTTGAATGAGTACGCGTCCCTGCCGATCGGCCCGGCGGCCGGCACGACCACTTACCTGGGTCATCATCTGAAAGGCCCGCTCGGTTGCCCTGAACTCAGGGAAACGGATAATCCGGTCGGCATCAAAAATACCAACCAGGCTCACATTGTCGAAATCCAGGCCCTTGGTAATCATCTGCGTACCAACGAGAATATCGACGTTGCCTCCTTCAAATTCACTGATAATCTGCTGATAAGCGTTCTTGGCGCGGGTGGTGTCGAGGTCCATCCGCTGAATACGGGCTGTAGGGAACAGAATCTGCAACTGATCTTCGAGCTTCTCGGTCCCGTAGCCTACCGTCCGCACCTTGGTCGATCCGCACGTGGGGCACACCTTGGGTACCTCTTCCTTATGACCGCAGTAGTGGCAGCGCAGTTCGGCGGCGCGTTGGTGGTAGGTCAGGCTAACGGCGCAGTTCAGGCACTGACTGGTCCATTCGCAGTCTTCGCATTGCAGGTAGGGCGAATATCCCCGCCGGTTCTGAAACAGAATGCTTTGTTCGCCCCGTTCCAGGTTGTCGGCCAGGGCATTATAGAGCGCCGACGAGAATTCATTCTTCATCGTTTTCTGTTTGCGCTCCTGCTTGATATTGATCAGCGAAATAAACGGCAGATTGGCGTTGCCGTAGCGCTGAAAGAGTTCAACCAGTCCATAGCGGCCCTGTTTGGCCTGGTAATAGGTCTCGATCGAGGGTGTAGCCGAGCCCAGTAATACCTTTGCCTGCTGCCAGTGCGCCATCATCATGGCTACGTCGCGGGCGTGGTAGCGGGGGGCAGGGTCATGTTGTTTATACGACGTTTCATGCTCTTCGTCGACAATGATCAGGCCCAGGTTATCGAAGGGCAAAAACACTGCCGACCGTACACCGATCACAAACTGAAACTGACCGGACACAACACCTTTCCAAACTTCAACTCGCTCATTATCAGAGAATTTAGAGTGATAAATGCCCATTTTGTCGCCAAATACTTTTTGCAGGCGAACAACGATCTGGGTGGTCAGGGCAATTTCGGGCAGTAGATACATAACCTGCGAACCACCCGATAGCACCTTCTGAATCAGATCGATGTAAACTTCCGTTTTGCCACTACCCGTGATGCCGTGAAAGAGTACGATATTCTTCTGGGCAAATTCAGCCATGATACTGTCGGAAGCCACCCGCTGGGCGGGTGTCAGGATGATCTCTTTCTGGGGCGAAAAGGTGTCGGAGAACCGGGGTTGAATGAGTTCAAAGGTTTCGAAGACGCCGTTTTTCACCAACGTACCCAGCGACGATTGCGACAGTTCATCGTCCTGGTTCAGAATGCCCTTGTCGAGTCCTTTTTCGTTGAGGGCCGGGTTTCGCTGCATCGGTACATGACGAAGGTAACGCATCACCACTTCCTGTTGCTTAGGTAATTTATCCAGCCGTTGCAGTAATGCCAGCAGTTGTTCGGGCTGCTCATAGGTTCGGTGAAGCCGCACTTTACGCACCATTTTCGGGACGTATTTTTCCTTCACTTCATCAAAAACAATAACCGCCCGCTTTCCAACCAATGACTTAATAATCGGTGGTACATTGACCTCACCCACCAGCCGACCCAACTCTTCATACGATAGGGAAGGGTGTTTTTGTAGCTCCTCCAGCAGGGTTACTTCCTGTTCGGTAAGCAGGTCAGGATGCTCAAAATCAGGATTATACTGCACTTTCGACTGGCTGGTAATTTTCAGCCCTGATGGCAGGGCCACGTTCATCACCTCGCCAATACAGCACATGTAGTACTCGGCCATCCACGTGAATAGTTGCAGTTGATAGCCCGTTACAAGCGGATACTCATCGAGCAGTTCAAGGACGTACCTGGCCTGGTAATTCTGAGGCGGGTGGTTGTGCAGACTGGCAACTACTGCAGTGATTACTCTACTTTTTCCGAAGGGTACGATAACTCTGGCCCCAATTTTGATGAGGCTGGCCATTTCCCTCTTTACTCTATAAGTAAATAAACGGGGGACGGGAACAGGCAATATGAGGTCGACAAATAATGTGACCTCTTCCCCGATTGTATATGAAAATAACGTATTAGTCAAACCTATTAGTTACTATAATGATAAAAAGGTGAGTCGTTGATGCAGTAGGTTAACGGACTGGCAAGAAAATTGTCGCACAGGTGAGCATTACCCCTACTCATAAAGAACAGAATGTTACTTAATAATCAACCGACCCAATACAAGGGTCGGCTTACTTGCTTGTATGTATCCTTCTGCCTGTGGTCTAGTCTACACTAAATGTATTCGTGAAACAGCCTTTTTAAATGAAAGATTTTTACTTATTTTCACTAAACAGATTGCTGACGGGAGTAGTATTTTTACTTTCTTTTTCAACAACACACGCACAAATCAGCGGGACTGTTTATCGGGACTTTGACGCTAGTGGCACTCAGACACTCAACTTACCAACTGAGCCGGGCGTTCCCCGGGTAACGGTAAACGCCTACGTTAATTTTAGCACCACGCCCATAAGTGTTACCACAGACGCAGCAGGTGGCTACGCCTTCTCGGCCGGGCAGATTCCACCTCAGGCAAAGGTACGAATCGAGTTTGCGACAATTGACGAAGGCTTTTTCTTCGGCCCGGTTGGCCCTAACAGCCAAACAAACTTACGGTTTGTATCGGCACCCGCCGCCAATGTCAACTGTGGTGTCAACTACCCAACCGAATACTGCCAAAATGGTGAGGTACAGATCGTTATGCCCTGTTTTGTAAACGGTAACCCACTCACGACAACCAACGCCAATGGCCCGGTAGACCCTGCTAACCAGGCAGCCAGGGGCGACGTCCTGGTCTCTTTTTCCATTGATGCTACAGGCTTAGCCAGCGCCGCCAACTTTCCGCCTACGCATCTGGCATCGGCCAGCGATATAGGGGCCGTTTGGGGAGTAGCCTACCTGCGCACTGAGAAAAAGGTGCTGAGCAGCGCTACCATCAAACGACATGCAGGCTTAGGCTCATTAGGAACTGGTGGCATCTACATCACGGATCTTCCCACGGCCACCTCGGCTCCATTTTTCGATTTCCAGGCTGATCTGGGTATTCCAACCGGAGCGGACCCTCACTCAGGGCTCAATCCCGACAAAACGCAGCCCAGCAGCGACCCCGGTCCGATGTCGACAATAGGGAAGATTGGCCTGGGCGGCATTGATCTGTCTGACGATAGCAAGACATTGTATGCCGTGAACATGTTCGACCGTAAGTTATACGGCGTCTTCATTGATTCACCTGCCCGCAAACCCGGCCCATCGGATGTAAAATCGTGGCCAATCGACCAGTCGGGTTGCCCTAACGGTGACTTCCGGCCCTGGGCTATCTACAATTACCGCAAGCACGTGTATATAGGTGGTGTCTGTTCGGGTGAAAACCGGACCTCAAAAATCTCTCAGTCCGGCTCAGCAATGGCCGCAATGACGGCCACATTGCCTGATACCGCAGGTCTGAAAGCCATCATCATGCGAATTGATCCCCGGCAGGGTGCCGCCGCTACTTTCCAGACCGTATTGAGTTTCCCCCTAACATTTGAACGGGGATCGTCTGACATGACCGACGACTGTAGGAACTTCAAATACTGGCTTCCCTGGAATAGTGACTTCCCGATGGGTTGCAACAGCACCGGACAGTTTGTCGTGTGGCCACAACCGATGGTTACCGATCTGGCCTTCGATGATAACGGTGATATGATCATCGGTATGCTCGACCGGTTTGGTCACCTGGCCGGGGTTCAGAATTATAATCCAGCCGGGCAGGGATCATACAACGGATTTACGGGCGGTGATATACTGCGGGCCAGCCTCATTGCCCCCAACAATTCTGCCTACCGCCTGGAGTCTAACGGGTCTGTTGGGGGACGTACCGCAGGCTCGAATACAATTCCTGGTTCAGGCCAGAGCCTGACGCCGCCCTACAATCCAGTAACTGGTACGTATGTGGTTGCGGGCGTTGGTAACAGTCAGGGGCCGGGTGGTGGCGAGTTTTACTTCAACGACCAGTGGTACTTCAATGTAGCAGGTCAACCGGGGCATAATGAAATAACCAATGGGTCGCTGATGCTTCGCCCGGGCAGCAATGAAATTATGACCTCGGTCTTCGATCCAATCACCGACGTGTATCAATCGGGCGGGGTGCGCGTAATGAGTAATCTGGATGGAACTCTACGCCGAAACTATGCGCTGTTCGGTTTTAATGCACCAGGTACGTTCGGTAAAGTATCGGGCCTGGGCGACGGCAAAATCCTGTGCGACCCCGCCCCCATCGAGATTGGTAACCGCGTCTGGTTCGATGATAACCGTGATGGCATTCAGGATGCGTACGAACCGGGCGTCGATGGCATTGTTCTGCGCTTATTCGACATGGGCAGCAGCGGAACAGGTACGTTGGTTGCCAGCACTACTACAGCCAATGGTGGCCTGTATGTGTTCAACAACAGCAACGTACCTACGGGCATGAAGGTCAACCAGAACTACCAGGTTCGGATGGATGTAGCGCAGCTACCAAGCCTTGACCTTAGTGCTTCTACACCCCAGGGTGGCCCTAAACGGAATGCCCGGCGAGCAACAGTAACGCGCGATTATTACATTTCGCCGCAAACACAAGGCACGGCAGTGGGTAGTTCCACCCGTGATAGCGACGCAACCATTATTGGGTCAGACGCTGTAATCAGCCTGACAACGGGCAGTTTCGGTGAAAATAATTACAACTACGACTTATCCGTTTACTCCTGCCCGTCCGTTGTGGGCACCATCGAAACATTATCAGTCTGCGCCGATGCAGGCACGATTCCAGAAATTCCGGTTACGGGGCTTAACTTCTCGCAGGTCGACGACCTTCGGTTTGTTTACTTCAGTACGCCGCAAAGTGGCACGGCTATGTATACTGGAGGGCAAGTCCTGGCCACCTTCACACCAACTGACCCAACATCGTATGTCACCTCGCTCACGGCCCCGGCTATTCCAACAGCCAACCCGTCGGGCGCACCCATCGAGTATTACGTCTACGGCATTATTTACCCTACTCCCGCCGACCCCCGATGCCGGGTTGCTTCGCTCTCAAAGTTGACCGTTCTGCCCAAACCAGCTATTTCAGCACTGACAGCCTCTGCTACACTCACCTGTGGACAACCTACTGTGGTTCTGGCGGCGAAGAACCCAACCCCACGAGCCCAGTATGTCTGGCTAAGCCCGCCCGGCAGCACCAGCACAGCCAGTTCAACGATAGCCGTTAGCTCACCGGGCGTTTATACCCTCACCAGTACGCTGGATGGCTGCGCCGGTGATGCTGTAACCGCCACAGTAAGTGACGATAAACTAACGGCTTCGGTAACGGTGCCCGGTGCAGAGGTATCCTGCTCAAGCCCCGTAGCCTCGCTGACCGCACTGGTCAACCAGGTGATTTCGGCTTATCCTGTTTTGTGGTCGGGGCCAGCTAACTTCACCAGTACGGCAAACCCGCTCTCTACCAGCGTTGTGGGTTTATACACCGCTACCGTTACGTTCCCCAATGGCTGTACAGCCGCTTCGGCCACAGTAGATGTGAAGCAGGGAGCCAATACGCCGCCATTCATCGCTATCGACATCGACGGTTTGTCCAATATTTTGTCCACTACGCTCACGTGCGCAAAACAAACGGCAACGCTCTCGGCTGAAAACCCAACGGCCGGAGCCATCTATGTGTGGAAAAGCCCGGTGGCACCAACCAGCGTTACCGCCACTAGTCTGGTAGTAAGTGCTCCCGGCGTGTATACGCTGACCGGCTCATTGAGCGGCTGCCCAGGCGAGCCGCGCTTAGTGACTGTTCTGGACGATAAAGGCGTTGGTACAGTGCTGGTCAACAACGCAACACTGACCTGCAGCACAACGATGGTAACGCTGACAGCCAGCGTAGATGGCGTTAAGTCGCCGTACCCCGTTCGCTGGACTGGCCCGGCCAGCTTCACCAGCAACAGCAACCCAATCAATGTAACAACCGCTGGTCTGTACACGGCCTATATCACTTTCCCGAATGGCTGTACGGTTGCTTCCGGGCCAACGACGGGTAGTGTTACCCAGGGCGACCTCACGCTCCCGTTCGTGGATGCCATCGGTGGTGCTAAACAATGTCCAACCTGTTCGGTAACGCTGGCGGCCGATGCAAGCGGTGTTTCCTTCTTCTGGACGGGCCCCAACAGCTTCACCAGTACCGAACAATTTCCGGTGGTTCAGACCGAAGGACTCTATAAACTGACCGTAACGGATCTGATTTCCGGCTGCTCCGATTTCATAGAAGTTGTTGTGGAAGGGCCAACGAATGACCCCTGTCCAGTGCTGACGATCAGCACCGCTTCGCTTACGGTGTGTTCGGCTGATCAGGTTTCGTCTGTTACGGTAACGGCTAGCCAGAGTAGCCCATTTGGGCCAAATCAACAGGTTCAGTTTGTAAAATTCACCTCGCCCCAGTCGGGGACTGCGATGTATACAGGCGGAACCATACTAAGCACCGTTACGCCCACTAATGCTACTCAGGTCGTGTTGTTATCCAGCGTGCTGGCCCCCTACCTGGCAACCACAACGGCACAAACGTTTTATATCTACGCCATAATCAGCCCTACCCCTGCACAGGTGATTGGCCAGCCAGACTGCCGACCGGCGGTAGCGTTGACCGTAACTGTCAGGCCAACCGAATGTGTGCCGATTCAGGCCACCCGTATCCGGTAACTGATGTTGGCTGTTGAACCGAAACACCCCGAAGAACAAACCTTTGGGGTGTTTTTTTGCGTTACCTTTCAGAACGTGTGACTACATCTCCGCCAATATGACAACAATCTCGCAACCTCTCGACGTACTTATTGTGGGTGGTGGCCCCTGCGGCCTGGCAGCAGGTATCGAAGCAGCAAAGAGTGGACTGAGCCATTTGATCCTGGAGAAAGGCAGCATTACCGAATCCATTCGACGGTATCCGAAACTGATGCGGTTCTTTTCAACAGCCGAAAACATCGAGATTGGTGGTATCCCATTTCCCGTTTCGAGCGTAAAAGCAAACCGGAACGAGGCCCTGCAATATTACCGCAAGGTGGCAGCGTATTATCACCTCAAAACAAAGGTCTTCACTGAAGTACAAAGCGTACAGAAACAGAGCGACGTGTTTCGGGTGCTTACCACCAAAGACGACGTTTTCTACGCCTACAAGGTGATTATGGCCACGGGCTATTTCGACAGGCCACGCTGGCTCGGTATCCCTGGCGAAGACGGACCGCAGGTTTCCCATTATTATGACGAGCCGTTTAAATACTCGTTTACAAACGTAGTAATCATCGGGGCCTCCAACTCGGCGGTTGAGGCAGCCCTGGAATTGTACCGCCACGATGTAGATGTAACTGTCGTTCACCGGGGCGAGGATTTCCGGTCGACGGTGAAATACTGGCTCATTCCTGACGTGAAAAATCGGGTGAAAGAAGGAAAGATCAAAACGGTATTCAACAGTTGCGCCACCCGCATCGGGCCTGATTATGTGCGGGTACACAACCTTAAATCCGGCGAAATAACCAATCTCCCTGCCGACTTTGTGCTGGTTCTGACAGGCTATACCCCCGACGCCGAGTTGCTGCAACGGTGCGGCATCGAACTCGACCCCGAAACCCAGATTCCGCACTACGACCGCACCACCTTCGAGACCAACGTACCTGGCCTCTACGTCTGCGGAACCGTTCTGGCTGGTGTCTTCACGGAAAAAGTGTTTATCGAAAATGGCCGGGAACATGCCCAGGCGATCATCGACCACATGATGGGCCGGGAGATTCACAAAGTGAACGAACTGGTGCAGCGAATCTAAAAATAGTTCTCTGTCCTCTGTCTTCTGTTGCGCGGCTAATCCAGCAATTTGTGCCTTAGCCGCGCAACAGAAGACAGAGGACTGAAAACAGAGAACTATTTTTGTTGAATGAATACCTCCCTTCCCGATTTATTTTCCCGATTCAGTACCCTGCGCGTTCTTGTCATTGGCGACGTGATGCTCGATGCCTACGTATGGGGGCGTGTTGAGCGTATCTCGCCCGAAGCACCGGTTCCGGTCGTAACGGTCAACCGGCGCGAAGTTCGTCTGGGCGGTGCCGGTAACGTGCTGCTCAACGTGCAGGCGCTGGGCGCAGAAGCCATCATCTGCTCCGTTGTTGGTACGGATCTGGCGGGCGACCAGCTTCACCAGCAACTGATCGAACGCGGCCTGAACTGCGACGGCTTGATCCGGTCAGCGTCGCGTATTACAACCATCAAGGAGCGCATCATCGCCGGTTCGCAGCAGGTAGTTCGGGTGGACACCGAGACGGATAAGTACATCACCCACGCCGAACGTACCCAGCTTATTGCCACCGCTAAATCATTGATTCCGAGTTGCCAGGTGGTTATTTTTGAAGATTACGACAAAGGCGTTCTGAGTCACGAAGCCATTGCCGAAATCACCGCTTTCGCCAACCAGCAGAACGTACCTACGGTTGTTGACCCAAAAAAACGGCATTTCCTTGACTATGAGCACACGACCCTTTTCAAGCCAAACCTGAAGGAACTGAAAGAGGGGCTCAAGGTTGATTTCAACGTTGATGAGCCCGGCGAACTCGCGCACATAGTAGCCCAGTTGCAAAGCCGGATGAGCGTACTGGGTACGTTGATTACCCTCTCTGAACGCGGCGTATTCATCGACCTGAACGGCGAGCAGGTGCAGTTACCGGCCCATGTCCGCAAGATCGCCGACGTGTCGGGGGCGGGCGATACCGTCATCAGCATTGCGGCCTGTTGCGTGGCGCTCCGGCAATCTCCCCAACGCATTGCGGGCCTCTCGAACCTGGGTGGTGGCCTCGTCTGCGAAAGCGTCGGCGTAGTGCCCATCGACAAAACCCGGCTATTCGAGGAGGCTGTCCGGCTGGGTATTTAGGCAATCGAATTTTGTATCTCTCCACAGTCAATACAGGCTGCTAACCCATTAGCCATGACCACTCTTGTATTACCGATCGAGCTTGAGCCGGGTGCCGATGTGTTCGAGCAGTTGCGTCATATGACAGACGATGAGTTCTACTATTTCTGTCAGGATAACACAAACCTCAATTTCGAGCGCGACGCCAATGGCAACATAAAATCTATGGGACAAACAGGCGCAGAAACAGGCGAGAGAAGCAGCGAGCTAATTGCTGAATTGGTAATCTGGAATCGACAGACCAAACTTGGTTTTGTTTATGATTCGTCAACGGCTTTTCGCTTGCCAAATAGTGCAGTTCGTAGCCCGGACGCCGCTTGGGTACCCGCCGAACGCCGAAATGCATTTACGCCAGAACAACGCAAAGGATTCCTGCCCCTCGGCCCCGATTTCCTGGTTAAACTGGTCAGCGAAACAGATTCCCAAAAAGACACGGAAGCAAAAATGGCCGAATATATTGCCAATGGCTGTCGGCTGGGCTGGCTCATCAACCCCAAAACGCAGTCGGTCATGGTGTACCGCACCAACGGTTCAGTCGATGTGATCACTGATTTTTCAGGAAGCCTGTCTGGCGAAGACGTGCTACCGGGTTTCAGCCTCGCTCTCTCGCTACTTGTTTAACGTACCTGGTAAACTTGCTTTCGCGTGGCCCTTCGACTAGCGAAGCCTGCAGCAAAAAGCAAGTTCTTCTTATCACCGCCAGGTACGTTACCGAAGATCGGCAGGCGTTTTCCAGACGTACCGAAAAATAGTTGCTTTACCGCCGCCCGGCGTTTCGTACGTTTCGGGGCCAACGTTTGTTCCGCCTACCCGGTCATAGAATTGAATGGCCGACTGATTGGCTTGGTACACCACCAGATGAAAACCGGGTAGCGTAGCCTGCGGAATTACCTGTTTGGCCGCCTCGCGCATCAAGCCAAGCCCAGTTCCCCGCCCTTTTGCCGCCGAACTGACGTGCAGGTTGTCGATGAGCGTTCCCAACTGGGAATCTTCATCAAGAAACAAACAGATGAACCCGCGTAGTTGACCATCTTCCTCAGCCACCAGAACACGTTGATTTGCAACTGGATTAGCCAGCCGGTCCTGCCAGACCTCAAACCGGTCTTCGGCAATATTTCCGTCGAGATAGTCATCCCGGAGAATGCCCCGGTATGTCTGTAGCCAGCTTTGGGTATGCAGCGCGGCAATCGCTTCCGCATCGGTCAATTCAGCAAGTCGATACGTGATCATGGTCACCCTGATTAAGCCGAAAATTCTTTCACTGCGTCGATAAACACGCGCACATGGTCGGGGTTGGTGTCTGGATACACGCCGTGGCCGAGGTTCGCGATATGGCGCTGCGGGCCAAACGCCGTCAGCATCTGGCGTACCTCCGCCCGAATTTGACTAGGTTCGGCATAGAGCACGCACGGGTCAAGGTTTCCTTGCAGCGTTTTGCCCGGAATCAGGGCCCGCGATTCGGCAATGGCCATGTTCCAGTCCAGGCCCACCACGTCGCAATTTAGCTGACCAATAGCCTCACGGGCGAAAAATGCCCCTTTGGCAAACACGGTAATGGGCGTATGTCCCACCTCCGCGTCGGCTTTGAGCGCGTCGCAGATTTGCCGGATGTAGGGTAACGAAAACACATTGTATTGCTCAGGCGAGAGAATACCCGCCCACGAGTCGAAGAGTTGAACCAGATCGGCCCCGGCACGTACCTGCGCTTTCAGGTAGGCAATGGTGCTGTCGGTAATCTGTTGTAGTAGCGCATGGGCAAACGCCGGGTCGGTGTACAGCAGTTTTTTGGCAATCGAGAAGGTTTTCGAGCCTTTGCCTTCCGTCATGTAACAGAAAATGGTGAAGGGCGCGCCGGCAAAACCGAGTAGCGGCACCCGCCCGTTCAGCATTTGTTTCGTTATCCGCAGGGCGTCAAGAACGTACCCAAGGTCCTGTTCAGCATCGGCAACGTGCAGCCGCGACAGATCAGCCGTGGTCCGCACCGTTTGCGGAAAAACCGGTCCCCGCTGCTCTACCATCTCGTAGGGCAGCCCCATTGCTTCAGGAACAACGAGAATATCGGAGAAAATAATGGCTGCATCAACCCCCAACAGATCAACGGGTTGAACAGTCACCTCGGCGGCCAGTTCCGGCGTAGTAGCCAGCTTAATAAAACTGCCGGCTTTTTCCCGAACGGCCCGGTACTCGGCCAGGATCCGGCCCGCCTGACGCATCAACCAAACCGGCGTGCGCTCGACGTCCTCGCCCCGTGCCGCCCGGAGCACTAAATCATTAGTTAACTTCATGCTGCAAATATCGGAGGAAGAAGAAGAACAATTGTCAATGAACAATGATCACTGACGCTGCCAACAGACAGATTTGTTGGCCAGCAACGCCATTGATAATTGATCATTGTTCTTCCCCGGCCAGTTTCAGAATATCGTTTATTTCCAGCACTCGCCGTTGCTTGCCCTTGCCAACCGCATTGATCATGGCCTTCCCCAGTTGACGAAGCGTGATTACAGACGATGGAGCGACCAACCGCACCACCGGATAAAGCCAACTGATATACTTGTAATAACTTTTTGTGTTTTTCAAACCAGGTGTGGGGTGAATGTAGCCCGGCCGGAAGTTGAATACCTGCTTGAAAGGCAGCGCCATCAGGTCGTTTTCGGTTTTGCCTTTCACCCGCGCCCACATCAAACTGCCCTGCTCGGTGCTGTCGGTGCCCGTACCCGATACGTAACAGAACGTCATGTCGGGATTACGCTGGCTGAGCAGGGTAGCCATGTGCAGCGTTAGTGTATGAGTAAGTTTATAAAAGTCAGGTTCTTTCATACCAACCGACGAAACACCGAGGCAGAAAAAACAGGCGTTATACCCTGTTAGCTGATCGGCCACTGCCGAGAGATCGAAGAAATCCGGCACAATCAGTTCCTTTAGTTTAGGATGCGCCATACCGCACGATTTGCGGCTTACGCTTAGCACTTGTTCAACGCGTTGATCCTGTAGGCATTCATGCAAAACCCCTTCGCCAACCATTCCTGTCACTCCCGTTACAATCGCTCTGATAATCATATTCACAAAAATAGAAAATAGACCGCGTGTGTTTTGCCGTATACAAGAGAGAATTAAGTAGCCAGTACCGGTAGCAGACAGATAACTCGGCCTGGGTATTTGGTTAACAACGCCTGTCATCTGCTTTGCTTATCACGAACTATTTTATTAATTCCCCGAATCCAACCATCTTTGCGGCATAAAAGCATACCCCTATTATGGAGTTGAAACGAGTTGTTGTGACGGGCCTGGGTGCCCTTACCCCCATCGGAAATACTGTCGAAGCCTTCTGGCAGGGCCTGAGCACAGGCACCAGCGGAGCTGCACCCATCACTAAATTCGACGCGTCCCTGTTTAAAACACGCTTCGCCTGTGAGGTAAAAGGGTTCGATCCACTCAATTATTTTGATCGAAAAGAAGCCCGTAAAATGGACGGGTACGTTCATTACGCCATCGTTACGGCCGATCAGGCCATCGAAGATGCTGGCTTACTGAACGAAGGCATCAACAAAGAGCGCGTAGGTGTTATCTGGGCATCGGGTATTGGTGGGTTACATAGCTTCCAGGAAGAAGTGTTGGCCTACGGAGCGGGCGGAAAAATCCCGCGCTTCAGTCCCTTCTTTATTCCAAAAATGATTGCCGACATGGGCGCCGGTATGATCTCCATCCGGCATGGCTTTATGGGCGTCAATTTTGCGCCGGTATCGGCCTGTGCGTCAAGTACACACGCCATGATCGATGCCTTTAATTTTATCCGGCTGGGCAAAGCCGATGCCATCGTAACGGGCGGCTCAGAATACGTAATTACCGACTCGGCACTGGGTGGCTTCAGCAACATGAAAGCCCTCTCGGAACGCAACGACGACCCACAGCGTGCCTCACGTCCCTTCGATGCCAACCGCGACGGGTTTGTACTCGGCGAAGGCGGCGGCGGTATCATTCTGGAAGAATACGAACACGCCAAAGCACGGGGTGCCAAAATCTATTGTGAACTGGTAGGTTCAGGAGCAACCGCCGACGCCTACCACATGACGGGCACCCACCCCGAAGGACTCGGCGCGGCCAATGCCATGCGCGAAGCCATACGCGAAGCAGGTCTCCAGCCCGAAGACATCGATTACCTGAACGTTCACGCTACCTCAACGCCCATTGGCGACGTATCGGAGGCCAAAGCGATCGTGAAAGTATTTGGCGAAAACCCAACCAACCTGAACATCAGCGCAACCAAGTCCATGACGGGGCACCTGCTTGGCGCAGCCGGTGCTATCGAAGGCGTTGCGTGTATCCTGGCTATGCAACACGGGCTGATTCCGCCAACGATTAACCTCGACAACCGCGATGAGAACGTACCTGAAGGACTCAACCTGACGCCCAACGTAGCGCAGAAAAAGACCGTTAATGTAGTGCTGAGCAATACATTTGGCTTCGGGGGGCACAACGCCACAGTGTTGTTCAAGCGATTTGTGGAGTAAACAAATTTGATTAGACATAGTGGTTCAAGGTTTCTTTGCTCTTCACAGTGAGGTGAAGCGACCTTGGACCTTGAACCGCTGCATCGCCCCTCATTGCATGCGCAACATATTCGTCGATACCGAACGGATTCGTGACTTGAATAGTGGGCTGGGGCAAACCTGCCTGCACGTTGGTCAGGAACTGGTTCGGCAACAGCCCGCCGGTACGTCGTTAACGTTTCTGGTGCCTCCCGGGCAAACCGGCGTATTCGGCGAGCCCTCGGGCACATTACACTATCGGGAAGCTAGCTGGCGCTATAAATTGCGTAGCCCCGGCTGGTTCGATGTGTGGCATAACCTGCACCAGGATGGCGCTTACTGGCCCGCCCAACGCCCCGACAGGCTTATCCTGACCATAAACGACCTGAATTTCCTGGAACGCACCGACTATTCGGAGGCGAAGAAGCAGCGAAAACTGGCCGCCGTTCAGCGTCGCATCGACCGTGCCCAGGTGCTAACGACCATATCTGACTACACAGAAACGGTCGTGCGCGAGCATCTGAACGTACCTGCGGGCGTACCCTTACAAACGGTCTACATCGGTGTGTCGGAGCTACCCGTGCCGCCCGTAGAACCGCCCGCCGCCCTGATAAACCTCAACAAGCCGTTCTTTCTGTATCTGGGCGTGTTGCATCCCAAAAAGAATCTTCATGTGCTGTTGGCTATCGCGCAGGCTTTTCCAGACTATATGCTGGTGTTGGCGGGGCGCAACGATAATCCGTATGCCCGCCACCTAAGCGAGCAGGTCAGTCAGTTGGGCGTTGATAACGTATTGCAGACGGGTCCAGTCGATGAATTGACCAAATCGTGGCTTTATGCACACTGCGAGGCGTTTCTTTTTCCGTCGCTCAGCGAAGGGTTTGGCCTGCCGGTTGTTGAAGCGATGAGTGTAGGCAAACCCGTTTTTCTGTCGCGCCTGACCAGCTTACCAGAGATCGGTGGGCGCGAAGCGGTCTATTTCGATTCGTTCGAGCCCGCCGATGTTGTTGAGACCCTGCGGGCCGGCATGCGCGATTACTACGATGATCCACTGAAGGCACAACGGCTGCAATGGCAAGCCAGGCGCTTCCGTTGGCATAACACCGCGAAACAATATTGGCAGCTCTATTCAGGAGAGTAGCTTTAAGTGTCAGGTGTCAGGTTTCACGTGCGCTGTTGACATACCATTTCGTTGAGAAGCGGCGCACATAAAACCTGACACCTGACACTTGAAACTCAAAAAAACATCTGCTGTTAAAAATCGTTAAGGGGGTGTCGACAATCGAATTTTTCGCCGTCCACTACTCGTTATATCACCAGAAGCGACAGGCCAGGCACCCTCTTAACCGACTAACCCGAAGCCTTTTCGTCGCCCATAATCCTACATAAAAAACAACTGTCAGTACCCCAATACCATGAAAAGCAACTGGAAAGTTTTAGTGTTGATTGCCCTCCTGTCGAGCGCCGTAACACTGGGCGCGTACAACCTGCTTGGGTTCAACAAGCGGGACGTCGTGTTTACCGAATCGTCAACGGGTTCACCGCTGAGCCGCCTGGCTTCGTTGACGGGCAATGCGCCTACGGGCGCTCCCGGCGATTTCTCGTATGCCGCTGAGTCAGCGACTCCTACCGTCGTTCATATTCGTACTACGATGACCCGCACGGTTCGTCAGCAACAAATGCCCGATATCTTCCGCGAATTTTTCGGCGATGAGTTCGGAGGTCAGGGACAGGGCGGTGGTCGTCCACGGCGTGAACAGGGTCAGGCGTCAGGTTCTGGCGTAATCATCTCGAAAGATGGCTACATCGTTACCAACAACCACGTAGTGCAGGACGCCGACGAGGTTGAAGTGATTATGACCGACAAGCGTAGTTTCAAAGCGAAAGTGATCGGCACCGACCCACTAACCGACTTGGCCGTAGTGAAAATCGAAGCAACGAACCTGCCGAGCATTACCCTTGGCGATTCAGATGGTCTGAAACTAGGCGAATGGGTATTAGCCGTTGGTTATCCCCTCGATCTGGAATCGACAGTAACGGCCGGTATCGTGAGCGCCAAAGGACGTGGTATCGGTATTCTGAGCCGCAACCAGCAACCACAGCAACCCGGTGCCAAACCAGTTGATACGCCGATCGAATCGTTCATTCAGACCGATGCCGCTATCAACCCGGGTAACTCAGGCGGTGCCCTTGTGAACCTCCGCGGCGAACTGGTTGGCATTAACTCAGCTATTGCCTCGGCAACCGGTTACTATAGTGGCTATGGTTTTGCCGTACCCGTATCGCTGGTGAAAAAAGTAACCGCTGACCTGGTTAAATTCGGAAATGTACAACGTGGTTACATTGGCATTCTGCCCCGCGAACTGGACAGCAAAGTAGCCCAGGAAGTGGGGGCTAAAGTTGGCCGTGGTATCTACGTGGAAAGCGTAACTGAAAACGGTGCTGCCAAAGCTGCCGGTATTCAGAAAGGCGACGTAATTGTGAAGATGGAAGGCCAGCCTCTGGATTCAGACGCTCAGATGCGGGAGGTTGTTGGTCGTCGTCGTCCGGGCGATGTGCTCAACGTAACCATTAACCGGGGCGGTACAGAGCGCGATGTGAAACTTGAACTCCGCAATCGCAACGGTGGCCGCGACGTGATCAAGAAAGAAGAGCTGGCTTCATCGACGATGAAAGCACTGGGCGGCGAGTTTGCCAATCTGAGTGACAAAGAACGTCAGGCCCTGGGTATTAGCGGCGGTATTGGCATTCGGGTCACTAAAATTCTGGACGGTAAACTGGCCGAAACAGAGATCGAAGAAGGCTTTATCATTACGAAAGCCAACGGTAAAAACGTGAAGTCGGTGAAAGACCTGGAAACTATCGTAGGTAGTGTGAAAGAAGGTGAAGGGCTGCTGCTGATCGGTATGTATCCCAACAGTTCACGCATGATCTACTACGCCGTTCCTATGTAAGGTTCGATTGTCGTAAGCAATTTATAAGTACTAACGGGGCGTTGCCAGTGAACCAGTCGGTTCATCGGCAACGCCCCGTTTATGTAGGAAAAGCTGAGATAGCAGCGTGAAATAGCGTTGTTCTACGAGGCATTCACCTACCTACGCTGCGCTATTGGACCCCTGATAGGGTAAAAAGCTCCGCTCAGAAAAATCACGCTCCATCAATACACGCTAAACTCCGCCAGCGCAACCGTATTGTTCGCCTCTTCGATCACAACACGTACCTGACGGGCGGTTACTGGCTTTTCCAGCTTCAGCAGTCGTTTGTAGCCAATTGTAGTGCCCGTTGCTAATGGCACCCAGGTGCCCTGCTGCTTGGCCTCGACCCGGAACTTCATCACCCGCTGTCCCAGCCTAATGGGCTCTTGCAAGGCAACGTACCTGACAAGCTGCTCTTTCCCCAGGTTCAGGGTCATAACAGCATTTTTCTGGCCGTTTGCCGCCGCCAGATAGGTGTTATTATCGCCATCAGTCAGTTTTCCCCCATCGATGATCGCTTCGGCAACCGGAGCTTTCAACGCTTTATTTTGTCCAAACGCTTTTCTGATTTCCGAACGCAATCCGCGCAGTGCCGCTACGTCTTCTTCTTTGATCAGTCCTCGCTTGTCTGGAGGTAAGTTTAGCAGCAACGTGCCATTACGGCCAACCGATTTCAGGTAGATATCGAACAGGGTGGCGGGCGTTTTCACCTTCGCATCTTCGGCGGCGTGGTAAAACCAACCTGGCCGGATCGACACATCGCACTCACCGGGAATCCATTTATCACCGGCCGGGTCGCCCGTGTTCAGGTACTTACTGTCGGCTTTTCCGATATCCATTCCATCAGTGCGGATGGTTGACCAGCAGGTTTCGCCCGCAAAGCCGTTTTCGTTGCCAATCCAGCGAACACCCGGCCCCACATCGGAGAAAATGACGGCCTGCGGCTGTAACTCCCCGATCAGTTTGCGGTACGCTTCGAAATCATATTCCATATTCCGGGCATTTTCGCCTTTCGCGCCGTCCATCCATAGCTCAGCAACTGGTCCGTAATTCGTCAGTAGTTCGCGTAGCTGGTTTAGGTAATGCTGGTTATAAGAGGCAGTACCATATGTTGGCTCATGCATATCCCAGGGAGACAGATAGATACCCAGCTTTACTCCACCCGCCCGACAGGCATCAGACAATTCACGAACTACATCACCTTTACCACCTCGCCACGGGCTATTCTTCACCGAATGCTCGGTGTATTTAGACGGCCACAGGCAAAAGCCGTCGTGGTGTTTGGCGGTAATAATCAACGTTTTCATGCCCGCTTCTTTGGCGGTACGTACCCACTGCCGGGCATCGAGCGCAGTAGGGTTGAAACTGGCCGGTGACTCGTTGCCCGTTCCCCACTCCCGATCACTGAACGTATTGACGCCAACGTGCAGAAACCCGATCAGTTCCTGTTGCTGATAGCGAAGCTGAGCCGGTGTTGGTTTAACGGAATTGGCCGGAATATCAGGCTGGGCAAGGGCCATACGAACAGAAGCCAGGGCCATGCCGAATAGAAAAGTCGTTCTCATGCCGCAAACAAGCAAATTTTGACTCCGTAACGCGGACTTCAGTCCGCATTTTCAGTAAGATATTGAAAAAAATGTGGGCTAAAGCCCGCGTTACAAATCAAAAAAGGCCAATCCTGCGCAGGATTGGCCTTTTTTGATAAAAAACAGACTGGTTTCTACTCGTAGTAATTCGGCACAGTGTGGCCGCTTTGAGCGAGTAACTGATCTTTCTGGAACAGCGTGATATCAGCCTGCATCATGTCTTTTACGAGGGCTGGCAGATCGTATTTCGGCGTCCAGTTCAGTTTCGTCATTGCTTTGGTTGGGTCACCCAACAGCAAGTCAACTTCTGTAGGACGGAAATAACGGGGGTCAATAGCCATTACTTCTTTACCAACTTCGACGGGGAACTCAGGGTTGCTGGAGCTAGCCACGTAGGCTTTTTCCTCAACGCCTTCGCCACGGAACTCCAGCTCAACACCGATTTCCTGGAACGACATTTTGATAAAATCACGCACGGTAGTGGTAACGCCCGTAGCAATGACGAAATCTTCGGGAGTATCCTGCTGCAAAATCAGGTACATGGCCTCAACGTAGTCTTTGGCATGGCCCCAGTCGCGCAGGGAGTCGATATTACCCATGAATACTTTATCCTGTAAACCCAGACCAATCCGGGCTACGGCACGGGTGATCTTGCGCGTGACGAACGTCTCGCCACGTAGCGGCGATTCGTGGTTAAACAGGATACCGTTACAGGCATACATATTATAGGCTTCGCGGTAGTTGACCGTGATCCAGTAGCCGTATAGTTTCGCCACCGCGTAGGGCGACCGGGGGTAGAACGGCGTCGTTTCCGACTGAGCATGCCCTTGCACACCACCGTATAACTCCGACGTCGATGCTTGATAGATGCGTGTTTTTTCGGTCAGGCCCAGCAGGCGTACGGCTTCCAGAATACGAAGCGTCCCGATGCCGTCGACCTGCGCTGTGTACTCAGGCTCATCGAAACTTACCCGCACGTGCGACATGGCACCGAGGTTATAAATCTCGTCGGGCTGAATTTCCTGGATGATGCGAATGATGTTCGTTGAGTCCGACAGATCGCCGTAATGGAGCTTAAACCGAACGTGTGACTCGTGGGGATCTTCGTACATATGATCGATCCTCTGCGTATTGAAGAGCGAACTCCGGCGCTTAATGCCGTGCACCTCATACCCTTTTTCGAGCAGCAATTCGGCCAAATATGCCCCATCCTGCCCCGTTATGCCGGTAATCAACGCTTTTTTCATGCGATTATAATTATTCTAAGAATTTGTAAAATTTCGTGTAACAGCCTGTAAAATTACAATACAGAGGCCATTTTATTGCACTTATTTTATCAACAGGCCCCGACGAACGTCTACTTTATCGGGTTGGAGTTGTGCTGAGGCGAACACAGTCCGTAATTTACTAAAATATCGTTCGGCGTCCATCTTCCGCATAAAATCGCCTACTTTAAGTCTGTATGTTGGCTGCTGATAACTCATGTACGCACTTAGTTCAGGAAATAACTGATACAGTTGCAGCTTGGCGGCATCAGCGGCGGCCCGTTCATTGCCTACATACACCTGCACTCGGTAGCCCGGCGCGTAACGTACCCGGCGGTTTTGTACGGCAATTGTGTCCAGAATAGCATCGAGGCGTTTGTTTACATGAAGCGCTTCGGCAGGAAGTACTTGTCCCGGCCGTTTCGGGGTATCAACAACGCGTCCGGGCGGCAATGTAGCGGGGGCCGATGTTGCAGGCGTTGCCGTTGGTGGGGTATACACCGGACGGGCCGTAGAGAGGTCTTCCGAATAGTCGTTGTAGCTACCAGTAGTGGTACGGCTTCCGGTGGTTGCCGGGGTACGTGCGCAGGACCAGAAAACCAGGCATGTGGTTCCCAAAAAAAGCCATTTTCCAATAAAACGCATCATAGCTGGTGGGTGTAAAGAGATTAGGCGACTTCCAGGGGCCTTACTGGCTACAAAACTACTACTTTTGGGGTGATCATTTTGTTACCTATGCTGACTGTACAACGTGGCGTATCGCTACGGCCCTATACCACCTTCGGCATCGAGGCCCAGGCCAATTATTTTGCTGATATCGCCTCAGAAACCGACCTCAACACGCTTTCTCAACTCAACGAATTTACTGAACTGCCAAAACTAATTCTGGGCGGCGGCAGTAACCTGCTGCTGACGCAGGATTTTCCCGGGCTGGCTCTTAGGCTCACCCTTGGCGGTATTGATGTGGTGCGGGAAGATGACCTTCACATCTATGTACGGGCTGGTGCAGGCGTAGTCTGGCATGAGCTGGTGATGTACTGCGTGACCAACAACTTCGCGGGCATGGAAAACCTGTCGCTTATTCCCGGTACGGTAGGCGCGGCACCCATGCAGAATATTGGCGCCTATGGCGTAGAAATCGAGCAACTATTCGATCATTTAGAGGCCGTTCATATAGAAACAGGCGAGAAACGTCGGTTCGGGCATGCCGACTGCCGGTTTGGTTACCGCGAAAGTGCCTTCAAACACGAACTGAAAGGGCAATATATTATTACGTCGGTCACGTTTCGGCTCGATAAGACGCCAACCTTCCACACCCGATACGGCGCCATCAGCGAAACGCTGGCAGACATGGGTGTGACGGATGAGACCATGAGCATCCGGGCAATCAGCGATGCGGTAATCCGTATACGTCGCAGCAAGCTTCCCGACCCCGCCGAGATTGGCAACGCAGGAAGCTTTTTCAAGAATCCTGAAATTCCCGTTTCGCAGTTCACCCAATTGAAGGCAACGTACCCAGCATTACCGGGTTACCCAACCAGCGATGAGTTGGTAAAAGTACCGGCCGGCTGGCTGATTGAGCAGGCGGGCTGGAAAGGCTACCGGGCTGGCGATGCGGGCGTACATGCCAAACAGGCACTGGTGCTGGTCAACTACGGTCGCGCTACCGGCCATGAAATTCTGGCGCTAGCCCGGCAGGTACAGGCATCGGTACTGGAGAAATTTGGCATCACGATCAACCCCGAAGTCAATATCATTTAGCTGGATGGCCGTCAACGCGTTCGGGTTTCTGTAGAAAAGGGCGATTCTCTCCAGTGCCTGCCTTCAAATAATCTACTAAAACAATCGACTAAACATCCGGTTTGCTGAGCATACAACAGTACTTACTCAGCAACATGGATGTATTGAAAACTAAAGCCTTCGGAACCTCTCGTTCCCTGATCAATTCGTTGAATGCCCTGTCGGTGATGGAAATCGAACGACAGGCACCTAAATCCGACGAAGTGCTTATCGAAATTTTGTACTGCGGCGTTTGCCATTCCGACCTGCACCAGATCAGGAATGACTGGGGTAACACGATCTGGCCCTGTGTTCCGGGCCACGAGATCATCGGTAAAGTAGTTCAGGCGGGACCGGCCGTGACAAAATTCAAGGAAGGCGACACCGTAGGCGTAGGATGCATGATCGACTCCTGCGGCCAGTGCGATTCCTGCCATGAAGGGCTGGAGCAATACTGCGAAGGACCGGTAAGCTTCACGGCTACTTACAACGGCCCTATGAAACCCGACGGAAGTGGCTACAACACGTTCGGCGGTTATTCGACTCACATTACCGTCAAAGAGTCGTTCGTGCTGTCTATTCCCGACTCACTCGACATTACCCGTTCGGCGCCGATTCTGTGTGCAGGCATTACCACCTATTCGCCCCTGCGCCACTGGAACGTGCAACCGGGTCAATCGGTGGGCGTAGTGGGCATTGGCGGATTAGGACACATGGCCGTTAAACTCGCCAAAGCAATGGGCGCTACTGTAACGGCCATTACCCGGCAGGAAGAAAAGCGCACCGCTGCCGAACAACTCGGTGCCGACGCCGTACTGGTCTCGGCCGACGACAACGCCATGACCGCTGCCGAACTTTCGTTCGACCTGATTCTGTCGACAATCCCCGACGCCTACGACCTCAACCCCTACGTCAACTTACTGAAACGCGATGGTAAGCTAATCATCGTGGGTGTGTTGGGTCCGTTCAAAGAGCCTACCAACAACATGCAGGTAGCCACGCACCGCCGTTCAGTAGGCGGGTCGCTGATCGGCGGCATCAAAGAAACGCAGGAGGTACTCGACTTTTGCGCTGAACACAACATCATGCCCGACGTAGAACTGATTCAGATGCAGGAAATCAACGACGCCTTCGACAGGATGGAAAAGGAAGATGTCCGTTTCAGGTACGTCATTGATATGAAATCGTTGAAGAACCACTAGTTGGTAGACTTGTAGGGGTGGCCCATCGTGGCCACCCGCTTTCGGGCGCAGAGCGACCGCCTGAAGAAGATGCACAGAGGTGTAAAAAGGCCAGGCTATTTTTTCAGTTCAAAACGCGACCTCGTATGAAACTTATTGCACTACAGCGGTCGCTCTGCGCCCGAAAGCGGGCGGGCACGATGGCCCGCCCCTACAGATCAACCAACTAGAAACACAGTGATGCTGCTCCTAACAGGCCCGCATCGTTGCCGAGCGTGGCTTTGGTAACGGTCAGGCCATTTTTGTAATAGGGCGTTAGCCAGTAGTCGAGCTCTTTCTGTACGGCAGGCATAATATAGTCGAAGGACGCCGACAACCCGCCACCGATCAGAATTTGCTTAATGTCGAGGATACGGATCAACGACACCAGACCTTCGCCCAGCATTTCGCCTACTTCGCCCCAGATAGCCAGTGCCAGTTTGTCGCCCTCTGCGGCGGCAGCCACCAGACCCGTTGTTGAGATGCTCCCATCAGCGGGCAGGGTTGTCTGGCCGGTAAAGGTTGATCGGCGCTCGTTGGCCAGATCGAGTAGTTCTTTTTTGCCAATGTTGCGTTCCAGCACCTTGCCATTCCGCGATGGAATGTGCCCTGGCTCCATGGCGTTACCATCGCCGCCAACAAATACTTTTTTGTTGATAATGGCCGCGCCACCAACACCTGTGCCCAGGGTGATGAAAATGTAATTTTCATCGTTCATATCCTCCACAAAATAGAATTCGCCGAGGGCCGCCGCATTGGCATCATTTTCCAAGAAAAACTCAACATCCGGGAAGCGCTTATTCAGGATTTCCACCATCGGTACGCCGTTCAGTTCAGGAATTGCCGTGATTTCGAGCGGCGTGGTACGCTCCCGGTTGATCATGCCGGGTAAGCCAATGCCTACTTTTTTTACTTCTTTATTGGCATACAGTTCAACGGCGATGGCGTCGGCAAACTGATCCATAAAGTGTCCCGACTGTCGCCAGCTATCGGTGTCGTGGCTGTAGAAGTTGGTGATTTTACCCGTTTTAGCGTCAACTACGCCCATTTTAACGTTCGTGCCGCCGACGTCGATACCCAAATACTGCGCTGAACCCATGTATACAAGAAGAATTAAGAATGAACACTGTTTGCTTCTCTGAGGCAGGGCATCGCCTTGACTCTAGTGAGGTTATTCCGCGAAGTTAGTGGAAGCTAAAAAATATACATACCTAAACAAATTATGCATATAATTAAATTATATATTTGGTTCATCATAAATGCCACTCAACACGTACTGAAAGGAAGCCTACCAGTGCTTATATTGACATTGCCGACTAGCTACAAACGAAAGCTCATGTCGCTATAACAGCAACCTGCCTCAACTTACGCGTGAGACGTTTTACTATAGACCAACTTTTTGATAATGAAACTAACGCCCTATCAGCTTGGCCGTATCGAGTACCATCTGCGGTTTGATAACTGGCTTAGTAATGCCGAGTTGATCGCCGAATTAGCGGATCATTATGCCGAAACCATCGCGGCCAAGATGGAGCCAGACATGTCATTTACTGACGCTTTAGGGCTGGTTACGGCCAGTTTTGGTGGCCAACGAGGGTTATTAGAACTACAGAAAGCGAAGAACGGTCCAGTCTTCAGGCAGGCAACTACCTATTTTTGGCAAGTGATTTTAGCGTATAAACAGCCATATCGGTCGGGGTTTATAGCCGGGCTGTTTCTTGCGTTATGTGGCTTTCCCCAACTGCGTTCGCTTCTATGGACACACTATTCCGATCAGGTATACTTCCTGTTCGGGCTTTCCTTTATAACCATCGCTCTATTCATTCGACAAAGCTTACTGTATGTGGCGGGCAGGTCGCTCGTTCAGCCTTTCCCGGCTATCGGAGTTAGGCTAAGCCTTCTCTTTTTAGTATTCAGTCTGGCCCGGAGCGCGGCGCTTATGTTGAAACTGCTTCCTAATTTGGCAAACGAGCCGTTCACTCAAGCGTTGCTGGCTACAGGCTGCATTTTTATCTGGGTGGCGGCAATCGAAGCACTTTTCGTCAAAAACAGGTTTGCTGTTCACTAGCATGGCCCTGCACTTCTATCGGCAACGTACCCGCAAACAGCAGCCCCCGGCAACGTCTCGTAGGTACGTTGCCGGGGGCTGCTGTTAACATCAGTATTTACTTCGTTGAGGCTTCGTCTTTTTTCAGGACAACGCGGCGAACGGCACCGTCTTCGTTCTGGGTAACGGTGACGAAGAACACACCTTCCGCTTTGCGGCCCAGATCAACCTGACCAACGAATTCGCCGGTAAAGTCTTTCAATTCACGACGGGCTACTTCCTTGCCTTTTGGGTTCGTCACCACAATGAGCGCATCACCTTTGCCGGGAGCCGTGAACCGAACGTTCAGCATAAACTTATCGGGGTTGCTGGGGTAAGCGTCCAGTCCACGAATGGTCGACGCCTGGCTGCCGCCACTCGCCCGCGACCACGTTTCAAACGGCATGGCCAGCCGCTTGTCGAGTCCACGAAGGCCCTGCACACGCGATAGGCGGTCGGCCAGGGGAGCAAATTCCTGTTGCATACTGTAGCCAAACGCCTTCATGTTCTGGGTTAGCGAATCGAGATGCCGACGGTCGAAGCGGAATACACGGGCACGGCGGCCACCGAGTGAATCATCATCGAACGAAAAACTACCTTCGAGTTCAAAATTATCGCTACCAGCGCGGGCGTTCGGCAGCATGGGGGCACGCGGCGCACGGGGTGTGCGGGGAATCGTAGCCCCACGAGGAGCACGGGGCATGGCATAAACACGGCCGGGCGCATCGGGCGTCATAAAAATACCTCCTACCGCATCACCACCAGCTCCGTTACGGTTGTTGAAGCGAATGCGGTCGGTACCACGCTCATCTTCGATCGTTACTGAAATCTGGCTGTCTTTACCGTTCCGGGTGGCCCGCAACGAATCGATTAGTTTGTTGACGAGGGCATCGCGTTTGGCATCGGTCATGCCATTGGTGCGGTAGGTACGTTCAATCTCACGCAGTTCGTTGCCATTTCGCGCGGTTACTTTCAACCGCATCTCGCCGTTGACCGGCGGGGTAGTTTGAGCCATTGCCGCAACGGCTAAACCGGCGGTCAGACACGTACCCAGTACGAACTGGCGTAGTGTATTCACTGTTTTTTTCATGGTCAGCGTAGTTTTCAGCGGTTTTATCTAACCGATAAGCCACTGGTATGTTGCCTGTTAAAAGTTGTTAAGTCGATAAGCGCATCGGGGTTAGGCGCGTACTTTGTATAGACGAGCCGCTGCGCCACCGCGTTGCACCGATTTCTTTAAATTTAATGTCAACGAAACAAATTCGCTGGATTGTCCTTTCGATGGCCGTTGGGCTGTTAGGTTTAGTGGGGTTTCAACTCTACTGGATCAGCAACGCCCTGCATTTACAGAAAGAGCAGTTCGACTATAAGGTTACTGATGCCCTTCAGGAGGTTGTTCGCAGCCTTGAACGGCAGGAAACTCAGTATCAGGCCCGGCACCGGCTGGCGGCGCAACAGCAGCAACAGCAGTTGAGGGCTATTGGTAAAGGCGACAAACTGGTGGGCGTTGGCCAGCCAACGAATCATGCCCGCGCAATAATGCAGCCACCCGCACGGCGGCGTCAGCCGGTGGTCCACCCGTCAACGACGCATCAGTTGGAGGAAGGCATTCCCGGTACGGTCACCATCCAGATGGATGCCCTTCAGCCCATCCAGCGTTCGCTGACACCTGAGCAACTTCGTACGGTTGACGAATTTTACAAGCAGCAGGATGAACTGATTGCGGCGGGCGATCTGGAAGCACAACTTATTCAGCAGGAGCGTTTCGGCCGCTGGATCGATCAGGTGTTGCAAAGTCATATCAACGAAGTACTTCGTTCATCGTCAGGTTTGGTTGTACCCGACTCGGTGTCGCTGATTATGCCCAGATCGGGGCCACAACGTACCTATAATCCTGCAGCCAGCTCTAAGGCTACCAACAGAGCAAGGCAGAAACGATCTGATCTGGTGGCTGCCAAGAAGATTACGCCCTCGGCAAATAGCCTCAGCAATCGGCCGGGAAGCGGCACCTCTGTTACCGACCAATCGGAAACGATAAAAGATATATTCCGGGGGGTACTTATGTCAGACCGGCCGCTGACCGAGCGGGTAAACCGGTTTATGCTGGATACGCTGCTTCGGCAGGCGCTGAGCGAGCGGGGCATTAATATTCCGTTCGATTATGCCGTGCGCAGCCAGCAACAGGGGGATTTGCTCTTTACGTCTACGGGACTGACGCTGGGCAACATGCCGGTTTCGAGCCGGACGGCGATCCAACAACAGTTCGAGGAATCGACGTATAAGGCAGCACTGTTCCCAAATAATATTTTGGAAACGGGTAATTACCTCTACCTGTTCTTCCCCGATCAGCGGGCGTTTATTCTGAGCCGGATGACGGCCACACTGGCAGGTTCCGCCATTCTGATTCTGGTGATTATGGGCTGTTTCTACGTGGCCATCACAACGATTCTCCGGCAGAAAAAGATGGCCGACATCAAGAACGACTTCATCAATAACATGACTCACGAGTTCAAAACGCCCATTTCGACGATCGGACTGGCGGTCGAAATGGCGCGTGATCAGTTGGCCGCACCGGTACTGGCTGGCGCAGGTAGTTCAACGGGCAGTTCGGGGCTATCCGAGCGCCTGTCCAGGTACGTTAGCATTATCCGCGATGAGAACCAGCGGCTGGGGTCGCATGTCGAAAAGGTATTGCAGATGGCGTTGCTGGACAAGGGCGAAGTGAAGCTGGCCCTAACGCCCGTGAACGTTCACGACGTGATCGAGAAGGTATTGAATACCATGAGCCTGTCGATCGAACAGCGGCAAGGTGAACTGGACATGGAGTTCGACGCGACCAACGACGTAGTACTGGCCGACGAAGTTCACCTGACCAATATGCTCTACAACCTCATCGACAACGCCATTAAATACTCGCCCGATCACGTCGCTATTCGCATCCGCACAGCAAACACGACATTACCCAATGGCAAACCAGCCGTTGCCATAGCCGTTGCCGACGAAGGATTGGGCCTGACGAAAGAGCAGATTAGCCGTATCTTCGAGACGTTTTACCGCGTGCCAACCGGCAACCGCCACGATGTGAAAGGCTTCGGTCTTGGCCTGAGTTATGTAAAGAAAATGGCCGACGAACATCAGGGACAGATTACCGTCACCAGCACACTTGGCCAAAGCAGCGAATTTCAACTTGTTATACCACTTTATACGTAGCTGAATTGGTCGTGCCCGCCCTCGGACCGACATGACCGCCTGTAATAATATCATTCGCCAAATCATAGGCACAAGGGCTGACGCGTCGCGGGCGGCCACGATGGGCCGCCCCTACAAATCAACCCTATGCCCTCTATCCTTCTTGTTGAAGACGATCCGAATCTTGGCCAGCTCACGCAGGAATACCTGACGCTGAAAGGCTACCCCACCGACCGCGCCACCGACGGCAACGCCGGTTTACAACAGTTCATGGCCGGGCAGTATGACCTGTGTATTCTGGATGTGATGATGCCCAAGAAAGATGGGTTCACACTGGCCAAAGAAATCCGCATGGACGGCCGCGACGTACCCATCATCTTCCTGACGGCCAAATCCATGCAGGAAGATACCATTCAGGGGCTACGCCTTGGGGCCGATGATTATATTACCAAGCCCTTCAACATGGAGGAACTGTTGTTGCGGATACAGGCCATTCTGCGGCGATATCAGGGAGCCGACACGCAACCGGAAACTACTATGTATCAGATAGGTACGTTCCGTTTCGATTACCCTCACCAGTTGCTGCTGCGAAACAACGACACTACCGGTCAACGTCTGACCAGCAAGGAATCGGAACTGCTTAAGTTGCTGGCACAGAACCTGAACCAGCCGCTGGGCCGCAGTTTCGCGCTGAAAGTAGTATGGGGCGACGACTCGTATTTCAATGCCCGCAGCATGGACGTATACATTACCAAGCTCCGCAAATACCTTAAAGACGACCCGGCTGTTCAGCTCGTAAATGTGCACGGCGAAGGATTTAAATTGGTAGCGTAGTAGTTTATTTATCATGAATATAATCCGTCGTCCCCGCCGCAATCGTCAGTCGGCAGCTATTCGCGACATGGTGCAGGAAACCCGCCTGCACGCGTCTGATTTTATCTTTCCCGTTTTCATTCTGGAAGGTCAGCAGGTTCGTTCTGAGGTGAGTTCGATGCCAGGCATTTACCGTTATTCGCAGGATCTGCTGCTCGACGAAATCGGCCGTTGCCTTGATCTGGGCATCACCACGTTTGATTTATTTCCTAACCTGCCGGAGTCGAAAAAAGACAAATACGCTACCGAAAGCCATAATCCTGATGGGCTTTATCTGAAAACGGTACGGGCCATAAAAGAAACGTACCCCGAAGCCGTGGTCATGACCGACGTGGCGATGGACCCTTACAGTTCGGACGGGCACGATGGTATTGTCGAGAACGGCAAGATCCTGAACGACGAAACCCTGGAAGTACTTGGCCGCATGGCCGTTGCGCAGGCGCAGGCCGGAGCCGACATTGTTGGCCCATCCGATATGATGGACGGTCGAGTTTCGTACCTGCGTCAGGAACTTGACAGAGCCGGTTTTCAGAACGTGGCGATCATGTCGTATTGTGCCAAGTATGCATCGGCTTTCTACGGTCCTTTCCGCGATGCATTGGACTCAGCCCCCAAATTTGGCGACAAAAAAACGTACCAGATGAACCCGGCCAACCGCCGGGAAGCTCTGATCGAAGCGGAACTGGACACCATCGAGGGCGCCGATATGCTGATGGTCAAACCAGCGCTGGCTTATCTGGACATTATCAGTCTGTTGCGGCAGAACAGTAACCTGCCCATTGCCGCCTATAACGTCAGTGGTGAATATGCCATGATCAAAGCCGCCGCCCAGAATGGCTGGCTCGATGGCGAGCGCGCCATGATGGAGTCCTTACTATCGATCAAACGCGCCGGTGCTGATGTGATTCTCACGTACTTCGCCAAAGAAGCCGCCGCGCTTTTGTGATTAAATAGTACGCGTACCCTTCCACTGAACGTATGACTGCCTACCGTATTCTTAATGCCCAGCTCATCAATGAGGGGCAAACGCAATCTGCCGATCTTCGTATTGAAAATGGTTTTATCGCTGAAGTAGGCCAACGTGTGTCGGCCAAACCGGGCGATATGGTCATCGACGCAGCAGGAACGTACCTGCTACCGGGCGTAATCGACGATCAGGTGCACTTCCGCGAGCCGGGACTTACCCACAAAGCTACCATCCGCAGTGAGTCGCGGGCGGGCGTTGCCGGGGGCGTGACCACGTTCATGGAAATGCCCAACACAACGCCCAATGCGCTGACCCAGCCGTTGTTGCAGGATAAATACGACATTGCTGCCGCGACTGCTTTTGGTAACTACTCGTTTTTCATGGGTGCGTCGAACAATAACCTCGACGAGGTTTTGCGCACCAAAGCAACGGACGTTTGCGGTGTCAAGGTATTTATGGGCTCCTCGACGGGCAATATGCTGGTTGATAATGAGCAAACGCTGGACGCACTTTTCCGGGAATGCCCCATGCTCATTGCCACCCATTGCGAAGACGAAGCGACCGTTCGGGCCAATGCCGAACGCTACCGGGCCGAGTATGGTGACAATGCCCCCGCCTGGATTCACCCGTTGGTGCGCAACGAGGATGCCTGTTTTCGCTCGTCGTCTATGGCGGTTGAATTAGCGAAAAAGCACAACACCCGTCTGCACATCCTCCACTTAACGACAGCCGACGAACTCCATTTATTCCGAAATGATATTCCGCTAACAGAAAAACGGATTACGGCAGAAGTGTGCGTGCATCACCTGCATTTCACGGCGGATGATTATGAGCGGCTGGGCAACCAGATCAAGTGTAATCCGGCGATAAAGGCGGCCAATCACCGCGACGCGCTCTGGGCCGCCCTGCTCGACGATCGCCTCGACATTATTGCGACAGACCACGCGCCGCACACCTGGGACGAGAAGCAACAGCCCTACTGGCAGGCACCGTCGGGTTTACCGCTGGTACAGCATCCGTTGTTGCTGCTGCTGGACTACGCAAAGCAAGGAAAATTATCGCTCGAAAAAGTAGTACAGAAAATGGCCCACGCCCCCGCCGACTGTTTCCAGATCGACCGTCGTGGGTACGTTCGCGAAGGCTACTGGGCTGATCTGGTGCTGGTTGATCCCAACCAATCAACGATCGTCACGCCCGAATCTATTCTGTATCAGTGCGGCTGGTCGCCACTGCTGGGCGAAACGTTTAGCCATCGTATTACGCATACGTTCGTTTCCGGTGAATTGGTCTATGAGTTGGGTACGTTCAAAACAGAAAAAGCCGGGCAACGCCTAGCCTTTAATCGGTAATTAGTTGGTTAGTAAACCTATAAGACCTGAAAAGGCCTTATAGGTTTGTGTTGATTTCAGCTTACGACCGCATCAATCAGCCAGGTAACGACGGAGACAACGATACTGAACAACAGAGCTGCAATAAAGCCGCTAACGGAAAACCCGTGGACCAGGTAAGCGGCCAGATAAACCATGAGCACGTTTAGAACGATAAGGAAAAGACCAAGCGTGATGATCGTGATCGGAATAGTCAGAATTGTGAGGATGGGCTTTACAAACGCGTTGAGCAAGCCGAGCACAATAGCCACAATCAGGTACGTTGTGGGGCCACCCGACACTCTGATACCGGGAATGAAAATACTGGCGATGTAAACGGCCACCGCGCTGATCAGGATACGGATAATAACGCCCATAGTGTTTTGTGATTTAGTGAGTGAAAGAGATACAGAAACTTAGCTCTCAAACCGTAGAGGTTCGTCTATTGTTTGTCGTGCCGTTGTTGAAGTACGCCAATGATGTCGTCGAGCGTCATGTTTTTCTGTTCCAGCAAGACCAGAAAGTGGAATATCAGGTCAGCCGCTTCACCCCGGAATAAGTCGTCGTTATCGTCTTTCGCTTCAATCACCAGTTCGACGGCCTCTTCGCCCACCTTCTGTGCAATTTTGTTTACACCTTTCTGAAATAGCGACGCGGTATACGACGCATCGGACGGATTAATCCGCCGATCATGGATAATTGCCTGCAGGTAGTTGAGGAACTGTCCTTTACCGCTGTTCACTTCGTCGAAACAAGTATCGGCTCCGGTATGGCAGGTCGGCCCATCGGGGCTGGCTTTGATGAGTAAGGTATCGCCATCGCAATCGACCAGCATCTGCTTCACATGGAGGAAGTTACTAGAGGTTTCGCCCTTGGTCCAGAGGCGTTGCTTGCTGCGGCTGAAAAACGTAACAATTCCTTCAGCTTCCGTTTTTCGGTAAGCCTCCTCATTCATGTATCCCAGCATCAGCACTTTGCCCGTTTCGCTGTCTTGAATTACAGCAGGCACCAGCCCATCGGGCGATTTATCAAAATCAATAGTCATGGTTATGGTTAGTCATTAGATAGTCAGTCATTGTCATTAAGTGGTCATTTATTGCCATTCGTCGCCTTTCTATGCATGGACTACCAATGACCACTTAATGACAATAACTGACTATCTAATGACCATTTATTAAGTTGTTAAACGCATCGAAACACCCCGTTGGTGCAGGTACGTCTTCAGTTCGGGAATTCCTATTTCTTTAAAATGGAAAATACTGGCAGCCAGTCCGGCATCCGCTTTCCCAGTGGTAAAAACCTCGGTGAAGTGCTCCATCGTTCCAGCGCCCCCCGAAGCAATGACTGGTATATTGGCTGCACCCGATACGGCGGCAGTCAACTCCAGGGCGAAACCGGCTTTTGTTCCGTCGGTATCCATGGATGTCAGTAATATTTCGCCTGCTCCGCGCTGCTCTGCTTCCCGCGCCCAGGCCAACGTACCCAGTTCAGTGGCCCGCCGCCCACCATGGGTGTGTACGATATGCGCAGGAAGGCCAGACGCTTGAGGAACGTACCTGGTATCTATAGCCACAACAACACACTGGCTCCCGAATTCGAGCGCAAGCTCGTCGATCAACTCAGGGCGACGTACCGCTGCTGAATTGATGGATACTTTGTCGGCCCCCGCATTGAGCAAGGCCGACACGTCGGCTACCGACGAAATGCCTCCACCAACTGTAAACGGGATATTCACGGCGTGGGCTACGCGGCGGACCAGATCAAGCAGCGTTTTCCGCTCATCGACCGTAGCCGTAATGTCAAGAAAAACCAGCTCGTCGGCCCCTTGCGCAGCATAAATGGAGCCCAGTTCAACGGGGTCACCGGCATCGCGAAGATCAACAAAGTTGGTTCCCTTTACCGTACGGCCATCTTTAATATCAAGACAGGGAATAATGCGTTTTGTGAGCATAAGGTCAATTATCAACGATCATTGATACGCGTTTTCGCGTTTGCGTTGCATGAACAGGTTGGGTTGGTCAAGGGCCGTAAAACCAAACTGGGCGTATAGCTCATGGGCGTCACGGGTGGCTAACACCCAGCGACGCAGACCCTGCAAGGTTGGCCAGGCAGAAATTTCGGTTATCAACTGCCTGGAAATTCCCCGGCCGCGATAATCAGGTAACACAAAGACATCAGCCAGATAGGCGAAGGTAGCCTGATCGGTGATTACCCGCGCAAAACCGATTTGAGCATGGCCTTCGTAAACGCCAAAGCAAAGCGAGTTTTCGATCGAGCGTTGAACAATCTCAAGCGGAATGTTGGCGGCCCAATACGATTCCTGACTCAGAAAACGGTGAATCAACGCCACGTCGAGGCGGGTCTTATCGGTACTGATCGTTAGGTCACTGTCCATTGATCGTCGATAGTTCTTTTAGTGTAACCCGGCCTTCGTAAATCGCTTTACCAACGATGACACCGAACAGGTTCATTTCGGCCAGTTTTTCGATATCGCCCATGTTGCTTACGCCCCCACTGGCAACGATATTCAGTCCGGGCGCCCGCTCCTGTAAGTTCCGGTAAAGGTCAAATGACGGCCCCTGCAACAGACCATCTTTGGCAACGTCGGTGCTGATTATGTGCGTTATCCCCTTATCCACCCAGTTATCCACAAAATCGTAGACCCAAATAGTAGTTGCTTCTTCCCAACCGCCAACGGCAATCTTCTCGTTCTTTGCATCGGCACCCAGAATCAGCACATCAGCCCCAAAACGAGACAACCATCGCTCGAACATATCGGGGTTCTTCACGGCAATGCTACCGCCGGTTACCTGCCTGGCCCCACACTCGAAAACAATTCGGAGATCATCGTCTGACTGAACGCCGCCGCCGAAGTCGATATGGAGTTTGGTTTTCGTGGCGATCAGCTCCAGCACTTTATGGTTGATGATCCGCTTTTCTTTAGCTCCATCCAGATCAACCAGATGGAGGCGGGTCAGCCCGGCATCCTCAAACTGCTGTGCTACTTCCAGCGGACGGGCATTGTATTCTTTTTTCCGGGCATAATCGCCCTGAGTCAGCCGAACAGCTTTCCCATCAATCAGATCAATGGCAGGAATAATGTGCATAAGAAGGAAAATTGTCCACCGTCAGGCCGCAAAAGAAAGTCACCAAAGGTGTTACGCTCTTAGCCACTTCCTTTTGCGGCCTGACGGTGACTCATAACTTTAAAAAATTCTCAAGAATACGCTGCCCAACATTTCCGCTGATTTCGGCATGAAACTGCGCGGCGTAGAAGTTATTCTTCTGGAGCATGGCGCTGAATGGTCGACCATAATCGCAGACAGCCGTTGTGTCGGGGCAAACGTCGGCGGCATAACTGTGCACGAAGTATACGTAGGGATCAACGGGCAAATCAGCCAGTCCATCGGTAAGCGGCCCGCGCAGACTATGGATGTTATTCCAGCCCGTATGCGGCACCTTCCCAGCCGAAGCCGGGAATCGACGGACATCGATATCGAAGATACCCATGCATGTCGTGTTGTTTTCTTCTGAGTAACGGCACATCAGTTGCATGCCTACGCACGTACCCAGCACAGGCTGTGTGAGGCTGGGGATGAGTTTATCGAGGCCACGTTCGCGCAGGTACATCATGGCCGTGCTTGCCTCACCCACACCCGGAAAAATTACCTTATCGGCGGCCCGGATAGCGTTCTCATCATCGGTGAGTTCGTAGTCGGCGCCAATTCGGTCGAGCGCATACATCACTGATTGCACATTGCCGGCGTTATATTTGATGATAACGGTAGTCATAAAAAATGCCCGGCTCCTGGCAGAGACGGGCTGGTCTATTCGTGAGTCGGTCCTAAATAGTCACAAGACAAAGCCATCGGTCTGCATTAGCAAACGGACCGATGATGCATGAAAAAGGAGGCCTTGCGGGAAATCATGTCGTAAATTTACGACAGCCAACCGAGAACGCCAATACTTTACCATTGAGGTAATGGCTGTCAGGTGTTCTCAGGAGAAGCGGTAGTTTTGCACAAACCTAGAAGACAATTTATGAAAACAGCCCTCATTTGCGGCGTCTCGGGACAGGATGGCGCTTATTTAGCCAAACTGCTTTTAGACAAAGGATATACGGTTTACGGTGGCTCACGCGACGCCCAGATGTCATCGTTCAGAAACTTAGAACGGCTAGGCATTCGAGAGTCTGTCAATCTTGTTTCCGTAAGCATCAACGATTTCAGGAGCGTATTGCAAACCCTGCAAAAGGTAAAACCCGACGAGGTTTATAACCTGGCTGGTCAAAGTTCAGTAGGCTTATCGTTTGAGCAACCCGTTGAAACACTGGAGAGTATCAGCATAGGTACGTTGAACCTGCTTGAGTCTATTCGGTTTACGAACCAGCCTATCCGGCTCTATAATGCAGGGTCGAGCGAGTGTTTCGGCGACACAGGTACGTTGTCGGCCGACGAAAATACGCCGTTCCGGCCTCGTAGTCCGTATGGTGTTGCTAAAGCCGCCGCCTTCTGGCAATTGGCCAATTATCGGGAGGCCTATCAGCTTCACGCCAGCACAGGCATTTTATTCAACCATGAGTCGCCGCTGCGGCCCGAGCGGTTTGTGACGCAGAAGATTGTTTCGGCGGCCTGTCGAATTGCCAACGGTAGCTCCGAAAAGCTCACGTTGGGCAACATCGACATCGCCCGTGACTGGGGCTGGGCGCCCGATTATGTAGAGGCGATGTGGCTGATGCTCCAGCGTGATGTAGCCGACGATTATGTGATCGCCACGGGAAAAACGCATACGCTTAAAGACTTTATCGCCACTGTTTTTGATCAGGCAGGTCTCAATTATGAAGATCATGTTGTGTCTGATCCACAGTTTTTCCGTCCTACAGACATTGCTGAAGGGCACGCCTATCCAGCAAAAGCCAAGCTCAAGTTGGGCTGGGCAGCCAAACATTCTATGGAAGAAGTAGCCCGAATGATGGTCGACGCTGCGCTTGAACAAGCACCGATTCGCATATCGGTAGCACAATAAGTAGCCCCTTTTGTTAAGCCTCCCGTTCCGTCTACTGACAATGCTTTAACCATCAAAGCGTTAATTTTACAGAAACCGTAGTAGATTTGTACTCTAAATTTTGGTCATTGACCCTTTGTCATGCCCGTAACAAACTTGGCAATTCAATTTTCTTCCTCCCGCATTCACCGTCTTTTTCTGGCTCTGTTTAGCCTGTTATTGACCATATCGACACTTGTCGCCACTGCCCAGTCACGGGTCGATCAACTATCGGATGAACAGGTTCAGGAATTCTACCGTCGAGCCCAATCAAGTGGTTTAAGCGAAATCCAGATTGAGCAGGCTGCTATGTCGCAGGGGTATACGCTGGATGACATTGCCAAGATGCGCCGTCGGCTTACTCAGATTCGTGGCAAGGCTCCACGTACCTATCAAAGCAGTGGCGATACAGACACGAGCATCATTCGTTCATTACCTAATGGGCTGTCGCGTCGCCGAATGGATTCATTAAGTTTACCACGAACTGATTCGACCAGTATGCGTAGCCGTGTATTTGGGGCTTCACTTTTCCAGAATGCCAGCTTGTCCTTTGAGCCAGACATTCGGATCGCCACCCCGCGTAACTACGTTGTTGGCCCTGATGATGAACTACTGCTCGATATATATGGTGCGTCAGCCGACAATTTCAAGTTGCGGGTAACGCCTGAAGGAACCGTCAAGATTCCTAATCTGCCACCCGTAATTGTGAGTGGTTTAACCGTTGAACAGGCGGAACAACGCCTGATAGCCCGTTTGCGACAGGGCGGCTTTCAGGGGCTTGGTACTGCGGGAAGTGGCACGTATGCTACCGCTTCCGTTGGTAAAATCCGTAGCATTCGTGTCACGCTTGTTGGCGAGGTTGTCCGGCCAGGTACGTATACAATTTCGTCATTAGGGTCGGCTTTCAACGCGCTGTATTTGTCGGGTGGCCCAAATCCGGAAACGGGTTCATTTCGCAAAATTCAGGTGATCCGTGGCAATCGCGTCATCCGCACTATTGATTTGTATGATTTCCTGCTCCGCGCCGATCAGCGCGACAATATCCGTCTTCAGGATCAGGATGTTATTCGGGTAGCTGAATACCAGACTCGTGTCGACGTTCAGGGTGAGGTTCGCCGTCCGTATCTTTTTGAACTTCTGCCTGGCGAAACTTTTCAAACTCTGCTTGCTTTTGCTGGTGGTTTCAATGAAGAAGCCTATACCGCTTCTGTCTCTGTGCGTCGTAATACGGCTCGTGAACGGAAAGTAATTTCCCTTACTCCTGACGAATTCGCTCAGTTTGCTCCGCAACGGGGTGATCGGTACATGATTGGCCGTATCCTTGACCGGTATGAAAACCGGGTTCAGATCGCGGGGGCCGTCATGCGGCCGGGTGACTACGCGCTTAATAACGGCATTAGTACAGTTGGCGAATTGATCCGTCGCGCTGATGGGTTGCGCAAAGATGCTTTCACCACTCGTGGCACTATTTTCCGTGAGAAGGAAAACACAGACCTGGAGCTTATCCCCTTTGATGTAGCCAAACTACTTTCCGGAGAGGTAACCGATATTCCACTGTTGCGTCAGGATAGCGTCGTAATCCAATCGATCCGTAATTTGCGAGAGGCGTATTATGTATCGATTGAAGGCGCCGTAAATAAGCCGAGCAAATTCGCTTACACTGATAACATGACTGTTTCGGATTTGATTACGCTCTCAGGAGGTTTTCAGGAAGGAGCAACCGCTAATCGACTTGAAATTGCCCGCCGCATCCGGAGCGATTCGACAACAGAGCAAAACAATACAGAGATATATCGTTTTTCGCTAGACCGATCATTACGCCTTAATGAAGACGATGCCCGATTCTTACTTCAGCCCTTTGACATCGTTTATGTACGTACCCAGCCATATTATGGCAATCAGCAACAGGTAGTTGTTACTGGTGAAGTTATGCACTCGGGTACGTATGCCATTTTGAACCAGACTGAGCGAATCAGTGATCTTATCTCCCGAGCAGGCGGACTAAAACCCGATGCTTACTTATCTGGATCACAACTTAAGCGAAAAGGGCAAATTGTAGGCACAGATATTCGTGTAGTAGTCGAGAACCCAGATAGTGAGGGGAATTTGCTATTGCAAGACCGTGATACGCTATTTATCCCTCGACGCTCTGATGTAGTATCTATTCAAGGGGCAGTTTTAAATCCCTCAACGGTCAGCTACGAGGAAGGCATGTCGCTTCGAGATTATATATCGTTATCTGGCGGTTATACAGAAAACGCAAGAGTTGGCCGTTCTTATGTCATCTATCCCAACGGGCGTAAAGACCGTACCAAGCAATTTCTGGGCGTTAAACGTTACCCTGACATTCAGCCAGGATCAACAGTAGTAGTACCGTTTAAACCATTGGATAATAATCGTCTGTCTACGGTTGAACGTATAACTATCTTATCAGTGACGGGTTCGCTAATTCTGGCTGTACTAAACTTATTACGACGATAGTTCTGATCTGTGCATGTTAACAAATGAATCTATAGAACGGATGAATGACTCAAACGATGATCTTGTAGAAATTCGGGTGAGTCAGATTATATCTTACCTAAAAAAAAGTCGACTTATTCTACTCATTAGTGTTCTCGTTAGTGTAATTATAGGAGCAGTGTATGTTTTTTCACTACCCAACCAATACACCTCACAAGTAACAGTACTACCTGAGTTGCAAATGAAAACTAATGCAAGCTTAGGCAATCTGAGTTCGTTAGCAGGCTTGGCAGGAATTGATATAAATAATATAGCAGGTGGGTCAGATGCGATACGCCCTGAATTATACCCGGATGTTCTACAAAGTGCCCCGTTCGCGCTTTTCCTTTTCAAACAAGTGGTTTATACTAAGTCGGTTAGCCGACCTCAGTTATTCGAGAAATACTGGGAGGACCAGCGAGGATGGAATCTTCTTGATTGGTTATCATTTGGCTCAGAAGATCAAGTTCAGGCTGATTTAAAAGTCCAAAATCCTACTAGACTATTACAACTGACTAAAGATCAGGAAGCTATGGCAGAGGATTTACAGGAACATATAGGTGCCACATTTGATAAAAAATCAGGTGTACTTACGATTAACTCTGTTATGCCCGATCCAGTAGTATCTGCACATATAGCAACCCTGTCCCTAAACTATCTAAACGATTACATAACAACATACCGAACAGAGAAGGCTAGACGTGAAGTGAACTTCTTATCGAAACAAGTGGGGATTGCTAGACAACGGTATCAGACTGCTGAATATAATCTCTCAGTATATCGAGATAAAAACAGAAGTGTGTACTTAAATACTTCTAAAATAGAGGAGCAACGCTTACAAGCCGAGTTTATCCTATCACAAGATCTTTATAATACGTTGTCAAAGCAAGCCGAAATGGCTAAAATAAAAGTTCAACAGGAGACTCCTGTATTTAAGATCTTAGAACCAGCAAAAATTCCATTAAAAAAGAGCGGGCCAAAAAGATCTCTACTAATATTAGGATTTGCACTTTTGGGGATGATTGTAGGTTTTATATATGCTATCAGTCGCCAAAATAATGTATTTAGAAAGATGTCTAAAACAAGTAATAATGACAAAAAACGACTTGATGAATAATTTTTTTCAAAAATATGAATGAAACTTTGTTCTCTTCATTATCTGTGAGCCAGCCATTTCAGTACAACTATTATTGCTTCAAGTCCTAATTTACTATGCAGGATTATCCAATTCTGTGTTATTAACCATTCTAAGCGTTATTCTACAATCGAATAATGTTTTAAAACACACCAGAATTAAAACAATTTTTTATGGAAACCTTAGTGGAAACGAAACAACTTCTAAAACTAAATTTGGGTTGCGGCACTGATATACGTCCTGGTTGGGTCAATATGGATATTGCTAATTTAGCTGGTGTAGATATTGTGCATAATATTGAAACACTACCGTTGCCATTCGCAGATTGTCATTTTGACGAGATACTATGTCAAGACATATTAGAACATATCGAATATATTCCTGTTCTAAAAGATTTACACAGAATTTTAAAACCTGGTGGAATCTTAACAATACGAGTTCCACATTTTACAAGTAGAAATAATTATATTGATCCCACTCATAAAAAGATGTTCTCTAATAGAACGTTTAACTTTTTTGTGAGTGATTCATATTTAGGAAGAAATTATTATTTTGACTTTAGCTATTCATCTACGATAAGTTTGAAATTAACGTTTTTGAAACGACCTAAATATTTTTACAATTACCTGATAGAGCCATTTATAAACATGAGGGAGGGTAACCAAGATTTGTATGAAGACACTTTTCTAAGCCGACTTTTTCCTGCATTAAACGTTGAAGTAGTACTTAGAAAATAAGTCTAGCTTTGAATATGTTTACAAATTATCAATCGCTTCATTTTATTATTTTAATGTGAGAAATGTAGAAAATAAATTGACTTTATTTAGAAGTGTAATATACCTGGGGCTTTCTCAATTAATAAATTTTGTTTCACCACTTCTAATAACACCTTATTTACTCAGAACTATAGGAATTGAAAAATTTGGTCTAGTTATGCTCGCTCAAGGCGTAATGAACTTTACAGTAATACTAACAGATTACAGTTTTAATCTAACGTCTACCCAATCTGCATCAGTAAGACGAAATGACTTACCATTTTTAAATCAACTTTATAATGATGTAACCTCAGTTCGATTATTTTTAGTCATAATTGGCTTTATCCTTATCTTATTTTTAACGTTTGTAATCCCTAACTTCTCGGATAATAGATACCTTTTTCTTTTATCATACGCTATAGTGGTTGGTAAGTTTTTAATTCCTGTCTGGTTTTTAATGGGAATAGAAAAGAGTCATATAATTACTTATGCTAACACTATATCAAGATTGATAACATACAGTTTGATTTTTACTCTTGTGAAGTCCAAGGGAGATTACATAATAATAAATTTATTATGGGCAACTGGCGAAATTATTATAGGCCTTATAGGTATAAGTTTTATAAAAAAGAATTACAAAATTTCTACAAACTTAACTTTTAAATGGAAGCCAATCCAGGTCCAGTTACATGACGGTTGGGCTGTATTTTCGACAAACGCATTAAATGCATTATATATAAACTCCAATTTATTTATCTTAAGTATATTTGCAAATGGGCAAATTTTAGGTAGTTATGCGGTAGCTGAAAAAGTAATGCTACTTATAAAGCAGATATATGGTGTACTTACACAAGCAACTTATCCATATGCCTGTCGCTTAGCTGTTGTGTCTCAAAAGGAGTTTAATCGCTTTCTTACGTACGAATTTTATTCTTGTCTTATAATTTTTACTGGGCTGGGCTTACTATGCTTTGGGGAGGCTAATACGCTTATTAAGTTCATAGTAGGTAAGGAGAATTCAGAAGCTGCTTCTCTATTGCGTTATCTTTCATTTATTCCTCTAATTATCAGTTTAAATTTGCCAGCTTATCAAACTTTAGTGATTAATCGCTTCAACAGAAGTTACCTTCCAATTATTGGCGTTGGTGCGATACTGAATTTACTGTTAAATTTTCTTCTTGTGCCACTCTATCTAGCTATTGGTACAACTATATCGATTGCAATCACTGAAATTTTTATAACAGTAGGATTACACGTAATTTTATTCAATAAACATACGGACAAACGATTATCACTTTTACCACAGAAGCTGTTTTAGCTTTTGCAATCAGCTGTTTTTGAGTAAAGAGCTAGACTTTTATCGATTTAGAGTAGAATAAATGTAGCACCCAGTTGCCAGGTATAGTTAAAAATAAGTTTTCAACAAATGTCCAGTGTATAAGGTAAGAAGCAAGTTAAAAACAGTGCTGAGTAGTAACTGAGATAGGTAATTAGGTTCAACAACAGCTATATACATGCCAAATTAATAATAAATGTGGCGAAATGTATTTTCTCAATTACTTTTGCTGAGAATACCATATTAGTCAAGCTAAAAGCTTGTATCACTAATAATAACAAAGCTATGTTTGGACCAGTAGTAGTAAATGCTCGCTTTTTAACTCAACCTATTACTGGCACACAACGGTTTGCGATTGAGTTATGTCGTGGGATCAAACAGTTACAACCTACAATTACTCTCCTGGCCCCAGACAACATCATTCATAAGGATATTGCCGAAGAACTGGATGTAAAAGTGATAGGCAAATTGCGAAAGGGAATATTGTGGGAGCAATTTGAATTACCACTAATTCTACGTCAAAATGGTAGCCCTATATTACTAAATCTTTGCAATTTGGCTCCTATTGCTTATTCAAATAATATCGTTTCTGTCCTAGACTTATCATTTAAACTACACCCCGAATGGTTCTCAAAGCAGTTCTCGTTATTGTACAACTTCTTTGTCCCAAAAGTAGTAGCTAATGCTAAGAGAATCATCACTATAAGTGAAAGTTCAAAAAATGATATTTCTAAGTATTATAACGTACCTGCATCACAGATTGATATAATTTATCCGAGTGTTTCGAGGAATTTTTCGGAATCATCGTTAAAACCGGAGAAGTTTTCAAAATATGGCGATTACATTCTAGCCGTTTCATCAATTGATCCCCGAAAAAACTTTAAGGGTTTAATTCAAGCATTTAAAGCCGGTAACTTCGGTAACACTAGATTAGTTATTGTTGGATCTGAACACAAAGTATTTGCGAACAATGATTTAAAACAATTAGTTGCTAATGATTCTCGCATCGTCTTTACCGGCTATATAGATGACAATGAGCTGATAGAATTATATCAGAATGCTTGTGTATTTGCCTACCCATCCTACTTTGAAGGATTTGGCATTCCACCGCTCGAAGCGATGGCTTGCGGCTGTCCAACGCTAGTGTCAAATACAACAAGTTTACCTGAAGTATGTGGAGATGCAAGTATCTATGTTGATCCTTATGATATTAACAGTATAACTGAAGGTCTTTCTAAAATTTTATCTGACAAAAATTTAAGTAACACACTTGTAAAGAGAGGTTATGAACGCTTGTCTAAGTTTAGCTGGCATCAGTCATCAATAAAACTTATCAGTATTATTGATTCTCTTAACGCACATTAGTTTACAATTATAGATTACCAGTAATTAAATCTTTAGCTATAGTTATTTATTACATATTGTATTCAAAATGTGTTTTTAATCGTTTTATGTGTCCATTAACTATTGGCCATTATTTAAATTTATCTTTATCCTTTTTAGCAACTCTAAAATTTGTTAAAGTATGACACAGGCTTTAGGAGGAATTGTAGGTTACAATAAGTGGTTAATGGCATTGGACTTATTACTTATCTTTTGGTTCTTATATGGATGGTATAATCATTATCGCAAAACAGGTGGCTATATAGATTTTTGGTATTATAACATGTTTTTATTTTTCTTCGTACCTGTGCTAATCATGTACCCATTTGATAACTCTGATTTAAATATTTTAAGTGTACTTGGCTTAAACAATCTGTACATAATACAGGATCATTCTAGCGAAGCTTTTATCGTATCGTTGACTGGTTTTTCTTGTGCCTATGTAGGTAAATACCTATTTGACAAGGAGAAACCATTCGTGTTAATAGAACTAATGTTGATTCCTTTTTCCAACTATCTTGGACGCTTTTACATATCAATAGTTAAAAATCCACTTATATCGAGAGGTTTTATTTTATCATATATAGTCGTTTTAATTGGGTTTTTGTTTTTTATAGTTAGCTCAGGCCTTATGAAGAACCCAAGAGAGTTTTTCATGTTAAATACGAAATATATGCCAATATATATACTAATAATTTCTACGTTTGAGATAGCATTTATAATTATTTCTATTAGATCTCTTCAGTTCAACAACAATATTGACAAAACTTTATTTGGATTTCTTGTAGTATTTGGTTTTTTTTTAGGAGTAAGAGCACCGATAATTTTACAGGGAATAAGCTTTGGGGTCTTTTATATAATGTACAAGAGAAATGGATATATATCTCTCACAAAAGTAATGACTGCTATATCTGTAATTTTGTTTTTAGTTATGCTATTAGCTTATATTCGAAACAGCACAGACGAAACAAGCACAGACCCTAGTTTAGTAGCCCTATCTTTTATAGCGGAAATATTCTACGGAAACACATTTTCAGACGTTCGTGATTTTAGCTGGGTTTTAGGCAACTGGAATCGAGAATATTATTTAGGTCGTAGTTACCTCGCCGCATTTTTATCATTTATACCATCTTCTCTGTATCCTATCCGTGAAACTTGGGGAATTGGTAAGCTTACTGTCAGGGCAGCAGGTCTTGACGAAACTACTCATCCTGGCTTGAGAATGGGCGTGTTTGGAGAGATGTATTTAAACTTTGGCATAATTGGTGTAGCACTATTTGGGATTATATGGGGCTATATACTACGGCGTGTAGACTATTTTACGAAAAAGTATACAAGTCAAGGTAACGTTGTAAAGGCTAGTAGCGTAATAGTCTATTCAAGCTTTATATCATACTTAACAGGATCAGCAGGAACTATGAGTTTTTACATAATCATATTTCTTTTAGCGGCCCTCTCTATTTTATCCAGAATGCGCCTTGACACATAATTACTTAAATGTAGTTTTTAAGTTGTCATTAACATTAATAGAGATTATCTTTCACATCAAGTTACCTCTAACCACCGTCTAAGCTGATTAATAGTACTTAAGTAAAGGCTGCTAATTAAAACTAGCATAATAGCTTTAAGTTTCTAACAAACTCGAGTTCAAAGATTTTTAGAATATTTGGTTTTTACATGTTTTAATCCAACCAAGAATATGGTACGCAGATTTACTTTGACACTATTCATTGGGCTGCTTTGTATGTCCGAACTACAAGCTCAATCAAATTATGTATCAACTGCACCTTCATCTGTTACTCCAGGAGCAGATAATACCCTAATAGGAGTGGGAGCAGGAAACACAAACATGAGTGGCAGCAGCAATTTGATGGTTGGCCGAGGAACAGGTAGTTTAAATATGGCCGGAACCCAAAACGCGTTCGTGGGATCTCAAGCGGGGAACAAAAATTCTTCTGGGCAAAATAATGCTTTTCTAGGCTTCAGTGCTGGCTTTAACAATAATCTAGGTAATGGTAACACATTTCTCGGCAGCTTTGCAGGTTACAACAATCAGGAAGGTTTTAATAATAGCTTTACGGGGTATAATGCAGGATATTTTAATACTTCAGGCAGCTATAATTCATTTTTAGGCGTTGGGTCTGGTTATTCAAATACTACGGGTAGTGACAATTCGTTTATTGGGTCTGATGCAGGAGGAGCAAATACTATTGGTAGTTCAAACGTATTTGTAGGATCTCTAAGTGGTTCCAGTAACTTATCAGGTAGTAAAAACACGTTTATTGGAGCAAAGGCTGGGCAGGGTAACAAAGATGGTGTAGGTAATACCTTTCTGGGAGCAAACGCTGGCCAATCCAATATATCGGCTTCTAATAATACGTTTATTGGCAGTTTCACTGGATATCAAAACACAACCGGTTACCAAAACTTATTTTTGGGCACAAACTCTGGCTATAATAATACCTCTGGACAATCAAATATCTTCCTGGGCTTCATGTCTGGCTATGCTAATAGCGTAGGCGTTGGCAATTCGTTTATAGGGGTTGGAGCAGGCCTAGCTAATGTGGATGGCAACAATAATACATTTATAGGGTCTAACACGGGTGTTAGCAATACAAATGGAGAAAAAAACGTGTTTATTGGCACCCAAGCGGGTAGCCAGAACAAGTCGGGTAGTAACAATTTGTTCTTAGGCACACAAACGGGCTATTATAATGTTGCCGGATCTTCAAATACGTTCCTGGGTAACGGTGCAGGCATATCGAATCAAGCCGGTAATGGCAATCTTTTTCTTGGCACCTATACAGGCTTTTCTAATACTGACGGCAGCGACAACGTGTTTGTTGGACCGAATGCAGGTGCTGAAAATAAAACAGGGAGTTTAAACACATTTCTCGGCACTGGTTCAGGAGTACCTGCCTCTGCTCCTAACCTAACCAATGCCGCTGCAATTGGAGCGAACGCAAAAGTATCAATGTCAAATTCGCTCATACTTGGTAATAATGCAAATATTGGCATTGGCACAACAGCTCCTGGTAATAAACTAGACATCGTTAGTTCTACCACAAATACTTCTGGACTTCGATTATCGAATTTGAAAAGCAACAGTCCGGCTACCGTTCTCAGCACAAATAAGTTTCTCACTGTAGACTCTAATGGTGATGTTGTATTAGGCAGCACCAATAGTTCAGCTCGTACAGGTAACGAGCCTTCGAGCAGTAACTGGCAGATAGCTGGCGATAACCTCCTTAATAGTAATACAGGCGGAGTTGTCATTGGCCCTGGAGTTAGCCAAACTCCAGCAGGTTATCGTCTCTTCGTAAGTGAAGGCATTTTAACAGAAAAAGTGAAGGTCGCTGTTGCTAACACTAGTGAATGGTCAGATAAGGTATTTGAAAAGACCTATAACTTGTCTTCTCTCAACCAAGTGGAACAATATATTAAACAGCATGGGCATCTGCCAGGAATTCCATCAGCAAGCGACGTAGTGCGTGACGGTGTTGACGTTGGTAAGATGGATGCTAAGCTTTTAGAAAAAATTGAGGAATTGACCCTTTATATGATTGAACTCAGAAAAGAGAACCAATTCATAAAGCGTCACAATGCCAATATTGAAAGTCGACTTAAGGCACTTTCTAAAAAAAGAAGCATTTCAAAGTAGCCTACCTCACGTGTACGCTTAAAAGTAAGTGCCAGAACAATATGTATTGTTCTGGCACTTACTTTTGTGCCGTACTATACTCTTTAACGAAAACTGTGAAAATCGCTCTCGTACAAGATGGATTGATGTGTAGGGCTGGAGGCGAGCAAGTGGCGTTAAGCTTTCATAAAGCCTTTCCTAGCGCACCTATATACACTTTATGTTATCAACCAGAACTGACATTCTCAGAATTCGAAACCTGTGAGGTTCATCCATCATGGCTTCAGCATTTAGTAAAAACGGATGATGTCATGAAGAAAGTATTCTTTCCATTAGGCGTGTGGGCAATGCAATCACATGATTTGACTAGCTACGATGTAGTTTTAATGTCAGGTACTCATTGTGCGAAGTATGTGAAAACCAAGTCTGAGGCGCTAGTCATTAGTTACAGTTTTACTCCGTTTCGCCTGGCATGGGACCCATCTTCTTATGCTCAGTATGCTGAAGCCAAAGGCATTAAACGTCTACTTTTTGACAAAGTAGTTAATACACTCCGAACTATCGATTTTAAATTTGCACAGAGGCCCAATTACTATGTAGCTATGACAGTAGAAACAGCTGATAGGTTACGTAAGGCTTATTCTATTCGCAACGACATTGACATTATTAATCCCCCTGTTAATGCCGGTAGCTTCTATGTGTCAACGCAACCAGGTGATTACTTCCTGGTTGTCTCTAGATTAGAGTATTATAAAAAGGTAGATTTAGTAATAGAAGTTTTTAACGAGTTAGGTTACCCATTAGTTGTTGTTGGTAAGGGCTTGCAAGCCAACGAGATTAAATCGCATGCAAGAGAGAATATAACCTTCAAACAGGGCCTATCGAGAGCTGAATTAGCTGATGTTTATGCTGGTTGCCGAGCATTTATTTTTCCACAACATGAAGATTACGGCATTACACCACTCGAGGCCAACGCGGCTGGTAAACCTGTCATTGCTTATAATGCTGGTGGAGTTTTGGCTACTCAGTTGCCAGTACAAGACAACCCAAAAAAAGCTACGGCTGTGTTTTTCGACCGCCAAACAGTGCAAAGTCTAAAAAGTGCTGTATTACAATTTGAGCAGATTGAGCAAGAGTTCAATCCGTATTTCATACGAAAACATGCAGAGCAGTTCGATGAACCACGTTTTATCGAGAAGATAAAATCCTTTGTATTAGACAAATATGAAGAATTTCGGCAACGTAAGCTGGAAAATTAAACAACTTGGAATGCGTACCCAAATTGAGTAGACAATAAAACCTTTATACTGACTATTTTACCAAGCGCTGGCTCATAGATGCCCATTTCGGACGAGGTTGCTTTTTTAAATTATTGTAAACCTAGTAACTACCTTTGCCATTGGCAAACAGATTGTGATTATAAACATAGCTGATTCGCTACCTCACCAATCCGAACCAGGCTCTAAATTGGCTTTTGCTAGTGAAATACTGTTTTTTCTCTTTTCTTCTCCTCTGCGGTATTCACAGATCGTACGCACAAACGTCCATTGTGCGACAACCTGATCAGTACCAGATGGAAGCAGGAACAATCTTATCGTCAACGTCGAAGACCCCTTTCTGGTTGCGAACGAATCAGTATGGGTCCATCCCATACAATGCGCCTTCTGCTACAGTCAAAATAGGTCTTAGCACTGACTATGATACTACCAGAGCAAAGGTTGATATTGGGTATGGGGTTGACTTGGTCGTCAACGGGTCGACAAACGTCAACTTTGCTCCAACTCAGGTTGCCCTTCTTCAGCAGGCATACGTTAAAGTTCGTTTTGGCATTTTAGAAGCTTATGTCGGTAGGCGACGAGAAACATTCGGCTTAGCTGATACATTACTATCATCTGGTTCCTACAGTTGGTCAGGTAACGCACTACCAGTTCCTAAGATCCAGATTGGAATTCCTTATTATAAGCCTATTGGCTTTACAAAAGGATGGCTATCAGTGATGGGTACGTTTGCTCATGGCTGGATGGGCGGCACCTATGTTCGCCATTCTTTTTTGCATCAGAAATCTCTTTTTTTCCGTTTGGGGAAAACGCAAAGTACGTTTCGAGCCTACAGTGGAATAAATCACAATGTGGTCTGGGGGGGCATCAGTCCTGAATTAGTTGGAACAGGGATTGTAACCTCAGAACGGCTTCCCGCCAGCTTCCAGGACTATTTGTTGGTTGTGTCCGGCTTAAGGACGGGCAGTCAATCAGTCATTCCGATAGGCAGCAACTTAACCGATTTCGATTTGACAAACCGGATCGGGAATCATTTGGGATCGATCGACCTGGCATTGGAAGTCGATCTGCGAACCCATTCGCTATTCATCTACCGGCAAAACCCTTTCGACTCTGGGGCGCTGTTTTACCTTACAAGCTTGTCTGATGGTTTGAACGGGATTCGGCTCCGAAGTCACGCGCCGAATGCACTCGTTCAAACTGTTCTCTTTGAGTTTTTAAACACCACAAGCCAAGGGGGTCCCGAGTTCGTAATTGAAGATCCGCAGCGGCGGGGAAAAGTGAATTATTTCAATAACGCACAATTCCGCGATGGTTGGGCTTATCAGCGTCAGACCATTGGTACTCCTTTTATTAACCCCTACTATGACGTCAATGGAAATACCTCTTTTAGTGGTTATACGATCAATAATAGACTATATGCCTGGCACCTAGCAGCCTCAGGTACGTTGCCTATTCAAGCACGATGGCTAAAGCAAAGTCCTACTTACATGACAAAATTGTCGCTTAGTAGGAATCTAGGAACATATGATAGTCCATTTCCCCGACCGATTACGCAGTTTTCTTCCTTATTTCAGATAGCTGCAACAATTCAGTCTCAGGGAAGTATAGGAGCCATTCTGGATGGCACGGAATTGATCGGACGATTGGCTATTGACGCAGGAGATCTGTACCCAACTGGTGCAGGCTTGTATTTAGGTATACGACGTAGTTGGGTCAAATAGGACATTTCTAATAGGCTCCACCAACTTTATACTATTTATCTGATAGCTAAAGACTATATTTGTGAGCAAGGCCTTGAGCCATTCCCTAATAAGGTTCTACCTTGTATGTTCCTGAGTCGTAACTTACAATGATCATTAGCAGCCTAGGTTTATGAGGCATCGTTATTCCATTCTACTTTTCCCACTGCACGTTTTCTTTGACTTCGTGTGCCTAAACGCGTCTTTTACTGGTGCGTATTGGTTGAAATTTGGGGAAATGGTAGGTATTGCTCAGCCGCCATACCAATCACTTTGGATTGCTTTTAATGTAGTATGGGCAACAATCGTGTTGCTGACTCGACCCTATGTTTTCCCCCGTCAGCTCTTTAAAGCAATACCTCTGCTTAGAAAACTAGTCTACCTCGCAGCGCTTCACGCAGCAGTTATTGCTTTGTTTTGGCTGTTTGTGCGAGGTGTTTACTTCTCAAGAGGACAACTAGCTTATACCTATATCCTGTTTTTATTAACCGGTGGGCTGTTCAGACTGGGCGGTCTTTTATTTCTCCAGGAATACCGGGCAAGAGGCTATAACAGCCGTCGGTTTGTCGTGGTGGGTTACGGCAAGCTGGCACAAACAATCACTGATTTCTACAAGATACACCCTGAAATGGGCTTCCGATTCCAGGGCTATTTTGATTGGCCTACAGAGAATAATAAAGAAGCATTAACAGGGTCCTATACCGATTTAGCTCAGTTTGTCCGGAAAGAAGAGATTGACTGTGTGTATTGTTGCCTGCCTTACATCGACAATACTCAGTTGAAGGGTATTATCGATCAATCAGAATTCCTTGATTTTCAGGTAAAACTTTTAGTCGATTTCAGGGGATTCCTGGCAAAAGGGGCTTCAGTCGAATATCATGATTTCTTACCTGTTCTTAACCTCTCTCCACAAGATCTCGACAACTTCCGGGTAGCGTTTCTCAAGCGCGCTTTCGATGTGGCTTTTTCAATGGCCGTTTTACTAGCTGGTTCCCCCATCTTCATTCTGGTGGCGTTGATTACCCGTTTTACATCAACCGGGCCGATTTTTTATATGCAGGAGCGGATAGGACATAGAGGTAAGCCGTTCATGATCTATAAGTTCCGTAGCATGTACGTAGATGCCGAGAAGGAAGGTCCTTCCTTATCACAGGGGCAGATCGACAATCGAATTACTCCCTGGGGTAGATTCATGCGGCAGACACGCATTGATGAGCTTCCTCAATTTTTAAATGTTCTGTTTGGGAGCATGTCAGTCGTTGGCCCGCGGCCTGAACGACAGTATTTCATTGATAAAATAACGGAAATCGCTCCAGAGTATACCGAGCTTCTGAAGGTCAAGCCGGGTATTACGTCAATCGGTCAAATCCGCTTTGGCTATGCTGCTAACGTCGATGAAATGGTTGAACGCCTGCGCTTCGATTTGCTCTATCCCAAGCGCCGCTCGCTATGGCTTGACCTATGGATCATTGCTCATACCCTGCGGGTAATGGCTCAAGGCCGAGGCCGCTGAATCAGCTTTAAGCATATTTTAACGCTATTTTATTGCCATCAGGCGTTGATTGCCTGTCAAGGTGACGCTATTTTTACAAAGTCACCCTATAGCATTCGTAGACGAATACTCATTTATTATATTGCCCCTTTAGTAAAGTAACCGCATTGTGCGACTGGTTTTGTGCTGATGAGATTGATGTTGCGTCGCCGGGTCATGAAAGCCCCCCTATTATTACTACTTGCGCTTGGTATTTCCTGCGGCCAATCGACTCAATACAAGTCGAACCAGTCGGCGGCGGAGCTTCGCAATTGCGCTGAAGAACAGGTATTATCACCAGTAGAAGAAGTAAATCTCCGATCAGCTATTGGGGCTGATGAGAAAACCCGCCAAATCGAGGCTATTATCCAGCAGAAAGTACGTGGCGGGTTAAACGGGAACGTGCTGGTGGCGCAGAAAGGCATTGTTCTCTATAAACATTGCTTTGGGCTGGCTCACTTCGAAAAAGATACCCGCGACTCGCTGGTCGAACAGTCGAAATTTCAGTTGGCGTCGCTCTCTAAAACGTTCACGGCTATTGCGGTTCTAAAGCTCCAAGAGTCGGGCAAATTGGCTTTTACGGACTCCATTCAGCGCTTTTTTCCCGATTTCCCTTATCACGATATAACGATTCGCGATTTGCTCAGTCATCGGAGTGGCTTACCAAACTATGTCTATTCGTTCGACGATAGCATGAAGGTGAACTACTACCGGAAAGACCCGAAGCTGCCCACCAATGCCGACGTGATGCACTGGTTTGCCACCGTAAAGCCAACACCGAAGAAATATAACGTACCTGGCCGGGGCTTCTCATACAACAATACGAATTACATGGTGCTGGCCGCCATTGTAGAAAAGGTAGCCAAACAACCTTTCGATGAGTATTTACGTCGCACCATATTCCTGCCCCTGGGCATGCATGATACGTATGTAGCTACTACCAAAAATGATTCGATCAACCTCTTTCGAACGGCAGGTTATCAAATGCACCGGCGTATTCCAAAAGATTATTTCGATAATGTGGTGGGGGATAAAGGTGTTTATTCAACCATTGGAGACCTGTTTCGTTGGTATCGTGCCTTGAACGGCGACTGCCTACTGTCGCGTAAGTCGCTGGCAGAGGCCTTCGTACCCCGTAGCTTTGAACGAAAAGGTGCACGCAACTATGGCTATGGGTTCCGTATGCAGTTAGACGCGATGAACCAGCCTGAATTTATTTACCATACCGGCTGGTGGAAGGGGTATAATACCATGTTCTGGTTTAGCCCGAAAGACGAATACGTTATCATCATTCTAGGCAATCGGCTGAACTCTACGGTCTATCGCGTTCAGGAGTTGATCGATATACTGCATGGTAGTCCTAAACAGGGCGTTGATACCACCGACGGAGAGGTAGAGATTTAATGAAAAGGGCTTTGTTCTGCACAAAGCCCTTTTTTATGACCCTATTTTCGCTGACCCGGTTTACCATTGCCTGTCTTCTTCCTATAGCAACTATGGCCCAAGAAGTGATTCCTCTGTGGCCAGCCAACGGCATGCCTAATGTACTATCCACGGCGCAGTCGACTACCATCACGGAGAAAAGTACTACTAGTGGCGGTATTCTACGTATCAGTGATGTAATTACGCCCACGCTGACAGTGTATCCGGCAAAAGGACAGGCTGTAGGGAGTGCGGTTATGATCTGTCCGGGCGGCGGTTACTCGATTCTGGCGGCAGAACATGAAGGGTCTGATATTGCCAACTGGCTAGCCGATCGAGGAATTACTGCCTTTGTACTGAAGTATCGTTTGCCCGATGCACGATTGCAAAAAACGCCCCACGAAGCACCTCTTTCTGATGCCATGCAGGGAATGCGCCTGATCCGGCAACAGGCAGCCAAGTACAAGATTGACCCTAACCAAATTGGGGTAATGGGCTTCTCGGCGGGAGGCCACTTAGCTGCTACCCTCTCGACACATTACGATAAAGGCCCACAAGCTGATCAACTGGCTAAACCTAACTTCTCGATCCTGATGTATCCCGTCATTACGTTCGGCGACAAGGCGCATGCGGGTTCACGCACTAAACTGCTGGGTACGTTAGCCACAGACCCTACCTGGATCGACTATTATTCGAACGAAAAACAGGTTTCAGCTACCACACCACCAACTTTCCTGGTACACTCGATGAACGACAAGACGGTACCTGTCGAAAACAGTATAAACTATTACTTAGCTTGTCTTAAACAGGGAGTTATCGCCGAAATGCATCTATATCCCACTGGTGGTCACGGTTTTGCCTTACGCACGAAAGCCGGAGAATCAGTATCCAACTGGCCCGCCGCATTAGAAGGTTGGCTGAAACAGGTCAGAATGGGCAATTAGTTGATTGGTTGTTGGTTAACTGAGGTGGGCCATCGTATAACGCAGGGCCTGTCTCAGTTAACCAATAACCAATCAACTAATTATTCAACAGCATAGGTACGTTGCCACGACCATTCATGATTACAATTTTGGCATTGGGTGAAGCGGCCAGTTCTTTCTGCGCTTTAATCTGCTCGTACTGCAACTGTTTATCGCTCAGGCCAGTGGACAGAATCTTCTGGTAATCGGCAATACCCTGTGCTTCAACCCGTTTACGCTCCGCTTCCTGGCGTTCTTTTTGCAATACAAACTGCATCTTCTGCGCTTCCTGCTCGGCACTAATCTTCGATTCGATGGTCAGTTTCACTGAGTTGGGCAGGTTAATTTTCCGAATTAATAGCTGTTCCAGCAATAAGCCGCGTTTTCTGAAGTCGGCTTCGATGCTCTTGTAAATACGATTCTGAAACTCATCACGTCTGGATGAATAAAGAGCCACTGCATCGTAATAAACAGCATTATCGCGTATGCGGGTACGTGTTACAGGCCGTACGATTTTATCATTATAATCAGTGCCGATCTCGCGGTAAATTCGTGGTGCATCCGCTGAAACTAACCGATATAAGACGGTTAGGTCAACCACTACTTCCAGGCCGTCAGCCGTGAGAACGCGGATGGCGTCGTCGCCCTTTTTTTCGCCTTCGTCAACATCGGCCGACATCGTGTAGTTCTGCGTCTTCACGTCGAACTCAGTTACTGAAGCGAGCGGATTGACGAAGTTCAGACCAGGCATGAGCACCGTGTCAGTTACCTTTCCGAAAAGCGAAACAATACCTACCTGACCAGCGTCGATCTGGCGGATACTGGCGGTTAATGCACCAGCTAAAATCAGAACAATCCCAACTACTTTGACTGGGCGAGCGTAGTGAGAGAATGAAAGAGAAGGCGTATTGATGGCAAAGCCGGCGATGAGCACAGCGATACCAATAACGATGAAAAACATAGCTTTGCGTAGTTAAGACTGGGTCAAACGTAGTCAATTCCAACGCGTTAGCAACATATGCAGGAAGAACGGATACGGGCCTATAGCATCGGTCGCCGGGTATGACCAACAAAAAAGCACCCGGTACACTACCGGATGCTTTTCAGGTACTACTTGATCAATTAACCCTTCAGTAAAAGAGTTTAAAAATAAGTGTCACGTTTCGAGTAGTTGATTAATCCGCCACCTGAAACTTGAAACCTATTTTGTTCCTTTCTTCTTGCTGGCAGGAGCAGCCTGAGCGGCAGCTTCAGCGGCTTCTTTCGATACAACCTCACCTTTCAGGGTCAGATAAACCGTTGATGTTTTGGCGTTGCTGGTAACGGTAACTGTTTTGTTGAACGGACCCATACCAGCAGCGTTGAAGGTAGCCGACACACTACCCGTCTGACCTGGTGCAACTGGCTCTTTCGACCATGATGGCTTGGTGCAGCCACAAGAGGCCGTAGCATCAGTAACCACGATAGGAGCAGTACCTGTATTCTTGAATGAGAATACGTACGTTACGGGCTTGCCTTGCTCTATTTTACCGAAGTCATGGGCTTCTTTGGCAAACGTAGCCACCCCGTCCTGGGCGAAGCTAACACTAACAAAGGCAAAAAGAGCTACGAAAAGTGATAATGCGGTTTTCATTGCTTAATCAGATATTGGTTTGGTTGTCTGGTAGATTCAGATGCTAAAACAAATATACCACAAACGCTTTGCCAAAGACTGTTTGGCGGCTGTGGTTTCAACAAAGAAATCGAAAAAATCGTTTTTTTGATCGATGCGTTCCTTTGCCGTACTTTTACTACGCAAGGTTTTATAACCCACTTGCTACAGTGCATTAGAACAATCAATGCCGCAAGGGTTTAAATCGGATGCCAACTTTTTTTATCCGCCACCTAGTCAGCCCACAACTTCATCATTCAGAATTTTGACCATTAACCCGTGCTCACGCTGTGATTGCAAATGAATCCCTTCGCACAACGGACGCTCTAACCCGGGACACCATCCTGGCCGATTACCGAATAGCCTGCGAGAGCCGACAGGTTAGCCTGCTGGGCCGCAAAGACGTGATGGGCGGGCGGGCCAAATTTGGCATCTTCGGCGATGGTAAAGAGGTAGCACAACTGGCGGCGGCCCGCGCTTTTCAACGCGGCGATTTCCGGTCCGGTTATTACCGTGACCAAACTTTCGTGGCCGCACTGGGCGAACTTCGCTGGACCGAGTTTTTTGCCCAGCTCTACGCCCATACTGACCTTTCGCACGATCCCAACACGGCGGGGCGGTCAATGAATGGCCACTTTGCCACACGCTGGCTTGATGAACAGGGTCACTGGCGAAGCCAGACTGACTTATTTAACTCAGCCTGTGATATCGCCCCTACCGCCGGTCAGATTCCGCGCTCGGTCGGGCTTGCCTACGCCTCGAAACTATATCGCAATAATCCTGAACTGGCCGAGCTAACGCAGTTTTCGCGACAGGGCAACGAAGTCACGTTTGCCACCATCGGCGATGCCTCTACCTCACAGGGCATGTTTTGGGAAACCATGAATGCCGCGGGCGTGCTTCAGGTGCCCTTACTGGTGTCTGTTTGGGATGATGGGTACGGTATTTCTGTGCCGGTTGAACTACAGACTACAAAAGGGAGCATCTCAAAAGCGCTGGCTGGTTTCCAGCGCGACGAGCACGATAAAGGCTTTGCCATTTTCACGGTCAAAGGCTGGGACTACGTCGCCCTGCTGGAAACCTACGAAAAAGCTGCCCAAATTTGCCGCACCGAACACGTACCTGTGCTGGTTCATGTACAGGAACTGACCCAGCCACAGGGCCATTCAAGTTCAGGCTCGCACGAACGCTATAAGCCCGCCGACCGGCTAACCTGGGAGCGGGAACATGATTGCAACCTCCAATTCCGTAACTGGATACTCGCCAATGAGGTTGCTACGGAAGAGGAACTCGTTACGCTTGAAAAGCAAGCCTTAGCCGCCGCCCGCGAGGCGCGTAATGCGGCATGGAAAGCCTATCAGAAGCCAATGCTGGCCGAACAAACGGACGTACTTGACTTGCTGCAACAAGCTGCCCGAAACCATCCCAAATCAGCCGATATCATGGCAATTCGGATGGAACTGCAACAGGCAATAACCCCTCTTTATCGTGATTCGGTGGCAGCCGTTCGCCACGTGCTTCGGCTACTCCGCGCCGACCAGGGGCAGGGTAAGCAAGCCTTGATACGCTGGCTGAAAAACGCAACCGAGCAACATACCGATCGCTTCAGTTCGCACCTCTACAGCCAATCCGACGAGTCGCCACTCCGCGTGACACCTGTGCCAGCCCAATACTCGGATGAAAGCCCGATGCTGGATGGTTACCTGATCATGCAACGCTACTTCGATAGCCTGTTTGGTCGCGAACCCCGTGCCGTGGCTATTGGCGAAGATGTGGGCCATATCGGCGATGTAAATCAGGGCTTCGCCGGTCTTCAGGAGAAGTACGGCCACCTACGCATTACCGACACCGGCATTCGCGAAACCACCATCATTGGTCAAGGTATTGGCCTGGCCATGCGCGGGTTGCGTCCTATCGTTGAGATTCAGTATTTTGACTATATATTCTATGCCCTGGCCACGCTGACCGACGATCTGGCTACGCTCCTGTACCGGACCAAAGGCGGGCAAAAAGCGCCGGTGATCATTCGCACCCGTGGGCACCGGCTGGAAGGTATCTGGCATTCCGGCTCACCGATGGGCGCAATGCTCAACAGCCTGCGCGGCATTCATGTGCTGGTACCACGCAACATGGTGCAGGCAGCGGGTTTTTATAATACCCTGATCAAAAGCGATGACCCGGCCTTGCTAGTCGAGTGCCTGAATGGCTACCGGCTCAAAGAACGCTTACCCGATAACATCGCTGATTTCTGCCTGCCGTTGGGAGCACCCGATATTTTGCAACCAGGTTCCGACATAACCGTGGTGACCTACGGATCGATGTGCCGGATCGTGATGGAAGCCGCCGCGCAATTAGCCGAAACCGGAATCTCCGTTGAAGTGATCGACGTTCAGACATTATTACCGTTCGACCTGACGGGCACGATCATCGAATCGCTTAAGAAGACAAGCCGGGTACTGTTTGCCGACGAAGATTTTCCTGGTGGTGCCTCGGCCTATATGCTGCAACAGGTGCTGGATCAGCAGAATGGGTATCGCTACCTGGATTCGGCTCCCCGCACGCTGACGGCTAAAGCCCACCGCCCGCCCTATGGCTCAGATGGTGATTATTTCTCGAAACCATCCGTTGATGATGTTTTCGAAGCGGTGTATGAACTCATGCAGGAGGCCGAACCAAACCGGTTTCCTGCCTTGTATTAATAATGAGTGAAGGAGGGGAAGACTGAAAGAGCGACCAATCACATGGTTTATCCAGAGTGGCTGTTCGTTATTTACCGCAACGGCAGACCGCTCTCTCATTCATTCACTCTTTGTTGACTCATGTCTTACTTTTCTGATATAAGTGACGGCATACGCACCACGCTGAAGGGCCTTAGTTTAACGGTTCGGCACCTGCGTAATGCCACGCATCGCCGCGAGCCCATGGGGGTGGCAGATGATAACTATTTCAAGCTGACCGATGGGCTGGTCACCTTGCAGTACCCGCACGAACAATTACCTATTCCCGACAATGGCCGCTATCGGCTTCATAACGAGATAGATGACTGTATTGTCTGCGATAAATGTGCTAAGGTTTGCCCCGTCGATTGCATTACCATCGATCCGATCAAGGCTACTGAAGAAATTGGTAAAGCATCAGATGGTTCGCCCATCAGACTCTACGCCGCCCAGTTCGATATCGACATGGCCAAGTGCTGCTACTGCGGTTTGTGCACCGTGGTTTGCCCCACCGAATGCCTGACGATGGAAAAGAAGTTCGATTACAGCACGTTTGAACTGGGCAATCTGACCTACGAATTTGCCAATCTGACGCCCGAACAGGCCGATGAAAAACGGGCACTGTACGAACAGTTTGTTCAGGAGAAAGAAGCCGCCAAACGGAGCAAAGCCGAGCCAGGTGCGGGTGAAGTACCTGCCGCCGACCAGCCGGTTAAACCGAAGCCTGTTTTCAGACCGGGCATGAAAGCGCCAGCGAAACCAGCACCGGCAGAGCCCGCTACCGAACCAGTCAACGCCACTCCAGCGAAGCAGCCTGTACCTGATGAATCCATGACAGGCAACGTACCTACAGACTCGAACGTACCTGATCCGGTTGTACCAGCTACGCCGCCTAAACCTCGCCCTGCTTTCCGGCCAGGCATGAAACCTGCGCCTAAAGCAGACACACCGCCCGCAGCAACGGGAAATTCTACGGAAGGCAACCAGCTTCACCCGCTGACTGACCCCGCTCCTGACGAAGCCGAAGCCATTGCCATGATTGGTGTGGCCGAGCAACCGAACGTGACGGAACCGCTAACGGTTGCCGAAAAGAATGCCCCTGACGTAGAAGCCAGCCAGCAGCCTGCTCCGAAAAAAACCGCTCCGTTCCGTCCTTCTATGAAACCTGCGGCGCCAGTGCCAGTCCCTCCTACACCCATTATTGACGAAACAAACGTACCTGAAGCTGCTTCACCAAAGCCAAAACCAGCGTTCAGACCGTCCATGAAACCGGCTACTGCTAAGCCTGCTGATAACATTGAGACAACTACAACGCCGACTGTTTCGGATGCGCCAGTTGAACAACTTACCGAGAAATCGTTGGCACCAGTGAAGTCAAAACCGGCTTTCCGCCCATCAATGAAGCCAGCGGGGGCAAAACCGGCGGCAGAAGATCCGTCAGGTACGTCGCCGGAAGCGTCGGCGAGTGAAACGCCAGTTTCACTTCCAGAAGAAACGCCGACGATTAAACCGAAACCGGCTTTCCGGCCAACTATGAAGCCCAAATCGTCTGATTGATATGTGCTGACTACAAACCAGTACGTATCAATCGAGACCAAATCTTAACCCATTGTTCCTTTTGATTCAGATCGCTTTTTTCTCGTTTGTCGCCCTGACGCTGGCGAGTGCCGTTGGGATACTGCTCACACGAAACGTGCTTTATTCGGCTTACCTATTGCTATTAACGCTGCTGGGCGTAGCGGCACTATTCGTATTTGCTGGAGCCGATTTCCTGGCCGTATCGCAACTGGTAGTCTACGTTGGTGGGGTGCTGGTGTTGGTGCTGTTTGGCGTCATGCTAACGAACAAGCCTGCTTCTGCAACGACAAGCGACAAGCCCGTTAGCGAACGATCGAACAGCATATTGACAGAAAATCGTCGACCCTGGCTGGCGTTATTGCTGGCGGCTGGTCTGTTCTGGGGATTAAGCCGGTTGGTTATTAATGCCCATTTTGTCGTCTTCGACCGGCCCGCTTCAACAGCAGCAACAACAGTCGACACCATCGGGCGGCAACTGATGACGGAGTATGTGTTGCCCTTCGAAATTATTAGTATTCTGTTGCTGGTAGCCCTTGTTGGATCGGGCTATCTGGCAAAACTTAAGCAATAACCAGTTATCAATGAACAAGTATCAATGGCTCCGCTAAGCTCTAATCGGTCTTGCCACCCGGATCCATTGATAACTGGTCACTAATAACCTAACTGATAACCGACAACATGGAACCTCTCTCTTCTGGCATTCTACTTTTAGTCGCCGCTGCGCTGTTCAGTATCGGGCTGGCCGTAGTGCTAGTCAAACGCCACGCGGTGGTGGTTCTGATGGGTGTCGAGTTGATGCTCAATGCCGTCAATCTGAACCTGGTAGCGTTTAGCCAGTATGACCCCGACCGGTTACAGGGTCAGCTATTCAGTTTGTTTGTTATTGTTGTGGCCGCCGCCGAGGCTGCCGTGGCGCTCTCAATGATCATTCAGGTCTATCGCCATTTCCGAACGGTACGCCTGGATGAACTCACGGATCTCAACCAATAATGAACACGGAAGCCCTGTTTGAGTCGCTCATCGATGGTATTCTGGAAACTGGCTACGGCGTAGTCGACTCGTTTCTTGCGCCCAACGAAGTAGTGGCCCTACGCAACCGACTACAAAAGCGACAGGCAGCGGGGCAATTTCGCGAAGCAGGTATTGGCCGGGCGGCAGACCAGAGTGGACAGGCCGCCGTGGAGAAAGCCATTCGCGGCGATGAGATTTTATGGCTCGACGTTGCTACGGTAACACCCGAAGAATCGGCTTTTCTGGAGCGGATCGATCAGTTTATTGGGTACGTTAACCGAACCTGTTACCTCGGCCTACGGGATAGTGAACTGCATTACGCCCGCTATCCCGCAGGTACGTTCTACAAGCGTCATCTCGACCGGTTCCGGTCCGATTCGAGGCGCAGGCTGTCTGTCGTCTGTTACCTCAACGATAACTGGCAACCGACCGACGGTGGGCAATTAGCGGTGTACCTGCCCCAGCCAGACGGTAGCGAACAAACTACGCTTATCGAACCGGTTGGTGGCCGCCTGGTCTGTTTCGATAGTGGCCTGCTCGAACATGAAGTCTTGCCCGCCAGCCGCGACCGGTTGAGCATTACGGGCTGGTTACGAACGGATTAGCCTTGTCAGTAATGCCATGTCTTCGAGATACGGCATTACTGACAAGGCTAGACGTTTCTGGCGACAAAAGCGAGCAACAACGATTATAGAAACACAAAGATGCCCCTGATTTATCATCAGGGGCATCTTTGTCAATGTTGAGCCAGGTACGTTACCGTTTCTTTCTCTTCTTTGCACTACTTCCGCCACCACCACGAATCGCGTATTTCTTGTCGAGTTGCGTGAGGTCGGCGTTGAGGGCGGCTAGGGGCACCACTTCCTTCTCGCCCACCGGCGTCAGCACGTCGAACGATTCGGGAATGATCCCCTGCTTGTTCAACGCCACAATCTCGTTTACCAGTTTGATCGGCAACGGATGCCAAGTGCTTTCTGAGCTGTAGCCGAACCACATGATTTTGCGGAAGATGTCGGTCTTCTGCAAAAAGGCGCGGCCTTTCTGCGTTTCCAGCGGCTTTTCAACGGTCGGAATATCGCGCAGGGCATCCACGTAGGTATCGAGTTCGTAGTTGAGGCAGCATTTTAGCCGCCCGCACTGACCCGATAACTTGGCCGGATTCAGCGACAGGTTCTGATACCGCGCCGCCGACGTCGTGATGTTCTTGAAGTCGGTGAGCCAGGTAGAACAGCACAATTCACGACCGCACGAGCCAATACCGCCAATCCGCCCCGCCTCCTGACGCAGGCTGATTTGCCGCATTTCCACGCGCACCTTGAACTCACCCGCCAGCATCTTGATCAGCTCCCGGAAATCGACGCGCTCTTCTGACGAATAGTAGAACGTCGCCTTCGTGTTATCTGACTGAAACTCCACGTCCGACAGTTTCATGTGCAGTTTCAGTTCGCGCACGATCTCGCGGGCGCGGTACAAACTGGGCAGATCGCGCAGTACGGCCTGTTCGTGCTTTTCCAGATCGCGGGCCGTAGCCAGACGATGAATCGCCTTCGTATCGTCGTTGATCTGAATATGTTTGCGCTTCAGTTGCAGCCGAACCAGATCGCCCTGCATCGACACGGCACCGAGATGGTAACCTGATGTCATTTCGCAGACCACAAAATCGCCCGTGGTAAGGTCGAGGTTATGGACGTTCCGGTAATATTCTTTCCGGCCACCTTTGAATTTCACTTCCACGACCCCGTAGGCCGGACCAGCAATCGGCGACATATCGCTTAGCCAGTCGAATGAATTTAATTTATTGCAGCCACCGGATGAGCAGCCCCCGCTCGAACAACCCGCCGTTTTGGCTGCCACTTCGGCCCCGCCACTATCGGTTGTTTTCGCTTTAGACCCACACCCGCCAACCGCACAGGATTGACATCCCATATTTTTTAGTTTACTACAATTGATTTTGGATTGGGGATTTGGGATGTCGGATTGGCTGACGCGTGGTTTACTCTGGCGTCAGCAACAATCCGACATCCCAAATCCCCACTCCAAAATCACTTAATCTTGGTACCGGATCAGATCCAGCCCTATATCTTTTCGGAAATACTTTCCGTCATAACTCACCGTCCGGGCCGCTTCCTGCGATTTTCGGACGGCATTCTCGAGCGAGTTTGCCAGGGCCGTAATGGCCAGCACCCGCCCACCGTTGGTCACCACCGAACCATCGTGGTTGGTTGTTCCCGCGTGAAAAGCCGTTACATCGTCCAGCCGGTCAAGGTCAGTAATGGGTTTACCCTTTTCGTACACATCGGGGTATCCACCGGCGACCAGCACCGTTGTAACAGCGGTTTGAGGCGACACCTGCATCGTTATCTTGTCCAGTTCCCCATCTGCGGCCGCTACCAGCAGTTCAACCAGATCGGTCTGAATGCGCGGGAGCACTACTTCCGTTTCCGGGTCGCCCATACGGGCGTTATATTCGATGACGACAGGTTCGCCTTTCACGTTCATCAACCCAATAAAGATAAAGCCTTTATAGACGATTCCCTCCTGTTGGAGGCCGGCCAGTGTAGGCTTTACAACGCGTTCTTCTACTTTTTGAAGAAATGTCTTCGTCGCAAAAACAACCGGCGACACGGCACCCATTCCCCCCGTATTAGGGCCGGTGTCACCTTCACCAATCCGTTTGTAATCTTTGGCTTCGGGTAAAATTTTGTAGTTTACCCCGTCTGTCAACACAAAAACCGAGAGCTCGATTCCCCGCAAAAACTGCTCGATTACCACCCGATGCCCCGCCTCACCAAACCGGCCGCCGAGCATTTCACGCAACGTATCCTGAGCCTCCTGAACTGTCTCGGCAATAATCACGCCTTTTCCCGCAGCCAACCCGTCGGCCTTCAATACAATGGGCAGCGAATGAGTTTCCAGGTACGTTAATCCGTCGTCGATGGTTTCCCCGGTAAACGTCTGCGATGAGGCCGTAGGTACGTTATGCTGGGCCATAAACCGCTTGGAAAAGTCTTTACTTCCCTCTAGCTGAGCACCCTGCGCATCGGGACCAACAATGCGCAATGAAGCCATATCAGGCTGCTGACGCAGATAATCCACCACTCCCTTCACCAGTGGTTCTTCGGGACCAACCAGTACCAGATCAATCTTATGGGTACGTACCGCTTCGGCAATAGCGGCAAAATCAGAAAAGGCGAATGGCAAATTGGTTGCGATTTGCGCCGTACCCGCATTACCGGGGGCCACAAAGAGGTTGTCGCACAAAGGGCTCTGGGTCAGTTTCCACGCAAATGCGTGTTCACGCCCCCCCGAGCCAAGTATAAGTATATTCATTTTTGGGTCATTAGTCATCGGGCATTGGTCATTGGTCGCTTCGCTTGAGTACCTTCATTCTGGCAATACTACTAATGACTACTGACCAATGTCCAATGACTTAGTTAGCTACTTCCGAGAGGAATTTAATGCGCATCAGGCGCAGTTCCTGTTCGGTGAAATCGTCACTATCAAATTCTTTTAGGGCGACGGCAATATTATCGGTGTCGGCCCGCATGAAGTACTCGAAAATCTCGTCCTGCCGGTCTTCGTCGATAATCTGGTCGATGTAGTAATCGAGGTTAAGGCGCGTGCCGGAATAGCAGATGTGCTCCACTTCCTCCACCAAATCTACGAGCGTAAGGCCCTTGGCTTCGGCAATCTCTTCCAGATCTACTTTCCGGTCGATCTGCTGGATAATATAAATCTTGATCTTCGACTTATTAACCGTTGATTTAACAACGACGTCTTTGTCTGTCTCAATTTCGTTTTCCTCAACGTACTTGGTAATGAGGTCGATAAAGGGCTTGCCGAATTTTTGCACCTTACCCATACCCACGCCGTTGATCTGGGCCATTTCCTCCCGCGTAACGGGGTACGTGGTGGCCATCTCTTCCATGGAGGGGTCCTGGAAGATAACGTAGGGGGGCAGGTTCTTCTCTTTGGCAATCTTCTTGCGCAGCGCTTTCAGTAAACCAAGCAGTTCTTCATCGTAGGCGTTTCCTCCGCTGGCAGCCTGTGCAGCCGCATCGTCGGCCTCCTCTTTGGCGTCGGCGGTATCCTGCTCGTAGTCGTGATCCTGCGAGAGCATGACCGGATACGGGTCTTCAATGTAGTTCATGCCCTTCTGCGTTACCCGGAGCACGCCATAGTTGTCGACGTCCTTTTCCAGGAAACCGTAGATGGTAATCTGCTTGATGAGCGAACACCAGATGTTGCAATCTTCACTGAACGACCGGCCTTTGCCATACAGTTCCAGTTTGTCGTGTTCGTAGCTGGTCACGTACTGATTATCCGTAGCCGTTAACACATCGGCCAGGTGGCTGACATCGAACCGCTGGTCGGTCTGCAATACGGCCTGGAGGGCCATAATAATTTCGGCCTGCGCTTTGAACTTCGGCGTGGGTTTCAGGCAGTTGTCGCAGAAGCCACAGTCTTTCTCCACGTATTCGCCAAAATACCCCAGCAGTTGCCGCCGCCGACATACACCGAGGTTCGAATACGACACCATTTCCGACAGCAGGTGTTTGGCATTGTCGCGCTCGGTAACGGGTTTGTCTTTGTTGAATTTCTCCAGTTTCAGAATGTCGTCGTAGCTGTAGAACATCACGCAGTTGCCTTCCAGCCCATCACGGCCGGCGCGGCCCGTTTCCTGATAATACCCTTCCAGCGATTTTGGCGCGTCGTAGTGAATCACAAAGCGAACGTCGGGTTTGTCGATGCCCATCCCAAAGGCAATGGTAGCGCAAACCACGTCGACTTCTTCGTTCAGGAACGCATCCTGATTGTTCATGCGCGTTTGCGGATCGAGACCGGCGTGGTAGGGCAGTGCTTTCACATCGTTGACACGCAGCAGTTCAGCAATGTCTTCGGCCGTTTTACGGCTCAGGCAGTACACAATGCCCGATTTACCTTTATTCTGCTTGACGTACTTGATGAGCGCCTTTTTAGCGTCCACCTTCGGCTTAATCTCGTAGTACAGGTTTTTCCGGTTGAACGACGTTTTATAGACGTCGGCATCTTCCATATTCAGGTTTTTCTGAATATCGATCTGCACTTTGGGCGTGGCCGTGGCCGTGAGAGCAATAACGGGCAACCCCATACGGCCCGAATGGTGGCCGATGTTATCAACGATACCCCGAATTTTGCGGTATTCGGGGCGGAAGTCATGCCCCCATTCCGAAATACAGTGCGCTTCATCGATCGCCACAAACGAGATAACGGCCTTTTTCAGAAAATCCAGGTTTTCTTCCTTCGTCAGCGATTCAGGGGCGATATACAGCAGTTTGAGCGTCCCGTTGAGGGTATCTTTCTTCACCTTGGTCATCTCGGATTTCGAGAGGGTCGAGTTCAGAAACTGCGCGTTGATGCCAAAGGCATTGAGTTGATCGACCTGGTTTTTCATCAGGGCAATCAGTGGTGAAATCACAATGGCGGTCCCTTCAGAGGCGATGGCCGGTAGCTGGTAGCACAACGATTTACCTGCCCCGGTTGGCATGATAACAAAGGTGTTGCGGCCTGCCAGTATATTGTGAATAATTGCTTCCTGTTCTCCCCTAAACTGGCCGAACCCGAATATTTCTTTTAATCGCTCCTTTAGGGTTGTCTGGACGGAATTGTCAATTTGCATCATGGTACGCTACTACGGAAGGTGAGTGGAGCTTGCGTGAGTATCTATCTTTGTGTGTGTATGTATAACGGTGGCCTTCGCTGAATACGACGAAACCCAGATTTAATAGGTTTAGTCTATGTTTTAAAGAACGAAACTTAGCGAATTTACAACCCATCCGTGTTACCTAAGCATTTCTGGACGTTGAAACTAACAAAAAATCTACAATCCATTGCCCGCGATGTATTGCTGGCCGAGGCCGAGGCCATTCATGGGGCAATTAAATACCTGGACAGCCAGTTTGACCACTGCGTCGAGGCCATTCTGGCGTCAGCGGGTCGGGTGGTGGTTACTGGGGTTGGCAAAAGTGCCCTTATCGGCCAGAAACTGGTTGCCACACTTAATTCTACAGGGACACCTGCGCTGTTTATGCACGCAGCCGATGCCATTCATGGCGATTTAGGCATGGTACAGGCCAGCGATCTGGTGCTGGCCATCTCGAAAAGCGGCAACACACCAGAGGTGAAAGTGCTGGTTCCACTCATTCACCGCACAGGTGCCAAATTGATTGCGCTGGTGGGCGAACCGGAATCGTATCTGGCCAAGCAGGCAGATTTTGTCCTGCTTGCCCCCGCCCCCTACGAAGCCGACCCGCTCAACCTGGCCCCCACTACCAGCACAACCGTAGCCATGGCAATGGGCGATGCGCTGGCTATTGCCCTGTTGACGACGCGCGGATTCAGCCGCCAGGATTTTGCGCGCTACCATCCCGGTGGATCGTTGGGTAAGAAACTGTATTTGAAAGTAAGTGATCTGTACCCGCATAACCAGTGCCCATGCGTGCGGCCCGACCAGAGCATTCACGATACGATGCTGGCGATGTCGGCCGGCCGGTTGGGCGCCGCCGCCGTGCTAGATCAGGCAGACAACGCCGCCGAATCCACCGCACCGGCGGACCGGCTGGGTACGTTGCTGGGCATCATCACCGACGGTGACGTGCGGCGCATGGTTAGTCAGCATACCGATTATCGCCACCTCTGCGCCCGTGACATTATGACCCCGAACCCCGTTTGTGTTGCGCCCGACGATTATGCCGTGACAGCCCTGGAAGTTATGCAGAGCCGCAACATCACCCAGATCCTGGTGGCAGAGTCAGGCACGTTGGTCGGTTTTGTTCACCTGCACGATCTGTTAAAAGAAGGGCTGGTGTAATCAGTTATTGGTTAGCCTTGTTCAGCAAAACCAGCTACGCATCATTTTTCAGCTTACTGCGCATGGCCTGCTCGTAATCGCTCCACTCGTCAATATCGGTCAGTTCCTCAAGGCGTTCAAAGGTGAGCCCCTGCATCAGGATGGCCTGTTCAGTGAGTAACCTCAATTCCGGTTGGCTCCACGGCATATTCTCGAATAGCGATGAGTGCAGTTTCCTCATTCCCAGCAGGTAATAGCCGCCGTCTGTGGCTGGACCGATAACGACATCGGCCTCGTCTAAAGCCCGGAAAGCAGCGAAAAGGTGGTCTTCAGTAATGGTCAGGCAGTCGCTGCCGATGATTATGACTTTCTCGGCTCCGGCGGCAAACCGCTCCTGAAAGGCGTTGGCCATCCGTCCGCCCAGGTCATGCCCAGCCTGGATGGCCTTTTCATAGCCGCTCCACCCGTCATTTGGGTTTACGAAGTCAGCGTAGTAAACTGTCTTCTCCCAGGGGCCGTATCGGGTCACCTGCTGCGTGTAATGCACCAGATGGCGATACACCTCAACGGCTTTTTCGTTGCCAACCGTTTGGGCAATTCGCGTCTTAACGGTACCAGGAATGGGGTTCTTAACAAAAATGATCAGGTGGTGGGTAGCCATAGGATGTGTACTTTTGTGACTTGGTACTCTGTGATAGAACGCGGATTGGGCGGATGAATCCGTTTACCGTAAATCTCATTAACTAAGCTATGTCAAAGCAAATTGTTTATACCGATCAGGCCCCTGCGCCAATCGGACCATACAGCCAGGCCGTGAAGATCGGCGACACGTTATATATATCGGGCCAGATCGCCGCCGAACTGGCTCCATTGGGCGATATTCAGGCCGAAACGCGGAAGGTAATGGAAAACATGGGCGCTATTCTCCAGGCTGCCAGCATGGACTACGCCAATGTGGTGAAAGCGACCATTTTCGTGAAAGACATGAACAACTTCGCGGCCATCAACGAAATATACGGCAGCTTCTTCACCGGCGATTTCCCAGCCCGTGAAACCGTTGAAGTAGCCCGCCTTCCTAAAGACGTCAACGTCGAAATCTCCGTCATCGCCGTCTAATTATCATGGTACACGGATTGGCGGATGGATACCCGGATTGGGCGGATGAAACGGATCTTCGCGGATTTCTGGATTGAAAGCGGATTTGCTCTGCTTCAGCTTAAAAATCCGCGTAAATCCGTTTCATCCGCCAATCCGGGTATCCATCTAAAAATCCGCACACCAACTCATTATGCAAACTTCACCCCGCGTTCGTTTCGCACCCAGCCCAACGGGGCCGCTTCATATTGGCGGTGTTCGTACGGCCTTATATAACTACCTGTTTGCCCGAAAAATGGGCGGACAGATGCTGCTGCGCATTGAAGACACCGATCAGAATCGGTTTGTGCCAGGAGCCGAACAGTATATTATCGAAGCCCTGAACTGGGTTGGTATTCAAATTGACGAAGGCCAAACGGCCGACGGGCCTGTTGGTGCCGATGCGCCCTACCGCCAATCGGAGCGGAAGGCCATTTACCAGAAAGAAGCCCTGCGGCTTGTTGACGAAGGAAAAGCCTATTACGCCTTCGATACCGCCGAAGAATTAGACGCCATGCGCGCCCGACTCGAAGCAGCCAATGCACCCGCTGCGCAGTATAATGCTATTACCCGGATGCAGATGAAAAATGCCCTCACGCTGCCCGCCGACGAGGTAAAGGCCCGCATCGAGGGGGGCGAGCCGTATGTGATCCGGCTGAAAACGCCCCGCAAAGAAGAGGTGCGGCTGAACGATCTTGTTCGCGGTTGGGTGAATGTACACTCCTCAGCGATTGACGATAAAGTGCTCCTGAAGTCAGACGGCCTGCCAACCTACCACCTGGCCAACGTGGTCGATGATCACCTGATGCGCATCACGCACGTGATTCGGGGCGAAGAATGGTTACCCTCGGCACCGTTGCACGTGCTGTTGTACCGCTACCTTGGCTGGGAAGACACCATGCCGCAGTTTGCGCACCTGCCCCTGCTGCTAAAACCCGAAGGCAACGGTAAACTGAGCAAGCGCGACGCTGATCTGGGTGGTTTTCCGGTATTTCCGCTCGAATGGACCGATCCGTTTACGGGCACTGTGGCTCGTGGCTTCCGCGAAGATGGTTACCTGCCCGAAGCACTAGTCAATTTCGTTTCGTTACTGGGCTGGAACCCCGGCACCGAGCAGGAGTTGTTCACAATGGATGAGTTGATCGACGCCTTCGACCTGGAGAAGATTCATAAAGGGGGTGCCCGGTTCGATATCGAGAAGGCGAAGTGGTTCAACCATCAGTATATCCGGCAGCAACCAAACGAAAAGCTGGCTCCTGTTGTGCTGAAACAGGCTCAGGACGCAGGATTTGACTGTTCGGAAGAAAAAGCGGAAAAGATCGTGGCCTTGCTGAAAGAGCGCGTCACGTTTGCTAACGAGCTGTTCACGGAAGCCAAAACCATTTTTTACGCGCCCACTGACTACGACGAAACCGTACGCGCAGCCAAATGGAACGACGAAGCCCGCCGGGCCGTAGTTGCTTTCCGCGACCGGCTTGTGCAATTCGAAAAGCCATTTGAAGCCGATGCCATCAAGCAGTTGTTGTCAGACACGCTGGTGCAGGCGGGCATCAAACAGGGTAAGGTAATGCAGGCTATGCGACTAGCGCTTACGGGTTTGGGCACTGGGCCTGATTTGATGTTGACGATGGAGATCGTTGGTAAAGTCGGAGTGATGGAACGGCTGGAAAACGCCATGACAACACTCCAGTAGACTGTTGAGGCATGCTACAGGTACAAAATTTAATTACGGTTGCATGTACCTGTGGCATGCTAAAATTCAGCTTTTAGTTCACAACGAGTGGTAATGGGGTGCTCTCTAAGCAAATACAACCGACTAAAACTAACCTAATATCGTTATTTATTAAATGGTTTGTCTATAGAATATCAAATAGTTTACACATAACACTTTTTGTTCTTTAAACCCTATAGATTGGCACGAGATTGGCCGCGATTCGGTATCTGGTAATTACCCACCGACGCGATCCGACTCATATGCTACTTTCTACCCGCCTGGCAGTGTACGCCATCCTAGCCTGTACATTGTTAAGCCCGTTTGCCTGGGCACAGGTACGTCCTGTTACGGCAAAAATCCGGTTACCAACGCCCCGGCAAGCCGATTCACTGCGTCGCAATTACCTGGCTGAACAGAATCGTCGTACGCGTGATCCTAAATTAGGTTGGGTTCCTACTGAACGGCTGAATGGCATCCGAAAAAAACTGATTCAGTCGGCAGCCAGCTCAAAACGGCAGGCGCGGGCAGCCGCCGCCTCCGACATAATCTGGACGGAGCGTGGTCCGCTAGGCTTTACTGGGACACTTCGCACAACCTTATTCCCTTTTAGTGACCCGACTGGCCGTTCTATCTGGGTTGGCAGTACAACCGGCGGCCTATGGGCAAACTCAAACATAGCTGATCCCGGCAGTAATTGGGTCCCCTTCAGCGATGCCTGGGACAGCAACAATCTGTCGGCACTTGCCAACGATCCAACGAACGACATCGTTGCCTATGCCGCAACGGGCGACCCACTTGGCGAAGGCGTTGGCGGGGGTATCTGGCGAACAGCCGACAGGGGTAAAACCTGGCTACGCTTATCAGCCACGATTCCGTCGCAGACAGGTACGTTGCTACAAGCGGCTTTTAGCCGAATTGCCGGGATTACTGTTACAACAACCGGGCTTCTATTAGCCGGAACGCAGGGTGGTGTCCTCCGGTCTTTCGACCAGGGAAGAAGCTGGCAATTCTTACTGGCCCCTCAGCAACGAATTGGTGCACAACCGGTTACGGGAGGCAGCGACCGTGTATCGGCGATTCAGATGGGCCCTGATGAGTTTGTCTACGTAGCAATGGCTAATGGGCGCTTGTTTCGGTCAAACGGGCCGGTGGCTACTGCCTGGACCGAGATCACGCCGCCTGCTACCAGCCCTTATACCGGCCTCCGAACCGAACTGACCATTGCCGCTTCTGCCGACGGAAGCGATCAGACGCTCTATGCTGCCCAGATAGCGGAAGACGCTACTTTCAACGGATATACCCTGCGCTGGCTGAAAAAATCGACCAACAGCGGACAAACCTGGCAATCAATGACGCGCCCGGTTTATGCGGATGCGCCTGACCTGGACGTAACCCTGGGCTTCGGCGACAAATACTTTACCCTCACCGCTTCCCCAGATTCGGCCCGGGTGGTTTACATGACCGCCTATGACCAGCTCTACCGATCGGGCGACGGCGGAACAACCTGGTCGGCGGGGCAGACGATCGGGCGAACGACCGCGTTTTTGCCACTCCCAGCGCAGCGCATCGCCTGGGCTGCCGATAACCAGGTGTATTATGCACCAACGCAACAGCTTGTTAGTCAGGGACGGAATGAGAGTCAGCACAATCGTACCCGGAGCTTCGGCGGGTTGGATGTGGCCGGCGTAGCGATGAAAAATACAGCGGGAAGCCGGTACCGGCTGACAGGCAGCGTTGGCGAGCCAGGCCTGCTTGAAACGGCCGACATTGGCAATCAGGGATCGACGCAACTGATTTACCCAGCCTACCCGCTTCGGCCATTCATTGATCAGAATGAGCCAGCCGTTCAGGTCGCCGCTACATCGAACGGTGGGTTTTTGACCCGAAATACCAACGACGCCATCGGTTGGGATTATTATTCGCCAGACTTCTTTGCGAGCGATTACCCCGATGGCGGCGTTGATTATGACAGCCGCAGTAACACGCTTTTTTTCTGGTCGGGTGCTTACCGGAAAGCTACCGGCATTGGCACTAACCCTCAGCTTTCGTTGCTCGACAGCGGCCGACTCGCCCGGCCGACCTGCCTGAAAGTTGGTGTGGCCCCCAATAGCCTGTTTGCGGCCACTATCAATAGCCAGCTTTACCGGATAACCGGCACCAATCAGGCCACGCCAACCCTAACCCGGATCGACGGTGGCACCTTTCCGACTGGCAGCACTATTAGTGGCATTGATGTGGGAGAAGCGGATAATGAACTGATTGTCAGCCTCTCTAACTACGGCGTACAGTCGATTTGGTACACCACAAACGGCGGAACAACCTGGACGAGTAAGGACCTGCCCGCCTACGGCCTGCCCGACCTGCCCGTCTATGCCGTTTTGATGAACCCTACCAACCGGCAGCAGGTGATGCTGGCTACTGAACTGGGCGTTTGGTCGACAGCGAACATTACAGCAACTAACCCTGCCTGGGTATTGACCAATAACCCCGCGCCGCTTGTCCGGTGCAAGCAGTTGGTCTACCGCGCATCCGACGAGCATATCGCCGTAGTAACCAACGGGCGTGGCGTTTGGGAGAGCGACATCTGGGCCTCTGATCCGCCCATACTTGTAGCCGGTTCCCTGTCGACCACCGCTCTGTGCGCAGGAAGCACGTTTCCGGTAAACTTCACACTGACCAACACGCCACCAAGCCGGGTGGTGGTTCGACTGTCAAATGCAGCGGGCGACTTTACCGAAGGACCAGTCATTGCGGCTGGTTCGTCAAGCCCACTTTCAGCTACCGTACCGACCAGCACATCATCGGGAACAGGCTATAAAATTCGTCTGGAAGCAGCGGAATTCAGCCTGACACAGCCTATCAATGCTCCCTTGCGGATAACTAATTTAACCAGCAGTCAGGCGTTTATTCTGGACAAACGCCAAACGCTGGATCCCCGACTGGCCGCAACCAGGTACACCAGTGGGTACGTATGTCCCGGCGATTCGGCCCTGCTTCGTGCCTACCTGCCTAATCAGCCGACGAGCGTGACGGCCACCTATCGCTGGGCTCTCGACGGGCAACCAATCGCGCGCCAAACCAGTGCCACACTGCTAGCCGGGCAAACAGGCACCTATAGTTTTACGGCCTCGGTGGGCAGTTGCACCACCATCAACGCCAACGACTTTCTGGTCATCTCCCTCGCTTCGCCAACGGTTAGCGTGCTTAACCCGACCAACCCGGACGATGGGCCTATCTGCCCCGGTACGCCGTTGCCACTGGGGGCTTCCTACGTGGGGCAACGAGCGACTTATCAGTGGTTCCGAAACGGCACTGTCCTGCCCGGTGCCACTTCGCCGGTTCTGTCGATCACCACAACAGGCGCTTACAGCTACAGTCTCACCTTTAGCGCATCGGGTGCAGGTACGTGTGTAGCCACCGCGCCGTCGACGTACCTGCCGTTTAGCCCGGCCATTCTTCCGCCAGTAATTGCCGTGGCGAATGACGTGTTGCCAACGCTTTGTGGCAGCGAAAAACTGACCCTCTACGCCACCAGCCAGCCCGATAGCACTACCTACCAGTGGCTCCAGGATGGCCGTTCGCTGAGTGGGAAAACCAGCTCGTTCGTCGATGTTAGTCAGGCAGGCATTTATCGGTTACAGATTCGGCGGGGGACTTGTCTGGCCGTGAGCGACCCGATTGCCGTAACCGCCAACAACCAGTTGAGCAATGGCTTTTATTTCTACGGAAGCACAACCTTGTGTGCCGGTGAGAAGCTGGTATTGTACGCCAAAAACACGAATCACACGCTTCAATGGACCAAAAACAACGTACCTATCTCTGGCGCAACGGGCTTCAGCTATACCGTTGATGCGCCAGGCAGCTACGGACTGCGCTATACCTCAGGCAGTTGTTCGGGTACGGCGGTAGCGATTTCAGTCGTCTTCAGCCAAACGCTCACCCCTACCCTGTCGCTCAACGAACAGTGCGCCAGCGCTGAACTATCGACCCGTGATTTCCCGCGCACAGGCGCTGTTGCATTTAGCTGGCTACGGAATGGCCAACAAATAGCGCAGGGCTCGCAAACCTATCAAACCGTAACCACCTCCGGGCTATACAGCGTTTCGGTCACCAATGGGGTTTGTGGTGGCCTCTCCAAACCGGTCAGTGTCACCATTGGGCAACCGGCCAAACCAACGATTATGGCCGCAGGCGGGCTAACGCGCTGCCCCAACTCGGCAGTAGAACTGCAACGGGTGACCGGCCCCTACAGCTACTGGAAAAAGAATGGCGTTCGTCTGGACGGGGCTACACTCGACGAACTGGTAGCTACCGAAACGGGCGTTTATAGCCTGGTTTACGAACAGGGCACCTGTCTGACCGAATCGGCCGCCTTGTCGGTTGTGGTCAATCAGCCCGCTTCGGCTACGGTACTGGGCCGGCCGTTTATTCGGTCAGGGCAGTCGGCGGTGCTACCCATTCAGTTGAGTGGCATCGGGCCCTGGTCGTTCTCACTCGCAGGCGGGCAATCTGTGGTAAGCACGTACCAGAACCCGTATTCGCTGACAGTTACGCCCAGTCAAACCACCAGCTATTCGTTGGTGAATCTGGTCAATAGCTGCGGGGCCGGCATGGGAGCCATAGTCCGGGTGTTTGTCAATGGGGCCGATGTATCGCTGACCAGTTGGGTCAATAAACGGTATCTTCAGTTGGGCGACTCAGTGACGCATTTCGTTCGGGTAACTAATGCGGGACCGGATGTGGCTGAAAACCTGCTGTTTATCAACCGACTTCCATCCGGCCTCAGCTACACGGGCAGTCTATCGGCCAATACCGGCGACAGCCTTCGCTATGCCGTTGGCAACGTACCCGTGGGCGAATCGCGCACCGTTAGTTTCAGAACGCGCGTAAACAAACGGGGAACGTACCTGAACGCCGTGGAAGTAATTGCCTGCGACACTCCCGACCCAGATAGCCAACCCAATACCGGCTTTGCCGACGGCGAAGACGACACCGCACTCACCGACTTCCGCACGACCGATACGACCCGGTATGTGGGTGTTTCGCCTAATCCGAATGGGCGGTTGCTGCCTGCTGTCGCGGGAAATCAACCGGCACCGGTGGCCAACAAGGCTGATCTGAGCGTACTGCTTTCTCTGAGCAAACGAGTGGCGCAGGTCCGTGATACCATCAGGGTAACGATGCTTGTTCAAAATCAGGGTGGTGCATCTACCTCACTGGTACAGACGGGCTTAACGCTTCCAAACGGCACCTACAGCCTTGACAAAACCACCTGGAAAGCAGCAGGCACTACGCTGACAATCGACATTGGGCAGATCAATGCCAACGCAACCATTAGCCGAACGGTGTACTGGTTGCCTGCTACTTCGGATACCTGCCGCGTTGAAGTCACCCGGTCGGCGGTAGCCGATCCGGATTCAACGCCCAACAACCGAAGTACACGCCCCGGCGAAGACGATGAAGCCAGTGCCGACATTCGGGTGAACCGCTGATCGGTTAACAACGGACGAAAACGGCGGGGCGTTTGTCGGACGAAAAACGGAGTTTACGCCGGTGAGCAGGCACTTGGTCAGATTCAACTGGTGCCTTGCGCAGGGGTGCCTGTATCTTCAACCTGTCGGTCGCCAGCAGGGGCCGGTGTAAACCCGTTTAACAAATACAGCTATGTCAACTCCTGAAACTGCCCATGATCCAATTTTGTGGAAACAAGCCAAAAATCGCGTTGGCTTTCGTACGCATCTACGTTCGTACCTGACCATCAACGCTGGTCTGTGGTTGCTTTATCTGGTAACAAGCCTGAGTGCAGGGCCTATCGGTTTCCGGCATGGGTACGTGCCCTGGCCACTATTTGCCATGCTGGGTTGGGGAATCGGCCTGGTTTCGCACTACCTGGCCGTGTATCGATACCCAAACGAGCGCAACCAGATTGAGAAGGAGTACGAAAAGCTGAAGCGGCAGCAGGCCTGGTAAGTGGTTGGGTTTCGGCGGTGTAGCCAGTGATTACCAGGGGCATAAATTCACCACCCCTCTATCGCCTGTGTCGATTCTCTTGGTAACTTACGGGCTTACTTCGGCTAGTACCCAAACATGAAAAAAGCAACCGTTTACCTGTCGGTGCTGGTGAGCTGCCTGTTAGCAGGCACCACATCAGCGCAGACTAAGTTAGTGGAGAAGGTGACCCGGCAAGGGAAAGAACTCCTGATTCCGTACGAGAAATACGTACTCCCCAATGGCCTGACGCTGGTTGTTCACGAAGACCATTCAGACCCCGTCGTACACGTCGACGTGACGTACCACGTTGGCTCGGCGCGTGAAGAAATTGGCAAGTCGGGCTTCGCGCACTTCTTCGAACACATGATGTTCCAGGGGTCGGATCACGTGGCCGATGATGAGCACTTCAAAATCGTGACCGAATCGGGCGGTACGCTCAATGGGTCGACCAACACCGACCGCACGAACTACTACGAGACGCTCCCGAGCAACCAGTTGGAGCGGGCACTCTGGCTCGAAGCCGACCGGATGGGCTTTCTGCTCGACGCCGTGACGCAGAAGAAATTCGAGATTCAGCGGGCAACGGTGAAGAACGAACGGGGACAGAACTACGACAACCGCCCGTATGGACTGGCCAGCGAGTACGTCTCTAAAAACCTGTTTCCGTACGGCCACCCCTACTCGTGGCTGACGATCGGGTACATCGAAGACCTGAACCGGGTAAATGTAAACGACCTGAAAAACTTCTTCCTGCGCTGGTATGGTCCCAACAACGCCGTGCTGACGATTGGCGGTGATGTAACCCCCAAACAGGTTGTGGCGATGGTTGAGAAGTATTTTGGGGGTATTCCACGCGGACCCGAAGTAACAAAAACGGTTGTTCCTGCGGTAGTGCTGGATAAAGACCGACGGGTTTCCTACGAAGATAACGTTCGTTTTCCGCTACTTCAGATCGTGTTCCCAACTGTGCCTAATTACCACCCCGACGAAGCCCCGCTCGACGCGCTGGCCGAAATTCTGGGCGGCGGTAAAAATTCGCTGTTCTACAAGAATCTGGTGAAGACCCAACTCGCCGTTCAGGCAAACGCCGGTCATCCAACATCTGAGCTGGCGGGACAGTTGACCATGCGGATATTGCCCTTCCCGAACAAGAGTCTGGATAGCACCGAAGCCATTGTTCGCCAGACACTGACGGAGTTTGAAAGCCGGGGCGTTACCGACGACGACCTGGCTCAGTTTAAAGCTTCACGCGAGGCGCAACTGATCTCCGGCCTGGCCAGTGTAGCGGGCAAAGTATCGCAACTGGCGGCTTATCAGACGTACCTGGGAACGCCCAATTACATTCCGCAGGAGATCAAACGGTACAATAGCGTGACCAAAGCCGACGTGATGCGGGTGTATAACCAGTATATCAAAGGCAAAAACGCGGTAATATTAACGGTGTATCCGAAAGGAAAAGCTGCCATTGTGGCCAAACCCGACAACTACACAATTGTAACGACCGGCTATCAGGCACCCGATTACGGCTACAACGGCCTGACCTACACTAAAGCTAAAGACAGTTTCGACCGGAAAGTGAAACCCGGCCCCGGCCCAAACCCAGCGCTGAAAGTTCCGCCTTTCTGGACCGACAAGTTGCCCAACGGCTTGAAGGTAATCGGCACCCGTAACGACGAAATTCCGACGGTGACCATGCTGTTTGGCATCAAGGGTGGGCACCTGCTGTCGGCGGCCAATCCATCGAAAGCGGGAATTGCCCAACTGACGGCCTCGCTGATGAATGAAGCCACGCAACGGTATTCAAACGAAGAACTGAACACCAAACTGGAAAAACTGGGGGCCAGTATCAACATCCAGGCCACCACGGAAGAGATCAACGTTTCGGTTGAATCGCCGGTGAAAAACATCGATTCTACCCTGGCGCTGCTGGAAGAGAAACTGTTGCGCCCCAAGTTTGCGGCCGACGATTTTGAGCGCCGCAAGAAGCAGCAACTGGAGAATATCGCCAGCCAGAACACTCAGCCAGTCGTTATTGCCAACAAAGCGTATAACAAACTCCTGTATGGCGAAGGCAACATCCGGGCGGTTCCGTTGAGCGGCACCACCAAAACGGTTGAAAGCATCACCCTCGACGATGTGAAGGCGTTTTATCAGAACTCGCTCTCGCCATCGGTAACGAATCTGGTGATCGTGGGCGACATTGAGCAGTCGGCGGTGATGCCCAAGCTGGCTTTCCTGACTAAATGGGCCGCGAAACCTGTTACCCTGCCCAAGCCTGCAGTTGCCCGGAAGATCGACAAAACCCGTATCTACCTGATCGACAAGGAGAAAGCAGCACAGTCGGAAATTCGGATCGGTTACCTGACCGACCTCCCCTACGACGCCACCGGCGAGTACTACAAAACCGGTTTGGTCAACTACATGCTCGGTGGTGCCTTCAGCAGCCGTATCAACATGAACCTGCGCGAAGACAAAGGCTGGACATACGGTGCCCGGTCGGGTTTTGCGAGCACCAAAACGGCGGGGCCATTCACGGCCAGCGCCGGGGTGAAAGCCGCCGCTACCGATAGTTCGGTGGTGGAGTTCATCAAAGAAATGAAGAACTACAGCCAGTCGGGCATCACGGAACCTGAGCTAACGTTTGTGAAGAGTTCGCTTGGTCAGGTGGATGCGCTGCGCTACGAAACGTCGTTTCAGAAAGCGATCTTCCTCAGCCGCATCATCGACTATGATCTGCCCAAAAACTATGTAGAACAGCAGGCCGATATTCTGCGCACGATCACCAAAGCACAGGTCGATGCGATTGCCAAAAAACGCCTGCCCGTCGACAAGATGGTTATTGCGGTCGTTGGCGACAAAGCACTGGTTAAACCCGGCCTGTCGAAACTCGGGTATGAAGTGGTTGAACTCGACAAAGAAGGCGATCCAATCACGACAGCGGCAGCGACCAATACAGGCGCTGCGCCAGCCAAGATGAGTTCATCATCGGATAAGAAAAACTAGCCCGGCTGTTCATTCGTCGGCTACTACAAACAGGCCGCCTGCTCAAGGAGAGCAGGCGGCCTGTTTGTAGTAGCCGACGAATGCGCCACTATTCGCTCAGGAGCACTTTCCAGGTACGTTGCTGGTTGCCCTGGGTAAGTTTGAGAATGTAGAAACCGCGGGTGAATTCGCGAACCGGCAACTTTAGCAGATTCACTCCAGCCATGACCATATGTTCGGCCTGAAGCACTGGAATACCCGCCGCACTGATCAGTTGAACGCTGGCGGTTCCCGGCTGCGTGCCTACGTACCGGATGGTCAGTTCGTCGCGGGCAGGAACCGGAAAGACAACCGATTGCTGTAAGGTCGGCTCTTCAGCAACCGCCAACCGGCCATTTATGGTGGCTGGGTAAAGCCTGTTTTGCGGAACAGTCTGCTGCGCCTGTCCTGGGTACGTCCACCGTAACCGGGCCACGGCACCAACCACGTTTTCGTAGTACTCTATCCGAATGCTGTATTTCTGGCCAGCCACCAGGGCAATACTGGCGCTGTTGGTTGTATTGGGCGCGTGGTCGTTCCAGTCGTTGATCGCCTGAACTCCATTCACCCATAACCGAACGCCGTCGTCGGCAATGGTGGTGAAAACGTAGTTGCCCGTTACGGGTGCCTCGACCTGCCCCGTCCAGCGCACCGAGAAATTATCGGCGTTCACCCCTGCCCCCGGCGATCCGTTCCCCCAGTCGAAGTCGATCGTGGCATCTGTACGGCTAAGCACACCGGGAGTCGTTAGCGTTTTATTGTTAAAGTACTCACCCAGCAAGCCGGTTCCCGTGCCTGTAGATACGGGTGTGCCGCTGCTGACGCGGAAATAGGCCGAGGCTGGAATAACCTGCTTGTTGATGCCTGGCCCGCTATAGCTGACACTCAGCACCTGCCCGCCGCTTCCCTCGAAGTACGGAATAGTGATTGCGTGCTTACCTGCTTTAAGGCCAATCGTGCCTGAGCGTTCCTGTTCGGCATGCCCACCGTCATTGTTGACGACTTCAGTAGTGCCAATCAGCAATTTACTGCCGTCATCCGAATACGTGTAGAAGGTATACGTCCCATCGGTAGGTACGTTCACATAACCCTGGAAACGTAACCCGAACTGGTCGTTGCGGTAAGCGAGGTTAAGATCTGCCTGGCTGGATACGCCGGTGCTAACCGGGGCGAGCGCATCGAAGTTGGGCAACGCATTCCAGCCTCCTTCATAATAGCTGTAGTCCAGCCCGGCTACTGCATTGGCTGGGTTCTCCGGGTCGCGCAGGCTAACGGCGGGCGGCGGAGGCGGAGCGGTGTAGACCCGGAAATAAGCCGAAGCGGGAATGACCTGCTTGCCGATGCCGGGCCCGCTGTAACTCACCGTAAGCACCTGCCCGCCGGTCCCTTCAAAATACGGAATAGTGATTGCGTGCTTACCCGCTTTGAGGCCAATCGTGCCTGAGCGTTCCTGTTCGGCATGCCCACCGTCATTGTTGACGACTTCAGTAGTGCCAATCAGCAGTTTACTGCCGTCATCGGAGTAAGTGTAAAAGGTATAGACACCATCGGCAGGTACGTTCACGTAGCCCTGAAACTGCAAAGCGAAATTATCGTCGCGGCTGCGGGAGTTCACGTCGGCTACCGTGGCCGTGGCCGAGCGTGTGGGCGTAAGCAGGGCGAAATTGGGCAAGGTATTCCAGTTGCCTTCGTAGTACCCGTAATCCAGTCCTGAAACAACATTGACCGGATTTTCAGGATCACGCAGGCTAACGGCAGGCGGCGGAGGTGGAGCGGTGTAAACCCGAAAAAAGGCTGAAGCAGGAATGACCTGCTTTCCAATGCCGGGGCCGCTGTAGCTGACGCTGAGGGCCTGCCCACCGCCACCTTCATAATACGGAATGGTAATCGCGTGCCGACCGGCTTTCAGCCCAATCGTGCCCGACCGTTCCTGTTCGGGATGCCCCCCATCGTTGTTGACTACCTCGTTGGTGCCAATAAACAGCTTACTGCCGTCGTCGGAGTTTGTAAAGAAGGTATAGACGCCGTCGTTGGGTACGTTCACGTAGCCGTTGAATTGCAGGGCGAAATTGTCGTCGCGGCTACGGGGGCTGATGTCAGGCAGGGTGGCCGTGGCCGAGCGTGTGGGCGTAAGCAGGGCGAAATTGGGCAGGGCGTCCCAGCTACCTTCATAGTAGCCATAGTCCAGCCCGGCCACGGCATTGGCCGGATTCTCCGGGTCGCGCAGGCTGACGGCCGGAGGCGGCGTATCGGTTCCCACCCGGAAAAAGGCCGTACCGGGAATCGGCTGTTTGTTTATGTTCGGGCCACTATAGCTAACACTCAGTGCCTGTCCGCCGCCGCCTTCGTAGTACGAAACGGTGAGGGCATGCTTACCTGCTTTGAGGCCAATGGTACCTGACCGCTCCTGCTCAGGGTGCCCGCCATCGTTGTTGACTACCTCGTTGGTGCCGATATAGAGCTTGCTCCCATCGTCGGAGTTGGTATAGAAGGTGTAGATGCCGTCGGTAGGTACGTTGATGTAGCCATTGAACTGTAAGGCAAAATTATCGTCCTGATTGCGGGGCGTTAGGTCAACCTGGGTGGCAATGCCCGTTTTCACGGCGGTGAGGGAATTGAATGTCGGCAGCGACGACCAGCCTCCTTCGTAGTAGCTGTAGTCTAGCCCGGCCACGGTATTGGCCGGATTCTCGGGATCGCGCAACGGAACGACCGGAGGCTCAGGCGGTGTATCGCCATTATTTTTAAAGAGCACAACCGACGTAAACGGAGCAAGCGTAACCTGGCTGGTATAGAGCGTATTACGGGCATCGCGGTAGGGCTCACTGAGCGTAATTGTCTTATCCTGACTGGTATCGTTGTACTCCAGCCGGATAAAATCGTCGGGATTCTGCACGGTACGGGTCGCTTCCTGTACCTGCACGTTATCGATCCAGAGCGTTTTGCCATCTTCCGTTACCTGAAACACCACAATGGCCGAGCCTTCGCTGGCATTGGCCACATAGGAGAGTTCGACATGCTGCCGACCCGTACCAGCCAGAATCAGCGAACGGGTATCCAGATCCCGGTATGAGCCTGTTTTCTGCCGCAGAAAGACTTCAATCCGCTTGCCACTGCCCGACGCGACGGCATCGAAGGAGAGCATATACACCTGGTTCTGATTCACCGAGCCGATGTCTTTCGACGCCAGCATATACGAATCGCTCCGGCCCGAGGCCGACGGAAACGCGATGGCCAAACTACCTCCATCTAGTCGATTGGCATTATCCCAGGTGGCACGGCCATTTCCGTAAGGGCTGTAGGTATCCCAGCCTTCGTTGGTACTGCCGAACGTATTGTTGAGCTTGAACACGCCGTTTCCCGTTGTGGCAAATGGCTTATAGGTCAACGGGCTATTTCGCGAGTTAGGATCTTTCCCATACCGGCTTTGCCACTCCGACAGCGACAGATCGGCGCCGGTTACCCCCGATCCGGGATTGGAAACCGCCCTGATCTTAAACTCATCATTGAATGGCCGGGCGTAGACATTATTGTCGAATTGCCCGAAGCTGGTCAGGTCATTTAAGTGTGATTCATATTTGGTGACCAGTTGGTCGGCCGTGCGGCTCACCAGTATGTTATTCTGAATCAGATTGTCGCGGGGTGAGCAGCCACCATTCCGGCTGTTGAGCGCAAATTGCGCCTCGCCACTATTGAATGACGTATTGTTGGTAAACTGCGCCGTAATGGCTCCGTGCAGGAAAAAACCCAGCCCGTGACAGTTGAACACCGTATTGTCGCGCACCTCGACATTTGTGGTGCAATCGTCGAGGAAAATGCCGTTGGCACCTGAATAAGCCCCGCCGGGTGTTCCTTCGGGCGCACCAATTCCGTTGAATACGATGTTGCTCAGGATACGCACATTGCTCATCGACTGCCGGTTGCCATTCCAGATATAGAGGCCGCCCCCGTCGCTTTTCGTCAGGCAGAAATTCGATACCCGGTTGCGCTGCACGGTGGTAGACGAAATGAAGTTGATTCCGTTGTAGCCGATCTGATCTACCACGTTATTATCAATCGTTACCCGGTCGGTATTTACGGTGTTGAAGCCGATATACGTTCCGTCGCCATCTTTCCCCCGGCCCGGCGTTAGCCCAACCCGACGGAGTGTATTTCCCCGGAATACGAAATTCTGGTAGCCCGAAACAGACACCCCATTGTTGTTTACCTCCTCAATCAGGTTATTTTCGATCAGGATCGTATTGCCACTGCCGCGTGCAATCAGTCCGTCTTCGCCCGAACTTGTAATATCGTTGCCCGTTAGCGTAATGGCCGATCCGTTTTCGATCAGTACACCCGTATTGACCGTCTGCGTGATGGTGAGGTTGCGGACCGTTACATTGCTGACCCCCGACAGACTGACGCCGTAGGCAAAGGCCGTAGCGGTGATTGCCTGACCATTCGGATTGTCTACCGAATAGAGCCGGAGCGTTTTGTTGCCGGGATTATAATACCACTCGCCGGGCTGGTCAAGCGTAGCCGGGTGGTTCTGAATAAAATAGCCCCAGTTATCGCCGAAATCGTACGAATTTGGATGGTTGACGGTCAGCGTATTCCCACTTTGCTGCGTGATCGTGCTTCGGTTAATGATCCACTGAACGGGTCGGTCTACCAATTCGCCACCGACAAAGTTGGTTGGCAAGGTTTCTTTTCCCGTCAGTTGCGTGTGGCCGTTGTGCGACTGAATGGTCATGTAACCCCGGTTAGGCACGTCTAGGTTTGGATACCGGCCCAGCGGCAGGATAGCCCCGTTGCGATAAACGCCCGTTACCTGGCTACCCAGCACCGACGCGTCGGCCTGCCATACATTCCCTCCGATGCTGCTCCAGTTGCTGATTGGCAACGAAGCCGCCACCACCGGTTTGGTGCCCGATCCGTAGGCGTCGATCACGATAGGCTGGGCCGACGTACCTGACTGCCTGACCTGCAACGTGCCCCGAAACGTCTCGCCCCGCCGAAACAGTACCTGATCGCCGGGTTGCAGCGTCAGCGAGTTGACCTTGAAAAGCGTTTGAAAGGGTGCTTCCGTCGAGCGCCCATTATTGCTATCACTTCCTGAACTGGATACGTAATAGGTAGTCTGGGCCTGTGCCCCAACAGAAAGGCCGATCAGACCGGCCCAATATAGCAACCTGAAACTAGTCGAAAATAGAGTTTTTCCCACGCAATGAGCAGTTGTTGAGTTAACTAAACAAGCAGTAAATCAATAGATTATCGATGTAAGTCCACAATTGTTTACCTACTCTGTAAACTTACTTCAATATGATTTATTTATCAAATCTATAGATTTGGTTCCCAATGAATTAACCGCTCACGTACGCTTTCCGAGAATAGTTTTATTTAGTGGTCGATTTGTGTTTGTCAATTGGCAACGGCCCAACGGGCAACGACGAAACTACCCCAGTTTCACAGCCTGCCCTGTACGGGTCGATTCGTAGACAGCCTGAAACAACGCAACGACACGGCGGCCATCCTGCGCGGTAATGGCGGGCAACGTACCTGACCGGATCGCCCCGCAGAAGTCGGCGAGTTGTTGCGAGAAATAATACGTCAGGGCGTCTGTCTGGCCAAAAAAAGCGTGGTCGTCCGCCTGGAACGTGGCTAGCTGGTTTTCTTCGCCCGGAATCGTCCAGAGGTCGTTGACGGGTGGCTCCTGAATGCCTGATCGGCCGGCGATAAACATGCTGCCGCCATCGGTCTGTACCCCCACGGTTGCGCCGTTCTGGCCGTGGATATGCACTTTCCCGTATAGGCCCGGCTTCTGGCTGTTGCTGGCGACAATATTGCCCAGCCCCCCATTTTTGAATTGAATGATCACGGCGGCGGTATCTTCAACCTCGATATAGGGGTGGTTCACATTCCGCCAGACGCCATACACCGACTCGATTTCGCCCATGTACCAGAGCAGCAGATCGAGTTGGTGCGGTGCCTGGTTCACCAGCACCCCGCCGCCTTCGTGCGCCCACGAACCCCGCCACGGATCGCTATCGTAGTAGGCTTCGTCGCGCCAGCCAAGCATCTGCACCATACCCAGCGCAGGCGGACCGATCTTGCCGGCGTCGATCGCCTGCCTGATTCGCTGACAGGGTGCGTAAAACCGCCGCTGACTTACCACACTCAGCAGTTTCCGGGTACGTTCGGCCGTGGCAATCATGGCATCACAGTCGTCGAGCGACGCGGCCAATGGCTTTTCAACCAACACGTTAGCGCCCGCCTCCAGCGCGGCAATGGTTGGGTCGCGGTGGTTGGGGTGCGGTGTCAGCACCACACAGACATCGATGCCTTCGCGGGTAACCATATCTGTCACGTCGGTATACGGCGCAATGCCATACTGGCTGGCAAAGTCGACTGTTTTCTGGGCGTTGCGGCCACAAACGGCCACCAGGCGAACGTGGGGCGTTTGTTGGGTGGCTTTGGCGTGAAGATGCGCTACTTTACCGGGGCCAATCAGCGCAATTCGGAGGGGTGTTGACATAATCGAGTTAAAACGATGGCCGATGTTCCTTCGCTAGAAATCGACATCTTGCACAAAAATGGTACGCGAATTTTTATAGTACACGGATTACGCAGATTAAACAGATTTGCGCAGATTTTAATGGGTACGCGGCTTTTGCGGAGTAAACGGATCTCTGCGGATTTTTGGAGTAACACAGATTGGCTCTGCCTTACTATTACGAATCCGCTTAAATCAAAAATCTGCGCAAATCCGTTTACTCCGCAAAAGCCGCGTACCATTATTTACTCCGCGTGAATTCGTTTAATCCATCTAATCCGCGTACTCATTATCATCCGCTTACATCAAAAAATCCGCGTCAATCGTTTTTAATCCCTTTGATCCGCACGGTCCGCCGTTGCGGTACCGTCAATTATATGCGCCTTCGCTCACTCGATGCCTTTCGCGGTTTAACCGTTGCCGCCATGATTCTGGTCAATAACCCCGGTGACTGGGCGCATATCTATGCCCCGCTTGAACACGCCCCCTGGAATGGCTGGACACCAACCGACCTTATTTTCCCCTTCTTTCTCTTCATTGTGGGCGTATCGATCACATTTGCATTAAAGCGACCCGACACATCGGCCTACAGTTTGCGGAAGGATGAAGCTGCTGGCGAAGTAGCCAAAATTATCAGACGCGGGCTGACGCTGTTTGCGCTGGGCTTTTTCCTGAACCTGTTTCCCCGGTTCGATTTTAGCAGCGTGCGCATTATGGGCGTGTTGCAGCGCATTGGGCTCGTCTACATTGCCTGCGCCCTGATCTACCGGAAAACCACTTCAACTCAGCAGGTTGTACTCACCGTCCTGATTCTGACCAGCTACTACCTGATCATGACCGTTCTGCCAGTGCCGGGCATTGGCTACCCGAATCTGGAACCCGAGACCAACTTCGCCGCCTGGGTCGACCATACGCTGCTCACGACGGCTCATGTGTATCGCCCGGCTAAAGTCTGGGACCCCGAGGGGCTGCTCAGCACATTTCCGGCCGTGGCCACGGGGCTGCTGGGCCTGTTGGTGGGGCGATGGTTACAGGCAAAAAACTACGGATCGGCAGCTAGAGAGAGTCAGAAAGCGCTGTTTCTTTTCATCGCGGGGGTAGTGCTGGCAGTGCTGGGTACGTTGCTCAATCCCCTGTTTCCGATTAATAAAGCCTTGTGGACCAGTACCTATGTGTTGCTGGCGGGTGGTCTGGCCATGTGTATGCTGGCCATCTTCTACTACCTCATCGACGTACGCAAGGGCTTCGGCTGGAATGGCGTACTGATTGCTTTCGGTGTAAACGCCATTACCGTCTTTTTCCTGTCGGGCCTCATTCCGAGGATCATGAACCTGATTCTGTTGCCCGGCCCCGACGGTAGCAACGCCAAAGTAGGTATGAAAGAATACCTCTACAAAGGCTTCATTGCTCCTCACTTTGCCGATCCAAACATGGCCTCGCTGGCCGGGGCACTTACGTTTGTAGCTATCTGGGGCTGCATTCTTTGGATCATGTACAAGCGGCGGGTCATTATCAAGGTATAAATGGCTCTACTAATAGCCATCCCACCGGCTAAATAAACCGCCCGCCTAAAATCTAAGTACATTATCTTAAACTAGTTAGCAAGTTTGGTTTATAAGTAAGTATGTTTAGGGTACACTGCATACCTTATTAACTCGAAGAAGCTAACTTTCTTTACTCGCCTCCTATCGTGGGGCCTATTACTGACTATTCCGCTTACGGCAACACTGGAATTGATTACCGCCTAGTCTGGTCTCTACTGCCAAAAAGGCCAGTGCCGAACCAGATTGCACGATCTGTCTGATTCAGCGCTGGCCTTTACTATAACCCGTAAATACACAATCCCAATCCATCTGACGGTTGGTTCGTTAGTAACTGGTTGACCCCATATTCCGGCCAATCCAATCACTACGTTATGAACCATACAAGCGACGACCTCCACGGCAATGCCCCCGACTCATCACCGGTAGCGTTACTGATCATCGACATGATCAATGACCTGGAGTTTCCCGAAGGGCCCGACTTTCTGGCCCCCACCCTGGCGGCAGCCAATCAGATTGCGGCATTGAAACAGCGGGCCAAAGCCGCAGGCATTCCGGTCATTTATGTAAACGATAACTTTGGCAAGTGGCGCTCCAATTTCGACGACCTACTGGCACATTGCCTCACCGACGATGTACGTGGTAAACCCGTTGTGGAACGCATCCGGCCCAACGACGACGATTACATGGTACTGAAGCCCAAGCACTCCATTTTTTTCGCCACCACGCTGGAAACACTGCTAACGTACCTGCAGGTCAACACCCTGATTATGACCGGTATCGCCGCCGACGTTTGCGTTCAATTCTCGGCCATCGATGCCTACGTCCGCGACCTGAAACTGATCATCCCCCCCGACTGCATCGCCTCCGGCTCGGATAAAAACACGCAGGACGCCATCGCCTACATGCAACGTGTCCTCAGTGCCGATATCACGCCCGCCGCCCAAATCGACCTTCAAACATTAAAAGCGTAGTCGACGTGTGCATCAGTCGACAACGTACCTGGTCAGTGGAAAAAGAAATACCCCAGCGCAATACCGGCAATAACACCGATGAAGTCGGCTACTAATCCGGCGACGATGGCGTAGCGGGTCTTTTTGATGCCGACAGAGCCGAAATACAGCGCCACGATGTAGAACGTAGTCTCGGCGGCTCCCTGGAAAATACAGCTTAGTCGACCCACAAACGAGTCGGGGCCAAACTGCTTCATAGCGTCGATCATCAGGGCGCGGGAGGCACTGCCACTCAGCGGACGCATCAACGCCACCGGCAGCGCGTCGGTGAAGTCGGTGTTCAGGCCCGAGAGGCTGATCACGTATTTCATGCCACCTACCACATAGTCCATCGCCCCCGAGTTACGAAACGCGCCAATGGCGACCAGCATGCCGACCAGGTAAGGAATGATTCGCACGGATGTCTCGAAACCGGCTTTGGCTCCTTCGATAAACGTACTGAAGACGTCGATCTTTTTGCGGATTGCTCCGACCAGAAACGTGACGATGATACTCATCAGCAGCACGTTACCAACTATTTTCGAGACGACTTCGAGCCGCTCTTTTGGTAAGCCAGCCAGGCCCCATAAACCCAGGCCCAGTAAAGCGCTAACGCCAAGAATGCCGCCCAGCACGGTGCTGTTGAACAGATTGAGGCGCTGCTTTATTCCGACGATCAGGATACTGGCCACGGTGGCAACATACGTACCGATCAGGCAGGGAATAAAGATGTCGGAGGGATCGGCAGCCCCCAGAATAGCCCGCTGCGCCATGATGCCGAGCGGAATAATGGTTAGCCCCGATGTGTGCAGCACCAGAAACATAATCTGCGCATTGGAAGCCGTTTCTTTGTCGGGATTCAATTCCTGTAGGCTCTGCATAGCCTTCAGGCCGAAGGGCGTGGCGGCATTGTCGAGGCCAAGCATATTAGCCGAGAAGTTCATGATCATCTGCCCATTGGCCGGGTGATCTTTGGGCACCTCGGGAAAGAGTTTATTGAAGAATGGCCCAATCACCCGGGCAATGGCATTGATGGCGCCGATCTTCTCCGCTATGTTAAGCAGGCCCAGAAAGAACGTCATTACCCCGGCGAGTGGCAGGGCGATGTCCATCACCGCCACTTTCGATGAGTCGAACAGCCCTTCAACCAGGAGTTTGAAGATTTCGGTATCGCCCAGAAAAATCAGTTTGGCAAGGGCGACAAGAAAGGCGATCAGGAAAAAAGCTACCCAGATGTAGTTAAGGGCCATGTGTTAATGAGTGAAAGAATGAAGGAGAGAAAGAGCGGTCCGCCGCTGCGTTACCAGTCGGGCGGCGTTCCCTTTCACCGTAAGTTTACAACGGTAAATGCCATCAACCAAAGCTACAGCCAATGACCCGTTGCGTTCCAGTTCTGATCACGCTTTCACTCCTTCATTCTTTCGCGGTTTCGCTCTTTGCCCAAACCGACGCATCCATGCAGCAACAGGGCCTCGTAAATGTGCAAACGGTTGACCCCAGCCTGCTGGTTGACCTGAAGTATTCAACCACCGATAATTTCGTGAAGCAGGATGTGTATGGCGACCTTGTCAGAGCGTACCTGCAACCGATGGCCGCCCGCAAACTAGCCACTGCCAATACCTGGCTCCAGGTACGTCGGCCCGATTTACGCCTGTTGATTTACGATGCGGCCCGGCCGCAATCGGCCCAGTGGAAACTGTGGAACGCGCTGCCTCAGTACTCAGAGCGACAACGACGTACCTACGTGGCCAATCCGCGCGAAGGCTCGATTCATAGCTACGGGTGCGCCGTTGATCTGACCATCGCAACCACCGACGGTCGTGCGCTGGATATGGGCACACCCTATGATTTTTTTGGGCCGAAAGCATACCCGAAACAGGAAGCGGCAATGCTTAAATCGGGGCAGTTGACCAAGCCACAAGTAGCCAACCGGCGACTGTTACGGCAGGCGATGCAGGCGGGCGGTTTTATGCCTATCGAGTACGAGTGGTGGCATTTCAATGCGCTCTCACGCAGACAGGCGAAGCAGCAGTTTAAACGGGTAGAGTAGCGATCGGGCCGCGCCGTAATTGCCGGATAGCGAGCCAGACACACCAGACAAAACCAGCAATAATCACCCATTCCATCACGTATTCGGCCAGATAGAGTGGGTTGCTGAACGAGCTAAACGTATAATACGGCTGCTTCATACGCCACCAGATAGACGGATGGTTTGCCGCCAGCAGGTTGAATACCAGGAGAATAGCGACTTCAGTTTTGTTTCGCAGATCAGTTAGACAGAAAATAAGTGGTAACATAAACGCGAACGCGTAGACGGTAATCGAGTTTTGCTGTAATACGCTCATTGCGGCAAAGATGGCGATGTACAGCATTGGCAAATAGCCCGTCAGGGCCTCGCGGGTACGTACCCAGAAAGTAGCCGCTCCAATAATCACCAGTAGCAGTGCCAGCGTGATCCATTTGCCAAGATTCCCGTTCAGCGTGACGTTGCCGACCAGAACAGGGTTGAGTACAGACCGCCAGTTGGGCGCTTTCAGGTAATCGCCTTCATGCAATGGCTGCTCCAGAAACAGCATTCCAGTGGTGAGATAAAGCCATACTAATACCGGCAGCCCCACAACCGCCGCACCTGCCACAAAAGACACTTTGCGGCGGGTCAGCAAAAAGAGTGGAATCATGAGCAATACAAACGTGGCTTTGGTCAACAGCAGGCCGATGCCCAGCGCTACGCCGCCCAGAAACGCATTCTTCCTGGTCTGCCACAACCACACGCCCGCCAGTGCGGCCCCCCAAACGAGAATATCTTCCTGTCCGCTGAACACAGCAAAAACGAACGAAACGGGTAATAGGTAATAAATCAGGCAACGAAACAGGCGTTCGCCCTGGCTGAGTTGAGGCAGATAAATCCGTTGTGTAAGCCAGACCGTTGCTGTTTCCAGCAGCAACAACGTCAACACAATCACGCGAATGTTATCGTAGAGGGCCAGCGGAAGGGCCAGCAGATAGCCAAAAAATGGACTATAGGCGTTGTAAGCGCCCACATAAGGCACTTCCAGACGGGTTGCCGACGACACAATGGGATAAAAGCACTGAACGTCAGACTGGGGTTCAAAACCCATAAGTACGTAAACGCCCAGAAACGGCAACAGCCGGAGAACAACAAAAAAAAGGGCGATCCAGGGTGCTTTCGTCGTAGTCAGTAGTTGCTCAACGCGGGTACGTTGCCAGAGCAACAGACCGATAGCCAGCGTCAGCAAGAGTGAAGAAATGCCTTTAACAAGGAGAATGAGCATGATATACAGTTAGGGGGCCATCGGCGTGGAGGCTGGCGGAGCAGGTTGTTCAGTGGGCCGACGGCTGGACGCGACTACCGCGAACCGGTCTTTTAGAGACAAAAATGGTTTTTCAAAATACTGGTACGACAACCAGGCAACGAGCGTGGTCAGGACAAAACTACTTACATACAGCAACATCATAAATACCGGATCTGCATTGCTTCCGTGAACGGGCAAGCCGGGCCACAACAGCAACAGGCTGTTCATGCATAACGTAATAAGCAGCGGGTGGTACATATACAGGCCATACGAGATGTCGCCCATGAAGCGCGTTACGGGATTGTCGAGCTTTACCAGCGAGGCTGGATTACCCGCCAGATTCAGCAGCATAAAGCAGAAAAAGAGCGCGTAGAACTCGTAGTTAAAGCCAGGAACGCGAACACTGAAGGCAATACAAAGCAACAGGATACCGTACACCGCCAACTGAACCTCTCGTTGAAACAGCTTCGATAACACCCGATTCCGTGAGAAGAGCAGCCAGGCCCCTACCCCGCCAATGGCCATACATCCGATGCGGAACTGAGCCATAAAAAAGGCAAGAATCACAAAAGGAGAGCGGTCAGGATCGTCGCCCAGATAGGCCGGACGGGCCACAAAGCGTTCGTAGAGAAACCACAGAGCCAGTAAACCAACCACACTTGCCACCACCTTCAGCGTTCGTTTAGGGTTGTTACTCATCACCAGCCACGGCCACATGAGGTAAAACTGTTCTTCAACGCCAATCGACCAGGTGTGCGAAACCATAGGTACGTTGCCAAACAGGGCCAGCGCGAAATTGGGCAACACCAACCCATATACGAGGAGCTTCAGCCCAAACTGATCATAAACATCACCCAGTAAGGCGGGAGTTTGCAAAATCGGAACGAGCGGCCACACCACTAGACCCAACCCAACCACCAGAAAATAGAGCGGCCAAATGCGTAACACCCGCCGGATGTAAAATTTACGAATCGCTATCCGGCCCGTCTTCTGCTTCTCCGCCAGCAACAGATAGGTGATCAGAAAGCCGCTCAGAACAAAAAACAGCGACACGCCCAGCCGCCCCAACTGGTAGGCGAATGGCCTCGCCCACAGGTCTTCCCGGCCGAACAGAAAAACCGATTTGTATTCTTCAATATGGTGAATAATCACCGCCGACGCGGCGATGAATCGTACCCCATTAAAGCCCTTAAAATAAATAGGGTTAGCCGCTTGAGTCATAAAACCAGATACCAGAGTCCTTCCGGGGACCATACAAAACTACGCTAACGTACCCAGACCGGTGTGCATTGGACTGACTTTTCAGGCCGTAGTTACCTAACCGGCATCAGGGCAACGCAAAAGCTACGTATTGGTTTCCCTTCTTTGTGCCCAGTTTTCCGCCGCCACAGGCGATCACAATATATTGTTTACCAGCTACTTGGTACACGCTTGGCGTGGCGTGGCCAGCCGCAGGAAGCGTTGTTTGCCAAACAACCTTGCCCGTTTTTGTGTCGAACGCCCGAAACTGTTCATCTTTTGTGGCAGCAATAAACAACAGCCCACTGGCCGTTACGGCAGGGCCGCCGTAGTTTTCGGTGCCGGTGGGCACACCTCCGTTTTTGGCCGAAATGGCCTTTACATCGCCCAGTGGTACCTGCCAGCGGTGTTGCCCCGTGTTCAGGTCAATGGCCGTGAGGGTTCCCCAGGGTGGTGCAATGGCAGGCAGTCCCTGACTATCAACAAAGCGATTATAGCCCGTGATTTTATAAGGTTGTTCAGGCGTTTTCGCTCCAGCCTTCGCCGTTGTTGGGTACGCACTAACTTCTTTCTTCTCCTGATCGAACAAAAAGGCCAGTAACGCCTGCTTCTCGTCGCCCGACAACTGCGTAAAGCCGGGCATCATCCCTTTTCCGCCATTCACGATCTGCGACACATAAGCCCGGTCGCGGCGATTCCCAATGTCGACCAGCGACGGATACCCACTTTTGGGGTTTCCTTTCCGGTCGGGACCGTGGCAGGTCTGGCAATTAACCGTATACACTCGCTGACCGGGGCTCAGGTGCGCCAGCTCGTCTTCTTTCGGGGTAGCTTTCAACTTAAATATCCAGGCCATTTCATTGGCGTTCACGTACAACACCCCGTTGGGGTCAGCCGCCGACCCGCCCCACTCGGCCCCACCGTCGCAACCCGGAAAAAGCAACGTACCTGTGGTCTGATTGATCGGTGACCACGGCCGGTGGTCAATCGTGTTGAACACCGTCGTGATGGAGTCTTTATCCACCGAATACGGATTCAACTGATCAGCCGTCAACGTCTGCCGGGCAAAGGGCGCGGGCAACGACGGTATCGGCTGCGTTGGCCAGGCCGATTCGCCGGGCATCTCCGAGGGCCGCATGGGCATTTCGCGAATCGGGAAAATAGACTTGCCCGTGGCGCGCTCAAACACATACACGTACCCGGTTTTGGTCGTTTGCGCCACTACGTCGACGGGCTGACCATCTTTGCGAATGGTCAACAGCGTAGGCGGCGCGGGCAGGTCACGATCCCAGATGTCGTGGTGCATGAACTGGAAGTGCCATAGTCGTTTGCCGGTGCGGGCGTCGAGGGCCAGCAGGCAATTGGCGAAGAGGTTCGTCCCTTTACGATTACCACCATAGAAGTCGAAACTGGCCGAGCCGGTAGGTACGTAAACGATCTGTCGCTTAGGGTCGTAGGCCATGCCTGCCCAGCAGTTGGCGGCACCGATGTTTGGGTTTTTGTACGCGTCTTTCGGCCAGGTATCGTAGCCCACCTCGCTCGGGTGCGGAATAGTACGGAACGTCCAGACCAGTTTGCCCGTCTGCACATCGAACGCCCGCACATGACCGGGCGCAGCTCCCGCTTCCTCCGACACGCGAACGGGCATGATGATCAGGTTGCCGGCAATGGTGCCGGGCGTATTGGAGATAATAAATTTTTCGCTGTGTTCAGCACCCAGTCCTGTATGCAGATCCACACGTCCTCCAGTGCCAAAGGTTGGTACGGGCTTCCCGGTTTTGGCGTTAAGGGCGTAGAGGTTACTGCCTAGCGTATAGAGAATGCGCTGATCGGTCTTGTCCGAATTTTGCCAGAACGCTACGCCCCGGCTGGTGCTGTGCCAGGCTTTCAGCGCGTCGCCAAACCGCCACAATTCGCGCCCGGTAGCTGCATCGAGGGCAAAGGCCTGCACCGTAGCTGTAACGCCGTAGAGCACACCATTGACGATGATCGTGTTGCATTGCATTTGCCCGCTGTCGGGTGCATTGTAGGTCCAGGCTACGCGCAGGTTTCGCACATTTTCGGGCGTAATCTGGGTCAGGGGCGAGTAATGCGCTCGATCTGGTCCACCCAGGTAATCGGCCCAGTCGCCGTTATCAAGACCAGACGGCGAGAGGGCCGGTAAACCGATTAAACCCAGTAAAGCCAGCGCGGCTATGATTAAGGAAAGTTGAAGGCGTTGCATAGGACTGTTTTGTACTATTCTCCAAATATATAGCACGTTGCTGACCTCGCGGCATGAATTAAAAATACAATCCCCAGAGCCGTGGTTTGGGCGCGATCTGCAACGTTGGCAGGGGCACTTTAATGTAGTTCAGCACGTGTAGCACCGAGCGCATCAGTGGTTTACGGGGTTTGAACAGTTTCACCAGATCAATGTCTGGTGCCAGATACACTTCCCACAACCCTCCCTCGCCGGTCCGCGTTGGGCTCCAGGTGTCGGCGTCCAGCCCAAAACCGACCGAGACCTGCAACCAGTCGGGCCATGTTTGCCTAAACTTAGAGCCAAAAATGTGGCGCGGCGAAAAGGAGAACCAATAGGCCTGATTGATATAATCGTCGATGGAAAACGGCTGTAGTTTTATGCCTCGCTGCTCAAAGTATTTGTCTGTCCGCTGCCAATAGCTGAATTTAACCTGGCTATCTTTAAAAAACGGGGAATGGTTCTGAAGCATGGGCCATAAACCGCCCAACGTACCTGTCGTCACATCGGCCCAACTGAAGCCATATCGGGGCGAAAAGCCATCTTTGAACTCAATACTCAGTTGAACAAAGGCGGCGGCACCCAGCGCATACCATTCGGCCCGGCGCTGCGGCACACCCGCCCAACGGAATCCACTATAATATACGTCGGCCGTGAAAATACCACCCAGCAGATGCCCGAGCTTATCAACATTACTGGCGTATCGGAAGTCACGGCCGTCGTCGAGGTGAAAGTTAGTGTAGCCCTCGCTCCACCATTTTTTTTCCAGATACACGTACGTAGATCCCAACGTCAGCACCGATGAGCCAACCAGCAAGCCCGTTCGGCGGCGGCGGGTAGACCGGGAAACCGTATCTGTCTGGGCCAGCGTATCGGCCAGGTCGGAAAACCCATGAACGGTTATCCGGGCAGAATCGACACGTATCTGAGCATCAATATGTTGCGGTGTAGTGGATAAACCGACCAGCGTATCCGGGGTTGATACCGGGTTTAAACTCTGCCCCCAAACCGGCGCGTATGTAACGACGATACAGTAGCCGATAGCTAAAAGCAGGCGAGGAAGAGAGGGCATCGGCGCAACGGGCAAAGGAGAAGGAGCGGGTCAAAATTACCCGAATTTCTGCCTTGACCACAATCGGGGAAAGCGTATATTTGCCACTCATTAAAAATAGTATGCATGCATACTACCCAGCTCATCGACTTCACTCGACTGATACAACGAAAAAAGCCTTCCCTAACTAGAGAAGGCTTTCTTTGCGGTGGTGATGGACGGAATCGAACCGCCGACACAAGGATTTTCAGTCCTCTTTTAGCTGGTTTGATATGGTTCGATATGTATCAATAACGCTGATTATCAGCGCATTAGCAAATACATCAAACCAGCTAAAACCAAGTAAAACCACCATTTGTTGTACCATTGTTGTACCAACTTCGGAGGCTAAATGGCTGTTGTTAAGCTTGTTCTGCGCAAGAAACCGAACAAAGATGGCTTGTTGCCGCTGACTTTGCGCATCACGAAAGACCGTAAGTCATCTTTTATTTATCTGGGATATCATATCAGCGTCGATGATTGGGACGAATCCCAGCAACGCGTCAAGAAGTCGCACCCCAATGCCGCCCGGCTCAATAACTTTATTCTCAAGAAACTTTCCGAGGCTAACGACCACTCGTTAGAGCTTGAAACGCAGAAAACTTACGTCTCACCGGGAGCTGTCAAGCAGAAGATCAAACCGTCAGCCGGATCAACCTTCTTTGCGCAAGCCGACCTGTATCTGCAACGCCTGAAAGAAGCCGGTAAATACAACCAGTATACGGCGGACAAGCCACGGGTGAAACACTTCAAAGAGTTCATCAAAAATGATCTGGCCTTTCAGGACATGACCGTTGCCATGCTGGAACGATTCAAAGCCTATCTGCAAACCAAGCATAACCATTCTGAACGCTCCGCTGTCAATCATATCGTCATGGTGCGTTCTGTCTTTAGTCATGCCATCAAAGATGGCGTGATTGATGCCAAGCATTATCTGTTCGGTAAAGGCAAGATGAAGATCAAGTTCCCGGAATCCAGCAAAGTCGGGTTGAACGCCGAAGAGATCAAAAGCCTGGAAACGGTCGCTCTAGCGGAACCGGCCAACCACGCACGTAATCTGTGGCTTTTTTCTTACTACTTCGCCGGTATGCGCGTGAGCGATGTGTTGCGCCTGCGATGGAGCGACTTTCAAAATGATCGATTGCATTATGCGATGGGCAAGAATGACAAGAGCGGCTCACTCAAAATACCGGAGAAGGCGATCAAGATTATCGATCACTACAAAGCTTTTCAGCAGAACAAAGCTGATTTGGTGTTTCCAGAGTTGAAGGGCGTCGATTTTGATGATAACTTTATCACCCAGCGCACGATTGCCTTCAAGACGAGTGCGATTGATAAATGCCTCAAAAACCATGTGGCTCCAGCGGCTAAAATCGACAAGAAGCTGACGATGCATTTGGCTCGTCACTCCTTTGCTCAAGTGGCGAGTGATAAGATCCCCGTGCAAATCCTGCAAAAACTCTACCGGCATAGCAGTATCCTGACCACGATGGGTTATCAATCGAACTTTACCACCCAGCAGACTGATGATGCATTGGATGCAGTGCTGAACATGGACGACGATAAAAAGCAGAAACCAGCGAAACCAAAATCACCCACACGTAAACCGAAGTAACCAGATTAGCATTTTTGAATTTTGCAAAGAATTGCTACCTTGCTTTAGTCTGCCACACCTTAGCGCGGCCAAGCCGCGTTTCTCCCAATGGAAGTAATCTGCCTCCAAGACGATGCGTTTTACACCTTGATCGACAAGGTGGTCGAACGTATTCAACAGCAACAGAAAGTCCGAGAAGATAAATGGATTTCTGGCAGTGAGGCCATGCAACGGTTACGGATACAAAGCAAGACCACATTGCAGAAGCTGCGTGATGAGGGCAGCATCCGCTTTACCCAGCCAGAAAAGAAGATTATTCTGTACGATACGGATTCAATCGAAGCTTATCTGAACCGTCACGCCAAAAGCACTTTCTAGCCATGACTGACGAGGACGAACCATCACCGGAGTTTTCAAAAGGCTTCAATCACGGCTATCAGTTATCCAAGCATGAGCCAGAACTGCTTAACAAGCTCTTACAGGTGCAAGCTGGTAATACGCCTAACGACTACACCAGAGCCATGCAGCAAGGCAAGGAACAGCATCAACGGGAAACGCTGATGGCTGAAATGAAAGCCATTCGTGATAAGCAGAAGAAGTCGATTAAAAGAAAACGGTGAAATTCTTAGGATAACATCTGTCTCGAAAACCATGATAAATTACTGGTTTACGTAGTTTATCATACAAATTACTAGTTTTGGTAAACTATTAATCCCTAGCAGACTATGAGTGAAGTCTATTCACAACCAGAAGAAGCAAGTGTAACTTGTCATTTGTGTGGAAAACAAACACCAGCAGATTACAATTTCTGTGTTGAGTGTGACGGACAGATAAAATGCATAGAATGTGGTAAGAAAACTTATCTAGGTAAAGATTATTGTCTCGCCTGTTCAAAACCTCTAGTTATAAGATCTGCTAGTAGCCAAGCCCCAAACCAATATGAAAGAAGTGTTGAACAAGATGGTGATAAATATAAAGAGCATACTCGATTTGCGTTATCGGATAAGGCAGTTCACGAAATAGCACCTTTCGTTGTTAGTCAGACGATGCCTGGTTTAAAGGCACAAATAACACCTCCTATACCTCCGTCCCTTTCAAATAACCAAACTATAGATACTTCTTATGAAGATTTGACGGCGAAAGAAGAGATCCAAAACAATGGTAATCAGACTGAAGTAAAAAACACATCAACTAGCTCACCTTCCAGTGAGGAAGAGTCACTAGATAAAGAAGTTGTGAAACAGTTTTTTCAGTGTGATGGTGATGTGTTAGTTGCAACTGATAATGATTTTAAAGGAGAAAGTTGGGCTGAGCAACAAAGATTTTTTATTGTTCTGTTCATTAAAGCCTACAAAGAATTATTCAACAAAGCTGTACCCAGCAAAGACTTGATTAGAAATGCTGCTGCGAAACTCAATTTAATTGACTCTAGTAACTTTACAACTCATCTTAATAAAGCCGTATCTGCGTTTATGACCCAAATCAGCACGGGTCTTGTGTTAAATGCCGCTGGTGAGAAAGAGTATAAGAAAATCATCAAGAAAATGATTGACCCAAGCGCAAAAGCAGGTCACAATTATTGGAATCGACCAGCGAATTCTGCTTCTCCTTCATCAATTCTTACAAAGGAAGATAAAGCAAAAGTTACAAGTTGGATCAAAGAACCTGTTGCGCTCGGAAAGCTGGATATTAGGGATGTAAAAATTGCCCGAGAGTATGCCTTACTCGCATATTGGATAATAACTGTTCATCTAAAAAAAGCAAATTCAATTAAGTGGAATGAAGCAATGTTTTATTTGACTTCAAAGTATGATACTACTTCGGTAACAGGTAACTCATTTAGCAAAGCTATGTCATCAAAGGAAGCCGAAAAGTTTTTCAACAAGAGCGGCGAAGGTTTATATTACCTCACTACAGATGGACAAAAATTGGTAGAGAGTTGGATAGATGGTAAAGTCTCGATTAAAAAGAAAGCTTCATGAGTGTAACCAAAACACAGTTTATAGCCGCTCTAACACCGACACTGCCTTTAGATATAGTTGCGAATCTCTTAGATGAGTATCTAGCTATAAAACAACATTTGATCTTAGCAAGATATTCGCCTAGCGAGTTGAACGGAGGCCGTTTCTCTGAATGTGTCATCCGCTTGATTCAACATATCAGCGCTCCGCCTCATACACCCTTTGGTCAACATTTATCAAATATCGATCAAATAATAAGGCATGCCGAAGGCAACACGGCTTTACACGAGTCTATGAGATTTTATATCCCCCGTTTAGCACGGGTGCTATTAGACATCCGCAATAGAAGAAATGTAGCTCATGTTGGTGGCGAAGTGGATCCCAACTATTCTGACTCACTTCTTGTTTCACAGGTAGCTGATTGGATTTTGATCGAAATAATTCGACTATATTATAATTGCACAATAAACGAAGCAAGAGACATTGCTTCAAGTATTAACCAAATCCACATACCAGTAATTTTCAACATTGATGGATTTCTTAAGGTACAAGATTCATCACTTAGCGTAAGAAGTAAAATACTTTTATTACTATACTACAGCAAACCAAAAAACTTAATGGATACCGAATTACAAAAATGGACTCGGTATTCAAATACAACAAGATTTAGGAAAGAGATATTAAGTGAATTAGATACAGATGCGTTCATTCATTATGAAGGTAATTTGTGTGTCTTAACCACAAAAGGCATTGGCTATATAGAAAAGAACCTATGCTTAGAGATTGTTGTATAAGTTGGTACTTTGAACACCAACTTATACGATATTTAGTCACTTTTGTCTTGATATGATCTTCTGATTGCACAGCAAATCACGGGCCTATATCCAGGCTTTTCACTAACTACTATACTAGCTTTTTGAACTTAGCTTGTTTGGCTGACTATCTTATTTCCAACTTACAATGGTTTCAACTGTGATGGGCTTTGTTGCATGGCTCTTAGAAGGAGTGTTTTGACCTGATCCCAGCCTGCAGAGAAGCGATTCAAGTAGCCTATTTCAGTAAAATTATTACCTGTTAGTGGCAATTTAGAACCTTCGTCTGAGCTGGATTCAGGCTTTTTCGGGTAGATTGGGAGCCATGCAACAAAGCCACTGTGATGCATATATCATTTTGCCACATATAAAGGTCAATGTCATTTACTACAGCATAGCCTGCTTCAAAATATCTGCAAATAATATCACCTTAGTCCGATCTGCTTTATAGAACAAAAATGGTTCAACGTCTTTCGCCATATCCTCCATGTCCAACGTTCCACAGTGGGCCAGCAGTCGTTCTTTCAACATAGCGGCATCTTCTATTCCTACTTTTTGAGCGAGGTAACGGTAATCCGGTTTGATGCTACGACCAAGGAGAAACACGACATCAAAGAAATCACGGCCTTTGTTGCGTGGACGGTTGAGGATGGCGTAGAACTTTTGAGCTAGTATGATGTCAGCGGGGGTCGTAAAAATGCGAACAATCGTATCGAACCGGTTGAGTAGAATGGTATCCGGCTTGAAGTCGAACTCTTGCGCTTCCGTATCCAGTTGAATCAGAATCTTTTCCTGCTCGTAGCCCGATAGCCCATGCTCAAACAACATTTTGGGGAAACGAATGTAGCAATGGTAAGCGCCTTTGTTGATGGTTTTAAACTCGACCGTATAACCCTGAAGCTTTAATCCTGCCGCGATAACGGCTGATACCTGATCGAACTGTTCAGCGGTGATGTTGAAATTGTCAAAATCCAAATCCTCTGAAAAACGCTGATTGTCATGGATGAGCCGTAAGCACGTTCCGCCTAAAAACGCAAACTGATTGCGGAAATCAGTGTTGAACAGAATTTCCAGTATCCGGCATTGTAAATATTCGCGCAGCATAAACCGTTTAGCCTGTTGCACGTGGCTTGGAAACGACGTCTGAATGGATGTCAGGCTAAGCATTGGTCATCTGCTGAATAATATAGTGAGACAGGTCGGTTACCCTCTGATTGTTATAAAAGGCTGCGTATTCCTCAATAATAGCCGCCTGCGCAATGTCGACCAGAACAGGCCAGTTGAGGCGCAGCCCGTCAATATCAGCCGCGTCGCGCCAGTGCGGATTGAGATAAAGCGTATCCAGGATCGCCTTTTCCGGTTCAGCCATCAAAATAGGCTTATTCTCCCACCGTTCGATGCGATAGCCGAAAAACAAGGCAGGTTTGATGTGTTTATAGATCATCTCCCCTATTGGTGTCTCAAAAGACTTGGTTTTGTGGGTCGAAACCGAATAAGTTTGATAGACCCCCTCTGGGATTAGTCCGTAATAGCTGAGCGCGGACCAGAGCGAAATATAAGAATCCCGATAAATCCGATTGGCCGTGTAGAACGCCAATTGTTCCGTTACGGGTTGGTCTGTCCAGCGGTAAAAGCGGTTGATAATCTTCTGAATATAGTCCTTCTCTTGCCAATTGCTCAGACGGCGGACGTGGAAGTTCGGAAAGGCTTTTTGAACCTCGTGGAGTTCGATTACACCACTATTGCGAAAGGCCTGCTGGAAGGCGATGAATTTCATGTATTTCCTTTTTCTGCTAAATATAGCAGAAAAAGGAAATACAACATACCGACCCACTTGTCAAGGAAATTATAGAAATGCACTTTCAGTCTATTCGACCGTTTTGTTATTTTCCACAAAAACAGGATATAAACGCACCCATTATAATATTGCGCAACGGCTCGTTGCGCAATACTTACCGCTTGTGACCACCCCGCTTATACTGCCAGGATTGGCGGCGTTTTTTGGTCTCCTCCATCATCTTTTTGATGTCCTCCTCTTTGGGATTGCTGGCTGACGGTGAGGCTTGTAGTGGTTTGTCTGTTTTTAACGGTTCCTCCTGCTTCGGGTCTCGGCTGGTTTGTTGTTGCCGATACTCTTTCATCATCACCACGGCCTTGTCCTGGCTCTCTGAGATGTCCGGCCTCTTTTCGGCTTGTGGCAGATCAGGTTCGTTGAGGTGAGTTCTTTGCTCTTGCTCGAAACGGGTTTGCATCGCATCGCGCTGACGCTCGAAATCGGCTTGCAGCCGTTCCAGTTGCCCCTCATAGCGCGTCTGATCGAAATGATCGCCTTGCATTTTTCTGATCATGGCCTGATCGGCATAGAACCGCTGATGAAGCTGTTCCAGCTCTTTGTCTTGCTCGGCTAAGAGGTCGCTGTAGGCCATTGCTCGATACAGTCTGCGTGTATTACAAATTTTAAGATCGTAGGCTTATTGCTCTACAAATTGCCGAGAGCTTAGACGTAAGTAGTGACTGATTATCAGCCTCTTGCGATTTCACCCTTTAGCGGTTAGCAACTTCTGCAACAACTCGTTTTTCTCTTGCTCCAAGGCAAGCATGCGTTCATAAAGCGCGATCTTCTGATCATATAATTCAACTATTTTCTCAATCGGATTGAAATTATACTGAACGGATGCAGCATGGTCATGGTATGTATTTGAGAAAATTTGGACGATAGAATCTTCCGTAAAATTTTCAATAGCTGCTTCTGACACGCCAAGAATTTTCGACACTTTTTGCAAGACTGACGTGTCCAATACCTCCTTTTGTTCGAGTTGAGAAACGGCTTGCTGACTTAGACCTAGTGAGGTCGCCAAAAACTCCTGTTTAATCCCCAGCATCTCGCGAATGCGCTTGACATTGCGACCGTGATGTACGGTTGGTGGCGTGTTCTCCATACACAAAGCTACACGGAAGCGGGCTAGTAAAAAACAAATGTGGCGTTGTGCGATACAAGCCGTTACACAGCATGCTGGCCAGTCGAAACAGGTATTTTTAGCGAAGACAACATAAACGCTCCTTCGCTATGATCTCGACAAATGCCTCGGCCATTCTATTCGATGATTTTGCCCTACTGACACAGCAATTCGGTCGTCAGCAATTGATCACCGCGTTAGCCCATTCAGATTGCGATTGCATCGGCTACACCGCTCCGAATACCAACTGTGATTGTGCCGGCTCTCCTTTAACATCACATCATGACGAACGCTATACCAATCAAATCGCCCAGCCTGCTGTTGCGGCCCCTTGAGAGTGACTATTTCTACGCGGTCAATTGCGCCTATCCGAATTCCTTGCGAGTGTTGAACAGAACGCAATACGACATTCTGAATACCATTGACGGTCAGACCACTACAGAGGTACTTGGTGACCAACTTGGCATTTCGTCCGACGTGTTAGACGGTTTTTTGGGTATGCTGACGCAAACCGACATCATTCGGTTTGACGAGCGGTTCAGTAAACCAGAAAAGCCTGATAGCCCGACCTCGCTCAATTTCTGGATTCACACGACCAACCGGTGCAACCTGTCGTGTGGCTATTGCTATATCTCAACGCTGAATACCAGCGGCGGCATGCCGGAAGCCACCCAACAGCAACTGTTGCACAAATTGGTGGAAACGGTTCGTAACCGAAAACTCAAGCGGGTGAAGTTTCGGTTGGCAGGCGGCGAACCGCTTACCCAGTTCAAGTCATGGCAACAGTTTATTCCCCAAGCGCGACGCATATTGGCCGAAGAGGGATGTGCGTTGGATGTCTCCTTCCTGACCAACCTCACCATTCTCAATGATGAGATTGTCGCGTTCTCAAAAGAGCAGGGTATCAGTTATGGGGTATCGCTGGATGGGCAGGGATCATACCATGATGCCACGCGTTCGTTTCGATCCGGTGTCGGCAGCTTCGATAGAGTGGATATGAACTTGAAAACCTTACTAGCGCATGGCATTCCGGTGTCAACAAGTACCGTCGTCACCAACGCCAATCTAGCCGGTTTGCCTGATTTGACCCGCTACCTGATTGATCTTGATATTCCGTTTCGCTACTCGATTGTGAAAGGCGAAGCCATCGACGCGGAATTACTCGAACAGCATTTATCAGCGTCCTACGCGATTATGCGCGAAGCGATAGAGCGTGGTTGGCAGTTTTCCAGGCGGCATCAGTTCTGCGATCTGAAGCCGAGTGAACTAGGATTTCAGACCTGTGGGTCGGGGTTCTCCGGTGGAGCTATTTATGTTGATGGCACCGTTAATTATTGTCATGTGCATGTGGGCGACGCGACGAAGCAGGCCCACTCTATCTTTGACGACGGGCTGGATTTAGTCGAGATGATCCAGGCCGTAAGCCACTATGAAGGCCCACGATCTAAAGACTGCCAGACTTGCCAGTTTAAATCCGTTTGTACTAGCGGTTGTCCGGTTTATCGCGTGGATGGCAAAGACCCGCAATGCAGCCTCTATCATCAGTTTATCCCGCTCATTTATGAGCTTCAAGCACGAGAGCGATTGCAATTGCTGCGTGAATATCAGATGATATAAACCTCAATCAGAAAAAGAGGTGGTTCGTCTTGTTATCTATCGCTATTTCCGTACTAGCCTTGTTGGCAACGCTTTATGGGTTGTATTTACAGCGGGTGCATAATGAAAAGTCGCTCAAGCCATTGGGCCAAATTGACCTCCCAGACTACAAAAATCAAATCGCCATTCATATTCGTAATAATGGGTTGGGGCCGCTGATTATCGACCGGCTCACGTTCAGCAAGAGTGATAATATATATTCTAGCATTGAAGAGTGTCTCGACCTCGATCCAAGATCATATATGCACATTCCTATTTATGACACAGTTAAACGAATCATTTTGCCTAATTCGTACTTGATGGTGTTTGAGAAAAATTTCAGAGACGATGCCGATGAAGCAGACAGGAACCATATCAGACGAAAGCTAAGTACAGTGACGCTAAAAGTAGATTGTCGGGATATTTACGACAATAAGTTTACTATAGAACGAGATTTCAACTGGTTCACTCGCCATTTACTCCAATCAGGCGTTGACCCCTAAACTAATATCTGACCACAACCGTATCGTTGCGGGCTTCATTGCCTGTTCAGCAAGAATTCAAGATATATCGGGTTTGTGCGCTTTCTGCTCAACTTGGTTCAGAAGCACACATGCTCCGACAGCAACGTGTAAACGAGCTTCTAGCTGTCTACATCCCCTATATGTAACATTGATGATATCTCGTTTAATGACATTTACAGCATAAAAAGCAAAGCAGCCGATGCTAAATATAGCATTGACACCTAGCAGGACTCGCACGGGCTGGTACGCATGTCAACGTACAAGACCTGTTCCTTCCATTTTTGTACACAAATTATCCTTGCAAATCTAACTTTCCGTGTTATAATTGCAAGGATGATAACCCGTGACGCTCAAATTGACATTGCCCAACTGTTGGAAGAGTTTTCAGCCGTTGCCCTCCTTGGCCCCCGTCAGGTTGGCAAAACAACGCTGGCTGAAACAATTGCCACTGTGATCAATCCTGATCCACTTTACCTGGATCTGGAAAGTCCGACCGATCAAGCCAAATTGCGTGAACCCGAAGCCTATTTTGAGCTGCATAAAGGCCAGCTCATCATACTGGATGAAATCCAGCGTGTGCCTGAATTATTTGCCATCTTGCGTGGTGTGATCGACCGACGACGTAGGCAGGGTCACAGAGCCGGTCAGTTTTTAATTCTGGGTTCGGCATCGCTCGATGTGTTAAAACAAGCCTCCGAATCCCTGGCGGGGCGCATTGCTTATAAAGAATTATCGGGTTTGACCGCTACGGAAATCCTTGCGTCACAGACAGGCGATCAAAACAGGCTTTGGCTGCGGGGTGGCTTTCCCGACAGCTTCTTAGCCAACTCCGATCCAGCCAGTCTGCGCTGGCGGCTAAACTTTATCAGCACCTATCTGGAACGGGATGTGCCACAATTTGGCCCGCGCATTCCAGCCACGACTTTACGGCTCTTATGGACGATGCTTGCCCACAACCAGGGTGCACAGATAAACCTGGCTCAATTAGGAGCCAGTCTGGGCATTACCATTCCAACGACCAAACGTTATATCGACCTGTTAGAAGACTTGTTGCTTATCCGCCATCTGCGTCCGTGGTCTGGTAATGTCGGCAAACGACTGGTTAAAACACCTAAAGTCTATATACGCGATAGTGGCATTACCCATGCGTTACTCAACCTGACCGATATGGATGATCTGCTGGGGCATCCGGTGGTTGGAGCCAGTTGGGAAGGGTTCGTCGTGGAAAACCTGTTATCCTGCTTACCCGTTGGTGTTACCCCGTGGTTTTACCGGACATCGGCGGGCGCGGAAATAGATCTGGTCATTGAGCGTAACAGGCAACAGACATACGCTATCGAGATCAAACGTTCACTGGCCCCAACGCTCTCCAAAGGATTTTATTTAGGCTGCGAAGACATTGGCGCAACCCGCCGGTTTGTAGTTTATCCGGGCACAGAACGGTATCCAATTGCCAACGCTGTCACGGCTATTTCTCTAGCGGAGATGATGCAGGAGTTGCGTCTGATTCAATAATCAGCGGGTTGTAGCAGCCCATAGCACGGGTCGGGCCTTGTGTGATTTGTCCAGTTTATGAGTAAAAAAACTGGACAAATTGAGTGTTATCACAATTTAGTGATGCTTGGATCGAAGATCAATCGTATAATCGATACGCGGTTGTTAAACGGCTGTGTAACCTAGATAGCTGCTCACTCGCTTGTGCAGCAAGGCAGAGGATTGATTGACCACTTCCATTCCAGCATTAAGACTGTGTCGGTCTTGATACAAAGTCCTATAACCGGATCAGTTGAAGTATAATCCTGACGTATCTATTGGCTAGCTGGTGAGGACAAGAGTGACTACGCACGTGCAGCGTTGAATAAGCGAGTAAGCTTAACCGATTCCGTCGTCATACAGATGGGTTTGTGACGGGCCTGAGCGTCAGCAAATGCCATAGCGTTGATCGAATAGTTTTATAGGAGTTGCCTTGAAATAGGCAGCTGAAATCGTTTTTCAATCAAATACATCTGTACCTCTTGGTCAGGCGATATGAACGTATTCTTGTAGCGGGTGATGAAGGGCTGTACCTTCCGCCGCCAGGCTAAAAAAGCCTCCAGTTCCGAAAAACAAGCTCTGAGCGGAACGCCTTCTTTCAAGAGTTCGATGAATGGAAGATAATCCTCCTCTGCAATAATCTCCAGCAAGTGCTCATAGGCGTCATAAGTATCCGGATCAACGAGGCTGATCACCACGATACGAAAGGCACTTGAGTGCGAAAAGAGAGGATCAACGTCCAGTGGAAGCATGACTAATGGGCTGTTGTTTGCCGCAGGATGGGCATTAGTGAGGCCCCGCAGCGGACCGCTTCTATAACTGGAAAAAAAGTATGTTAGTTTAGGGGTTCCCGAGCTACGTAGGCTTCGTCAACCCGAAGAAGAGAAGCAACAGTTGAAGCAAATGGTGGATGATCTGAGACTAGACAGATAGATGCCTCAAGAGGTAATCAATAAAAAGCTTTTACGAGGTTGCCTGAGCAGGCCAGCTCAACGGCAGAGGCTGATCCAAGGCCTAATGAACGACTACCGTATCTCCAACGAAGTGGTACTTCTGAGGCAGTCAAGCTGGTTTTACAAAGCCCGATCTAGGGATGATTTGGTGATCAGAAAGCGAATCCGAGATATCGCCACAGTTGCAGACCGTTCAAACCCGCGTACGCTATATAGCTGTCAACACATTTTCATGCTGCTAAAGCGAGAAGGGTGGCGCAACAATTAGAACGGATATACCGATTATATCATCCGGAATGCATCAATCCGCGTATTAAACGCCCCGACGTACCCGGACGGTTACTCATGGGCTGGATCGGCCAGAGCTTCCTATCTAATCTTCGACTCAAAAAATTTACAGTGTTTTACTAGTATCAGAGTCCAGATTTTCACATTCCTGATCGGACTATAATTTTATTTACAGCGATTATATATATTAAGTAAACAGGCAATATATTTACTGCGGCACATAACGCAATAACCTTATCTGTTTCAAACTGAATGAGAATTGTATGAAAAACCTCTCATTGTAGAAATTGGTGCAGCACTATCAGGAGATAGGATGCACTAGGTCAAGGAATGGCGTATGGAAGTTCAACTATTCCTGCTCATGTTCAAGCCCTTCAGATCCACTTATTTATATTTCATCTTATGTATCCGACAATTTGAATGATTATGTGGCAGATGTATTCCATTTTTGAGGCTCTGAATCCCCAGTAGAATGTACCTTTTCAGAGTATCACAATCTGTCCTAAGCTTTCATAACTTCCTTTAAGGGCTCATCCGAGCTTTGTAAAAGAAGTTGAATGCCATTACGTAATTGTGTTGAAATTGACAAAAGCCGAACCAATTTGAAGGTCATTACTTTGCAAGATGCTTCATGTGAAGCATCTTGCAAAGTAATTGTCGATTTCATCACAAGTGTTATGCGCTTTATTTAAATTTCAAGTTAACTTTTTCACAAGAAATTGATGTTCTGAAATAATGGTTAATTTATTTACGCAACAAGAAGATACCGCTGATGCATTCGTTAGCTTACTACTAACCTCGGGTGTGCATGTGACTAAGCAGACCATATTAAGCAAGCTATCGCATCATGCAGATTATCCATCAATGACCGCTTTATGTGATGTATTAGATGATTTAAATATCGAAAATGTAGTTACAAGAATCTCTTCATCTGAATTGCGTGACATTCCATTACCTGCATTAGTTCAAGTACGTATCAATAATAAACTAGTCTTTGCAACCATACGTTTAATTAACGACCGTACTGTCGAATGGTACGATACCTTTAGTGATACGAAAAATCGCTGGAAAAGGATTGACTTCGATATTTTTGTACAAAAGTGGACAGGAGTAGCTCTGTTGATTAAGCCTGATGAGCATTCTGGTGAAAGTAATTATAATTTACAACAAAAACGAGAATTACAGCAAAAAGTTAGAAAATTCTCTGCTAATTTAATTATATTCTTTTGTCTATTTTACCCCTTCTATTATTTGTGGTATTTAGATAGTGAAATATCATTATTGGTATGCATTGAGATGATTGGTACTTTCATATGCATACTTCTTGTAGGACAAAACTTAAATTTCGATAGCAAGATAGCCAAAAAAATTTGTAGCATAGGAGACAGTAAATCTGGTTGTTATAATATCCTTCAATCTAAAGCAGCTTCTGTATTTAGCTGGTTAAGTTGGGCTGACATAGGTATTATCTATTTTTCTGGAGGTTTGACATCCACAATTATCATCTTACTAATAGATAAACAATCACTTTTTTACTTTCTATTTTTAATTAATATTCTGTCACTCCCTTATACAGTCTGGTCAATATATTTTCAGATTGTAGTTGCGAAGCAGATTTGTACTTTATGCATTATAATTCAACTGCTTCTTTGGTTAGAGTTTATAATATTTTACACGATGGGAATTAATAATATATTTTTTATGAATTTCGTGGATATTTCTCCAATTCTCTGGTCATACATTTTTGTATCTGTAGTATGGGTACACCTCAAAGAATTAATCAACAAATCTCAACAATTATTTCCCTTAAAGCGAGAAGTTTTAAAACTAAAATACTCAGAGGAATACTTAACTCATATGAAAGCTAAACAGGGGACCATGATGCCATATTTAGATGGAATGTTTCCATTAGTTTTAGGTAATCCTGAAAGCAGCATAGTTATCACTATAGTGACTAATCCTACATGCGCGGCTTGCGTAATTCAGCATGAACGTTTAACTAAATTATTAGACGATTCTCCTGACATACGTTGTGAGTTAATTTTGGTAGCTAGTTTAAAACCGAATGAAAAATCAGGCGATATTGCTAGAAGCCTATTCGCATTACCTCCCGATCAAGTAGATTACGCTCTGCGTAGTTGGTTCTCGTCACAAAATAGAGTAGCTTCAGACTGGAAAACTTTGATAAATGCCCCTGTAGTAACTGATGTACATACACAACAATTAAAGCACCATGTTACATGGTGTAATACTATGAAAATTCAGCATACACCTGTAATATATTTGAACGGCATCCTTTTACCTGATATTTTTAATATTTCCGAAATCCCGTATCTTTACAGAGCTTTATCTGCTGTGTAACCTTATTATTATCAACTTCTTATTATTTTAAGTTTGATTATTAACCAAATAAAGTTTATGAAAAATTCATTAGATTCTTTCCGGGGTCAAGCTCTTCCGGCTGCACAAATTAAAGCTATAAGAGGTGGCCAGATAATGGCATATTGTACCACAGGTAATAATGCTACTTGCTACAGAGATGTCAACGATGCGTCTAAAGCGTGTCAGCTTGAGCCTACATGTTAACAGATTGAAGTAGCATACGATGATTAATCATTAACGGGCTTTGTTGCATGGTTCATCATTAATGGTAAGTACTAAATGGGCAAGAGCAAGAAACAATGCCCCATAAGTTACTGTTTTTTGTAATTTCTGTTTGCTAAGTCTAAGTAAATCTACTCTATTGGCCTCTGATTTTGAAACAGACCATATAAGACACAATGCAACAAAGCTCAAAAAAATTTATAAGAGTCAATGCACTTTGTTATATGTGTATCAAGCTCAACATGAAACTTTGTCTTTCATAATTGCATATCTTGTTTCTTTAATATTTACCTGTTACACCATAAAAATGGGTATCTTTTGGGTTGTATTTGAATTTATAATTCTCAATACCTATGTATTTTCTAAAAAGGAATATAATACTGCTTTTATTTATTGCGATGGTTATTCATACTAAAGCTGAAGCCCAGCCCCCTTGTAAACTCCCGACAATACACTTTGCAGATGTCCAGAATCGTTTTGATTCCACTAAAAGTAGCGTTGGTGTGGTTCGAAAACTAAACCATATCAAAGATTTACTAGTTCTTACCAAGAATATTGTTAATCCTATACCATCGTTTGAGAAAGAGTGTAAAAATTGCCTATATCTAGAGTCAAGTTTGTTACAAAGTGACCCGAACTTATTAGATAGTCAATCTATTAACACCTTTTCCTATACACTAAAAATATTATTATATAATAATAAGAATCGTACAATATATGAAAAAGATTTTATTTATAGGAATTTGTCTAATCTTATGAAAAATAAGGCATTCCCAAACTTGCTGTCTGCCTCTTACAATGATGTGTTTTCTCTATTTGAAGAAGTAAATAATTCAAATAACATAGGTTCGCTTACTAGGAAAGATAAGTTTATTCCTATCTTTCTTGAAGATTCAAGAAAAAGTGTCAGAGTAACGCCCACTTGTATCTCTGAAATCTTTTCAAAACTTAATAGCATCACACCTAAAACAATGGGTAATGTTGTCAAAATTAAGTATAGCTTAAAAACTGTTAATAATGGATATGTAGTAGCATTTAAAGTTGTTGTAAGTCAAGATGGATTGATTTCAGAAAAAAATGGAAAAGCATTTTTTTCTGAAATATTTATTACTACTTCAGAGATAGTTAATGATGATTATTCGTTTTTCTATGGCAAACTTATGCTTTATCGGCACAAATTTATTACAGCAAATAACGAATATTAGGGTTTCAAGCTTGCTTAACTTCAGAGTGAAGCTTCACACTTAAGGAATCGAGCTAAGTGCTCTATAAAGCAAGTTTTGCTCAATTACCGCCGATCCCATTCATTAAGTTTTCATCAGGTACACGCCCACGAGTAGCATGTCGTAAGCTATGGTTACGTTTGAAAAGCAAAGAAGTCGCAATTCCCGCTTATTAGATGGCAACCATTAGTAGCCACTGTTTAATCATTATTTTGCATCCAAATTAATCTATAATTGACATGTTTACAAATCTTTCTCGATCCTGAACGAGCTCTCAATCTCGTGAGTATGCCTATCCAGCTTTTAAAGCTTAAGCTGTTTTAGTGTATCATTCAATATTTTAAAATGGCAATGGTAACTTACTAAAATCTTAAATAATTAAAAATTAAAATAAAGCTTTACAATGCAAATTGTTCTTAAATTTTCATCAATGGTAGTTACAATTTTATTGATGTTAGTTCTAAGGTAGTAGTTATCAGATAATTTCTTAACTTACTAAATAATTAATTAGCTATGAATAAATTTCCATTCTATCATCAATTAGATCAAATGGACTGTGGCTCTACCTGTCTTCGGATGATCGCTAAATATTATGGCCGTATTTTCACAGCACAGTCCCTACGGGACAAAACACAAATTAACAAAGATGGTGCTTCATTATTAGGAGTTGCGGAAGCAGCTGAGTCTATCGGTCTCCGATCTTTAGGAGTAAAAATTTCTTTTGAAAAGTTATGCAAAGAAGCTCCACTTCCTTGCATAGTACATTGGGGACAAAATCACTTTGTTGTCGTTCACGCAATAAAAAATGCGGACAATCAAAATAAGATGCGTACTTTTTTTAGTAAAGTTTGGAAGATGGGTAAAGCATTTTTCGGATATGCCCACCTCCCTTCTTCTGTTCAAATATTAAATGTTGATGTGAATGGTGGTTCAGATAGTTACCTGAATAGATCAAAACTTATTATAGATGAAACAACAGCAGAGCTTAACAAAAATATGGTTTACGTCGCTGATCCAGGCAAAGGATTTGTAACGTATACAGGAGAAGAGTTTTGCAGTCAATGGATAGCATCACGTAATAGAGGACAGCCTGAAGGCGTGGCTTTACTTTTAGAACCAACCCCAGCTTTTTTCGAGCAAGACGATGAGCACTCGCCTAATTACAGTTTTGAACGAGTTTTACATTATCTCTGGCAATATAAGCGCCTTTTAGCTCAACTAATTTTGGGTTTAGCGGTTAGTAGCGTGCTTCAATTAGTGTTCCCTCTGCTAACTCAATCAGTGGTAGACATAGGCATAAATACCCAAAATATATCGTTTATTTACCTGGTTTTAGTGGCTCAACTCATGCTTATGGCGGGGCGCTTATTGGTTGAGCTTGTTCAGGGTTGGTTGCTCCTTTATGTAAGTACTCGGGTTAATCTGAATATACTTTCTGATTTTCTTGTAAAACTCATGCGTTTGCCATTATCATATTTCGATACGAAACGATTTGGTGATATAATGCAACGTATCGGCGATCACCGTCGCGTTGAAACATTCGTAACTAGCCAGGCTCTACCAATACCCTTTGCTTTAGTCAACATGATAGGGCTTAGCCTTGTGGTGGCTTTTTACAATTTATCCATATTTGGCATTTACATGGCAGGTAGCCTACTATATGCGGGTTGGATTGTAATATTTCTTAAAAGACGACGTCAACTCGACATGAAGCGCTTCGATCTGTCAGCTAAAAATCAGAGTGTCCTTGTGGAGTTGATTCAAGGTATGCAAGAAATCAAACTGGCAGGGGCTGAACGACATAACAGATGGATGTGGGAGAGACTGCAAGCAAAGCTTTTTCGATTACAGATTAAGAGTTTGTCACTAGGGCAATTTCAGCAAGTGGGAGGTTTCTTGATTAATGATGGAAAGAACATACTTATCACTTTTCTCGCAGCACAGACTGTCATTAACGGACAACTTACCCTAGGAGCGATGTTAGCCTTGCAACAAATAATTGGGCAGTTGAATGGGCCTGTTAGCCAATTAATTAACTTCTCACAAAGCTTTCAAGATGCGAAAATAAGCTTAGAACGTCTCAATGAAATACATACTTTGACAGACGAGGAACCCCTCAGTTCGATCTTGATTGAGCAATTACCATCTGTCCACAGTCTAACATTAAAGGATGTTGCATTCACTTATCCAGGTGCTGGAAACGAGCCTGTTCTACGAAATATTAATTTATCCATTCTGGCAGGTAAAACAACGGCCATAGTAGGAATGAGTGGCAGTGGCAAAACTACATTACTTAAGCTACTTTTACGTTTTTACGAACCAAATGAAGGTGAGATCCGCTCTGGTGGCACAGCATTAAAGAACATAAGGCATTCATTTTGGAGGTCGCAATGCGGGGTTGTCATGCAAGACGGTTTCTTATTTTCTGATACCATAGCTCGTAACATTGCTGTGGGTGTTGAACAAATAGATAAGGCCAAACTTGATCACGCGGTTTGTGTAGCGAATCTTCAAATATTTGTTGAGTCACTTCCTTCAGGATTACACACAAAAATTGGAGCTGAAGGAAACGGAATTAGCCAAGGCCAACGCCAGCGAATTTTAATTGCCAGGGCTGTCTATAAGAATCCTCAATACATTTTCTTTGACGAGGCTACAAATGCTCTAGATGCAACTAATGAGGCAGTGATCATGAAAAACCTAGGTGATTTCTTCACAGGACGAACTGTGGTGATTGTCGCCCATCGGCTCAGCACCGTCTGTAATGCCGATCAAATAGTAGTGCTCGACAAATCACAATTAGCTGAATTAGGTACACATGCAGAACTGATAGCTCTGAGGGGAAGTTATTGGCAACTAGTAAAGAACCAATTGGAGCTAGGGGTATGAAGATATGTGACTGAAATTTCTACTGTCAAAGAATCAAATCTCATTTCACAAAAGGGGTATTAAAAACCCGGTAGTTTATGACATCAAAACCATTCATTGAACTTCATTCAGAAGAAGTTCAAGAAATAATGGCTCGACCACCGAGGTGGTTATTACGGTGGGGAATCACAGTTGTGGCTGTAGTAGTTTCTTTATTACTTATAGGTTCATTTCTATTTCATTATCCAGATCTGGTCCGGGCTTCATTTAAGTTAACATCCATAAATCCACCGCGTGCCGTTATAACTCGCACAGAAGGCAAGATCATAAGATTACTTGTACACGATGGACAAAACGTGTCAGCTGGATTTGCTATGGCTTATCTTGAAACTATAGCCGAGCACGAGGAGGTTTTACGTTTATCAAGAGAATTAAATAAAGCTTGGGTTATAGTTAGCCGCGGTGATCTCGAGAGATTAAATCAACTTAAATTATCTAACTACAGAAAGTTAGGTGAATTACAATCTGCCTATCAGACTTTCGAACAATCCAGGATTCAATTACAAGCCTATTTAAATAATGGTTTTTTTAGTAAAAAAAAGGCAATATTACTTCAAGAAATAGGTGATCTACAATCACTAGCTCTGAATCTTCATGAGCAACATGCCATTCAAGCTCAAGAAATGAAACTGGCACAAGAGGATTATGAGATTCAGAAACGACTTTTTAACGAAAAAGTGATTGCGCAGCTTGAGTTGAAGCGGGAAGAAAGTAAAAACATTGCTCGAAAGATACCTTACCAGCAGACCGCTTTATCTCTTATAAATAATCTTTCATTACAACGTGCCAAAAGAAAGGAAGTATTGGAACTCGAAAGACAAGTGTCGGAAGAAAGAGATAAGTTTATGCAAGCTTTAAACAGCCTATATAGTGCTACTGATTTTTGGAGAGCAAAATATATACTTTCAGCACCAGTGGGGGGACGCGTTTACTATTTAGGCTCTTTACAAGAAAACCAATCAGTATCTTTAAATCAAGAACTGTTTTATGTCGCGCCAACTAGTAGTGGTTTTATAGGGGAGCTATACATAAAGCAAGCTAATGCGGGTAAAGTGGAAGTGGGACAGGACGTGCTAATAAAATTCGCTGGTTATCCATATCAAGAGTTTGGTGCAGTCCGGGGCAGTATCACATCAATAGCTGCTATACCCTTGAAAGATAGCGTATTTATGGCTAAAGTAACACTTCCTACTGGCCTAACAACCACATATGGTAAATCGTTAATTTACAAGACAGGAATGACTGCAACCGCTGAAGTCATTACGGATGATAGTCGGTTAATCGAGAAGTTATTTTATCAATTACGAAAAATAACAAACGGTCGTTAGCTTATAAATGATACACTTATAAATACTTATTTAAATGTTACGGAAATAGGGCCTCTTCTATATTTTAAGTTGATAACACCCAATTGAGTAATCTACTTTTGGAGGTGGAATAATTCTTAACTATTGAAGTTTAATAAGAACTCTTCCACATCTAAAAGTAAAATGTTAATAGCAGTCTTAGAGCGTGTTTAGGATTTGAGAAAGGTTGAGAGCCGTGTCAACTTTGTGGTCGCCAAACTACAGGGTCATGACCAAACAGTGGAAGCCACTGACCGACCCTCAATGGGACCAATCGGCCGGCGATCCGGTTCGCTTTTTTTCAATCTGAAACGCAAGCGTAAGTATGAACTGCCGCACCGGCGGACCGACTTAATCATCGACATAATTTTATGGCTGCTACGCACGGGTTGTCAGTGGCGAAATCTACCTCCTGACTGGCCGCATTGGCAGGTGGTTTACTGTTACGCCAGCCCGGTACTACTTTGACCAATGGAAAAGCGATGGCACATTCGAGCAAATCAATGCGGCGTTGAACCAAATGGATCGTCAGCAAGCGGGCCGCGAGGCGTTTCCTTCGGCAGTATGCGTTGATTCACAAAGCATTAAGTTACACCCCATGATCTGGAAAAACCGTGGTTTTGATCGGCACAAATGTGTCAATGGCCGTAAACGCCAATTAATCGTTGATACGCAGGGTCGAATTTTGGTAGTGGGTGTGCATGCGGCTCAACAAGGTGATGGTCCCGCCGCTGTAGACTTGATAGGTGATCTATTGTGGCAGGTGGGCGATCGGTTAGAAAAAGTATATGGTGATCAAGCTGCATCGGCGGTCCGATTACAATGGCGTTTTTGCCAGAACGTTGGCCGAGTGGAGACGGTACGCCGTTGCGATCGATTTTGAAAAGGCTTCACGGCCTGAATCGGCACGTGGTTTCGTTCATGTTGCAAAGCGTTGGGTAGTCGAGAGAACTATTGCTTGGACAAACTTCTTCCGTCGAGTTGCCAAGGATTACGAGTGCACCATATCATCTTCGGCGAATTGGCTGTATGTGGCTAATATTCAGATCATGCTGCAACGAATTGACGCTTAGAGCCAAACATACTTCCCCTACACGCTCTTAATACTTTACATTTCGTGTTAAAGCGAAGAAGGTAGGACTATATAAGACGCACAGTACTGGACATGGGCTGCATCTATAGCAAAAGCGAGGTCATAGAGCTTGCTTTGTTGTGTGAAGAACGTACCAAAACTCTATGCCTCGCTGTTGGACAAACCTAAGCCATATGCTGAGGAGTTGACACCCGCCCTGCTAAAAAATTTGGTGCTAGTGGGCTGTCTCATCCTGGTCAAAGAGACCGTCAACTTAAACAAACTCAAGAACCATGTCGGCATCTTACTGGGTAATAATCAGACGCTGGCGGAGTCCAATTATCGGCGGCTGACCCGATTTTCCAGCTACCTATTGCTCAACGTAAGCTTTGGAAGTGGCTCATCAGTTGGATGATCACCTATGTCAGCAAGTGGGATGGCCGCTCGTTGAGCGTCTATCTGACACTCGATGCTACGAGTTGGAAGTTTGGGGCCGTCAACATTCAGCTATTGGTCTTAAGCCTAGTGTATCGAAACGTCAGCCTACCCCTGTATTGGGTCAATCTGGCTAAGAAAGGCCACTCCGCACAACAACAGCGAAAGCGTGTTTTGCAACAGGCTATGTTATTATATCCGTTGACAGGAATGTGCCTGTTAGCTGATCGGGAATATGTAGGTAAAGACTGGTTTATGTTTTTACAAGACAGTGGCTTACAGTTCATTATTCGTCTCACTAAACACGATTACAAGAACGAAATTAGTCGGGGCAGACGACGCTATGAGAGCATGCTCCAATCGGCATCAAAGGGCAAGTTGTGCGGGCAGGATTTTATACTGGAGAGACAGCTTTACCAGTTTGTGGCTCTGCGCAATGAAGATCAGCCGACAGGCGATGATGCTCTGATATTGCTTGTCAGTAACACACGCTGGACTCACCGTCAGATTGGGGATTATGGTGCGCCCCATATTTAGCGGCTCCGTCCGCAGGGCGGACCATCCAAACACCAACAGATTTCGTTTATGGTAGCGGGTTTACAAGCAATCTAGAACCAAATCACATCTCGATTATCAAAAGGCAGATCTAGCCCCCCAAGTAGTCCGTCCGTTGGGCAAAAAGGTAGCTATGAGGTTCAGATGAGAGCGGCCCGCTAGGTCCATTAGGGTAGGTTCTGGCCTTATAAGTACCCACGCATGAGCTAGAAAGGCAGTAAATGATGAGCAGACACATAATTAGACACAATGACACGCCTCTAATCCTTAGCTTTTTTTAAGCCCTACTAAATGCTCATCCCACCACTGTTAGATGGCCAGCTCATCGAGTCGACAAGCGAGTCCAGCAGGTTTTCCAGTTCAGGGCATTGAGGCCGTCTTAACGGTATTTTTTAAGGATTTGGCTAACCCCATCATTTCCAAGGCTTAGTTGAGGCCAGTTCTGCTCTTCGAGAACAGCACAACGCAGTGCGACAGTTCGTGATCAGCAGGTGAGTAAGTTGTCATACTTATATTAGGAATTTTCTTTTCGAACCTACTCACATCAAAAATAAAGCACTTTAATGATTAAGATTTAAATGAAATTAGTATATTGAGCCCTTCAAAGTAGCCAATATATGCAAAAGTTAAGCAAAATCAGTACATGAATTCTCCAACCAAACTTGCTTACCGATATTTCTGTTACTGTGTACGTTGATTACACAATGAGCAACGTATCTGATAATGTTTACAAAAAAATCAAATGATTTGAAGCTAATCAATTATTTGTCAGAAGCTTGTATAGATTGACATGCAAGCTATCGGCCTGCTAACTCACTTAAAAGAGTTTTGTTTTGTAGCAATATTTTGGACCCTTGACATAGTAGGTAACAAGAGACGCCACCACAAGTATTAACTAGCAAGATTTGTACACATTCCGCTGTGTTTTACGCAGATTTTACTAAGATTGACTTATTGAACCGATGCAAAGGTCACGAGACGTACAAAATAAGAATATAGTGAGAAATTGGATCTATGGTTTTGCATAATCTCTCTAGGAACTATATAATGACGTACGGGAAGTTAATTTTAATTTAATGTAATATAGCTACCGCAATATTACATCTCATGATGAGGGATTCATTAGAATCATTATATATCGTTTCACTTTTTAAATTTTAAATTGACATGGAAAGTCTTTTGACAAAATTTTCAAGCAATTTGCTTTCAAGAGAGCAAATAAAAGCCGTAAAAGGCGGACAGTGGTTTTATGATTATCAGTGTGAATGTGGCGCTGTAGTCTACTCTGGTGGGGGTACTATTGATGATTACCGTAGGGATGCTCAGAATAACTGTGATGCTGGCACCCCTGTTTCTTGTACCTTTACTGATCGTTACGCTCTACCCTCATAATGCTAAGCTTTAGTTAGAATATGTTTGACTATTTTCTGTACTTTTACTGTACTTTATCAATGTAATAATGTTTCCGTTACTCTGGCATTTAACTCAGAGTAACGGATTTCCTGTTTTGATATACCATGAAAAATCAATCTTTAGTTTTGTTGCAAAGCATAATTATACTTTGTATAATTAGTGAATTCGCTAATGGCCAGAGTTATGATAATATAAGTTTCGCATACCCAGATAGTTTAAAAAAAAATCAAATTGATTTTATATATGACCCTGCAAATACAGCTCTTAGTAATTCAAAAACGACTAACGCAATTGTTTATATAAATGAATTGACAAATGAGGAACCTCATGCAGTTGAATTGAAATTAGAACAACGTGATAAAAAATGGTCTGGAAAAATAGTTTTAAGTCAGCAAGCAGTGAGTATAATGTTAGTGTTTTCAGATACTTTAAACAATGTTGATAATAACGAAGGTAAAGGGTATTGGGTACCTATGACTGAGAATAATAAAGCTAAACCAGGTGCGTTTGCTAGCATCGCCTATATGTATTCAGGCGCTTGGCCATCAGAGCGGTACCATATTTCAAGTCAAAAAAATTTAGCGAAGAGACTTTTTGAAGAAGATTTTACCCAGCATTCATTTATCAAAAGATTTTATTTCAGGTGGTATTTATCTTCCTTAGATAAAAATAATGATACACAGCTTGTTACTTTTAAAAGCGAGCTTAGTGAATTTTCAGCTTTATCGGATTTATCAGAATGGGATTTATTAGCAATTAGCAAATTCTATCGGAGCATTAATGATGAAAGCCAGGCTGTAAAATATAATAAATTAGTTTTTGTCAAGTATCCCCAAGGATGCTGGGCTTTACAACAAGCCTCAATGGGTTTACAAAAAGAATTTTTTGAAGCGAAGTCATTATATGAAAAAGATAAAATATACAGAAAATTTAAACAAAAATACAACCACTATGATGATGAGCTTACCGAAAGATACTTCGATTTGAGGAAAGGAATTACTATGCTAAGTCGTCTAGCACCCTTTTATGTAGAGAATGATCAGGTTGAGGAATGGCATAAAGAGGTAAATGGACTAAGTGATGATTTTAAGTATCCTACGCTAATATATGCAGCTAAGTCTCTTAACGAATCAGGACATGCTAAAGAAGGTGAGCTTTTTGCTAAGCAAGCAGTGAATTGGATGCAAACTTATTTAGATGCTAATCATCGCATTAAGACAGAGCATAGTTTTTATACAAATAGCGAAATTAGAAAGTTTAGGGAGCAAAGATTAACAGAATATCTTGGCATTTTGGGTTCTAGCTTACAGCTTCAAAATAAAGACAGCGAGGCTGAAATTATTTTGAAGGATGCTGCAATTACTTATGGTCATAGCACTGACCATAATATAAACATAAATTATATTGAAGTGCTTCTGAAGTTAAAATACATTGAAAAAGCAATAGCCTATTGGACTTACCTAACCGAAAATGGGAAAGTGGAATTGTATGCCGAAAGCCAAATTCACGATTTATTTAGCAAGTATAACATTAAGCTGAGTGTATTACCTCATAGTGCAGATAAAAAATTTGTTTTTAAAAATGTTAATTTGATTAATGAACACATTGAAGATTTTATATTTAGTCAAAAAAATGGTAAATTAATAAGTAGATCTGATTACTCTAATAAAATAATTTTAATTGATTTTTGGGCCACTTGGTGTGCACCATGTATTGATGGCCTTAATGTGATGCAGAAGGTATTCGAAAAATATAAAAATGATCCAGATGTAATAATTCTCACAGTTAATACAATGGAGAGAAATGACGAATTAGAGAAAGTTGATAATACAATTAACAAAATTGTTAGTACTAACAATTTTACTTTCCCCATTCTTTTTGATAGAAAGAACAGAGCAGTATCACAAGCTAAGGTAAACGCTTTACCTGCAAGAATTCTAATAGATAAGTTGGGAAGACTAAGATCTCGGTCTATTGGTGTTCGAGGAACCTTAGATGACCAATTTCAAGAAATTAGTCATCTAATCGAAATGGTTCGTTAGATAACAAACATCCATTATAATTCATAATGTGCATTAGATATTGTTATTCTACCTGTCCTTACCCTTTCGAGAGCCAAGTTTGAGTTGGGTTTGAGCCGTCATGCAGATATCCCCAATTTCTGGCTCTTACGCACTTTGTGTGGTGAAGTATAAATGTTCTTTCTAGTAAACCACACTCAACCACGCGTCCTGCCAATTTGAATAAAAAACTACATAAAGTGCGTAAGAGCCAATAAACTGGACCATTCTAAAGTAAAAACTTCGGGCGATTTTTCGGCACTTTTATAACCAAACAATCGCTAATAAAAAAACTAAATTCACGAAGCGCAGGTCGTATTTCCCCTTGGCAAGACGACACGGGCACCGTCGTTGCGGAAGTCTAGGTAAAATGGGAATTAGGGAAGCCACCTTCTATAATTGGAGAAGGAAGTTTGGTAGTTAATGGTCTCAGGGCGGGTAGTTCGAGTACGGTGACGACCCTAACGTAAGACAGTGGCCAGGTAGGGTAGCGAGCCGATTTAGAAGGTCATTCGCCACACACTGCCATCCGGCTACAGCTCTCCTCATGTGACCAGTCATACTGGTGTATGGTATCATGCAGGCGCTGAACCGACTCGGGTTCGGCCAGGGTGGAGAAAATATGGGACAAAAGTCTCCATAAAACAATTGCTGAACCGCGATTGCCGCTGACGCAATTTCACAGAATACGCAACCTAGCTTAGTTACCTTGTTCATTAGGTTTAGTTGATTGCCTCAAACGTTAAACGGGACGAATGAAGTGCCAAGCAACTAACTTGTCCATTGTCAAGCAGACCTGAACAAAGCGAAATAAGTGACTAATTAGAAGCTAATAAGCCTTTTTAGGCTTTTAAAACAGAGGTTAAACTATTGGCTAAGTTTTCTCGATAGCCATTAAATAACTTGTTTCCCGGCGGCAGGTAACAGTTAATTGCTCCAACAAAATGGCCTTGCGTTGAGCGATGCGGTCCTTGTAAGGATTCTGTCCGAATGTAATCAGCGAGGTAAGGTGTTGTGCCTTATACCGGGCTTATTCGATAGTTAAAGGTAAACCTTGAAACCGACCACTCTTAATACACACAGGGTTGCCTTGTACTTTCCGGTTGTCCAGTTTATTAGCAACAAAACTGGACAGGCTGATAAGGATTTCTAGGCTTTTCCGCACTCAATCAAGGTCGCTCTGGTGAGAACTGATTCATGGAAAAGGTTGCAATTGCAAGTAGGATTTAATAAACTAAAATCAGATTGATTAGCGATACACTATCTTTTTGGGGGACCTAGTGGGGTACCTAAACTGAAGTAAAGAGCAATACAATCGAATGATTTAAATGGCATAGGAGCCAAAAATGGAATCCTGCTCGAGGAGCCAAAACTCTTATCACCCAATATTATTTGTTCTTAATAGCCTTGAAAAAAGCCAAGCTTTTCAGGGCTTTCGGCGTATTTTTTCATTTACCGACACAAACCCGGATTATCCCACATTGATCCAATTTGGGGGACCATTGGGGGACCATTTCGCTAATTACATAGTCTTGGTCCCCCATTTATCCATCAAAGACCAACCGCCAGCTGTAGAAAAGGAGCAACATCATGCCATTGACTGACATGCAATGCCGCACTGCTAAACCCAAAGACAAACCGTACAAACTGTTCGATAGTGAAGGCCTCTATCTAGAAGTACGCCCATCCGGTAGTATGAATTGGCGGCTAAAATATCGGATTCATCAAAAAGAGAAACGGATCGCTCTTGGCGCCTATCCTAAGTTATCTCTCCTGGAAGCGCGTCGAGAAAAAGACCGGATAAAAACTGAACTGAAAGACGGCTATGATCCACTTTTTGTCAAGCTTGAAAAGCAACAGACCGCTGCGTTTAACCATGCACAGACATTTGAAGTGGTCGCCAGAGAATGGCACAGCAAGGGACTAGACAGCTGGAATCCCCGTTATGGGCAGACGGTTCTGTACCGCTTAGAGAAATACACTTTTCACGAAATCGGCCATTACCCGCTGAATACGCTAAAGCCCCTTGTCATTTTAGCTTGTTTGCAAAAGATCGAGAAGACCGCCCCTGACATGGCCCGTCGCATCAAGCAATTGATCAGTCATATTTGCCGCTACGCGATTGTAACCAGCCGATTGGATCGAGATTTAACCATCGGCTTGGAAACCGCGTTGACTAAATACAGAAAGGGCCATTTTGCTTCCATTGACATCGATGAATTGCCCTTGTTTTTACTCGCCTTGCATCATCATAAAGCGCGCCTTTATCGACAGACCTACTTAGCCATTCGCTTGCTGTTTCTGACATTTGTTCGTACGAGTGAATTGATTGAAGCCAAGTGGACCGAGATTGATCTTGACCAGGCAATGTGGACCATACCCCCTGAACGCATGAAGATGCGCAGTCCACATCTGGTGCCATTATCTACTCAAGCGTTAGCTATCCTGATTGAACTGAAAGAGTTGAACGGCCATCGCGAGTATGTGTTTCCTAGCCTGCCGAGGCCTAGAAAGCCTATGAGCAAAGGAGCTATTCTGGTTGCGCTAAAACGGATGGGTTACAGCAACCGAATGACCGGACATGGGTTTCGCTCACTTGCTTTAGGAATCTTGAAAGAGAAATTAGGGATAACTCACGAGATTGCAGATCGACAATTAGCCCATGCGCCCAGAAACAGTACAGACCGTGCCTATGACCGAGCCAAGTTTTTACCGCAACGCATTATGATGATGCAACAGTACGCGGATTATCTGGACGCCGTGTATCGTCAGGAACTGGCTAAAGACAATTCAGCTAAGACTTTTTCTTGTCACAACACTATGGTATTTTGTTCCCATGTCTAATCCGCTTCCTTCGAATTACACGCAACTGCTCGATGAACTGAAAGCCAACATTCGTCAGGCGCGATTACGCGCAACGGTGGCCGCTAACGCCGAGCTTTTACAGTTATATTGGCAAATTGGTAAACAGACATTGACTCAGCAGGAACAGGCCCAATGGGGCGATAAAATAACCGCGCAACTGGCCGTTGATTTGCAGAGTGAATTCCCCACCATGAAAGGGTTGTCACACCGTAACATCAAGTATATGAGGCAGTTTGCCGTTGCCTATACTGATTTCTCAATTGGGCAACGACCGGTTGCCCAATTATCTTGGTCTCATCATATCATTTTGATGGACAAACTGACCCAGCCGGAAGAGCGTCAGTTTTAATTGATTAATAATGAGTTTCTTTTGTGGCGTTTGGTATATCGAGCGATAGATAAGTGCCAAGTTGGAAAGGAAGTTGAGAAAAGTATTTCTGCTAATATAATTGCTCTCCTATCTAGCTATATTTAATAGCTTAAACAAGTTTCAACTCGCAATAGCTTTAGGAATTATGTCTAATAGGTTATCGGCTGATGGGAAAGCCCTAGAAAAACTAGTAGCGTTAATATATGAAACACTTAAAGAGTATCCAGGCTCAGAAGTAATCCATGATATTAAGTTGGATAACATATTAGGCACTAAGTCGCAATTTGATGTTATAATAAAAGCTAAGTTTGGTTTTACTACTTCAATGGTGGCGATAGAGTGTAAAGATTTCGGAGGCCCTATTGAAATTAGTAAAATTCATGATTTTAATGGTCGTTGTTCAATAGTAAAAGGTATAACGAAAAAAATATTTGTTGCCGTTAATGATTATCAGAGAAGCGCTATACTCATGGCTTCGAAGGTTGCTAATATTGAGTTGTTTGATTTAAAAGAAATTTCTGCTGATACACTATTTGAATGGGTTTTACCGGCTTCAATAAAAATTGGGTATGCTAGTGCATGGTATTTACATGGTGTATCATTCCATTTGAAAGACAAAAGATGTTTCAAATATGACAGAAAAGACATAGATGCAAGAACGTTAATTCTTTGTGGACCAACAGACACCGTTTCAATTGGCCAATTATTTCATAATATTATAGATGCAGGTGGTATCGAAAATGTCAAAAACTTTGTGAGTAACGAAATGTCGAAAGACACATGGGATACCGGTACTATAAAAACAAAAGTTAGTTTATTCTTTAATAAAGGGGGTGAAGATTTTGCTCTTATTTTAAACGATATTATATACTTTTTAGAGAGCATAGAATTACATTTAGAAATTGTACACACTATAGTTTCGGCTGATAGCACAATTGCTAGGCAGTATAAAACGACAGCAAACGAAAAATCTAAATCAAGTAATTTTGCTAGTATACTATCTGGTCGATTTAAAGCCACTGACAAGCTGTTTGATTTCGATATAATTAAAAGCGAAACGAATGGAAAAATATCCGTCTTTTACAGAGACGTCAATAACAAATTTTCATTACTAAAGAATAAGAGTACTACAGTAAAGAAATCAAGTAAAAAGCCTACTAGGAAGCGTAAATGACTAACTAATTAAGTATGACAGAACCAGAACTAATAGATGACCTCTTAAATCATATCGCTGGTGGCAACTTTGTGTTTGTGTCAAAAAGTACAGACCGAGAAGTAATAAAAGCCATTGATAAAGCAATTGCCTATAGTTTGGTTGTACCGGATGGGCGTTTGGGGTGGTCGGGTTTTGGCGGACAGTCTCTTGCTAATTTTGAGAGATGTGTTTAGACTCAAATTGAACAGGACTGCAATACTGTAAACTGGAGTGCTTGCGCACCCCGTTGTATGGGGTGGTCCTATTTGGCCGGACACTTCACTTTTGAGAGTTTAATAAAACAGTTTGGTAAAATTGGTTTTCAAAAGCAATCCGAACCAGTACTGATATAGGCTTAGCAATCCGACTGCTTAGTGTAAAAAGGTAAAAAGGTAAAAGCGTTGAACTGACAAGCTATAACGCTAGTAACAGATTTAAGTGATTCAGTGGAGACAGCCTGAATTTTACAAACGTACGACGTTGGTAGTACGTTTGTAAACCAATATGTACGGTTAACGGTGAGGAACTGCAATAGACTTGTATATTGTCAACACACGACAGGCACTCATTGTAACCCAGATTATGCCGTTTAATACACAAAGGCTTTATCCTTTGATTATTGTTGATTAACAGGATCAGATTCCTATTGCTTAGGGCGCTTATCTGACATACACTGAATATATTCCCACATCACGTTGTACGATAGGACTTAATTCAGAGGAGGCATCCATGACCAAAAAGATCATTGAACCGCTGCTTGATCGTAAATCCGCCGCCCGTTATCTCCGCGTGTCACCTGGTACACTCGCTGTCTGGGCTTGCACCAAACGCTATGACCTCAAATTCATCAAGATTGGCCGTGCCGTGCGTTACCGCCAATCTGATCTAGACGCCTTTATCGAACAGCGTCTGGCACGCTAGCCGCCCCATCGGTTAAGCCGCTTTTCAACTTCTATTTTTCAATTCTGCTTACGGAGGTCGTCATGGACATTGCCCATGCGAATACGATACCCATTGCCCAGATTTTAGGCCAGCTCGATATTCACCCAAAGCGTACCACCGCTCACCGTCTATTGTATCTCTCGCCGGTGCGCCTGGAGAAAACACCCAGTTTCTGGGTCTATCTCAAAACCAATCGCTGGCATGATTACGGCGATGGACGTGGTGGTGATCCGGTCGATCTCGTCTGTGCCTATCTCAAGTTCTGCCGCGAAGCCCATACTGTCTCTGATGCATTACGCTGGATCAACAACATGGGTGTAGCACCCTATCAGTTTAAGCCGCCGGCCTTTGAACAAACTCTACCCGATGCGCCAAGCCTTGTGCTCAAATCCCGCAAACCCATTCAGCATCTCGGCTTGATCCATTACTTGGAGAAGCGCGGCATTCCGTTGGAGATTGCTCATCGACATCTGAAAGAAATCCACGTCCGCAACCTGAACACTCAGAAAAGTTTTTTTGCGCTGGGCTTTGCCAATGAAGAGGGCGGTTATGAACTCCGCAATCCGTTTTTCAAAGGCAGTCTTGGTGCGAAGTCCATCAGCTTTATCCGAGGCACAGAACCGAAACCAGACAGTATCCATCTCTTTGAAGGCTTCATGGATTATCTGTCCGCTGTCGCACAATTAGATGGCAAAGGGTTCAAGGGCGATGCGATAGTCACCAACTCGCTGTCGTGTCTCAAGCAGGCTATTCCCTATATCCAGAATTACGGGTATCGCACAGCCTTTACATGGCTTGATAACGATCCAGCCGGAGAGAAAGCAACGGCAGCACTTAATGAATTCTTCAAAACGCAGGCTGATCTCACCCATACCCCGATGAACAAAATCTATGCGCCGCATAAGGATGTGAATGCGTGGCACATGCACCAACGCAACCTGACCTTGTAAGGAGATGTCATGTCACAACTCCATCTGCAAGACCTCTTTAAAGTCAACGAAGTCGAAATCATCTATCGTAACCGGATACCGTATCAGGATCGCATCCAGATCACGCAGTCAGCCACGGCCTATGAAGTGTTACGGGCCAATTGGGATGAAAACCGGCTAGAACTGGTCGAACAGTTCAAAATCCTGATGCTGGATCAGAAAAACAACTGTCTGGCCATCTCTGACATTGCAACGGGCGGCATGGCGGCGTGTCTGGCCGATCCCAAGATGATCTTTGCCACGGCCCTCAAAGCCCGAGCCATCGGTATCATCCTGGCGCACAATCACCCCAGCGGAAATCTACAGGCCAGTGGTGCCGATCTCACGTTGACCCGCAAACTGGTTGAGGGTGGCAAGCTGCTCGATATCAACGTGCTCGATCATCTGATCATCACGGCACACAATTATACATCCCTTGCAGATGCTGGATTGATGCCACGCTAGCGGTTTGATGCAACCGTGTTGAGGTGAAGGCAATTCGGTCAACGGCAATGTGCCTGTTCGTTTCTTCAGGATTGACGTTGGCGATGTACCCGACGCGCTCATTCCACCAACCACAATATTCGCCAGCGTTTCACGCTTTCCCCGCCCCACCAATATTCTGGCTGGTTCATTCGACTGACTGCCGGGTTTGTTCATCCCCATCATCCTGACAATCAAAGGACGGCGCAATGACAACTACTAATCCCCCTAAACCCCGTTTACCAACCGCACCACAGGAGGCGCAATTGACCCAAAGCAATCCCCAACAAAATGACGTCTATGCCCGCATCACTAACAAGATCATCATGGATCTGGAGCAGGGCAATCTCACCTGGCGCAAACCCTGGAACGCCGAACATTTGGCGGGCAACGTACAACGCCCCTTACGCTGGAATGGTATTCCCTACAGTGGCATTAATACCCTGATGCTCTGGGGCACGGCGGCTGAGCAAGGCTACACGTCACCGTATTGGATGACCTACAAACAGGCCACCGAACTGAAGGCCAATGTCCGCAAAGGCGAGAAGGCAACACAGGTTGTCTATGCCGATAAAATCACCCGTGAAGGTGAGAACGACCAGGGCGAGAAGACGACCAGCCAGATCCCATTTCTCAAATGCTACACAGTGTTCAATGCCTCTCAAATTGACGGTCTTCCTGAAAGCTTCCATCCAATCCCAGCTGCAACTGCTATCGATACCAAACAACGAAATGCTGAACTGGATGCCTTCTTCAAGCAGACCAAAGCGGATATTTACACCGGAACCCAGGCCTCCTATTCCATCACCACGGACCGGGTACAGATGCCACCGTTTGAAAACTTTCAAACGGTAACCGATTACTACGCCGTTTTATCGCACGAGTTGACCCACTGGACCCGTCATCCAACCCGCCTAGATCGTGATCTGGGTCGTAAAACATATGGTGACGCAGGTTATGCGAAAGAAGAGCTGGTTGCCGAACTGGGAGCCTGTTTCCTGGCTGCCGATTTAGGCTTTGAGCCGATGCCTGAGAAAAATCGTGCCGCCTATATCCAATCCTGGTTGCAAGCCTTGCAGGATGACAAAAAATTGATCTTTACTGCTGCATCCTACGCCCAAAAAGCCGTTGAATACATTCACGGGCTTACCCAGCCCTAAACGGTGCGTGTTCTTTACCCAAATGTGTTGGCTGCTTGACATTGTTTCGTTGCGATCAACGACGATTCTTTGTTTGTTGGTTGATTTATGATGTCAGCTTAGCCCAACCATCCGTGACGACGCCTATCCCTCCTTTTTGACAAGTCAAAAAGGCTCTAACGACTTAGGCACAAATAGACACTGCGTATCGATTTATGCCTTCGGGGAGCTGTCACGGCCAGTCGGGCTTTGCCCGCTTCCATCATCAACTGCAAACAAAGGAGACTAGCTGATGACTAACCAAACCGAAACCCGTTCTACCAAGCCAACCCACACGGTTTATATTCTGAAATCGCAAGCCGATACAGAGCAAGCTGATTGGATCAGAGTTGGCGCGGCTTGGGAACACGGCGATAAAGAGGGATTGAACCTATCCTTAAACATCCTCGGCCAGAAAATTCCGGTTGTTGTCCGTAAGAACAAACCGAAAGCCGAATAACGCTTTTAAGCCGGGTAGTTGATCTGCCCGGCTTATTTGTGATTTGATAAAACTTTGCTTTCCAGTCTGTTCTATCCATACACTTCAGCAGATAATAAGAGGTTTATTGGGTCGTGGCCTGCAGGCTTATGGTTTGAGAGGCACTAAGCCCAATTCCTGCCATCGTTTCTGGAGACCGTGTAAAGTACTAGCGTTCCAAGCTTTGCCACCGTTAGGGTTTTTAATCTTTTTACGTTCTAGCAAATCAGCCGTTGCCCGATATGTAGAAACACCTGCCTCTGCTTTCATATCGGTTATGACCTGATACATTTTCAGAGCATAGTCATTTGCTTTGGCGATACGCTTTTCACTCGCTTTCTCAGAACTTCTTTTTGCAGCGATAAAGCGAGATCTATCTAATACAATAGCGATTGCTTCTGAAAGAAAGCTGCCCAGTTCAGGATCAGGGTCAAGCATCGCTTTGAAACGAAAGGTTGGATCCTGTACTTTATCAACTATGTTGATTCCGCCAATCTCTTCATTATGGACTATGGCCGTCAGAATCTCTTTAGCTGTGCTATCGAACTCATATGGCTTGTTCTCTATAGGGTCAATTTTACGCAAAACGACCTCCTTCAGCTTGAAATGTAGTTCTAACGTAGCACAACTATCCATTGTAGGTAGTCTTATATCTGCTTTGGGCTCTATTCGGAGACATGATGTCTTCATGACACTAGCCACACTTGGCTTATCGAGCATACCAGCTTCTTCTGGTCCAATTGAACTGATTTGTGTCGAACTCGTCCACCAACTATTATCCGCCATTTTAAGAGTATAAAAATGAAAAAATACTTATGTACTGCTGAATCAAAGGTGTTTGTTCACTGTTCATTCATCAAGGTGAGTAAACGCTGAACAAACTCACTTTAACTCCCATAATAAATATGAAAACACTTCTCACTGCCGCCATTACGCTCTTTTTTGTTCTCACAAGCCTGACGGGTTGTGAGAAGAGCACTACAGACGTTCTAACGCAACCCGACAGATCGGCTAAAACAGCCGCGCCAAATTTCGTGACTGAAACACGGATTATACCTGCTCCTTATACTTACGGTTGGGTTTGGAACAAATCTACAACCGCAGCCGCTACGGTTACGTGCTATTACAACATGACCTTATCGGCTACTTCGGGCTGGGTTCTGGCCACCACAAAAACAGTGAATGCGCGCCAAGATTTCACCTATTGCAAATTAGGTGTTAAACAGATTAAAATGTTGGTGAACTACGATAAAAATGCTGGTTCTTACGAATTTCTAAGTGGACAAACATACAGTTGCCGCTAACGAATACAACAGCTCAAGTGTAAGACGACTCAAATCGAACATGCGATCAAACATGTCAATATGTTTCGTATTGCATAGCACAAAAGCTCACCGCTAATGGGCTTTTGTGCTGTTAGAACTGTCATATATTAACTGACACTTGGGATTCTAAAGGTTCCAGCAAACTGAAGCATGTCAACAATTTTGTAATCAGCAGGATCTTTTCCATTTAGACCAAATTGTGGCAGCCAATTAGTGTCAACGGCATCTTTTCCCATAATTGAATCTTTACTGTCCACCAAGATTCGAACAAAAACTTCCGCTACGATCCGCCCGCCAACTGGCCCTAATTGATTCCCCGCTTGCAATACTTCAGCCTCTTTGAGGATGTAGTACCACAGCGGTGTCTGTTTCAAAAGTAAGTTGTTATTAGCCTGTAACACGGCTACAACTTGCTGGTGCTGGTCACGCTGTTCGGGGGTGGCATTCGAAAAAGGACTGCTCAACAATTGCTCTTCGGTTAACAGCTGCTTTCTCATCCGCTTAGCCACGGCTTGACCGCATGGAACTTGTAGCGCCATTCCGCGCACTAGATTGCGTGCTGAGAGGACCGCAAACATAGAATCGGGGGGAGTGCCAGAAGCAGTAGGCAACTGGCTCATACTCAATGCAACGCGGGTATCTATTTTTCGCGCTTTGTTGGCTGCTTCACGTCCCACTTCACTGAAAAAACCTGACCAATCTATAACCCAGTTACTGGGTACGTTCCCTCTGACAAAATTGAATGCATTAAAAAAACCGTCATTGGTAAAGCCTCGGTTGAAGCGGTACTGATTACGTATCTGGCTATGTCCAAAGCGGTATGCGGCTACCGAAAATTCAACCGGCATGAAAAACCGGCGATATTTTTTATGACTGAAATATTTAAGCCCCATATCCAAAACATCACGGATTACGTCCGCTCCAACAATGGTTCGTAAAAAATCATGTATAATTACCCATTGGTAATGGCGGCGCACTTCTGTCTGGGCGCGTTGAAACAACTCGTCTGGCCGGAGTCCTGGTAACTGTGTACGTATTTGATCAATAACAGCATTGTGGAAACGTAGCATGCTCATGTGAAACTGCGAGACAAACAAATTTTCATTGTTACGCGGATCACCAATGATAGCAGTCCCTACCGGCGTTCGAGGCACATCAAATTCATTTCCCATGTTGCCAACTACAAACTTGATACGCTCGGCATCGTACATAAAGGGACTAACCGCCGGACCATCGCCGTATAAGGCGTCCAAATCGAAATTAGGCGTGCGGTAATTGGTGAGTTTTCTGGCATCCTGCGCCGTTTCCAATTTAGAGTCTACGTCAAGCGTCAGGTCATGATCAACAAATTGACCAAAGTAAGTGTACCCGGAATCAATGGTACTAAACTCTGAGGGATTTTCTACGCTGTTGGTATCAATCATGCTGCGGCCAAGACGCTCCAGCAAATCATGGTTCTCCGTGGAAAAAGGCGTGGTCAAGGCGCCAGGCCACAAGTAGCCGTAGTTATCATCACGACTATTTTTTTTAAAAGACGGCGAGAAGCCAAACAACGTTCGTTTGAAGCCGTGCGCCAATTGTTGACTTGGCGAGTTAGCGCCAGGATTGTTTTCACTGGAAGATTGCATGATGTTGATTTTGATTGAAGTGAAAGAAGCCGCCTTCTATTGGAAGGCGGCTAGCTCAACTTAGGCAGTTGCAAGAGTCAGATCGACAAGCGGTGCCACTGGCGCATTTGCTTTGACGGACGCAATCCCGACCTCCCGTGCTGCTAATGTTGTATACATTTCGCTACGGCCAAGTGGCTCACCGTTAGAGGCTTCCATCGTGAAGTAAAGGTTAGGAGCCTTCCCTAATCGGTTATAGTACTGCTCTTGTGTGGTATGCTTCCGCACAGATGTTACGCCGCTCAGGCAGTCAGATTTCCGCAGGTAGCCCTCACTACTGAAGATGGGTTCGCTGTTTTCAGCCCGCAGCCGAAAATAGAATTGGTTGTTAACGGTGCTTCTAAACACCTCAAACTTGCACTTCAAACTTGTGTTAGTAGACATTTTCTTAAACTGATTAACTAAAGAGATAAAAACTGATTAGCCATTAGAAGACCTATGGCTGAAGCTGTAGTTACAGCCCGATGTGCGAGTTCTTTTAGCCTTTAATCAATGTTTAGTGAGCGATACAGATCTACAGACAATCATATAGTCGACTCTAGTTGAAACCAATCCTATGGCTTGCAGTCTACTAAAGCAGGGCGTACCTTTGAGGTGTCAAGCTTAGAGTTCGCAAAAGCAGGCTATGCTTTTGTTTCCTTCTTTAGTATCCGTAAGCCAGGTGGTCACCACCTGGTTTTTTTATATCAACTCGTTGACGAGTTCGATATCAAGCGTAATTCCTTGAAATGCTAATTCGTGGACCAACTGACCAACCAACCACTGTTTATTCTGGGCTGAAATCAGAGATATCTGGGCTACTTCACGGAGCACCTCATCTTCACTGATTAGTGTAGCGTTTGTCATCTGGGCCAATAATAATGCCGATACAATCCTGATCGTAAATTTGGGCTTGAGCTGCCTCAAGAGAGCATACATACGCATCATTTGTGTTTCATCGAAAGACTTCACTCGTAAGAACCCCTGTTTCTGCATACGTTCGGCAAAACTCTTATCGTGCTGGTTATAAACAGTTTGGGGGTAATTGTAATCAAAACCGATATCCGATATCAGGAGTTGAAACTCCTCAGGGGAGTAGTACTTCAACAAACCAGACCGGACCAGTCTCGCTGCTAAATGAACATCGGTTAGGACTACAGGTCTCATCTTAGAATTCTGATTGTTGTACGTAATGTTCTCTTAATTCGGCTTCGTCCCAGCCTGCAAGCTGAGCGGCCTTGTCGAAGCCAATTTTCTTTTCACTTAAACAGCGATATAGCATTTGAAGAAAGCGTTGCGGCTCTTCTGTGCCTTGGTATTGCCCATGGTCTTGGTTCGACGTAGAGGTTTGTTGCCAACCTTGATAAACATCAGAGGAAATTAGACCAATGACCCGTGACCGTACCATAATGGCTTGAATTGAGATGCCGTATAGTTCTTTGATCCGTCGAAGTTCCGGCATAACGATAAGAGTTCGATTCCTGCCAAGCTCCAACGCTAATGTATCAGCAGGTAGCAATACGGCCCCCGCAAAAGCGTCACACAACCGCTCGACGACATCAAGAGTAAGGTTATCTTCAGTCATCAGTAGTAAGTGCCCTAACTCATGCAGCATCGTGAAACGTACACGTGCTGTATCCTGTTGCCGTGCATTTAATACGATAACTGGAATGCGCTTCTGCTCGGCCCAACCAGAAAGACCTTCATGCCGGTAGGAAAACCCGAAATCAATCTTGATAATGCGAACACCTTTACGTTCCAGAAAAGTGGAAATGTTGTGCACCGGACCATCTCCCATCTTCCATTGTTTTCGAAGTTCTTTGGCCGCTTTCTCTGCGTCTTGTGAGTTGTTGACTTTGATGTTTTCAATTGGATTGCTAAACTCGATGCAGGATTTTGCAATCGTTTCTAATTCCAAATAGTCGCTGAGCTTAGCACTGGTTTGCTCTTCAACCGATGTGCGTTGCGTTTTACTTAGTAGCATTCCTTCTCTGTAGCTTACACTGTTTAGCTCAAACGCGACATTATAACTGTCGTAGAATGAGTCTATGCCTGTATCCAGAGCCTTAGCGATTGACAGTAACGTCTGGCTGTCAGGATGGCGTTGTCCGCTTTCATACAAGCTAATGGCTTGTTTTGTGCAGCCGACCATTCGAGCGAGTTCGTCCATGGTCAATCCACGAGCTTGGCGGATCCGGGTAAGATTAGTGCCGACAGGTGTGATCATGTTATTATCTGATTCATGTTGACAAACATACAAAAATAACTTTTGTCAACAGCGTGTGCTAAAAATTTTGTTTCGTTCACAAGAGAGTTGACCCCGTGTCAAATACATCAATTCTGCTGTTGATTAGCCTTTTACGCTAAGTAGAATGCATAGATTAGGCGGTCAAAGACGTAAGTAGCAGCCTTTCTTGTTTAGTCGGCTTTGGGCTCAATCCGAATATTAACGACGACGGGTGTGTTCGAATCAGCTGCGAGCATATAGCGTAGATCAGTAGCAGTTATGATTCGGGGCCGGTGGTTAAGCAACGCCATAAATAGTGCCTCGAGCCTATACCCATGCAGTACTACGTTGTATGATGAAAACCGAAGTTGAATTAAGTTTTTTTCATCACTTGGCTCAAACTCAGTGGCCACCAAATAAGCGTAGTTGAAAAAAGCCTTGCGGCCATCCGGCCATGCAAAACATAGGTTACGCACCGAACTGTCTTCTGCATGTTCGTGGACCTGCGGCAGACCAGGTCTAGACGCAAGGGGCATACGAGGAATTTCCGAAACCAGTTCCGCCCCATCTGGCTCGTCAAAATTGGCGATAAACTCATGGACGGGGGACATGCGGCCCCCGCTTAGATGCAATGACAGGATCAACAACCGGCGATGGTTTCCGCAATGGGTCGGCACTGGGCTTCCGCTGCCGGATCAGATGTTCGCTAGCCCCACGGTTTGCCCGGTTGCGCTTCAACAGTTCCAGTGCTGACAGCCGGTCGCTAGCCTCCGAGGCTTTGGTCAGCAAGCCATCGGGATCGTCTGTGTAGATATGGACATGATCTCGCGCCCGTGACACCGACACATAGAGCTGGTTGAGGCTCGTTGCCCCAAAACTCGAAGCGGGTTGGGCAATGAACACCTCATCGACCGTTTTTCCCTGTGCTGCATGGGACGTGATGCAATGGGCATAGGCCAGATGCCCAAACTGATTGGGTAGGGTGTAGGGTACCTTACTGATCGTATTGCGCAGCATGATCGTTCCATCGACCTGAACCTTAGTTACTTCCAGTAATTGCCCATTATTCAGCCGCTTTTTCTGGCTGTCAAAACCGTTGCGGGTGATACGGATTGCATCCCCTTTGGACAGCTTGATATCTTGCAACTGGTACACATCGAACTTGGCCATCAAGGTTAAGGGCAGGGCGGTGATACTGTTCTGGTCGTCTTGGATGTTCACCGTGACATCGTCGGCAGACACGACCGTGTAACGCGTCCCCCGTGCCATGCCCGGCACATTCTGATTGAACTGAATGATCTGTCCGACCCGGTAATGGCGAGCGTCGCTTTTTTCGGCTTGGGTCAGATTGCGATTGACCAGTTGGGCAGCTGTAAATTCAGGTCTGCCGAGTTTGCCGACTTCGCGCAGTTTGGCGCGGATCGCTTGCGTTACCCGTTCCCCGTCCTGATGCGTCGGGGCAATAGCTAGGGTTGTTTTGCCACGTTTGAGCGTATTGACATAGTCGTTGGCCAGACTTGCAAACGGATTGGCGGCATCCATCGGTTTAATCGCCCCGATCTCATGTAGGGTTTCAAAGGCCTGCCGGGTGTGGCCTTCTGACAGAGCCTGTACAGCTTGACGATAGGCCAGCGTGCGTTGCCGATAAATCCGGCTCACATGGGCTGATTGTATGCCGGCGACCGTATTAAGAATGCGTAGGGCATCGCCTCTGGCAACGCTTGCATGCTGCCGCGTGTCACCACTCAAAATAAGTCGCGCATTCTGTCGGATCGCGAGTGTCAACAAGTTTGTCATCTCGTGCGTGTTGAGCAAGCCAGCCTCATCGACCCAGATGACAGCGTTTTGTAGAGCGGCTTGCAGGGCAGGAGATGCCAACAGTTGTGCCACGGTCTCAGCTTCGCTAAACCCTTCATCCCGCAACACGCCTCGTGCAGCCTGCGCTGTTGGGGCCACAACGGTGACAAGATGCCCGGTCGCTTCGATCAGACTCACAGCTTCTTTCATCAACGTGGTTTTGCCGGTTCCGGCTTTCCCACCGATAATCGACACGCGATCTGGAGTGGTGAGAATATGACGAATAGCATCTTTCTGTTCGCCTTCAAGAGAACTGTCTGGCATCTGTTGGTATAGGGGTTGTGACGCGCCTAACCCTTGTCGGGCAAGATTCACCATCCATTGTTCTTCGGCTAGAATCTCTTGCGTCGTACACAGCGTTTTGCCACCCTCTTGCAGATGCAGCAGACGTTCGTCTCCCTTAAATGCGTCGGTGATCTGATCGACACTGACCGTTATATAGCCCAGACTATGCCGATAGGCCGTTTCGAGAAGACGCCGATCCTGTACCACAGAGGCCCGTTCAAAGCGCAACGCAAGGGCATGATCGACGCAGTGGTTGGCGGTCAGGTCAGGCAGAGGTTGGGGAAGAGCAAAACGGATTGGCTGATCGCCATCATTGTTCCCAGTCATGCCCATGCTATGGATTTGCCGACGCCATTCCACTTTCAGTTGGCTCATCGTCAAACCTTTTTGTTTCTTGGCGCGGGTTCTAGCCCCCAACGCATCTAATTTTTCAGGATCATTAAGGCCAAGCTCTTTGGCGATGCGGCCAATCTCGTCGGTGCGTTTGGAAAACAAGTCGATGACCCGTTCCGGGATGCCAATGATTTCAAAGGAGGTGTTGGTTCGCCGAATGCGATAACCTAGACCAATCAGCTTGTCTGACAAGATTTTGTGGAACCGCGCCTGATAATACGGCATGTCGCGTTTGATGTCGCGGAACTGTCCCGCTTTGAATTCTCTCTCGACCTCGTCCCAAGTCGCATTGAACACAAAGCAATGGGCGTGGAGATGCGGGTCCGGCATCAGGCCGTCAACCGGTCGGGCAGTCTGGTGAATAAAATCGGCCCAGATCAGTTCACCCGTTGGCCGGTCGATATCCTGTCCCTGTTTGCGCACCCGCGTTTGCGCATCTTTCTCGATGTCGCGCATGGTCTCATGAACGCTTGTCTGGAACGCGTCGAGGACATGATGATCGTTGGAGAGCGCGTGAAGGATCGAAACGCTTTTTGGGCAATGAAAATTAATGTCATAGCCGACCGTGCGATTGGCCATGTTGCGCGGAGTGAGGCTCTGACCGGTGAGGGGGCTGATGTTATCGCATAAGGCTTGAAACACCACGGCATTCGTCGGTAGATTTTCAACACCGAGCCGGATAGCGACACGACCATGCAGGCATCCTTGCAATTCCTGTTCGTCCAGATAATAATCCGAACGGCGTAAGGAATCGTTGAAATAGGATTTGGCCTGTTTAGCCGAGGAGCTTTGAATCATGCGGATCATGCATGATTTTATACCTCAGGAAAGCGGATCTCAGGTGTAAAGCTGTGTATCGTTAAGAACAAATGACGATTGGTAATCTTGCCCGCACAGCCCGTGTCCCGTTAATGTAAATACGTCAGACATCTTCCCTTATTCGTACTTTGAATATTTAAAATGGAGGGTTAAATACGAATGGATTGAAATTTGTCTTAGTGTCATAAAAATCAATACCCTCTGCTCTCTTAAGTTTATTTACTATGATATAAGTAACAGGAGTAAACAGCACTTCAACCAATGTCTTTATTATCCAACCCGCTATGATAGATTGAAACATCACATTTAAAGGCAGCACTCCCCATAACCCTATAAAATAGAAGACCGCTGTATTAACTAGTTGCCCCGCAATTGTGGAAGATATCGTTCTTAGCCATAGCATTTTACCCTTTGTGAGGATTTTCAGTTTGGCCAAAATATAGTTATTCACTATATCTCCTGAGAACACGGCAAGCCATGCGGCGATAACGATTTGTGGTACTTGTCCTAATACACGAGCATATGCGTCATTAGCATCAAAAATTTTAGATGGAGGAATCGCAGCTACAATTACATATATCACAGTAGCTAGTACAGTGCAGAGCATAACTATCCATAGGACAGCTCTAGCTTTAGCGTATCCATATACTTCAGTTATAATATCAGAAAATATATAAGTAACTGGAAAGTAGATTACAGTAACTGCCACAGGATTAGAAAAAACATCTATCAGTTTTCCGGCTGTTACATCTGAAACCAGCTCAAATGTAATATATAAACAAGTAATAATGCCTAAGTATTTCGGTTTAACATTGTCCATAGTAATCCCTCTCATGAAGCTAAAAGTGAACGATTGTTTTCCAATTCTTTCGTTGCATATGTAGTAGCCGAGTTTAAGTTTTTTATAACATTAAACACTGCATCTCCTCGATTTACTCCTTTTAAGGCAATTTGTACAATGTTGGCAACTTGTTCATCTGGTATGTATGCATAATTTATAGTTACTCCATTTTCTTTACCAAGACCCCAATATCCGAGTACATGTATTTCAATATCTTCAGGATCGTGGTCAAGTTCGTAAAATATACATTTGGGAGGATTCCACTCAAAATTAAATCCATATATATTCAGATTAGCATCAACTTCAACTTTAGGCAATATTTTATAAAAAAACGACAAATATTTATCTCTCTCTGATTCAAAATTTGATTCGGATACTATAAAGGTATATTTAATTCCCTTTTGGATATTATTTTTAACTGCTTCTCGTAAACCCTCTTGCGGCTCTTCTACGTAATCTGTAAATATTACAATATGCTTCAAGTTTTTTAGACTAGATTCTATAATTCCCAAATCATTGTAAGTAGTAATATATTTTAGGTTAATATACGATCCTTCTGATATAGAGAGTTTTGACACTCTGAAGAAGCCCCAAAGAGTCAAAAATCCGAGTAAGACTGTGAACAAAATTATCGTATTATTATTCATCAATTTAGCAATTTTTTATTCAAAAAAAAATTTACTCTGATTTCAGTGATAATACCGTATATTATGCCAAAACCAGAGACAAGATAACCAACAAACTCTTGGTTCTGATTAGATACAAAACCTGGTTTAGTAGGTACTGCCTTCATATAACCGGAAGCAAAGCTGACACTGCTAAATACAATAAGAACAAGCGCGAAGATAACAGAAAAGATGACTTCTTCATAAGGAGCGTTCTTAAACATCTTAGCATGATTTAAGAAGCTACTTGCTGCAAGTGAAGTAGCGAAAAAGAATAAACCCCCATCTTTGGTTACATCCAGTATATTAACAAGTGTAACGTTAACGTACAGAATGAAGGCTGTTATCCATACTTGGAAAAGTCCAAAGAACAAGGTCGTGAAAAGCCAAGTAAGTAAAGAAAATAGAAGTTTCATTCTTAATTCCCTAGAATAGTAAAGATGGTAACTGTTCAAAGACGCATTTGTTCGTCAAAATAAATGCTTTTCAGTTTATGTTGCGTAGGGATTCGAATCCGCAAAACTTTGTATTTTCTGAATTTCGTAATATGGTCGTTTAGCAAACGTCGTTGGCGGATTTCCACCTAAAAACGCGAATATATTATTTGCAGATCCACGTCTTACTTCATCTGGGGTGACGAGTGGCCGTTGATTGCTACTGGCATCCTGCACTCCACCAAACAACCCTTTCGTCGTGATTACATGTGATGTTTGTCCAATAGCCGCGCTCACATAGTTCGCCGTGAAGTTGTCGTTAATAGTAAAGAACTGCCGTATCGCCGTATTGGCGGTGAATGTCTCCCAATTCTCCCCATACAGTCCCTTCAACTGAATGAGCGATTGAAGGATTGGCCAGACCGTTACTTCAAACCCCGCATACGTACTCAAAGCAGTCTCAATTTCAGGTAAATAACCCAGAGCTGCAAACTCATCAAGCAAAAAAGTAACACGTTTATTCGGCTTGCGCACCACCGCTCTGAGTGTCGTTGTCACGATCAAACGTAGCCACCGCGCATGGCTCTGTAATTTATCGGCTGGAATGATGATGTTGAGTGATGTGTTGCCATCAGACAGGCTAGTTGGATCATAGCCAGAGCGTAACGATTGTTGCAGAGCTGGGCTTTTTAAAAAGTCGGTGGCCTGTAAGACAGAAGAGAGAATACTGCCAAACGTCTCTTCACCCGCTTGCATCAGTTTGACGATCTCGTTGCCAGCATTGCGTACAATCTCGCCATTGACGGGATCGTCATTAAGCCGCATCCGGGCGATTAATTCATCCCAATCGTCACCGGCTAATCTTGCCCACCGCCACAAGGTGGTGAGCGTGCGATCTTCGGCCTCTTGCGTCGTGACGATCTGCATAATCAGACCCGTCACAATCGACCGTGCCATATCGGTAAAAAACTTGTTCTTGTCGCCCCGCTCGACCGGGACGAGCATTTCCGCGATCATGTGCGCATCATCGACCAGATGAATGCTGCTGGTATCGGCTAGGATATCCAGCGGGTTATAGCTTGTAGCCTCGCCAACGTTTTCTTCCAGCAACCCCCACGGGTTGAGGATGACGACATTTTGGCCGCTCTCGCGCTGATAACGCGCCGTGATCGCGGCGTTCTCACCTTTCGGGTCGATCACCACCCATGAGCCTTGATAGCCACCCAGGCCCAGCAAGTTCGGGATGATGAGGTTCGTGCCTTTACCACCCCGTGTACCGGCTACGGTCAGCATGTGGCCTTTATCTTTGAAGACGAACCCGCCACCGATATACAGGCCCGGTCCGGTGCGATAGGCGTTCAGTTCTTCAGGCCGTGCAAACCGCGCCGAGCCAAACTTATTCCCCTCAATCAGCATATTGTTGATGCCAACCCGCCACCGCCGGTATGCTCCGAACACGACAAGCGAGAAGAACAGATTGAAGCCGAAAAAGACCAGCAGGAACTTGCCGCTCATCCCTAGGAACCCAGCAAACTGGATGACGGCAATAAAGAGCGTAAAAACGAAGACCCAGATCAACAGGCCTCCCACCACCATTGCGAACTTGGTAATCGGCGACAGGTTCGCAAAACTTGGCGCGATACTCAGGCGACGGGTGAAGCGGTTATAAGCGCGGGTAAAGCCGAGCAACGCCCCAGCCAGCGTGATCGGGGTCAAGAACAACCCAACGGCCACCAACACCGCCTTGTTGAACGCACCTGGGTTTGGCTCGCTGCGAAACAGTTCATCAATCTCACTGGATGTGACGCCAAACCATTTTCCGATGACGGATTGAGATTGCACGTCCGCCTGTTCAATCGGCTGCATGGGAGTGAAAGTTAGAGCGTGGGGGATAGTTTCTAAAACTACGAGATTGAGCCGTTACATGTCGTATATGTTCCGCATCTTTACTAAGCGGTAACCTGCACAAAATCAGCGTGTCATGTCGCACATACCGCGCAATTTCCTATCTTCGACCAACGGGTCCACGGCTAGATGAGCGAAGCGTTGCAAGACGTGGTTTGTAGCTACAAAAACTTCGTTTCTGCACGTCCAAACCCTGCTTGTAAGGGAGACCAAATTCTCCCTTAACCCTCTTTCATTGCCCCTTTGCGTTTGCCTCATCTCTTCATCGCGTATGGCACGACCGCACAAAGACAGTGACGATAAACGCGAGCTGACCATTCGCGTTCGGGTGACGCTTGCCGAAAAGAACCTGATCTGGCAACGCGCCAAGGAGAGCGGTCACACACCGAGCGATTTCATGCGGCTCAAGACTATTGTCGGTCAGCCATCGCGCCGGGTGCCGACACCGGAGCGGGAGGTTCTCTTAAACCTCATGGCCGAGCTTGGCAAAATCGGCAGCAACGTCAACCAGATTGCCCACGTCCTCAATCGAGACGGGCAGGGACCATCCAGCGGGATTAATCCAGACAGCGTGACGCAGGCGATGGAGAGCGTCGATGCGTTGACCGCTCAACTACTGGCTCTCCTCACTCATGGTCATTAGGGGCAACACACGGGGCAACGGTGCGCAACTGGCCGCATACCTCCTTGGTCACGAGCAGAACGACCGCGTTCATATCTTAGAGATCGATGGGCGGATGAACGCCAAAGCGTCGTATTTGCAGCAGACATTACAGACGATGTCGATGACGGCGGAGCTGACCAAAAGTCCGAAGGGCCTGTATCACGCACAGATCAATCCGGCGTACAGCGAAGACCGGAAGATGACGACGGTAGACTGGCTGACAGCCGCCGACATTTTAGGCAAACAGTTGGGGCTTGACGGGCAACGCCGTGTTGTGGTTCTCCACACCAAGAAAAACCGTACCCACGCCCATGTCGTGTTTGAACGCTACAATCATCAGACCGGTAAGGTCATCTCCAACAGCTTTAGCCGCCTGGCACAAGACCGCGCCCGCAAAGAAATGGAGCGCGTGTTTGAACAGGCTCCGACCCCGCACCGGAACAAACACCGTCCCGAACTCAAAGAGACATTGACCAAGCTGTGGCAGGACACCACCACCGCCCCAGACTTTATCCAAGCGGTACACGGGCAGGGGTATTTATTGGCAGAAGGTGTACCACGTCATCCGTTTATGGTGGTGGATGAGCAGGGTCGCTCTTTTGATCTAGTTCGGCAATTAAACGGGGTACGGATCAAAGAGGTCCGGCAACGGTTGCGGGACGCCACATTGATACCGGAGAAACGGGCTATCGAGATCATGCGGGAACGGCAGGAGAGCAACAGTGATGCAGCGAACACACCACAGCAAAAAGCCGATCCGATATCAGATCGTACAACGGAGCGTGTCATAGATGCAGACGATACGCCAGCCAGTCAGCCGCAGAGTAAGCCAATGGATCGTCGTCATAAACTGATGGCGGACTTTATCCAGATGGGTCAAGAGCAAACCGCTGAACCCATTCAAAACGATAGCCTTGAAAAGAAAAAAGCGGTGGCCAGCGCGTTCCTCACGATGGGCGATGAATTGACCAGCAAGCTCAACGACACAGTAGCGGAGGAAGCGGCTAAACTGCCCACCACCCACGACACGAACTCAAGTGACAATACAACGCCATCAATCGAAGCGCATTCGGGGCAGGATGAGAGGGAACGCGATGAAGAGGTGACAGACGATGAGCTGGAAACATTGCCAGATACTGAGGCTATCAATCACTACCGGCAAACCCTGACTGATTTCTTAAACGAGAAAGACGATCTCCTATCTCCTACTGATCCTGCTGAAATCAATATCCAGCGGCAACGCGAAAAGGCGAAACAGTTCTTCGACAATCAAGAGGCATATGCAACTGCACCCAAAGAAGCGGATAGCGATCTACAGCGATTGATAGCCGAGCAGAAAGAGGTACGCGAACGTACCCGCCTACGCAGCCGGAAGCGAACCCGCTAAACAATTCACAAAATAGTATGCATGCATACTATCGAAAAACCTGTTATTTTCGCAGACGATTACGACGATCATTGTTTACAACAACGACCTGCATAATCTAGCTCATCCGCGATGGCTTTGCTTGCGTGAAGTTTTATAAGAATGAGTAATTAGCTGTAATAGGCTGGGAATGAACCGACATTTATCGACATGAACCAATTCACGCTGCCGAAACCCCAGTTTCAAAATGTTGTACCATTGTTGTACCAACAAAAAAGGGAGTCACGATTTTTGATCGTAACTCCCTGATAATGCGGTGGTGATGGACGGAATCGAACCGCCGACACAAGGATTTTCAGTCCTTTGCTCTACCAACTGAGCTACATCACCGCGACGTCTGTGTTAAACGTGGGTGCAAAAGTAGACGCAAAGGGTATGCAGCGCAAGCCCTTATCCATAAAAAAGTTTTATCAATGAACAACTTAACCGCCTCTGTGTTGACCCTTAGCCGATTAACCTGTTAAAAAAAATGAACGTTATTCAACAAGTGTTATTTGCGGTGGCGCTTATTACAGCAGCCATCGTCATTTCCCGACGAGTGAAATACATCGCAGGGGCTATTAACCTCGGTCGGCCCGAAGACCGAAGTGACAACCCGGGCGAACGATTTAACCTGATGCTCCTCATCGCATTCGGGCAAAAAAAGATGTTCACCAACCTTACCGTTGCCCTCATGCACCTGGTGATCTACGTTGGTTTTGTCATCATTAACCTTGAGATTCTGGAGATTATCATCGATGGGTTGCTGGGTACTCACCGCGTGTTTGCCCCGTATATCGCGCCCGTTTATCCGTTCCTGATCGGCGTATTCGAAGTACTGGCCTTTGGCGTACTGGCTGTTTGCGTCGTGTTCCTGTGCCGCCGCTACCTCACGAAAGTGAGCCGGTTACAGCCTGAGCAGCACGAAGAAATGCGCCCCCGCTGGCCCCGCCTTGACGCCACACTGATTCTGACCTTCGAAATCATCCTGATGATCGCTTTCCTGACCTGGAACGCCTCCGACAGCGTGCTCCGCGACCGGGGGGTGGGTCATTATGGTGAGTTAAAAGGCATCGTGCCCGATTTTCTGATTAGTCAATACCTGAAACCATTGTTCACGGGCATGAGCGATGGAGGCCTGATTGCCTACGAACGCTTCTCATGGTGGTTCCACATCCTGGGCATTTTATTCTTTGCCGCCTACGTAACGTATTCGAAACACCTGCACATTGGCCTGGCTTTCCCCAACGTCTACTTCTCGGACCTACAGCCAAAAGGCGAGATGAAGAACATGCCGACTATCACTAAAGAAGTGCAACTGGCACTCGGTATTGAACCAACCGTAACCGAAGACGCGACAGGCCAGGCAGCCCAAGCCAACGAAAACGGCGAGCAACCCTCTGACCTGGGTAAATTCGGGGCGAAGGACGTACCTGATCTATCGTGGGTCGACATTATGGGCGCGTTCTCCTGCACGCAGTGTGGTCGGTGCACTGCCGCCTGCCCGGCCAACATTACGGGTAAGAAACTGTCGCCGCGCAAGATCATGATGGACACCCGCTGGCGGGCCGAGGAAATTATGAATGGCAAACAGAAAAACGGCCCCGACTATACGGACGAAAAATCACTGCTCGGCGATTACACCACCGTAGAGGAAATCAACGCCTGCACCACTTGTCAGGCCTGCGTTAATGCCTGTCCGGTGAACATCAATCCGCTGAATATCATCCTGCAAATGCGGCGCTACAAAGTGATGGAAGATGCGCAGGCACCTGCCTCGTGGAACGCTATGTTTAGTAATGTCGAAAATAATCAGGCTCCCTGGAAATTCTCACCAAGCGACCGCTTTAACTGGGCCGACGAAATCAACCAAAAATAACTTACTGTTTTCAGTTTGCTGTTTATTGTTACTCCGCTTATCAGCCGATTTGGTGCTGTAGCAACACAACAGAAAGCAGTAAACGGCAAACAGTAAACACAAAAAACATGTCTGAAAAAACATTCACCGTACCTACCATGGCCGATATGATGGCGGCTGGCGATGAACCCGAAATCCTGTTCTGGGTGGGTTGCGCTGGCTCATTCGACGATCGGTACAAACGCGTTACCCTGGCATTCGTCCGCATCCTGAATCATGTCGGCATCAAATTCGCCGTTTTAGGGCCGGAAGAATCATGTACAGGCGATCCGGCTCGGCGGGCGGGAAACGAGTTTCTTTTCCAGATGCAGGCTGTGAGCAACATACAGGTGCTTAATGGCTATAATGTAAAGAAGATCGTAACGGCCTGCCCGCACTGCTTCAACACGTTGAAAAACGAGTATCCAGATCTTGGCGGCAACTACGAAGTGATTCACCACTCGCAGTTTTTGCAGCAACTCATCAACGAAGGGCGCGTAAAAGTGGCCGATGGGCAGTCGTTCAAAGGCCGTAAAATCACATTCCACGACTCCTGTTACCTGGGCAGGGCCAACAAGATTTACGAAGCCCCTCGCGACGTGCTGGCGGCCCTCGACGCCGACCTGGTGGAGATGAAGCGGGTGAAAGCCAACGGGCTCTGCTGCGGAGCCGGTGGAGCCCAATACTTTAAAGAGCCGGAACCTGGCAAAAAAGACGTGAACGTTGAACGCGCGCAGGAAGCCCTCGCTACGGGTGCCGACACCATCGCCGTATCCTGCCCTTTTTGCATGACCATGATGAGCGATGGCGTAAAAAATCAGAATCGCGAAGACACGGTTAAGGTCTACGACATTTCGGAACTGATCGCGCAAGGGCAAGGGTTGTAGAATTTGGGATTTGCTTCGCCAACCTCATTCCGTAGCGAAGCAAATCCCAAATCCGACCGCATCGGCGGACCGATCGTAAATCCCAAATCCATTTATGGTAATCTCTTTCGACCAAATAACGCCGAACGCCCGCCTGTGGGTGTATCAGGCAAACCGGGCACTGACGGCCGACGAAACAACGGCCGTTGAAATGACGTTGCAACCAGCACTAGCCAATTGGGCGGCTCACGGACACCCGTTGCTGGCGGCGGCTAAGGTTGTCGATGGCCGGTTTCTGCTCGTCGCCGTCGACGAAGGCGCGGGGCTTCCCAGTGGCTGTTCTATCGACTCATCGGTGCATTCAGTGCAAGCGGCCGGGCAGGTAATGGGGATCGACTTTATGGATCGGTCGGTAACGTACCTGGACGCAGATGGATCGGTGCAGAGTTTACCGCTGGCTGCCTTGAAAGCTGCTTTTGCTGACGGTACGCTAACGCCCGAAACGATCGTTTTCAACACGCAGGTGACAACAAAAGCGGAGTACCTTGCCAACTGGCACATACCCGCCGCCCAAACCTGGCTAAAACGGTACATCAAGCCGGTGGTTGTGTAACTGACCATGAAAAATCCTTTTTTCTATGTGCTGCTGGCCGTACTTGTAGTGCTCGACGGCTGGCTTATGTCACATCCGAACCTGCTTGGCCGGGCGGGTGTATTCTTTTACGACTACAATTACCTGAAAACGTTTCCACGCGCGCTCGGTACTGTATCAGCCGTGGTCGGTGCATCCATCCTGCTGACTGCTTTGATTAACCGGGCGGGTAAAACCATTTCCGTGCTGCTACTTGCCATGCTACTGGCAGCCAGCGGATACCTACTGTTTACCAGTGCTATACAGTTCAATGAAGGCGTTTATAAATTGACGGGCGCAGGCTTCAGGGCCGGGGCCATCCTGCTGCCGGGTTTACTCATGCTGGTAGTTGGCAAGACCCTGTTCGACCGAATTACTCAGCGATCATGAACAATCTATTTTCTCTGCAAGGGCAACGCGCACTCGTGACGGGTGCAACCAAGGGCATTGGCGAAGCAATTGTACGGCAGTTTCTACAACTTGGCGCTGCCGTATTTGTCGTGGCCCGCGATAACGATCTGCTTCAGCAGCAACTCACAGAATACCGGCAGCAAGGTTACGTGGTTGAAGGCCTTGCCGTTGACTTAAGCCAGCCCGATTCAGCTAAAACTCTGGCCGACGCTGTAAAGGAAACCTGGGGTAGCGTAGGCATTCTGGTCAATAATGTGGGTACCAACATCCGTAAACCCACCGCCGACTATGCGGCCGACGAGTATGACCATGTGCTAAATACGAACATTCGCTCCGCCTACGAGTTGACTCAGGCGGTGTACCCACTCCTGAAAGCTACGGGCCAGAGTAGTATCGTCTTTGTGTCGTCGGTATCGGGATTGACCCACACAAGCAGCGGATCGCTCTATGGTATGACCAAGGCTGCCATAAATCAGTTAACGCGTAACCTGGCCGTAGAATGGGCGCAGGATGGCATCAGGGTCAATGCGGTAGCGCCCTGGTACATTCGCACGCCACTGGCTGCGCCTGTACTCGAAAATCCGGAGAAGTTGCAGGCTATTGTGGCACGCACACCCATGAATCGCGTTGGTGAACCAGAAGAAGTAGCCTCGGCCGTATCCTTCCTGAGCATGCCCGCCGCTAGTTACATCACCGGTCAGGTACTCGCCATCGACGGTGGTATGCTGGCGAATGGCTACTAAAAAAGAGTCCAAAAGTTCAAGGTCCAATGGTCAACGCCGCACTGCAGCACCCCAATATGGTTGGTTAGCAGCGCGACGTTGACCATTGGACCTTGAACTTTTGGACTCTTTTATTTCGACGTTGCCATCACCATTTTGATGTTCAACTTCGCGCCGGTCTGTAGCACGTCAACCAGATCCTGAATAGTCAGTGTTTTATCAAAACGAACCACGATCGTGGGTTCGTCAATACCGGCCATTACGGTTTTAAGCTCTTCCTCGAGCGATGCTGTTTCTACAGGTTGCTTATCGATAAAGTATTGTTTGTTGGCATCAACGGATAGCGTTACCTGCTTCTTGCTCAGTTGTTGCGTGGCGGCCGCTTTGGGCAATAGTAGCTTGATAACGTTCGGGTTCGCTACTGTGGAGATGATCAGGAAGAACAGCAGCAGGAAGAACATAATGTCGTTCAACGACGACGTGGCCACTTCTGCGGCAAATTTTCGTTTTCGACGAAGCTTCATTTTAAAGGAGTTTACTGTCTTCTGTTGTGCTGCTAAACCATAGTCAGGTACGTTTGCAGCGCAACAGAAGACAGAGGACAGTAAACTGAGGACTTTTTATCGGACTCGCGCTGTTTCGGTAGGTTTCTGGAGGACTTCCATGAATTCGAAGGCGTTCATCTCCAGCTTGAGTGTAAAGCGTTCGATCATCATGTTCAACAGATGGTATCCCGTGTAGGCAATTACACCCACGATAAGGCCCGAGCCTGAGGTGATCATTTTCTCGTACAGACCACCAGCGATGATGCCCACGCTGATATTGTCAGACAGCGAGATATCGTAGAAAATCCGGATGATACCCGAAATCGTACCGATGAAGCCGAGCATAGGCGCAATACCGGCAATCACTCCCAGATAACCCAGGTTCCGCTCCATCCGCGACAGCTCGATCTGCCCAACGGTTTCGATCGTCCCTTCAATTTCTTTGTTTGACGCAACGCCCACCCGGCCCACGGCTTTCTCGAACACTCGTCCAATAGCGGTCCGCTGGTTTTTGCAGAACGACTCCGCCGACTTCACGTTGCCTTGTAGCAGCATGTCCTTTACATTATCGACAAAACCGGGGTCTACCTTGCCCTGCTTGGCAATCAGTACCCACCGTTCGATGATCAGGTAGATCGAGGCAAAAAGCAGGAAGGCGATGGGCACCATCACCCAGCCACCTTTGGCCACCAGGTCGAAAAGGCCGAGCGTTTGTGTGTTGGCTGCCGCCCCGTTGAGTGCATTGGCAGTGGAATCGGACACGGCCGATGCAGAAGGAACCTGAAGCAGAATGGTCATATACAGGAAGTAGCGGAAAAAGTTGATCGTCGCAACGTTCAGCAAACACAACGCGCAAGACAGTGCGAATCGTATGCCAAAGATAACAAAGCCCATCACGGATTGCCGATTCCGGTAGATAATAGAACGGCTGGATTCATACGTATGACGATAAATAACAGACGCCTACCTTTGCGGCCATGACGTTTTCCGCACTGTTTCGGACCAATCGGGTCTTTTTTCTGACGTACCTGGCGCTGCTTTTTGCCGTGGGTACGTTGATGCTGCTCTACACAAAAGAGCAACTTATCCGATTTATCAACGAACACAATAGTCCAATTGGCGATGCGCTGTTTCCCTACCTAACGTACCTGGGCGATGGCGGCTTTGTTATAGTCATCGGCGTTCTGGTACTGGTGTTGAACCGCCGGGCGGGATGGTTGATCCTGGCCAGTTTTGCCGTTTCCGGATTAATCAGCCTGTTTTTGAAGCTGATCGTTTTCCCCGAACGGTTACGGCCCGTCCGGTATTTCGAACATTCAAACTGGGAGTATCACCTCATCAAAGACCTGCATATCAACGAGTACAACAGTTTCCCGTCGGGGCATACCACTTCGGCCTTCGCGCTGTTCAGCATGCTCGCTTTTCTGTGGCGCCGTAAAGCGTGGGGCTGGCTGGGTACGTTGCTCGCGGCCATTGCTGGCTACTCGCGGGTCTACCTGTTTCAGCATTTCGTAGAAGATGCGTTTGTTGGTTCCATGCTGGGCGTGCTGACTTCGGTTGGCCTTGTGCTGTTGTACCAGAAACGGTTCGGCGATTTGCCAGCGTTGACCAGATTGCAAAAACAGTAATCAAAATCATACGCTTAATCAATTGGCATGCTGACACATAAGGATTTTCCGTTATTTGCCGCTTCAATTCTAACACGTACATGTACGCTATGAGACAAATTTTATTCACGCTGAGTCTATTGCTGACAATGGCCGTAAGCGCCAAAAGCCAGGATGTGCTGACCAATCAGGACATCATTTCAATGAATATGGCCAAAGTGGGCACCTCCCTGATTCAGGCGAAGATCAGTGGTAGCAAAGCCAACTACGACCTGACGCCGAAAGGGCTGATCGAGCTGGAAAACGGCAAAATTTCGGATGGTATTGTAAAAGCGATGATGGCTAAGTCGACCATGACGGATGTTATGACTAACGACGATGTGATTATGCTAAACAACGCGAAAGTCTCGAAATCAATCATTACCGAGAAGATTCGACGGGGTAAAAACAACTTCAATACGTCGGTCGAAGGGATGATTGCACTCCGAAGCGCAAAAATCTCAGACTCGCTGATCAAGGAGATGATGGCCGCACCGAAGAAATAAGGCAATCAGCCAAGAAATTGACACACACGAACGCAGTAGCTCCGGTTGCTGCGTTCGCTGCGTTTATAGAGGTATACTCTAGTAAACTAGCGGAATTGTACAATAAAAGGAATCAATAGCCTTGATTGACTGCAATAGCATTTTTATGTTGTAAATATCTGTTTTACAGCGTAACATTTCGTACCTTTGCGGGAAAATTGCCTGTGTTTGTCCGACAGGATAAGCACGTTGAAAACTTTGTATGCAATCCATCCGCAATATTGCGATTATCGCCCACGTTGACCACGGCAAAACTACGCTGGTCGACAAGATTATTCATGCGTCGAAACTTTTCCGCGAGAACCAGGAATTCCAGGACCTGATTCTAGATAGCAACGACCTGGAACGTGAGCGTGGCATTACCATTGTTTCGAAAAACGTATCGGTTCGTTACAAGGACGTTAAAATCAATATCATCGATACCCCAGGTCACAGTGACTTTGGCGGTGAAGTAGAGCGTGTACTGAAAATGGCCGACGGCGTTTGCCTGCTCGTCGATGCTTTTGAAGGTGCCATGCCCCAAACGCGTTTCGTACTTGGTAAGGCCCTTCAGTTGGGTCTGAAACCGATTGTGATCGTTAACAAGGTCGACAAAGAAAACTGCCGCCCTGACGAAGTACACGAACAAGTGTTCGATTTGATGTTTAACCTCGGTGCTACTGAAGACCAGCTTGATTTTCCAACCGTTTACGGTTCGTCGAAACAAGGCTGGATGGGACCGGACTGGAAAACACCAACCGACAATATCACGTACCTGCTCGATACCATCATTGAAACCATTCCTCCGGTGCCCGTCAACGAAGGAACGCCACAAATGCAGATCACGTCACTCGACTATTCGGCCTTCGTTGGTCGGATCGCCATTGGCCGTGTTCACCGTGGCATTATGAAAGAAGGTGCCAACATGGCGCTGGTGAAAGCCGACGGTAGCGTGAAGCGGGTTAAGATCAAAGAACTGCAAACGTTCGAAGGTCTTGGCAAGCAGAAAGTAGCTGAAGTTCAGTGCGGCGACATCTGCGCAATCACGGGTCTGGAAGATTTCGAAATTGGTGACACCATCACGGATATCGAAAACCCGGAAGCACTGGAGCGTATCTCGGTTGACGAGCCAACGATGAACATGCTGTTCACGATCAACAACTCACCGTTCTTCGGTAAAGAGGGTAAGTTCGTAACATCACGTCACCTGCGCGAGCGTCTGTACAAAGAGATCGAGAAAAACCTCGCCTTGCGCGTTGAAGCCACCGACAGCGAAGACCGCTTCCTGGTCTACGGTCGTGGTATTCTTCACCTTTCGGTTCTGATCGAAACCATGCGCCGCGAGGGGTATGAGTTGCAGGTTGGTCAGCCACAGGTGCTGTACAAAGAAGATGAGAACGGCCAGAAACTGGAACCGATCGAAACCCTCGTTGTGGACGTACCTGAGGAGACTGCCGGTAAAGTAATTGAACTGGCTACGCAACGGAAAGGCGAACTGCTGATCATGGAACCGAAAGGCGACCTGCAGCACCTTGAGTTCGACATTCCATCACGTGGTCTGATCGGTCTGCGCTCAAACGTACTGACGGCAACTTTCGGTGAAGCCGTTATGTCGCATCGTTTCAAAGAATATCAGCCCTACAAAGGCCCAATCCAGGAGCGTATCAACGGATCACTAATCTCGATGACGTCTGGTCAGGCAACGGCCTACTCGATTGACAAACTTCAGGATCGCGGCGTATTCTTCGTTGATCCGGGTGAAGAAATCTACGCGGGTCAGGTAATCGGCGAGCACAACCGTCAGAACGACATCGTTGTGAACGTACAGACGGCCAAGCAGTTGACCAACATGCGGGCCTCTGGTTCAGATAACAACGTGCGGATCGTTCCGAAGATCACGTTCTCTCTGGAAGAATCAATGGAATACATCCAGAAAGATGAGTATCTGGAGGTAACGCCTAAGTCGATGCGGATTCGCAAGATCTACCTCGACGAGAACGAGCGGAAACGGAACGCCAACAAGTTCGCGATGGCGTAACTGATGTAGGATATTGGGATATTGAATTAGGGATTGTTGCTTACGCATAGGTTTGCTCCTGCGTAACTAACAATCCCTAATTTATTTATGACCCAGAAGGATTTACAATATAGATTGAAGCTTTATGCTATAGCTATTGTCGGGCTTGCAGAAAGGCTGCCTGAATCGCCTGGACTCAGAACGGTACGGAACCAGATCGTTCGAAGCGGTCCCTCATCAGCAGCAAATTAGCGGGTTGCCTGTAGGGCCAAATCACCCGCTGATTTCAAACATAAGCTGGAAATCGTTGAGGAAAAATTAGATAAAACTTATTCCGGCTTGAGTTTATCGTTGGCCTCGACGAAGGAAAACGTATGGCTATTAGTCCGTTGTGGAAGGAAGGCAACGAACTATTAGCCATCATCGTTGCCACCATCAATGCCGTTAAGCGCAAGCTCAGGAAATAAACGATTTGGGATTGTTGCTTACGCTAGAGCAAAACTACGCGTAAGCAACAATCCCAAATCCGACATCCCAATCCCAAATCATTAAAAGCTCACCCCCAACCGAACGGCTAGCCGATTATATACCCGGCTTTCGTCGCGGCGAATATCGTTTGATTGTAACGGCTTGGTCGATTCTACGCTTTGCCGTTTATAGCTAACCGATAATACGAAAGCGCCATTGCCAGGCTTACCGAACCGAAGGCCAACGCCAGGGTTGAGCATCAGGCCACCACGGGTAAGGTCGTAGCCAGTTGTTGATTTATTGAGCCAGGTAAGGCCGTAGCCAACATCGGCAGACAGAAAGACATTCACGTTCTTTTGGTTTGGTCGAGCCAGATCGTAACGTACCCCCGCTCCCACCGGCATCAGCAGTGCGCCAGTGTACCAGTCGATACCAACCACGCCGCCAACCGCCAGCCGGGGACGTACCTGCACGCCATTGAAAGTTTGCAGCGTCAGGCTCAGTCTGTTTTCGACCACCTCGTTAGGTGAACCGGCAAAAGTAGGATAGATAACACGTCCGAAAAGCCCACCCACTTCGGTATAGTTTACAAAGGGATAAGTACGTTTCTGGGTACGTTCGGCAACAGGCTGCTGGGCTTTTGCAAGGCCACTCAGGAGCAGTAGCCAGCTGAGTGTATAGTACAGTTTCATGGAGAAGGGGGCTTGATTGAATTGCATAATTTTATGCATTGCTTCGCGCTTGTGGCCCTTCGACAGGCTCGGCACCCCCGGCTCAGGGTGACAGGAAACCCAAGAATGTGCATGAAGACCTTGAGCCTGTCGAAGGGCACGACTAACGAAGCAATGCACCCAACGTACCTATGTAAGATCGGGTCGGCTGACTGGAATCTTACTCAGCAGGCGCAGGCTGCGCGGATTCGTGTAGTCGAACTGGTAGAAGCCATCTTTCCCGATCAACAGCAGCGTTTTCTGCCCCGATACGCCACCCATCGGAATCACGTCATACGCCTGAAGGTCATCCATGTATTGCTGCAAATTCTTGTCAATCTGCATGGGGTCGCTCACGTTGAACGACTTCAGGCCATACGCCCCTTCACAAATAAACAGGTTTGGAAAATCAACGCCCAGGCCATGTGGATTACGCATCGGATAGCTTTTCAACAACGTTGGGTTGGTCAGGTTAGTGATATCCACTACATCCAGTTGATTGGTGAAGCCGCCGCAACCGTTACCCGAACGCAGCGTGACGTAGGCCGTATTGTTGTTCACCACCACGGGGTCGCAAACGCGGGCGTGCTGGAACACCGACAGTTGCTTCGGTTTGGCCGGGTCAGCGTTGTCGTAAATCAGCATACCCGATTGCGAGCCGATAAACAGCTTGTCTTTATACGGAAAAATAGTTTCAATTCCCCAACCCATATTCACGGTGTTGCTCAACGCCGGTTTCGAGGGTTGCTGCACGTTGAACAGCTTCATATCTGATGACGAAACAGCGTACAGGTATTTGTCATACAACGTAAACCGAGCCATTGAGCCGCCCGTACCACTGGTACCGTTGCTCGGCATCGCTTTGCTGTCAACGCTGGCAGATTGAAAGGCGACAGGCCACGTAGTGTTCATAGACGGTGTTGCTTCGCAATTGGTCTTGACGCTCTGCTTGACGTAATCGACCCGCTGATCCTGAATCAGGCTATTGGTCGAATTGGGGTAATAATACCACCAGCCACCATCGAACTGCCCCTGTGAAAACACATTTTCGGTTCGGGCCACTTCGTGAATATCAGCCAGATTGCTGATGTCGAACGTAACCAGATCCATGTAGCTATCTGCATACAGGAAATTGTCGCGGATGGCGATATCACCGTTGCCCGGAATGTTGATGAATGCGAGTGGTTGAGGATTGGCCGGGTTGCGGTTATCGATCACATGAATGCCCTGTTTCAGTTCGTTGATAAACAGGTAGCCATCTTTCGTATAAATCTTCCCCGGGTTGACCAGCCCGCGTGCCTTTGCCACGCCAACGCCCAAACGTACCTGATTGGGCGTCAATGTGATAGGCGTGTACTGGCGGAATACCCGCGTTTCGGTGCATTGGTCGGTGCAGGCCGTGTCGATCCAGACAAGGGGGCCAAGTAGCAGCAAGTAGAGTAAGCGTTTCATAAAGCCGATGTGTTAAGGAATGTTAATCGCATGACCCGGTGCCATTCGATACGGTTGTAACAAAGCAAAAAAAATCGCCCGGCAGTAAAACCACCGGGCGATCGAGTCCTACACAAAATATCTGAAAAGGCTATTTCCGAAAAAGTTATTGTCGTTTATACACCAACACGCCGGACGATGGGCCACCGTAGCTAAGGCGAAGCCGATCATTGCCAGCTAGTTCGGCTTTGTTTACAGCTCTAAGCCGCTCAAAATAGGTGTTCTCGAACTGCATCGCCGCTGGCGAACCAGCCATTTTGGTTGCGCCAAGATCAGATAAACCACCAGTGCCTGCTTCGCCCGATTCAATAGAAGGGCCTTGGCTAAAGCTGGCGGTGGCGAAGTAAGTATTCACGGCTGAACGCCCTGTTAGCTGAAGGCTATAATGGCCTGCCAGTTGCGTAGGGGCACCGTCAATACGTAACGTAATTGCATAAGCAGAAGCGGGTTCGGTTAGTAACCAGTCGCCCGCAATGGCGCCAGCATTACCAGCCGGCACAGGCATAACGGCTACCTCCTTCGGCGAACAACCGGCAACCAGCATCAAGGCTATACAGACGATCCAATAAGCAGGTCGGGCTTTCATAAGATTCACTAAAAATGACGATCGACGCTAAAGCTCAACCCTACTTGCTGTGGCTGGGCCTGTAGGCTGATGTCCGACTGCGTAAGTGACTGTAAACTCTGCTGGAACGTACCTGCCACCGATGCTGACCAGTAATTATCGGGCCGGTACCGCAGGCGCATGCCCGCCGTACCCGCCAGCGTTACAGGCCGATACACGCCGTCATTTGCCTTGATCGTGATTGATTCGGCGATCGTATTCCGCACAAACCAGTTCGACACCATGCCCGTCAGCAATGCCAGTCCAAATTTCCGGCGTGGCCGAAGTTCGTACCCCACCTGCACCGGCACCTGCACAAACTGGTAGGTGTTGCTCACCGTTTGCTGCTGATTCGATGTATAATTGCTGGCCTGATTCGCCAGATAATCATACTGCTTGTCGGCTGCCGAGAAGTTCGCCGACGTCACGTAGTGATTTGCCAGCCGCGTCACCACATCAGCATACAGATTGTCAGTCGACACTGCTGTTTTGCCGGCCGACGTCAGTGACGAGATCCGCGCGGGGCTTTGTATATCGTTCTGGCCGCTCAGATACCCAACTCCCGATTCGATTGACCAGTGTTCGCCCAGCGGAATACCAACCCCGGCCTGGAAGGCAATGGCCCGGCCTACCTGATTTTGCAGCGTCGGCACCACCGTAGCTGTGTTACTCGTAGCTATTCCCTGTGGCATGTTCATCGCCGTTGGGCTAAACGCTGCCCGTAAAGCAACCGTTGGGTTGAACGATGAAGCCCCCACGCCAGCAGACACCCACAGGTGGTCGCGCCGTTTCTTAGACGTCGCTGTGGCTGGCTCTGCCGTGGCTTCTTTCGTGGCAGTAGACTGCGGCCGAAGTGCCGACTGTTTCATCGCCAGTGGCGCACCATCCTCCGCCACCCGGTCCGGCAACTCGTTGGTCAAGGCAATTACCGACCGTTCCGAAGCAGGCGATGCCGACTGCGTGCCAGGCTGGACATTGCCGGGAGGTAATTGTCCAGCCGGAGCCTGAAAAGTGCCCGACTGCGACGTAAACGACTGCATGGTCATCGAGCGCATCACGGTAGAACGCGACGTTCTCGATAACTGCCCCCCCGCCAGGCTCGACAGAGAAGGCTGCGCTCCTAGTCCACGTATAGTGGTGGTAGTAGACATCGTCGTTTCCGAGAAAACCAGTGTTCCGTTCATTCCGTCGGTCCGACCCGGCAACAGATCAGCCTGCTGCGATGGGCCGTTGACAACCTGTACACCAATTTTAGGCGTGGCTCCCAACGTACCTACGCTCAATCCGGCTGCCGCTGGCCGGCTGAATGGCATGGATTCGGCCAGGAGAGACGTACCTGCACCGGTAGGTTCGCCCGACATAGACGTACCTACCGGTGCAGGTACGTTCCGGGCCAACGCATCTGATTGATTCACTGGCTGGGTACGTACCCGGTGGCGGGCTACAGTCGGGGCATCGGCCAGGCGGGGCAACGGCAACGTATTGACTTTTGTAGCCTCGGCATGCGCTATACGTGGAGTAGTTGGCACATACGTACCTGACGCCCGTGTTTCTGCCGGTTTGGAAGCCACTGCCACCGAAACATCCGGCCGGATGGCGCCTTCGCGATGCCAGGCCCACCAGCCAAGAGCCGTTAGTAGCAGCGATGCAGCAATGCCCGCTGCCCAGCGGCCAAACAGCATCGATTGTCGCCCCTGCTGATGCTGCCAGAGCGGTAAGATACCGTCAGAGTCGTCGAGGTCGAGCTGCCGCTCCACCCCTTCCCAAACGCGGGGCGGCGGCGTCTCCAAGGCATCGTCAAAAGCCCGCTTCCAGTACGGGTCGGGCGTGCCGCCGGGTTGCGGAAAAAGATCGTCAGAACGATTCATTGCGAATGGACTGGTCGTCCGTTAATTTTTGTTGTAGCAGGCCTCTGGCCCGAAAAAACTGTGATTTCGATGTTCCTTCCGAAATGCCGAGTAAGGCGGCAATCTCAGGATGGGTATAGCCTTCTATCGCATATAGGTTGAATACCGTACGACAGCCGGTAGGCAATTCCTGAACGAGATTAAGCAGGTACTGGTAGTTCAGACTGGGCAGGCTTTCGTCGGCTTGTGGCAGGAAATTAGCCAGTTCGTCAACGTCGGTCATATGCTCGAAGGGTTTGTTCTTGCGTAGGTGTTTGAGCGCCGTATTGATGGCCACCCGTTTTAGCCAGGCTTCCAGCGGGCACTCGAACCGAAACTGGTCGATATGCCGGAATACTTTCACAAACGAGTCCTGCAACACATCGGCAGCTTCGTCGGGGTCTTTTACATAGCGCTTACAGACAGCAAACAGCTTCCCGGCAAACCGCTCATAGAGCAGCCGCTGCGAAAGTCGGTCCTGTTGCCGACAGCCATCAACTAGGGTTCGTTCGTCCGGCATAATACGTTGGTGACTCAAAGACTCACCTCCGCCGCAAAGGGTTGTAAAGAAGACAAAAAAAAGGACGATCGTCGTTTAATAAGCGAATTAGGTCGTTCAGTAGTCAAAATCACGAACGGTGCCGGTATCTGGTTGTTGTAATTACGTATATTTCCACTTTCACTTTCGAAACAGATTCGATGGCCGTCTTCAACACAACGAAAAAAATCTCCACCGCCATACTGGCCTTATTTTGCTGCGTTCATGGTATTGAATCAGTCGCGCAAACCAGTTCGGCCCAGGAGATTCAGGTACAGAACAACATTGCCACGCCGACCAACAACACACTGCGTACGTTCAACAACAGCGTTGTTGGTACCAAAGGAAGCCCGTTCGTACTGTCGGGCTGGGCACCCGGCGAACTCACGCTGGAGGGTGGAAAATCCATCAAAACTGGCCTGTTCAACTACGACATTATCAACAGGCTTGTCAATCTAAAACGGTCGGCCCACGATTCGGTGGTCTACGACATGGCAACAGTAAAGCAGTTGATCCTACAACCAACTGGCTTCGCCCCCTTACGGTATGAACACGTACCTGATCTGATTACCGATGAGGTTAGCTTAAAAACAGACCTGCTTCGGATCATACAGCAGGGAACATACAGCCTTGTTGAACTGCCGGTACGAACGTACATCAAAGCCCCCACAAAACAGGCCTACGGCGGGCTGGGTGAAGCCGCTAATGAATACCGCGACGAGTCGGCCTATTACCTCATCCGCCCCGACCATACGGTAGAGCGGGTAAAGCTGACGAAGAAATCGCTGGTTAAAGCACTGAAAGACAAAGGCTCAGCGCTTGAGGGGTTTCTGAAAGCGAACGCCGTCGATTTATCCAACGAAGCAAACGCAGCCAGAGCCCTGGCCGCCCTGGACTAACAACGTACCGCGGCATTTTAAGCCGGAAGATGCGGGCTGAAGTCCGCAGTACGTTATCCTGTTAAACCATGCACCCACTACCTATATGAATCGACTCATTCGGCTCGTTTTGCTGGGGCTACTGGTAGTGGGCTTACTGGCTGTTTGGGAACAGGTGCGCACCGCTTCGTGTCTGGCCCGCTTCACCCGGCAACCGGCCCAGACCAGCCATAGTGTGGTGCTCGAACGAGTCACGGCCCTGGGCAAGCTGGAACTGGTGCGTTACACGTTCAAAGATATTGTTGAGCATGAACAGCCCAACATGCTGCTACCCAACTCACGGGCCGTGTTAATTATTGAAGGTGAAGCCGTTGGCTGCATCGACCTCACCAAACTAAAACCGGCCGACATCGACACGGAGGGCGACTCGCTGATTGTGCACTTGCCCGCCCCTGAACTGTGTACCTGGAAGATAAACCATGACCGGTCGCGGGTGTATGATACCGACTATACGTTTCTGAACGAAGAGCAACTCGTTACCGAAGCTTATCGGCAAGCCGAACGCCAGGTACGTGCCTCGGCCATGCAAAGCGGTATTCTGGACCAAACCCGCCGCAATGCCGTTACACTCCTGCAGCCCATGCTCGCCCAACTGACCGGCAAACCCGTGGGCATTCGGGTAAAAAACTAATGCTATTGCATCATATACCGGCTTGCCCGAATCTACGTGTGCAGAACACAAGTCTGAGATTAATTGCGTTAAATCGGGTGTGCAGTTACCATTTCCAAACGACTGACAAAAATTGGTAACATTTTGGAATACAATGCGTTCGCATTCAGTAGCGTATCAAAAGACGCCGTTGGATTTCCGTTTACTCAACAAGGTGGAACCTGTTGCTAAATATTTTTATATCAAGCAACTGTGTACCATTCTTTACCGTATTCTTGTGATTATCAGAACACAACGCTCATGAAGACGAAGACTATTACCCGCAACAGCCTGTTGATTGCCGAACCTTTCCTGGGCGATGCCAACTTCGAACGGAGTGTGGTGGTAGTCTGTGAACATACCGACGATGATGGCACCTTTGGCCTCATCCTTAACCAGGGCACGACCCTGCATGTCAGTGATGTGATCGACGATGTGTATGCCGACATTCCGCTGTTTGTGGGCGGCCCCGTCCAACCCGACACGTTGCACTACATTCACCGCCGCCCCGACCTCATCGAAGGGTCTATTCCGCTAGGGCAAGGCATTTACTGGAGCGGAAATTTCGAGCAAGTAAAACAGGCGTTGAACATCGGTACGCTGACCGAAGCCGACGCACGCTTTTTCATCGGTTACTCAGGATGGGAATCGGGCCAGTTGACCAAAGAACTGAACGAGAAGACCTGGATCATCTCCCAAACCGACGCCGACGTTATCTTCGATACGCCTGCCGATAAACTCTGGCGCGATATTCTGAAGCGGATGGGCGGCCAATACAAGGTCCTGTCTAATTACCCGGTTGATCCCCGGCTTAACTAAACCAGTCCAACACATCAGGATACGATCGCGGCGGGCATCCGTCGTGGACGTCTGTCGAGGACATCCGTCGAGGTTATTAACCTTTTTTACGCCAACTTTGTGGTACCGAATGCCAACGTCCGGCGTTATGGATGGGTCTACTGATTGTAGATCCTGTCATTTTTTCTCTTTCTAATGCGTCTCCATCAGCTTTTTGCTTTCGTCGTGGTTGTCCTGTTGCCCTTCGGCACGATGGCACAGACCGTTTCCGATTCCCTGTCTGCCACTCCTGTTTCGGCCACGTCGGTTACCCCATTGCCTGATTCAATACCAGCATCGCCCGTTTCAAAATCAACCAGAGGCCTGAAATACGCGCCCGGCGGCTATGGCCCCAGTTCCTTGCTGAACGTCGGTCATTTCGGCATTAAAATTGGGCCATCGCTCACGGCAGCTCCTATTCAGGGCGTGTCGCCAACTATTCCGAAACAGAAGATGGATTTCCATCTGGGTGTGATGTACCGCTATCGGTTTACTAAATTCGTGATTCAGCCCGAGCTGTTGTATCAGGTGAAAGGCGGTACGTACCAGCAGTTTCAGATCGGTTCAACAAACCGGACAACGACCGAGAACAACTTTAACTACGTCAGCCTGCCCATTATGCTGGGCTATATTCCCGTTGAAGGGCTCACCCTGCAAGCCGGACCAGAGTTTAGCTGGGCCATTGACACGCCAAACGGCCCCAGATCGAACCGTGATCTGGGCATTGCGCTTGGCATCCATTACGACTTTCTGGATATGCTCGACAAGTTTAGCCTGAATATCAGGTACGTGTATGGCACCACCAAGATTCCGGAAACGGTGAACAGCACCCTCCAGAACCGCGCTTTCCAGTTGTCGATTGTGTATAATTTTTATAAAAAGTAATTGGGTAACTGGTTGATTGGTAGCTAGTCCAGTTAACCAATCAACCAGTTACCCAATTACTAGTCAACCAATCCCTATGCTCTCCGATTTCGGCATCATGTTGCTGTTCATCGTGGCCGCGTTTGCGTTCATTGGCGGCATCCTGCTGTTCGGAAAGTTGCTCCGGCCCGACCGGCCCGGCGAAGAGAAGTTGACGACCTATGAGTCGGGCGAAGAGCCGGTCGGCAACGCGAATATTCAGTTTAACCCCCGCTTTTATGTCATTGCCCTGATCTTCGTCCTGTTCGACGTGGAGTTGGTATTCCTCTTTCCCTGGGCAACCGTATTTGGCCAGGCTACGCTCATTGCCGAGACAGGCGGGCTCTGGGGCTGGTTTACGCTAACCGAAGCCTTTCTGTTTGTCGGCGTGCTGGCACTTGGGCTGGCCTATGCCTGGGCCAAAGGCTATTTAGACTGGGAAAAGCCCCAGCCCAAAATTCCTAAAATAGATTCGCCCGTACCGCCAGAACTCTATCAGCGCGTGAACGAACGGTATAGCCGGTAAGGTTATTTAATTGACTGACTTACCGGCGTAACTTACTGACGCGAGTGGCTCTTACGTCAGCCCGCTCGCGTTAGCGACAGTATTACCTTCGAACTTTAGAGATATGGATAAATCGGCTGAACCCGGCGTGATGTTTCTTACCGCTGAGGAACTCCTCAACTGGTCGAGATCATCGTCGTTATGGCCTTTGACGTTTGGACTGGCGTGTTGTGCCATCGAAATGATGGGCGCCATGACGTCTAGTTACGACCTGGAGCGATTCGGCATTTTTCCCCGCCCATCGCCCCGTCAGGCCGACATCATGATTGTTTCGGGCACGGTTACCTACAAAATGGCCGACCGTATCCGCCGCCTTTACGAGCAAATGGCCGAACCGCGTTATGTGATCTCGATGGGGTCATGCGCCAACTGTGGTGGCCCGTACTGGCAGCATGGCTACCACGTAGTAAAGGGCGTCGACCGCATTATTCCCGTCGACGTATACGTACCTGGCTGCCCCCCGCGCCCCGAAGCCCTGATCGACGGCTTCCTGAAGCTACAGGAAAAGATCAAAGCAGAACGTCCGCTAACGAACAAATAAGTTTACCGTTGGCGTATACTCCCAACCCCCTGAAGGGGGCTAAGGCTCCGCGATTTGGCAAGAAGCAGCGCATTAGCTCCCTTCAGGGGGTTGAAAGTATACACCAACGGTGAAACCTGAAACTACATTCCCATGACCATCGTCTTCCTTGATGCCCGCACCGTTGGCACTGAACCTGATTTAACCCAGTTCGACGCGCTGGCAGCGTCCACTGCGGCAGCATCCACTGCGGCAGCATCCACTGCGGGTACGTTTAAGTCGTACCCGGATACGAGCCCGGAGCAAACTGCCGGGCGGTTGCAGGGCGCAGACGTGGTCATTACCAACAAGGTGCGCATCACGCGTGAGGTGCTGGATGCCTGTCCCGATCTGAAACTGATTTGTGTGGCGGCCACTGGCACGAACAACATCGACATGGCCGCTGCGGCTGAACGGGGTATTCCGGTCAGGAACGTGAGTGGGTATTCCACGCATAGTGTGGCGCAGGTAACGTTCACGCTGTTGCTGTCGCTACTGAATTCGCCACAGTATTACGACCAGTATGTGAAGTCGGGTGCGTATAGCCGCGAAACGATTTTCACTCACCTGGGCCGTCCCTTCCAGGAATTGAACGGCATGCAGTTTGGCATTATTGGGCTGGGAGCCATTGGGCGGCAGGTCGCGCAGATCGCCACCGCTTTCGGCGCCGAGGTGGTCTACTTCTCAGCCTCAGGACGTACCTACGATGTTCCTTACCGGGCTGTTTCACTGGCCGAACTACTGGGTACGTCGGATGTGGTTTCTGTACATGCGCCGCTGACCGAGAAGACAAACAACCTGCTTACTTACAATGAATTAGCTCAGATGAAATCGACGGCCATTCTTCTCCTGCTGAGCCGGGGCGGTATGGTCAACGAGGTCGATTTAGCCCGTGCACTGGATGAGGGCAAATTAGCCGGTGCCGGAGTCGATGTGTTTGGGCAGGAGCCACCCGCCGCCGACCACCCGTACCTGACTATGGCCCATCCCGAGCGTATTATGCTGGCCCCACACATTGCCTGGAGCAGCATTGAAGCCCGTCAGACGCTGATGAACCGCGTGGCGGAGAATATTAGGACGTTTGTGAAGTGAGGTTCAATGTTTAACATTAAACCTCACTTCACAAACGCCAGCGCGAAGGCCAGGGTGAATTGATCTTCGGTGGCAATGCCTAGCAGTGATGGGCGTTCAACGGCATAGTCGGTCAGTTTCAGGTCGAATTTTCCATTCATCATCAACTGATTGCCCATATCGCGGCGTGTCACCTGCACAGTAATCGGTTTGGTCACGTTATGAAAGGTCAGCTTGCCCGTGACCGTCAACGTGCCGTCAGCATTAGGTTTAATATCCTGGCTGGAGAAGGTCACGTTCGGGTATTTAATCCCGTCGAGCACCTCCACCATGTGCGAATCACGGTTCTGGTTCTGACTATCGAACGAGGCCACGCGAATAGCCACGGCAACGCTTTGCACCTGCTTGGCCGCTTCGTCGTAGACCATTGCCGCGTTCACATCGTGACTGACGCCATCCCATTTATGCATGGGGTGTACCATCGAATACGTCACCGTCGACTTGCTCTTGTCGACCATCAATTTTTTGGGTGCAAATGCACGCGGAATGAAGCTCGACAAGGCGAGCAACAGGAGAACGGAGAGACGGTTCATAGGATTTTTGGTCATTCATTGTCAGTTCGCTGCGCTGTCATTTGTGGTCATTACTCGCAAAAAACCAGCGAATGGCCACCAATAACAGCGAAGGCTACGCGCCCTGGCCTAATGACGTTTCATTAGAATTTAAGCACAATAATTGCAGTAGCGAACGCACCGAACGTAGTGTATGCAGACGCCCGGTGGTAAGGCTTTAGTTCGGGATTCTTGCCAATCTGGCTGGCCAGAATATTGGTTGCAATCATGCCCGCCATGTGCACAATAGCCAGGTATTTATGAAGCTTGATCGTGCTCAGTCCCCGGCGCTGCCCAACTGCGGGCGGCGGAGCCGTTAACGACAGCAACGCCGTTGTTGCATACGAGATGTTGATTGCCGTGGCCATGCTCTCATGCAGGCCTTTCAGGCGACGGTAATCGGTGGCATCTGCTTTGTAGAGTTGCGAACCGATGATGCCTTGCGCAATGAAGCCCGCCAGGGTAACAAATCCGCCAATCTGGTGCAACTTCAGCATGGTCCGCCTCACCTTCAGTTCGTGGCTACGGCCTTCCGTCGTTAGCGGAGCCGCGTTGGTAATGCGGAGCAAGCCTTTCTTTCCCCAGAATAGCCGTTGTGTAATCAGCATATGGTCGGGCAACAGGGGAGCGGCCGGAATCGAGTCGGTCAGACTACCGAGCAGGTCATCGGCCGAGCTGGTAACGGGTCGGGTGGTATCGGCAGCGGCAGGCTGGGCAACCCGGGTGGTGTCCTGTGCGTGAGCGGAGGTGAGAGTCAGCCAGCAAATGAGGCAGACAAAGAAGGAACGGATCATCATAATACCGGTACGTCAAAAGCCAGGATGTCGTTGCCGGTGAGGCGTTTGGCATTACCCCACCGGTTGAAGAAGTTACGCTTTTACGGTCAGCGTATTTCCTGAAAGCGTAGCAGCATAGGCTTTGACCGCTGTGGTGGTTCCTCCACCAATAGGTGCTGTTTTTGGTGTTCCGTCTATGGTGTACGTAGCCGAGTGCAGATCACACTGAATATCATTATTGGCACCTCCCCGATACGACAGGCTCCCACCCTGATGCGTACAGATACGGCTTAACGCCTTGTAGCTCCCCGCGGAGTTGAAGACAAGCACATCGCCTACAGCTTTGAAGTTACCGGCTGTTTTCAGGTCACTGTAGTTACTGTTCGTCAGATCGAGCGTAAAGTTGATAGCCCCGCCCGACGCTACCGAATTGCCCGTCAGCCCCGTGGTGCCGCCTGTAGCGGGCGGCGTAACTGGTGCCGGATCGCTGCTGCCTTTGCAGGAAGACAACGTACCCATACAATAAAAGGCCATCAGGGCGGCACTGCTCATGCCCAGGCTACGAATGAATTCACCGCGGGATAGCGCCGCTTCGGCGGCTGGCTGCGGCGTTGAGTTGGGGTTGTTCGGCATTGTGTTCATGTCTTTATGGTAAAAGGTACGTACAGAAAAAATAGGTGATTAATTACTGATTATCAGACTAAAGACGGTAACGGAGCCCAACGAATGCGCCGGTACTGAGCAGCTTCACCTTGAAGTAGCCTACCTCTTTCAGGGGCACCTTCATAAACGGCTCTACCTGCCAGGATAGCCGGTTGGTAATGGGGTGTTCGTACCCTATCGATAGGTTGAGGTTGCTGAAGCCAAACGAACCGCCCGGTCGGCCCGCTTTCTGGTTGTCCCAGCCCCAGTACTTGATTTTAGGGTCGGCAGGGTTATCAAACTGGTAGCTATACACCTCATGCTGAATGAAATAACTGGTCAGCCCGGCACTGGCAAACCAACGGGCGGGTGCCCGGCCATCGCCACGCCGACGCAACAGCCAGTCGTAACGAACGTTTACCGGCACATCGATCATCTTGCAAACCCCGGCGATGTCGTTAGGCCATACCTCCATGTTCATGTAGCTGGGCCAGACATACTCACTGGCGCTCGTTTGGTACCGTTTGGTACTATACATCGCCCCCGCATTGACACTGAGCCGATCAGTAAACTGGTACTGAATCGCCAAACCCGCGTTGGTGCCGGGACGGTCAAAGTTTTTCAGTCCGATACTGCTCAGATCGGGCGAGGCAAACAGCATCACGCTTACTCCCGATAGCCTGGGCATGGCCTGACGTGTGGGTGCACTGACCGTCACGTCCGGCGGCGTTGGTTCAGTAGCCGAACGTACCTGCTGCACCACACGGCTCAGGCTCATTGCCGGCGACAGAGCAGGCATCCACTGGCTATCAGCCACCGGTTCAGTAGTAACTGCTGCTCCCGGCTCAGTAGCCCGAATAGCCACACTTGTCTGATTATCAGATCCGCCTCCAGGTACGTTGCCCATCGGGGTTGGGTACGTGTCGACCGGGCGTGTTGCGGCTTTCGTAGCAGGCTGGATCAACGCATTGTCAGCTACCGATCGCCCGTCTACAACTGGGTTGTTCTTCTGCTTTTTCACAGACGCACGAGTCATGTACTTACCAGCTTGCCTACTGGTTGGCTCTTTGGCCGTATTGACCAATCGTGTTCCGCGACGACGCTTAACCAGGGCCACAGTGGCATTGGTGGTTGGCTGTTCCCCAACTACCGACCGGCTTGCTTCTGGATCAGTAGCTGTTGCCTGCCGACTGTCCATCGTATTTGTTGTTACCTGCCCGGCAGGGTTAATCGTACGTTCTCCTTTTTCTGGTTGTTTATCGTTGCGCTCCGCTTCAGCAGACTGGTTTCCAGGTACGTTACGAAGCGGTGATTCATTTGCCGAATTCTCCTCTCGAGGCTTGTTTTCACTAGTTGCCTGGCTGGTCGCGGCGGCTTGTCCGGCCAATTTCCGGGCGGGAGTAAGCACTGTAATCACTGTTCGTTGGTGAGTACCCGTCGGTTTTTCGTCATACATAAACCAGCCGAGACCACCCAGCAGCAGGAGCAGCAGTGCGCCGATACCTCCCCAGCGGCTAATGCGGTCGAATACCGTTTGTCGATCATGTTTATCCAATCGGCGGCTTAAATCGGCCCAGTCGTCGGTATTAAATGGGACATCAAACTCTTCAGCCGATTTTCTGAAGAGTTCGTCCAGATGGTCATCGGGCCACTCTTCCATACTCATCGTTCGTTTTTTTTTGCAACATCTGGCGAAGATTCTCCCGCGCCCGCGCCAAATTAGATTTCGACGTACCTACCGAAATGCCCAGTTGGGTGGCAATTTCATCGTGGCTGTATCCATCAATTGCATACAGGTTAAAGACGATTCGGTAGGCGGGGGTAAGGCGTTTCACCAGCGTTAGCAGGTACTCATATTCCAGATTACTCAATCCATCTGCTTCCAGGCTCATCTCCTGTTCGGCCGCTGCCAGGTCTTTCTGGTAGTAGTGCGGTACAGCCTGCCGGTAATAATCGGTGGCGGTATTGATCAGAATCCGCCGCAGCCACGGCTTGAATGGCTGCATGGGGTCATACTGATTCAGCTTCGTAAATACTTTCAAAAACCCGTCGTTCAACACCTCCACCGCTTCTTCGCGGGTTTGCGTGTAGCGTAGACAGACGCCCATCGCATACCCGTAGAACTGCCGGTACAGCACTTCCTGACTGCGCCGATGCTGGCGCAGGCAACCTGCCAGCAGGTCGGAAAGGGGCAGTATCTGAGGCGTTTGGGCCATGAAAAGAGTTTTAAGAGGTTTGTAGTTTGTGGTTCATAGTTGCGCTGCTACTTATCGTGTCGTGGTGAAGTAGCGCAACCACAAACTACAAACCGTGAACCACAAACTACATTACGGTGCTTCCGGCGAGTCGGTGTATACGATAGGCCAGACACCCGGCCTTGGTACGCTTACTCCTTTTGTACTGCCTCGTACACCGGCATCAGGCCCGAAATAATACAGGGGCCAGCCTTTATACGTAACCTGAATGTGGCCGGGCGCAGCCGTTGTTGTCGAGGAGAAATCAGTAATGGCCAAAACAGAGGGCACCGATTTGATCACGTCTTCAAACAGCGGCCACGTGGTGTTGTTGCTAAAATCAGCCTTTGTGTAATTGTTCTTGCCTTTTTTATCACTGGCATATGCATAGAGTGTCTTACCCGTTCCATCGGTCATGTAAAGCGTATTGCCTGTTCCTTCCGTGTATGTTTTGGTGTACGACTTGCCATCGTTGCCAACAAGTTGTCCCGAGCCAATCATGATCGAATAATCTGTTTTAGCCACGTACCAGGATTTACCCACGTTGTCGCCCAGTACATCACCCGCTTTGGCATCATTCTTAAAGGTATACAGGGGCCAACCGCGAAAGGCCGTTTGCTTGCTGCCATCAGCGCGGGTAATGGTGCTAAAGTCGGCAGCGGTCAGGCTGGTACTCAAGGTAGGCGTTTCTTTGTAAAAAACAGCCCATGTATCCAGACACGTACCTGAACAGGCTGATTTGCCACTGGCATCAGCCGCAAAAAAATAAAGTGTTTTACCCGACTGATCGGTTAGTACGTTGCCCAACGTAGTGGTGTTGAGTTGAATCTCGGGCAGTGGCACCGCTGGCGTTTCGTCTTTTTTACAGGCAAACAGGACGCCCAACAACGCAAGTGCGAAAGCAAGGGGCCGGAAAGAGTTGGAAATGTACTGCATGTGTTTCAACTGAGATGAGTGAGAAGATCGAACAGTTGAACCGGTTCATAATGCAGTACGGACGGGTATACACGTCAGGTTGCGTGGGATTGGAAAAGATTTAAGTTAAAAGTTTTAAGGTTCAGGTTTCAAGTCTCAAGGATTCTGCTGGCCTGCCACTTGGTCCATTAGCAGAGCCCCCGCAACTTGAAACCTGCGACTTGAGATCCGAAACACTCTCACGCTCTCATCGCCAGCCGGTTAACACCGGCCGATACCAGCGCTTCGAGTTCGGCCTCGGTGGCCCCGTCGGCGGCAATGCTAACGGTTACTGAACTGGGTACGTTGGCGCGAAAGACCAATGACTTTTTCAGCGAAAAAGGAGTTTGTCCGGTAGCAAGAGCGGCACCTGTAGCATTTTTCAGCCCATCGGCTCCGGCATCAGTGGCGGTTTTTATCATCGTCAGCAGTTGCGCCTCATCCAGCAGGGCCGATTCCAGCACAACCGTCAGGGGTATCTCATGGGCGTGAGCCATCGCCACCAGTTTAACCAGTTCGATCTTAAGCCAGACGGATGTTGGCGAGAACAACGCCGACGTATTCACCACCACCTCAACGGCATTGGCACCATCGGCCAGGGCCAGTTCCAACTCCTGCTGCTTCACTTCTGTACGCTGATAACCAAAAGGATAGCCAACAACTGCCGTTAGTGTAGCCGGGTGGGCGGCACCCAATTCGCGGCGGTGTTTCTTCACCCAGAATGGCGCTACCACCAGCCCCGCCAAACCAAGCTGATTCACCTCGTCGAGGGCATCGTACTGTTCGGTGATGGTCACGTTGGGGTGCAATAGCGTACGCTCTATATATGGAAAGAGGTGGTTCACCGGTAAACTGTTTGGGGTTGATTTCAAACCCTCAAGTTAGGGTTCTTGTTAGGGTTATACCCACTATGTCTGAAATTGTTGTTGTTTTGTGGGTAACATCTAACCACTACCGCATATGCGCTTTTTCACGTACCTGCTTGTCTTTGTGCTGCTTATTTTCGGCGTTTTGTACCTTCTCACGGGCTGGAGCTTCTCGGATGGCGAACGGGCTGGCACGGTTTCTAAATTTAGCCGACGGGGATACCTCTTCAAAACGTACGAAGGGGTGCTGAACGTGGGCGGCTTTTCGGGTGAAACCGGTTCGCTGACCCCGCAGTTTTTCGATTTTTCGGTGAAAGATGATGCGATAGCCAAACAGATCACCGACGCGGTAAAATCCGGTCAACGGGTTACGCTCCATTACGAAGAGAAAATCCTGCGTCTTCCTTGGAACGGCGACACGAAGTACTACATCACTAACGTAGAAATGGTTGGGCCTACGCCTAATCAATATGGTTTTCCGGGGCAGCAGTATCCTCAGCAGGGGCAGCCTCAGCAGCCGATGCAGACGCAACCCCAACAACAATCGCCGCCACCCGTAGCACCAGCTACCACCGACACATTGTAGATTAGCAAGTAGGTGGTTGGCGGACTAATCAACTAGTCCACCAGTTCCCTAACCCCCAATCACCAGGCCTGTAACGCTCGATCGGCGATGCAGGCCTGATGCCTTTTTTAACCATGAATAATTCGCTTATTAGTCCCGCCACCATCGATGATATTTCGGCCCTAAACGAGCTGGTAAACAGTGCCTATCGGGGCGACAGCTCGCGTAAAGGCTGGACAACGGAGGCTGATTTACTGGATGGCATTCGCACCAGTGAAGCCTCACTTCGGGAAATGTTTGCCAACTCCAACGCAACCATTCTCAGGTACGTTAAAGACGATCAGCTACTAGGTTGTGTGTATCTGGAGCAAAAAGGCGACGATCTGTACCTGGGTATGCTCACGGTATCGCCTGATTTGCAGGCAGGTGGCATCGGTCGGCAATTACTCGAAGCGGCCGAGCAACTTGCCCGCGACCGAAACTGCCGAGCCGTGACGATGACGGTTATTCCACAACGGCACGAACTGCTGGCCTGGTACGAACGGCGCGGTTTTCAGCGCACGGGAGCCGTTCATCCGTTCCCGGATGATCCTGAACGTTTTGGCGAACCCAAGGTACCGCTCTCGTTTATTGAACTGGAGAAAAAAATAACGAGTGACTAACTGTAACACGGACTTTAGTCCGCAGGCCGGGCAACCATCTACGGACTAAAGTCCGTGTTACACTCTTTGCATATGGTTGATTACGATTCTAAAGAGTGGCTCCGGTTTATTTTTTCGCTCCACAAAGGCGATACAGCCCGGAAACTGGGGCCAGTGCTGCTGGCGATGGTCGTGTATTGCGGCGTGGTGGCCTACGTGGTCATCGAGTACGTACACCCCGGCCCCGACTCTGATCTGAAAAACATCGCCATCATGCACTCGCTGCTGGGCTTTGTGATTTCGACGCTGCTTGTTTTTCGCACCAATACGGCTTACGACCGCTGGTGGGAAGGGCGAAAGGCGTGGGGAAGCCTGACCAATAACTCAAGAAATCTGGCGCTGAAACTTGTCCACATTTTAGGACCGGACGATGTGGATAGCCGCACGTTTTTCCGGGCGATGATCCCGAATTACGCCTTTGCGCTAAAAAATCACCTGCGCAACGATTTTCAGGTTAGTGATCTGATGGCCTGCCCCGGCTTCGACCCCGCTAGTTTGAAGCCCGCCGAGCACGTACCCAATCAGGTAGCCATGCACCTGTTCAGTAAGATGGACGAACTGTATCAGTCAGGTACGTTACGGCCCGAACACCTGCTTGTACTGAACGGTGAGTTTAGCTCGTTTACTGAAGTCTGCGGAATTTGCGAGCGGATTCACAGCACGCCAATTCCCTATTCGTACTCGTCGTTTCTGAAGAAATTTGTGGCCGTTTACTGTCTCACGCTGCCACTTGGATACGTGCTCTCGCTACACTATTGGGTCATTCCGGTGGTAGTCATCGTGTTCTACGTACTGGCCAGCCTCGAGCTCATTGCCGAAGAGATTGAAGACCCGTTCGGCACCGATGCCAACGACCTGCCCACCGAACGCATGGCGCAGAATATCCGCAAGGCAGTGGGGGAATTGTTGTGAGTCTACTGTTCAAAGTCACAGGTCCAAGGTCGCTTCGCAGAGCAACTTTGGACCTGTGACTTTAAACCTTGGGCTCTTTAATTATTCCTTCGGCAATCGCCAGCACAACGTACCTAGTGCGGCTAGACTGGCAGCGAACCAGTAGAAAGGCAGGCTCAGGTGTATGGTGGATAAGCCACCATAGGCGAGCGTCGTAAGCAGGCTGGCGATACCGGTCAACGCCTGATTCAGTCCGAATAGCTCGCCCCGGTCTTCGTCGGTAGTGAGTTTAGCCAGAAACCCGTTGAGCAATCCGCTGACGAGCGACACCAGCAGCGCATCAACAGCAACGGCGCCATAAAGCAAAGGCAACGACGTACCCACATTGGCGTAGATCAGTTGCATGCCCACGCCAACTACCGTAGCCACGATCAGCACCAGGCGCTTATTCAGCTTATTGACTAAATACTTAAAATACAGCAAGTTACTCAACGCACTGAGGCCCCCGAAGTAGACAAAAAAGAACGATATCTTCTGCGCATCGAACTTCAGCGGGCTCAGTGCCAGGTACGTTATGAAATACGTTTGGTAGCCCAGTTGGAGCGTGGCCAGAAGCATCAGAATCGTCAGGAAGCGGAAGCCGGGGTGTTCCCTGTCTTTGTCGGATAGTCGTTTCCAGAGTTTAGCCACATTCAGGTTGGTGCCAACTTCCTGCCAGACCGCCCGCCAGTCGAGTTTAGTGCGCTGCTTGGTGGTTTCGCTCATCAACAGCACCACCCCGACGTTCACCACGCTAAGGGCAATGAGTACCCAGACTACCAGCTTTGCCTGGCTCGATTTGTCGTTGACAAAAAAGAGTGCCAGACCCGCCACCATTGGCCCGAAAACATGCCCCAGCGACACCAGCGTGCTGATATACCCGCTGTTTTTAGCCAGTTCGTCATCCGGCGACAGGTCCGTCACCGACGAGCGCATGAGGGCGTACATGCCGTTGGTGAGGCCGTCGCTGATTCGGTTAGCGAAGAAAAAACCAGCTTTGATTGGAATCAGTAACAAGTTGGCCGCCAACGTACCTACCGCCGATACCAGCACCAACGGTTTACGCCCTACCGAATCGGAGAGTTTACCCAACAGCGGGGCCGAGATCAGTTGAACCCCCAGAAACAGGGCCGTACCTACTGACAGCCACCATTCCGGATTTGATAAGTCTTTAACGAATTCGGGGCGAACGGGTCCAGTTGCTGAGCCAACTACCACATCGAGCAAGACAATCAGGAAAATAATGGCCAGCCGCCGGTCTTTAAACATTCCTGTATAACTCCGTTCTACGACCTTTTGCAATAAAAAGCATTAAACGGCTTTTCACTGCGAAATAGGGCAACAACGATCGATTACTGACGCTGGGCCTCTCGCTCCGGGCCCAGCGTCAGTAATCCTTCATTTCCGCGCAAATCCATCCTATCCAGGTCCCCATAAAAGGCTATCGCTTGCTGTTGAAGAACTGGAACGTACCTGTCAGAAAGGTCTGAATAGCGGGGCCGTGATCTTGTCCGGGAATTGGTATCAACTCCACGTTGGCAGCACCTCGTGCTTTCATAGCAGCAAACGCGTCTGTCGAGTTGCGGTAAAAAACCTGCTGATCGGCGGTGCCGTGATACAATTGTAACGGGGTGTTGGGCTTCCAGTCATAGACATTATTGTCGCGAACAGCGGTCAGAAAAGCCGCGTCTGAGCCAGAGATAATCCCATTCTTGAATCCGTCGGAGAAAGCCGTGTTAATGCTTACGTTGATGGTCGACCGGGTGCCGTTTGCCTGGACATCGGTGGCATATGGCTCCTTGAAATAGTAACTCATGGGCCGGTTCAGGCCATAGACGCGGTTGTAAGTTTGTAATACCCACACATACAGGTTGTTGTAGGCCGGAATGCCGTGGGTTGTTTTGGTGCCCAGGTCCTGCATAAACCCTTCCACGTTGTAAGGTCCCGCGCCACAGGAGGCCGCGGTGATCGTAAACTCATTTGGGAACTGTTCTTCCATCATTTTCAGCAACGACATCGTAGCGTGTCCGCCCTGCGAGTAACCTGCCAGAAACACGCGATTATCCCACTTGGCGTTGCTGGTTTTCAGAAATTCACGCGCGGCCCGCAGCATATCCAGACTCGCCAGTGCCTCTGTCTGCCGGTGCAGGTACGGGTGCGGCACATTCTTCGATTCGCCATAACCTACATAATCCGGGCATGACAGAATAAAGCCATTCGAGGTAAATAACGCGCCAATTGTCCCGGCTTCGCTCGCCTCCGTGAAATAAGACGGCGCATCGCCTTCATTGAACAGAGTGCCGTGCTGCTCGCTCACCATCGGAAACGTTTCAGTACCAATTGGCACGGGCACAATCAGCACGCCCGAGGCGTTCACATCCGTATTGTCAGCATTTTTTGTCTTGTAAACGAGCCGATACGCCTGAATATCACGTTGCAGCAGGATGTTTAGAAACCCGCTCGTCTGCGCATCGACCAGGCCGGAAGCAGCAATCCGCTGAACTAGCTGCGCTTTGGTGAATGTGGCAATCTGTGTACTGCTGACCAGCGTTGTGGATTGGGTAACGACCGGATCAGCGGTCTTACAGTTGGTCATGTTCAGCCCGACAGCCAGGAGCGTGAACCAGAGCGTAAGAAGGCGTAGACATTTCATAATGCACAGTGAGTAGAAGGATGTTGCCTATAAACGAAAAGCAGGCTCCGTTTGTGCGCACAAACGGAGCCTGCCAGCTTAGAATTGTTTAGACGGTATTACTTCACCTGCACCCGGCCGCCGGTTGAATGGGCGGCAAACTCGGGGGCGTAGAAGCATTGAACGGTGGCTACCCCGGAGCCAAAATCGCCGGTATGCACCACGCGCAGCGCATACTCGAACACATGCGTACCCGTGGGCAGGTACTCGATAAAGAAATCGGTGCTGGCATCGCGGGGAGCTTCGTAGTAGTAAAGACCGTTCTGGTACTTCGTGCCCGACAAGGCCGCCACCGGCTCAAAACCAGAGGCGCGGCCGTCTTTCAGATGCACGTATTCCATCGCCCGGTCGGCCGTCAGCACCACGCGTACTTTCAGCAGGTCGCCCGGTTTCAATGCTGTTTTGGGCGTGATGGGGTCCAGCACCGGCCCGGCATCGGTGTTGCGCTGGCGGAACAGCGTTTTCTTGAGCGTCAGGTTATTGCCATTGGCGGCGATGGCATCCAGCGGCTCGAAATGCTGCCAGTAGGCTGCACCCCAGCCGGGGCCGGTTTTGGCCGTTTTGCTCACCGTTATCACACCCATCGCAGGCGTTACTTCGGTGGCAGCAAACGTCACCTTCTGGTAGCCGGTCAGGGCTTCGGTTTTCGTTACCCGGCTGGCCATGTCTTTACCGCCAACCACCACTTTCATCGTCGCTTTGGTATCGAGCCAGTCATTTCCGCGTAGCAACAGGGCATACGTCGCCTCTGTCGTAGCCTTGGTCGATGGCCACGACTGGGTACGTTTCTGTTGCACGAGCCACTGACGCATTTTGTCGATAAACGGCTCAGCGCCAACCAGCTTACTGTATTCGGGCTGTTTCCGTAGCCAGGCAAAGCAATCCAGCGAACCGGTTATTTTACCACTGGCAGACTCGCTCTGGCAAGCCTCGTCGTAGGCTTCGATGATGTAGGCCTGCGTTTCAATCGGAGCCTGATACCAGTATGTGCCGCTCGCGTTTTCGGGCCAGTACATACCCAACTCGTCCGACAGTTTGCTGCGCTCGGTCAGCGATTGCAGAATGGCGCGGGCCGCATCGACTTGTTTAAATCGGTACAACGTGCTCGCCGCCAACGCCTGACTTTGTAGCGAACTCTGCTGCCAGCCGCTCGTCAATACCGGCAACAGGTACGTCTTTGTGGCTTTATCAACAGGATTACTGTCGAGGTAAAAGCTACGGGCGTAGAGGTATTGTGCCGCCCAGTAGGGTGTGCCGGGCGTCATCTTCTGCTGAGCCGCCCGCTGCTTTTCTTCGGCAATTTGCCGGATTATTTCCGCATCGGCATAGCGAAGTAAACCTGCCTGCAACGTAGCCACATCACCCTGCACGCTGGGGTCGAACGCCACACCGAGTTTATGAAGATGGCCTAGTCCTGCCAACACGTGCAGGGTCATGTTCAGGTTGGGGCGCATGCCCGCAAACCAGGTGAGCGCACCGCTTCCGTCCTGCAACTGACGCAGTTTCCCGATGGCGCGTTGCTGTTCGCCAGCCAGTCGGTTTTTATCGAAAAACTGACCAAGTTTGGCGGTCCGCTCCGTTTCTGATTTAGCATCGGCGAGCCAGGGCGTGTTTTCGAGTGTTACAGCTTTTAGTTCTTCGTTGCTTGCCAGCGGGCTTTTCGGCGGCGACTGTTTCCACAAATCAACCACCTGCCGAAACTGCGGGCGGCTGTTCAGGATATGCGCGCCGAGGCTATTGGCATACATTTTACTGAACAGTTGCTCGGCGCAGTCGTAGCTGTATTCCATCAGGTAGGGCAGGCTTTGCATCGCATACCAGGCGGGATTGCTGGTCACCTCCACCGTCAGGCGTTCGGTATTTAGAGGCAATTCCGGGTTGCGATCGGCCAGCGGCACCAGCCGGAAGGTGCGGTCTTTGTCGCCGCCATTGATCCAGAAGGGCTGCACATCGGTCACGAGCGTGCGGTTAGGCAGCACCGGCACCACGCGCTCTTCGCCGTCGGTAAAGGTCCCGGCGGTGGCCGTTACCCGGATGGCTACGGGCGGCAAATCCTGCGGCACAACCAGCGTCCAGTCTACGACGCCACTTTTGGAAAGAGTGAACGAGCGACTGAGTGAAAAAGTGGCTCCGCTGGTTTTGGGCAGCATCTTTTCATTCAGCAGCTCACCCGTAAACGCATCGGTTAGCTGGAGCGTGGCGGTGCCGGTGAGGGGTTTACCGCTGAGGTTGTCGATGCGGGCGGTGAGGCGGAGCGTGTCGTTTTCGCGCAGGAACCTGGGTACGTTGGTCGTGACCATCAGCTCTTTCTGCGTTACGATTTCTCGCTCCATCGTGCCCGTCTGCATGGTTTTGGTGTGGGCGAAGGTGACCAGCCGCCAGCGCGTGAGGGCTTCGGGCATGGTGAAGTTCAGCACCACGCGGCCCTGCTTATCGGTTTGCAGTTGCGGGAAGAAAAACGCCGTTTCATTGAAATTCTTCCGAACAGAAGGTGGCACATCGGCGGTCTTGCCCGTTTCCTGTTTCTTCTCGGCGGCTACAGATTCCCGTAACTCTTCTACCTGTGGGGGAGCCGCCGCATCAGCCGACATTTTGGCCATCGCCATTGGCGCGGGGGCACCGGCATAGTCGCCCCGACCCCGCTTGTAGTTGGCATTTAACTGCCTGCCTATTGACGTACCATACCCAACCGTCACCTGTTCGTTCTGTAATAACGGGTCTGGTTCCATTGTGCCAGAAATAAGCCGTTTAGTGCCCAATTCGATTTCTGTTGGCAGGAATCCAACGATACTAAATAATAACGTCAGTTTCTTCGGCGGCTTATTTATGGTCAGGTTGAACTCACCATTGGCCATTGTCGTAGTCTGTTGCTTAGATCCTTTTAGCCCAACGAGTACACCCGCCAATCCATCATCCTGGCCCTGCGACACCCTTCCTTTAAGTATGTTGCCGTTACGCTCCACCCAAATAGTAGCCGGCTGATGGTTGGCAAATCGAATAACAAACCGCCCCTGGTACGGCTCGTATTGATAGGGTCCCCAACCCAATTCTGGCACAACCCGCGTCTGGACTATATAATTTGTAATCGGCGCACTCCAATACGCCTGTGTCGTCTTTATACCAAAAGCCGGGCTTTGCCAATAACTCGAACTGGTGTTGTTGACGCCGTAAAAAGACGTTGGCCACTCGAGGCGGGCAAAGGCATCGAGCGACGCATCATACAGCGTAGCGGCCAGTTCGGCCAGCACTTTATCCTGCTGCGGACCACTGATCCGCAACGTCCATTGTTCGGCTTGGCCGGGCTTCAATTTATCCCGAAATGTTTCGGTTTCCACCGTCAATTCTTTATTGCTGAAGGGCACCGTCACGGTTTCTGACTCACTGAGTAAACGCCCGTTCTGCACCAGAGCGAAATGCACGGCGAAGTTACCCCGGTGCTTTTCCAGCACCGGAAGGGCCACGCGCAGCGGTTGCCCCGTCACAGTCAGCCACTCTTCGCGCACGATCTTTCCTTTTTCTTCCACCGCCATCAGCACTTTGTCGGGCCGAGTGGCGCTGGCAGTCGATGAGCCGACCCAGAAAATGGCTTCCTCGCCGGGTTGGGCGGTTGCTTTCTGCACCTGCACGAACGTGCCCGCTTTGATGGGTGCCGTAGGTTGTTGCGGGTCGATGACCTGAAAATAGACCGTTTGCTGCGCCGTCTGGCCGGTTGAGTCCGTTGCGTTGATGTCGGCCACGTACATACCAGACGCTAGGCCAGCCAGGCTCACCGATTGCGGGGAGGTGGAACGTACGGGCGTTTTGGTCCAGGTTGCGGGGTCATCTTCATCGGCGTAGAGGTCGAGCGGAAACTGGCGGCTGTATTCGTCGCGGGTCAGTATGGTCCGGTCGGTACGGGGCCAGAGGCGGCTACGGAGGCCCGTACGTTGGGGACTAAGCTTCGAAATCGTGACCGTTCCTGATTTAATACCAACCTCATTTCCACTGGCGTTCGTTAACCGTGCTACGTATGGTTTCCGCTCGGTTGTCAGCACGGGGCTGGGCAGGGCAAGTTCCGCCGTCAGGGTGGTGTAGCCAATGCGCAAGCTTTGCGTAGCCGACCGCGTTTCGCCCGACTGGTCGGTCACGTCGATGGTTACGGAGTAGGTGAACTGTGGCTTTTCAGACGCCGCAATACTCAGGTCGGGCTGGGCCAGAAACGAAAACGAAACGATGCCCTCTGCGTTGGTCGTGGCGGTTCCGTTGGCGATTTCCTGTTCGTTGGCAGGGCGCGACGGCCGCCACCACGACCAGTAGGGCTGGTAGTAAGTGCGGGTAACCCGGTAGCTGACTTTCGCATTATCAACCACGGCTCCGGCCAGCGTTTTAGCGGTCGCCTTCACGGGCACGTTCTGCCCCAGCACCACGGCCTGTTTCAGCGGATCGGCCATTACTGTAAACGTAGGCCGTTTGTATTCTTCAACCCGAATCGTGGCCTGACCATAGTCGGTAGCAATGGCCATCTGGCCGGTTAGCCGCCCCACCGGCGCGGTGAACGTACCTGAAGCCGAGCCAAATTCGTTGGTTTTCACCTCCGCTTTGGCTACTTCTTCGCCGTTCACGTCCGTCAGCCGGACGCTCATGGTGGCGTTGGGCACTACGGCAAACTGATTGTCTGTGCCTTTGTAGTGCAGGGCTTTCCAGTAAACTACCTGTCCGGGCCGGTAAATGGCGCGGTCGGTAAAGATGACCGTACGGCGGGTATCTTCCGGCCCTTGCGGGTTTTGATAACCACGGTAGTTGTAAAACGAATCAGTATCCAGTACATCGTCGTTGCGGGTCAGACGCAGAAAGTAAGACCGGCCGTTGGGCACCTGCGACGGGGTGATCGTGACCTTGCCTTCTTCATTGGTGCGGAACGTACCTGACAGCGTAGCGCCCGCCCGCCGGTCGTTCAATACATACAGTTGCACCTGCACGTTGGCCAATGGTTGCCCCGTCATCCGGTCGGTCACGTAAATCGTCTTCTGTCCGCCATCGTACTGGTAAGTGTTCCCCGCTACAACGTAACTCAAATTTGACATGGCAAAAGTGCCAAGGCCGACTACCTCGGCGGTTTCGGCACTGGGCTTCGTCCATTTTCCTTCGTTGGAAACCAACAGCACGTAATTGCCCACCGGCAACCCTTTCACCGGAATCTCTACACTATGGCTGTGCAAATCACCGTCATCGGGCAGGGCCAACTGTTCCTGCGCCACCACCGGGTGATTCTGAACGGCCGCAAACCACTTGTCGCGCTTCGGATCGGCCTGGTAATCGTCAAACTGAGTCAATAGACGGGCTTCTTCGGCGTTGAGGCGCAGAATTTTGTAGAACAGCGTTTTGGTATTCTGAAACGTCACCCGCACCCGAAACGGCTTACCCGGTTCATTGGCCTCTTCTAGCTCTACCACCAGCGACGGACGCAACAGATTATCGAGCAACGGCCGGGCAGTCTGGGCGGGGAGGGTGTTTGGAAAGCGGGCAATCAGGTCGCGGGCCAGATCGGCGGCGCGTTTTCGGTCCCAGCGGTGGGTTGTATCGGAATCGGGTGTGCCCGGTTGCTGATCGGTGCTACCAGAGCGACCTCTGGGCATGGGACGTACCTGACCGTCGCTGGCCAGTTCCTGCACGAGCGCCAGCGCATACTCCGCTTCGGACGGTTTGTTTTTAAACGTCTCTATCTGCTTTGTCAGCGTTTGGCGATACAGGTCGGCTTCATTGGGCAGGGTTCCTACGCGTTTCACCAATGCCAGCCGCGCCACGTCGTTCACGGCATACGGGAGCGAATTGGCGTTGTTCCGGTGAAAAGCCAGCAACTGCTGGTACAGCCGCAACGCCTGATACGTACCTGACAGCGGATCGGTAGCGGGTAGCACCAACGCCACAAACGCCTCTGGGCCAGCCAGATAAGCAGGATCGTTGACGTTGAACGCCTGGATGGGCCTGATCACATCTGACTGGGCTTCGCCGAAAAAGTCGATAGCCCGGTGCGCCAGTACGTCGAACATAGTGGGTTGCAACGCCCGCCCGGCTTCATTGCCCTTGCTGATCACCACGTCGTAGGGGCCGATGGGTGACTGTTGCAGCCGGGCGGCATCCTGCACCGACGCCTTATACAATTCGGTCACCGTCGTTTGCAGGCGGCGGGCGTCCCAGGTACGTGGGTCAATGGCGTCGGCGGTAGCACTTTGCGACGTGGGCTCGTCGGGTGCAGTGGCCGTACGGTCGTAGAACTTGTAGCGGTTTTGCTGGAAATACTGCCAGTACACCTCGGCCAATACTGACTGCAGCACCGAGCGCGTTGGGCCGTTGGTGGCCTCGACATCAGCCCGCAGCGACCGAACCAGCGTCAGGTACGTTTCTTCGTCTTTGGCCCCGTTGGTCCGGTACACCACCCGACGCATGGCGGCTTTCAGCAATTGCGGATCATTGCCCGCCTGCTTGGCTTCGGCATAAATTCGATCGGCAATAACGAGCGCCGATTGTGGTAACCCGCGGGCCATCAACGAATCGGCCGATTTCCAACTGGCAGCGTAATCGGTCATGGGTGGTAGTAAGCTTTTTTTGGCTGGCTGCGTCAGCAAGAATAGGGGCAGCAAAAACAGCGGCAGTGTATAAATAATGGCGGGAATACGCATAGTGAATCGGGTTATACCCTTAAGACAACAAATAATGGCAACCGTTTAGCCAGGTACGTCTTCAGGTTGATGAACAAGAGTACGGAATTTACCAAATGGTTGGAGATTGGTTGCTTAGGGATTGGTTGATTAGGGCAAGTGCTGACGCATGACGTTTCATGGCAGCCAATCTCCAATCAACCATTACTAAAATCATTTTTGCCGCTCAAACGTTATAGGGATATGCCTGCTACGTGTGGCTCACCAATCCAGTAGCGTGGCCTTTGCTATGAAAAACAACACATTGCGTTACGCGCTGTTAAGCTTGTTGCTCGTTGTTACACTGGCAGGTTGTGGTCCTTCGTACGTGGGCGTTCGCTCAGGATATGGCTATGGCCCTTCGTATGGTTATTATGCGCCCCGCCCCTACTACGCTTACCCACAACGGCCCGTCTATGTGGCTCCGCCACGAGTCTATTACAGCCGCCCCCGCTATTACAGAAGCCCCAATTATAGTTACCGCTACAGCAACCCCCGCCCCTACAACGGCGGAAGACGGCGGTAAGTCTTATTTTACAGTAGCATATAAAAAGCCCCTGCCATTGGTTGGGGCTTTTTCGTGACCATCCTGACGCAGGTACGTTGCTGACGCACAAGTAGAGGCCGGTCCGCCTGTCTCTACTTGTGCGTCAGCAACGTACCTAACCCAAACAATAGGATTAGAAATGGATTGAAAAAAGATTAATTGATGAATTTACAGTATGAAATGGCTTTGTCGCCATAGTATAGGAAACCACTTCGATTTCTTTCATTCGTTAGCAATCGGAGCAACCTAAAACGATTGTTTAGTTCAAAGTACCATGACAAAAGGAAGACTTTTATGGCTTGCCCTGCAACTACTGGCGGTAGTCAACTATGCGTCGGCCCAGGATTTAAAGCTCAACAAGCTTGAGTATTTCGAAACACAGGGCGTCAACGTACTGGTGTACAATAACCTGTTTACCGGGGGATTCAACGATGAGAAGAACTCCGGAATCGAATTGATTCACCACGGCGTACGAACCGCGCAAGGTGGTGCCGTACGACTGTCCAATACGCCGGAGCAGTGGGACCTTGTTCCCAACATATCAAACCGAAAAGTAAATGCGGCCACCCAGACCATCGAGGCTACCTTAACGTATGCCGATTACGATTTTGAGTCGCGGGTGGTGGTAACGGCCAAGGGTAAAGGGGTCGAGATCGCTGTTTACCTGGATAAACCCGTTCCCAAAGCCCTTGAAGGAAGTGCCGGATTCAATCTTGAGTTTCTTCCCTCGCAATACTGGCAAAAGGCCTATTTGATGGATGGGCGCTATAACCGGTTTCCACGGTACGTAGTCGGTAACACCATAACGAAGCCCAACAGCGAAAAACCAAAACAGTATAAAGGCTACAAAACGTCTGACGACAGAGGAACCGGCAAATACATTGATCCTCTTCCCCTCGAAACCGGGCGCACTCTCCTCCTTGCCCCTGATGAGCCGTCGCGCCTGCTGAAAATTACGTCGAAAGATGCCGATCTGATGCTTTTTGATGGGCGTATGCTGGCCCAAAATGGCTGGTTTGTCGTGCGTAGTTTACTGCCGGCCGGCAAAACAGGTAAGGTCTTGACCTGGACCGTTGAACCAAATGCCATTCCAGGCTGGGTACGTGAGCCAAACGTCGGTTTCTCTCAGGTGGGCTACCTCACTTCGCAACCCAAAGTAGCGGTGATCGAACTGGATAAGAAAGACAAACCGCTCGCCACTTCATCCTTATACAAAATCGGCGACGACGGCAAAGCGACCAAAGTATTTACCGGCAAGATTGCATCCTGGGGTCCCTATTTTAAATACAACTACGTAAAGTTCGATTTCTCGTCGGTTAAAACGCCAGGCATCTATTATATCCAATACGGAAGCATTAAAACCAATGATTTTTTAATCCAGGATAACGTCTACGATAAAATCACCGATGCCACCAGCGACATATGGATTCCGATTCATATGGATCACATGTTTGTCAACGAAGCGTACCGGGTATGGCATGGCGAGCCTTTTAAAGAAGGGTATCGTCAGGCACCGCCAAACACCGACCACTTCGACCTGCATGCCCAGGGACCAACAACCGATACAAAATATAAAGCGCTCGAATTGATCCCCGGATTAAACGTTGGCGGTTTTTTCGACGCTGGTGATTTCGACATCGAAACCGGGTCGAATATTGGTGTGGTGCAAAACTTCGTCAGAACCTGGGAATCGTTTAAGCCAATGCGGGATCAGACGTTTGTTGACCAGAAGCAACGGTATGTCGATCTTCACCGGCCCGATGGAACGCCCGACGTGTTGCAGTTTATCGAGCACGGCACGCTGAATCTGGTAGCTCAGGCCGAGATTGTTGGCCACATGACCCAAACGCTCTCTAACGCTGTGCTCGACAATTACCACCACCTCGGCGATGCCGCTTCATTGACCGACGGTCTCCCGTATAATCCCAAATTGGGGCCTTATGAAGTAGCTGCCGACGGCCGGTCGAGTGGCGTGAAGGATGATTTGTGGGCGTTTACAAGCCGTAATCCCGGCCTTGATCTAAGTGCGGCAACGATGTTTGCCGCAGCCAGCCGGGCGCTGAAGGGTTATAATGACGATCTTTCAGCCAGAGCGTTGCAGCAGTCGAAAAGACTGTTAAAAGAGTCAACGGAATTAATGGCTAATCGGTCGCAAGATAGCTTAAGCAGGCGGGGACGGGTTGATATTGGTACTAATCTCCAATTGTATATATCGACCGGTGAAAAAGAATATGTTGATAAATTTCAGCAAGCTTTATGGCCTGCCCTTGATCGCAATGTCACGTTCGTCTTGCTGACTGCCCTTGATGCCATACCGCACATGGATGCGGCTTATAAGGAAAAACTCCGGCCTTATATTGTAAAATATAAAGCCTACATCACTAACCTGGAGAAAGACAATCCATACGGCGTGCCGATTGGCCTTCGTAACTGGGCGGGTAGCGGCGACGTGGTAAACTTTGGCACCACTATTTGCTTCGCCAGTAAATACTTCCCGGATATCATCGACGAAAGTCACGCGTTTAAGGCCGCCAACTACCTGTACGGCTGCCACCCGTATCACAATTATTCATTAGTAGCCACGGTGGGTGCTACACGTCCCAAAGCGGTCTTTTATGGCAACAACAGGGCTGATTTTTCCTTCATACCGGGCAATCTTGCACCAGGTCTATTATTCAGACAGCCCGATCACTTTGAGAACTACGACGACTGGCCATTTTTCTGGGGCCAAAATGAAGGCACGATCGGTGGAAATACCAGTTATTTAATTTTTGGTTCAGCTTTCAAGAATTTAGTAAAATAAACAGCAGGAGGCTATACTACTGCTTACTGGCTTATCAACGAAAAGTCCCGAACCAGTTACTGGCCGGGACTTTTTTTTATGTAGCGGGAAGTTGTTGGCGTGTTGTTTGTTTCATTCTTTTACACGCTAAATCGGTACAACGATCACGGCGCTTTCTGCGTTAGGTATACTGAAGCGTAGTCAACCGAATGAGTTATGAAAACAACGGCTTTTTTACTCGTCTTTTCGGCGTCGCTGCTGATTGGCGAAGCCCCGGCGGCAACGCTTTCGGCTACCCGCACTACGGTGAAGGAAGAATCTATTTTTAAGCGCAAGAAAAAAGGCTATCGCCGCAAGAAGGGCTTCATGTGGGGGCTCTTCAAAAAGAAAGACTGCGGCTGCCCGAAATTCTGATACGGATTTTTAGATGGGTACGCGGATTAGGCGGATGAAACGGATTCCCGCGGATTTTGGATTTAAACTGATTGGCTCTGATACAGGTATAGGTATAACCCGTTTAAATCTAAAAATCCGCGTGAATCCGTTTCATCCGCCCGATCCGCGTACCATTCTACCGAATGCGATTCGATTCGCGGACTAATTTTTCGTCGCGACGGATAAATCGGTTAGCTAGTGCGTTAAGTACAAGCGCACCAACAATTGCCCAAAAGCCTGTCAGGAACGATCCCTGATCGGCGGGGTTGCCATATGTTTTGCCATTTATCAGCACGTTATACAGTATGACGCCCATCGACGCAGTTAATAGAATAGCATTGGCGGCACAAAGACCCATCTGCAATAACCGCTTCTTATACTGAAAAATGGCAAAAAGAGCCAAAAGGGCCACAATAACCAGTAGGCCACCCAAGTACCAGAGCGGCGTAGTGAACGTAGTTACTCCCTGTTCATACGTATATTGAAGGGGCGTCAGTTCGGCTTCTTCTCCGGGCTGCATACCGGGTTTTTCCCAGATGGGGTTGGCCAGGGCCACGCCCATTGCCGCTGAAATCAGAAATAGAAAAACACTTTGAATGCGTTGAATCATTTTTTTATAAGAAATTGTAGTCTGTTTAACGATTAACCAACAGGCAGTGCAAAACACCGCCGCCCTTTAACTGCTTATACAGGTTAGTCATGTCGGTAGCCAATGGCGAAATTAGCCGAAAAGCCTGAATGTTTTGATGAATACGCAAGTGGTGGTAACAGCCGATGGGTCACATTCGGTATTCAACGCGGAGGTAGGGCAACACTACCACTCTATCTATGGCGCCGTTCAGGAGTCGGACCGTGTGTTTATTGAACTGGGATTACTCTACACCTTCGACCGGGTGGACGGGCCGGTTCGTGTCTTCGAGATGGGTTTTGGCACGGGCCTTAACGCGCTGATGACTATTCGTGAGGCAAAACGCCATCATCGGGTGATCGATTACGTTACGGTTGAGGCCTACCCGATTCCGATCAACGAGGCCAAACTCTTGAACTACGATCACGAGCTAACTACGTTCTGGCTCCCCGACCTACACGAGGCCCCCTGGAACGTACCTACGCCGATCGTTCCCGAATTGACGCTCACCAAATACAACACCCGGCTACAGGACCTGCCTCCCATAGGTACGTTCGATCTGGTTTATTACGATGCTTTTGCGCCCGAAGGCCAGCCCGAACTCTGGACACTGGAGGTTTTCCAGAAAATAGCCACGTTGCTCCGTCCTGGCGGTGCGCTGACTACCTATTGCTCAAAATCGGCCGTACAACGCAACCTCCGCGAAGCTGGTTTCGAGGTGGAGAAGCACGTAGGCCCCGCTCGTAAACGCGAGGTTATCAGGGCGATAAAGATTTAAAAAGAGGCCAAAGTCTCATCTTCAGGGGTCAAAGTCGCGCTGCAACACCAGAATATGGTGAGTTGGCAGCGCGACTTTGACCCCTGAAGATGAGACTTTGAACTACATATTTCTTCCTATCAACCTCCCCACGGCTTCCAGTCCAGTCACGTCTATGTGGGTGAAATCATTCAGTTGATCGCTGTCAACGTCGAGCACCATCGTTACATCGCCAGCCTTATTGACAATAGGCACGACCACTTCCGATTTTGAGGCGGAGCTACAGGCAATATGCCCCGGGAAAGCGTCGACATCGGGCACCAGTATGGTCTCGCCACGGGTGTAGGCAGCCCCACAAACGCCTTTATCGAACGCAATGCGCGTGCAGGCGATCGGCCCCTGAAAAGGCCCAAGTACCAGTTGATTTTCTTTAGCAAGGTAAAAGCCAACCCAGAAAAAACCGAATGCTTCCCGCAGGGCCGCCGCTACGTTGGCCAGATTGGCAACCAGGTCGGTTTCGCCCGTGATCAGCGCCTCTATCTGCGGAATCAGACTGTCGTATACAGCCTGCCGGTTATCTGTTTGCGGAATATGAAGTGTTTCTGCCATATGGCAAAGGTAAAGTGGATATCGGATTTGGGCTATCGGATTGGGGATTGTTGCTGACGCCAGCGTATGCTAATGCGTCTGCAACAATCCCCAATCCAATAGCCCAAATCCTCACTCGCTTCTGCCAAAATCACCATTAACCAAATTAGATACGGATTGTTTAAAAATAAGTTGCATATTCTATGCGAAGTTGATAGATTGACGGTTCGTAACGCAATAAAGCCTATAGGCTAACTCTTGTACTAACCTTACTATGACTGTACTTTTCCGTATAGCCGGGCTGGCTGTGGCCTGGCTGGCACTGCTGACAGGTCCATTGGCAGCGCAATCACTTACGCTTACCCCCGATCAGGCGCACGACGACCTGCTGTACCTACGCCGTCAGTTGCGTGCCTACCATCCCGGCCTTGGCCATTATACCCCAAATGCCCAAATGGAACAGACGTTCGACTCGCTCTATAACCGCGTCAACAGCCCAATCGAATACCTGTCTTTTTTCCATCACCTGTCGCCTTACCTCAATGGCCTGAAAGACGGCCATACCAACCTGAATCACCGACGCGGCTTTATCGACGACGCCACCCGCTTTGTGCCCTTTTACGTCAGGCAGGTCGATCATGATTATTTTATTAGCCACAACGCCTCAGCCGATACCTCGTTGCGCCGTGGTACGCGCCTACTGGCCGTGCAGGGGCAACCCATCGCCGAGGTTCACCGTGCCTTGATGGATGGCGATCATTCCGGGTCCGACGGCGACAACCTGACGGGCCGCCATCACTGGAGCATGATGCAGTTTGCCGATTACTACGCAGCCTGGTACGGCTCCATCGACTCGGTCACCATTCAGTATCAGGTAGCCCGGCCCGATGGTTCGCTCGATTCGGTGATTCGGCAAACGCGGGTGGCGGGCATTATCTCGTCGACCTTCCGGCAAACCCTGCTGGATCGTTATAAAGCTGATTTTGGTCGAAACTCAGAGTTCCGGCAACCGAATCTGAGCCTGCGCCTTGTCGATTCGCTGTCGAAAACATCGGTATTACGGGTATCGTCGTTTCTGAATCCGAAGACATTCGACCCATTTCAGTGGGCGTTCAAGAAGCGGCTGAAGAAAGCGTTCAGGCAAATAAAAGCCACAGGCGTTGAGAACCTGGTTGTTGATTTGCAGGATAACGGCGGTGGGGCCGTGATTAACTCGGCCAGGCTGTTGCAGTTCTGGATGCGTAAACCGTTTACGATCATGCAGAGCGAGCATATCAAGCCCGCCGCCCGCGCCGAACTCGTCAACCGCTGGAATCCGCTGTCGGTGCTGGATTTCAAAATCCGCTATCGCCGCGACGGACAGGGCGGATTTGCCAGCCGGGCCGCGGTCAGCAGGCATTACCGGCCCTACAAACGCCTGGCGTTTCGGGGCAATCTGTACTTGCTCATGAACGGCTCGTCGTTTTCAGCAGCCACGTCGGTACTGGCCAAAACGCTCGATGCGGGTCAGGGTACGTTTGTTGGTGAGGCTAGCGGCGGGGCTTACTGGGGCGACTTCGCCGGCCAGTTCAAGTACGTGACGCTCCCCCATTCACGCATTCAGGTACGTATTCCGTTGAAGAAGCTGACTCATGCCGTTGCTGAAGCACACGCCAATGGCTTTACCATTGAGCCCGATTTCACCGCGCAACGTACCCACGACGATTTGATGACGAACCGGAACGTGGCCCTCCGCGAAACGCTGAAACTAATCCGTCAGCAGGTCATGGCGATCCGCACCGTTGACCAGGACGGGAAATTGGAAGCCTTGCAGTAAGCGGCATGCCTATAGAATTAGTCGGCCATTGTATATTGCGCCCTGCTTACTCAACATTATGAAAAAACAGTTCTGCCTCTTGCTGCTACTCAGCGGTCTGGCGCTGTCTGGCCTGGCGCAACCGGCTCCCAATGCAAGCGCAGCCATTCAGTTTATCAAGCTGGGAAATACCCTGCGCGAGGTCGATAAACCGCAGCAGTCCATCGAGTTGCTGTTGCGGGCGCTTCCAGTCGTTAAAGGCAAAGACCTTTATTGGGAGGCTGTCGCGTACGAAAATCTGGGGTTGGCCTACAACGATCAGGAAAATACAACCGAAGCCATTCGCTATTTCCAGAAAGCGCAACTGATCTACAAGGCGCTGAAATATACGGCCAGCGAAACGGCGATGAACGAACTCATCGACGGCGCAACCGGCAAGAAAGAATACGCGGGTATCGATATTGGGTCGTCGGGTATTAAGCTGGCGATTTTCAGCACCAAGCTGGAAGATGGTTTCTACACGAAATTGATCCGGTCGAAACCCGATTCGCCCAACGTGACACTGATTTCGGGCACCAACCAGTCGTTTGAAGCCGGACAGGCCGTGTTGCGGGCTTACGTTGATTCGATTCGGCAACATAAGATTCCGGCCGAACGCATCTACGTAGCTTTTAGCAGCGGTATCAACGACGGGTTGGGTAAACAGCCCGGCCTGCGGCGGAAGTTATACGATTTTCTGTCGGCTGAACTGCCCAAAGGCGTTCAGTGCGACACCACCCTGACCGCAGCGCGCGAAGCCGAGTTGTATACGGTTGGGGCTATTCCGCGCAAAATGTGGACGTCGACATCCTGCATGGACATTGGTAGCGGCAACACCAAAGGTGGTTATTACGATGATAATCAGTCGTTTCACGCCGTCAGCTTCCCGTTTGGCACAAAATCGCTGCCAGCCCTGATCGATAAAGACCGGTCGATGGGCCTCGAACAGTATCGTCAGGAGGCGCAGCGCATAATAAAAACCATTGCCGACTCAACCCTGAAGAAGACCAACGCGGACTTGATCGGCCTACAGCAGCGCCGCACGGTAGGCTTCGGCGGAGGAATTGCGTGGGCGATGGTAACGTACCTGCATCCCGAAAAAGCGGGCCTCACGGCTATTCCCCTGACGGCCTCCGACGTGGAGCGGTTCAAACGGTTGGCGCTGACCGACTACCAGGCCCTGCTGCACCCCGACATGACCGATATCACCGATGCAACCACCCGGAAGAAGGCAGAAAAAGATATTGCCAACGCGCAAAGTCAGTTCAACGAGAAACAAATCATTGCCGGTGCACTATGGCTGGAAGCCGTTGTACGGGCCTACGACAACACAACCACGGCTAAACGGCTGGTTTTTATCCGCGACTCAGATATTGGCTGGGTAACGGGTAAGTTTCTCGAAGATGTGAACCGCACGTACGAACGGCCCCTTGCCAGTGAGGCAAAGTAGCTTTTATTACCAACTGTTGCCAACGCCAATAAGTACCATTTGTATTCACTTTTTACATATAAGTTGTTAATTACAAATACCAGTTACATTTATTCTCCTTTATTTCATAAAGTATTGCTCCCTGCTTTGTAACATTACGCTGTCTGGTTTCTTACAGCGACAAGCGTATGGGAAAAATATACTTACTTACCTTACTTGCACTGGCCCTTCGCACCACGTCGCCTGGTCAAACACTCGTAGCCGATCAGTTACAACAGCGTTTGAACCAGGCCAGACGCGAGTTGGCAGTAAAGACGTTTCCGCTATTCAGCCTGTCCGATACGGCCGTCTATAAGGGATCATCTTTTCTGCCCGGCAAGCTACCAACGTCGCTACGGGTTGATACCGAACAGCTCACCCGGATTGTCGATGAGCGCCCCAACGCGCTGGCCTTTTCGATACCTACCGAAACCGGCTCTGTAGACCTTGAACTGGTATCGGTAGACTTGTTTTCGGCGGGAAGCAAACTCCTGCTAGGTACAGCCACTGGCACAGTCGACGTACCGATTAACAAAGGCGTATTTTACCAGGGCTTTGTTAAAGGCAACGAAAAATCGCTGGTAGCCATTACCATTACCAATGGTGAAGTAGCGGGTTTGATTACCGACGAAACCGGCAACCGCGTGCTCAGCCGACTACGGACAACTCAGACTGGCTACCTGCTTTATCGGGACAATACCCTATCTGCTCCCCGATCATTTACGTGTGGCGTTAACACAGATAACGTACCTGTGAAGACGCAGGATGTAGTCGTTGCGGAGAGTATCAGTTGTAAAGTTGTGAACGTTTATGTCGAGGTCGACTTCGATCTGTACACTAAGAACGGCGCAAACGTTACCCAGACGACCAACTACGTTGCCAATCTGTTCAATCAGGTTGCGCTTATCTATAACCGTGAGAATATCGCGATCCGCATCGCGGGTATTAAGGTATGGACAGTAGCCGACCCGTATGTAAATCAGACTTCCACCAGTGATCTGCTTGGCGCTTTCCAATCATACCAGAATACCAATCCGCCACCGGGTGTAAATCATCAGTTAGCGCATCTGCTTTCAGGTCGTGCACTGGGCGGCGGAATCGCTTATATAGACGTGCTTTGTAGCTCAACGTATAAGTATGGCCTGAGCACCGGCTTGTCGACCACTTATCTGGAATTTCCGAATTACTCCTGGGAAGTAATGGTCGTATCGCATGAAATGGGTCACAATTTCGGTTCGCCGCACACCCAAAGCTGCTCATGGCCGGGGGGCGCTATCGATAACTGCTATACTACGGAAGGGGGTTGTGCGGCCGGGCCTGCTCCCGTCAATGGTGGCACCATTATGAGCTACTGCCACCTGACTTCAGCAGGTATCAACCTGTCCAACGGCTTCGGCCTATTACCGGGCAATCTGATTCGTAGCCGGGTGACTAGCAAGGCTTGTATTCCTACCGGTAGCGATGTACCTATCAGTTTAGGAACGAAAAGTGCGCAGGCTACCAGCATCACAACGTACTGGGTATCTAACGCGGGTAGTACCCAGTTCACGATACAATATCGCCCCGCTAACGCTGCCAACTGGACAACGGTTGGTCCGTTTATCGGTCAACGCTACACGTTATCAGGCTTACAGCCAAATACGAGTTATAGCTGGCGTGTAACAGGTGAATGCTCGGGCAGCTACTCGGCTGAGGCAAGTTTTACTACCGGCGCGCCGATTTACTGCACACCGATCTATTCAGACAATGGCTGTACCTATGGCATTGGTCTTAAGCGAGTTGTCGTAAATGGAACGGTGCTGAGCAACAATTCGGGTTGTTCGCCCACGTACTATACGTTCTACCCCAGTCCGGTGGCGAGCCTTTCATTGAACGCAACGAATCCGTTCACCATTGACTTACTCGGCTATTTTAATGCCCAGCAACTCGCCATCTGGATTGATTTCAACCAGAATTACGAGTTTGAGGCGGATGAACGTGTGTTTGGCACCACAACAGGTGTCAAGGTGCCCGTGTCGGGTTCACTGACAATACCGGCCAACGTACAGAAGGGAATAACCTACCGGATGCGTATCAGAAATCAGTTTTCCTCTCCCGTCAACGCGCCCTGCGATGTATTAAGCTATGGCGAAGCAGAGGATTACCTGGTTTACGTTGACCCAGGTTGCCCACCTACGCCTACCATCACCCAATCGGCCTCGGCTATTACCTGTCTGCAAAGTGTTACACTGGCCGTTACGAACTGTACGGGTACGGTTGCCTGGCTTCCCGGTGCGGGGTCGGGTAGCTCGATTGTGGTTAGTCCAACGCAAACGACCAATTATACCGCCACCTGTAACCTGCCGAGTTGTAGCGTGAGTCAGCAGGCAGAGGTGCAGGTGGCGCCCGATATGGTTTCGCTGCAAAGTGGCGACTGGGATAACCCCAGCGTGTGGTCGTGCCAGCGTGTGCCAACGGCAACCACGCCGCTCACAATCTCTACCGGGCATACCATAACATTGCCAGCCAACTACGCTGGCAACACGTGGTCGCTTATTCTGGACGGCAGCTTGAAATACCTAACGAACAGCAAGTTAAAAATTAGCACTTCGTCGGCAAACTCAATTCGTGTGAGGTAAGCCCGAAGAGCAACCAGTTAGTGGTTACTCTTCGCGGCATACTTGTGGTAAGTTCAGGCCAGGGTCTTCGCGCCAGCCCGTTCACGCAGTTTTTCCGTGGGGCGGAAACGCTCGCCATACTGATCGGCCAGCCGGTCGGCCGTTTCTACGAACGTACCTACGCCCACAAAATCGACAAATGAGAGGGCACCACCCGTATAGGCGGGAAATCCCCAGGCCAGAATAGAGCCAAGGTCCCCATCGAGTTTGGTACGAACGACGTTTTCCTCAAAGCAGCGCACCGCCTCGATAGACTGGCGATACAGCAGCCTTGTTTTCACTTCGTCGAGGCCCGGCTGCTGAGCAGCGACAGGGAATAACTCGGCCAAACCCGACCATAGTTTCTTTGGCGCGTCTTCGGGGTATTCGTAGAAACCAGCCTTAGCTTTCTTCCCGATTCGGCCTAACTCGTTCATCTTTTGCACCATCAGGTACGTTGGCTCATCGCTACTCATCACGCCTGCTTTTACTGACTCGGTCATGACTTTCAGGCTCAGGTCCAGCGCTACCTCGTCATGCACAGCTAGCGGACCAACGGGCATGCCGGCATCTTTGCCGGCATTCTCGATCAGGATCGGGTTTACACCGTCGCGCAGGAGTTCCATGCCTTCGGAGGTGTAGGTGCCAAAACAACGCGAGGTATAAAAGCCCCGGCTGTCGTTGACCACGATGGGCGTTTTCCGAATCTTGCGGGTATAATCCATCGCGACGGCCAGCGCATAATCCGACGTTTGCTTACCCATGATGATCTCTACCAGCATCATCTTATCGACGGGCGAGAAAAAGTGAATGCCAATGAAATTCGCCGGATTTGCCGACGCCTCGGCCAGACCCGTAATGGGTATGGTCGATGTATTTGAGCCGAAAACCCCATTCGGGGCCAGCATTGGCTCGGCTTCTTTCGTGACAGTTGCCTTCAGTTCCTGCTTCTCGAAAACGGCTTCGATGATGAGATCGCAGCCCTGTAGGTCAGCTACATCGGCCGTTGCTTTGATCCGGTTCAGCATTGTATCGACCGTCGTGGGATCAACTTTACCGCGTTCAACGCCTTTTTTAAGCAGGTTTCGTGTATAGTCTTTTCCTTTTTCGGCACCCTCAACGGATACATCTTTCAGAACCACCTCGATACCCGCCACCACCGAGACATAGGCGATACCCGCACCCATCATGCCTGCGCCCAGAATGCCGACTTTCTTCACGTCTGTTTTCGGTTGGTCTTTTGGTCGACTGGCTCCTTTGTTGGCTTCATTCATACCCAGGAACATCGTACCGATCAGGTTTTTAGCCACCTTCGAGGTAGCTACCTTCACAAAATAGCGCGCTTCGATCACCAGCGCCCGGTCGATGTTCACTTGCAGGCCTTCATACACGCACGACATAATGGCCAGCGGCGCGGGGTAGTTGCCTTTGGTTTTATCCATCAGCATGGCCGTACCAGCCGCAAACGTCTGCGCACCAATTGGGCTTTGCACGTTACCGCCCGGCACCTTAAAAGCATCCCGCGCTACAATTTTGCCCGTCTTTCTATCGACCTGATCCCAGGGTTTGATCGGTTGCGGATTGGCCAGAATCCAGGTACGTGCCTTATCCATCAACGTTGTGGGTGTTTCGGCAACGTCGTCGATCAGGCCGTTTTTCAGCGCGTCAGGTACGTTCAGTTTTTTGCCTTCGACCAGCAAGGGCAGGGCCGCCTGCATGCCGATCATGCGCGGTAGCCGCTGCGTTCCGCCGCCGCCCGGCAGCAAGCCGATGGTTACCTCGACCAGGCCAATCTGCGTTTTCGGATTACTCAGGGCGATTCGGTGATGACAGGCGAGGCAGATTTCGTAGCCACCGCCCAGTGCCGTGCCGTTGATGGCCGCTACGGTTGGCTTACCACTCGTTTCGATGCGCCGGAAAATGCGGTTTAATTCTACCGACACCTTCAACATCTCGGCGGGAGGCTGATCGTTGTTGCGAAGGATCATTTTCAGATCGGCCCCGGCCACAAACTCCGGCTTATCCGACGTGATGATGATACCTTTCACCGACTCATCGGCGTAGGCTTTATTGAGTGCCTCCTCAAACTGAGGAATAGACTCGTCGTTGAGCACGTTCATCGGGCTGCTGGTCATGTTCCAGCGGATGACAGCCACGTTTTGCTCTACGGTGTAGTTGATCATAAGTTTGTCAATAAACAATTATCAATAAACAATCATCAATGGCTTCGCTCGGGAGCAGTCCTCAACTCATTACTGATCATTGTTCATTGGTAATTGTTTATTATTTAGTTAGTTAAGACGTTCAAAGATGGTAGCGATGCCCATACCGCCGCCGATGCAGAGAGTCGACAGGCCGAACTGTTTGCCGGTGCGCTCCAGTTCATCGAGCAGTGTGGCCGAAATGATGGCCCCGGTAGCTCCCAGCGGATGCCCCAGCGCAATGGCACCACCGCTGATATTTACCTGACTATGGTCTACGCCAAATTCCTCCATGAACAGCAGCGGTACGGCGGCAAACGCTTCATTGACTTCAAACAGGTCGATGTCGTTGATACTCATACCGGCCTTTTTCAACACCTTATGCGTAGCCGGAACAGGGCCAGTGAGCATGATCGTGGGTTCGGACCCCACAATGGCGAAAGCAACAATGCGGGCGCGAGGCTTCAGCCCGGATGCCTGCCCAAACGCTTCGCTGCCAACCAGCACTCCGGCCGCACCGTCGACAATCTGCGACGAATTACCGGCATGGTGCACGTGGTTAATCTGGTTCAGGTCGGCGTATTTCAGCAGTGCCAACGCATCCAGGCCCATCTGGCCCATTGTTTCAAACGCGGGTTTCAGCTTGCCCAATGTCTCTATAGTAGTGCCCGGACGTACCCCTTCGTCGCGGTCGAGCACCGTTATACCAATCTCGTCTTTATACGGCACCAACGTTTTCTGGAATCGATTTTCGCGTTGTGCCACCTCGGCCCGTCGGTACGACTCGGCCGCAAATGCATCGACGTCGTTCCGTGAGTAGCCCTGCCGCGTGGCAATAAGGTCGGCAGAGATTCCCTGCGGCACGATGTTATGCTGCGCCACTATCTGCGGATTCATGAAAATGGCACCGCCATCGGAACCCATCGGCACCCGCGACATCGACTCGACGCCCCCGGCAATGATGGCATCTACCTGCCCCGACATCACGTAGGCTGCCGCCTGATTGATCGCTTCCAGCCCCGACGAGCAGAAGCGGTTCAGTTGCACACCCGCTACCGATTCAGCATAGCCAGCCTCGAGAACAGCCGTGCGGGCAATGTCGGCCCCCTGCTCGCCCATCGGTGTTACGCAACCCATGATAACATCATCGACCAGGCGGGTATCCAGGCCATTCCGGTCACGGATGTTTCGCAACACGCTGGTCAACAACGAAATAGGCTGAATATCGTGGAGCGATCCGTCGCTCTTGCCGCGCCCACGCGGGGTTCTGACGGCGTCGTATATGAAGGCGTTGGCCATAGTTAATGTCAGGTTTTACACTACAAGTAGTATGCATGCATACGATTACGCAAATGTAGCGCAGACAAGTATAAATTGTGCAATACCACGATGAGAGTGTACATCGTAAATCGCATGGCATAACGAACCGGCAAGTGCGTTGCTGTAGCTGCTTTGTCGTATATTTGATTTATGGCATTGTACATCGAACAGCGAATTGATCAGTTAGAGGCTCATGCAGTCGAAGACGGTAAACTACTGGAAACCGTAGCTAAAGGACTGGCTACTTTAACGGTGGAGTTTCAAAAAGATCGCGAACAGGCGCAGCAAAATCACGAATCAACGAATAGGCGCATTGACGAAACTAATCTGCGCATTGACGAGACTAATCTGCGCGTTGATGAAACTAATCTTCGTATTGATCATCTTCGTGATGATATGAACCAACAGTTCAACGGAGTACGTCAGGATATTTCAGATGTGAAGGTCACACAAGCACTTATTCTCAAAATCCTGACCGAAAAATTATAAACTTTTTTCATCTGTTTGCCTTCTGTATGTCAATGAATTAGCTTTCGTGCCACCACCGAACGCTACCTACGTTGACTTTTCGTATATACTCTCTACTGGTAAGCTGGTTGATTAGTACGCCTGTCTTTCCGCAAGCCCAGCCAATCGCTTCTCCCCGTGGTTCGTCTGCCGCAGCCCGGTCAAGTATCCGCTCCGACGATGCCTTGAATCGCCTGTTTCAGGATCTGTTTCCGGTACAAACAGACGGCACAGATTATCAGGCCGTTTTCGATAATCTGGCCCAGTTATACAGTAACCCACTCGACCTGAACCGAGCCAGCCGCGATGAGCTTTCGGCCACGTTACTCTTTACAGAACGCCAGATAAGCAGCCTGCTGGGGTATCGGGAAACCAACGGCGATTTGCTGGCCGTTGCCGAGTTACAGGCTGTACCCAACTTCGACGTCTCCGGCATTCTGCGCGTAAAACCCTTCGTAACGATCCGGTCAGATGCCCTAACGGCCAACCTACCCGCGCCAACCGACAACTACCTGATTGCCCGTTACGAACGGGTTCTGGAGGAACAAAAAGGCTTCTCAGAAGCTATTCCCAGCAAATCAGGTACCGCACCGGCGGACCGGTTACCGCTACGCTATCAGGGTAGTCCGGGCCAGTGGTATGTACGGTACAGAAATAGCCGTCCGGGGTTTTATAGCGTGGGAATTACCCTGGAGCAAGACCCCGGCGAGGCCTTTCGCTGGAACCCGGCTACCCGGCAGTATGGCATCGATTACGTATCGTTTCATGCTCAAATTCAGAAGCGGGGCCACTGGCGGAATGTGATTATTGGCGATTTTCAGCAGCAGATTGGGCAGGGCCTTATCCTGTCGGCGGGCTTTTCGCTGGGGAAGAATGCCGAAACGATTCTCACCGTTCGACGGCCTACGCTGGGTGCACGACCCTACACGTCACTGACAGAATACGGTTATTTACGGGGCATTTCCGCTACCTACAGCCTCCTGCCCAGTCTGGATTTAACGCTTATTGCTGCCAGAAATCGCCGCGACGCCAATGTTGCAACCGGTAAAACGCCACTTGACGAGAACGTGGTAACGTCGTTCGGTACGTCGGGTCTGCACCAAACCAGCAGCGACTTACTCGATTTACGGGCGGTTGCCGAAACGAATTTGGGCAGTCATCTTCATTACCATACTCTTTCGTTTCAACTGGGGCTGACTGTGTTACGAACCAGTTTCGACACCAAACTGCAAAAGCGCGACTTGACTTACAACGAGTACGAATTTGTGGGCAGGCAGAACCTGGTCATTGGCCTACACGCCGGGTACGTTTGGCGAAACATGAATCTGTTTGGCGAAGTGGCCCGAAGCAGTGGTTCTGTGACGAACAGCGGCGGCATTGGCGCCGTGGCGGGCGTATTGACCAGCCTGAGCAGCCACCTCGATCTGGCGGTGCTAGTGCGGCATTACGACCGGAATTTTCACAGTTTTTACGCCAACGCCTTTAGCGAAGGTAGCCGAACAATCAATGAAACGGGTGTTTACGGCGGCGTGAAGTATAGTGTTTACCGGAAACTAACGCTCAGCGGCTTCGTCGACGGGTTTCGCTTTCCGTGGTGGAAATACCTGATTGATGGTCCGTCCGGCGGGTTTGATTACCTGCTGACGGCCACGTACCTGCCCAGTCGGCAAACGCGTTTCTCGCTCATTTTCCACGACGAGCATAAACAGAAAAATAAACCCGACAATAAAACCACACCGAAGGAAATAGGACAAACCACCCGCCGCAGCCTCGCCCTCACGGCCGACTACACCGTTGCGCCCGGCCTGACCATGCGCTCCCGCCTACAGGCAGGTACGTTCGGGTACGCTTCATCGGCAACCAGTTCGGCGGGCTTCGCAGTTATGCAGGATGTTACCTATGAACGGGGACGACTGAGCCTGAGCGGCCGGGTAGCCTTGTTTGGCACCGACGATTACGACAGCCGACAGTACGCCTACGAGCGGGATGTGCTGTACGCGTTTTCGTTTCCCGCCTACTTCGACCGGGGCATCCGGCATTACGTGCTGGCTCGGTATCAAGTCAACAAACACCTCGACATCTGGATGCGCTACGCCCGCACCGACATCAGCAATCAGCCGGATATCGGCTCGGATCTGAACCTGATTACCGCGCCACATAAAACAGAAGCGAAGCTCCAGGTACGTTGGCGGTTCAACTGACAACGTACCTGGGGCTGTTCTGCTCAAAGTTACTTTGGAGCCGGTGGTGGCAGCAGGGCCTTTTCCAGCTCATCGATTGTCCAGGCTTCCCGTGACGAATCATAAGCCTCCCGAACTTTCCTGATCTCGTCGGGATGCACCAACGCTGATTGTCGGCCCTTGATGGCCCGCGCCGACGTCCCCACGAACTCGTAGCGAATGTAGCTGACCACTGAAGCAATCCATTCGTCGGAGTTATCTTTCATGGATGCCATTTCGCTTGGATACGACTTTCCTTCAATGGGGCCTTTCAAACCGTGCAGAAGAATCCTGATGGCGAAGTCACGATCATGATTCAGGTGTTTGGCTCCCCTCAGGGCCGGGGCGGCGTTGGTGGGCAAGCCATTGCCATCGCCCCCGTGGCAGGGCGAACACATGCCTTTATATATTTCGCTGCCCGCCATAATCATCTTCCGTTCTGGTGGGGTGAAGCTGGCTAGCTTCATGCCGTAGACCTTGGCGTCTTCGTTTTTATCGATGCTGTTTTTGGCGCGGGCCAGCATCTGACTGGTCGGGTTCCGGGCCAGAATATCCTGAACCACCTGCCGGGCGCGGTCGTTTTTGTTGGCTCCCAATGAAAGAACCAGTTGAGTTTTAACGTCGTAACTTTCATCATTAGCCAGGCTACCAACGCGGGCAATCATGTCGGTATCGTTTTGCTTCAGGTATCGCTCGCTGATCCAGACAGAGGCGCGTCTAACCTGCGCGTCGGCATCGGTCATCGTTGTCATCAATAAGTCTTTATCGATAGCATCCAGGCCCTCAAGCGTCCATAAGGCGTGTAAGCGGCCCAACGCCGATGCCTTTTGCTGACCAATCGCCATCTGTTTCAGGGTCGGGATAACGGACTTGTCGCCCAGCAGAATGATCTGTTTCTGGGCGTTATCTCGCCACCAGCCGTTGGCGTGGTCCAGATGCTTCACCAGCTCGGCGGCCGGTACGTCCAACATGTTGGGTTTGGGACCGGGTTTGAATCCGTCGTGCACCAACCGCCAGATACGACCACGCTGATTCACTTTTGCCAGATCATACTGATCGATTTTACCCCGCAGAAACGTCCCCTTCTTCGTCCAGTTCGACTCCTGAATTACGCCCCGGTTCATGTCGATGATGTACAGCAGGCCGTCGGGGCCGGTGTAGGTATTCACGGGCCTGAAAAAGAAGTCGGTACTGGCAATAAATTCCTTGTGGGTATACACGTTTTCCAGGTACGTCTTCCCCTCCCGATTGACCACATGAGCCCGCCGGATGATACGCGCCACGGGTTCGTTGATCAGGTAATCGCCCACCAGATCGGCGGGCAGGCGGTCGCCCCGGAAAATAGACTGACCATTGCCCGACGTAAAGTGATTCAGCGTGCTATCTGGCCGCAAACGAGGGGCACCACCCTGCACTTCAGGGTTTGAGATCCGCGACCAGACGGGGCTGAATGTTTCTTCATTATAGGCGTCGGCAAATTCGAGCGCGCCATATTTCGGGTTGATCTGGAAGCCAGAACCTGCGTTTTCGCCGCCGCCCCGGCTATAGAACAGCCGTCCGTAATTGTCATGTGTCAGGCCCCACTGCCCGTTGGAGCCACTATGCAGCGAATCGGCTTTGAGCATCCCGCCAACGTACCTGAACCGGATCGGGTCAACGGTTTGGTAGATATAATTGTCGAGGTTCCAGTCCAGGCCGCTACGCTGGTGTTCCAGATTACCGGGGGCCACTTTTCCAAGCTCGTACACGGCTCTTTTAGCGTCGGCCACGCCATCGCCATTGGTGTCTGTATAGCTATAGATATCGTACGTATCGGTCTCGTTGACAAGCAGTTCGTGGTTCACGCAGAGCAGCATGCGCGGCAGCATCAGGTCTTTGATGAACACCGTGCTTTTGTCCATTTTACCATCGTTGTTGGTATCTTCCAACAGCATCACCCGGCTTTTCTTATCCTTGGTTCCGGTGCCGTCTGCGTCCTGCGTGTAGGTCTCCATCTGGGCCACATACAGGCGGGCGTTACCGTCCCAGGCAAGGGCCACGGGTTCGGTAATCATGGGTTCACTCGCCACCAGTTCCATATGGTAACCGGCCGGGAGCACAAACGCCCGCTGGCTTTGCTCGGGTGTCAGCGGAGTGATTGAAAAGGGTGCCAGCGGCTGTATGCTATCACCGTTCACCGTTGGAACAACGGCCACCGCCTCCGTAACCGGATTGGAAACTGCCGTTTTTGTTGCCATCTGCACCTTGCAGGCGTAAACAAACGCAGACAGAGCCAGTGTACTAACGATCAATTGGTTACGTTTCATGTCAACAAATGATAAGGCTATTTTTTAGCAAATCGAAAGAAGGCGTAACTACAGGCACTGCTCATCGCAATCAACAGATGCCATATGGAATGCCCCTGCACCAGTGAATGCGGATCGCAGCCGATTTTCTGCACATCCAGCGTACGAAACCGAACCGCGACAACCATCAACACGAGGCTGGCAATGGCCAAAAGGGCGGACCGCTCTTTCCGGAACTGTCCATAATTGATGGCTATGCATAGCAGCAGTGACAGGATCAGCGATGGCAACAAAACCGAACTTGTTACCAACAATGCGATCTTTAAAAACAAGAAGATAAGAATCACCAATCCTACTATCCAGACGTTCTTGATACGCTGCGTAAATCGGATGGTGTGCAGGACATGATACAGCCCGATGCTGACCAGCACGAGGGTCAGGCCGTAGGTTCCGTTCATATCAACGCGCTGCCCTAGCCAGGTGAGCGATGCGTGAAAAAAGGCGCTGCCGAGGCTCAGGTATATGAAGCAGACGCCCAACAGCGCCGATAAGAGTGGAAACGACGCCAGCCTGTTCTGATGCTCGATTCCCTGGGTACGTCTATCCTGAAACGCAATTTGCAGAATCAGCACCCCGAAAAAGAAATAGGCCAGGTTTGAATATGTGTTCATGGGTTGATGAAAAAACCGGTCGACATGGTTGAATTCGCAGTATTCAACCGTCAGTGCCGATTTACTCACCTCCATACCACGCCAAACGTCGCCGGTGAAAAACGAGTCCAGTCCCCACCAGATAAGGAGCATGCCCAGCGTCAGCAACAGCGAACGAACCAGGAGTTTATATACCGTCCGGGATGCCATCATGCAGGTGTTGTGCCAGAACGAAGTGCTTATTTATCAAAATCGTCTCCGAGCAGTTCTTTCTCGGTCCAGATACCACTGCCTGCTGGCTTTTTATCCCGCAACTTCTTCACATCTCTGGCCGAAATACTTTTCCCTTCTTTGGCAAGCGCATTTTGGGTATACTGAATAATATCGACGATATCCTGGTCGCTAATCTCTTTATTATTGATCAGTGCGGGCATTTCATTGTTCAACTGGTACAGCTTTCCGTTAACATGAATCGGCCCGCTGACACCGTGCAAAATAATAGCCGCCAGCCGCTTCATGGAGCCATCGATATATTCGGAACCTTTGAGCGGTGGTGCCAGATCCTGAATTCCTTTTCCGTCGGGACCGTGGCAGGTAGCGCAAATACTTCTGAATAATTTTAAGCCTTTTGTCCGATTATCCACTTCGTTTTTTTCGACCACATAAATCGAATTCATTTCTTTTTTCTGCCGCTTGATTATCGTAGCCGTCAATTTGTCTTTCAGTAAATCGCTGGGATTCATCGACGCCAGAAAACGCTCTTCTTCACCGTCAAGGCCGCTAACAAGTGCTTCCTGGAAGATGGGTTTAGTGGCATATTTTTTATCAATTTCAGCGAGAAAAGGTAGAAAGGTCGCCTCCGAAAGTTTGAGCCACGGATTCAGCGACATGGACAAATAGAGGTCAATTGTTTCGTTGTTTCGAGCGACCAACTGTGTGCTCATCGCCTTCATTTTAGACACCTGCTGTGGCGCGGCAAATCGCTCCAGAAGTCCCAGCGCATGAGCAATCGTTTCGGGTTGTTTCGATTGATTGATAATATCGCCCACTGATGTAAACGACAGGGCGTTCAGGCCGTCCAGCACATACAAAGCGTGAATAGCCGTTGCAAACGGATTATCTGCTTTGGCCAAACTGGTTAACTGACCAACCACCGTGAGGTCTTTCTTTTGAATCAGTAATTGCTGGGCGCGGTCTCGCAACCAGCCATTCGGGCTACTGAGCAGGGAAACCAGTTCTTTTGCCGATGCCTTCGACAAATCGGGGACCGGATTTAGCTTGGCTGAGTTGCTGGTGATTTTCAGAATACGTCCCGCATTCTGCAAGGTATCCAGTTTTTTACCGGCAAGCTGTTCAGTCAGGTACTGCGAAATATAAGCCTTGTGCTGAATGATACCCCGGTGCATATCAACCACATAGATAGCGCCATCGGGACCATTGAACAGATTCACCGGCCGGAAACCTTCGTCGGTCGAGGCAATAAACTCTCTTCCTTCTACAGCCTGACTAGCCGTTGTTTTGTTGCCATCGAAATGCAGAATGTTCCGTTTGATGAGGTTGGCTTCGGGCACGCAGACAAACGCATTCTGATTGTAGTCTTCCGGGAAAGCTGCCCCGCGATACACCAACGGGCCGCAGGCCGCCGTCACGTCTTTCAAAAATCCTTTTTCGTCTAAAACCCCGGCCTGATACCCCCGATTGACGGATGTTTGATGAATGGGATAGACCCGATTGCTAGCCAGCCGTTGATGTTCCGAGATGACCGGTTTGTAATATTTATTTCGAATTACTTTATTGGGTAGCACATAATCACCCTGCAAATTGGTAGAGTTATTATTGTAATAAAGCCGCCCGAAATTATCTTTCGTTATGCCCCATTGCCCCCGGTCGGTGGTGGGCTCTTTTATCCATTTGCCGTTTCTTAGCTGATACCTGAAATTGTAGTTCGCATTGTAGATCCAGTTATCGATGTTCATCATTAATCCGTTAGACGAATGCTCCACATTTCCCCCCTCAGCATACACCGGATCGACCAGCGTTTTTTTGCCGGGTTTATCATTTTTTATGTCCACGAACCAAAGTTTTGGTCCATCGACGTATAATAAGCCACCATAAACAAGCGCCAAGGCTCTGGGCAGCACAAGCTTATCCAGAAATACTTTCGCGTGGTCGGCAACGCCATCTTTATCTCTGTCTTCCAGAATGGAAATTTTGCCGGTCGGGTCTTCCTCACCCAGCCCTTCGAGGTTGGGCATGTAACCAATCATTTCGACCACCCATATCCGGCCTTTATCGTCAAAATCCATACTGACGGGTGCCTTCAATACCGATTCAGACGCAATCAGGCTCAGCGTAAAACCGTCTTCTACCTTGTAGTTTTCAAGCGAAATTCGGGGCTCCTCAAACGAAGCGATGTTGAACCCGGCCAGAACGGTAGTTAGTGCCAGCAGTGAAGCAAATGCCAGTGTGTAAGATCTTTTGGTAGCCATGTTGATATAACTCTTTTTTGCCGGGGAAAGCCGCAGCCTTATAACGCCGAAATGCCGAATATCGATTCTAATGAACTGAAAAGGAGGACTACATCCATTGGCCGCGCCTAATCCGCGGTGGGTACGTTCCGGCAATCCTATTCTGGTAAAGTCAACCGTGGCCGATTTATCCTTTTCATAACCCCACCCAAAGCGTACATTATTATTTCGGCGGTGCCGACATGGAGGCAGGTGCCTGTTCGGGCTTGCTGCCCCAGGCTTTGTTTGGTTTATCACCCAACTGAAGCGTCAGCGTACCACCGTTGACAACCGTATTATGCAGCAGCCACGGGTGGTCGAGGGGCTGACCATTCAATGTGGCCGACTGAATGTACACGTTTCGGGCCGAGTTATTCCGGGCGTCGATCACGAACTGTTTGCCCTTGTAGTATTTTGGATTGAGCTTGATGGTGACCTTGTTGAAAATCGGGCTGGTGATTTCGTAGAACGGGTCGGGTGTTGTGCCGCCGTTGGTTGAAAATAGACCCGTTTTCAACAACACCGACAGGCTACCCATGAGCCCCTGGTCTTCGTCGCCACTGTAGCCATAATCGGGCGAGATGCCGCTGTATACTTTCTCTACCACCTGCCGCGTCCAGTACTGGGTTAGCCAGGGTGACCCGGCGTAGTTGAAGAGCCAGGCCGTTTGCATGCAGGGCTGGTTGCCGTAGTTGATGAATATCCGGCGGGCCTCTTCCTGGTTCTCGCTGGCATGCGTTTTTCCCGTCACAAAATCATGCGTTTGTGCCTTCTTGAATGAGCCGTTCAGCTTGCTGACGAACGCTTCCCGGCCGCCCATCAGGTTAATCAGGCCCTGCACATCGTGGGGTACAAACCAGGTATACTGGGCCGCGTTACCTTCTTCCCAACCATTATCATAACGCAGAATGTCAACAGGTTCAGCCCATTTTCCGTCCAGCGTCCGGTTCCACATCCAGCCAATATCGGGGTTGTAGATGTTTTTGTAGTTCTGCGCCCGCTTCATAAACAGGCCGTAATCGTCGGTTTTCCCAAGCGATTTGGCCATCTGCGCCAGCGTATAATCCTGATAGGCGTATTCCAGCGTCTGCGTGGAGCCGTCCTGATGGAAGCCGTAACGGGTTTTGCTCATCGGATGCGGCACGTACCCACGCTCCATGTAAAATTCGATGCCTCCGCCTTTGAACGTGTTGTGCTCGTAGCCAGCTTTGCTCATCAATCCACCGGGAAAATGATTTTTGCGCATCCCCTCATAGGCTTTGTTCTGATCAAACCCCCGGATTCCTTTCAGGTAGGCGCTCACGATGAAGGGTGTCGACGAGGCACCCGTCATCACGAAGGTGTAGTTGCCACCCGCCGGTCCGCGCGGAATCAGGCCGCCATCGTCGTACATAAGCAGCATCGAATTAACGAACGACTCCGTCACCTCAGGATACACCAGGTGCCAGAGCGTATTGAGCGACCACTGCGCACCCCACATGGCATCGAAATTATGGTGATTGAACCTGGGTTTGCCGTTGGCATCCAGCGGAATCTGCCTGATTCGTCGTTCGGGACCGGTCATGTCGCTGTACTTTCCGTTCACGTCGGAGATGATGCGCCGACCCTGCAAGGCGTGCCAGAGGTCGGTGTAAAAGCGGCTGCGCGTGGTATCGCTGCCGCCCTGAACAGCAATGCGGCTCAGCCAGTTGTTCCAGTCGGCGCGGCTCTCCTGCACCGTTTTTTCAAAATTCCAATGCGGCAGTTCGGCCTTGAGATTAATGCGGGCCTGTTCTTCGCTAACGTACGAAATGGCCACTTTCATTTTGCGAACCTCGCCCGCTTTGGTTTCGAAGCTCAGGTACGTTCCTACGTGCTCCCCTTCGATCCTATCGTTGATCGCTTCCAGTTTACCCTTCCGCCAGCCCCTGAACAAATCGAACGGTTTGTCGAACACGGCGACGAAGAATACGGTCAGCGTTTTGGGTCGTCGAATGGTTGGAGCCATAATCGCGTAGCCTTCGATCTCCTGATTGCTAACCTTTTTCACATGCCCTTCCTGCGTATCTGACGGCCCCAAAAAAGTGGAAAAATCAAATAGGATATGGCTTTGCGCCGAGGCTGGGTACGTGTATTTATGAAAGCCAACGCGTGTAGTCGACGTTAGTTCGGCGGTGATGTTGTAAGCTTCCAGCACCACTTTGTGGTAGCCCGCTTTCACGATTTCTTTCGCGTGCGAAAATTGGGAACCGTACTGCTCCGAGCCTAAATGCCCCTTGAATTCCCCGGTTGTGGGCATCACCGGCACACCCGACAACTGCCAGCCGTGTACGTGGCTAAAGCACTTGATACTATCCAGATGGTAGCGATAGCCCGCCCCCCAATCGGCATTGACGCCGTTATCGGGGCTGAGATTGACCATGCCGAACGGACGTGACGCCGAATTGAAAAAGAACCAGCGCGAATTGGCCGCGTCGACCAGCGGATTAACCAGATCGACGAGTTGTTTCTGAGCCTGTGCACGTTGATGCAGGCCAAACGTGCCGATCAGAGCGAGTAGGCAAACGGTAAGCTTATTTATTGACATAACTAGATTCATACCGGCCATAGCCATATGGGCAGAACGCCGCCTGTAGACTATAGATGGCGTTCTGCCCGGTAACATACTGTCTGTAAACGGTGTGTAGCCCGTCAGATAAATCGCTGTAGTATCCGCAGCGGGTAAAACGGCTTATCATCGCACACCCTTTTGGATCGCGTCAGTCAGGAAAGAACGTTACCGACCGATCTACCGCCATACGGTTTGGGCCAGCAAGACCTCTTTGCCCGTTTCGGCATGGGCAAGCCGGTGAACGAACGTACCTGGCTCGGTTGGCAGGTTTTGCACATCGATCTGCTCGCGCCAATGCGTTTCGGTGCGATACACCACGTCGAGTTCGGCCAACTTCTGCGTTTGGAGGATGGTATCGGGGAGTTGTTCGAGCAGCCAACGGATATAAACCACGTTATTGACATGCTGATTGGCATCGATATCGAACCAGCCTACCGTGACCTGGTCGGCGGGCGTTGCCGAAAAGTCAACCGTTTGATACGCAGGTTTCAACGGTAGCTTCGGCGACACATCGACCACCTCGGGGGGCGACAGCGAGCGGATGAAACCGGGAACGGGAATAATGCCGCGCTTGGCCGTGTCGAACACCAGCCAGGTGCTGCTGGCTTCGGCCAGCAACGTTCCATCGTCGGCCAGCACGCGAAAATCGCGGTAGACAAAAAACTTCTCAACGAACGTTGGGTACGTTACTACGCTGATTATCTGCCCGTTAGTTGGGCACTGATGCATTGTCAACCCGAAGCGCATGAGCATCCAGCCGAGCCCCTGTGCCTGAAGCGTACCGCTGCCGATGCCATAATCATCGGCATTTCGATTGGCCGACTCCTGCATCAGGTTCATCAGTGCAGGCACGCTCAGCCGCCCGGTAGCATCGCATTCGTAGCTATGAAGGGTATAGGTATCGGTTTGGATAAAAGCCATAACGACAAAGGTACGTTTTTGCCTTCCCTGAATCCTTAAATTTACAAGGCAAATAGCCGGATGAGCAGCCCGCCAATTGCCGCGCCAACTAGTGGCCCAACCACCGGCACCCAGGCATAGGCCCAGTCTGACGATCCTTTGCCGGGAATGGGCAGCAGGGCGTGGGCTATTCGAGGGCTCAGATCCCGGGCGGGGCTCATGGCATACCCCGTGGTGCCGCCCAGCGACAAGCCAATACTCCAGACCAGCACGCCGACCAGGTAAGGCCCTACGCCAATGGCCAGTACGCCCAGCGCTTTCGACGAAATACCTGCCAGGCCCAGAATCAGAACCAGTGTACTGATGAGTTCACTCAGCAGGTTAGCGCCCGGTTGCCGAATAGCAGGCCCGGTGCTAAAAACAGCCAGTTTGGCACCGGGATCGGGGGTGACGCGCCAGTGGGGCAGGTAGATAAGCCACACCAGCACAGCGCCGAGAAAGGCCCCCATCATTTGCGCTGAAATAAACGGTACCATGTGGCTGTAGTCATTGGTTGCCACGGCAAAGGCAACGGTAACGGCCGGGTTCAGGTGGGCATCGATACTGCCGAAAGACTTGGCCACGAAAACACCCATTGTCACGGCAAAAGCCCAACCTGTGGTAATCACGATCCACCCACCATCGGCCCCTTTCGTTTGTCGAAGTACTACGTTGGCGACCACTCCGTTACCCAGAAGTATAAGCACCATCGTGCCGATCAGTTCGCCAAGAAAGGGAGAAGTTTGCATAGAAAAAGGCGCGTTAAGGCCGGGAATAGTCTCTATTTGAGATAATTTAGGGTAATTTTCAGCCAATATACACGTCAATTTGTTTCCGCTCCAAAGTCTGTACGGCCATTGGATTACTACTTTGTATCTATCCACGCCTCTTCACAACGTTGCAGTTACCTTTCTACCATGAAGACCATTCAGTTCGAACAAACCGGCAAACCGGCCGACATTCTTAAAGCAGTTGAAAAAGACGTACCTGAACCGGGTGCGGGCGAGGTACGTATCCGCGTTGGCGTGAGCCCGATCAACCCGTCCGATATCATGTTTGTGCAAAACCTGTACGGCATCCGTCCTCAGTTGCCGTCGGGTGCTGGATTTGAGGGTATGGGCGTGATCGACGCGGTAGGCGAAGGCGTTGAGATGGAAGTTGGTCAGCGGGTGAGTTTCACGGGCGTAGGTACGTGGTCGGAATACGCGATTACGCATCACAAAGCCCTGATTCCTGTTCCCGACGAAATGCCCGACGACGTGGCAGCGCAATTATTTGTCAACCCGTTTACTGCCTTCGCAATGGTAGAAGAGGCGGGTGTAGCGGCTGGTAGCTGGCTGATGATCACGGCATGTGCGTCGGCGTTTGGCAAAATGGCGATTCAGCTCTGTAAGCAACGGGGCATAAAAACAATCGGCACCGTTCGCCACAACGACCTGAACGACGAACTCACCGCCCTTGGCCTTACCGAGATTATCAACACCGAAACCGACAACATGGCGGCCCGGACAAAGCAGATCACCGACGGACAGGGCGTAGCCTGCGTCCTCGACGCGGTGGGTGGCCATACGGCATCCGAAGCGCTGAAGTGTCTCGGCAGAGGCGGTAAGCTATTGATATACGGCCTGTTGAGTATGCAGGACCCGACATTTAATGCCGGGCTGATCATCTTCCGGGAGCTGACCATCAAAGGGTTCTGGCTAACCGACTGGATGCGTCGCGTCGATGCCAAAACGCGGCAACGGGTAGCGGGCGAAGTGATTGGTATGCTGGCATCAGGCCAGATAAAAATGCCCGTCGAAGCTACCTACAGCCTCGATGACATCAAGAAAGCCGTTGAACATGCCGACGCCCCCGGCCGCTGGGGTAAAATCCTGGTTAAACCGTGAAATGAGTTTATGGTTTGCTACTCTCTCATTTTGCCAGTGCTTTGCTGAGTACGGAAATCAGGCCGCCCATAGAAACGATGAGGAGGGCGATGACTATGATCTGCGTGTGGCTTCCTTCGTTCGGGTTATCCAGCAGGGTACGTATGTGGTGCGCTTCGGCACCTGTCCAGATGGCGAGTAGCGTGCGGGGAACCATGCCCAGAAAGCCCCCCAGCAGGATGTTGCGCAGACTCGCACCTGACAGTGAAAACACCATGTTGGTCAGCGAAAAAGGCAGGGCAGGCGATAATTTCGCGAAGAAAATAAAGAGCAATTCCCGATCGCGGATACGGTCCAGAACGCGGGCCGCTTTGGGATTCTGTTCAATCATCCGTCGAACACGGTCGTGATCCAGCCGACGAACAACCAGGTTGACCAGCAAAATGGCCGCCATATTGATGACAAACAGGGGCAGTGTTGCCTTCCAGCCCAGGAAGTACCCAAAAATAAGGGCCAGCGGTGTGGGAAGCATCAATGCAAAGGCACAGCCTAAACAACAGACGACAGTGGCCAACGCCCACTCAGAAGAAGTGAAGGCAGCAATCTGCGTTTCGTGCATTACGGCATAATATGTGATGTACGAACTCATCAGCACTGGTAGGGCCGATAGCAGGAGACCCAGCAAAGCCGGACCAGTCAGAATTTGGCGTAGTTTGGTGGTCATGAACATACGGGCAACTGTCCTGTTTATAGAACTGTTCATTTAGGCCAAAAAATCAGAGCCAGTAGAACCACCAACGCACTAGACACTCCACCCTCCGATCAGTTCGCTCAATGACTCGATTCTGTACCTACCTGTTCTACTTCCTTTGCGGTCTTACCTTCTCCGTATCAGCTCAGCCTACGGCCCCTTTCTCCGTTGCCGATAGTACGCTCTATCTGAAGAAGAACTTTGTTTTTCGGCGCGACTATACCCTCCCCTACCGGATGCTGGAGCCGCTGGAAAAAGACACCAAAATGAAATATCCATTGGTGGTTGTGCTGCATGGAGCGGGCGAAAAAGGGACCGATAATGAGCGGCAACTGCTTACCGGTGGTGCCGTATTTGCCAGCTTCGACAATCGGCTGCGCTTCCAATCGTACGTTGTTTTTCCGCAGTGTCCCAAGCCTGACAACTGGAGCACCTTTGGCTTTCTGAAAAATCCCGGCGAAGATGTTCAACTGGGGAAATATGGCAAACAGGCGAGCGAGCCCCTGCGTGCCACCCTCGCCCTGATCGACCGCCTGATTGCCGACGAGCATATCGATAAGAATCGAGTGTATATCGTGGGCCTCTCGATGGGCGGATTCGGCACCCTGGAAGCCCTGGCGATGCGGCCCGGTCTGTTTGCCGCAGCCGTTCCTATTTGCGGGGGAGGCGATATTACTGTTTGCGATAAATACGCCAGAAAGGTGCCCGTCTGGCTTTTCCATAGTCAGGACGACCCGATCATACCCGTCAGCCTCTCGCAAATCCTTGCCAATCGCCTCAGAACGTTGAAAGCTGAGCCTAAGTACACCGAGTATGAACGGGCCGGGCGGTCGACCTGGCGTGAAGCCTTTGCCGACGCCCGCCTGCTCCCCTGGCTCTTCGATCAGAACCGGAAGCAATCGGGCGAGGTACGCAAGACACAGGACGTACCTGAAAGCCCTGCCCCGCTTACACTTCGCCCCCTTAAATAAGCCGCGTAAACCTTTCGGTACAGGCGGGGTTTTGTCTGATATATAAACTCAACAAAACCTACGCTATGGCTGCCTCTTCAGCATCTTCCGACGGCTCTCAACAAGCCAACCTGGTCTCTAATGAAAATGCCGAAACGATGTTCGGTGCCGATCAGGCCGAAACAAATATGGTCAAACTTGTCGACGGAAAACTGACGCCAATGGGCGACACCGACGACGATGTGATGGACGAACAGCTTCGCAATCGCTACAGCAGCGACGAAGAGCGGAGCCTTCAGGGATATACCGAAAAAACGTACGAAACGTCAGACGCTTCCCTGCGCGGAGCCGAAGACGTGAAGCCCGACGCCAGCAATGATGCGCAGGAAACGACCGAGACCTATGTGGTAGAAGATAACGGACCAGCCACGAACGACGACGAAAACACGTACACGCTCGAAGCCGATCAGGGAGGCAGTGAAGACGAACCAGCCACAACAGCGGCGGCCAACGATGGTACTCCAACCAGCCGGATTCAGCCCAACGGTGCTGATCAGACGAATACGTATTCGATGAATATCACCGGCGATATGGTTCCGACCACGCCCAGCACGCCCGACCCGAATACGCCGCTTCCCGGTGTGCCCGAAACACCACCAACGCCCCCCTCACCAGGTCCCGAAATTCCAGATCTGCCGGGTTCTCCCTCGCCCGACCGGCCAGAGATCACCGAACCCTCTGAGCCCGGCCGTTCGCACGAAATAAACGCCGGTTCGTCGGGCAGCAACTGGGTAGGTACGTCGAAATACCCGACTGCCATACCGCCAGGCCTTGGCCACTACGGCTACGGTGGTTTCGCCACACAGACGTCAACAGTATCGGTTGATCAAAACCATGTTGAGCCTACGCCCGATCAGGTTGAGCCGGGCGAAGCAGTGCCGGGTAATCAATACGTACATATGTCGACGGGGATTGATGACGCCGAGGGCATGGAAAGTACGCCCGATACAGGGATAGCCGACTATCCGTATGAAGAAGACGGTAACGCCCCTTCGGCCTACAAACCGGGTGAGCGCCCTGAAGAACTAGAGGAAATGATGACGAATCCACGGCAGGCCGCCGACGAATCATTGACCAAAGCGCAGGAAATGATTGGCGAAGACGGCGATCGGAGCGATACCAAATCGACTGATGGACTTGACTTGCCCTACAACGATCCGCAGTCTGTCCGCGACAGAACGGCTTACTGATTTGATTGGTGTGGGTGGCTTGGCGTCAGCAACACAAACCAGCGTGAAGCAATTCGCGAAAAAGGCTTCTCCATCATAGGAGAAGCCTTTTTCGCTACTCAGGTACGTTATGCGCTGAAATTCTGATAGATCGAGTCCATAATTCGGGTAAAATGCTGGTAATCTTCTTCACTGAGTTGCCCCCAGCCCTGTCGGCGAATATCAACTACGAGGGGAAGCAACTCTTCGTATAGCTGTTCGCCAGCGGGGGTAAGCGAGATTAGAAACTTGCGACGGTCGTCGTCGGCGAGGCGACGTTCTGCCAGGCTTTTTTTAGTCAGCAGGTCGATGATTCGCGTTACGGTAGGTGCATCTTTGGTAGTTAGCTCGCCCAACTGATTCTGACTGATTCCGGGATTTCGGTGCAGGTGGTCGATCAGCACCCATTGGTCAACGGTGAGGTCATAACCGGCTTCGGTAAACCGCTTCTGAAGCGCATACCGAATGCGTTTGATGGTTGTATCGATTTTAAAAAAATAGGCCCGTTGATCAGATGGGTGAGTCATAGGTGTGTACAGACGAAATACTATTCCGTTTATATACAAAAAAACGAATTATTATTCTGTTATACAAACATTTAGGCAAACGGCGCGGCTTAAATTATGTTTTGTAAGAGCCTTGCAACCAACTATATGGCACTTGAATCCTGATCTAAAGTTATCACGATGAGATCGTTTCATTTATATGCACTCCTTCTATTGATAACCGGTTGCGGCGCGGAACAGGTTGCTACTCAAACTTATACGCAACAGGAAGGAATCGTTAAAATTAGCGTCGCAACGCGAGGGTCCTATCAGTTCATCCTTCAGCCAGATAGTAACGATTCGACCAAAAATTACCTGATCACCAACTATGCCGACACGCTCAGAAGCTACTTTTTCGCCTACAATAGTAATATCAGGAAATTGCCAGTCCTTTTTAGCGGTGTCGCGTTACCAGAAAAAGGGACCGTCTACTACCCTGGGCCTAATGATGGCCCTGTGCCGGCTTATGATCTGCCAACCGTTCGGCTGACTACACTAAGCCGCAGGTGAGTGGCTGAACCCAACCAGCAACTGCTCCAACTGCCGCTCGATCTCAGGTATCGACTCGTAGAGTTGTTCATACGAATCAATAATGAAGTACTTCTCCTGAAATCGGTCGATGACATAGGGCGTCTGCAACAGTGTGGTCACATCATAGTCGACGCAGGTAGGCACGTCGCTCTCCAGTGCATAAATCGTTTCGCCCGGCGACGACAGAATGCCGCCGCCATAAATGCGCAGTTCGCCATTTTCACGAATCAGACCAAATTCAACGGTATACCAATACAGCCGGGCAATCATATCGATCGCCTCTTCATGGTCAACGTGTTTCAGCGCAATGCGGCTCAGGGCGGCCAGAAAGTCACAGAAGTGTTGATTGGTCAGTACAGGTACGTGCCCGAAGGTGTCGTGAAACATATCGGGTTCGGGCAGGTAGTCGAGTTGATCGCGGGTACGTAGCCAGGTTGTGGCCGGAAACTGCCGATCAGCCATCAGCTCAAAAAACTCCCGGTTACCGATCAGCCCAGGCACGGCCACTACGCGCCAGCCCGTCAGCGGCAACAGGCGCGGATTCAGGTCTTCGTCAAAATTCGGGATGGCTTCGTTTGGAAAGCCCGTGGCCACAATACCATCCATGTATGCCTGCGAAGCACGCCCCGGCAACTGGTGCATCTGCCGCCGGAACAACATACCCCAAACAGCCTGATCGTCGGGGGTATAATTTTCATATATCTGTTTCATTGGATGTCGGATTTAGGATGTCGGATTTGGGATTTGTTGCTGACGCAAGCGTCTTCATGCGTCAGCAACAAATCCCAAATCCGACATCCCAAATCGTTACAATGTTCCTCTAACTTCCTGTTCGCGCTCGATGGCTTCGAAAAGGGCTTTGAAATTGCCTTTTCCGAAGGAACGGGCGCCTTTGCGCTGAATGATCTCGAAGAACAGCGTTGGGCGGGGACAAATCGGTTTCGTGAAAATCTGGAGCAGGTAGCCCTCTTCGTCACGGTCGACCAGAATTCCCAGCGGGCGCAGTGTCTCGATTTCCTCGTCGATCTGGCCAACACGGTCCTTCAGATCATCGTAATAAGCCTCGGGAACCCGCAGGAACTCTACGCCCCGATCGCGCAGGGCGGTTACCGTTTCCACGATGTTATCCGTCGCCACGGCCATGTGCTGAATGCCGGCACCGCCATAAAAATCAATGTATTCTTCGATCTGCGATTTCTTTTTCCCTTCAGCCGGTTCGTTGATCGGAAACTTCACACGCCCGTTGCCGTTGCTCATCACTTTGCTCATCAGCGCCGTGTAGTCGGTCGAAATATCTTTATCATCAAACGACACCAACTGACTGAAGCCAAGTACATTGGCGTAAAAATCAACCCACTGGTTCATTTCGTTCCAGCCCACGTTGCCCACCATGTGATCGACATATTGCAGCCCTACCGATGCCGGTTGGTAAGCAGGTTGCCAGGCTTCATACCCCGGCAAGAACGCCCCCGAATACTGGGTACGTTCGATAAACAGATGAACCGTATCACCATATGTATGAATGCCGGACCGAACAACGTATCCATGTGCGTCGTCATCTCGAACGGGCTTCAGATACGGCCTGGCACCGCGCCGGGTTGTTTCCAGAAACGCCTGTTGGGCATCATCGACCCAGAACGCCACAACCCGAACGCCATCGCCATGACGGTCGATATGCCGCCCAATATCCGTGTCGCCATGCAGAGGTGACGTCAGAACAAGGCGAATTTTACCCTGCTCAAGCACATACGATTCGCGGTCGCGCAGGCCCGTCGACAGGCCGGCGTGGGCTAGTGGCTGGAAGCCAAAAGCGGTCTGGAAAAAGTGGGCTGCCTGCCGGGCATTGCCAACGTACATTTCAACGTAGTCGGTCCCGTTGAGTGGCAAAAAATCAGGGCCGGGATTTATAGTGGCAACGGCTTCGCCAGTTTGAGCGGTAGTTGGCTCCAGCACAAGCAGATTTTTCATGGCGTTAGGCAGGTCCGGGCAACGTTGGGTGGTTGATTCACTCTCAACGCTGCCTATACCTTGTTTCTTGATGAAGTTAATTAGCTTAACAATTATTGCTTAGCGTACAATTATAACAAGAAACGGACGATTTTGTATCTAACCCAGATAAACTATTAGTATATGGCGGGGTGTGGGGCAGAGAGCCTAAGGCAAGGGGTGTTGCTTATGCAGGTGCAGTACTCATGCGCAAGCAACACCCCTTACCTTAGGCTCTCTGCCCCCCCGCCCTTTAAATCTTTTCGTCCGGCAAAACCCTATACGGGCTTGTCAGTACATTTGCGAGACGAACAGGCGGCGGCTCAGCACGTGTCGCTCATTCGCTGGTTCACTAGTTCTCCTTTACATGAAACCTACTCTTCTAATCCTTGCTGCAGGCATGGGTAGCCGCTACGGAGGCATCAAACAACTCGACCAGTTTGGCCCGCATGGCGAAACAATCATCGATTATTCGCTGTACGACGCTATTCGGGCGGGCTTCGGCAAGGTCGTGTTTATTATCCGTCAGGAACTACGCGCCGACTTCGAGTCTATTTTTCTGCCTAAACTAGCCGGAAAAATCGAGGTTGATTTCGCTATTCAGGCACTTTATTCCTACGTACCTGAAGACCTGGGGCCTGTACGGCGCACCAAACCCTGGGGCACGGGCCACGCCATGTTGTGCGCCAAAGAGCACACGCAAACGCCCTTCGCCGTTATTAATGCCGATGATTTCTACGGGCGTGAAGCCTTTCAGGTGATGGGCGAGTTTCTGCAAACAGATACCAACAACAACCTGCACGCCATGGTTGGCTATGAAGTAAAAAATACGTTGTCTGACTTCGGTTCTGTTTCGCGGGGCGTGTGCGCTACCGATGACGCCAACAACCTGACATCGGTAGTTGAGCGGACCAAGATTTATCGCAAAGACGACCTCATTGTCTATGAAGAGCCCGAAGGTCTCACGCCGCTCGACCCGCAAACGCCGGTCTCGATGAACTTCTGGGGATTCAAAACTGGTGTGTTCGCACAGGTACAAAGCCAGTTCGAAACCTACGCCCGCGCCAACTTCGACATACCCAAAGCGGAGTTCTATATACCCACCGTGATGATGCAGTTGATCCAGACCAATGAAGGTGCCTGCCGCGTGTTCCGCAGCCAGTCGGAGTGGTTTGGTGTGACATACCCGGAAGACAAACCAACGGTAAAAAAATCGTTCAAACGCCTGCACGACAGCGGCACGTACCCGGATAATCTGTGGTCGTAACACTAATAGGCACGCTGATTGGGCGGATGAGCCGGATTCATAAACAAGCGTAGCGAGTCCGATTCAATCCAAAAATCCGCGTAAATCCGCTTCATCCGCCCAATCCGTGTTCCCATCAAAAATCAGCGCAAATCCCTTTAAAACTGCGGAATCAGCGTCCCATCATCACTTGCTCTTTTCGCCTGTTTTTAGTAAATTTGGTAGAATCACAACGGCAGCAAACAACCTGCTAATGAACTATGCGTAAGGATATTATAAGCGGCACAAACGAGGGCATGTCGGCGACCGAGAAGGAAATCGAGCGCGCACTTCGTCCGTTGTCGTTCGAGGATTTTACGGGTCAGGCCAAGGTGCTCGAAAACCTCGAAGTATTCGTAAAAGCAGCCATGATGCGCGGCGATGCCCTCGACCATGTGCTGTTGCACGGCCCCCCGGGTTTGGGCAAAACAACCCTTTCCCATATCATCGCCAATGAGCTGGGAGCCAACATCAAAATGACTTCCGGCCCGGTGCTCGACAAACCAAGCGATCTGGCCGGTTTGCTGACCAATCTTCAGCAAAACGACGTCTTGTTCATCGACGAGATACACCGACTCAACCCAATTGTGGAAGAGTACCTGTATTCGGCGATGGAAGATTATAAGATCGATATCATGCTCGATTCGGGACCGAATGCCCGGTCGGTACAGATTAAGCTGAACCCGTTTACGCTGATTGGTGCTACCACCCGCGCGGGTATGTTGACAGCTCCGTTACGTGCCCGGTTTGGCATCAGCAGCCGCCTGGAATACTACGACGCCAAACTGCTGACCAGTATTGTGCAACGGTCGTCGCAGATTCTGGCAACGCCCATCGACGAGAAAGGCGCTTATGAGATTGCCCGGCGCAGCCGGGGTACGCCACGTATCGCCAACAATCTGCTTCGCCGCACCCGCGACTTTGCGCAGGTACGTGGCAACGGCATCATCAACGTCGACATTGCCGAAATTGCGCTCAATGCACTTGAGGTAGACCAGCATGGGCTGGATGAGATGGATAACCGGATCTTATCGACGATTATCGAGAAATTTAAAGGTGGTCCGGTAGGGTTGTCAACGATTGCAACGGCCTGTGGTGAAGAATCGGAGACCATCGAGGAAGTGTATGAGCCGTTTCTGATTCAGGAAGGCTTTCTGAAACGAACATCAAGAGGCCGCGAAGCCACCGAGAAAGCGTATTTCCATCTCGGCGTGGTGCCCCAAACCCGCAATGGTGAGTTGTTCGGTTAACTAAATCATAAGAAAAGCCCGCTAACCGGGCTTTTCTTATGATTGTGCCTTTAGGCCAGGATCTTGCTTTTGTAAATGCAATCGATGATCTCAGCTACTGCATTGTCGACAAGGAAATAATAGATGTTTTTTCCACTGCGTCTAATCTCCAATATGCCTTTATCACGCATATTGATCAGATGGTGTGAAATCAATGATTGTTCAGCATTCAGGTTCTTGTAAATTGCTGAGACGTTCAGTTCACTATTTTCCTGAAGCATCAGAATAATCTTAATCCGAAGTGGGTGAGCTACAGCCTTAAGTACATAGGCTGCTTTTTCGATCTTTTTTTCTTCTTCCATGATTGCCTCGGTGGTTATGGGCAGGAGCTATTATTGGTCAATGAAAATACGCACACATTCGTTACTCACCTAAAAGTAAACATCATATATAATTGTACAACTTATTTAAAGGAATTATTAATGCCTGAATACTAATAATAGGTATTATTTACTTAAACTTATTTATACATACTCATCTTTATCAACTTCTTTTACTCTTTTAGCTAATAAGGAAAACTTAATGCCAGAATAAATGTTATGGCCTCGGTTTCCACCTGAAATATGCCTATTTATTAAATTATATACTACCAATAATGTGAATACGGAGTCGGAAATTTCTGGGGCCGATCCACTGTCTGGGCTAGTCCCCCTAATCTTCTACCGAAAAGATAAGAACCATAGCATTGCTTAAGCTATCAAAAACCTAACAGACTAATTGTAAGCAAGAAAATTACTTACATGTCAAGCCTTCCTATAATCTACTGGATGTGGGTCGGCACCATATCAGCCGTACATCAGGTGATATACCTCCTATTGAACACTCAATTGGATAAATATAGACTCGCCGATAGCCTGGGAAATCAGACCAATAAAACCCATTCGATCCAGAACGTACCCAGTTGGGCAACGGTCGAAAAACACACAGAGCGCGCTAACTTAATAGCGCGCTCGTGACGAAACCGCAGCCCCCGGCTACCTGTCTGTATAGAAAAGCGGATTTTCGGTCTACCGTTTTCTGTGATACTAGCCGTAACCAGCCGATAGACCCCGGCAGAGCAACAACAGAAAACGGCAAACTGAGCCCCTATTTTTGCCGGAAAAACAAGGTTAGCGGTACACCTTCAAAGTCGAAGTGTTCGCGGAGCTTATTTTCCAGAAAACGCTCATACGATTCTTTGATATACTGAGGCAGGTTACAGAAGAAGATGAATGTAGGCGAGGGCGTTGGCACCTGAAGCATGTACTTGATTCTCACATACTTGCCTTTAATAGCTGGTGGTGGATACGCTTCTACCTCAGGCTGCATCAACTCATTGATTTTCGAGGTTGCGATCCGCTTGGTTTTGTTTTCATAAACCTCCATCGCCTTCTCCATTACCTGAAAAATACGCTGCTTTTCATGCACCGACGTAAAGATGATGGGCAGGTAATCGATTGGGGCCATGCGTTGGTTGATCTCTTTTTTCCAGACATCAGCCGTTTTATGATCCTTCTCGATGGCATCCCACTTATTCACCATGATCACCACACCTTTCTTCGCCTTCACCGCCTGGCCAATGATAGTCATGTCCTGGCTTTCGAGACCACGCGTTGCATCAAGCATGACAATACAGACATCCGACGCTTCCATCGCTTTAATGGTACGGAGCGTTGAATAGAACTCAATATTATCGCTGACGCGGGCCTTCCGGCGCAGGCCGGCCGTATCGGTCAAAATAAAATCCTTACCGAACGCTTTGTACCGCGTATTGGTAGCGTCGCGGGTTGTGCCGGCAATATCCGTCACGATGTTGCGCTCCTTGCCAAGTAACGTATTTACAAACGACGATTTGCCCACATTAGGCCGCCCAATGATGGCGATACGCGGGATCCCGGCGTCGGGGTCTTCTACTTCGCCCTGTGGGAAATGCTTCACCACTTCGTCGAGCAGATCGCCCGTGCCTGTACCCGTTTGGGCCGACACCGGATATGGATCACCCATACCTAACGAATAAAACTCGGAAGCAGCCTGACGACGTTCGTTCGTTTCGGCTTTGTTGGCGACCAGAAATACCGGTTTTTTCGAACGGCGCAGTACATCCGCGAAATCATCGTCCAACGGGCTCAGGCCGCTCATCGTATCCACGACGAACAGTACCACCGTGGCTTCGTCAAGGGCGATCTGGACCTGCTCGCGGATTGCCTCCTCAAACACATCTTCCGATCCAACAACGTACCCACCCGTATCGATCACGGTAAAGAAATGGTCGGTCCACTCGGCCCGTCCATAGTGCCGGTCGCGCGTGACGCCCGACTGGTTATCCATAATGGCCACCCGTTGCTCAATCAATCGATTGAACAACGTCGATTTACCCACGTTCGGGCGACCTACAATTGCTACAATGTTTGCCATCTTGAAGGTGTTCTCCGTCCTCTGTCTTCTGTCTTCCGTTGCGCCGATTCGTCGGACCGTGCTGAGTATCGAAGCAATAGAAGACAGAAGGCAGAGGACAGAGGACGAATTATTTATTCATCATAACCCAACCGGCGGAGCATACGCTCTTTCTGGCGCCAATCGGGTTCTACTTTGACATGTGTTTCTAAAAAGACTTTTTTACCGAAGAAGCGTTCCAGTTCTTCGCGGGCCATTATGCCCGTTTTTTTGATCATGTTACCTTTTTCACCAAGCAGGATAGCCCGTTGTGTAGGGCGTTCTACCAGGATCTCGGCCGAAATCACGATCATATCCTCCCGATCTTTAAAACCGGTGATGATCACTTCCGAGCTATAAGGCACTTCTTTCTTATAATTCAGGAAGATTTTTTCCCGAACGATCTCCGAGGCAAAAAACCGCTCTGGCTTGTCGGTAAGTTCATCTTCAGGAAAATAAGGCGGATGCACCGGCAGGTAACGCACGATGTCGTCGAACAGCCGATCCAGGTTAAATCCGTTCAGCGCCGAAATCGGAATAATTTCCGTGGCTTTGCGTGGTGCGCCGGGTGTAGATTCGCCAGGTACGTTGGTATCGGCCTCATCCGTAGGGTCTTCGTCGAGTTCATGCTCTTCGGCTAGCTCGTCAATGTCGGGGTCAACTGTTTTCTCTTCGAGAACAGCGTACCCGCCCACTTCGAAATGGGCCTCCCAATAGGCGATTTTAGCCTCCACCTCTTCGGGTGTAGCCTGATCGATCTTATTGATCAACAGAATGATGGGTACGTTGGCATATTTCAGCCGCTTGATCACGTCGTCTTCGTCGTGCCGCTCGAAAATATCGGTTACGAACAGGATCACGTCGGCGTCTTCGAGTGAGCCACGCACGAAGCTCATCATCGACTCATGCAGCTTATACTTCGGCTGAATGATCCCCGGTGTATCGGAATAAACGAGTTGAAATGGTTGCCCGTTGTGGTTGCCGTTCAGGATGCCCATGATCCGGTGGCGGGTGGTCTGGGCTTTAGAGGTGATGATTGAGAGGCGTTCGCCAATCAATTGGTTCATAAGGGTCGATTTACCGACGTTCGGCTTACCGACAATGCTCACGAACCCTGATTTGAAACCGTCTGCGACAGGGTTATGCGCTGCCGCCGGGTTTACCGGGAGTTGGTCTCCGGGTGGTTGTATGTCAGGTGATCCCATATTGGTTGGTTAACCAATGGCTTTGAGGTGAAGGCCGTGCCTTTTGTTTCCCAACAGAAGGTGGCCGAAAAAATATTTTTACAAAGATAGTTGAATTTCTTGAAATCAGTCTTACATTTGCACTCCCAACACCGCGGGATGGAGCAGTTGGTAGCTCGTTGGGCTCATAACCCAAAGGTCGCTGGTTCGAGTCCAGCTCCCGCTACAAAGCGAAAGCCTCTGAGAAATCAGAGGCTTTTTTGTTTCTGACAGTGCTGCCAATGAACTGCTAGTACCAATAACGAATTACCCCAGGCGTAGAAACTTACGCGAACACAGCAGGCATTTGTACGCCTTGACAGGTAAAAAGAAAAGTAACGTCTTCACGAGAAACGGCCTGTGAACTCGCTCAAGAGTTTCCTTGTCTCCGCAATGAGAACAATAACGGTGCGTTGTCGGTCGATAGAATAGCAGGACTGGATTCGATAGAATCGCTGCGCCTGCGAACACGGCTGGTAGAGAATGCATACGTTTCAGGTTGTATATAATAGATAGTACACAGACGGTTTTGGCCTTATAGGCGTCCTTAACCGACTAACAGGCAATAATTAACGGCCAAAGTAGATAAATCAACAGCTAATTATTGACGGCTATTGATTTATCGGTATTTAGCCCTGTTCTTCCCTTATATAGTCCTAATATGCACCAAAATTCTGTTGCCAATTGGTTAAACTGGCAACAGATGGACGCGCGCATTGTCTGCTTCTTTGTTGGATAGCTTCTAACGAACTAGGCAGACATCGCCTCGCCAACTAATTGCGGCGCTAACGTCCGACGTACCTGCGACGCAATCTCAAATGAACGTAGCCGCGCCGTATGGTCAAATATCTGGGCGGTTACCATCAGCTCATTGGCCTGGGTTTGCTCAAGAAAACTGGTCAGGCCCCGCTGTACGGTGTCGGGTGCGCCCACCATTGCATAGCGCAACATCTGATTGGCTCCCGATTGCTGAATGGCGTAGTCGAGCAGGTCGGGGCGATCAACGGGTGGGGGCAGTTGACCCGGTGTACCCCGGCGCAGGTTGATAAACTGCTGCTGCACCGACGTAAACAGGCGGCGCGCTTCATCATCCGTATCGGCCGCTACGACGTTTACGCCCAGCATCACATAGGGTTTGGCCAGCGTTTCCGACGGTTTGAACTGCGTGCGATACATATGCAATGCCTGCATGAGGGCATCGGGCGCGAAATGAGACGCGAAAGCAAAGGGCAAGCCGAGCATGGCGGCCAGTTGAGCACCAAATAAACTGGACCCCAGTATCCAGATAGGTACGTTCAAGCCCGCGCCCGGCATTGCCTGAACAGCTTGCCCCGGCTGCACTTCCTGAAAATACTGCCGCAATTCAACTACATCCTGCGGGAAGGTATCAGGACCAGTCAGATTACGGCGCAGAGCACGGGCCGCCACCTGATCGGAACCCGGTGCCCGACCCACGCCCAGATCGACCCGCCCCGGATACAGCGACGCCAGGGTACCAAACTGTTCCGCAATAACCAGCGGCGAATGGTTCGGCAACATGATCCCACCCGACCCAACGCGAATCGTCTGCGTGCCGCCTGCTATGTAGCCAATCACAACGGAGGTAGCGGCACTGGCCACTCCGGTCATGTTATGATGTTCGGCCAGCCAATAGCGGTTGTAGCCCCATGTTTCGGCATGTTGAGCCAGATCAAGGGCATTTTGTAAGGATTGATTGACCGTGCTGCCCTGGGCAACAGGAACCAGATCAAGTATAGAAAAAGGAATGTTATTCATTTCGTTGCTGAAAGCTAAACGTCGTTCCAGATACCACCTGGACGACTTCATAGCTAACAGATCCAGCTCCCAAATAATTACCCTAACCGGCTATTTAACCGATCGATTCATGCTCGTTATCTCCCCTCGGCCAGCCGGGTAATGGCGTCGGGAACTTCCGGCTCGCCCTTAAAGAAAGCGCCCCGTTTACCCTGCGTCAGGGCCCAGCGGTGGAGCCAGGAAATACCGCCCGTGTTTACGTAGGTGTCGGGCGACTGGTAGGCCGGGTCCTGAACAGCCTGATCGAGCGGAATGAAGCGGTATCCTTCTGCTGCCAGGCGAGACAGCACTTCCCCCATGTAAAACGAGTTGATCGTATTGGCATGTGTCAGCAAAATATGGGCGATCGGGCGTTTAAACAGCGAATCGGCCTGCGTTTCATAATAGTGAACACAATCGAGCATATACGTTACATATTGCTTACCCACCAATGTCGCCAGGGTAGAGTCCTTTCGAAGCAGGGCCGCGTCGTAGGCGGCAGAAAACAGGTAATCGCCATTATCAATCGTAACGGGCGCCTCCCGGTAGGTATGGTCGGCCAGATACCGCACCAGTGAATCGCGCTTGCCAACGGTGTTTCCCCGATGCAGGTACGGGTGCCGAAAATAGCGGGGCTGCTGATTGGCCGGTTGAAGCAAAGCGCGCAGCAGCGTATCCACTCCCACGATGTCCCGCTGAGACTCAGCCGCCGATATCGTGTTGTAATCTTTGTGGGCAAATGTGTGATTACCCAGTTCCATGCCAGCATCGAGCCAAAGCGTAAGCATCCTGATCTGGGCGGGATCAGGTTTCGCCTGCACCATCAGTTTTTCGCCAACCACGAAACCGATGGCAGGTACGTTACGCTGCGTTAAGTGAGTCAGCAGGCGTTTCGTGAGCGCCTCCTGACCCGCCGACGTCCGATAAGAACGGGAAACAGTTGGCAAGTCATCGATGGTGATACAAATCTGCTTCTGCGCCTGTGCGGTTTCAGCAGCACACAGGATCAGCAAACAGATGGAGACGAACAGCGAATGGAAAGGTATACACGTCATCGGTGAAAACATGATTTTTTTGTAGGTACGTAGCTAGCCCGTTGACGGCCATTTACTTATGCCTAACGCAGGTACGTCCTGTTTACGTTGTTGTTGCTAAAAGTAATGAAGGCCGACCGGCTGGTCGTGTTTCAACAGGCACACTGTCTTTCAGACGTAAGAAACTGACAGCCATACTAAAAAGACCGTTGCGCATTAAATTTACGTTTCCTATCTTTGCGGTCCCGTTGAGAAAAATCAAATAGCCATGGCTAAGAAAGGTAATAGAGTTCAGGTAATTTTAGAGTGCACAGAACAGAAGGAAACTAACGTTCCCGGCACATCGCGGTACATTACGACTAAGAACCGTAAGAACACGCCAGCTCGTATCGAGCGTAAGAAGTACAATCCGAATTTGAAGCGGGTAACGCTCCATAAAGAGATTAAGTAACTAATCATCCCGGCGGAACCCACTGCATTATCGCATTGAGGCACACGTCAAAACAAGCTCAAACCAATGGCAAAGAAGGTAGTTGCAACCCTGAAAACGAAGGATAACGGCAAAGCATACGCGAAAGTGATCCGCGCCGTGAAGTCACCCAAAACGGGGGCTTACACCTTCAAAGAAGAAATGGTACTGATCGACGAAGTGCAAAACGCACTGAAAGCCTAGTTGCCCGTCAACGTTTAGTAACCGCGTACAAGGAAGTCCCGATGAGGGACTTTTTTTGTTTTAGCTTTGTACAGGAAGTTCAAAGCCAGGAAAGTCGTCATCGATGAGTCATAAGTCGCGCTGCTCACCTAAGACGAGCATACAGCTTTCCTGACTTAGAACTCCTCAATGACGACTTTCAAGACTACACATACCTATGGCTTTCTTCGGTTTATTTGGAAAAGAGAAAAAAGAATCGCTCGACAAAGGCTTAGAGAAAAGCAAAGACAGCTTCTTCTCAAAACTGGGCCGGGCCGTTGTCGGTAAAGCGACCGTTGACGAAGAGGTGCTCGATGAGCTCGAAAACGTGCTGATTTCCTCTGACGTAGGCGTTGAAACAACCGTCAAAATCATTGACCGGATTGAAGCCCGCGTGGCCCGCGACAAGTACATGGGTACCAGCGAACTGGATACCATCCTGCGCGAAGAAATTGCCGCCCTGCTATCTGATAACAAAAGTGCCAGCGCTACCGGCAGCGATGATTTCGACTTGCCTGCCGGCAAAAAACCGTATGTTATTATGGTCGTGGGCGTCAATGGCGTGGGTAAAACGACGACAATTGGCAAGCTGGCGTCGCAGTTTCATAAGCGAGGCAAAGTGGTAGTACTTGGCGCGGGCGATACCTTCCGGGCCGCCGCCGTTGACCAGCTTAAGCTCTGGGGCGACCGCGTGGGCGTGCCCGTTATTTCGCACGGCATGAACACCGACCCCTCGGCCGTGGCCTACGATGCCGTAAAAAAAGGGCAGGAAATGGGTGCCGACGTGGTCATTATCGACACCGCTGGCCGACTGCATACGAAGGTAAACCTGATGAACGAACTATCGAAGATCAAGCGGGTGATGCAGAAGTTCATCCCCGATGCTCCCCACGAAGTGTTGCTCGTGTTGGATGGCTCAACAGGACAGAATGCGTTCATTCAGGCAACCGAATTTACGAGAGTGACCGAAGTAACGGCACTGGCTATCACAAAACTGGATGGCACGGCCAAAGGTGGCGTGGTCATCGGCATTTCCGATCAGTTCCAGATTCCGGTGAAATACATTGGCGTGGGCGAGAAGATCGACGATCTGCAGACCTTTGACAAGATGGAGTTCGTGGATTCGTTCTTTCGGAAAGTGAGTTAAACGATTCGGCAGTTTATTGGTCTGTGTAATGAGTTGCTGACACATGTATATTACTTCACGTCAGTAATCTATTACCCAACTATAAACCATCCCAGCGCCATGCGTAGCCTTCTTATTGTACTCACGCTCTTTTGCCTGACAACCAGTGCGTTTGCTCAGAAAAAGCTTAAGAAAGTGCCGCCTAAAAAGCAGGGAATTTGCGGCATGGTAGTGGAGCAAACCGGCAATCAGATGCCCGGTCCCGGCAAAGTACCCTCGAAAGGCACACCCGTTAGCCGCGAGGTACTGATCTACCCCGCTCTAACGATGGACGGTGTGGAGGGTATGGAAGACGGGTTTATTACGTCGACAAAAGGAGTAAAACCGATCAAAACGGTGATGTCGGACAAAGACGGTAAATTTTGCCTGTATGGCGTTCCGGCAGGTACGTATTCGGTGCTTGTCCGCGAACCCAAAGGTCTGTACGCCAGTATGTTCGATATGGAAGGGCGACTGAATGTCGTGACGGTGAAGCAGAATACCGTAACACAGCATACGGTTCAAATCACGTATCAGGCAGCTTTCTAATAATGAGTCCGTTCCTGTTGTTCGCCATTCCCTTTTCTCTGGTCGGCTGGTTGATATACCGGGCAATTCGATATACGAGTGAATCCGTTGGAGAAGAATCACCACTACACAGAGCCGTTGTGTATCAGTACAACAAATGGGATTTTTTGACATGGACAAACACGCCCATGCTGGTTTTTTTCAGCTTTGCATTTATGTGGATGTCCTGGTTAGTACTCACAAATCTGAACACCGCGACCAGGCCCTGGCACTATCTTCTGGCCGGGTCTGTACTCGTTTTATCAGTCGGCTTTTTTTATCTGGTCTACAAAGTAAGCCGACTGGAGGAGCGTTTTTGGACGATCATCAAGGATACAGCTCTAGCGCTTGACCCGACTACAAAATCAATAACCGTTTACCGTGCAGGTACGTCTACTGTGCTGACGGCCAACACCGTCGCGTTAATCGAGTCGCACATAACGGCGCAAGGTAAATTCAGCTACCTGCATTTCCGTTTCGTTGATCGCGAGGGACACGCGACGTTCTTTTTCGATTATGGTAAAGGTCTGGGTTTCGCCTTGGAGGATTATTTTAAAGGTGTTCCTGTGAAGTACGTTGAGCATAAATTCCCGTTTGATACCGTGCCGGTTTCATAGGTCAGCGTCGTCAATTTTGCTTTGCTTCGCTTCGCACTTTGGGGTACTTCGCGCTTGTGGCCCTTCGACTAGGCGTTCCTGACAGGCTCAGGGCCACAAGCGCGAAGCCTGCCTGGTGATCAGCAGCACCGGCTCGCTTGGCAAGCTCAGCAGTGTAACTGTTTAACAGCAGTTTCTTCGGCACTGCGCAATGCCTGAACCATCTGGGGTGAGCCAATATAGAGCGGGCAACGCTGGTGGAGGTTGGTTGGCTCAACGTCGAGCAGGCGTTTGTGGCCGTTTGTTGCGACGCCCCCGGCCTGTTCAGCGATGTAGGCCATTGGGAAGCATTCATAAAGTAGCCGCAGTTTGCCGTTGGGCGTTTTCACCGTTGGCGGGTACAGGTAAATGCCGCCCTTGATCAGGTTCCGGTGAAAGTCGGCTACGAGCGAACCGATGTAACGACCCGTCAGACGTTGCTGCTTGCAGGTTTTCAGGTACGTCTGCACATAAGCAGGGTAGTCGAGTTGGTTGCCGTCATTGCATGAAAAAATCTGCCCGTCGGCTAGCTGACGAAGACCCGGATGCGACAGAATATATTCCCCCAACGACGCATCGTACGTAAATCCGCTGACGCCATCACCCGTGGTCAGGACCAGGATCGTGGAGGAACCGTAGAGAATGTAGCCCGCCGCCACCTGCTTATCGCCGCCTTGCAGAAAATCGGCCATTGTGGCTTCGGTGCCTACCGGCGTGACGCGCCGATAGATCGAAAAAATCGTACCGATCGACACGTTCACGTCAATGTTCGATGATCCGTCGAGGGGGTCGATGGCAACTACGTACTTGGCGTGGCGGTTGCCGGTACAGATGATATCATCGTCCTCCTCCGAAATAATGGCGCAGACTTCTCCCCCATTTTTCAGGGCACGGAGAAACCGGATATTCGCAACCACGTCCAGCTTTTGCTGCATTTCGCCCTGGATATTACCCGACCCCGCCGAACCGGTAATATCCATCAACCCCGCCCGGTTTATCTCGCGATTGATGATCTTGCTGGCCAGCGCAATATCGCGTAAGAGTTGCGACAGTTCACCCGTGGCATACGGAAAGGCCGTTTGCCGACGCATGATGTAGCGGTCGAGCGTGGTGCCAACGGGCAACGCCAGTTGACTGATTTCGGAAGTATTATCAGTGAACATCATACCAGGGTAGATGAAACGCAAATTGAGATATGTCGGCGTAGCCCCCAACCCCCTGAAGAGGGCTAAACCATTCGGCGGAGCAAAAGCCCCTTCAGGGGGTTGGGGGGCTACGCCGACAAAACCTAACGTCTACAGCAGTTGCCGTTTTTCGTTGAATAACCGTTGCAGGTAAGTTGCTTTTTCATCGTAAGCGGCGGTATCGGCCCAGGTTTGGCATGGGTCGAGCAGGGCGTCGGGTACGTTGGGGCAGGCGGTTGGCATAGCAAGGCCAAAGATTGGATGTGCCTGGTAACGTACCTGATCTAGGTCAAGCTGGCCCGAAAGTGCAGCCCGAATCAGGGCGCGGGTATGGGTGAGGCTAATGCGTTTGCCCACGCCGTAGCCGCCGCCCGTCCAGCCGGTGTTGACGAGCCAGACATCGGCATCGTGCTCCCGGATTTTATCACCCAGCATTTGGGCATACGTACCTGGAGCAAGTGGCATGAACGCGGCACCAAAACAAGCTGAAAATGTGGCTTGTGGCTCCGTAACGCCCATTTCAGTACCGGCCACTTTCGCCGTATACCCCAGCAGAAAATACTGCATGGCCTGTTCGGGCGTAAGCCGGGCAATGGGCGGCAACACGCCGAACGCGTCGCAGGTCAGGAAGAAAATCGTGTTGGGATGTCTCGCCACCGAAGGCACACGGGCGTTGCTGATGAAGTCGATGGGGTACGATGTCCGCGTATTTTCGGTCAGGCTGGTATCGCTGTAGTCGACCGTGCTGTTGCCGGGCGCGAAGCGGGTATTTTCCACGATAGCCCCGTACCGGATCGCGTCGAAAATCTGGGGTTCGCGTTCGCGGGTCAGGTCAATGGCTTTGGCGTAACAGCCTCCTTCAAAATTGAAGACACCGGTTTCGCTCCATCCATGCTCATCATCGCCAATCAGGGCGCGGTCAGGATCAGCCGAAAGCGTTGTTTTGCCAGTACCCGACAACCCGAAAAACAGGGCGACGTCGGGCTTTCCGCCGCGCTCGCCAACGTTGGCCGAACAGTGCATAGGCAGCACATTTTGCGGGGGCAAGAGGTAATTAAGTGCCGAGAAAATGCCTTTTTTTATCTCCCCCGCATAGCCCGTTCCGCCAATGAGCAGCATCCGTTTCGACAGGTTTAGAATGGCAAAATTCTCGCCGCGCGTACCGTCTTCATCCGGAATGGCTTTAAAGTTGGGCACGGCCAGCACGGTGAAATCAGGCTTGAACCGGTTCAGTTCCTCATCAGCAACCCGCAGGAACATGTTGTGGCAAAACAGGTTCTGCCAGGCCGAGGTAGTCAGGATGCATAGGTTAAGCTGATGGGCAGGGTCGGCACCGGCGCGGGCATAGCGCACGTACACCGTCTGGTATTCCAGAAAGCTCCGCATCCGGCGGTGGAGCCGGTCAAACTTATCCGACGAAAACGGGATATTAACACTTCCCCAATCGACCGTATCGGCCGTTAACTCATCGCGGACAATATACCGGTCTTTCGGCGAGCGACCGGTAAAACGGCCGGTTGAGCACATCAGCGCACCGGTATCGGTCAACTGACCTTCGCCACGTTGCACAGCCTGCTCGATCAACGCCGCTGGCGAAAGTTGAAAAAACAGTTCAGCCGGTTCTGCCAGTTGCAGAAAATCAATAGCGTTATCAGCCGGGAAGTTCAGGCTAATTAGTTGAGCGAATGATTGCGATTGTTCGATGACCATACGATACGGGAGTTAACTGTGCGAACGATGGAACAAAGATAGTAGCGATCATTACATAATTAGCGAACGTTCGCTAATTATTATTCCAACGCTTATTAAGCGGGACTTCTTACTTTTACGGTGGCCTTCGCCAATACGCGCTATGAACACGGATCGGGATAAAGTACGGCTCATTTTCGGCCTCAAATTGAAACAGTTGCGCGCCGATCAGGGCCTGTCGACCTATGATCTGGCCGACCTGACCGGCCTGTCACCATCGTACCTGAATGAAATTGAAAAAGGCAAGAAGTACCCGAAGACCGAGAAGATCTTTGCGATTGCCAAAGCACTGGGTACCGACTATGATTCGCTGGTATCGCTGAAAGTCAGTAAACAGCTAGAACCGGTCGTTGACTTACTTAACTCGAACGTGCTCAACGAATTACCGTTCGACCTGTTCGGTATTGAACCTGGTTACTTCCTGGAAGTAATGGCCAGTGCACCCGCTAAGCTGAGCGCGTTCATCAGTACGATCATCGAAATTGGCCGGAATTATGACCTGCGCGTCGAGCAGTTTTATTTTTCGGTTCTACGTACCTATCAGGCCATGCACGATACGTATTTCGATGATCTGGAACAGCAGGCCGACGCGTTTCTGGCTCAATACCCGCTGCCCGAATCACCAGCCCAGCTCCCTGCCCTGCTGACGGGCGTACTGACTACAACCTACGGCTGTATAGTCACGCCCTACGATGATGCAACTCACCCTGCCCTCACGTCACTGCGATCCGTGTACATCCCAGAGTCGAATACGTTACTGATCAACAGCCGACTATCGGCCGAACAAACGGCCTTTACACTGGCCCGTGAGGTCGGATACCGGCATTTACATGTAATCCATCGCCCGCTCGAATCGTCGATGTTGGCTGCCCGGTCCTTCGATGAGGTATTGAACAATTTTAGAGCGTCCTATTTTGCGCGGGCGGTGCTGATGCCGCGGGCCGAGTTGATGCCGATTTTAACCGAATTTGTGGCGCAACGTACCTGGCAACCCAACCGACTGCTTAGCACCATCACGCGCTTTGGGGTGACGCCCGAAATGTTTCTGCTGCGAACAATGAGCCTGCTGGCTAGTGGTTTCGGCCTGAATGATCTGTTTTTCCTCCGTTTTGACCAGCCTACTGAAAACCAACGCTTCGTTTTATCCAAAGAATTGCACCTTAGCCGGTTACACACGCCCCACGGTGTTGCCCGTGATGAACACTACTGCCGTCGGCAAGTAGCCTTAACCTTATTAAATGACCTCCGGACGCAACAGGCAACGGACAACTGGAACGGACAACCCGCTTGCCAGGCCCAAATTACGACCTACCCCAGCGACGGGAACGCCTATTTTGTGCTGTCGATTGCGAAATCGTCGCCGCCCTCAACAACCAATAGCAGTATCAACATCGGTCTGCCCATCACCGATCAACTTCGCTCCGTCTTCGCTTTTCTCGACGACCCGGCCATTCCCCGCACCGACGTCGGCGAAACCTGCGAACGTTGCCCTATCCCCGATTGCTCCGTTCGCGCTGCCGCGCCGGTTGTTCTGGCTAGAAATGCGCAGGTTGGGCAGGTCCTGGAAGCAATTGAAGGGTTGAGAACGACAAAAAAGCTATAACACTATCACCTGAAACTTGAAACAATATTCAGGCGTTACCTTATCCACGATAGAGTCAATCCAATTTTGTTTTGAAAACCAAAGGCTTACTTACTACTAAAATCAACATCGTCACGCTGGGTTGCTCAAAAAACCTGGTTGATTCAGAGACGTTGTATACCCAACTGCGGGGCAACGGCATGAACGTGACGCACGAATCAAAGAAGGACGACGCCAACATTGTGGTGATCAACACCTGCGGCTTCATCGATAATGCCAAAGAAGAGAGCATCAACACCATTCTCAGATACGTCGACGCAAAAGAGGCGGGCGTTGTGGATAAAGTGTACGTAACAGGCTGTCTATCACACCGCTATAAAGACGAACTGGAGGTTGAAATGCCGACCGTCGATGCCTGGTTTGGCACCAATGAGCTACCCCGGCTGCTGAAAACATTACGGGCCGATTACAAGCATGAACTCGTTGGCGAACGCCTGCTGACGACCCCCGCCCATTACGCGTACCTGAAAATTGCCGAAGGTTGCGACCGGCCCTGCTCGTTCTGCGCCATTCCGATCATGCGCGGTCACCACGTGTCGCGCCCGATGGACGAACTGGTGATGGAAGCTAAATCGCTGGCCCGTCGTGGTACCAAAGAACTAATTCTGATTGCGCAGGACCTGACCTATTACGGCCTCGATCTGGCGAAAAAACGTAACCTCGCCGAACTCGTCGACCGCCTGGCCGACGTAGAGGGCATCGACTGGATTCGGTTGCAATACGCCTATCCATCCGGGTTCCCGCTAGACGTGCTCGACGTGATGCGCGAACGGTCGAACGTTTGCAACTACCTCGATATGCCGCTGCAAACCGGTTCAACGGAGTTGCTGAAGCTGATGCGCCGGGGCATTACCCGCGAGAAAACGGAAGAACTGGTGCACACGATTCGCGAGAAAGTGCCGGGTATTCACCTGCGCACGACGCTGATTGTGGGGCACCCCGGCGAAACCGACGCGCTGTTTGAAGAAACGCTCGACTTCGTAAACCGGATGCGCTTCGACCGGCTGGGTACGTTCACCTACTCGCACGAAGATCAGACGCACTCTTACTCGATGCCCGACAACGTACCTGACGAAGTAAAGCAGGAACGCGCCGACGCCATCATGGAGATTCAGGAAGGCATTTCGCACGAGAATAACCTGAAGAAAGTAGGCCAGACCGTTAAGGTGCTGTTCGACCGGAAAGAAGGCGGCTATTTCATCGGCCGTACCGAATTCGATTCGCCGGAAGTCGACAATGAAGTGCTGGTTCCGGCCACCAAAAACACCTACGTCCGCCTTGGTGATTTCGCCCAGGTACGTATCACCGACGCTCAACCGTTTGATCTCTACGGCGAAGTGGCCAGTGTAGTTAGCGTACCTACGCTGGTGTAACAATGGCTTTCGCGCTGTAAAATATTGCTTACGCGTGGCCCTTCGACAGGCTCAGGGTGACAATTCACATCCAGAGGTTGATGATCAACGTGGGTGGGATTGTCACCCTGAGCCTGTCGAAGGGCCACGCGTAAGCAATATTTTACAGCGCGAAGCAACACGCAGGTACGAAGCCGCCACTAACAACCTACCCCTTCCCTACTCGCCGCTTAATCATCTCATCAGCTATGCGCTGCGAATCAGTGTCATTGCGCTGGTGAAGTTGATCGACGATGGCGGCGTGGTTGGTATCATCCCGGTTCTGGCTTAGTTTGGCGGCTCCCTGCATCGTTTCGATTTCTAATTCAAACGCCACCAGCCCTTTCATTTGCTGACGAACATACGCCTCAGTCATGCTCTCGATAGATACTGGGCAAGCCGAGGCGTTTTCGTATTTATCAACCTGTTTTCGGAGCAGGTCGAACGTTTCCTGATCTGTCAGTACGCGGGTATGTCCGTACACGTGCACCGACAGGTAATTCCAGGTGGGTACGTTCACATGGTCATACCACGACGAGGAGATATAGGCGTGCGGCCCCGAAAAAACGGCCAAGGCAGTCGCTTTCCCACCAAACAGTGTTGCTTGCGGATTGGCCCTCGAGATATGTCCGATCAACCGCGCAGTGCCGTCAGGATCAACCTGAAGTTCGATCGGCAGGTGCGTGGCGATAGGTACGGCGGCTTCGTTCGGCAACACAAGTAGTGCAAACGAGTGCTCGCGAATGAACTGGAAAAGCCCATCACGGTCATTTTCCTGAAACTGTTTGGGTACGTACATGAGGGTAATAAGCTAATGTTCGTGTCGGTTTTGCGGGGCTACGCCGAAGCAACTTAATTACAAAGTCAAATAACCCGGCAACTCCACCGTGTTGTGATCAGCAGGAAGGGGCGTAAGGCGAACGGTTTGCAGCGGAATTACACCGGCCCAGGTAGGTAAGTCAACATCTTCGGGGTCATCGCCGGGGCCGCCGGTGCGGAGTTTGGCAGAGGCTTCGGTCAGTGAAAACGCCAATACGGTTGTCTTTTGCAGTTCGCTGGCTGTTGTTGGGCGCAGATCAGCCCAGCGGTTGGGAACAAGATGATCAGTGATGAGGGCCAGCGCATGCATCTTCTCAGCCTCATCAACGACTTTTTCCGCTGTGGCAAAAACGACCACCGACCGATAATTGACCGAGTGGTGAAACGCCGATTTCGCCAGTACCAGTCCGTCGGCCAGCATGACCGTAATGCAGACGGGTACCGCCCGCCCCGCCCCTTCCGGGCCAGTGGCGGGGTTGTTTTCGATGCTTCGGATAAAGTGGCTGCCTACTGATCCGTGAATGTAGAGCCGGTCTCCGTTTCGGGCAAAAGCCGTTGGAATGGCCATTGGCCGCCCGTTTAGCACATAACTGACGGTACAGAAGAGCGCGTCATCCAGAATCGGGTGAATCGTTTCGGCGTCGTAATGAGCCCGTTTGGCGAGTCGGCTGGGGGTTGTCCGTTGTGTTTTCATAGCCCAAACATCGTACCTTACCGGACTATCTATTTATACCACTTTTCAAAAAACAACTAGTCCGGTTTGTTTATGCTGCCTTACGCGACGTTACTTCATCTCGATAAAACAATGGCTACGCCGCTATACGTGCAACTCAGCGAAGGGCTTGGGCAACTCATCCGCGCAGGTACGTTGTCGGCTGGTCAGCGGCTTCCCGGAACGCGGCTGCTAGCCAGCCAGTTAGATTTGAATCGCCAAACGATAGTAGCCGCTTACGACGATCTACTGGCGCAGGGCATACTTGAGAGCCGGGCAGGTAGCGGAACGTTCGTGGCCGGACACATGCCCAACCTAACCCCACAACCCTTTACAAACACACAACGTACCCAGGCAAGACAGAGCCAGTCACCCACTCATTCGCCGGTACAGCAACCTGGCTATTCTTTTGAGCAACGAACGTATTTAAAGCGCGCCGCAGCGGGTAGTCCGTCGGGACTGCGATTTGATGACGGACTGCCTGATGCCCGGCTTGCCCCGCTCGATGAGTTGAGCCGGGCGTATCGGTCTTATGGTAAATGGGGAAACCCGCAGGCCCATTTCGGGTATAGCGACACCAAAGGCCACCCGCTCCTGCGCGAACAGGTATCGGCGCACCTCAACGAAACCCGTGGGCTACAGATCACGGTCGACAATGTGCTCATCACTCGCGGGAGCATCATGGGCATTCATCTGGCCTGTCAGGTGCTGCTCCAGCCCGGCGATGTAGTTGTTACGGGCGAAACGACCTGGGCGGGTGCCACCATGAATGCGCAGCAAGCCGGTGCCCGTTTAGTAACTGTACCGGTGGATGCGCACGGCCTGAACGTTGACGCGCTGGCTGACCTCTGTGCTCATCAAGCCGTTCGGATGATCTATGTCACGCCTCACCACCATTACCCAACCACCGTAACCATGCGCGCCGACAGGCGTATACGGCTCCTGCAACTGGCTCAACAACATGGCTTTGCCATTCTGGAAGACGATTATGACTACGATTTCCACTACCTGGGGCGGCCCATTTTACCGCTAGCCAGCGCCGATTCGCAGGGTATGGTTATCTACATTGGCTCGCTGACGAAATCGGTTGCGCCGGCTTTTCGGGTTGGGTACGTTGTTGGCCCAACTGCGCTGATCGACGAGATGGCCCGACTCCGGCGCATCATCGACCGGCAAGGCGACCCGGCGCTTGAATTTGCGATTGGTCAACTGTTTCAGAGCGGCGACATGAAACGGCATTTCCGCAAAGCGATACGTACCTACGAAGCGCGCCGCGATTATCTGTGTGGTCTGTTAGCGCACGAACTTCCCCACCAAATTCAGTTCAGCAAACCCGACGGCGGTTTAGCGATCTGGGCTACGTTTGATAAGGACATTGACCTGCCAACCGTTGCCGAACGCGCCGGGAAAGCTGGCCTGTACCTGTCGCCGGGCGTAGTTCATAACTTGCCTGGTCAGCTACTGAATAGCACACGCCTGGGATTTGCCTCGTCTACCGAAAAGGAACTAGCCCAGGCCGTATCTATGCTAAAAAGCCTGATATAGACGCAACAGTCAAGATAGAGTTTAATCCGGGAAACCGGGAAAAAGTAGGCTACTTCTTGTTTTACAGAATACCAGGCGGACGAATAAATTTGCATTATTCTAACGTAAATTTGAGTTTCTACAACGCCGACTTACTCAATCAGTATGACACATCGGGCATCGAAACAGATTCGTTATGGCGTATTCACGCTGGCAGTAAGCTTGTTTGGCGGCGTGATCTGGTCGTCGTGCAGCCAATTCAGCAGCGTGACCAAGCCAGCCGACATTCTAGCGGCTGAGGTGAACGTACCTGAAAAGGTCGATTATAACCTTCACATAAAGCCTATTCTATCTGATCGCTGCTTCGCCTGCCACGGGCCGGATAAGAATAAACAGCAGGCCGGTCTACGGCTCGACACACCCGAAGGCGCTTACGAGGCACTGGCCAAGAGCGGCAAAAAAGCCGTCGTCCCCGGCGATCTGGCCAGTAGTGAGCTGTTCCACCGCATCATCAGCACCGACCCCGACGAGATGATGCCCACGCCAAAGTCGAACCTGACGTTGAGCGCGGAAGAAAAAGCGATGCTGATCCGGTGGGTTGAACAGGGCGCAGCCTATAAAGAACACTGGTCACTGGTAGCCCCAACCATGCCGGACGTACCTGAACTCAAAAACGATTCGTGGGCACGCAATGACATTGATCGGTTTGTACTGGCCAAACTGACTAACCAGAAATTAAAGCATGCCCCCGAGGCCGATAAAACGACGTTGCTTCGCCGCGTCACCCTCGACTTGACGGGTTTGCCGCCAACCATTGCCGAAGTCAATGCGTTTCTGGCCGATAAGTCGGCGAATGCGTATGAAAAGGTGGTTGATCGGCTACTAGCCAGCCCAGGGTATGGCGAACGACAGGCGGTGGAATGGCTCGACGTGGCGCGCTATGCTGATACACATGGCTACCAGGACGACGGCCTCCGTACCATGTGGCCCTACCGCGACTGGGTAATCCGGTCGTTCAACAAGAACCAGCCATTCAACCAGTTTGTCACCTGGCAACTGGCGGGCGATTTATTACCCAAACCCGCCAACACCGACGACCGCCGCGATCAGTTACTGGCAACAGCGTTCAACCGAAACCACCAGCAATCGCAGGAAGGGGGCATTGTTGATGAAGAATACCGCGTTGAATATGTAGCCGACCGGGTAGCTACATTTGGCAAGGCATTTCTGGGTCTGACCACCGAGTGCGCCCGTTGCCACGATCACAAATACGATCCTATTTCTCAGAAAGACTACTTCTCGTTGTTTGCCTTTTTCAACTCAAACAACGAGCGCGGCCAGATTCCCTATAACGGCGAAGCGGCCCCGACCATCACCCTCACCACGGCTGAACAACAGGCACAACTGGCATTTATTCATCAGAAACTGACTCCACTTCAGCAGCAGCTCAACCCTAATCGAACGGTTTACCAACAAGGGTTCGGCAAATGGCTGACACAGGCTGAACGACGCCCCGGTACGCCCAACGAAACTGGCCTGATAGCCCATTATACGTTCGATGAAGCCGACAAGGCCGATGTAAAAGCTTACGAGCTGAAAAAGGCGGACGAACGGAAGCGGAAAGATGAACAACGCAAACTGGACGAGGCGAAGCAACTGAAGGGCAAACCCGCTGTTGCCGGAAAGCTTACTGAAAAAAAGGAACCGCCCAAGCCGAAAACCCGTCAGTCGGTTGAAGAAAATCCGCGCAACATTTTTCTCAACACCGCCAATGACACGCTGCACGCGTACCTGGGTGGCGATGTTGACAATTTACCCAAACAGGTAGCGGGCCGATTTGGAAAAGCCCGTTTCCTGCCCGGCGACAGTTTTATTAGTCTGCCATCTGAACTGGCCGCATTTGATCAGAATCAACCGTTTACGGTCAGTAGCTGGTTTAAACTCAATAAACTCGGTACAGAAATGACCCTGGTTGGCCGTACCACCGGGCCAATGGATGGGCAGCGCGGTTATCAACTGAATCTCCTTCCCGACGGGCGATTGAAAGTGATGATGAGCCACGTCTGGCCCGCCAACGCCATCGATATTGAATCGGTTGAAAAAGTCCCCGCCGGCCAATGGTTTCAGGTAGCTTTTGCCTACGATGGGTTTGGCAAAGCGAAAGGGCTTTCGCTGTATCTGAATGGGCAGCCGATGGCTACGCGGGTGATCAACGACCACCTGATTCACAGCATTGTCTGGGGCATGAAAAAGTCGCACTGGGCGCAGCATCCATTTTATGTGGGCCGCATGCACGATAATTTTTACAAGGATTTCGCCGTGGATGAACTACGCATCTACAATCGGTGCCTTACTCCCCTCGAACTGCCCCGTCTCGCTGGTAAACCCGATGCTATTGCGGCGGCCCTGCGCCTACCCGCCGATACCCGAACACCTCAGCAGCGGACAGGCCTATATACCTATTACATACGTACCCAGGAAAAAGGTTACCGCGCTGCCTTCGACAGTGCAATGGTCTATCGGGGTCGGCAATTCATGACCCTCACCGACGCCAAACAGGTGATGGTGATGCGGGAAATGGGCCAGCCCCGCCGAACGTACCTGCTGAAACGAGGTGCCTATGATGCGCCCGGCGATGAAGTAACGCCCGAAACACCCCACTTCCTGCCCGCCCTCGACGGCGATCAGCCACGCAACCGCCTCGGCCTGGCCAACTGGCTGACCAGCAATAGCAACCCACTGTTTAGCCGGGTAATGGTCAACCGCATCTGGCAGCAGTATTTCGGACAGGGTCTGGCCAAAAATCCCGACGACTTCGGTAATCAGGGCGCACTCCCCTCCCATCCCGAACTACTCGACTACCTGGCTGTTCGCTTCCGCGACGGAGCTACTGATGACGGCGTTCAGCCGTGGGATGTGAAAGCCATGCACCGGTTTATTGTCACCTCGGCCACGTATCGGCAATCATCGTCGGTTAGCCCGGCAGCGCGGGAAGCCGATCTCGATAACACGTACCTGAGCCGTGGGCCAAGCTATCGTCTCTCGGCCGAACAGGTCCGCGACAATGCCTTGGTAGCCAGCGGATTGTTGACTCGGAAAGTGGGCGGACCAAGCGTTTTGCCGTACCAGCCAGCGGGCATCTGGGAAGCACTGGCCACGCGCAACGCGGTCGTTTACAATCAAAATCACGGCGACACCCTGTACCGGCGCAGCTTATATACGATCTGGAAACGATCATCGCCGCCACCCATGATGCTCAACTTCGACGCCGCCGAACGCCATATCTGCACCGTCAAACGCCAGAAAACGGCTACACCGCTTCAGGCGCTCGTGACACTAAACGACCCGCAGTTCATCGAAGCAGCCCGCGTCATGGCGCAACGAATCATTGACTTGCCAACCAGTACAGACCGGAATAAAACAATCGTCGATGCTTTTTTCCGCCGCGTCATAAGCCGTCCGGCACGTACCCAGGAGGTAGCGTTGATGCAGCAACTGTATACGGAAGAACTAGCCGATTTCAGGAAAAACCCGAAACGGGCGCAGGAGTTACTCACCGTCGGCGAGTATCCGGTAAACCCGAAGTTCGATACTGCCGAACTAGCCGCCTGGACAGTCGTAGCCAGCACCATTATGAATTTCGACGAAGCAATTGTGAAACGATAAAATGGGACGCTGTGCTGTCATTTGCTGTTTGGACGACCAATTACCACCTAATGACAGCGTAGCGTAATGACAATAAATGACGCCGCAGGCATAATGACATTTTAGATATGGACATCCAGGACGAAATACACGATACCCTTAGCCGCCGGAATTTTCTGGGGCAAACCGGCGCGGGCCTGGGTACGTTGGCGTTGGCTTCCCTGCTGAACCCCGGCCAGCTTTTTGCAGGTAATGGGTCTAAACCGGGAGACGTACCGGCGCTGGGAAAACCACATTTCCCGCCAAAAGTGAAACGGGTCATCTACCTCTTTCAAAGTGGAGCGCCGTCGCAACTTGACCTGTTCGATTATAAACCCAGGCTGGAGGCCATGTGGGGGCAGGATTTACCCGCATCGGTGCGGAATGGGCAACGACTCACGGGCATGAGCGCAGGCCAGAGTAAATTTCCGCTGGCGGCCTCGACCTTTAAATTTGCGCAGCACGGGCCGGGCCAAATGTGGGTCAGCGAATTATTGCCAAACATTGCGAAGATCGCTGGTGACGCAACATTTATCCGAACGCTCAATACCGACGCCATTAATCACGACCCGGCCATTACGTTTATTCAGACCGGTAGTCAGCAGGGTGGACGGCCTAGTTTTGGGTCTTGGGTAAGTTACGGGCTAGGCTCTGATAACCAGAATATGCCTTCGTTTGTGGTGCTGCTCTCTAAAGGCCGGGGTGGCGACCAGCCGCTGTATGCTAAGCTGTGGAGCAATGGATTTCTACCTTCGGTGCATCAGGGCGTCGTGTTCCGGTCTGGTCCCGACCCGGTGTTTTACCTCAACAACCCGCCCGGCATCGACCGTACCAGCCGCCGCCGCATGCTCGACTACCTGACCAAACTACATGCCGAACAAAGCAAGTACGTGCTCGACCCCGAGATAAACAACCGGATGCAGCAGTACGAAATGGCCTACCGCATGCAGGCATCGGTGCCCGAAACGCTCAACATCGCCAAGGAGCCCGACTACATTTTCGACATGTACGGCCCCGAAAGTCGCAAGCCAGGTACGTTCGCTGCCAACTGTCTGCTGGCCCGAAAACTGATCGAGAAAGACGTGAAGTTTGTGCAACTCTACCACCAGGGATGGGATCAGCACGGCAACTTACCGAACGATATTCAGATTCAAACCAAGAGCGTGGATCAGGCCTCGGCGGCGCTCGTCAATGACCTGCGTCAGCGCGGGTTGCTGGATGATACGCTCGTGATCTGGGGCGGCGAATTTGGCCGTGGTCCTTACTCGCAGGGCAAACTCACCCGCGACAATTACGGCCGCGACCATCACCCGCGCGCCTATACCATCTGGATGGCCGGCGCTGGCGTGAAGAAGGGATTAGTCTACGGCGAAACGGACGATTTCGGCTATAACGTTGTGAAAGATCCCGTTCACGTCCACGATTTCCAGGCCACGATCATGCACCTGATGGGCGTAGACCACGAAAAGCTAACGTTCAAACACCAGGGCCGCCGCTACCGGTTGACCGATGTGCATGGCAAAGTGATTAAGCCGTTATTGGCGTAGGATCTTACTATTCGGCTCTTGTTTTTGCGGCCCTATCGGTCCGAAAGCGGGCGGCCACGATGGGCCGCCCCTACACATGACGGTTCCAGATGTAGGGGCGGCCCATCGTGGCCGCCCGCCTCGCGTAAGCAATAGGCTAATACACAACATAAAGCTATTCATACATTAACCGCGTCGACGAACCGATTTGAAAATCCTAAACAGCTCAATATATTGTCTAACCAAACTGACATGCCGATGCAAGCCACTGCCCTGAAAGTACCGGACTCGCTGGAAGACGATGAGTTGCTGCGTTTGCCAGCTACCTGGGAAGAATATCTCGACGTAATTGATAACGTACCCTATACCGTTCAATTCTTAAACGACGAGATCATTATGAGTCAGGCGTCGGCCGATCACGAGACCCTTGTTGCGGTCATTATCTGGCTATTGAATAATCATTACATCAATCTGCCTGATTACCGGGTATTAGGCAGTAATGTGATGATCACCTTACCCAATGAGCAGGCTGATTTCAATGCAGATATTTCTGTTGTAAAAGTGCCTGTCACATATGGCACCACACCCGGCGGTAAGCCATCAACGATGCGCATTGAGAACCCAGTGATTGTGGTGGCAGTCCTCTCGAAAAGCACGCGCATGTTTGATCAGGGCGAAAAAATGAATTATTATAAGCTGATTCCTTCCCTCCAACACATTGTATTTATTGATCAGCTACAGCCCTTCGCTTCCGTTTATTCCCGCACCAACGTACCTGACGAATGGCTCAATCACGATTACCGGACGCTGGAATCGACCGTTCGGCTGGGTACGTTGGCATTACCCATGTCGGATATCTACCGAAAAACGGTTTTTGCGTAAACATCGGCCTACTGCCTGTTGAGCCACTATTCCGTCAATTTATTGCTCTGCTGACGAATCGGCTTATTTGCTGAGTAACAGACGGCTTAACCCTTGCTATTCAGCTAAATACACCGTACATTTGCACTCCCGTTTTAGGGCGGGAATCTTTTTGTTCTGTGCAATCGTCTGTTAATCAATAAATACCGCTCACAATCCAGTGGATACGTTAAGCTACAAAACTGTTTCGGCCAACAAAGGGACCGCAAACAAGGAGTGGATCCTCGTTGACGCCAAGGATGCCATTGTTGGTCGTTTCGCCTCTCAGGTGGCGTCGCGCATTCGTGGCAAACACAAGCCCAACTTCACTCCCCACGTTGATACCGGTGACAATGTCATCATCATCAACGCCGAGAAAATCCGTTTCACAGGTCGTAAAATGGCCGACAAAGTATACGTGCGTCACACGGGTTATCCCGGTGGTCAGCGTTTTGCTTCGCCGCGTCTATGGCTAGAGAAACACCCTGAGCGTGTGCTCGAGCATGCCATCCGCGGTATGCTGCCCAAAAACCGTCTGGGCCGTCGTTTATTCACCAATCTGTACGTGTACACGGGTGACAGCCACCCCCACGCGGCGCAGCAACCGAAAGAAATTAAATTCTAACCAATGGATCGTATCAACACCATCGGTCGCCGGAAAACCGCTGTTGCCCGCATTTATATGCAGCCAGGTAACGGAACCATCACGGTTAACGGAAAAGAACTGAACGCATACTTCCCGACCGAAGTATTGCAAATTATCACTCGCCAGCCTTTCGCTACCGTAAAAGCCGACACGACGTATGACGTGAAAGTGAACGTACGGGGCGGTGGCGTAACGGGTCAGGCCGAAGCTACGCGTATGGCCATCAGCCGTGCACTGGTTGAAGCCAACGCTGAAAACCGGCCAGCCCTCAAGAAAGAAGGTTTCCTGACACGGGATTCACGTATGGTAGAACGGAAGAAGCCAGGTCGTAAGAAAGCCCGTCGCCGGTTCCAGTTCTCGAAACGTTAATACACCGTTTACTGTCTTCTGTTTACATTTTTCTGTTGCGCTGCTACCACGCGAAGCCACAGAAAACGGCAAACACCAAACTGTAAACTCCTTTTAGTCCAGGCTGCGCTTAGAAGATGCCGACGCGCAGTGCTGCGTATTTCTCACTTTTTAGTAGTATTTGTTCCTTAAAGAAAATGGCACAAGTCGAATATAAAGATCTCCTTGACGCCGGTGTGCACTTTGGCCACCTTACGCGCAAGTGGGACCCCCGGATGGCTCCGTATATCTTCATGGAGAAGAACGGCATCCACATTATTGACCTGAATAAAACGCTTGCTTCGCTCGACGAAGCGTGCAATGCCATGAAAGGCATTGTTCGCTCGGGCCGCAAGGTGATGTTCGTGGCAACCAAGAAGCAGGCTCAGGAAATCGTTTCGGAAGAAGCGCGTCGGTTGAAAATGCCGTACGTGACTGACCGCTGGCTCGGTGGCATGATGACCAACTTCGCCACGATCCGCAAGTCGCTGAAAAAGCTGCAAACGCTGGAGAAGATGCTCAAAGACGAAGTCCTCGTTAAGAACGTCGCCAAGCGGGAACGGCTGACACTGACGCGCGAAAAAGAAAAACTGGAGCGTGTATTGGGTGGTATCGTTGACCTGACCCGTCTGCCTGCGGCTTTGTTCGTAGTTGACGTGAAGCGGGAAAACATTGCTGTTCTGGAAGCGATCCGTTTGGGCATCCCCGTGTTCGCCATGTGCGACACGAACTCAAACCCGAATCTCGTTGATTTTGCCATTCCAGCAAACGACGATGCCTACAAATCGATCTCGCTCATTACGCTGGCGATTGGAAAGGCCATTGAAGAGGGTCTGATGGAGCGCAAGCAGGATAAAGACAGTCAGGCTGCACAGGAAGAAGAAGACGCCAAGCGTCAGGAAGAAACCCGCGCTGCTGCGGCTGAAGGAGCTGATGCTCCCGTAGCTGAGGTGGCTCCTGTAGCCGTGGCCGTAGAAGAAGCTCCTGAAGTTGAAGCTGCGCCAATCGACGCAACGCCGGAAGGCAACACCGATTAATACTAATTAACAGACACAGACGATTGACCGGATAGCCCGTAGCCCCACACGGCTATGGGCTATTTTCTTAAAACTAGTTCAAAACGTCTTCCGTCTTCTATTGCGGTGCTACGCAGCACCGCAATAGAAGACGGAAGACATTTCAACATTTTCCAAAAAATGGCAATTACCGCAGCAGACGTAAATAAACTCCGGCAGGAAACAGGTGCCGGTATGATGGATTGCAAAAAAGCCCTCGTTGAAGCCGATGGCAATTTTGAAGAAGCCAAAGCAATTCTGCGCAAGCAGGGGCAGAAAATCGCCGACAAACGGGCCGACAACGCCACCGCTGAAGGCGTAGTACTGGCTCACGTAAGCGCGGACGGCAAATCGGGTAAAGTGGTAGCGGTAGCCTGCGAAACAGAGCCTGTTTCAAAAGTGCCTGATTTCCAGAACCTGGCGATGAGCATTCTGAGCAACGCCGTTGCTGATCATGTAACCACAAAAGAAGCACTCCTGGCTGAAGTACAGGCAGATGGCCGGTCACTTCAGGATCACATCACGGACCTGATGGGCAAAATTGGCGAGAAAATCGACGTGGTTTCGTTTGAGACCGTTAGCGCCGATAAAGTGGTGTCATACATTCACTCGAACGGCAAATTGGGCGTTCTGGTAGGGTTGAGCAACACAAACGGAACCGACATAGCTGAAGTGGGCAAAGACGTGGCGATGCAGATTGCCGCCATGAAACCGCTTGCTCTCGATAAAGATGGTATCGACGCCAGCGTAGTTGAACGCGAAATCGAGATTGGTAAAGATCAGGCCCGTCAGGAGGGTAAGCCAGAGGCAATGCTCGAAAAAATTGCGCTGGGTAAACTGAATAAGTTTTATAAAGACAACACCCTACTGAACCAGGAGTTTGTGAAAGATAACTCATTGACAATTGCTCAATTACTCGATAAGACCAGTAAAGGCTTAACTGTATCGTCATTTAAGCGCGTGTCTATTGGTTAATAGCTGATTTACAACCGTTTTTATAAAAAGCCCGGCCAAATGGTCGGGCTTTTTTAGTGTTTTCTGTTACTTTCCGGCACGCTACTTGTCTCACAATAACTTAGCATGAAACACCTAACAGACGAAGAGTTGGTACAGTTGTACATCTCAACTCAGCGCAATAGTTACTTTGAAGCTTTATACAGCCGGTATTGCGATAAAGTTTTCCGTAAGTGCTTATCATTCACGAAAAATAGAGAGCGTGCTGAAGACTTTACGCACGACATTTTTATTAGAGTAGTCACTAAGTTAAGTAGCTTCCGGGAGCAGGCTAAGTTCTCTACTTGGCTCTATTCCGTTACCTACAATTACTGCATGGATCAGCTTCGCAGTCCGAGGCAAAAGGAAGTATACTCCGACGATCCTTATGAAACATTGGCTAATTACTCCGATGATGAAGACGCAGATATAGCGGAGATGGAAGCCCAAAGGCTCAATCAGGCACTAGATTATCTGACAACCGATGAGCGGGGATTGCTAATGATGAAGTACCAGGATGATATCAGCATTCGCGAGATCGCTGATAGTCAGAAATTAACCGAGAGCGCTGTAAAGATGCGCCTGATGCGTGCGAAAGAAAAGCTTCGACGGCGCTATTTAGAAGCACTCATCTTTTGGGTGCTGGTTGGCCTTAAAGCATTATCACTCTGGAAGTAACAGCCTTCTGTTGTAAAAAACTAACATGGAAAATCCATTCAAACTTATTGAGTCGGAGGAAAATTGCCCCCCCCATCTAAAAGACCAGCTTGTCTCAGAAATAGACCTGATTCGAAACGCATTAAAAGTAGTTGAACTCTATTCAGGGGACCTATTCGGTTCTATTTCAGCTATGTTGGGTCCGATCACCGATAAAAAGTCACCTAACGTATAACCTTATTTCCTACTCTTCACTCCCTACCAGTAATGAATCCTGAGCTACCGAACATCACCCAAATACTTATAAACACCTTTCAATCGCTGATAACACAATTCATCAATTTTGTCCCTAAGTTCATTGGGGCGGGTGTTGTGTTGGGGATCGGTGTGGTCGTAGCGAAAATCCTGGCTGCCGTTGTGCAGCGCGTTCTTAAAGGAGCTGGTTTTGACCGATTCGGTGATAAGCTGAATGAAATTGACCTGATTCGGCAACTTCAAACCGAGATCAAGCTAAGCGAAATCGTGGCGAAGGTTCTCTACTATTTTGTCTTGCTGGTCTTTGTTACAGCAGCCACCGAAACGCTCGGTATCGCAGCTATTACGGGTATGGTGACCTCGCTGGTTAATTTCATTCCTAAGTTGATCGCCGCCGCCATTATGCTTCAGGTTGGCGTGCTGGTAGCCGATGTACTGAAGCAGGGCGTGGTAAGCTTGTGCGCCTCCTTTGGCATTTCGTCGGGAAGACTATTGGGAATGGTCGTTTTCTTCTTTTTTCTCATAATCACCATCATTTCAGCACTCGGTCAGGCGGGTATCAATACCGAACTGCTTGAGTCAAGTTTCAATTTGTTGATTGGCGCCGTTTTCCTTGCTTTCGCTGTTGGGTACGGCCTGGCCTCGCGCGATGTCATGTCCAACATCCTCTCTTCTTTTTATTCAAAGAACAAGTTTAAGGAGGGCCAGACGATCCGGCTGGAAGGCATTACCGGCCAAATTATATCAGTAGACAGTACTTCCCTGACCTTGCAAACCGGCGAGTCGACGACAACTATTCCGATGCAAATGCTACAAACAAAGACTGTAGAATTCTTAGACAAGTAACTTTTAAGTACCCGTTTCCCATCGTAACAGATTACCACAATGAAGAATACAGTACTCTGCACAGCCTTAGCCGTAGGCTATGCCTTTTCAGCCGCTGCACAAGACCCAGTAATTCAACAAGTGACCACGAATTTTAAAGATACGGTATCAATAAAGCGAGATACCACCTATTGGCAAAAATCCATAACTGGTGGCGTGAACTTTAACCAGGCCAATTTTAGCAATTGGGTGGGCGGCGGCGTCAACTCGGTTGCCATCAGTGGTGTTGTAGCGGCCCGTGCCCTCTATGAAAAAGGCAAAACCTCGTGGGACAATACGGCTGACTTTCAGCTAGGCTACATCACGCAACGAAGTGTTACCCGCAAAGCTTCCGATCAGCTAATCATTATTTCGGTGCTGGGGCACAAGATCAAACCTAAATGGGATCTGTTCGCTTCAGGTACGTTCAACACTTATTTCGCCCCCGGTTTCCGCTACGATAACCTGCCGGCAGGCACGTCAGAATTACGAATCTCTGGTTTCTTCGCCCCAGCCCAGTTTGCACTTGCCTGGGGATTGGCCTACAAACCAAACGACGAGTTTTCGCTGCGTATCAGTCCGTTTGCTCCTCGATTTACATTCCTGTTCGACGACGCTGTCCGCTTCCGGGAAGGTGCCGACAAAGTGATTATTCCCGACCCAACGGCCAAAACATACGGCGTAGACGCTGGCAAGACAGTGCGGGCCGAGTGGGCAGCACTACAGATTCAGGCGGTCTGGAACAAGAAGTTAAGCGAAAACGTGAGCCTAAATGCCCGCTACCAGATGTATGCCAACTATCAGACATTAGATGCCATCGATCATCGGGTAGACGTACTGTTAGCGGCGAAACTAAACCGTTACCTGAGCACCACATTTGGTTTTATTGGCCTTTACGACAAGGATTTTTTCGACGGATTCCAGCTTCAGCAGACACTTGGCATTGGGTTAGTCTATAATGCCAGTACATTCAGGAAGAAATAACCTCTAAATCAAACAACTATGTTAAAAGAATTCAAAACCTTCATTGCGCAGGGAAACGTACTTGACCTGGCGGTTGGTGTCATTATTGGAGCTGCCTTTGGTAAAATAACTACCTCGCTGGTCGAAGACATTCTTAATCCAATACTGGGCTTAGTGCTGGGTGGCGTTGACTTTGCCGAGTTAAAGATTGTGTTGAAAGAAGCGGCCGGTACAGTGCCCGAAGTGGCAATCCGCTACGGAAACTTCCTGAATGCCGTTATTCAGTTTCTGATGGTAGCCTGGGTAATCTTCCTGATCGTAAAGGCGGCGAATCGGATGCGTGTCGACAACGCACTGGCTCCCAAGGAATAGTACGTTCAAAACCACTTGATAAAGCCCTGGCTCAATAGGCCGGGGTTTTTATTTTTCTACACAGTAGTACGGCTACCGCTGGGCGTTCTGTTATTTTGTAGTATAACATATTAAAAAACGAAATGCCCACCGGCCTGTATAAGTCTGGTGAGCTTCTCACATAGCCAATGCGATTAGTAATTCTGGGTGGTGGTGAATCGGGAGTTGGGGCTGCTTTGCTGGGGCAGGCCAAAGGATATGACGTTTTCCTGTCGGATCGGAGCCCGCTAAAGGCAACGTACCTGGAAACACTCCAAACAGCAGGGATACCTTTTGAAGAAGGCCAACACACTGAAAGCCTGATTCTGAACGCAACAGAGGTAGTCAAAAGTCCAGGCATACCGGATACCGTGCCGTTGGTACTAAAGCTGAAAGCGTTAGGTATACCTGTGATTTCGGAAATCGAGTTTGCCGCCCGCTATACGCAGGCCAAACTCATCGGTATTACAGGCAGCAACGGTAAAACCACTACTACCTTGCTAACCTACCATTTGCTGAAAACAGCGGGATACAATGTAGGGTTAGCCGGTAACATTGGCGACAGCTTTGCCAAACAGGTCATCAACGATACCTTCGACTACTTTGTCTTGGAGCTTAGTAGTTTTCAGCTCGACAGTATGTATGAAACCAGACTCAATACAGCCGTATTGCTGAATATCACGCCCGATCACCTGGATCGCTATAGTTACAATTTTCAGAACTACGTAGACAGTAAGTTCCGAATTTTACAAAATATGCATCTTGACGATACGTTTATCTACTTCCAGGAAAACGAACCGACAAGGCAGGAATTAGCCCGTCGCAAGCCCGACGTATATGCGCTTCCGATCTCATTGGTAACCGCTGTATCGCCCGGTGGCTACTTGCATGATGGACTACTTTCTACCCGTTTTCGCGACCGTAGCTTGTCGATCCATTCGGCCGCTTTGCCACTGAAAGGGCCACATAATGCCCTGAATATGCTCGCAGCCATATTGGCTGCCCAGTCGATGAACGTACCTGACCAGGCTATCATCAACGGGCTGGGTACGTTCCAGAATGCAGCCCATCGGATGGAACCCGCTGGCGTAATTAACAAGATTCGGTTCATCAATGATTCGAAAGCAACCAATGTCGATTCGGTATTTTATGCACTGTCGAGCATGAATTCACCAACCATCTGGATTGCGGGCGGCCAGGATAAAGGAAACGATTATAGCCAGTTGGATGGCGTTATTGCCCAGCATGTGAAAGCCCTGATTTGCCTTGGTAAAGACAACAGGAAATTGATCGATTATTTCGGCAATAAAATAGCCACAGTTCGGGAAACGCAGGACGTTGCGGAGGCCGTGCAGATCGCGATCGAGCTGGGTCAGCCCGGTGATGTTGCGTTACTTTCCCCGGCCTGCGCCAGTTTCGATCTGTTTAAAAATTATGAAGACAGAGGCAATCAGTTTAAAGCGGTAGTAGAATCAATCATCCTGGGCGGCAGTTCTGGCGTATGATGATCACCTAATTTAACCCGAAATATTCACACACCAGGGCTGGTACCCTGGATGACAATTATGACCTACTCTATCCGCGAGTGGACTCGTGACAACCTGAAAGGCGACCGCCAAATCTGGTGGATCGTACTGTTCCTGTCTATTCTGAGTGTACTGGTAGTATACAGTGCTACTGGTACCATTGCTTATCAGAAAATGGAGGGCAACACCGAGGCGTATCTCTTTAAACATGGCGCGTTGGTCGTGCTGGGGCTTGTGTGCATGTTTGTGGCCCACCGCATCAACTACATTCATTACGCCCGGCTTTCCAAGTTTGGGCTTTGGCTTTCGGTGCCGTTGCTCCTATGGGCTTACTTCAAAGGGGCCAACCTCAATGACGCGTCCAGATGGATCACCATTCCGATCATCAATCAAACTTTCCAGCCGTCCGATCTGGCTAAACTGGCCCTGATTTCCAATCTGGCAGCTATGCTGGCCAAACGCCAGCGGGTAGCCTACGAGCCTCAGGTGCTGGTAAACATGATTGGCTGGATTGGGGCTATCTGTGCCTTGATCGTGATTTCAAATGCGTCGACGGCGTTGTTGCTGGGGGCCACCTGTTTTTTGCTTATGTATATCGGGCGGGTGCCACGCAACTACCTGGCAGGCATGGTGCTATTTTGCCTGGTGGCGGGCGGTTTTGCGCTGGTGGTTGGCCAACGCTACCAGACTTTTGTAGGGCGTATCAACCGCTTCATGGACCCAAACAACATCGAAGATCAGGTTGCACAATCCTACATTGCGTTGGCGCACGGTGGCCTCACAGGGCAGGGGCCAGGCAACAGCCACCAGCGGAATTTCCTCCCGCACTCCTACTCCGATTTCATCTATGCCATTATCGTGGAAGAATACGGGCTTTTGGGTGGTATTGCGGTGCTGGTCGCCTACTTATGGTTGCTTATGCGCGGCATGCGGGCGATTCGAAGTAGTAGCCGCCCTTTTGGCGGATTGTTATCGGCGGGACTGACTTTTAGTATCGTGATTCAGGCCATGACGAATATGCTGGTAGCAGTTGGCTTGGTGCCTGTTACGGGCCTTCCCCTGCCCTTGTTGAGCATGGGAGGTACTTCCCTACTATTTACCGGTGCCGCCATCGGCATAGTGATCGGTGTGAGCCGGGACGAAGCCGATGAAAGTAAACTTTTAAGATAGGCTTGAAAGTCGTTTTAGCACCGCAGTCCCTAGTCTGGAAAGTCGTCAGAGGAATGCTTACCGTTAAAAAACACCTTTCAAGACGCACGACTTAGTATTAGACCGACTTTCAAGACTCAAAAATGAACGTAATCATCAGCGGCGGCGGAACGGGCGGGCACATTTATCCGGCCATTGCCATTGCCAACGAATTGAAACGCCTTGATCCAGCCACAGAGATCCTGTTTGTGGGTGCCGAAGGCAAAATGGAGATGGAGAAGGTGCCCCGAGCCGGTTACCGGATCGAAGGCTTGCCGGTAGTTGGTATCAAACGTGAATTAACCCTGGCAAATCTGGCTTTTCCGCTCAAACTGGGCCGCAGTCTGCTCCGGGCCAGGCAGATCGTGCGCGACTTCAAGCCCGACGTAGCCGTGGGCGTGGGCGGGTATGCCAGTGGGCCAACGTTACTGGCCTCCGCCCTCGCCAACGTACCTATCCTCATCCAGGAGCAGAATTCATTTGCCGGGCTCACCAACAAAGTACTGGCCCGCTGGGCAAAGCGTATCTGCGTGGCGTATCCGGGCATGGATGCCTTCTTCCCAGCCTCCAAAATCAGGTTGACAGGCAACCCCGTACGCAGTGATATACAACTGGCTGATCAACAAATCGATGCTGGCAGGTCACGATTTGGTCTGTCGGCCAACGTACCCACGCTGCTCGTCATTGGCGGAAGCCAGGGAGCCAGAACGCTGAACGAGAGTCTGGAGGCTGGTTTGCCGCAACTGAAGCAGGCGGGTATACAGGTAATCTGGCAAACGGGTACAGGGTTTATCGACCGGGCCCGCCAAGCCGTAGCGCAGGCGGGCGCCACGCTGGTACAGCCACACGAGTTTATTTACGACATGGACAAAGCCTACGCCGTAGCCGATGCCGTAGTGTCGAGAGCGGGCGCGTTATCGGTGTCTGAACTGTGTATTGTGGGCCGTCCGGCTATTCTGGTTCCGTTGCCGACAGCCGCTGAAGACCACCAGACACACAATGCCATGGCGCTCGTGAATCGAGAGGCGGCCTTGCTGGTCAATGACCGCGACGCCCGGCAAACCTTACTAAGCGAAGCACTCGCATTGTTATCTAATTCTAAGCAACGTCAAACTTTAAGTGAACGGATTCACGAATTAGCATTCCCAACGGCAGCCGTTGATATTGCGCAGGAGGTGATTCATCTTACCTCAAGAAATAAAGTAGTATGAACCCCTTGCGGATTTGTAAATCACGCAGTTACTTTTGTAGAACTACACCAGACCTATCCATTGATACCTTCATCCTTATCCACTATCCGTAATATTTACTTCCTGGGCATCGGCGGTATCGGCATGAGCGCGCTGGCCCGCTGGTTTCTTGTCAATGGCTATAACGTTGCCGGTTACGACCGCACGTCAACCCCACTGACAGACACCCTCTCGGCAGAGGGCATGTCTATTCACTTTCAGGAAGATGTCGCTCAAATTCCCGCTTCTTTTCTAGCCGATCCTGCGCAGACGCTAGTCGTTTATACGCCCGCTGTTCCGAAAACGCATGCCGAATACATCTACTTGACCGAGAACGGATTTACGTTGCAAAAACGGTCGCAGGTGCTTGGTTTTCTGGCCAGTCGGATGACGACCATCGGCGTAGCCGGTACCCACGGCAAAACAACCACGTCGTCGATGGTGGCGCATCTGTTGCGGCAGGCCGGCGTAAATTGTGCGGCTTTTCTGGGCGGTATTACCCAGAACTACGGCACTAATTTTCTGCTCAACGAACCAGCCGATGACCTGTCGACGGTCATTTGTGTAGTAGAAGCCGACGAATTCGATCGCTCTTTTCTAACACTTTTTCCGCAGTATGCCATTGTAACGTCGACCGATGCCGATCACCTCGATATCTATGGTGATCATAATTCAGTGCTCGACTCATTTGCGGCTTACGTGAGTCAGATTAAACCAACGGGCATTCTTTTTCAACGGCAGGGCCTGGCATTAGCCGATAAAACGTCGGCTCAGGTACGTACCTACGCGCTCAACGGAGACGCGCACCAACCAGCCGCGTATCATGCCGCCAATCTTCGGATCGAGAGAGCCCGTTTTGTTTTTGATCTTGTTTATCCAGGCGGTACCATTACCGATATTCGGATGCTGATTCCGGGTTTTCACAATGTAGAAAATGCGGTGGCGGCTGGCGCAGTGGCGCTTGAAGCAGGCGTTTCGCCCGGAGCAGTACGCGAAGGATTGACCACCTACCGGGGTGTACGCCGACGGTTCGAGTATGTGCTGGATACAGACGAGATCGTATTTATCGACGATTACGCCCACCATCCGGCTGAAGTTCAGGCGTTTCTATCTTCCGTAAAAGCACTCTACCCGGATCGTGAATTAACGGTAATTTTTCAACCTCATTTATTCAGTCGTACCCGTGATTTTGCCGAAGGATTTGCCGAAAGTCTTTCATTGGCCGATCATCTGATATTACTCGATATTTATCCGGCTCGTGAATTACCCATTGACGGAGTAACATCTGACCTGATTCTACAACGCGTTACCTCACAATCGAAACGGATTAGTACCAAAGAAGCGTTACCTGACGTTCTGCGGGAAATAAAACCTACACTACTCGTAACGGTAGGTGCAGGTGATATTGATCAGCAGATTTCGGCCCTTAAGATTTTATTTAACACCAATAGATAAAATAATTAATCGGCTGAATTAGCTTATCTACAGATGTTTTCTACTTTTAGTAACCGAAAAATATGGATTTGGTGGTCAATCGGGTTGCTAACTCTTTTCGGCCTGCTCGCGTTTACAGAAGAACGCCTGCACCAAACCCATTGCGAAGCCATCCTTGTCGACATTGACGAGTTGGATGGACAGCGGTTTTTGACGCGTAGAGACGTCACTGGTTTTTTGACCAACAACGGGAACGATCCCATCATCGGGTTACCTTTTGATGAGATCAGCCTCAGTAAGCTTGAGCAACGGCTCGGGCGGTATAGTTTGATCAGGCAGGCGCATGTGTCGCGTGACTTAGCGGGCAACTTACTCGTCAAGATTAAGCAGCCCCAACCAATAGCTAGATTAGTAGCGGGCGGAGACGGGTCACGCGTAATTGGCGGACAGTATATCAGCGACGAAGGGCGTTTTTTCCCTTTATCGATGAATTACTCAGCCCGCGTGCCTATTGTGTCGGGAGAGTGGTTTCAAACCCACCGAACCCTGGCCGATGAGGCAGGCAAACCACTGCTCACCCTGCTTCAATACATCCGGGAATCGGATTTATGGCGGGCGCAGATTGCGGAGATTAACGTTGATTACTCCGGTAATGTGACGTTGTGGCCACAAGTTGGAAATTACCAGATTGAGTTTGGTAAGCCCGATGGTATTGATATGAAATTTAGAAAAGTGAAACTGTTCTATACCCAGATAGCACCTCAAAAAAGATGGGACCGCTATCACCGGGTGAGTGTACAGTACCGAAACCAGTTAGTTTGCGAATGATGACCCATCATCAAATGGATGACAAGATTGTGGTAGGACTCGACATTGGCAGCACGAAAGTGTGTGCTGTGGCGGGTCGGTTGTCTCGAAGCAGTAATAACCAGCCTATGCTGGAAGTGCTGGGCGTAAGTCGGGCCAGTTCGGAAGGCGTGACGAAAGGCAAAGTCATGAATATTACCCGAACGGTCGACGCCATAAATCGGGCTATTGAGGAAGTATCGAACCAGTCCAACGTTGATATTGGCTTAGTCAATGTCAGCTTCAGTAATCACAATATCAACTCACAGAAACAACCGGGAAGCATCACCCGCCTCTCGCCCGGCGATGAAGTAACCCCTGCTGATATTGATCACCTGTTGCGCGATATGTACCGAACTCCCCTGCTGGCAGGAAAAGAGATCGTTCACGTATTGCCGATGGACTTTACCGTTGATAGTGAATCGGGCGTTGAAGACCCCGTTGGCCGTAACGGTGTGAAGCTGGGTGCTGATTTTCAAATCATCACCACCCAGTCTGATGCTGCCGTGAACGTGCGCCGTTGCATTGAACGCACCGCCAGTCACCTCCAGCGCGATCAGGTGCTGCTGTCCCCCCTGGCTTCGGCCATGGCCGTGCTGACACCTGAAGAGCGCGAAGCGGGCGTGGCACTGGTCGATATCGGTGGCGGCACAACTGACCTGGCCATCTACCACCGCAATGTGCTCAGGCATGTGGCGGTGTTTCCGTGGGCCGGCAATTGCCTCACCAACGACATTCAGGATGGCTGCAAGGTGCTTCCCCAGCAGGCAGAGGTGTTGAAAACCAAGTTTGGCAACGCCAACCCATCTGCCTACCGCCTCAACGAGGTGGTGTCGGTGCCCGGTTTGCCCGGTCGTCAGCCCAAAGATGTGCTCCTTCGCAACGTATCGATCATCATTGCTGAACGGCTCAAGGAGATTGCCGCGCTGGTACAGGCCGAGATTATCCGGTCGGGCTATAAAGACAAACTGCTTGGTGGCATTGTGCTAACCGGTGGTTCGGCACTCATTGACGGCATCGACGAGATATTCCGGACGGTGGCTGATATGGATGTGCGCATTGGTTACCCCGAGCAGTTGGAATACAATTTGCGAGCAGATCTGGTTAGCGATCCGGCTTATGCAACGGCAATTGGATTGGTATGGGCAGGTTTCAGAAATGTAGATGATCGTATTTCGTTCATCAGCGATCCAGGGCAGCCTGCTACACAACACAATGGCCAGGTACGTCCTACGGATCCGACACGCTCGACTCAAAAAGGAAATGCTGGTCAGACAACAACCCGACCAGCCCCTGAACAGCCGGAAGAGCGGCCGGAAACGGGCCTGTTCGATTGGCTGAAAAAGTTGTTTAACCCAAAATTGGGCGACGTAAATGACTCGTATCGGGATTGATAGTCAACAGTTACCGTCCTGATATTTAGCCAACTATCTGTTAAATAGCCAAGCCAATTTATAAATTTAAGTACCCCCGCTGCTTTACCCACTGTTATCATGACAACTCGAACTCCACTCCGAAATCAGGCTATGCTAGACCACGGATTTACCTACGAATTGCCCGACGGTAATGCCCCCATCATTAAAGTAATTGGCGTGGGTGGAGGCGGTAGCAATGCCGTTCAGCACATGGTAACGATGGGGGTAAAGGACGTTGAGTTTGCCATCTGCAACACAGACCGTCAGGCGCTGATTAGCAGTAATGTGCAAACAAAACTCAAACTTGGCACGGGACTCGAAGGCGCTGGCATGGACGTTGAGGTGGGGCGCAAAGCCGCACTGGAAAGCATCGATGAGATTCGTAACCTGCTGGGCGGTTCAATTAAAATGGTATTTATTACCGCCGGTATGGGCGGTGGTACGGGTACCGGCGCGGCTCCGGTGGTGGCCGAAGTAGCCCGCGAAATGGGGTTGCTTACGGTAGCCGTTGTAACTGCCCCTTACAAGTATGAAGGCATCGACAAGCGGCAACAGGCAACCGAGGGTATTGAGTTGCTGAAGAAGAGCTGCGATACCGTGCTGGTGGTAATGAACGACAAGCTGGCCGACCTCTATGGTAAGCTCAGCATTCGTAAAGCGTTTGCCCATGCCGACAATGTGCTGGCAACAGCCGTAAAGAGTATTGCTGAAGTAATTACCACACGTGGCGATGTAAACACCGACTTCATGGACGTGAAGAAGGTGCTGCAGGAAGCTGGGCCATCGGTGATGGGATCGGCTGATGCGGAAGGCGACGACCGGGCATTGAAGGCCATTCAGGAAGCATTGAATTCACCGCTGCTGAACGACAGTGATATTCTGGGAGCAAAGCGAATCCTACTGACTATTTCGTCTAGTTCGGAGTACGAAGCTACCCTGGAAGAGCAAACGGTCATTTCGAACTATATCGTTGAAAAAATTGGCGAGGAAGCCCGCTTATTTAAGATCGGTGCCATCTTCGATGATACGTTAGGGGCCCGAATGCGGGTGACCATCATCGCTGCCGGCTTTGAAACAACCAGTTTTGTTGAGCCTGCTCCGGCGGCAGTTGTCGTTGACACAGTAACCGTGCCTGACGGCGCAGGTCAAACGCCCGAAACGGGAGCCGTTCCCCCGGAGCAGAAGCCTGCCGAAGGCGTACTGACTCCCGATCTGGTTACAGACGATGCCAAGGTACGTACGCCCACGTTTACCCACGCTGGCCCCACCACCTTACCGTTGGCGGGAGGCTATGCCAATGGCTTATCGGGTGTAGGTTACGGAAGCGACAATCGGATTAGCCTGAATCCGGTGCGTCACGAAGACCCCGAAGAGATCAAACAGTTGATCAATGATTTTCTGAACAACCGCTTCAGCGAACGCGAATTGGAAGCCCCGGCTTTTAGCCGTCACCGGATCATGCTGTACGAAATGCCGCTGTTGCCAGATCATGAGATCATCCGCAGCCGGCTATTCGATTAGGTGCCGGTATATTATCATTAGGTGATCATGACCTATACTGACGTTCGAGCCGCAATTATGGCCCTCGAGCAGCCCGCACGGGCCTCATTTGTCTCCCGCTACTTCAAAACGCACCCTGGTCAATACGGCGAGGGTGATGTTTTTTTAGGGCTGTCGATGCCGCAACAGCACGAGTTGGCGCGCCGGTTTGCTGGATTACCAACCAACGAAACAGAACTGTTGGTCAACGATCCCTACCACGAATGCCGGATGACCGGATTGCTCATCTGGACGCTTCAGGCAAAGAAAGGCGGCAGTCTGGTCAGGCAGGATATAGCCGACAGGTACGTTGCCAACCGCAGGTACGTTAACAACTGGGACTTGGTTGATTCTTCGTGTCCAACCCTGCTCGGGTTGCCAATGCTGACAGGCGACCGGTCTTTGCTGTACGAACTGGCTGACGAAGACCACCTCTGGAGTCAGCGGATCGCGATGGTGACAACCTGGCAATTTATACGCCACAACCAGTTTTTCGACACCTTTGCCCTGGCCGAAAAACTACTTGACCACCGGCACGATTTGATTCATAAAGCCATTGGCTGGATGCTCCGCGAAGTAGGAAAGCGCGATCAGGCAGCACTCGATGAATTTCTGCACGATCATATTCGACGCCTTCCCCGCACGGCCTTACGATACGCAATAGAACGCCATGAACCAGCTCAACGACAACATTTTATGGCCCTCTAGGAATCTGTTTGACGGTAAGATCAGCAGGCATCAGAGCTACTTTCTCCCCTGCTTTGACACGGCAAGATGCACCTACTCAAAGGTGGGTTCAATCGAAGGCCTCATTTCCTTCGTATCTTTGCGTTTCCATTTCTCGGAAACAGCTTAACTAGTCCGTTTAGTTAGCCAGTTTACTGAAAAGGGATATAGCAAAGACAACTAATATGTCCTGGTTTATACGTAAAGATAAGGGTATTCAGACCCCAACCGAAATGAAGCGGGAGGCTCCCGATGGGTTGTGGTATCAATGCCCAAGTTGCAAGCAGGTGATGCACACGCGCGAACACAAGATGAACGCTTATACATGTGTGCACTGTAACTTCCATGAGAAAATTGGCTCAGATGCTTATTTCTCAATCCTGTTCGATGACAATACATTCACCGAACTGGATGCCAATATGATTTCGGCCGACCCACTGACGTTTACCGACACGAAGAATTATCCAGATCGAATTCGGTCAACGGTCAGTAAAACAGGCCTGAAAGATGCTGTCAGAACGGCTCACGGGCCAATGGATGGCGTTAAAATTACCATCGCCTGCATGGATTTCAATTTCATTGGCGGCTCAATGGGCTCAGTGGTAGGCGAGAAGATTGCCCGTGCCATCGACTATGCACTAGCCAACAGAACCCCGTTTTTGATGATCTCCCGGTCGGGGGGCGCACGGATGATGGAGGCGGGTTTTTCGTTGATGCAGATGGCAAAAACGTCGGCTAAACTGGCGCGGCTATCAGAAGCAAAACTGCCTTATATTTCCCTGCTCACCGATCCGACTACGGGCGGCGTTACGGCTTCCTACGCCATGCTGGGCGACTTCAACATTGCCGAACCGAACGCACTGATTGGCTTCGCCGGCCCGCGTGTTATTCGTGAAACCATTGGCAAAGACCTGCCCAAGGGCTTCCAAAGTGCTGAATTTGTACTGGAACACGGCTTCCTCGACTTCATCGTTGACCGTAAAGACCTGAAAGACAAACTCGCCAGTTTGTTAAAAATGATCGGATAGCGCTGTTAAAAATGTCTACTGTCTTCGGTCTTCCGTTCTCTGTTGCGCTGTTACTCATCAACTACTGTGATGTAGCAACGCAACAGAGAACGGAAGACTGAAGACATTTTAACAGTTTTTTCCATGCGCCTTATTCGACACCCGGTTCTGTGCAATTACTACGTAACGTATCGCTGCAACGCGACCTGTAGTTTTTGTGACATCTGGGAACGGCCTTCGCCTTATGTAACGCTCGATCAGGCACGCGATAATTTCCGGGACCTGAAGCGCCTCGGCGTGCGGGTGATCGACTTCACCGGCGGCGAACCGCTGTTGCATCGTCAACTGCCCGACTTACTGGCCGAAGCCAAGCAGCAAGGTTTCATCACCACCGTAACCACCAACGGCCTGCTGTATCCCAAACAGGCTGAGAGTCTGCGTGGTCTGGTGGACATGCTTCACTTCTCGCTCGATTCGCCCCATGCTGCTGAGCACGATAAAGGGCGCGGGGTACGTTGCTTCGACAAGGTGATGGAGTCGATTGCCATAGCTACCTCTTTTGGCGAACGGCCAGACATTCTCTTTACCGTCTTTGAGCACAACATCGACCAGATCGAGACGATGTATGCTGACATCTGCCAACCCAACGGCCTGGTGCTGATCCTGAACCCGGTTTTCTCCTATAACACCGTGGATACGGGTGGTGCGCTGTCTGAGGCGGCATTACAGCGGCTCACCAACTGGGGCAAACAGCGGGGCGTATACCTCAACGACGGATTTGTGCAACTTCGGCGTGATGGCGGCAACCACATCAACAAGCCCGTCTGCCGGGCGGCCAGTACAACCCTCGTTATTTCGCCGCAAAACGAACTGGTACTTCCCTGCTACCACCTGGGCCTCAAGAGCTTCCCCATCAATGGCCAGCTTTATGACCTGTACCGGTCTGATGAGGTACAAAAGCTGGTAGCGCTGGAAGGTCGGCTGCCCGCCTGCGAAGGCTGTGCCATCAACTGTTACATGCAGCCTTCCTTCGCCGTTGATGTAACGAAATACTGGTGGAAAGCACTACCCAGCACGCTGAAATACAACTACATGAAAGGCACCTGGAAACAGTTATTTTAATTGAGTTTGCCGGACGCCGACAGAGATGCCAATGCCCACTGCTTCAGCATATTTCGTACCAGCCGTGCCCTGAGCGACGAGTAAGCGACCTTAGTTGTACCTTATCTTACGTTCTGCTTCGTCGCTTTCGCGTCTATTTGTTAGGTTTAGCCTATGATTAAACAGATTCGTTTGTTACTACTCGTTGATCTGCTGCTCACACTTGGTCAGCCCTTGCAGGCGCAGCCTATGCCAACGGTGGTTACTCCGGGCGAGGCAGGCATCAACCAGGGTCGGTTTATTGGTGTAGTGGTGGGTACAGCCGCCTTCTATACGGTTACGTTACTGCTGCTACGGAAACAATGGTATAAAAAAAAGATGCCGTTCCACACCTTCAACGATAACCGGGAATGGCTTCAGATGGATAAAGTAGGCCATGCCGCTACGGCGTACTGCATGAGCCGGGGCGGCTACGAACTTATGCGCTGGAGCGGGGTCGACGAGCGGGCAAGCATTCTGACCGGTGGCCTACTGGCGTTGCTTTTCCAAACTACCCTTGAAGTATACGACGGCCATGCCGAAGGCTGGGGTTTCTCTAAAGGCGATATGGTCGCTAACGTCGCGGGAACGGCCCTGTTTATGGGGCAACAATTTGGGGCGGGTCAACAGGTTGTAAGCCTGAAATACGGCTTTCGGAAAACAATTTATCCGCCCTTCAGGCCCAACCTGCTGGGTAAAACAACTGGTCAGCAAATGCTGAAAGATTACAACGGGCAGCAATACTGGCTGTCGGTGAATCTGGCATCGGTACTGCCCGTTGGTCCCGACTTTCCGCGATGGCTGAACCTAGACGTAGGTTATAGTGGTAGCGGAATGATCGGAGGTCATGAAAATCCGCCGATGACCGACGCCGACGGTAAACCGGTTGTATTCAGGCGGTTTCGGCAGTTTTTTATCTCGCCCGACGTTGATCTGGCCCGCATCAACCAGCGCGATCCGTTACAGCCGCTGCCCTGGCAACGATTCGTGGGTACGGTGCAATTCTTCAAAATTGCGGCTCCTTCTCTGGAATACAATCCGGTGAAAGGGCTTCGTTTTCATCCGCTCTTATTGCCTAATGAGTAGCAATGGCCAGTACATGCAGTTGGAACGTACCTAGGCCGGTAAACGTACCCGATGAACAGTGCCGCGCAGGGGCCGCGGATGAATGATCAATTCGCCGTTGAGCATAGCCACGATGGCTTCCAGATTCCGTAACCCAATACCGCTACTCTGGCTCCGCGCAACCACAGGATCGTATCCCCGACCATCATCGGTGACAGTGAGGCTCAGGTTACCATTTTGCTGATTCAGTTCAACATCGATCAGCGACGCATTAGCATGCTTCAATGCGTTGTAGACCAACTCCTTCACAATCTGGTAAATAGGTTGCTGCAGTAGTTGCGGGATGCTGCCAACGATGTTGTGCACAAAGCTTACTTCGGGCCGGTCGGGTATATTCGATAGCTTGCCAATAAACGATTGCAAACTATCGACCAGTGAATGCGCCTGAAGGTCGGCCGGTAAAAGGGCGTGCGACACATTCCGCAGGTCACCCAGAATATGGCCCAGATCGGCGCTGAATTTAGCTAGCTGTTGCGCTTCACTGGCCACCATCGCTTCGTCGGTAGCCAGTTCGAGCTTCAGTTTTAAAACGGCTAAATCAGGACCGATATGGTCGTGCAGTTCGCGCGCGAGCCGGGCGCGCTCATCCTGCTGCGACTTAAGGATCAGATTGAAGCGCGCCCGCTGACTTCGTAAACGGCGAGCCAGCAACCAGCGAAAAACGCCATACAGTACGATACTGCCAATAATTCCTACCAGTAAGATAAACCAAATCTCCTGCCAGAAAGGCTTGCCGACCAACACAACGAGGCGCCGGGGCCTGGCAGTCCACTGGCCGTTGGCGTTGGCTGCTTTTACATCAAACATGTATGTGCCCGGTGGCAGATTAGCGTACCGGGCAACCATCGAATTGCCCGCATCGATCCAGGCGGGATCATAGCTCAAAAGCTTGTATTTGTATTGATTTTTACCTTCCGATACAAAATCGACCGCTCCATAATGTACGGTCAACGTACGTTGATTGGCTGGCAAACGAACCGTATCAAGTTCGTTGGCGGCCAGTGCGGTTGGGCGATCATTGATCAGGATAGACGACAAGGCTACAGTAACAGGATTGAAGCGACTGGTCAGTTTCTTCGGATTGATGGACACAACACCTTCATTACCACCAAAAAACAGTAGCCCACGACGGGTTTTCAGCGCGGCCAGTGAGTTGTACTCCTGTGGCCTGACAGCCCTGAATAAGTTGGCCAGTCCCGTTTCGGGATTGTACCGGAACAAGCCCTGATTGGTTGGCACCCACCAGTTGGTTGGGCTATCGGGTACAATGGCGTATATGGGCCAGACCTCATCGCCCAGGGCAATCCGCCGCACGATCCGCTGGTTGGTCACATCATAGGCGACTAGTTCGCTACTCCCAACCCACAGCGTCCGCCGCGTTGTGTCGTAGTGGAAACAAAGCGCATTCTGCCCATTCAGCGGTTCGTTATACACCCATTTTAACCGGCCATTCCGGTACTCATACACGTCGAATCCGGCTTGCCAGCGACCAATATAAAGCCGGTGGTTTAGCGTATCGTGCCAGAACGAGCCTACCAGGCGATCACTTAACTTACCAACTTCCACAAACCGCCGTTTATCAATCATATACCGAAACAACCCCGCATAGGTGGCGACCAGTAGGGAGTTTCCTTCTTCGGCAAAAATCCCCTTTACCCACGACGCCTGTGTATTGGTGTCGGAGGGTCGATACAGCCTGAACTGATCTGTAGCCGGACTGTATTCCGCCAGCCCCTGACGCGTAGCCAGCCAAGTACGTCCTTGCTTATCAACACAGAATCCGCTGATAGCTCCGTCGGGCAGGCTACCTGGTTTGCTGGTGGCAATGTACCGTCGAATTTGGCCGGAAGTCGGGTCAAGTCGGCTCGCTCCGCCACTGATGCTGCCAATCCAGATCGACCCATCGGGTGCTTCTGTTATGCCGCGAACGGCATCAGCAACAAGGGGTTGTTTTTCGAAACTGTTGGCGGTGTAGGTACGTATCCCCCCCTGGTCGGGTGTTATTCGATCAATGCCGAGCGGGTCAACATTGGCCCAGATAGTCCCCTCCCGGTCTATATACAGACTACCTACCTCGTCGATCGCCAAACTCTGGGGATTCTGCGGCTGATGGCGCAGGTGTTCCGTAAACTCCCGGCGGCGGCTATCGAATACCATAATACCTGCCCCACCGGTATTAATCCACAGTTGCTGACGGGCGTCGATATGAATATCATACGCTGGGTACGTCTCCTGATCAACCGGGCTTTTATAAAAGGTGTACGTTTTCGTTTGTGGCGAGAAAGCCAGTATTCCCTCCTTATCGGCTAGCCAGAAAACCCGACGGGCAGCATCCCACCGAATTGCGGTAAAGCAGGTTGGGCGGTGCATTGGGTCGCCAATGTCATCTGAAAAATAGGTGTGTTGGTGGTGGCTGTTATAATCAACGACCAGCAACCCTTTAGGCAGTACAAACCAGATCTGATGCGCGGCCCGGTCATGAAAAACGTAGTCGTTTTCCAGGCTTTTGCTCGTCGTCAGGCCCGGCAACAGCACGGTGTATTGGTTGGTGTGGTAGTTGTAGCGAACCAGCCCCAAGGCATCGCTGACAAACCAGACGGCAGCACTATCGACATCGAAAACGTGCGTTGCAGTCGCTTTATGCCCTGCTGGCAGGATAGCCGTGAACGTGTCGGTTTTCCGATTGTAACGGTTCAACCCTATTTCGGTACCAATCCATAAGTCGCCATCTGGCGCTTCAATCAATCCGCTGGCAAAGCCACCCCGCAAGCCTTTTTTCCCATTCGCGTAGAAAACAAACCGGCTTCCGTCGAAACGGTTGATGCCTCCCTGTATACTCATCCAGAGAAACCGGCGCGAGTCCTGCATGATGTAATTACTAGAGCCCTGCGCCAGTCCGTCTCTAAGGGTATAATGCCGATAGCTGTATTGCGCCTGAGTGGTAAAACTCATACTTAAAAGTAGAGCGGCAACGATATAGTGGCTGTTTTTCATGACGCATCAACTACTGGTTTACTGATTACATGCAAAGGCGTTATAATGAGCGAAACAATTTACTTACAGGCAGATACGCGAAATTAATATATACAGGTATGCTGAAAAATACCCCTTTTGGGGGATGTATGAGGGTAGGCAGTTACGCAATTTTGATGCACGATTTACCTATCCGCACTTCTTCCTTTTTTTATGACCACGCTCCTTCTGTGTACACAGCCGCCGCCAGCAACAACGTACCTGCCGAATAATCAGCTACCCTGAAATTTCGGCTACTCGCCATGTATTCCGGGCTATTCATCCTGTCAGGCTTGTACCCAACCTGGACAAAGCCGAGTATTGAGTACCTGGAAGCATATGCCATCTACTAAGCACACAATTAACCGTATGCTCATATCCCCCTTTCATGGGATATACTGATATTCAGCGACTTGCTACGTTTGCTTAACAATTACGCGTAGGCTATCTACTGGGTTACCCCAGCTTTCGGTAAGTGTACGCCTACCCTTTAGATTACATCTATACCACACAGCTTATGGTCTCTTTCGCTTACACTGACGAATTACGGCAGGCCGTTCAGGTAGCCCAGGCTATTGCGCGCGAAAACCAGCACCTTGAGTTTGCACCGGGCCATTTGCTGGCGGGTGTGCTCCACAACGATGTTGGGCTAGCCTCGCAACTGGTGCTCTGGGACATAGATGTGATCTACCTCCGCGATTGGGCCGACATTCGTATTGAGTCGAATCCCAGGTCGGCCAGAGTCACCGACGAGCCACGCGCCTCGGAGGTTACCCGCGCCCTGCTGGAAGTGGCCGACGTGGTACGGATGAAGTTGGGCCAAACAGAGCTGAGCCCACTAGCCGTGCTGACGGCCATGACCAAACCCAATCTGGCTTTTTCGGCCGATCAGCTAAAGTCGTTTCCCCTTACCGAAAACCAACTTCTCGAATACGCCCTCCGCGATGCGGTGTTGCAACAAACCCTTACTGGTGGCTCAACCGGGGCCACAACTGGCGGTATAACACAAACAGGAACCGCGCCAGGTACGTCCCTCAAGGTACTGTTCAAATACTGCACCGATTGTACGGCGGCAGCCCGCGAAGGGCGTTTCGATGCCATCATCGGTCGGGAGCGCGAAACGGGGCAACTTCTCGAAATCCTGGGTCGTCGGCTCAAACCGAATGTGCTGATTGTTGGCGAGCCGGGCGTGGGTAAAACTGCACTTGTGGAAGGACTGGCCCAACAGATAGTTGCAGGTCAGGTACCCCCTAAACTTCAGGGAGCCACCCTATTGCAGTTGGATGTTGGGGCACTGGTAGCTGGTGCTTCGTATAAAGGAGAAGTAGAAGAGCGCCTTAAAAACATACTGGCCGAACTAAAATCGTTTGATAAAGCCCTGCTGTTTATCGACGAAATACATACGCTCCTGGACCCCAACGGCGGGGCAATGGGCACGGTCAACCTGCTGAAACCGGAACTGGCCCGTGGCGAGCTAACGCTAATCGGGGCCACCACCAACGACGAATACCGAAAGTATATCGAAAAAGATGAGGCCTTTGCCCGCCGGTTTGAACGGCTGCTGGTTGAAGAACCCGACGAACAAACGGCCACCCGTATGGTGAGCACCGTAGTACCGGCCTTTGAGGCCTATCACGGCGTGAGCCTGGTGCCTGGCACCGTAGCCGAATCGGTGCGGCTGGCGCGGCGTTATCTGAAAGATCGCCGCCTGCCCGACGCAGCTATCGACCTGATCGACCGGACCATGTCGGCGCTGAAACTGGCCAATTCCAACACCGCTCCCGAACTAGGTCGCCTTCGTGCCGAGCTACAACTCCTGACGGAACAGCACACCCATAGCCTGCCCGAACTGGCCATGCCCGACCTTCGCTGGTTTGAACGGCAAATCAACCATCGAATCAGTCCGGTGTTGTTGGGGCAGATCGACGACGAAACGGATACCACCGCCTTTGATCTTCCCGAAGCCTTTACCACTCACCTGACCAGCCTGCTTACGCGCCTCGACGGGTTGAGCGAGACACTAAGCGAACACGTTGGCCCCGCCGAGATCGCCTCCGTAGTGGCCCGCCGAACGGGAATTCCACTCGGAAAAATTCAATCGAAGGAGCGGGAAAAACTGCTCGTCCTGTCTGATCACCTTCAACAGCGGGTAGTGGGGCAAAACCATGCTACCCAGATCATTGCCGACGCCATTCTGGAAAACCGCTCCGGTCTGGGCCGGGCCGGGCAACCTATTGGCTCGTTCTTTTTCAGTGGCCCCACCGGCACCGGCAAAACCGAACTGGCCAAATCCATCGCCGATTTCCTGTTCAACGACGAACGGGCACTCATCCGGTTCGACATGTCGGAGTTCAAGGAAGAACATTCGGCTGCCCTGCTTTACGGTGCGCCTCCTGGGTACGTTGGTTACGAGAATGGTGGTTTGCTGGTCACCAAAATCCGGCAACAACCGTTCGCCGTGGTACTCTTCGACGAAATTGAAAAGGCCCACCCGTCGGTGTTCGACATTTTCCTGCAAATTCTGGACGAAGGGCTACTGCACGACCGGCTCGGCCGCGAGGGTGACTTTTCTAATGCCATTATCCTCTTCACGTCCAACATCGGTAGCGACTGGGTAGTAGAGAAAGCCGCCAAAAACGAACTGGCCACATCCGGGGAATTGATGGACATCATGGGCCGCTTTTTCCGGCCCGAATTTCTGGGCCGCCTCACGGAGATCATCCCCTTCCTGCCCATTTCGGAAGCGGCGGTGATGAGCATTTTCAACATACAACTCAAACCCTTGCTCACGGCCCTGGCCAAGCAGGGCATCACGCTAACGATTTCTGACGAGGCCCGCCGACAACTCGCGTTGGAAGGCTACACGCCCAAATACGGTGCACGCCCCCTGCGCGGCGTGATCCGCAACCGCCTCCGCCGCCCCCTCTCGCGCATGATTGTGAGTGGGGAAATAAGTAAGGGCAGCTCGTTGAGTTTGACAGTAAATGAATCTGATGAGTTGGTGTGGGGGATCGGCCTGTAGAACAAGTATCTGGCGACTTTATAAATAGCGAAATAAGGCAGTTTATAAATGGAGTCATTTGTATAAATAATAGCACACATAAACAAAATTTCATCATGGCAACGCACGGTTTTTTCTATTATTTCAACAAAAACATGGAGGACATGGGCCTTCCAGCCCCACAATCCCTGTTCGATACGCAGAGTCGCGCATTGGCAACCGCTTCAGCGATATTAAACTGCTTAAAAACACTTGGTCCGTCGGCCACGATGGGCGAAATACTAGGCGCAACAACGGGTCTGGAATTACTGGGTGTTGCCGCAGCAGTGTCTGCCTCATTCTACGCTGGTGCTGTGATTGGTAGCGTAGCTGTGGCGGCAGGAGAAGTCCTGTCTGACGTTCTATTTGCCTCAACTTCAGCACCTTCCACAGGCACAAGTGTAAGCCAGGTAATGGCATTTGCAAGCCGGCATAATATTCAGTTTCCTGGTTTAGAAAGAATTTTGCTCGCTCATCCCAGAATATTAAATTCTAATGCCTTGAATAGACATGGGTCCTATACAAGGGTGGCTTAATAAATGGATAAAGACAAGATGGATTTACCGTAAACTGTTTATCTATCCAAAAACCTCAAAACACCAGCCAAAAATGGCAGTCAATAAACCACAAATCGGCGGAGTCATTATCCCCGAAGAAACGAGCGAGGCAATCAAGTTCCTTGCGGAAAATAAAACGGCGATGGTTGGCAAATTCACCGCCGATTCCATGACACAGGCTCCTGTGGAAGGCGTACAGAAATTGCAGGAAGCCTTTGATAAGTTTGAGCCACAAATAGACGTGACTCACCAAACCGACGATGGACGGGAGGTAAGCGAAACGCTATTTTTCCAGAACCTGACCGCCTTCAGCAAGAAGGGCATCATTGACCAAAGCGCGTTTTTACAGGCCCTTCAACAGCAGGAAGACAATTACCAGACGCTGATCAAACGCCTGGTGACGAACAAGGCGTTTCAGCGGCTCCTGGCCGACCCGCAGGCCAAACAGGCATTTATTGACGCGCTCAACGTGATGGCTCAGGAAATTGACGCCGCCGACAGCAACTAACTTTTTATCTGCGCTACCTACCATGACAGACCAAGGTCAAAAAAACACCGGTCCAGCCCTCGGCCTCAAAGAGCGCGAGATCAACGTACCTACCCGCTCGCTGCCTGAGAGCGTGCAGCAGTTGTCGAAATTCGGCGGTTTCGAGTTTATTAAAACAATTGTAGACGGCACCGAAAACATGGACCCGGCCAAGAAGGCCCGCAAATCCATTTTCCTGTCGGAAGAAGAGAACAAACAGGAACGAGCCAAGCTGAAAAAACGGCTGCTCGACGTAGCTGAGTTATTGGCGGCTTACGATAACGTACCTGACATGATAGCCGCCGCCACTGAAAAAGCAGATGCTGCCAGCAATTCGCTGAAGCAGAATTTAGTGAACGTGCTGAACGAAACCGAAGAACTGGAGGCCTCGTACAGATCGCTGTCACTTTTCTTCGAAAATGCAGAGGCCGAGAAAGTAAAGAATCTGGTGCTCTTCGACGCCGGCCTCGACATGACCACCGACGCGGATGGGTTCAGCAATCCGACGGGTATTTTCGAGCAGGTAGCCAAAGAACTCCGCGATGGCTACGATAAGCTCGACCTATCAGCCAATTATTCGCTGCTGGTGCTACCAGGCTGGCTTAAGAAAAACGTCATTCTGGATAAATGGGCCGCTTTAGCGCACCAGAACAAGGTAATGCTCCTGACCGACTACCGGCACCTGGATGACCCCGACAGCGTAGAAGCCACCTTTGAAAAGGACAAACTGACGGGAGCCGACGCGTACAAAGCAAACGTGATGATGCCCTGCAACTGGATTGTGGGTCGGGAAGCCTACACCGAACTGGGGCAGGAGGAACACCTCTATGTATCGCCCGCGATGGCACTGGCGGGGATGCTCTGGGGCGGGCACATTGCCCAGCCGTCGGCAGGGGTGAAGCATGGCAAGCTCAAAATGGCGAGTGGGGTTCGGTTCAGCATGCGCAAGGGGGAAATTGCCCAGCTTGAAGATAAAGGCCTCATCCCGATGGTATACGAATATGGGCGCGTTATCCCCTTTTCGGCAAAAACGCTCTTCAATGGCGATAACGTGGGGCTGCAAACCTACAGCGTAGTCCGCGTATTTGACTGGATTGGCAAGGTATTTCAGGACTTCCTGAACCGGCGTACGTTCGAGAACATCGACAACTCCATGTTGCAGGACATCAAAACCCAGGTAGCCGAGTTTTTGGCAACCATCCGGGGGCCAGGCAAAATCATTGAGGATTACAGCGCGCTCGATATTCGCCGCCACCCCACCAACCCCACGCACGTCATTGTAAACGTGAAGTTAAAGCCATTCTTCCCCGCTAAAGTCTTCGAAATTAACCTGACTGGCACCAAGGGCAAGTGGGATGCTGAACTCTCTTAACCAACCAACTTTAATTCTACCGCATACCAAAACTAAACAAACCAATGGCACACAAATCACTCCTTAAGATTGACGGTAAAGAGTTTGAAGTACTCAACCTGTCGTACAGTTTCCACCAGCATGTGAATCCAAATACCAACGAAACAACATCGGAAGTCTTTGGCGGCAACATCGATGTGTCGATCGAGACCCGCAACGCCGACGCCAAGATCATTGAACTTATGGTACTGCCACACAAAGATGATATCAGCGGCACTGTGGAGTTGAAAAACCAAAAAGGCGAAGAGCTACGTACCATCAAGTTTGCCCATTCGGCTATTGTCAATTTCAGCGAGTCGTTTAGCCTGTCGGGCAGTGGCACAGGCACGCAGAGTTTCACCATCTGCTCACGCGACCTGGACGTGAACGGCCAGAAACTGAAGCTTCAGCGCGAGTAAAATTCGAAAATTCATGCCGGGATTTTGTACAGTAATAGCACAAAATCCCGGCTACCATCCATCGTATTTTTTACTTAAGTTAATGGAAGCTGCTGGCCATTACTATACTGTCTATTATGTCTCACTTGCCGTTGGGTTTTCTCATGAGCAAGCTAAAGATTTTGCATTCTTTACTCAGATGCCTGACCAGGTAAAAGAGTTAGATGCAACTAATTTAGAGATAGAGTATGGGAAGCACGTAGCCAGTTTAGCTAAAGATTTAATAAAAAATAATCCCCGCAAGTATGCGTTGCACCCAATACAAGCCACACAAGATGCTGAAACAATATTGCGCAACACAGATGAAAATATACAACGATTTCAGGTTGAACGGACGCTCCACTCATTGACTGGAAAAAGTGCCAAGGAAGAGCAGAAGCGAACAGTTCAATTATTACAGGATACTTTTCGGGATAATTTTGATTTAACAAAATTTGGATTCTTACTCCATCGCTTGGGCGATACATTTGCTCATACTCGTTTAGGGAAAACTGATGAACTTAATTTTGAGACTCCAGGTAGTAACGGATCTCTACTGTACAGATCGAGTTTTATTTTTACTGATGTGCTTGGGCATGGACATGCTGAAGATGGAACTTTTCCAGACCACCCCTGGCAACGCGAAACGCTCTTTTTTAACTATGTCCGAACACTATACGGTGTTTTACTTTCCTGCCTTATTATTGATCAAGCCAGGAAAATAACGTACAGTGAAAGCGGATCTAAGTCAGGATTCAGCAGAAGGTCTTACTCGTTAAGTGAAGTTGAACATGTTTTTAATGAAGCTATATCGATGTCCAAGTTTGAATATAGAAAGCGAATTAATGAATTATCCTGGGGGGATGGAAAGATTTATAGAGCCTCAAGGATAAGTTCAGTTTATGGTAGCATTAAGGAAATGGAAGAGCACGCACAATATGTATTTAAACAAGTTTTGTTCTATGATATGTTTTTTTCAATGCACATCACGGCTGATAATTATTCGCCAGAATCAGAGGCTTTATCCTCATACGATTCTTTTAGCAGAGTTCACTCTGATAAGAAAATCAATGATCTTACAGGAGCTAAAGGAGCCATGACCAGCATTGATTTAAATACGCAATCAACACAAAATTAAAATTAATTACTAAGTATTATGGCACTCTCGACCAATCAGTTAATCGCCACAGCAGAAATTACAATAAATGGCAAAATAATTAGCCAGTTTAATTATTTAAATATTAGCCAAATTTTTGGCGGACACCACGAGTTTGAAGTGAATTTTCCTATAAATTCTTTCTCCAGTACTGGGAAAAGTGACGGTATGGTAGAGATGCAGAATTTGATAGATACAAACATTGGAAAAGACATATCTATCAAGCTGATGCAGGGGGAAATGGAAAATAGACAGCTTAAAAATCAGGTTCAAAAAAATATTTTTAAAGGAATCATAACTTCGGTTAAGCTAAACAAAAATATAGGTGGTCTAGGGTCTATTTCTTTTTCAGGTGTTAGTCCAACCATATTACTGAACGCTAATGTTACATCTCGTACATTCACTTTATTAACGCTATCTGATATCGTCACTAAAGTGTTGGATCCGTTTAAAACAATTTCTAAAAATATTTCTCCGGCTTACAAGGAAAAAATAGAATACATTACGCAATACGAAGAAGACAATTTTCATTTCCTTCAACGCTTGGCGGAAACGTATGGCGAGTGGATGTATTACGATGGTCAAACGATTATTTTCGGCAAATCTGGGCGAGAAGCGGCAGCTCCTGTGGAATTAACTTATGAAGTGAACATCATAGATTTGGATTATAATGTTCGTGTTATACCGCTTAATTTTGAAGCTTCGTATTATGACTACGAAAAAGAGGAATTATTCAAGGTGCCGTCATTATCTGAATCGGTTGATGAACTTCAATCATATGGGAGTATGCTAAAAGGAAAAGCTGAAAAGCTATATAATGATGAGCTGATCAATCTTAGCTTTCAAGGTTATAAAGATAAAAATAGCTTAAAGAAAGCAGTTAAATTAAAAAAAGGTGAACGAGTTAATCAATTAGCCACTTTAAGTGGGAAAACTCCAGAAATGGAAATACGATTAGGAGGTTTAATAAAAGTAAAAGATGATACATACCAAACGATAGATAGTACCGTAGGTAGAACTAAAACAAGTACTACAGATTATGGAACTTTTGTTGTCACGCGGATTAGCCACTCGCTTGACTCACGTGGTGTATACAAGAATTATATTGATGCAATTCCACAAGATACGAGTTGTAGCCCGGTGGACTATCATATTATAGCCCCGCAGGCTAAACCTCAACCTGCGTTAGTTGTAGACACAAACGACCCTAAAGAGTTAGGTCGTATCAAAGTTTCTTTTTACTGGCAAGGTACCGAAAATACGCCCTGGATTCGAGTTTCGAATATGATGGCTGCTGGATCTAAGTCGTACTTTATCCCTGAAATTGCGGATGTTGTTTTTGTTGACTTTGAATTTGGCAACCCTGATTTACCTTTTGTAACGGGAGCCATGTATTGCGGTAAGGAAGAAGGGTTTAAACCCGGCTCACTGTTCAACAAAGACAACAATATCAAGGGCATTATCACCCGTAGCGGTAACCACATTATCATCAATGATGAATCAGGTAAAGAAAGTATCAGCATTTACAATAAAGATAAAAAAAATAGCATCGAATTATCGCTCGATGGCACACACATTACTATTAAAAGTACGGGTGATATTAATCTTCAGGCGACCGGCGACATTACTATGAAAGCAAAAAATATTATGATGACGGCCGAAAAAGACGCTAAAACGAAAGCCCAGCATGCTGTTATGGAAACCACCGGGGGAGATGTAGAACTGATTGCCGGAAAAGAACTCATGCTGTCGGCGATGACAAATGCCACGCTTAGTGCCACGGCGGAATTGAAGGCATCGGGGGCAATGGTTAAGGTCAGCGCCGATGCCTCGCTCGATCTGGAGAGTAGTGGAGTTGCCTCATTGAAAGGTACACTCGTAAAGATCAACTAGCTATGACCGACTACTACGCCATACCACCTTCATTTGGCGACTTAACCAGGTGCCAGGTCTTGAAAAAGCTGCCAATCGAAGAGTCGGTTGCGCAGCATATTGGCTTGTATCTGGCTACCCGGCCCGGTCAGTATCCGTATGACCCACAGTATGGCTGTATTCTTCACAACTACGAGTTTCATGAACTGAACGAAACCCCCAGCAAAGACCAGATAAAGCGATCTATTGAAGACTACCTCAAAAAGCTCGATCAACGCATTGAGCCAGAGCGGGTAACCGTTGAAGTGGCCGACATTGAAGAGAAAGTGGAAGGCCGTAACCCGCGCATATGCCGGTATGTGCAGATCGTGATCCGCTGCCGGCTTATCCAAACGCATCAGTCATTACCCGAGATGAAGTTTCGGGTAGTTCGCTATTCATAACACACCTACCAAGCTGACCATGACACCACAACGCCAACGATCTCGCGAAAGCATCCGCAGCGAGATGATCCGGGAGGTTGCACGTACCTGGAACTACGACGAGTCGGAAATGGCGGTCGAGGGCTTCGATCCGCTTGTAGGTTTGCTGGTAGGTGCTTTTGCTACCGGCCTGGAAGGGCTGCACCACGAGTTGCAGAATTCACGCACGCGTATTGTGCAACGGCTGGCTCAGTTGCTCACCCCCGAAGTGATGACAGGCCCCCGGCCTGCTCATGCCGTGATGCGAACAAACGTAGTAGACCCAGTTTTCGAGGTGCTCCCTACGCACTCATTTTCGTGCAATGCAGGCGGTAAAGAAGTTCATTTCTCAGCAGCAGGCTCTTTTGCTCTGATCAATGCCAAACTCAAAACGTTTGTTATTCAGAACAAGGTAAGAGCCTATGGAACAACGGCTAAAGAGTCGTTTTTGAATCAGGTAATTCCTGAAAATAGCGGCTGGATCGGTCTTGAGTTAGACCCTGAGCTTACCGCATTCGAGGACTTCCTGCTCTTCTTCGATTGGCGGAATGACCCGCTCCGGTCTACTCACCTGGAGCAGGTTGCCGGTATCCGGGTGTTCTTGGGCGATACCGAACTCGATCTGTTACCGGGTCTACCGGATATATACGTACCCGGTGAACAAAGTCTTTCCCATACGCTGCACGATCAGGTACGTCGCTACTATAACCGCCACTTTTTATCAATCAGCAGCCGGACAAAAACCGATCAGCAGCCAATCTCACTGGCCAACTGCCGCAGTAAGTACCCTGATGAACTAAGTCAGTTCCTGACGGCTGAGGAGTCGGCTAAATTGTTTTCGACAGAGCTGGTCTGGCTAAAACTTCAGTTTCCGGTTGGCTTGCGTGAAGAAACGACCTACCGTGTTCAGGTCGAGGTAAACGCTTTTCCGGTGGTAAACCGCAAGCGATGCATCGACACACATGAGCTACGCCCATTTTTCAACATTTTCCCGATTCGGGTCGAGAATCAGGAGTCTTTTTTGGAGCTGATCGATGTTGAAACCGCCAGCGGACAATTGATTCAGCCAGCACAACAGATCACCTCCGAAACACAACATCAGTATGTACTCCGTAAGGGCGGGGTCACCCGGTTCGACGAACGGGATAGCTACGACATCATCGCCTACCTTCTTACCCTGCTCCGCGACGAAAGCGCCATGTTCATGTCGCTGGGGCGTAGTGAATTGGAAAGCGAAGTAGAAGAGATCAGAAAACGACTCGAAAAGATCAACACGGCCATTGGGCAGGGGAACGACCAGCACCTGTTTTTAACCGTAAAAACACCTGAAAAGAATGGGCGGGTCACTGTTCGATTCTGGAGCACTAATGGTGAATCGGCCAACCGCATTCCGTTTGGCACCAAACTCAGCAAAGAACGTGGTCAGTTGTTTTTCACAGATGATGAATCTGTATTACTAACCACTACTACAGGTGCCAGACAACAACTGAAGGTGGATGAAAACCTGCCTGCTTTCCGGCAGGCTCTGCTTACAAGGGGCAGACTGGTAACGGTAGAGGACATCAAGGCTGTCTGCTTTGCTGAATTAGGTGATAGGCTGCTACATGTCAGTGTATCGAAAGGACTGATGACCGGTGCCACCAAAACGCAGGGCCTAATGCGCACTATCGACGTGCAGCTAAAGCCCAATCCTAAACGATTAACAACCGACGAGGAGTGGGACGAGTACTGCCATTTGATAAAGCAACTCATTGAAAAACAATCATTTCTGCTAACACCCTACCGGGTTCTGGTTGTAAAATAAAGCCGTAAGACCGATGTCACTTCTACCTACTATAGATGCTCTTCTCAACCAGGTACCAACCAGGCGGCTGCGCTTTGAAACAATTGTGAATGAGCTTCTTGAGGAAAAAGTACTCACTAAAGAGGACCTGGTAATTCGTCCTGAACGCACGTCGGTCTATAATTTCGAACGGGATATTACGACCGTGAAAGAACGACCCGAGAGTAACGGGACAACACGCTGGCAGGTTGATATTCCGCGCGATGGTTTTTACGATTCGTTACCTGAGCAGCTATTCCATCGGGCCAAGGGGCGGCCCAAAGACGAAGATCACTGGGAAGAGATCAGAGAAGAGGAAGAAAAGCAGGAGGACGAATCGAGGCACTTCTTTTTACCCTTCGATAACGAGTTGAACCACCAAAGGGCAGCTATTGCCCGGTTTGAAACCCAAATTCTTCGTGGTGATGACAATGCATTGCTAACCGAGCTACTAAAGCTGATAGCGCCCGAGGCAGAGGCTCTTTCCTTAACCGTCTCGCAAAAATTAACGCTCTTTCTGTTAATCACAAGAGCCCACTGGGTGGTTGGCAACTGGCCCGAAACGGCCATCTATTTCAGTCGTTTCTTGCAAGTACCCGTCAATATTACCTACGGGCCACAACGCGTTTCTCCCTTTAGTCCGGCTTCGCGCAACGCCCGGCAAAAGCTGCAACCTCGGCTGGGAGCAACCAGAATAGGCATTGACTGGATAGTACCTCCTGCTCTGGAAGTTATTGACGAGGGCGGCATCGTACAACTGGCTATCGGGCCGCTTACTACAACGCAACTTATTGATTTTCTGCCTGGTGGCATTGGGTGGCGGTATGTATCACTGCTGGCAGGCTACCTGTTTCCCGTTGATGCCGATTACCTGGTGGTGCCTATTCCAGAGGCTGGAAAGGCCTTTTTCACGCTGGCCGACAACACTACGACTGGTCGACTGGGTATGACGACGGAATTATCACAACCTACTTCCTATGCCTCATGACTACTGACCTTATTCTACCCCTTGTTAGTCTGTTCAGCCTTGCTTTGGCCGCGTTGGTACTGCTCATTGTGAGGCGGAAAAGCGACGTGCTTAGTAAACGAATGGCGCTTTATCTGCTGGCCGGTCTGGCTGTGGCGGCGGGTATAGGGGCCTCACTGGCCCGGATAGAGTCGGTTACCACAGCTTTTTACTGGCTCGAAGGGCTGGTGCTGGTGCTGGGTGTGGGCCATCTGGTTTTGGCCCGATCGCAATTTTCCTGGATTCACACCGCTCCTGTCAGCGATGAACTAAGCTTACTGATGCTGACGGCGGCTTTGCTGGCAATGGCACAAACGCTGGCATACGGTCTACTCCGACCCTCAGGTACGTTCCTGCCGGCCGTGGCACTGGGCTGGCTTCCGTTCTTCCTGCCTACGCTGTTTATGCTGGCCTACGAAGCATTTGCAAAAATTCCGGCGCGGGTCTATCGGAAATGGTTTTACCCCGTCGACCGCGAGGTGCCGCTGATTGAACTGGTCGATACCATCCGGCTGCATGTTCAGGTGAGCAAAAAGCCCGATCAGCCGCAGTTGACGACCTATACCGTGAAAGCACCCATAGACCGGAGTTTACACGACCTGTTTCATTACATGATTTACTCGCATAATAACGAGGAAGACCCCGAAAACCCGATCGAATACCACGAAGTGGATACGGAAGGGAGCTTGCTGGGATGGGTTTTCTACCGACCGAAACTGGGCGGTTTCCTGAAACACTACCTCGACCCCAGCCTGTCGCTGAGCCGAAGCAAGCTTACATCCGACACCATCATTGTTGCCCGAAGCTACGTCAGCAGCATTCAAAAATAGGCCTCTTTTTAAGTCCTCTGTCCTCCGTCTTCTGTCCTGTGTTGCGCTGCTATTTACCCACAAGGTTCATTACCAACGCAACAGAAGACAGAAGAAGGAAGACAGTAAACAGATAAATACCATGCTTCCTCAACTGACCCACTGGCCCGTAAACTGGGCCGACGGAATGAAGGTAACCCGGGGCCACCTACTGGCTACCGACGATGCCACCCGCGACATGGCCCGCGACGCGGCCGGGTCGTTGTTGTCTGGTCTCGACTATGGTTTGCTGCCGCCCGCTGCCGGGCAGGACGTACCCCTGCGCCTTACCTGCGACGGACAATCGGTGGTGCTGTCGGTATGCCGGGCCATTACACCGGGTGGTGCCCGCATTGAGCTAAGTACCGACCCGGCCGACGTGCTGCACCTGTCACTTACCGCCGTCCGCGAAGCCTGGGTACGCATGGGGCAGTCGGTTGGGTACGTCGTTGTTGAAGCAAACCCGTTCGACCCGCAGCCACACGGTCAGCCCAACCCCGACGAAGAACCACTGCGTTATCCATTCGTACGGCCCAGTCTGCGGCTGAGCGCGGTGCCCGTAGTGAATCTGCATACAGCCTTGGCGGCAGCGTATCACCTGCCGGTAGGTAAACTCCTGTTAGCCAACGGAATATTTAGCCTGGCCGACGGCTACCTGCCTCCAAGCCGGGCGGTGGGTTCGCTACCCGACTACCGTGATCTGTACCACAGCCTGCGCAAACAGCTCAGCGAATTGCTCAATTACGCGGTAGCCATTCTGGTACGCGTACGGACCAATGCCCGTTCGGGCCAGCCAAACGCACTGGCAACCAGCATTGGGTACGTTGCCGAAGCATGCCTGCACAGCCTGGGCGACCAACTCGATGCTTTTCAGCTTCGGGGGCTGCATGATGCGCCGGTGGGGTTGGCCGGCGTAGGAAAACGACTGGCCCGCACGCTGCAAATCGCCATTCAGAGCACACCCGATCGAGAACGGGAAGCCATGTTCAATTACATCAAAAACTGGACGCCGGTAACGCCTGTGCAGTGGGAAACGGCTTTGCAGGACATGCTCGATACACCGTACGAACACGCCGACTGTCAACCTGTCATGGCTGCCTTCATTCGCCTGAACGAGTGCCTGGCCAAGCTCTTCTCAAAGCTCAGCGACCTGAATTACCTGGAACGCTCGAAAGACGAATTTTTTGTCGAAAAACAGGACTTACCTGCGCCTAAACCGGCTGGGGTGCGCAGTGGATTCTGGAGTAAATGACCACTCAATAACCACTAACCAGCTATGGGACAACCTGCCGCCCGGATGGGCGACAACCACCTTTGCCCGATGGTAACACCGGGCTTGCCGCCAATTCCACATGTAGGCGGCCCAATTCTGCCGCCCGGCACACCTACCGTGCTTATTGGCGGCCAACCCGCCGCCTGCATGGGCGATATGTGTCTGTGTGTTGGCCCTCCCGATTCCATTCTGATCGGCTCCACATCGGTACTGATCGGCGGAAAACCCGCTGCCCGAATGGGGGACCAAACCATGCACGGCGGCACAATTATAACCGGCCTGCCTACCGTACTGATTGGCGGCTAAACACCAGGCTACTAACTCACACCACACATGAACATGTCGTTTATTAAATTCTCTCTGATTACGCTGGTGCTTGGCCTGGGCGTGGTGGGTGGCATATACTGGGTAGCCGGGCAGGGTAATTCGGGGCGGCAGTCGATCACGACCGAGCAGGAAAGCCGCTATATAGCTGACGCTCAACTGGCTGATAGCCTGGTTAGTCAGTTAAAGAAGACAGATCCCGTCGAAAAAGCCAGTGATTTTTCGACACTCAGGTTTCAGCTTCAGGAAACCATTGGCCGGCTACAAAAAGGCTATGGCCCCGACAGCCTCTTCAGCCAGATTACGAGTACCACCGGCCAAAATTACCAGAAACTACTTGATCTGGTTGCCCTGCAAACGACCAACCGCCAGAACCGTGTAACGGCTAAGACACAGTTGAAGCTACAGATCGATGGCCTTAATACGGCCGTACAGGCCCTGCAAACCCAGGTGATGCTGAAACAGAACAACCTTGATAACATTCGCGCCATGAAAGCCAGCCAACGACCATGAAACCAGAGAACTACGCCGAACGCAATCGCCGCCAATTCCAGTTTAGCCTGGTCTATCTAGCCTTGCTGTGCCTGATTGCCCTTTGCTGCTGGGTATCTTTCCGCACCATTCCAGCCCTGGCCGACGAGCAACTCAGCCAGTCGGCGGGGCGGCTAGCCACCTATCGTAAGCAGCTAACCCGGACCGACCTGCACCTGGCGGCGCTCAGCCAGGGAGCCCCTATCGACGAGCCCTGGCTGAGTACCTTTTTCGGTCAGGCCGACGCACTCGATCAGCAGTTTACGGAAACACCTTTCCTGAGCGCCACCCGTAGTTACCGCCGTTTAGTGGCTGAGTATGAAGACGGCCGACAGAACGGAGACCCTGAATTACAGCAGCTTTCGGCGCAGCGTAGTGATTTGGAAACAAAACAGGTAGGCCTACAAACCGCTTTAGGTGGGCTAAACAAGGCTATTGCTGTTGCCGCCAGCGGTGGAGGAAGCGCACCGCCACCGCCGCCATCGGGTGGCGGCAAAGCAACCAATATGCACCCGGCCATTTTCACGGGCCATTACGGCCCTTTCAAGCCATTGCTGGTGCGGGGATCCGGCGAGTTTGGGGGTAATAGTCCACAGGTGAATGTATCGGCACAGGTAATCGTGGTTGACGAAAAACAGGTTATTCTCAGTCTTTATTTTGAAGTAGGTGATAACAACACATTTGCCAAAACTACGGAGCGGTACGAGCTCTATTCGGCGCCAGCCGGCCTACGTATAACGGCCATCTCGGCCCCGCAAAACACACCCTGGCGTATCAACTATGTCGATAAGGACCAGCAGGAAAATCAATTTATGGTAGCCGATGGGCTGTTTACCTTCCAGGTCCAGGCCAATACGTCGGCCCTTGACGTAGGCGGCCCGGGCGGCAGTTCACTCACGGTTAAGCTGAACCGGCCCATCCGAATCGATCTGGCGCACTAACCAACTGATTACCTTTTACTAAGTAGGTGCATATATACCCTTTTTATGGGATTCGCGGCATTCGTCACAGGCCGAACTTTGACCCACAGTCTATCCAGAATCACGCTTTTAACGAAGTCTTTTATTTACACCATAACCAATTTCTCTCATGAGCAATACCCGTACCTTCCTGTTACTGAGCTTACTCGTAAGCCAATTCATGTCATTTGTCAGCTACGGTCAGGCGGCTCGCCGCCCTGATGAAATCGTTCGCAAGGATAACAGCATCATTCAGGGTCTCATCAGTGAGATCAACGAGACGGCCATTTATTACCGCAAAACAACAGCACCACAGGGCCAGCAATACCAGGTCAAAAAATCGGACGTACGCTACATCAAGTATAGTAATAACGAAATCGAAAGTTTCGAGGAAAAGGCGGTTAAGCCGGCCAGCACCGCCCGTTCGGCAAGCACAGCTCCAGCCAACCGTACCAGACCTGAACCAGCACGGAACGTACCTGGCCCAAGCCGGGCCGCAGTTCCCGCTGCGTCTTCCTCTGATCCCCACGCCCGGTTTGGCATTACCGCCGGTGGCGGAGGCGGTTTTTTCCAGTCATCGGGAACCAGCTCAGATATGGGCGTGGCTTTTCGGGCCGGCATCACCGCTGAAATTCCGATTGGCAGCAAAATAGCCTTGGCTCCGTCGGTTGAATTTCTGCAACTGTCGCAGGGAAAAAGCCCAAATACAGCCGCCTTCAACTACGCCGTAGGTACGTTGGCCATTGCGTCGCTGTACAATGAATCGAAGCCTGTCAATCTGTTTTACTCGGTTGGCGTATACGGCGCTTACGGCGTAAGTGTCAGTGGCGGTGGCGAAAGTGTTTCGTTCGACGAGGCTAAATTAAACGCATTCCATGCGGGCGGAGACGTGAAACTGGGTGCGCGGTTTAGCCAGGCCTTAACCGTTTATGCGCAGGGTAGCTATGGAATCATGCCGGTTCAATCTGCTAGTACTGTTACCGTTCAGGGCGTCAAAGTTACTATTCCTGCTACTACTCAGCTTACGTTTGGGGTTGGCATTCGCTATTTGTTCGGTAAGTAAGCTCGTTCACACTTAATCAACTCCACATCATGTTATACCGTTTAGTAGTGGGCCTGTGCCTGCTGTGCGGCTTACACACAGCAAGCGCCCAAAGCAACATCGGCCCGGCCGGCGATGCTGTTTACCTCGCCAATGGAAGCCGCTTTAAAAACGCCCAGATCGTAGAGATCACCGACGAACGGGTAAAATTCACGGTGAAACACGGCGATATGCTCACCAACCATAATTATGGGCGTGACCTGGTCCTGATGTCCTTTACGCAGGAAGGCAATTTTCTAATCATCGACCAGGTAAGCAAGGACCGGAGCCAGGCCGATCAACAACTGAAAGATTTCCTGATGGCACCCGCCCGCTCGGCACCCACCGATATTATGGTGAGGCGGGTACCGCTGGAAGTGCTGCGCGGCATCATTTCTTATGAAAGCGAAGAAGTGGTCAACTACCAGCCTGTCAGTGGCGGGGCGGCCTCGATCAGCAAGAATGAATTGATGGTTATTCTGTATCGGGATGGCAAACATCAGGTACTGAGCGACTTCACGGAAGCAGCCCCCATTCTGGCCGAATTACGCCCGCAGCTCCTTACCAAATCAGCACCCGCGCCCGCACCAGTAGCCGTAGTGGAAACTCCTGCCCCGGTTACAGCCCCCGCTGAGCAACCGGTAGCGGCAACAACCCGCCCAAATCGGCCGACTCCCAGTCGGCCGACCAGCACACCAGCGCCAACGGAATCAGCAGATCCCCGGCCGGCGCCCGCTAGCGGAACCAAAGCTGCCCTTAGCGATGACGAATACGTTACATACCGGGCTAAGGCAGTGCAGCGCGTTGACGATTTTGTATCGTACATCGGCATTATCACCGACAAAAGCCTGTCAAGCGATGATAAGGACCGGGCCATCGAGGAAGCAAAGAAACTATTCCTGCCCGACGCCACCATCGAAGTTACGTCGGCCAACAAAGCAACTCCACCCCGGCGAATGAGCATCAGCACGTACCTGAGTCGGTTAAAGCTTCTCCCCTACACCTACACCGAGGTAACCTGGTCTGATGTGCAGTATGTGAAAGAGCTGACCCAGGCTCCCGATGGCGATTATTACGGCATCATTGCGGGCAAACAAAAATTCAAGGGGTTTGGTAAAGGCAACCGGGTCGACTACGAAGATGTGACGGACAAAAACGTTCGGGTGAAGCTGAAGTCGTACCAGAAAACAATTGACGGGCAAAACGAAACAAACTGGCAGGTCTTGCTCGGCAGCGTCGGGGTGGGGTCGAGCCAGTAGGCGACTGCGGGCGTGGATGGTCTCATCTTCGCCCGCAGTTATCCAATCTCCCTGTTTTCGTTTTCTCTACTCCACAACCCTATGCGCTTCTTCATCCTGTTCTTCTGGTTTTTGTCGCTGACTATACTCACCTCAGCCACTACTCGGGGCAACCAGGGCCATCAGGTTTGCATACGGCTGGTAGGAGTTGTGCAGGATTTCACAACGCATAAACCACTGGCCGCAAACCTGTCGGTCCGGTCGGGCAGTAGCCGGGCTACGCTTGGTAGCAGTGCCGACGGCACCGGTCGGTTTGCCGTTGATCTTACCTGCACGGCCAGCCTGCTGCTCATTGAACGAACCGGGTATCGGCCCCAGCGCCTACCGTTGAACCTCAGCACGTTGGCGTCAGCCAGCGAAGTGTATGTGGTGATTCCGCTGGTAGCTACCGACCAGCAGGGCGCCGATCGGCCTTATCTCCAGACGGAGCAGAAACACTATGTACAACCAGGTGGCAGTAGTTCGACCGGCCAGGTGCAACACAACACCTTTGCCGTAACCGACGCCCTGACGGGAACACCCTTACAGGCTCAGGTGTGCTTTTTCTTCACGAAAACAGGAATAAAAAAATGCCTCGATACTGACGCCACGGGGCAGTGTAAAACCGATTTTACCGATAAAGACATTGTGGCGATGGAAGTTCGGGCAACGGGCTACCAGGCTTATCAGGGCAACATCAGTGTGGAGCAACTGGGCGGGCCGGTGCTCTCCCACACTGTGCGGCTGATTCGCGAACTGAACGTATTGACCATACAGAGTGAGCCAGTACAGCCGGGTCTCAGCGTGCAGAGCATGCTGCGGCGCGAGGGCAGCAAAACACCCGTACTGATGGCGTCTTCCGCCGATAGGCCAGGCGTTTTCACAACGTACGACGTACTGCCAAACCGCTACGAACTACTGCTGCTCGACAAGCAGAAGACGGTACTTCATCGGCAGGTAATCACAGTTTCGCCGGGTTTGAACGTACAGACAATTACGCTCCCTGCTCCTAAACTGGCTTCATCCAACGCCAAACCGGTCGCACTACAACCAGTTCTTACGCCTGTAGCTGCGGCCACAACCGGGCCGGGTGCCGGCCCGGTTTTAGCTGATAACCTGCCTATGCTCTTTTTCGACGAAGGCAGTTACCTCCTTTCCGATGCGGCCCGCACCATACTACAGCAGGTAGGCACGTACCTGAAGCAGCACCCCGATATAAACCTGCGGTTGGTAGGCCATACAGACCGCCTCGGCGATGAACGATTAAACCAATATCTGGGCGAATTCAGGGCCAAAGTGGCAGCTAATTACCTGTACTGGCAGGGAGTCGCCGACGAACGACTTCAGATTGTGGGCTACGGCAGCCGCTTCATGGTAGGCACCGATGTAACCTCAGAAAGCCGGGGCAGAAACCGGCGCGTAACGCTACGGTTTGTTCCTGCCCGGCCCACTCCAGAAACCAACAGATCACTTGATAAATAGACCATTATGAAATCAACTCTACTGTTTTTTATGGGTTGTGTACTCTTGATGGCAGGGTGCTATAAAGAGCCCGATTTATCGGCCGCCCAGATTCCGCCTGCCTGCCGGATTGGGCTGGTCGAGGTTATTCGGGAGGGCGGAAACATCAGTCGGCAAGGGTATTTGTACGACAACTTCGGCAGCCTGACCCAGTATTACGAAGAGAACCAGAGCGGCCTGCGTAGTCTGACTCAAACCTACGTGTATGACACCGCGCATTATGTACGAACGCGCGAAGACAAGACGCCCGCTGGCACCGTCAGGTATGGCTATACTTATGATGCGACCTCAAAGCTGATCACCAGGATTGCTCCTATCCAGGGCAGCGGTACTACATATGAATACGCCTGGGAAGGCACTACCCTGAAGAGTCTGACCACTAAAGCCGCCAATGGCAGTGTAACCGAACTACTCACTTTTCGGGCCGATGGTAAACTGGCTACCCGTACCCGCCCCCAAAGTAGCGAGCGCTTTACCGTTGATCCGGTTTCGGGCTACGTGACTTCCTACACCCATACCGACGGTGTTTTTGAAACCTTCACCGTCAACAATGCAGGCAACCACCTGGTGAAGACCTACAATGAACCAGCCATTAGCAAACTGACCAGTTCAACATACACCTACGCTACGAATGGCTACTTCGCTGATACGCAACTGTATTTCCGGGGCATTCCCGACATACAGGATGGTAGTGGCAAGCCGGGTTTGCTGACTGGGTACGTACTCAACCAGTTTCGGAATGGCCAACTGACGCTGACCGAGAACGTCAAGTTCAGCTATACCTACAATGGTGAAGGCTACGCGTTGGGCTATTCGGCCAGTACCGGCGAACGCGCGAAGTTTTATTACACCAACTGCTCATCCAGATAGCTATGAACAAGCACCGCTCCATTACGCCGTTTGTCTGGCTATTGGCAATCCAGTTCATGTTGGCTATAACACCACTCCAGGCTCAGGACCAGGCCCTTACCCAACGCGATAAAGATGAGATTAAGCGTCAGGCTGAAAAGATCATCAAACTCGACCTACCGGCACGAATCAATAATCTGGTGGTGGAAGACCTCAACGAAACCGACCGCGTTGAGATCATGCACAACTGTTACCTGCCGAATACACAGCAGATTTTTGTTGATGATGCGGTTCTCATCGAAGATGACGTTGATCCGGCACAAACAGGAGAAGGCCTCAAAAAAGACAAACCAGTCCGGCAATATCTCAGTGATTTACTCAGCTACTACGCCAAAAACCCCGACCCGGAAATACCTAGTTTTGTGATTTCTAAAGTTGTTAGAGGCGATGTATTTGCGGAAAGCGCCACGTCTGCTACCATCAACATCTTTTACAGTTCCCAATTTAAGGGTAGCCATAAATCGGGACGTACCTACCAGACTGTAAACCGGTCCGCGCTTTTTCAGGCTACACGCCTTGGCAAAAAATGGGTTGTCCTCATCCGCCAGATCATTTTCTACCGACCAGGTGCCGGCCAAACTCAGACCGCCGGCACAGTTACAGCTCCTGTAACGGCTACTGTTGCCGTTGTAGCCCCGCCACCTCCGCCACAGATAGATATCCGCGAACCGATGGTGGTTTATAACCAGGAAGATTATGATTTCACAATCACCATCCGCGCCAATAAGAAAGCGCTGGATGTTGTCAAATCGGATTCACCCCGTGTTCCGCTGGGGCAGTATCGCAACAATGGGGATGGCAATTACGAGCTAGCAGGCAATTCTATCCGGTTCGATGAAACCGACAAAAACAGGTTCATCTACAAGAACCGCGATCGGGATATCATGGGATTTGTGCGACTGAAACCAGCCGCCCCAAAGCCAGATACAACGAGAGCCGTGGCGGCAAAACCACTGCCCGACGTGGTTACGCCCGGCTATCTGCCCCTCAACCCCGATCAGCGCAAACGCAAGGTAGAGCCACCGGTGAGTACATCTGTTGCTGAATCAGTAGCCGTTGTAGAGCCGAAGCCGACTGCTCCCACAGCGGCGAACCAAAGCGCCGAACCGGTTAAGCAACCACCTAAGCCACAGGCAGAACCGCCCAAACCAGCAGCCACTCCTCCCGTTGCCGAACAAAAGCAACCTGTTATAGAGCCAGTTGCAGAACCACCCAAGGTTGTAGCCACGACCGTGAAGCCTGTTCCTGAACTGCCTAAGCCACCGGCTGAGAAACCAACGGAGCAAAAAGCACCGGACATGCCAATCGTAACGCAACCGGCTTCAAAGCTATCGCTACCCGCCCCCGTTTTAGCCGACGTACCCAGGGCGGTGGAGAAAGAGAAGTTACCGAAGCCAATTATTCAGAAACCAGCGGCCATGTCAGTTTCGCCCACGTTGAAAAAATCGCTTACCAGCGAACAGCAACGCATTGTGTCGGGTATGCGGTTGCGCGGCTGGATGCAGGTAGTAGGTGGTCTGGCGGCATTGGGCGGAAGTTACGTAGCCTATTCGGGCATCAGGAAAGACTACGATGCCTATTCGCAGAAAGTGAACGCGCTCAATGCCGACTACAACCTCTACCGCGATCTGTCGCGACGGGCCGTTCTACCGCCACCCAATGTGCTGTCTATGACTGAATACGGCAGCCCGACCATCTACGGTGTATACGGCGGCGGCGTAATCGGTCTGGGCCTGACTGTCAATGGCATACGGACGCTATTGCGAGCCGGAAAAATGAGCAAAAAGAAGTAATGAATACCTTGTTCACATCACCACATCATGAAAACCTTCTCACGTTTGCTGTTTACTATAGGTGGGTTGCTAAACGCTATGTGCCTACTGGCACAAACACCTACCATTGTTATGACGTCAAGTATCCCAACCCCCATTTGTCAGGACGGGTCGGTTTCGCTCAAGTTCAATGTCAACGACAATCGGTCATACGATAATAAATATAACATTCGTATTTACCCAGCAACATACTCACCCGTTCCCTCGTCGACTGAAGAGTACGAAAAATCTACATACGTCTACTATGATGTAGGCTCTTTTGTTTCCACATCAGGTGGCAGAAACTATCGATCGGCCGATTTTAAAATTCCACCTTCACTAGCCGCTGGTCAGTACAAAATCTACATAACCTGCCAGTTAAGTTTTGCTAACGCCTCATTCACAAATGTATTCACTGTAAATGCCACACCGAAGGCCGTTATCTCAGGTGGAGGCAGTGTATTGTACGGTCAGAACGTTGCCGTGAGACTAACGTTTACCGGGGGGGGGAGCCAGTGGTCGTTCAAATACAATACTGCGTCTACCACTTCGGGCAGTTTCGCTACAGTCACCAACACTACCCAGAACCCTTATACAATCAATATTCCCGCCACGCAGAACTATAATTATGATGACTACGATATCGACGCCTTTAAAAACAACCTTTGTAGCGCGGGTGATGTATCTGGCTCGGCCTACATCACAGTCAGTCCATTAACGGTCACACCGAGTTCACTAAACAACGCAACGATTTGTCCGGGGCGCGACGCCGTGTCGGTTTCGTTTGGCGTGAACGGCACACCGCCCGGCGGAACATCGTATTCCGTTGAGCTTTCCGATATAAACGGGAGCTTTCAGAATCCGCTGGTCATTGGCACAGGTACGTCCTCGCCCATCAACTGCCCCGCCACACCAATGGCGAGTCTGGGTCCCGGCCCTGGCTACAAAATTCGCGTTATTCCTACCAATAATACATTTGCTGTGCAGGCCTCGGCCGCCACGTTAAGCATAAACCTGTCGCGGTCGGCCCTTCCGGTGACACCAGACATAACCTACTGCGAAGGCTCGCCTCAACCCCTTCAGGCAAGCGGGTCCAACATCTTCTGGTATGGTATTTCAACAAACGGGGGAGCCTATGAAGGCTACAATAAAGCAGCTACCCCCGACTCGCCAAAATCACCGGGAACATACAGGTATCAGGTCACCCAAACGGTTAATAGCTGCCAGAGTGCATTGGGCATCCTGACGGTAACAGTGAAGCCCAAAAGCAGGCAACCCGTTGTTAACCAGAATATAACCTATTGCCAGAATCAGGGAGCAGACCAGCTTTCAACGGCAGACGGGCCAAACCTGATCTGGTACGATGCGAGCCGGAACAGCCTGGGATCAACGGCTCCACGGCCAAATACCGGATCGGCCGGGCAGCAAAAGTTCTTCGTTTCCCGTGATGACACCGGTTGCCGGTCCGACCTGACAGAGATTACCGTCAACGTTACGGCCCTGCCGCAGGCACCGGGTGTGTCTAATCCCGGCGCGGTTTGTCAGTATAAAGATGCGCCCACCCTGTCGGCTAATGGGCAGAATCTGCGCTGGTATCGGCAGGAAAGCGGCGGCAGTTCCGAGGGGCCTATCAAACCCGGTTCCGGCAATTCTGGCACAACCGCTTTCTGGGTGAGCCAGGTGGTGAATAATTGTGAAGGCCCGCGCGCCAAAATCGAGCAGACGATCAACCCCGCCTCACCCGATCCGGGGGTTGCGTCGCCCCTGCAACTCTGCCAGCGACAAACGGCCCCTACCCTCACGGCACAGGCGCAAAATCCGCGCTGGTATGATGGAGGCAGCACCTTTATCAGTACCGACGGCCCAAGGCCACCGACCGATCAGGTGCGGGACATTACCTACAAGGTGAGCCAGACCAGCAACGGCTGCGAAAGTAAGCTGGTTGATCTGGTGGTGCAGATACGCGAGACGCCCGGACCGCCCGGCGTTGCCGACATAAACGTTTGCAACAATGCATCTGCCCCTACCCTTACAGCCCAGGGGAGTAATGTGCTTTGGTATACGGCCGAAACAGGTGGAACCGGTGCCGGAAATCCGCCGGGAATTTCGACCGCGCAGGTAGGCGACCAGAGTTACTGGGTGTCGCAGCGGTTTGGCAGTTGCGAAGGGCCGCGCGCCAAGCTACAGGTACGTGTCATTGCGTTACCACAAGCACCGGGCGTGACCAATCCGGCGGCTATCTGCCAATACAAAGACGTACCTGTGCTGGCCGCCAACGGGCAGAATCTGCGCTGGTACCGGCAGGAAACGGGGGGAAATTCAGAAGGGGCCATTAAACCGGTCAGCGATTCAGACGGCAAGACGAGTTTCTGGGTGAGTCAGGTGGTAAATAACTGTGAAGGCCCCCGCGCTAAAATTGAGCAGACGATCAACCCCGCCTCACCCGACCCCACTACGGCCACCCTCCTGCTTTGCCGCGACCAGCCAGCCCCTGCCCTCACGGCGGGCGGACAAAACCTGCGCTGGTACGATGCGGGCAACACCTTCATCAGCACCAACGCGCCCAAGCCACCGACCGATCAGGTGCGGGACATTACCTACAAGGTGAGCCAGACCAGCAATGGCTGCGAGAGTAAGCTGGTATCGCTACTGGTGCAGGTCCGAAACACGCCCGGTGCGCCCGGCGTAGCCGATATCAATGTTTGTAACAAAGCCACGGCACCCACACTGACAGCCCAGGGAAGTAGTATGCTTTGGTATACGGCCGAAACGGGTGGAACCGGTGCCGAAAATGCCCCGATCGTGTCAACGACTCTGGCGGGCGATCAGACCTACTGGGTATCGCAACGATTTGGCACCTGCGAAGGCCCACGCGCCAAACTCACTGTTCACGTTATCGCCCTACCCGCCGAGCCAACCGTTAGCACACCGCCGCCCATTTGCCAGTATGTCGACGTACCTGTATTAACGGCTCAGGGACAGAATTTACGCTGGTACCGGCAGGAAACAGGAGGCACCGCCGAAAACCAGATTAAACCACTGAACGACCCGGCCGGTAAGGTTTCTTTCTGGGTTAGTCAGTTTGTGAATAACTGCGAGGGGCCACGGGCCAAGATCGAGCAGACGATCAACCCCGCCTCACCCGACCCCACTACGGCCACCCTCCTGCTTTGCCGCGACCAGCCAGCCCCTGCCCTCACGGCGGGCGGACAAAACCTGCGCTGGTACGATGCGGGCAACACCTTCATCAGCACCAACGCGCCCAAGCCACCGACCGATCAGGTGCGGGACATTACCTACAAGGTGAGTCAGAACAGCAACGGTTGCGAAAGTAAGCTCATCGCTCTCTTGGTGCAGGTCCGAAACACGCCCGGTGCACCCGGCGTTAGCCCGATTTCGCTTTGCCAGAATCAGGTAGCACAACCCCTAACGGCAACAGGCGTTGGCCTGGCCTGGTATGATCAGGCAACCGGCGGCACATCTACGTCAGGGCTAACCCCGCAGACGGCTACATTGGGCGAACGTACCTACTGGGTAGCCCAGCGATTCGGCACCTGCGAAGGGCCACGCGCCGCACTGGTTACCACTGTCTACGCCGTACCGGCCGCTCCGGTTGCCAGCGACCGTACGTTCTGCATCAATGATACACCCACCGCCCTGACCGCTGTTGGCCAGAATCTGCGCTGGTATGATGGTAGCGGCACCGCCAAGTCCAGTATTACGCCCTCGACCAGCACTGGACAGGTGTTGAGTTATTCCGTCACGCAGACGCAGAATGGCTGCGAGAGCGCAGGTAAGACCGTGACGGTTCGGGTTCTTAACCGCGCTACCGTTCGCCTGACGGGCGACTCGACCGTTGTTTTGTACGACAGTACGGCCATCCGGCTACGGTTTGGTGGCGAACCTCCCTGGCGGGTTCGGCTCTGGGACGGCAAGACAGTGACCACCAGTGTCAGCCCATTGGTGAAGTGGGAAAAACCGACAAAACCCGGCACGGTTACCTACGAGGTACAGGCGCTTGACAACGATTGTGGAACGGGGCAGATTCTGAATAAGTACCAACTGATTGTGCTGGCACCGCTGGCCATCGAGCCTTTGCCAACAGCGGATCTCGGTCTTCAGGTATACCCCATACCGGCCAGTCAGGAAATCACCGTGGAATGGATGGCGCCGGTTGGAACGGTAGCAACGCTGCAACTTGTAAATGCCACCGGGCAAGTGAGTTGGCAACGGGAGCGCCGGGGAACGGGAAACCGGGAAACCGAACTTGTCGACCTGAGCAAACAGAATGCTGGCCTGTTGATAATGAACCTCTTACGAGACAATTATCCGGCCAAATCCATTAAATTGATCAAATTATAGTCGTTTCCTATCTGCACCACTATCGCTATGGCACAACGTATCCTGATTACCGACGATCATCAACTTTTTGTGGACGGGCTTCGCATGCTGATCGACCGTATCGATGCCTGCGAAGTAGTAGGCGAGGCACGAAACGGCCGCGAAGCGCTCAATTTCCTCCACCATAATCTGGTCGATTGTGTGCTGATCGATGTGGAGATGCCCGAGTTGAATGGCATCGATACAACGCGGCTCATCAAGCGGCACTGGCCCCACGTAAATGTGTTGGCCATTAGCATGATGGCCGACTTTGCAACGGTGCAGTTGATGCTTCAGGCGGGTGCAGACGGGTATCTGCTGAAAGATACCGGCAAAACGGAGTTGAGTAAAGCGCTGGAAAGTGTAGCGCAGGGCCGTATTTATGTCAGTTCGGCCCTGTCGCCGGTACTCATCCACGGCGTGGCCGAACGGCCCATGCCAACCTTCGCTTACATAGAGCCACTCACCCGCCGCGAGCGTGAAATTGTTGGCTACATTGCCGAAGGCCTCACCAATGATCAGATCGCCAAGCAACTGTGTCTGGCCCGCACCACCGTTGACACGCACCGGAAGAATATTCTCAGCAAAACAGGCTGTAAAAACACGGCTGCGCTCATCAAATTCGCCATCGACAAGAAACTCCTGGTTTCCTGAATCCAGCTTTTTTGCCTACTATGTTTGGCCAGCTTACCTATTTGCCTGTATATAATTTTGCCGGAACAAATTGATACCATTAAAAATTTCTTAAAAAACTTTTTATACTTATACAGGAATTAGTTTACTTGCTCGTGTTACTGTTCGCATTCTTCAATCAACTTAAAAGACACGAGCTATGAATCGCTTAACCATCTATCTATCTTCGCTTCTACTGGGTTCGCTGGTATTTTCGTGCCAGCAAACAGCCCCGGACACCTTGACGACGAGCAGTGACAATGAGATTCCGGCGGCCGTTTTGGCACAGGTGAACGAGTTAGGTTTCAGCACTCAGAATATGAAGCGTATTCCCGAGGGCTACCTCGTCGAAGGCGATATCATACTCGATGAGCAGGCCCTGTCGCAGAAACATGGTAAACAGGAAAGTCTGCTTCGGGTAGGCACTGAAGAACAATACCGCACCACGGCATTGGTCAGCGGCCTGCCCCGTACCATCACCATCAGCTTATCGAGCAGTCTGCCAGCGGTTTACGCAACGGCTGTCGACGAAGTGATTCGCCGCTACAATGCAGAAGGCCTGCAACTGCGTTTCTCGCGGGTGTCATCGGGTGGGGCTATCCGGTTTTCGGCCGCTCCATCGGGTTCTCAGTATCTGGCATCGAGTGGCTTCCCCAGCGGAGGCAATCCGTATAACAGAGTACTGGTCAACGTGTCGGCGCTGGGCACCACTACGGGAACGACCCGCGTTAACTATTACGCTACGGTATTTGCGCATGAAGTGGGCCACTGCATCGGCTTCCGTCACACCGACTACTACGACCGGTCGATCAGTTGCGGGGGAGCTACCAGCAACGAAGGCAGCAGCAGCATCGGTGCCATCCTGATTCCGGGAACGCCGTCATCGGCCGATCTGAGTTCGTGGATGCTGGCCTGCGTGTCGAACAATCAGAACCGTCCTTTCAGCTCCAACGATCGGACGGCGCTGAATTACCTGTATTAAATATACCCGATTAAGAGTCCTACACAGAACAGTAACACCAGCCCCGGCTCAACAGCCGGGGTTTTCTGTTGCTGATCACCTACCGTACCAGCACCTTCAACACACGTACCTGGCCGTTGGGCGTGGTCAGTTGAAGCAGGTGCAAACCAGGTGGCAAACCAGCCGTGGGCATCTGCTTGATTGCACCAGACAACAACATCGACGTACCCCGGCGGCCATCGGCAGTAACCCAGGACCCAACTACCTCACTATCAGTAATAAGCACCGAAACGAACTCACCCGCCGGAACGGGATTTGGAAAAACAAGCTGCTGACCGGGTCCAACCAGATAAACCGTTTCTTCGCCGGTCAGGATGGTTTCGCCCGTGCTGGTGTTCAGGCGAAGCCGATACCGCACTGGCCCCAGTACAGTTGGTCGGTCACTGAACGAATACGTCAGTTGATGGCTGGTTGGCCGGATGGTCTGGATTGGCTCAAACGTTGTTTGGGTGCCCCGTTCGAGGGTAATCGCGGTCAGGTTCCAGGCGGTGCTCAGGGTCAGATCAAGTTGGGCTGTATCGGCTACGGGCAACCGGGCCAGCCAATTGGCCACGTAGCACCCGACGCCCTGTTTCCGGTAGTCGATCAGGAAGCCGGGTAGGCCGGGGCGTCCATTTTGTAGCGGCGCAACGGCCACGTACACGCCATCGGCTGGCGACAGAAACGCCACCGTATCGCTAACCTGACGCAGGGGTTCCAGGTACGTTCTCCCCAGCCGATACAGTTGGTACGCTTTAACCGCAGGCTGCGGATTCCAGGCAACGGCGGCACGAACCACTCCGTCGGCTTCGCCACAGTTCAGCAATACCCGCAGGCCCGTTGGGCGGGTCAGCGTACACGTGTCTGACACATACGTACCTACACTGGCCGACAGGCGCAGGCGGACCGCACGGTTCTGGTCGGGCGTGTTCCAGACAGCCAACTGGTCGGCTAAGCGCACGTTCTGGGCAATAGGCTGCCAGTTCTGATCACCCACAAACTGCATGGCCAGTGTGCCCACCGCATCGGCCGCCCCCAGCCACTGCCAGCGAACCGGTTGCGCTTCACCCGCCCGCAACAACGCCCCCGCTGTTGGGTTCAGCCAGGTCATGGCTTCGGCCACGTTGTAGGCTACGGCATAGGCTTGCGGTGTGTCCAGGTACGTTCCCTGCACCCACACCCGATACGTACCCGGAGTAGGGTTGCTTACCGACACCTGCTCCACGTTATTGGCCCGGTCGATACCCCGGCGGGCGGGCAAACGCAATGAATCAGCCTGCAGGGCGGATGATAACGTCCAGGGGCGAATGATCTCTCCTGTTTTTATCGATTCGAGCCACAGGTCAAGGTCTTCACGTAGTTGTTTCGTAGCTCCCGAAACGGCGGGCGGATCAATCCAGGCCAGAGCAACGCTAAACCGAGCCGTATTGGGGGGAATTGTCAGCGTAAACGTTTGTGGGGCGGCATTGGTCAGCATGCCTGTCTGGTACTGTCCCTTCCCGGCAATGGTAACAGCTTCCAGGGCGTTAAGGCTTCCGAATCCGGTTTCATGGTCGGGTCCGGGCAGGCCCGTATCCTGCGCACTGGCAATCAGGCAGGCTTTTACCCAGGCCGAAGCAGGCAACGAGCCATGCCGATTCCGATAACTCTGCTGCAGCAAAGCCGCCGTGCCCGACACGAGCGCCGCCGATTCTGACGTACCATTATTCCCGTAAGCAACCAGTTCGGGTTTAATACGCCCGTCGGCCGTTGGACCGCGCGAACTTCTGGCTTCCAGCACCGTCTGGTTATTGACTCCCCCGACAACTAGTGCATTCTTCGCTTGTTTGAACTCACCCGTCAAGGTGGCAAATGACCCGATGGGTGGCCCAGCGGCGGGCACTTCCAGGCCGCTATTTCCCGACGAAAACACGTGGAGCAGGCTTGGCTCCAGCATCGTCTGTACGTCATAGGCCCGCGCTTCGGGGCCGTAAAAGCGCTCAATGCCAACGCCATACGAATGATTCTGAACCGAGATACGCAGCCGTTGCAGGTCGGGGAGTGTGTCGGGGCCAAGTGTACTAAATGACGATGACGCCAGCCGAACACCCCACGCCACCCCCCGACTTGTGGCAGCCGTATTGCCCGCCCCACCAAGCAACGTGGTCATGATGTTGGCGTGGTCGGTAAAGGGCTGGCTAAACACCGGCGAAGCCACCACCCGCCCCCGGAAATCGATGTCGGTCGTATCGAAGGGTTGCTCTTTGATAGAGACTGTCAGGCCGCTGCCCGTCAGGTTTGGATACCGTAGCTGAACGGCCTGAAGGCCATGCTGCGAGAAGTCATAATCCCCTATCGCTTTTCGGGCGCTGCCCGGTTGCTGTTGGGCCACGCACGAAATCGACAACCATGTACTGGCGAGCAAGGCCGTACAGAAAGCGTACAGTACAGATCGGCCCATGCAGATGGAAAAGCAGGCGTTGAGAAAGGCGATTCGCAACCAAGTTAACAAATTGGCCAAAACGAAACTACGTATTGACGTTGCGAATCCAACAGAGCAGTTATAGAACCGTTCAACTGGCCGGCAGCCAGTCAGGTACGTTGTCAGGTTACTTTATCAAGTCCCTTGCGCACTACGTCGACAACGGTGCCGCCGTGTTCATAGATTCTGAATTGACCACCCAGTTCTTCGGCCCTCCGTTTCATGTTGTGAATCCCGTAATGGCGATCATCGAACTGACTACCATTATTGCTTAGTCCCCGTCCGTTATCATGGATGGTGAGGTGAAAGGCACCATCCGAGCGGGTAATGAGCTGAACATCAGCGTGGGTAGCTTCGGCATGTTTGACTACGTTGCTGAGGGCCTCCTGCACAATTCGGAAAAAATTGAGTACCTGCACCGACGAGAGTGGCTCGCCCGAATCGCCTTCGATATGCACATCGACTTCCAGGCCATTGATTTGCTGCACGTACCGGTTTACGTACTGATTTAGCCGCTCCTCAAATTCATCGACCGTAAAGCTTTCCTGATTGATAGCCCAGATCGTTTCGCGGAGCGTCCGAATGGCTTCGCGGGCGTACCCCACCACCGACCGCAACTCATCGGCGAGGCGCGGCATCCGGCTATCGGTGTCTACACCAAGGCCCTTCCCACTCAGAACCGGCACCTGCTCGGCCTGCCGACTGATGTGCAACAGGCTGGTAATCATCAGGGCCAGTTGCGCCCCTACGTTATCATGCAGATCGCGGGCGATGCGCTCTTTCTCTTCCAGCATGTTGTTTCTCATAGCCAGGGACTGTACTTCGCTCACATACGAAGTCCGCTCCTGTTCGCGCTGATTGCTCAGCAGCTTGTCGTTATGGTCGCGCATTAGTTTATACCGATACGCCAGACCGAACGTTAGGGCAAGCACTTCAAACAGCGCGGCCACGGCATACCAGCGAAAATCGACCAGCGGGCCGTAGGTAGGAATCAGGCCAAAATTGGCCAGCACCTGACCGAAGTTCAACAGGTAAAACGGCGATACCGCGATCAGGTACAGCCAGCCCGCCGCCACATAGTACCGCTGCCCGATGCTGACCACCACAAAGGCCCCGATCATGGGCATGGGAAGCCAGTACAGGAGTGTAAAAATCCGCATGAACGCCACTTCTACACCGGGTGGGTACGTTGTTACAACCTCGGCGGTCAGCATCAGGATACAGGCAAGTCCCGCCCACAACCCAACCGTACTGAGCCGGTGAAGCCAGCGGGCATTTGTTCGGTGCAAGGGTAAAAAGGTACGGATGAATACCAGTTGTGAATAGAACAGCAACAGCGGAAACAGGAAATAGATGTTTTGACGAGGCAACCAGAATTGGGCATCAAAGGCGAGTTGGTTCATAAACCCGTCGTTGATAAAGAAAAACCCGATCAGGCAAAACACGCAGAACATGTAGCTCCAGTAGATGGAGTCGCGGGTGGTAATAAAAAAGAAGAGGCTCATCACCGCCACAAACAGCAGCGATAGCAGAATGCCGCCCCAAAACAGGTATTCGCGCGGCATGTTGGCAACGTACCCGGCTTCGCGCCAGAGGCCTATCGGGATCACCTGCGTGCCCCGCAGCTTGTACACACGCAGGTAGGCGACTCGATCGGCACCGGCGGGTATGGTTACCGGAAAGCTGAAATTACGGTCAGGAACCGGGCGGGCTTCGATAGGCGTTCGCCAGCCCAGCACCGGTGAGCTGGTCAGGAGTGAATCGTTGGCCGGGTCGACCACCGAAAGCTGGATTGAGTCGAAACACCAGAAATTAATGCGGGTATAGAGCCGGATGGGCTTGCGCGTGGCATTCTGAATCCGAAAGCGAAGCCAGATCGGGTTGGGATGGGCCGTTGCGCCGGTGTAGCCAACATTGGGTACCATCCGGCCAACCGGTTTAAACGCTTTATGCTGGATCGTGGGAAACGACTGCTGCCGGGTTGAATCGATGTACAGACTCAACGCCCCGTCAATGGATAAGACAGCCTGAGGATCATCAGTATCAGTCAGCACGACCACATCCGTAGTCTGCCCATAAACTAGCGGCAGGCCGCACAGCCATAGAAAAAATAAAAGACTGGGAGGGCGCCAGTTTCGCATGGCTCATAGTTGGTTATTGCCAAAAATAACCGGTGGGGGCAGTTGAGCAAGAAACAACTGATGGAAAGGTAATTATCCCAGCCCCCAACCACCGATTCAGCAATTCCGGCCCGTTTTTTGCCGTTATAACGACGATATTTGTCAAAATCGTTAACATCTCCTGCTCATGCGTTTGTCTGCTTTATTGCTCACCCTGCTGCTTGCTGGCCTGTTTGCCTCCTTCCGCCCCTCGGCCGATCGGTACGTGGCCGATCCGCCCGCCCGCGAAGGCAAAAAAATAAACTGGATCAGTTTCAAGGAAGCACACGAGTTAAATCAGAAAGCCCCGCGCAAGATCATCATCGACGTGTATACGGGCTGGTGTGGCTGGTGCAAGGTGATGGATCAGAAGACCTTCAGCCAACCCGCCATCATCGACTACGTAAACGAACATTTCTACGCCGTAAAACTCGATGCCGAGCAGGATGCCGACATCACCGTTGGCGGTCAGACATTCCGCAAGCAGGGCAACGCCCACGAACTGGCCGTCAGTCTGTTGCAGGGAAAGATGAGTTACCCGTCAACCGTTTTTCTGGACGAAAAGATGGCGATGATCCAGCCCATTGCCGGGTATCTGGAGCCGCGTATGTTCCATCAGGTGATCACCTATTTTGGCGGCAATTACCAGACCAAAGAGAAGTTCGACGACTTCAAGGCAACTACGTATGTGAAGGAGTTTCAACCCGCTATGCCTCCTGCGGGAAAATAGTTTTCTGTTTACAGGCTACAGTTTTCCGTTACACTGCTTATTATCGTGTTGTTGAACAGCAGCATAACAGAAAGCTGTAGCCTGTAAACAGAAAACTAGTTACTTCATGCACAAACAAATACGTCTTCTTCTCATCTGCGCGGTTAGTTTTACCGCCGGTGCGTTCATTACCAGCTACGACGACCCCAAACAGCCACTTACTGCCGAAATGGCCGATGTGGCGGCTAAGGTGTTTGGTCTTTCCTTTACCCGGGCCGAGCGCGATTCCATGCTCGACAACCTTACCGATCAGCGTCGCGATTTCGAGACGATCCGGACCGTTAAGCTGACCAATGATGTGGCGCCCGCCCTGTATTTCAACCCGCTCCCTACAGGCTTTGTCCTGCCCACCGGTGCCAGTTCGTTCAAAGCGTCGGCACCGGGCCAGGTACGTCTGCCCGCCAGCCGCGACGAGTTGGCGTTTTATACGGTAGGTCAATTGGGTGAACTGATTCGAACGAAGCAGATTTCGTCCGAAGCGCTGACCCAGTTTTTTCTAACCCGCCTGAAAGCCTACAGCCCGAAGCTGTTCAATGTAATCACCCTCACTGAAGAACTGGCTCTGCAACAGGCTCGCCGCGCCGATAGCGAGATTAAAGCCGGTAAATACCGGGGACCGCTACACGGGATTCCGTACGGAGCGAAAGATTTGCTGGCCCGCCGTGGCTACAAAACAACATGGGGCTCCGTGCCATACAAAGATCAGGTGCTTGATTATGATGCTACAGTCATTAAACGCCTGGAAGATGCCGGTGCCGTACTATGCGCCAAACTGGCGATGGGCGAACTGGCGATGGGCGACGTCTGGTTTGGAGGCAAAAGCCGTAACCCCTGGAAATCGGAGATGGGTTCGAGTGGCTCATCGGCGGGGTCGGGTAGTACCGTAGCGGCCGGGCTGCTACCCTTTGCCATTGGCACCGAAACGCTGGGTTCCATTGTGTCGCCATCGACCGTTTGTGGCGTCACGGGCCTGCGCCCAACCTACGGGCGAGTAAGCCGCCACGGAGCAATGGCTTTATCCTGGTCGATGGATAAGATTGGCCCCATGACCCGTTCGGTTGAGGATTGCGCCCTGGTTTTCAACGCTATCCAAGGTCCCGACAACCTCGACCCAACGGTGCAGAACGTACCATTCCGCTACGCGCCGCAACCTTCGTTGAAAGGCATGCGGATCGGTATCGTGCAAAAAGCCTTCGACAGCGACTATCCCAACAAAGCCAATGATAAGGCCACGCTTGAGCTGCTTGCCAAACTTGGTGCTACCCTGGTTCCCATCGAACTTCCTCCTTTCCGCTATGGTGCTCTAACCCTGATCATCGGTGTTGAAGGAGCCGCCGCCTTCGATGAACTGACCCGCTCGAATCGCGATAGCCTGATGGTGCGGCAGGGCAAATCAGCCTGGCCCAACGAGTTCAGATCGTCGCGTTTCATTCCGGCGGTCGAGTATTTGCAGGCCAACCGTATACGTACCCAGTTGATCAACCAGATGCATGATGTGCTGAAAAAAGCGCAGGTCGATGTGTATATCTCGCCCACGTATGCGGGCGGCAACCTCACGCTTACCAACCTGACGGGCCACCCCTGTGTGGTCTTACCGAACGGATTCAACGCGCAGCAAACCCTTACCAGTATTACGTTCAACGGGCAACTTTTCGCCGAAGGGTCTGTACTGGCCGTTGCCAAAGCCTATCAGGATGCGACAGATTGGCATAAGAAACACCCTGTTTTGTAGGGAATAATGTATAATGCACAATGTACAATGCATACTGGCTTCGCCTGCTGGAGAGCGTCTCCAAGGCGAAGCCAGTATGCATTGTACATTGTGCATTATACATTATTCCCTAAATTTGCACTAAATAGATCGAAAACAGGGCTTTAGGCCCTTAAACGGCATCATAAAGTGGATTTATTTGAGAAACTACGCAACAACCTCGGCCCAATAGGATCGAATTCTGTGCTCTTTGACGGGCATCACTACTTTGCCTTTCCACGCCTGACCGGCGAGTTGGGCCCCCACATGATGTTCTTCGGTAAGCGCATGCTTAACTGGAGTTTGAACAACTACCTGGGTCTGGCCAATCACCCCGAAGTACGCGAAGCCGACGCAAAAGCCGCCGCCGACTGGGGTCTTGCCTATCCGATGGGCGCTCGTCTCATGTCGGGCAATAGCGATCTGCACGAGGAACTGGAACAGCAGTTGGCTACGTTCGTTGGCAAACAGGACTCGTTCCTGCTCAACTTCGGCTATCAGGGCGTTATGTCGGCCATCGAAGCACTGGTTGACCGTCGCGACATTATCGTGTATGACGCCGAGTGCCACGCCTGTATCATTGACGGTATCCGGCTGCACAAAGCCAAAATGGGCGACTATTATAAGTTCAACCATAACGACATGGCCAGCCTGGAGACCAACCTGAAGCGGGCAACCAAAAAAGCGGCCGAAACCGGCGGTGGCGTTCTGGTCATCAGCGAAGGCGTTTTTGGCATGTCGGGTAAAATAGGGAGCCTCGACAAGATTGTTGCCCTGAAAGAAAAATATGAATTCCGGCTCTTCGTAGACGATGCTCACGGCTTCGGCACGATGGGCGCTACCGGCGCAGGCGTTGGCGAGCACTTCGGCTGCCAGGACGGCATTGATGTTTACTTTTCAACATTCGCCAAGTCAATGGCGTCCATCGGCGCGTTTGTGGCCGCTGATGCCGACGTGATCATGTACCTGAAGTACAACATGCGGTCGCAGATTTACGCTAAAGCCCTGCCAATGCCACTGGTTGTGGGGGCCATGAAGCGGCTGGAGCTGATCAAAAAACACCCCGAACTACGCGAGAAACTGTGGGAAAACGTACGGGCGCTGCAAAGCGGCCTGCGTGAGCGGGGCTTCGACATTGGCCAGACAGAATCACCGGTTACACCTGTACTATTGCAAAATGATGGCGGTATTGTAGCGGCTACGGCGATGGTGCGCGAACTGCGGGAAACCTATGGCATTTTCTGCTCAATTGTAACGTACCCAGTCGTTCCAAAAGAAATTATTATGCTTCGCGTAATTCCAACAGCGGCCCACTCGCTCGACGATGTTGCCTACACGCTTACCGTTTTCAGTGAGATCGTCGAAAAGCTGAAAAATGGTTACTACGTACAGCAAAAACCTACCGGAATGGCTGAAATGGCACAAATCGGGGTTACAGAGTCTGCCGCTGAGTAAGGGATAGGGGTTTAAGTTGTATTATTCGGTTATTTTTTTGACAGTGCTCTTGCGGTGTATACGAGAATAACTATATTTCGCCCAAATACGCGTTTTTAGCGCATTTAAGCACTTTTCACACTTAAACCCCAATCGTATGACACGCTTTGAGGAAGTAAAAAACCTGATTATGTCACTCGAAGGCGACTTCGACAAATTCTATGACAAGAAGAATCAGGCTGCCGGAACTCGTGTACGGAAAGGTATGCAGGACCTGAAAACGATGGCCCAGCAGATCCGTTCAGAAGTTCAGGACCAGAAAAACGAGGCTGCGAAATAGTTTGTTTTTCTTGCCATTATCAATCAAACCCGCCCGAACACCTCTGTTCAGGCGGGTTTGGCGTTTACAGGCTGACAATCACGCGTAAAAAGAAAAGTCCATTTAAACAGTGGGCTAAAGTTGTCTTTTATTATCCCTACTTTTGTATAATCAACGGAAACGTCGTTTACTGTCATTCATGGTTATTGATTGCCATTCATAGTTTTTTAGCGAAAAAGCAAATGAATGACGATGAATAACAACCAATGACTACGAATGACACTATCTTACAAGCATAGTATTTATACGTAACCAGCCTGAAATGGGACTTTTTAATTTTTTGACCAGCGACATTGCTATCGATTTGGGTACGGCCAACACCCTTATTATTCATAAAGACCGTATTGTAGTCGACGAGCCGTCGATCATCGCCATGGACAAAGTCAGCGGTAAAGTGCTGGCAATTGGTCACAAAGCGATGCAGATGCACGAAAAGACGAACGAAAACATTAAGACGATCCGCCCGCTGAAAGACGGGGTAATTGCTGACTTTACAGCAGCGGAGTTGATGATTCGGGGGTTGATTAAAATGATTGAGTCGGGCAACCGGCTATTCTCCCCCTCACATCGTATGGTCATCTGCATTCCTTCGGGCATCACAGAAGTAGAAAAACGCGCTGTTAAAGACTCAGCCGAACACGCAGGGGCCAAGGAGGTGTATATGGTACACGAACCAATCGCCGCTGCTATTGGTATAGGCATCGACATTACACAGCCCAACGGAACCATGATCGTCGACATTGGCGGTGGCACAACCGAAATTGCGGTTATCGCCCTGTCAGGTATCGTATGTGAACAATCGATCCGGATTGCCGGCGACGTATTCACCCGCGACATCGTGGATTACATGCGTCGCGAACATAACCTGCTGATCGGTGAACGCTCGGCCGAGCAGATTAAAATGGAGGTTGGCTCAGCCCTGCCCGAACTCGACAATCCACCGGCCGATTACGAAATCCGGGGTCGCGATTTGATGACGGGGATTCCGAAAGAAATCAAGGTTACCTACAGCGAAATCGCCTACGCCCTCGACAAATCGATTTCGAAGATCGAAGAAGCCGTGATGAAAGCCCTGGAGGTGTCGCCTCCCGAGCTGTCGGCCGATATTTACACCAACGGTATTCACCTGACGGGTGGCGGTGCCTTGTTGCACGGCCTCGACAAACGACTGGCCAGCAAAACGAAGCTACCCATTCATGTAGCCGATGACCCGCTTAAAGCAGTAGTGAAAGGAACCGGCGAAGTGATCAAAAATCTTGATCTCTACAAATCAGTACTGATTTCGTAACCTGTTTGTAGTCATCGTAGTGATTTTGCTGTAGGCTCCGCGCCTCGGGCCCTTCGACAAGCTCAGGGTGACAGGACACTCAAGTTCGTTCTTAACGTACCTGGGCTATCTGTCGCCCTGAGCTTGTCGAAGGGCCCGAGGCGCGGAGCCTACAGCAAAAGAAGGGCAATTGACTTTCCATGCAGACTAGAAGCACACCTTAAGACACCATTCTTTCCCGTTGGAACAACTCTTTGCCTTTATTGCCCAGAGCCGCAACTTCATTCTGTTTGTGTTGCTGGAAGTGATGTGCTTTTACTTTATCATCAATACAAACAACTACTGGAGCACGAGTTTTTTCAATACGTCGAATAAGTACGCCGCTCAACTGCTGACGTGGTCGAATACCGCACGAGAATACACCAGCTTACGGCAGGTTAACGCTGATCTGGCCGCCGAAAACCTTCGCCTCCGCACCCAGCTAACGCAACAGCAACAGGAACGCAACCCAATAGCCCCGCCCCTGTACAAAGCCGACTCTGTTTTTGCCACCCGCTTTAAATTCACGGTTGGTAAGGTTGTCAATAACACGACCACGCTCGCCAACAATTACCTGACTATCGACAAGGGTACAGCGGATGGTATCAGGCCGGGTATGGGCGTAATCTCACCCGCAGGGATAGTAGGACGGGTACGTTTCTGCAATGAACATTTTTCCGTTATCACGTCAATCCTGCATTCCGAATTCCGGGTGTCGGCAAAATTGGCCAAAGCCAACGAGATCGGTACTGCCCGCTGGCTGGGTAGCGATCCAACGCAGATGACGCTGCTCGACATTTCGCGCTATAAGCCCGTGAGTAAAGGGGATTCGGTAGTGACGTCGGATCAAAATTCTAATTTTCCACCAGGTATTCTTATTGGCCGGGTGCGAACGATCGGTGTGCAGGCAAATCAAACGTTCCACGACTTACTAATCGATCTGTCGACTAATTTTGGCAATCTGTCATACGTATACGTTGTTGAAAATAACCTGGCTACTCAGCAGGAGCAACTGGAAAAACAGGTCGACAGCGAGAAATGACCGGAACCCCGTAGTACGTAACGCCCCACCGACTAAATGACCCTTCGCGAAATTCTTGTTCTTGTTTCCCTTTTCCTGCTGTATCTGTTCCTCCAGATTCTGATCGTTCGCAATCTGGTCCTGTTCGACTATGGCTTTTGCTTCCTCTATGTAGCCTGTATTCTGCTGATGCCGAATGAGATCAGCCAGACCTGGTTGTTACTGCTCGCTTTTGCCACCGGCATAATCGTCGATACGTTCTATAATACCCTGGGCATCCACGCAGCAGCTACGGTATTGATGACGTACCTGCGCCCTCTGGTAGTACGGGTACAGATGAGCCAGCGCATCCAGGAGTCACGCGTTGTGTTTACGTTACAGGAACTGGGGTTCACCGACTTCTTTAAGTATGTGTTTGTGCTGGTTCTGATTCATCATGCCACGCTCTTTCTGATCGAGGCAGGCAGCGTATCACTTCTCGTACCAACGGCCCTCCGTACACTGGCCAGCACCTTGTTTACAACAGTAAGTATTACCCTGATTCAATTCTTCGCCAGACGATAATGAGAAGCGAACACCGGGCGGCCCAGTAATTCGTGACTTATTCGTTGCCCGGATGTCTATATTTCTGCCACGTTGATGCCCGCTGCAACACCGATGCCTTTTGTTTGGTTCTGCCATTTTGGCCGGTAAACCTTTTAGTTAAACAAAGGTTTGGTTTTTGCAGTAGACTGTATACCGGCCTCTGCCAGCGCAGTCTCTCTTTCAGAACTGCGTAAAATCTGGCGGCTGTCGAGGCAAACCGACTTTAACGCCTACTTTTATGTCGACAATGCCCGAAACTATGTCAGATACGACGCCCACTCGCGGATATACCGACGATCAGAAATACCGGATCTTCAATAAGGAGTTCATGCCTCATATTGACTCCATGTACAACTTCGCCTTTCGCCTGACAATGGACGAAGACGATGCCAACGATCTTGTACAGGATACGTACCTGAAGGCCTTCCGGTTTATCTCATCATTTGAACAGGGAACCAACGCCAAAGCGTGGCTGTTCAGAATCCTGAAGAATAGCTTTATTAACGATTATCGGAAGAAGAGTAAGGAGCCCGCCAAGGTTGATTACCAAGACGTTGAGACCACTTACAACTCGGAAGATTCAGAAACTGAGCATACGGTCGACCTTCGGGCCGAGACGGTGTCAGATCTGATCGGCGATGAAGTTGCAACAGCATTAAACTCGTTACCCGTCGATTTTCGGACGGTCATTATTCTCTGTGATATTGAAGGATTCACATATGAAGAAATGGCCAAGATCCTCGACATTCCTATCGGTACGGTACGATCTCGGTTACACCGGGCACGTAACTTGTTGAAGGAAAAGCTGCGAGATTATGCGGCTTCGATGGGTTATAACGAAAATATTGACGACTAAACCGAACTTTTACGATACAGACTTTGGTTAGACCAATAGCAACAATATAACTAATTTTGGAATAAATGAAATTTTTCCAATGCAAACGTCTTTGCCAACATCGTCGCCAGAGGTACCGGAGAGTATGAAACATTCGTGTGAACACCAAAGCGACTGTCTGAAGTTTATTCAATCGGTACTCGACGGAGCAGCGAGCGAACAGGACCTTGAGAAATTGAAGCGCAATCTGGAATCGTGCCAGCCCTGTATTAAAATGTACCACCTTGAGAAAGAGATGAAAGCTCTCCTTCAGAATAAGATGGAAAAAAGGTGCTGTCCAGAACGGATTATCGATGATATCCGTAGCCGTATTGCTACCTTCAATTAAGATTTTTTGAACCAATGCCTTCGGGGTAAATGAGTGAGCCAACCGGCCCCTCATTTACCCCGATTCGTTTTTTGTACCTTTGCAGAAGAAACGTCATTAGGCTTCGCCGTCATTGATTGTCATTAGGTGGTCATTGATAGCATTCATTGCTTTTTACAACAAATGCTATTAATGACCACCTAATGACAATCAATAACGGCGAAGCCTAATGACGTTTCCTTTCCATTAAACTTCCCCCCACTTGGACGGTAAACTGATCATCTTCTCAGCTCCTTCCGGCTCTGGCAAAACAACCATTGTCCGGCATCTGCTGCAATCAAATGAGAACCTGGGCTTCTCTATTTCAGCCTGCACACGCGACCGTCGCGGTCGAGCCGAACAGAATGGCAAGGATTATTACTTCCTGACACCTGACGAGTTCAAGCACAAGATCGATGCTGATGAGTTTGTGGAATGGGAAGAAGTATATGTTGGCGCTTTCTATGGAACGCTCAAATCCGAAATTCAGCGAGTATGGGATACGGGCAAACACGTGCTGTTCGATGTAGATGTGCAGGGAGGGTTGAAATTAAAGCAATATTATGGCGACCGTGCGCTGGCCGTTTTTGTAAAGGTGCCTGATGAAGAAACCCTGCGACAACGCCTGATTGGCCGGGGGACAGAAACGGAAGACAGTCTGTCGAAACGCCTGTTCAAAGTCCACTTTGAAATGTCGTTTCAGGATCGGTTCGACGTAGTGCTGGTGAACGACGACCTGGAAGAGTCATTTGCGAAAGCCCAAAAACTGATCGACGACTTCATCAACGAAGGCGTCGTCCCCGCGAAAGCAACGGTAATTTAACGTTTGTATCTTCCGTCCTCTGTTGCTCTGTTTCGGCTCAGGTACGTTCCTTGGCAGCGGACTTTCTTTTATGAAAATCGGCCTTTTCTTTGGTTCGTTTAACCCAATACACGTTGGGCATTTGATTGTGGCGAATACAATGGCCACCAGTACCGACCTGGAGCAGGTTTGGTTTGTCGTGTCGCCGCAGAATCCGTTTAAGAAAACGAAAAGTTTATTACACGAATTTGATCGGCTCGACATGGTTGAGCGCGCTATTGCAGACAATAGCCGCCTGAAGGCCACTGACGTGGAGTTCTCGATGCCGAAGCCCAGTTACACCATCGACACATTGGATGTGTTGAGCCGGAAGTTTCCGCAGCATACGTTTAAGCTCTTAATGGGCGAAGACAACCTGGACCAGTTTGCGAACTGGAAACAGTACGAACGGCTGCTAACCGAATTTGGCCTCTACGTATACCCTCGACCGGCTCGCCCTGGCGAACTGGCAAAACCTTCGCCCTTCCGCAATCACCCAGATGTACGCCTGATCGCCGCGCCATTGCTCGACATTTCGGCCACCTACATTCGCGAGGCCATCCGGGCCAACCGCTCCATCCGCTATATGGTGCCCGATGTGGTTGAAGAAATGATTGAACGGAAAAAGTTTTACGTATGACGTTGAACTCGCCTACGGCGTTCCGTTCTGAGTTGACACTTCCGTTACCATTCCAACGGAATTAACCCGAAGGGCTACGCTTTTAGCCGCTGACTTAGCTCCGGTATTCTCGCTACAATGCGGGCCTTTCTCCACGTAATACACATAGATTTTTCCGTTCCGATCAGTGATTTCATTTACATCGGGGCGGCCGAGCATCTTACCCAGATCATTGACATGAATACCTTTGAACTGGTCGCGTACAGTTGTAAAATTTGCCAGCAAGCCCTGGCGAACGCCGTTACAGCCGCCCCGATCGTTACGCCAGGCTTTCAGGTCTAACGTACCCAGCTTGTCGGGGCCAGCGCAGCTAAGCAACAGGGTTACTAATCCAAGCACAAATATTGATCTCATAGAATTCATCAGGTGATGGTATAGATTAACTGGCTGGAGAATGATTAAACTTATAATCCTTTTGGATTGAAAAGGGAAGGTACCTTACGTCCAAACCGGCTATTATGTCTTTTCACGCCCTTATGAAGATTTATTAATGAAGCGATATTGAATACACCGGTAACGGTGATACCCGTAACTACGCCTATTCCTGAAACCCTGATCACCTCTCCGTTTGGCCCACCGTACGATGATTGACGCCCGGCAACCACATTTCCCAGTGAAAAGACCAGGCGCGTTACCGAATAGGTGAAGACAGCTAACGGTACGGCCGTAGCTATCGCCGATATACGTGCCCGGCGCCCCTGTCTGTGAGCCCGCTCAATCGGCAACTGCACCAACGAGTCAGGAGAAGAACGTAGCGGAAACATCCGATTCGATACCATGTAAACGCCAGAATTGAACCGCAAAAGGGGCAGTGAGAAGAACGAAAACACCTCCTCTGCCGGGCCTGTAGCAGCCAGAAACTGCTGCACAGCAACGGAATCTATCGATTGCGAACGGGCGGAATGGGGCTGTTGAGCCGACGCTAAGCCATGAATCAGGCCGAAACCTACGCAGAGACAAACACAAAGTCCAGCCTTCATACCGTTTTATGGCTGCTCGTTATACACCGCCTGAACCAACGTTTGCCCAACGGCCTTCAGCGTGTTTGGGTCGATATTGTGCATGTCATCTTCGGCCGTGTGCCAGTCGTGGAAGAAGCCGCCACTCAGCGCGTTCAGGTGAATAATATCGACCATCGGAATTTTTGCAATGGTATTGGGTGCCAAATGGTCGTCGGTAATGGTACCACCATTTTTGTCGACAAAGTACTGGCTATACCCTAACTGGCTGGCTGTTGTCCAGATCGTTTGTACTACGCTGGGGGCGAACTGCTGGGAGTATCCTTCTTTCAGAAAGGTGGCCCCTTTAGCTCCAACCATGTCGAGCAATACGCCATAATAGGCGGTATAACCTGGTTTGTGCGGATTTTTGGCCCAGTAACGCGATCCTAAGCAGAAACCTACATAATCGATATCAGGGTGACCAGCCTCTTTGTCGCCCACGGCTTTCTCGCCATTACCCCAGTCTTCTGCATCAAAAAAGACCAGATCAACCCCCACGGTCGGCTTGTCTTTTGCCTGTTGAATGGTCCGGGCCATTTCGAGCAGAACGGCCACGCCACTGGCACCATCATTGGCCGCGGGCACCGGTTTCTTATGATTCACTTCCAGGCTATCCTGATCCGAAAAACGGCGCGAATCCCAGTGCGACGAAAACATCAGACGCTTTTCGGCTTTCGGATTAATCACCCCAATAATGTTACGTCCTTTCACCATGATACCATCCCAGCCTTTTACGGTAAATGGCTGCTCGATTACTTCGACACCGTATGATTTTAGCGTGGCTACGATATAATCGCCGCCCCGCACATGAGCCGGTGTGTTGGGAACACGTGGGCCAATAGCGATCTGCTTCTCAATGAATGTATAGGCTGAATCGCCGGAAAAAGTTGGGGCCGCAACCAGTTTCATTTCCGTCTGGGTCGTTTCCGACGAACTACTTTTTTTATCGTCGCAGGCCGCACTAACCAGCGCACAGGCCACTAGGGCCAGGAAGGTTTTTTTCATGAGTAAAATGTATCAACAGACCGAATCGGTTTGTTATCAGAACGCCCAAAAGTACGTCATCTGTGTGGTTCACCGGATGTGAATTGGCGATGGTGTTCCAAAACAGCGTACTATACCGAACAACGATCAGGAAGTCGGCTTGTTCACGAGGCCCCAGATACCCAAAACCGGCCCGGGCACCAATAGCCAAAACGCCCACACCGAGTTGCCCGAAAACGGCAACAACCAGGCCAGCGTCTGAATGGAGATGATGGTGATGGAGAAGCCGATACAGGTTAACAGTGTCAGCAGACTTCCCCGAATCTCGGCAGGTACGTTGATCGAGACGATCGTGGTCAGTTGCGGCGAATCACCGGCCAACGTGACGCCATAGATGAGCAGGAAACCCAGAAACAGCATCGGCGATGCATGAACTACGAGCGGTATCAGCGCCGTACACAGGCAGGAAATGGCCAGATTACCAGTAGCTACCTGCCGACTTCCCATACGCAACGCCAGTAATCCGCCACCGGCGCAACCGAGGAACCCAGCCGCAATGCCATAGAACGCCCACACTGATTTGTTGAACAGATAATCGGGGTGTAGCTGGCTATAGATGGTGAGTAGTGCGGGCAAAAAGGCCCAAAGCGCATACAGTTCCCACATATGCCCGAAGTACCCAACCACGCCAGCGCGTAAGGCACCGGGGCGCAACAGCATCGGGAAAACACGCAGGTTGAACGTACCTGAACCTGTCACCACCGTTTTGGGCATCACCCAGACCAACAGCAGGCCACCCGCCACAGCCAGCACACTGACGGTGAGCAGTACGTCCTGATACGGCAGCGACTGCCCCACGCCGCGTATCAGGTGTGGCAGGGCCGTTCCCAGCACCAACGCGCCAACCAGAAAGCCCATGACCCGACCAAGCACCGGCCGGAACCAGTCGGCCGCGATTTTCATACCCACCGGATACACTCCAGCCAGAAAGAAACCCGTTCCAAACCGGCTCAGCAGTATGTAAGCCGGTAAAAGCGGTAGGGCGAGAATGAGCAGATTAAATACCGCCGCTGCGATTACCGATACCAGAAAAACGCGCGGGGCCGGGTACGTATCGGGAATGCGAAAGATGGTGTAGACCAGCGTACCTGCGATGAAACCCAGTTGCACCGCCGAGGTGATCCAGCCACTCAGCGCCGTGGTGCCGAGTAGCGGTTGCAGATTAGGTAGAATAGCGTTCCCGGCAAACCATAGCGACGTGCCCGCAAACTGCGCCAGCACGATGACCAATAAATGAACGTTGCCCGGCGGCTTTGATTGTAGTTGGCCCAAACCTTATGAGGATCAACGCAATGTACTGTTTTTACATGATCTGCGCCTACTTGCTTCGCAGTGGTAGAGATGGCGTCTGCCATCTACCACTGCGCGACCAGATTTACGCATTCAATCGGCTACTCTTCATACGCCCAGTCGATTCGGTGTTTCATGTCGCGGATGACCAGGCCCTGCGATTTAAAATAGGTGCGTACCTGATCGACTTTATCGTACAGACGCTGGGTTTTGTATTCGCGATAGAGGTCGAGCATACCGGCAACCATCGCGGTCTGGTCGCGCGAGGTTTCTTCCTGCAAGCCCAGCACATCTTCAAAAAACTGAATGAACGTGGTTTTCAACTGATTAAACGCTTCTTCGCCCAATTGCCCCATCGACACCTGACGTGTATCGAGTTGGTTCACTTTTTTCAGCAGGCTAAACAGGTGGCCAATCGTTACGGCCGTATTCAGGTCGTCGTTCATGGCGGCAAAAAGAGCCTGATTGTAGCTGGCAATTTCCTCGCCCTGTTTCGGATCTATGCCCACACTTTCGTCGGCCAGGTACGTCATCGACTTGATGAGCCGGTAGCCGTTTACGAGCCGTTTGTAGCCTTTCTGCGCTGCTTTCAGGGCGTCATTCGAAAAATCGAGCGTGCTGCGGTAGTGCGATTGCAGCATGAAAAACCGTACCGTCATGGGCGAATACGCTTGGTCGAGCAACGGGTGATCACCGGCAAACAACTGCGAGGGCAGGAACGAGTTACCCAGCGATTTACTCATCTTCTGGCCGTTGACCGTCAGCATGTTCGAGTGCATCCAGTACCGCACCGGCGCGCGGTCGTTGAGGCCGTTTCCCTGGGCAATTTCGCATTCGTGATGCGGAAACTTCAGGTCCATGCCGCCGCCGTGAATATCGAACTGCGTACCTAAATACTTGGTACTCATGCACGTACATTCGAGGTGCCAGCCCGGAAAACCAGTACCCCAGGGCGACGGCCAGCGCATAAGGTGTTCGGGCGAGGCATTTTTCCAGAGCGCAAAATCCAGCGGATTTCGCTTTTCGCTCTGTCCGTCCAGTTCGCGGGTTTCGTTGAGCAGATCGTCCAGAATACGGCCCGACAGTTTACCGTAGTCGCCGCCGTTCTTGTTGTACTGCTCAATATCGAAATACACCGACCCGTTGGATTCGTAAGCTAACTTCTTGTCGATCAACAGCTTCACAGCTTCGATTTGCTCGATCATGTGCCCCGTAGCCGTTGGCTCAATGCTCGGCGGGCGCATATTAAACTGGAGCAGCACGTCGTGAAAATCGTTGGTGTAGCGTTGCACAATCTCCATTGGCTCAATCTGCTCCAGCTTCGCCATCCGGCCAATTTTGTCTTCGCCTTCGTCGCCGTCGCCCACAAGGTGGCCCACATCGGTAATATTCCGAACGTACCTGACTTTGTAGCCAATGAATGTCAGGTAGCGAAACAGGCTGTCGAAGGTCAGAAAGGTGCGCAGATTGCCGAGGTGAACATAGTTATAAACCGTTGGTCCGCAGACGTAAAGGCCCACGTTGGGCGCGCTGATGGGTTCAAACTGTTCTTTCTGGCGGGAAAGTGTATTGTAGAGCGAGAGCGGTTGCATGACACAAAAATAAGGTCAAAGTTTAAGGTTTACGGTCTAAAGTTGCTTCGCCTGACTACCAATAGTCTGTTAGCGAAGCAACTTTAGACCGTAAACCTTAAACTTTGACCTTATTTTTACGCCCATGCAATTACTCGAAGTAGGCCAGAACGCCGCCCTCCGTACCGAATTTCTTCAACTGCCGGTTCACCTCTATAAAAACGACCCCTGCTGGATTCGTCCACTCGACGATGATCTGGAAAGCGTGTTCGACCCTAAACGGAACAAGTTGTTCGATGATGGCGAGTGCATCCGGTGGGTCTTGAAAAACGACGCGGGCGAAACGATTGGCCGGGTAGCTGCATTCGTCAATCAGAAAACGTTGAAGGCCGAAAAAGACTACCCAACGGGCGGAATGGGCTTTTTTGAGTGCACCAATGACCAGACAGCCGCTTTTAAACTACTGGATACCTGCCGCGCATGGCTTGCCGAACGGGGCATGGAAGCAATGGAAGGCCCAATCAATTTCGGCGACCGCGACCGGTGGTGGGGCCTGCTTGTGGAGGGTTACGACAAAGAACCGAACTACGGCATGCCGTATACCAAGCCCTATTACGTACCGTTTTTTGAGGCGTATGGATTTCGGGATTACTTCCAGCAACACACCTTCGCGCTACCCATCAACTACGATGAACTGATGGAAAATGGGATGCAGCAAAAAGTACTCGACCGGGCGCAGGCTATTCTGGACAATCCGGAGTACACCTTCGAGCATATTCAACGGAACAAACTGCCCCAGTACGCCGCTGATTTTGCCGAAATCTACACCAAAGCGTGGGCCAAAATCCTGGGTACGCCCGACATGACGACGGAGAAAGCCCTGACGCTGATGCAGAAGATGAAGCCGGTGATGGAAGAAAACCTGGTCTGGTTTGGCTATCATGGCAGCGGCCCTGAGCGAAAACCGGTGGCGTTTTTCATCATGCTGCCTGAACTGAACCAGTATTTCAAGCACGTAAACGGCAAAATGGATTTACGCGGCAAACTGACGTTTCTGTACCACAAACTACTGAAGCCAACCAATAAAGCTTTTGGCGTTATCTTCGGCGTTGTGCCTGATTATCAAGGAAAAGGCATCGAATCGGCCATTGCCATTGCGTACCCGTCGCGTGAGGTGTGGGGTGGCAAAAAGCACCAGTTCAGTAAGCTCGAACTGAACTGGATCGGCGATTTCAACGTCAGGATGATCCGTTTCTCGAAAATGCTCGGCGGCAAAGTCGTCAAGCGCCACATCACGTATCGCTACTTATTCGACCGCGAAAAGGAGTTCAAACGGCATAAAGTGATTTAGTCATTGCTTTGCACTGTATGTTGCTTCGCGAGTCGTGCCCTTCAACAGGCAAACGTGCCTAGACATAACCCACTCACGCTTACCTTTGCGGGCATCAATTGACACTACAAACAGCATGAGTTTACTCACCGTGGGTTCGGTCGCGTTCGACGCCCTGGAAACCCCCTTCGGCAAGACCGACAAAATCATTGGCGGTGCCGCCACGTACATTACCCTGTCGGCTTCGTACTTCACCAGCGAAAACAACCTGGTGGCCGTTGTTGGCGACGATTTTCCGCAAACCATGATCGACACCCTGGTGAGCCACGGCGTAAACGTGGAGGGGCTGGAAATTCGGCAGGGCGAAAAAACGTTTTTCTGGTCGGGCAAATACCATAACGATATGAACTCGCGCGACACCGTCGAGGTGCAGCTTAACGTGATGGAAAAGTTCGACCCCGTCATTCCCGAATCGTATCAGACTTGCACGTACCTGATGCTGGGTAATACGGCCCCGGCTATTCAGCACCTGGTGATCAAACGCCTGACAAACCGCCCCAAACTGATCGTGCTGGATACGATGAACCTTTGGATCGAGATTGCCAACGACGACCTGAAAGCATTACTGAAGGATGTGGACGTGCTGGTATTGAACGACGAAGAAGCCCGCCAGCTCACCAATGATTATTCGCTCGTACGCGCCGCCGCTACGATCAAGAGCATGGGGCCAAAAACGGTGATCATCAAGAAAGGGGAACACGGCGCGTTGCTATTCCACGAAGATCGAATCTTTGCCGCCCCTGCCCTGCCGCTGGAATCAGTATTCGACCCAACCGGCGCGGGCGACACCTTCGCGGGCGGTTTCATCGGCCACATTGCCAAAACCGACGACATTTCGTTCGATAACATGAAGCGAGCCGTGATCTACGGGTCAGCAATGGCCTCTTTCTGCGTCGAAAAATTCGGGGCCGAGCGTATCCTGAATCTTTCGCCCGACGAAATTCAGGACCGGGTCGACCAGTTCGTGAAACTATCGGCATTTAGTGTCGAGGTGTAAAAAAGAGTTCAACGTCTAAAGTTCCAAGCCCAAAGTCGCGCTGCAACGCCACATCATGGTTAATTAACAGCGCGACTTTGGGCTTGGAACTTTAGACGTTGAACTCTTTTTTACATTACCTTTGCCTCATTAATCTTTCAGGGGTGCCTTATAACAACGGGCTGAGATTATACCCATAGAACCTGTACACGGGTAATGCCGCAGCAGGGAATGTAAACGAGTTCGTAGTTTATGGTTTGAGGTTTGTGGTTGCGCTGCTAAAGAGCAACTCCCCGCCTCAAGCGAAGCAACTACAAACCTCAAACTACAAACCATTTTTCACCCAAGATAGGCCTGGCCCCTACGCCTTATCGTTAACCGTTTGTGTCTCGATGACCAACGCAACGACCTATCGTTTTGCCGCCACACTAGTGTTGTGGTGTCTGTTCCACCTGCCCGTATGGGCGCAATCGCTTACCCTTTCCGGCATTGTTCGGGAAACGAACGGCAGCCCGCTACCCGGCGTTGCCATCACGATCGATGGTTCATTGAAAGGAACCAACACCGACGCGTCAGGTACGTTCCGGCTCACCAACCTTCGGCCGGGTACGTATCAGGTACGTGCCTCGCTGGTGGGTTATGAGCCTACCGACCAGACCATTAAGGTGCCAGCCGATGAACCGCTTACCTTCCGGCTGCATCAGAGCGAAGTAGTTATGGATGAGGTAGTTGTGCTGGCGACGCGAGCCACCGAGAAATCGGCTATTGCCTACACCGACGTGTCGAAGCGCGACCTGACCAAGCTAAATCTGGGGCAGGATTTGCCGCTGCTGCTCAACTTCACGCCCTCGGTCGTGACCACATCGGATGCAGGTGCGGGCGTGGGCTACACGGGCATTCGTATTCGCGGGTCCGATGCTACGCGGGTAAACGTTACGCTCAACGGTATTCCGTATAACGACGCCGAATCGCAGGGGACATACTGGGTGAATATGCCCGATTTTGCCTCGTCGGTGAATAGCGTGCAGATTCAGCGCGGCGTGGGTACGTCCACCAATGGGGCCGGGGCGTTTGGGGCCAGTGTGAACGTGCAGACCAACTCGCTGCAAAAAGAGCCGTATGCCGAAGTGAACCTGTCGGGCGGGTCGTTCAACACGCGCCGGGCGACGGTGCAGGCCGGAACGGGCCTGATGTCCGGGCATTTTGTGGTTGATGCGCGGCTGTCGAAAATCGCATCGGATGGCTACATCGACCGGGCCGCGTCGGATCTGAAATCGTTTTATCTGTCGGGTGGGTATTATAACCAGAAAAGCTTTATCCGGTTGAACGTCTTTTCGGGCCAGGAAAAAACGTACCAGGCCTGGAACGGCATACCGGAAGACATTCTGGCGACCAACCGGACGTACAACGAATTTACGTACCCGAACCAAACCGATAATTATCAGCAGGATCAATATCAGTTGATTACGTCGACGGAGTTGAGCCGCAACTGGCGGGCCAACGTATCGCTCTTTTATACGAAAGGGCGCGGGTATTATGAAGAATTCAAAGAAGGCGATAAGCTCAGCAAATACGGACTGCCCAATGTCGTTATCCGCGATTCGACGATCAGCCGCTCGAACATTGTGCGCCGCCGCTGGCTTGATAATGACTTTTACGGAACCGTTTTCTCGTTCGATTACGACAACAAGAACCGGCTCACGGCTAACATCGGCGGTGGACTGAACAGGTACCAGGGCAAGCACTTCGGCGAGGTTATTTCGGGTCAGTTCGTGCCTGTGACACCCTACCGTTATTACGAAGACGACGCAACCAAGACAGACGTAAACGTCTACGGGAAAGCCTTTTACCAATTCACGTCAGCCCTGAATGCCTACCTGGATTTGCAGGTACGTTCGGTCAACTATTCGTTTCTCGGTTTCAACCGTCAGTTGCAAAACGTGCAACAGGAGGCGTCGCTGACGTTTTTCAACCCGAAAGCGGGCGTTACGTATACTGTCAATGACCGCACTACAGCTTACGCGTCGTTTGGCGTAGGCAACAAAGAACCCAACCGCGACGACTACACGCAGTCGACACCGGGCAGTCGGCCGCTGGCTGAAACGCTATATGACTGGGAAGCCGGCGTGAAAACCCGCACCGACCGGGTGGCCCTCAGCCTGAACGGGTACTTCATGAACTACCGCAACCAGTTGGTATTGAACGGAGCCATCAACGACGTAGGCGCGTTCAACCGGATCAACGTACCCAGCAGCTACCGCGCCGGCATTGAGGCCGAAGCCACTACGTTGCTCACTAAAACGCTGCGTTGGAGTGTGAACGGCACATTTAGCCAGAACAAGATTCGGAACTACACCCAGTTCTTCGATTCAGATGCGGGGCAGGAAGCACGCCAGTTCAGCAAAACAGACATTGCTTTCTCACCCAACGTTATTGCTGGCTCCCAGTTGATGCTCACGGCAGCTAAAGGGCTGGAAATCGGCTTTTTATCGAAATACGTCGGGCAGCAATTCCTAGACAACACCAGCAGCAACGACCGGAAGATCAACGCTTATTTCGTAAATGATCTACGATTCATCTACACGCTGAAACCAACCTTCGCGAAGGAGATCGTGTTTACCCTGCTCGTGAATAACCTGTTCAGTGAACGCTACGAATCGAACGGCTACACGTATGGCTACATCAGCGAGGGTCGCCTAGTTTCGTATAACAACTATTACCCACAGGCCGGTCGAAACATACTGGCGGGCGTAAGGGTGAAATTTTAAACTTGGGAATTTGAATTCGGGATTGTGGATTTAGCGTTGCTAATCCAGATGATGGTAAGAAAGCAGCGCTAAATCCACATTCCCAAATCCCATGATTCGCTTTTTCAACGAAGACGTCGACTATAAGCTGCCCCAGAAGCTGGCAGCGAAAAAATGGCTCACGACGCAGGCCAAGGCCGAAGGGCACGATATGGGCGACCTGAACTATGTGTTCTGCTCCGACGAGTATCTGTTGCAGGTCAACCGTGAGCACCTCGACCATGATTATTACACAGATATTATCACCTTCGATAACCGCGAATTTGAAGACGACCCCATCGAAGGCGACATCTTCATCAGCGTTGACCGGGTGGCCGATAACGCCGCCCAGCTTGGCGTGTCGCCCGAGCAGGAGATGCGGCGCGTATTAGCCCACGGCCTGCTCCACCTCTGTGGCTACGGCGACAAAACCGAAGCCGATCAGGCCACAATGCGAGGCAAGGAAGATGAGTGGCTAGGGCAGTTCAATTAAGAATGTAGCCTTAAGAATGGCTTTGTCACGGTACCGGATGGTAAGTTGACAGGGCTATTCTACTTATCAGTAAGGCCTCAGCCGCGAGGCAATTTAGTAGACAATAGCTCATCCAGAAAACATAGCTGTAAGTAGTAATTCGAGGCTACGATTATACCGGATATCCGATAACCTCACTGATATATGTGATAAAGTGACTGATATATGTAGAGACATGACCGACGCCTTGACAATCGGTAAACAAATAGTATTTTCACTTCATTAATTGTCATTATTCAATAAGTAGTCTTTTCTTTTCGGTTTTCACCGACAGAATGTGTCAAAATGACGCCTTTCTACTCTTACAACCAGGAAAGTGCTATTTTGATACATAAAGATGAGCAGCTCTTTAAAGGAAGAGCAAATTATGTATAGGATATTGTCAATCGGCTTTGCCTGAGAGAAAGCTAGTTCACGCTATTCTATATCTGACTGTTTTTGCCTTGGAATAAGCTATCAGTATGCCTTCATGAAGTAAGCTTCCTATTCATTGACCTTGGAACAACCAGATTATTTGATTCGTCTACTAAACCCAACCCCCTTTCAGCCTATGCCTGAACACATAGTATAAGCATAAAAAGAGTCAGTAATGTTGGCGCATTACTGACTCGTGTAACCTCCCTTTTATTCCCGCGAAAGAACATCCAAAATTGGATGCAGGGACTTTTTTGTCCGTTGCAAAACCAACAAACCCTTAAAATTATGTCAAAACAATTACAAATCCATGCTTCACTGAGTAAGCTCTTGCGGCTTGGACTCTATACGCTTCTTATCATTCATGCCCTGACAACAAGTGTCTGGGCCCGCCCGGCCGATCAATCGGTAACGGGTTCTGTACTTGATGAGAAAGGTGTCCCGTTAGTTGGGGTGACTATCCAACTTAGAGGAACAGCACGAGGAACAACTACCGATGCTCGCGGAGCGTTTCGCATCGACGTACCCAACGGCAATGCTGTACTGGTATTCAGCTACATTGGTTACAAAAAACAGGAAATAACTGTAGGTAGCCAATCAATAATCAGTGTATCATTAGAAGCAGATGCCGGTTCGCTGGAAGAAGTAGTAGTGGTGGGGTATGGTACCCAGAAACGGTCATCACTGACGGGCGCGGTATCGACAGTAACACCGAAAGAAATAACGGCCTTACCTGTGCCCAACCTTGCTTCTGCACTTCAGGGACGCGTACCGGGCGTATCGGTTGTTAACAACGGAGGCCCAGGCAGTTCGCCTATTGTGCAGATTCGGGGCGTGGGCTCGATCAGCTTCGGGTCCGGTCCTCTTTATGTGATCGATGGAGTACCAACCGGCGACCTGAACAGCTTCAACACCAATGATATCGAATCGCTGGAAGTGCTAAAAGATGCCAGTTCAGCGGCTATTTACGGATCGCGGGCGGCCAACGGCGTTATTCTGATTACGACCAAAAAAGGAAGCCGGGATAGCAAGGTGCGTATTTCGCTGGATACGTACGTAGGAACGCAAAGCGCAACGCATAAGCTTGATGTCCTTAACCGGGATCAATACGTGGCGTACGCTAAAGTGCTGACTTCCAACGCAGGCATTGTGCTTCCTTCGCGACTCAATAACCTGGATGTGCCAATTTACGCCGGTGCCACCCAAACGTTTGCCCAGACAGAAACGAACTGGCAAAACGAGCTTTTCCGTAACGCGGGCATTGCGCAGCATCAACTGTCCTTGTCGGGTGGCAATGCAACGTCGCGGTTCTTTGCATCAGGCAGTTATTTTAAACAGGATGGTATCATGCTGGGAACCGATTTCGAACGCGGCTCGCTGCGCTTGAACTCAGACCATCAGATCAACAAGTTTCTTTCGATCGGTCAGACATTGACAGCGGCCTACAGCAATCAACGTAACGAAACCAATGGTAACCGGTCACAGTTGATGCATGCCCTGCGTATGATGCCCTACTGGCCTACTATGGATCCTACCAAAGTAGGAGGGTTTAGCGCGCCAACGGCGGCCGATGGGTCAGATCCAGAAAATCCGCTTCGGGCACCAGCCATGGACCTTACCCGCACCAAGTTCCTGAAAGCCTTTGCTACCATCTATGCCGATATTCGGCTGACGAGTTTCCTCAAATACCGGTTCAACTACGGCGTTGACTTGGGCTTCTCGAATGGCAGTACGTTCAACCCGATCTACGCCGATGGCTACACACAACGTACCTCGGCTACCGTGTCGCAATCGAGAAACACGAACATTGCCCAGACGATCACCAACCAGCTTTCGTTCGACAAAACCTTCGGCAAGCATTCTGTAAGTGCGCTGGCCGTTGCCGAAACCCAGCAAGTCCTGTCGACGGGTATGAACGGATCGGGTACCCGGCCCAATAACGATCTGGATGTCATTCAGGGCGTTAGTAACCCGTCTATCACCAGTAGCCGTGCAGAAACGGACCTGATCTCCTACATCGGTCGTATCAATTACGATTATGCGGGTAAGTATCTGCTAAGCGCCTCGATTCGCCGGGATGGTTCGTCGCTGTTCGCGCCAGGCAACAAATGGGGTAATTTCCCATCGGCATCGGTAGGCTGGCGTATGGACCAGGAAGCGTTCATGAAGGGTGTACCACAGATTTCTGAATTGAAACTCCGGGCCAGCTATGGTAAGACGGGCTTCAATGGAATCGGAAACTACGCCTGGCAGTCACTCGTGTCGGCCGATGCAACAGCTTACCCGTTTGGCTCGGCAAACAGCCTGGGCTCGTATTTCAACTCGCTGGGCAACACCGAGCTGAAGTGGGAAACAACCGACATGGTCAATGGCGGGATCGACGTAGGGCTGTTTAGTAATAAGCTCACGTTTACGGCCGAAATCTATAACCGGTCTACTGACGGACTTATTCTGGGCGTACCCATTCCAAACTCGATTGGCTACAGCAATGCCCCGTCGGCCAACATTGGTAGCATGAAAAACTGGGGTTATGAATTCCAGGCGGGCTATAACTATGCCAAAGGCGCGTTGCGTTGGAACCTGTCGGCCAACGTGGGTATCACCCGCAACCGGGTGATGAGCCTGGCCACGCCAACCTCTGCCATCTACGCAGGTTCAGATGCTGACTTTGGCGGAGCCGATATTACCAAGACCGAAGTTGGCCAACCCATTCAGTCGTTCTATGGCTACCTAGTCGACGGCATCTTTAAGTCGATTGATGAAGTTTACGCTTCGCCTGTTCAAAACCGGCCTGCTACGCGCGACCTGGATAATCCGGCTAAAAATACATCGGCGGGCGATATTCGCTTCAAAGACATCAGTGGTCCCAATGGCGTCCCTGACGGTAAAATTGATGCCAACGACCGGGTGTACCTGGGAAGCTACCTGCCGAAGTTCAACTACGGCCTTAACTTCAGCGGTAGCTACAAAAACTTCGACTTCACGTTGTATCTACAGGGAACCTACGGCAACAAAATTTATAACGGTACCCGAGTTGTTACCGAAGGCATGCTCCGTTTGTTCAATGCTGGCCCAGCCGTTCTGAATGCCTGGTCACCAACCAACATGAATACAAGCATACCACGGGCTGTTGGGGGCGACCCGAACAACAATAGCCGGACATCAGATCGGTTTATTGAAGACGGCTCGTATATGCGGATCAAAAACCTGTCTATCGGCTACTCAATTCCAGCCAAAGCCCTGGGCAGTTTAACCAGTGGGGCAGTGAACAAAGTTCGGATCTATGTATCGAGCCAGAACCTACTGACGATCACTAAGTACACGGGTTATGACCCGGAGATTGGCTCTCGTAATGGCACGCTGCTGCGCAGCGGTATCGACTACGCCAACTATCCGCAGTCACGGACACTACTGGCTGGTCTTCAGATTACATTTTAACTGATTCAAACAAACCTAAAGCATACTTTTTTTATGAAAAGTCACTATTTCTTAACCGGCGCTTTCCTGCTGGTTCTGACCGCTGGGTGTGATGATAAAAAGCTGGAACAGCTAAACCCCAACGCAGTAACGACCGACAGTTATTTCCAGAATGACCTACAGATCAGGAGCGCAGTCAATGGCGTATATGGGGCTCTTCAATCGACAAACCTGGTTGCCCGTGAGTGGTTCTTTACCCACGATATGCGCTCAGACGATGTAGCAACAGGTGGTGCTCAACTCGAAACCCCACGTAACCAGTTGTTGCTGGGTGTTCATACGACAGACAATGGGCTGGTAAGCTCTGTCTGGACAGGGGCTTACCGCGTGATTCACCGGGCCAATGTAGTCGTTGAGAAAGCGGCGGCGGCTAAAGGGCTTACGGCCAGTGTGGCTACCCAGGCGGTGGGTGAAGCCAAGTTTTTGCGGGCCTGGTCATACTTCGAACTGGTGAGTATGTGGGGAGGCGTTCCACTCTACAAAACCTATGTTACGGGTGTTTCCGGATCGTTACCCCGTTCGCCGGAAGCTGATGTGTATGCGTTTATTGTTGCCGACCTGAAAGCGGCTCAGGATGCACTACCCGCCACCTACGACGCTGCCAATCAGGGTCGTGCTACCAAGGGCGCTGCTCAGATGCTGCTGGCCCGGGTCTACCTGCAACAGGGTGATTATACCAATGCCAAGACTGAGCTACAGAAAGTTATCAGTTCTGGGACATATGCACTGGTAGACGAGTTTAACGATAACTTCACCGAAGAGGGCGAGTTTAATAAGGAGTCGATCTGGGAAGTGAATTTCCTGCCTTCGGGGGGGTCCTTTAACTGGAATGGCGATGCCGACGGCGCTACAGCCGGTGAAGAAACGGTACGTACCCAGGAGTATTCGGCTATTGGCTGGCGGAATATTATCCCATCGAACAGTCTGCTGGCTGAATTCGAGAAAACCACTAAAGGCGATGCCAAGACAGATCCTCGCTATGCCAAATCGTTTTATACCGTAGGTGATAAGTTCAACAAAGACTTAAACGTCCTGACAGATGAACTGGTGAACGGTAACACATCGATGGTTGACGGCAAGGCGCAGAAAGTAAGCTGGCGGAAGTTTACGCTGATGTATAAAGCGCCCGTTTCTACAACGGGCGGCATCAATCAGCGAATCATGCGGTATGCTGAAACGCTCCTGTCGATGGCAGAATGCGAAAATGAACTGGGCAACTCGGCCAGTGCGCTCAACTACCTGAACATGATCCGCAATCGGGCTAGTGTGGCGATGCCTACGTACCCAAATGCTAAATACCCCACGGCTACGAAAGATCAGGTATTTGCCGCCATTGTACACGAACGTCGGGTAGAATTAAGCGGCGAGCAAGTTCGTAACCGCGACATTCTGCGCTGGCGGAAACAGGGTAAGTTAACGACTGAACCTTTCTCGTATTTCCAGAAAGGCAAGCATGAATTGCTACCCATTCCTCAACAGGAAATCGATAACAACCCGAATGTTGGCATTAAAGGACAAAACCCTGGCTATTAATCAGGTAGCTTAACATATACGATTGTATTACAACAATGACACCGGAACGTCCGGTGTCATTGTTGTAATACGCAAATCCAAAAAAGATAGGTATGCAAATGCATTGGGTACGTGTAGTTTGGGCAAGTGTATTGAGCAGCATTCTATTGGCTTGTCAGCAGGCACCAGCGACCCTGTTTGAGCAGATTTCCAGCAGCCAAACCCACATCACCTTTGCCAATTCGCTGACGCCCAGCGAGCAGTTAAATGGCTTTACGTTCACCAACTTTTACAACGGTGGCGGCGTGGCCGTTGGCGACGTGAACAACGATGGTTTCACGGATGTGTTCTTCACCGGCAATCAGGTCAGTTGCCATCTGTACCTGAATCAGGGCAAACAGACGAACGACGGTTTTTCTTTCGATGATATTACCGAAAAGGCCGGATTGACCACCAATCGATGGTGTTCGGGGGCAGTCATGACGGATGTCAACCAGGACGGCTGGCTCGATATCTACATTTCTGTGGCCAGTCATACATCGCTTAAACAGAGCGAAAACCTGCTCTTTGTCAACCAGGGCCTGACGAATGGAAAGCCCGTTTTCAAGGAGATGGCGAAATCTTACGGGCTGGCAGATTCCGCTTTTACCACACAAACCGCCTTTTTTGACTACGATCTGGATGGTGATCTGGACGCTTTTCTGCTCAATACGGCACCTGATTACCAGAACCCGGCCCACGTTCGCCCGGTTGTATCGGATGGGTCGCACCCCGGCACGGGTAAACTCTACCGAAACGAAGGGCGTGGCCCGGCGGGACATCCGGTTTTCAACGACGTTTCCCGGCAGGCAGGTATTACGTATGATGCGCTTGGCCTGGGGCTGGTCGTCAGTGATGTCAATAAAGATGGTTACCCGGATATATATTGTTCCAATGACTTTACCAGCAGCGACATTCTGTATCTGAATGAAGGGAATGGCCATTTTACCAACGTCATCAAAGAGGCGACTGCCCACACCAGCATGTATGGCATGGGCGTGGATGCGGCCGATCTGAACAACGATACCCGAGTTGACCTGATGCAACTCGACATGCTGCCAAAGGAAAACGAGCGGCTTAAAATGATGCTGAGTGGTCAGGATTACGACCGCAAAGAGATGAGCGTTTCGCCACGCTACGGTAATCAAATGCAGTACATGCGCAACTCGCTCCAGATGAATCTTGGCGTAGGGCGTGGGGCAGAGGGCAAGGGGCAGAGGGGCGTTCCCCGGCAGAGCACCCCCAAGCCCCAAGCCCCAGGCCCAGTGCCCCTTTTCGCCGAAGTAGGCATGATGGCGGGGGTAGCCCAGACAGACTGGAGTTGGGCAACGTTACTAGCCGATTTCGACAATGACGGCTGGAAAGATATGTACATCACCAACGGCTACCGCAAAAACGTGACCGACCGCGACTTCATCACGTTTACCGAAGACTTTTCCAGTTTTGGCACCACCGAATACAATACGAAAAAGCGCCTTGACTTACTAAACAACGTACCTGAGATTCCACTCGCGCATTATGCGTTTCGCAATACGGGCGATGGCTCATTTACCGACGTTTCCCAATCCTGGGGGCTCAACACTAAATCATTCGCAAATGGTGCCGCCTATGCCGACTTCGACAACGACGGCGACCTGGACATTGCAGTCAACAACGTTGACGGTGAAGCGCTTGTCTACCGCAACCGAAGCCGCGAGCAAGCGCCGGATCAACACTACCTGACCATTAAGCTACAGGGCGATTCGGCCAACCGACAAGGAATAGGCGCAAACGTAACGCTCTGGGCAGGAGGCCAGAAGCAGTATGCGGAGCTATTCACGGTACGCGGGTATCTGTCATCGGTAGAATCGCGGCTTCATTTCGGGGTAGGCAACAAAACCAAAATTGACTCAGTACGTATCGAATGGCCGGGAGGGCGAACAGAAACCAGACGCAACATACCTGTAGATCAACCGCTTACATTATCGTATGCGCAAGCAACGGCGGCTACAAAAGAGCCAGTCGAGCCAGTCGGCAGTCCGCTTTTTACCGACGTCACAGCAGACTATCCGGTCGATTTCGTGCATCAGGAATCCGATTTTGTCGATTTCAAGCAGCGGGCCGCTATGCTCAAGATGCTATCGCGTGCTGGTTTTGCGTTGGCAGTAGGCGATGTCAACGGCGATGGGCTCGACGATTGTTTTGTGGGCAGTTCCTACCGGGGCAGTTCTGCCTGTCTGTTCGTTCGTAAAGCAACGGGCGGGTTCGTAAAAAAGCCATTTCCAGCACAAGCCAATCAGGAAGCAACTAACGCGCTGTTTTTTGATGCTGATGGCGATAAAGACCTGGACCTGTATGTGGTGCATGGGGGAAACGAGCGCCCGGTAACGGATACGGCATTTTACCAGGATCAGTTGTATGTCAACGATGGAAAAGGCAACTTCAGCCTATCCCCTCCAGGTACGTTGCCCGATCTGTCGGGCAGTGGCTCCTGCGTACTTGCGGCTGATTTTGACCACGATGGTGATCTGGATTTGTTTGTGGGCGGTCGGCAGGTTCCCGGCGAATACCCGCTGCCTGCCCGGAGCTATCTGTTGCGCAACGACCGGTCGGCAACGGGGTATCATTTTACCGATGTGACGCAGCAGTTATGTCCGTCGCTGATGAAGGTCGGCATGGTTTGCTCGGCGCTCTGGTCTGATTATGACCAGGACGGCTGGCCCGATCTGCTGCTGGCTGGTGAATGGATGCCCCTCACGGTGTATAAAAATGAACGGGGTAGTTTTAAAGCAGCCGCCCTACAGCTTCCGAACACGAGCGGCTGGTGGAACACGCTGGCACAAGGCGATTTTGACCACGACGGCGACCTCGATTATATCGCCGGGAATGAGGGGTTGAACACGCTTTATCAGGCATCGACGAGCGAACCGGTTACAATCATCGCCGACGATTTTAACAAAGATGGCACTGTGGACCCGTTGATGGGCTACTTCATCAATGGCGTGTGTTATCCGGCCATTCCCCGCGATGCACTAAATCAGCAGGTGATCCAGTTCCGCCGAAAATACCAGCGATACGCCGATTATGCCGCCGTCACGTTCGATGATTTACTGACAAAGGATGAGCTTAAAAATGCCTACCAGGCGCGGGCGACCTATTTGCAAAGTGCCTATATCGAAAATCTGGGAAAGGGAAAATTCGCTGTTCGGGCGTTGCCTCGCCCGGCGCAGGTAGCACCCGTTTTCGGTATCGTTGTGCACGATTTTAACCAGGATGGCCATCTGGACGCAGTTTTGACGGGTAATTTTTACCCAAACGAGGTGAATATGGGCCGGGAAGACGCTTCGGTTGGCGTGGTGCTACTGGGCGATGGCCGTGGTCATTTCCGCCCACTCGACCCCACAAAAAGTAGTTTGTTGATTCGGGGCGACGCCCGCTCGTCGGCGCTTTTACACGGCCCAAACAACGAAACGCTATTGATCACAGCCATTAACTCACAAGGCCTCCGCCTGAACCGATGCCTGCCCAAATAATGAGATGCAAATGATGATGGAACACTGATTTGGCGGATTAAAACAGATTCGTCTGCATGAGACTAGGAATCCGCTTAATCCGCCAAATCAGTGTTCCATTTGATTCGGAATACCGTCCAGCCGTCGGGCTGGGTACGTAGCGAGAAGGCGAATCCGTGGTTAAGCAGGATTTCGCGGGTGAGCGTCAGGCCGATGCCTTGTCCGGTGGTTTTTGTGCTGAAGAATGGATTGAACAGATTAGTGGCTACTTCGTCGGAAATTGGCTGGCCATTATCGCGGATAAGGAGGTCCCGATTCGTCAGCACCATCTCGACCGATTGACCAGGCTGGCAGGCTTCGAGCGCATTTTTCACCACGTTTACAAGCACTTGCTCTAGCTGAGCAACATCCAGCGATTTTGATACAGGTATGTCTGGCAGGGACAACGTCAGCGATATACCGCGCGCGCTGGCCTGGGGTTGCATAAGTTGAAGTACGTCGCGGAGCAGCTCAGGTACGTTGCTGAGAACGGGATTGGGTACGGGCAGCCGCACTACATCGGCAAAGCGGCGCATGAACTGATTCAATCGGTCGTTGCGCTCGATAGCGACGCGCACGGCTTTTCGTACGTCGGGGTCAGGTACGTCGGGCTCGGCAATGTGGAGGATGGAGTTGATAGCGCCGATCGAGTTGTTCACCTCATGGGCCATCATCCTGATCACCTTGCCAAAGGCTTTCTTCTCGGTTTCGATAATTTCAGCCGTCAGTTCTTCGATGAATAGAAATTGCCGCCGGAAACCCCGGTCAATGAACTGCCCGCGCATGGCCCGATAGGTTTCAACGCCCGTTAGTTTGATTGTCTGCGGCTGGTCGGCGGGGAGGTCAGTCAGGTACGTTAGCAGTGGGTGGCCGATGGCCGACAGCGGTTTGCCGATCAACTCAATATCGGGCAGGTTCAGCAACTGGCGCGCCTTGGGGTTCGCGGCCGAAACACGCTCGTCGAAATCAAACGTCAGAAGCGCAATAGGGGCGGCTTCGATCAATTTGTCCAGAAAAAACTGCTGTTCGGCCTGCCGGGTACGTTCCTGCCGAAGCTGGTCGATCATCAGGTTATAGACATTGATCAGGCCGTCGACCTCTTCGTTACCTGTTGCTACAAACTTGACCGTGAAGTCTTTATCCCGAATAGCCTCAATCCCCGACGCGATAAATGCTGCCGGTTGCCGGAATGACTGATACAGCCGTACAGCAATGTACATCGACAGCAGGATCAGCAATTCCGACGCAATGAAGTAGGGTTTATCTTCTTTCAGCAGTTGAAACGTCAGCCCGATCAGTACGGCATGAACAGCCCCAATGTAGAGCAGGTAACGGGTTTGAAATTTCATACACGATGGATACGCGCTTTCGGTATCTTGTTGGCAACAAAGGTCTGCTCAGTTATAATTACAATTTCGGTAAAATTGCTTTGTGTAAGTTCGGTTGCTTTTTGCAATGCGTGGCTTCACGAGTGGTGCCCTTCGACAGGCTCGCGAAGCCACGCATTGCAAAAAGCAACTATCAGAAAATTCAACCGTCCTTATACGTCTAACCTCTGACACTATGAACCGTCGCCTTTTCATGACGCAGGCTGCGCTTGGCACTAGCGCCTTGCTAACAGCCGAAGCAGCCCCGCTCATGCGCTCTGCCGATACTCGTAAGCTGGGCGTTGCGCTGGTGGGGCTGGGTACGTATAGCAACGTGCAGCTTGGCCCGGCACTCCAACACACGGAACGCTGTCGACTGGCGGGTATCGTGACGGGCACGCCAACGAAAGCGCAGGAATGGATGCAGAAGTATAACGTGGCCAAAGAAAACGTCTATGACTATCAGACGTTTGACCGTATTGCCGACAACCCCAACATAGATATTGTCTACGTAGTGCTGCCCAATTCGATGCATGCCGAATACGTGATTCGGGCGGCGAAAGCGGGCAAGCACGTCATCTGCGAAAAGCCGATGGGCCTCAACGTGGGTGAATGTGAGCAGATGGTTCAGGCGTGTAAAAAGGCGGGGGTGAAACTATCGGTGGGTTATCGGCTGTATTTTGAACCGCATCATCTGGAGGTACGTCGGCTGGCCCAATCGAACGAACTTGGTACGGTGAAACTGATGGAAACAGCGCTTGGCTTTTCAATGGCCAATCCGCAATCATGGCGACTCAACAAACAGATGGGCGGTGGCGGGGCCATCATGGATTTGGGCGTCTATGCCATTCAGGGTGCACGCCGAACAATTGGCGAAGATCCGATTGCGGTAACAGCACAGGGATTTGTGCGGGATAAAACGATTTTTAAAGACATATACGAAAGCATGTTTTTCCAGATGGAGTTTCCCGGTGGAGCACTATCGAGTTCTACAACAACGTACACATCATACGTCGATCGGCTTTACGCTACTACTGGCTATCAGTGGTTTGGTCTGCAGCCAGCCTTTAACGCTACGGGCGCAAAGGGTGATTCGTCAAAAGGAAAGATTGAATTGACTGCGCCACCGTTTCAGCAAATTCGCCAGATGGATGCCTTTGCCACGAACATTATCGACAACACCGAGCCCATCGCCTCGGCGGCAGAAGGGATCAAAGACCTCCGCATTATCGAAGCCATCGTGCGATCTGCCGACACTGGCCGCCGTATTGAGATCGACTGGAAACGTGCGTGAGGCCTGGGGGCTTATTATTCATCCGTACTATACGCGATGCCGTATTTTTCCAGGCGGCGGTAGAGGGCAAAGCGGGTAATACCGAGTGCCCGCGCTACGTGGCCCACCCGGTTGTGGTGATAGGCCATCGCCCGCTCAATCATCTGCCGTTCCATCTGATCGAGGGTCATACTACCCACCGGCGGAAGCGCAGGGCTGGGGGTTGCTGGCTGGGGATTCGTTGGCAGGTGTTTTTCGAAGTCAGCAACGGTCAGCGTATCACCGGGGGCGAGCAACACGGCACGTTCAACCACGTTTTTCAACTGGCGGATATTACCGGGCAGCGACAGGTCTTTAAGCCAATGCTGCGCGTCTTTGCTGACCTGCAAATTCGGGCGGCCATAGAGGATTTTCAGGTTATCGGTGAAGAAGTTGACCAGCCGGGGAATATCGGCGGGGCGTTCGCGGAGGGCGGGCAAGCGGACCGTAATGAGGTTGATGCGGTAGAACAGGTCTTCGCGGAACGTACCCAGGCTGACCATATCTTCGAGGTTGCGGTTAGTGGCGCAGATCACCCGCACGTCGACCGTCCGGGTCTTGCTGCTCCCCAGCGGCTCGAACGTGCGATCCTGCAACACACGCAGCAGTTTCACCTGCGAAGCCGCATCCAGATCGCCAATTTCGTCCAGAAAGATGCTGCCCCGATTGGCCAGTTCAAAGCGGCCGATGCGGTCGGTTTTGGCATCGGTAAAGGCCCCGCGTACATGACCGAATAATTCGCTTTCAAACAAGGTGCTGGAGATACCACCCAGATTCACCTTCACAAACGGCTGGCGTTTCCGGCGGCTATTTTGATGAATGGCCTCAGCAATAAGTTCTTTACCCGTTCCACTTTCGCCGGTGATCAACACGGGCGCGTCGGTGGGTGCCACGCGGCCAATGGTCGACAGCACATCCAGCAGTCTGGGGTCTTCGCCCACAATATTGTCAAACTGAAACTGACTGTCAAGCTGGCGTCGACTGGCCGATACGTCTTCGCCGGGATGACGGGTTGCACCAGCCAGTTTGATCGCCGTTTGCACCGATTGAACGAGGTGATCATTCTGCCAGGGTTTGGTGATAAAATCATTGGCCCCGGCTTTCATGCCCTGTACGGCCAGATCGATGCTGCCCCAGCCCGTGATGAGCAGTACAGGTACGTTAGGTAATCGCTCGCGAATGTACCGAAGCAGCCGAATCCCATCATCACCCGATGTATCGACCGAAAAGTTCATATCGAGCAGGATCGCTTCGGGTGTTTCCTGCTCCAGCACCTCCCGTGTCTCAAACGGCCCATCGGCAATACGTACGGCAAAGCCTTCTTTCCTGAAAAGCAGCGAAAGAGACGTCTGAACAGCAATATCGTCGTCGATGATGAGGAGCATGAGTGAGGTTGGGCCCAACTATTTATTCTTCATGCAGAGCCACGGCGGGTTGGATGGTCGCAGCCTGGCGGCTGGGGAAGAGGGCGCAGAGCGTAACGAGCAGATACACGATGAGGGCGGCGATGATGATAGCTATTACGTATACACTGGAAGCAAGATCGAAGACATTGAGTAACGGAAACTGGCAGGCTAATAACAAACCCAACACCAGCGCAAAAGTAGCCAGCACCCACATCTCGCCCACAAACTGCCATGAAATTGACCCTTCGGTAGCACCTAGGGCCCGACGGAGCCCAATTTCGCCCCGCCGCCGGGTGATGCTTACGTTCAACACGCCGAAAAGGCCAAGGGCTACGTTGATAAGCAGAAAGCTACAGATAACCACGAAGATGATGACGGGCACCAGCGTGAGGTTATGCTGATTTTCGCGCGACTCGGTCAGGTGATCCACATCGACGCTCCAGCCGGTAACCATAGCGGTAATGGTCTTCACCAATTTCGCTTCAAAAACAGCGTCAGTGCCTGGCTTCACCTTGATGAGTATCTTTTTGTAGTACGATTCATTGGCCCCTAACTGCTGAAAAATGGCCGGTTTATTGGTCATAAACTCTCCTTTCGCCTTGAAATTATCGACTACACCCACGACCTTCATCTGGCGTGATCCATCATTTTCTTTGGGTTTTTCGCCCAGCAACTGTCCCACCGGGTCTTCGTCATCAAACAGTACTTCTTTGGCTTTCTGGTTGATCACCACAGCCCGGTATTTCCCCACACTGTCGGCGGCTTTATACCACCGGCCCGCACTTGGCTGCATATCCAGTACGTTGATGAAATTTTCGTCGGTCACGTAAAAATCCATCATCGTTTTTCGTTTGCCACGCTCAACGTTATTGTTCATGGTATTGGCCGAAAACGGGGAGTTATCGCTCATCCGTGACGCCGCCGCCACTTCTGGAAAGGCTCGTATGCGCTGCATAATCTGCTCCGTTTTCTCGCTTACGCCGGTGGTATCCTGGTTGTTGCTCAGGTCAACGACCCAGACATGCTCGTAGGAAAAACCCAGCGGCTCGCGGTAATTCCTGAGGTTGTAGACCAGCAGCGAAGCTAGCCCGAACAAGACCATAAACGAGGCCCAAATCTCCACAATCAACAAGGAGTGGGCTCTTTTCTTGTTCCAGATGAGGGTGAACAGATGACGGATCATTTTTTACGCTTTTAGTGCTTCGGCGATATTAAGTTTTGACATGCGCAGGGCGGGCAACACGCCCGATAAAAGCCCGAAAATCAGGCAGATACCAAGGCTGACCAGAAATACTGTAACGTTGATAGTCAGGTCGGCATGGGCGATCCAGCCGCTGTTGTTGATCAGCGAAATGGCGATCAGCGTAAGCACCAGCGCAATGGCACCACCGATGAACGTTATGAAAATATTCTCGACAATAAACTGCCAAAGCAGGGTACGGATGGGCGCGCCAAAGGCTTTGCGAATGCCAATTTCCGAGGCGCGTTCCAGAATCCGGCTGACGTTTACATTGACCAGATTGATGGCCGGTAACCCCATCAGCATGAGCATGATAAACCCGATGACGCCGTAGAAAATAGTTTTCAGACCGCTATCTCCATCGGCAAAGGCGCCGATAAAACTTTCCAGATAGGGCAGGCTCTTTACAACCACTTCGTAGTATTTAAATCCATACTGATCACCCGGTACCGAAATGCGTTTAATGAAGCTCTGAAATTCATCGTTAATCGCCTTAAGGCCACTTTTATCGCTTGCCAGCGCAATGGCAATATAATTTCCCCGCATACCAGTATTCTGGTAATTACTCTTGGGCGCGGTGTACGGAAAATACACGTCGGCGTGCGTCAATATGCGCGTGATTGGGCTGCCTTTTACCACGCCAATCACCTTATAATGAATATTTTCGATCTCGATATCCTTCCCAATAACCGGTTCCTGCGGGTCCTCGAAATACTGCTTTTTAAAGTCGTCGGTAATCACGGCTACGTAATCGCCGTTGGCAATATTCTGTTCGTTGTAGGGCTTGCCTTCCAGGAAATCAAAATCAGTTACCTGCCAGAAATCAGCATCCGTGTACTTGGTATTCAGGTCAATTTTCTGCGAGCCTACATACGCATTCGAGGCATTGAACATGGAGCAGATCGTAACCCGCTCAGCCGACTTCAGCCTCTTAGCGTATTGGGTCAGAAACTTGAAGCTCAAAGGTCCCTGGGTTCGGCCGGTGCGGGTTGAATCCAGTTGGGTCATCATCTGAATATAGATCGACCGGTCGCGCTTCAGCTCGGGATAATGCGTGCCGAAGAGGTGGTCGAGAAACGAGGTCAGCACCATCAGCACCGTCAGCGTGAGGCTGATGCCAAAGAGGGTAATGAAGGTGTAGAACGGATGCCGCAGCAACACCTTCCAGGCTATTTTTATGTAATTAAGTATCATTTCGGATTGCGGATTTGGGCTGGTTACGTACACATAGGTTTGCGTTTGTCTAATCTAGGATCGGCGATCCCGAGTCCGAAACCAGTTGGCTGTCGCCCACCATTGCGCCGTCGAAGAGGCGGATCAGGCGGTGTGTTTTCTTAGCCATCGTTTCGTCATGCGTCACCATGATGATCGTGCTTCCTTCCGCATTCAGTTGCTGAAGGATCGCCATGATCTCGTTACCCATTGCACTGTCGAGGTTGCCGGTTGGTTCATCGGCCAGAATGATCGACGGGCGACCCACGATGGCACGGGCAATGGCTACGCGCTGCTTCTGCCCACCCGATAGCTGACCGGGAAAATGCTTCATCCGGTTGCTCAGGCCCACTTTCTCCAGCGCCTCCTGCGCCAATTGCCGACGCGATGCACCCGTGGCGTCGCCTTTCCGATAAAGCAGCGGAATCTCGACGTTGTCGAGCACCGACAGGTCATTGATCAGGTGAAAACTCTGAAAAATGAAGCCGATCTGCTGATTACGCAGCATCGCCAGTTCTTTGTCGCGGTACTGCGTCACGGCGTTTCCACCAATTTCTACCTGCCCGCCGCTGGGTGCATCCAGCAGGCCCATCAGGTTCAGCAGCGTCGATTTTCCGCAGCCGCTGGGCCCCATGATAGAGATAAACTCACCCGATTTGATACTCAGGTTGATGTTGGTCAGCGCCAGCGTTTCGATGCTACTGGTGCGGTACACTTTTTCGATGTTTTTGAGCGTGATCATAATGGGTGTGTTTTGCAGCCCCACCCCGTTAGGATGAGGCTGGGGTAGGGTCATTGCAATTTCTGGTTTGTGTCGAAATCGTATAAGGTCAATAAACGAAGCGTGTAATAAGACTGCCAATAGTCGCGGAGGGCCAGGATGGCGTCGCGGCGGGCGCGATCTTTATCCTGGGTAGCAATGCCGAGGTCAGTCACGGTCAGGTCGCTGAGGCGGAATCGTTCCTGCGCAATCTGGTAGCGGGTCTGGGCAATCTGGTCGGCTTCGGCTGTCAGTTTTACCTGCTGCCGGAGCATATCGATCAGCGTAACCTGCGTGTAAATCTGCTGTTCAAACGTGCGCCGGGCCTGCTCTACCGTCTGTACCGTCAATTGCTGGTTGGCACGGGCGGTTTCGGTGCGGGCCTGCGCCCGGCCCCAGGTCATGATGGGTACGATGAACTGAAGCACAACCGACTGCCGATCCTGCGGCTGTATGTACACGTCGATCGGGCGGTTTCCCCGGTTCGTAAGGCCAAAATCGGCGTTGAGCGTGGCGTTAAGGCCATTTTCCTTACGGGCTTTTTCTACATCCCGATCTGCTTCGAGCCGTTTTCGCTGGAACCCAATAGCATCGGATCGGTTGGCAAACGCCTCGGCCAGGGCCTGTTGCAGATCAATATCAAACGAACGTACCTGATCGGGAATCACCAGGTCAAATGAACGTACCTGGCTGTTGTTCGTCTGTATATTGATGAACGAACGTAGTTTCAGCGAGGCCACTTCGGCACTTTGCCGGGCCGACGCCAGGTCTTTACGGGCATTCAATACGCTCAGTTGCAGTTGCAGCAGGTCATTGCGCGAGATTTTTCCCAGTTCCAGCTTGTGTTTGGCAATGGTATACAGGGTATCGTTATTAGCCCGGTTCGTCTCGGCGATTTGCAGGTTTACCTGCGCCACCAGCAAGTCGAAATACAGGCCGGTGGCATCCAGTGCTACCTGTTCCATCGCTTCAATATATTGCTGATTGCTTTCGGCATAACGCAACGGCTCAATTCGGCGATCCCACTTCATCTGGTTGAAGCGAAACAGCGGTTGACTGATGCCAAAGGCAAACGGAATACCATTGTAGAGCGTGGTTCGATTCAGGAAATTGTCGAATCGCTGCAACTGTTGCTGTACATAAATGGAGCCGCCTGTTTGCGGAATGTTCTGGCTCAGCGAGAGGTTGAGCAACGAATTATTGAGCGATACCGGCTGAAATGCAATGGTGCCGTCGGGCTGCTGCACCTGAATGAACGAGCGCGTAAAGCTCGGTAGCGACCCGTCCAGGCTCAGTTGCGGTTTGAAATCGGCCAGAAACGAGCGGTATTTCCAGTAGTTGGTTTTCTTCAGCGTAGCCGCCTGCTTTCCCGCAATCGACTGCTCGCGGGCTAGCGTCACGACTTCCTCCAGTGTCATCTTCAGCGCATTCGGCTGGGCCATGCCGGGTACGTTGGCGAGGAGGAGAAGTGTGAAGAGGAAAAAGATGATGATTGTATGTATTGCTTCGCGAGTCGTGCCCTTCGCCAGGCTCAGGGTGACAACCTTACTCAAGTCCGTCATCAACATCCAGATGCTTCCTGTCACCCTGACCCTGGCGAAGGCGGTCCGACGTTTCGGCCACGCGAAAGCAACGTACCTGGCAGTAGCAACAAACCCCTTCCAATTCGTTTTCATGGCTTTTTCGGGTCGATGGTGAGTTGCTCCAGATGTTCGTAATCGCTCAGGTCGGTCAGGATTACCTTGTCGCCGGGTTGCAGGCCGCTTTTGATCTCTACCCAATCGAAGTTGGTCAGGCCAATCTCAACCTCGCGCCGCCGGGCCACATTATCTGCCTGCAACACGTACACAAACTGGCGTCGTTTGCCTTTAAAAGCCGGTCCATTGGCTACACGAACAGCATTGGCGTTCCGGTTGGTTACCACAAACACCTCTACTTTCTGATTGGGCCGCAACGAGGCGTGGTGGTTATCGTCGAGGCTGACAGCGAACTTGATAGTCCCGTTTTGTACCGATGGCTTCACCTGCGTGATCAGTCCCCGCAGATCCGTTTCGTTGATGCGGACAATCACCGGCTGCCCCGCCCGCAGTTGGTCGGCGTAGGTATCGGAGCAGGAGGCTTCGACCCGAAAACTGCCCAGATCGGCCACTTTCGCCAGCATCTCGCCCTCGTTCACCGCCGAGCCAACGTTTTCGTTCACCCAGGTCAATACCCCGGCCCGATCGGCCAGAATATCGGCCTGACGAAGTTTCTGGGCCAGCACTTTCAGGTTGGTTCCTTCAATACGGGCCTGTAACTGCGATTCGCGCAGGCTGGCTCCCATCGATCGGCGGTTATAATCCAGGTCGTTTTCCAGTTGTTTCTTCTCCAGTTGGGCGATGCGGAGGGCGTTTTCGGCGCGGGTGACGTCTTCCGGCGTCTGGCCGCCCACCTTCAGCAGTCGGCGGGCGTTGTCAACGTCGGCAATTAGTTTATTAATATTGAGCAGTTTGATCTGGTCGTTTACATCGGCGTCGTAAAGGTTCTTGTCGAGCTTCATTCGGAGTTGCTCAATGCTATTCTGCTTCAACGCCAGTTGATCCTGTAGTTTTTCGTATTCAATCTGCGTCAGCGACTTATCCAGTTCCACCAACGGCTGACCGGGACGTACCCGCGCGCCGGGCGTAAGCAGCACCCGCCGAATGCTGGCCCGGATGGGGCTTGTCATCGTCTGTTCGTAGGCCGGAATAATTTCACCCGTCGCATTCAGCGTGTTTTCGACCGCACCGGTCTGCACCACCGCCGTCCGGATTTTATCGGCCCCAATAGATGTTTTCAGCAACGACCGTGCGCCCACTACAATGCCGGTCAGGCCGACGAGCGCAGCCAGGCCAACGAGCCACGGCTTTCGGCGAGAGCGGGTAATTAGTTCAGGGGCAAGTTCACGATCCATACAGCATACACATTTCGCTCATACTGAGTGCCAATGACGTGCCAGTAGCTAAGCGATTATCTATCAGAAGATTACTAGCTTTCTCAACAAAGAATCACGTGCGGGAATGCACTGTAGGTGCGAATTCGCACATGGCCAGTCCCGTCTTCCACGGCACCAGCCGTGGAAGACGGGACTGGTAAACTTTGGCCAAACCTGCTTTTGATCATATGGAAGATCTACGATGGGGCATTATTGGTTGCGGCGACGTGACGGAAGTGAAAAGCGGCCCGGCTTTCAATAAAGTACCGCATTCGTCGCTCGTTGCCGTGATGCGGCGCGACGCAGAGAAAGCGGCTGATTACGCCAAGCGGCACAACGTACCTGGCTGGTATACCGATGCCGACGCGCTCATCAACGACCCCAACGTGAACGCGATTTACGTAGCCACCCCACCCAGCAGCCACGCCGATTACGCCATCAAGGCCATGCGGGCGGGCAAACCGGTGTATGTGGAGAAGCCAATGGCGCTGAATACAGCCGAGTGCGAAGCCATGAACCAGGTGAGCCGGGAAACGGGCGTGCCGCTTTTTGTAGCCTTCTACCGGCGGGCTCTCCCCTATTTTCTGAAGGTAAAACAACTCGTCGACGAGCAGGTCATTGGCGATATTCGGGCCGTTTTAATCGAGCTAAACTGGCAACCGGATGAGCGCGAAGTTGGGGCGCAGCCTAACTGGCGGGTCTCACCGACCGTTTCGGGCGGCGGCCTTTTCCATGACCTGGCCGCTCACCAGTTCGACTTTCTGGACTATCTGCTTGGTCCGGTCAAATCGGCTAGCGGCGTTGCCCGAAATCAGGCGGGTTTGTATGCGGCTGATGACATGGTAGTAGCCACATTTGCGTTCGAATCGGGCGTGGTGGGCACCGGAAGCTGGTGCTTCACCGTCAACAAAGAGCAACGCATTGAACAAACGCAACTGATTGGCTCGAAAGGAAAAATCACCTTCTCTTTCTTCGAGAATTTTACCATCACTGTCGACACGGCAGCGGGCACAGAAACGAGCACCGTGCCCTTTCCAGAACACGTACAACAGCCGCTGATCGAGTTGATTGTCAACGACCTGAGGGGCAAAAGTCAGAGCCCCAGCACCGGCGAAACAGGTGCCAGAACCAGCCGCGTTTTAGACTGGATAACAACAGCCTGATACGTACCTGACCGTCAGACAAACTCCTGCCAGGAGATCAGCGCAATAGCCAGCACAGCTAGCGCGAGGCCCACTTTGTTGATAAGCAACAGTTTCTCGCGGAAGAAAAGCGCCGCCACACCAGCGGCAACCAGGATGACGCCAATGTTGTAGAGCGGATACACCAATGCGCCGTTTCCTTTATAGGCCGACAAGGCGAGCACCAGTGTGTAGAAACTCAAAAAATTGGGCACACCCAGCGTAACGGCACCAACCATATTTCGAACATCAAGGCGATCACGGCCACTCGCTAATCGGTACGTAAACAGCACCATACCCGCCGCAATGGCTCCGATTACCATTGTCAACGTGACCACCACAGGATTTACACCAGTAGCTATATACCTGATATTCATGTAGTTGATCATCGTATTGGTGAACCCATACATTAAAAACACCGCTACAGGCAGTAAGGCCACTAACCCGGCACTGGTTGGGCTGCCAGGTACGTTGGTGTCTGCTTTTTTGTAGGTGCTCAATGCCACGGCCACTACGGCCAGTAACAGACCGAGGTAATTCCAGCCGTCGAACGCTCGTCCCGACGTACCCAAAACGAACAGGCTGATGCAGACCGGAATCACCAGCGACAGGTTATTGGCCAGCGATGTGGCCGTGATGCCATTCCGCTGCGTGGATTCGCCCGATAGTAGAAAGGTGACGACAAACGCAACGCCGATTCCCAGAGCCACCCAGGTCCAGGTTTGACCGAAATCGAGGGAGAACCCAATGCCAGCCGGGAGCAGCACGTACCCAGTCAGAAAACAGACGATGTAATTGAGACTGATAGCCTGCACCGTATTGACATTGTAGCGCGGAAACAGGCGGAAATTGAGCAGCAACATCACCGAAAGCCCGATGCTGGCGAGGAGGTAGATCATTTTTTAAACGGAATAAACACGGGCGGCAAGTTACACCGCATCTTTGCAGAATAAGGTACAGCCAGGTACGTTGCGCTGGCCTGCCCCCCGCCGGAATGCCGGACCACCTGAAGGGTATCCATAACTACTCATACACATGACTCTCGACAACAAAACGATTATCATCTCCGGCGCATCGCGGGGAATTGGCCGGGCCACAGCTTTGCTACTCGCCCAAAACGGCGCTAATATCGTGGCAACCGCCCGTAACGCCGACGAACTGGGTACGCTCGAAGCCGAAGGAAACAGCAAGATCGTGGTCGTTCCCGGCAACGTAGCCAGCGAAACAGATATGGAACTGGTTGTTCAAACGGCGCTCGACCGGTTTGGCAGCATCGATGTGGTAATCAACAACGCGGGCTACGGCGTTTTCAAGAACGTTGAAGACATAAGTGTCGACGAATGGGATTCGGTGATGGCCACCAACGTAAAAGGTACGTTCCTGCTGACAAAAGCCGCCCTGCCAACCTTGAAAGCCAATGGTAGCGGCCACATCGTCATCGTGGCCTCGGACGTGGCCAAGCGTACCTTCGCGGGCGGGTCGCTCTACACAGCCAGTAAATACGCGCAGGAAGCGTTTATGGGCGCGTTGCGAAAGGAGGTTCGTCCGTTCGGTATTAAAGTATCCGGCGTTTACTCCGGCCTAGTCGATTCGCATTTCCACGCCAAAGGCCACGGCCACGACACATCGAAAAACTACCTGCAAAGCGAAGACATGGCTGAGTCGATGCTGTTCATCCTCACCCGCCCTGCCCATGTGGTCATCGATGAGTTCATGGTTCACCCACTGACGCAGGAATACTAACGGATTTGGGATTTTAGATGTCGGATTTTGGATTGGGCTGACGCGAAGAATGTTCGTGCGTCAACCCAATCCAAAATCCGTCTACTGGCTCCACTCCGTCGGCGTACGGTCCCAGCGGTGGGCTTTTAGCTCTTCCAGTAGTTCGGCGGGCAAAGCTTTTCCGTCGCTGGCGGCGCAGTTGGCTTCTACATTCCTGATCTGGCGCATACCGGGGATAGTCGTTGCCACATCGGGGTTGGCCAGGATGAAACGTAGCGCCATTTCCGGCATGGTCATGCCTTGTGGAACCAGCGGTTTCAGCGCATCGGCATGGTCGACGCTACTGTTCAGGTTTTCTGGCACGAAATACGTCGACCGCCAGTCGTCGGCCGGGAAGGTCGTCTCCCTGGTAAACGTACCTGTCAGCGTACCTTCATCGAACGGGACACGGGCGATCACGCCGATGTTCAGTTCGCGGCAGAGCGGGAAGAGATTGTCTTCGGGATTCTGGTCGAAAATATTGTAGATCACCTGCACGCCGTCGATCAGGCCGGTACGCAGCGTATTCAGGCAGTTGTCCGGCTCCCAGCGGTTTACCGACACGCCCCAGGTGCTTACCTTTCCCTGTTCGGTCAACTTCTGAATGGCTTCTTTCCACTCGTCGCGCTCAGCCCAGGCATCTTCCCAAACGTGAAACTGCATGAGGTCGATCTGTTCAACGCCCAGGTTTTGCAGGCTCTTTTCCGTGTACTCGACAATGTACTCGGCCGGAAAAACATCGTCGATTGAAAAATCTGGTTTCGACGGCCATTTCCGATTTTTGGGCGGAATCTTGGTGGCGGCATATAGCTTCTTACCGGCGTTGTCTTTCAGTAACTGACCCAGAATCTGCTCACTGACGCCCTCGGCATAGCCCCAGGCCGTGTCGAAGAAGTTACAGCCCAGTTCGACCGAGCGTTGCAGGGCGCGCAGCACCTCAGCCTTGTCAGACCCCGTCCAGCCAGCCAGGCCCCACATGCCATAGCCTATTTCACTTACTTGCCAGCCTGTACGGCCAAATGTCCTGTATTGCATCAGTTACTTGGTTATTTTTTTAGAAAGCAGAAAATAGGTAGCTTATCCCCATGAAAGAGGCACTAAATCAGATTGGCGAGCCCATGCCCTTTAAGACGGTCCTGACCGATTATTTTAGGACTAAACCGGTAATACGAGCGTATTTGTTTGGATCCTATGTACGGGGCGAGCAGTCGGAAACGAGCGACGTTGATATACTTGTTGAACTTGATTATGAACAGGGAGCTGATTTTTTTGGGTTTATTCAAATGCAGGATGAATTGGCAATCCTACTAAAAAAGCCTGTTGACCTATTGAGTGCCAATGGCTTATCAACATTTATAAAACCATATATCGACGCCGAGAAACAACTGATTTATGCAACTATCAACATGGGTTAGCGTACATTGCTTCGCGCTGTAAGCCCTTCGAATTATCCCCGAATACCATGCTCATTCGCTTTGTTCGCATGACCTTTCAGGAAGATCGGCTGGCCGATTTCCTTTCCATCTTCGACGCGTCGAAAGCGAAAATCAGGGCATTTCCCGGTTGCCAGCACCTCGAACTACTACGCGACCTCGACCAGCCAAACGTCAGGATGTCGCACAGCCACTGGGAATCGGCCGAAGCACTGGAAGCCTACCGTCAGTCTGACCTCTTCCGAACAACCTGGGCCGCCACCAAAGTGTTGTTTGCCGATAAGCCAGTGGCGTTTTCCACGGAAACAGTGGAGGTAGTACAGAATCCTCATTAACGCGTAACTACCATGACGAAACGGGAATTCATTAAAACTATATCCATTGTACCCCTGCTGCCAGACGGCCTGAACAGGCTGCTGACCAGCGCGCATAACGTACCCGGTATGGACGTACCTACTGCCGAGCTAGCGCGCGACGAAGCCTTCTGGGCGACGATTCGGCAAGCATACCAGATCAAGCCAGACTACATCAACCTCGAAAACGGCTACTATTGCATTCAACCTGAACCGGTGCTGAATAGCTTCATCCAGCACGTGCGCGACGTAAACCGCGAGGGGTCATACTACATGCGCACCCGCCAGTTCGATGATAAAGCCGCCGCCCGGAATCGCCTGGCGAAAGTGGCCGGTTGCTCGCCCGACGAGCTGATCATCACCCGCAACACCACCGAATCCATCGACACGGTAATTGCGGGGCTGACCTGGAAAGCGGGCGATGAAGCCATTATGGCTACGCACGATTACGGCGCCATGCTCGACATGTTTCAGTTGCAGGCCCGGCGCTACGGTATCGTAAACAAGGTGCTGACCATACCCGTACATCCCGCATCCGACGACGAGATCGTTAGCCTCTACGAGCAGGCCATCACGCCCAAAACCCGGCTGCTGATGGTTTGCCACATGGTGAATATCACGGGGCAGATCTTACCGGTGAAAAAGATCACAGACATGGCCCATCGGCACGGCGTAGAGGTGCTGGTCGACGGGGCCCATGCCTTCGCCCACCTCGATTTCGCCATTCCCGACCTCGGCTGCGACTATTACGCCAGTAGTCTGCACAAGTGGTTGAGCGTACCCATCGGCGCGGGATTGCTTTACGTAAAAAAGGAGAAGATAAAGGGTTTATGGCCGCTTTTCGCCGATTTGGGCTACGCCGACGACGACATTCGAAAGCTGAACCACACCGGAACGCACCCCGTCCATACTGATTTGGCCATTGCCGATGCCATCGACTTCCACGAAAAAATAGGCATCAAAACCAAAGAATCCCGCCTCCGGCATCTCCAGCAGTACTGGACAAGTCAGGTACGTTCCCTACTGAATATCCGGTTGAATACCCCCGCCCAACCCGAACGGGCCTGCGGTATTGCCAACGTGGGCGTCGTGGGTATGGCTCCGGCAGTTTTGGCCAAACTCCTGCTCGCCAACCACAAGATCTGGACCGTCGCCATCGACAACCCGGCCGCCTCCGTACAGGGAGTCCGCATCACTCCTAATCTTTACACCTCACTGGCTGAATTGGATACATTTGTCGCGGCGTTGCAAACGCTGGCGAAGGCATAGCGTACCTGCCACGCTTTAGCTGAATATCTGTGGCGCGTTGATCACCCTGCAATGAATTAAAAGATCTACCTCAATGCATCCGCCGTTTTCTCAGAATAGCTATCTAGCTGTTCTTCCTCAACGATATTGACGTGTGGTTGATCAGCTAATAATTGAATCGCCTGATCATATGGCTTATAGAGCCCCCGGTCTTTGGGACGGGCTACCAACACATCAAATCGGGCATTATGTTGCTCGGCGTAGGGACGCAGCACTGTAAACTGCCCAACGTTCAGTGTTGCTTTATCCGTGATCGACTGCTCTAGCTTAAGATCGAAACTAACTGGTTTCACCAGGTTGTAGCTACCATTCTGCCAGGCGAAGGCAAACTGGTAGGCAAAATTTGTGCCTTCTGGTTTAACGGTAAATGGTCGGTCGAACGCTTCACGAGACAGTAACCCACGCAAGCGTTGTTGAAGTCGCTTCTGGTATTCTTTCAGCAAGTAGCCCTCATCATGGCGGACCTTATGTTCGTCTTCCTCATAGAAGGACAAATAGATGTTGTAAAACTGGTCGCTGATTGCTGACAGGTCATTCGTATACAGAACCGAGGGCTTTAACTCACCAAACTGCAAGGCACTGCTGTCTCGAACCAGAATCTCATTATCAATCAGTTGACGCGGGTGCTCCTCATAGTTTGCAAATATCTCCGGTTGTTTAGATAGCTGATCCGTCCGGGCCGCGATACCCTTGAAATAGGAGCGAATGGTCTTCTCGGAAAAGTTGGGGTATAACTTTCGGATACGGCCTAACCGATCCGGATAGCGAAAAATGGCCTGGCGTTGCTCAGGAAACAGTAGCAACACCCCAACGTTCAGCACCTCGCCCAATGATTGGGCGTACCGATATTGCAGGACGCTATAGTAGAAGACTGAGTTCACGCGATTAAAGTCGTTAAAAATGTACAGAACTCGCCAGCACGGGCTTTAGTTTGCAACAGGTGTTTACGAATAACGGGATAGTTACCGATTTCAATACCCTGCTTGGTTAATGCTGAAGCGGCAGTATCTAGTGAGCCAAGTGACAGGTTCTGCAAGAAATACTCGAATGTATCAAAAACGCTTGCCTTTTCGGAGGCCGACATCCGTTTGAGTAACGGATAAAACAGGTGCTTATCGTAGGGGTAATACCACGCACTTCGTTCAAACGAAGGCATCACATAAGCATCTGGCGCAAGCGTATCATTGGCGAAAGGGAATATCTGTTCATGGTCTATGAGAACTAACGTATCATCATTGATGAGCAGGTTAGGCTTGTTATGCGACCCGCCCCGATCAAGGTTCCAGACCAAATTATCGAAAGCAAAGATAGTACCAATGTCATAGTTTTTCAAAAACGCTCGCTGCTGACGCACATCGACAATTGGAGCATTTGGTATTTCTACCGAGCCAAATTTCAAACCGGCTCTGATCTCTCTTAGCCGCAACCCTTCCCGCTCTGGAAGACTAGCGACAAAGGCGCCACCAAATCTTATCAGTGCCCATTCAGGCACGGCCAAGTCAAACTCGCGGGCTAACTCATTCCCAAATACTTCTTTCGCAATTGGATGAATCTGTTGCGTCTGTTTCTCAGTAAACAGTTTTACGACGTATGGAATAGGACCGTCTAGACTACCCACTTGCACGACCCAGGGTCTGGTCGAGCCGCCGAAACGAATTGGACTTAGATAGGAAGCAGCTTCGAGTATTTTCAATGGTTAAGTATGAAGTAATCTATAACCTTGCGAATAGCTGTAACACCTTCGCTGAAGGGTAGCTAGACATTGAAGCAATTCCGTTCGCCAGTTCTATAGGGTATAATGCCCCTTCGTATTTCCTACTTATTAGACTTGGTAAAGTAGCTAATATCCGGCTTAGACCAATCAAATCATCGGCCACTGGAAAATTAGTGTCGTTGTTATAAAGGCCCGGAGGTACATTTAGAACTGCATACCAAGATGGTTCGAGTTTCACATATAGTTTTTCACCCCAGTTAGTACGCGACCCATATGGATTTGCCAATTCCGGTTGTCTGTATACTTCCTTCCTAACATATTTATGATTCAGTACGGAATAAGTCATTGGTTCACCTTGTTGTTGAGGATGAGCGAACCGAGCTATTGATGCTAAATGATCTGCAAAAGCCGCTGTCTTCTCTTGCCCGATCAAATGAATAGGACGACCAGCGTTTTTGGCATGTTCGAAGAAATCTCTGAGAGAAGGTACAAGTTTGGAATATTGGCTATTCAAGCTGAGTGGGCCATCTTTTATAAAAAGACAATTACTAACTAATGTTTTATCTTGCTTATTCCAAAAGATTCTAACAGCTGTAAGTAACATCAACGTTTCCATTATTAACATATATGTATTGGGAACAGTAGTTGACGCACTCTCGTCTTCCATATCCAAATGGAAGCCGATCATATCTGTCAGAAAAACAGCCCCTTTACACGAAGCACACAAAGTCTCATCTGCATCATATGGTAGCCCAGGAATAACTTGACTGCAATGAGGACATTCAAACGCCGGTGAGTTTGGTGTGTTTACTCCCCATTTATTGTAAGTGAGCCACTTCAACGTCTCATAATAAGCACCATCTTGGTCAACTTTGATCGAATCCCGAATAATATGCCTAACAGCGGAATAATTGTTACCTAGCGGGGTTTTGACGTTTTTTAACGGGAATACAGTTGTGTGGAATAATGCACTTCCGTTTAAGATATCTTGCAATAGAAGAGGATGTGGACTATCATGATCAATCCTATCAAGTTTTGTTTTGTCAATACGCATTAATGCTGTCTTAACAAACGCTACCTCTTTTTTAGGGTAATTGTCTGATGAAACAGGAACCCAAGATCCATCTACAGCAAATATTCTTGGTAATGGAGCCGCTGACTTTACGTCAAACTCTGTCCAAACCGTATTACTTTCATCTTTAGGATCAGAGTCGTTATATTCAAAGTCTTCAATGAGCGATTTGACCCAATCACTTTGAATTACTTTCAAATGCCCAAGTTTCGACGCTGTTTCTGTGGGTAGTCTTGACCCTCCTTGATAAGGCATAAATTATCTATTTGATGAGTCAGCGTCAAACAACTTAGCTTGTACAGGTATAACGAACCGATTTGACATCGTAAGCATACGCATATAACCGGGAGTTTTTGCCCTCATTATATCTTGTTCTGTGCCAGCGAAAGCTACTTGAACTCTAGACAGCGCACGAACTTCATCTTGTGAGGAGATATGGCCGACAAAGAAATTTTCAGTTTGGGCCAACAACTCACGATTAATAGTTGATGGAGATTGAGTTGAATACACCATTCCAATATGAAATTTAGCCCCCTCTTTCGCAAATCGAGCATAAACTCCTGTTAAATCATTATCATTAGGCGGAAACAAGTTGTGTGCCTCTTCAAAATATAATTGAACGAAGTGGTTACCCAAATTATCATTGACGAACTTCTCTTCTTGGATAGCAAAAACTTCTCTTGAAATCATGTCCGCAAAGTACCTTCTTAATGCGTCAGTTGCATTTCCTAAGTCTAAGATTACCGTGATGCCATTATTAACCGACAGAATAATGTCATTCAGGAAATCGTCTGCATTTGAAGCATGAAATCTTATATAATTACGTAACAGTGATGGCCCTGAAGACCCACCTGAAGAGGGAAACAGAAAATCTAAAATGGCAATATCGCTCGGGTCAAACATTGGGTTCCCTGAACTAGACGTTAAGTTCCTGTTTCTAGGGTTTTCCCGTCTAAATTGAGCCATCACTTCAAACTCCCTGACCATTTCGTTTAAATTAGTTGGGTGACTTGGCGGGGTGGAACTCTCAACCGCTTGATAGGCAGCTGTTCTCAACGGATCATTAAAATGAGGGTCAAAGTGTTTTGCATTAGCAGAAGTTAGTCCTTTACTTCTTAATCGAGTCATGTCAGCTGGAAAGCCCGCTTTATTCAAAACAGCCCAATACATTTGTATTTTTCTAATTGGCCTAGTTTTTTCGTCATCAGGCAAGTCTGTAATTGATTCGATGGTAGGTAAACTAATACTGCCAAAACTTCTTATATAATTGGAGGTCTTATTGTCCTGCTCAAGCATAGCGGCAAGCACTCCTATACCTGATTCGGGTTGTTCATAAAAATTTAGTCTTAAAGGCTTAGAAGGCGTACTGCTTCTCTGTGTTAGAGCATATACTTGGCAACGTGATTCATAAGCTCCTCTTATAGATTTGTTCTGAGGATTGTCATTCGCATATTCACCATTAATGTCAAAAATGATTTGACCAACAGAATTGTCTGTTTTCGTAGCCTCAAGTATTCCTTGAGCGATCAGCTTTACCACATTGGATTTTCCAAGGCGAGTTTTCCCAAACATTGCTGTTCGACAACCTTTAAAGTCTTGCATTGAAATCTTCACAGGAGTGTCTGGTTGCTTATTTCCAGATGAAAAAGGGAGCTGACATTCCATTGTACGCAATACTCCCAAATCGAACTGATGTTCCAGCTTAACTGTACCGTTTACAATCAACTCCAACAAAGTCTTGTCAGGGGCGTATACTTTGTACCTATGAGCGCTAACAACATTATTCACATCACCTGAAAAGGCTAAGCGATCAACATTAGCTGGACTGGCATAGAACATTCCTAGAACGTCACAGTCAAGAGCGCCCCATTGCAACTCACTCTGAGTCCAAACGTCTAGTTCAGGCATAGACTTTTTATGAAGTTCAAAATAAGTCTGTTGTACTTGACTACTTAGAGGAGTCGGTGACACACCATTTACCCTTAATAATGTAAAGTGAGGTGTTACTTTAGCAATGTTGTTTGGTGTCATTAAAAGAAATGAGCCACGTGGAATACCACCAACTGCCAACTTATAGGGGTCAGATGTTATAATCTTTGCAGTTTCATAGCCAAGTTCTAACACGTAGCCAACGAAACGCATTTTGTCTGTTTGCTTAGCTTTTTCGAAACCATCTTCGTTTTGTAAAAAAGTATGCAATGCGCTAATTGGGTTGTTTTGCGTAGCTGCGGCATCAAAAAAATCATCTATAGCAATTTCATTCAACATAGTCAGGTCTTTTAGTTTATAACAAAAAATGCTCACTACTTAAGATAACAAGTTCATCGAATTGGCGCCTATTTGTTGGGTTCGCGGAAATAGAACTAAATCGTGAAGTAGTAAGTAGCGATAATCCTCTATTTTCGTATAGTTCACGTACTGATTGATGATTCGCATTTGTTGATACTATATGGGCGCCCCTATCTCGCGCTCGTACAAGAGCTTCTGAAAGGCGAACTTGGTCATCCCAAGAAAATAACTTTTCATTATATTCTCTAAAGCCGTTTAGGTTATGCCTTACAGTATAAGGAGGATCTGCAAAAATTAGATCTCCAGCCATTGCTTCATTAATAGTAACTTCAAAGTCAGAGACATTTAGCTGAGCTGTAGAAAGTATTCTTGACCAGTTTTTGAAGTCATCTTCTTTTCTAAATACTGAATCACTTGTACCTTTCGGAACGTTGAAAACCCCATTATTATTCACTCTATATATACCATTAAAACACGTTCGGTTTAGATAGATAAATTTTGCAGCGTCATCAACATTATTTGTAGATAACGCTGCTCGCGTATTGTAGTAAAATTCTATTGAGTGTTCAGTTTGGTACTCTTGTAACTGCTTCACAACCTCGGAGTAATTATCTCTTACACCTATGAATGTGTTGATAAGTTCTTTATTAATATCACTTAGAATGGCTCTAGTAGGTTGCAGGAAAAAGAATACGGAGCCACTACCTAAGAAGGGCTCAATGTATGTATTGTAGTTTGTTGGGAATAAAGTTGAATGTTTCTCTACAAACCATCGTTTGCCACCCGGCCACTTCAAAAAAGGCTTTATTAGCTTCAAAATTTTGTCGTTTGTGTACTAATATGCAATTAAAAGATAATTAACAAATAATCCTACTTCAAATTATTTAGCAATCATTGTAAAGGATAAATACTCATACAGATATATCCATAAATTATAACATTACACTTAAGAGGTATGGTAAACTCGCTTGTGAGACAACTATAGCCAGCCTAAATCTACACGAAGGGCAGCGGTTTCTGTACAAATTCGACTACAATGCCAGTTGGGAATTTGCCATTACCGTGGTAAGACAACTGCCTGATGATGACGCCAAAGTAACTACCATCATTGGACAGGTAGGTACGTCGCCAGCGCAGTATGACGACGATGAATGGGATGATGACGAATGAAACCTCATCATATTACATCCCAATTACTGTTTCATTGATTATCTAAATCATAAAAAAAGCCCCGCTATTCTGGCGAGGCTTTTTTGTGACTAGCGGACTAGTTCCATCAAATCTTTGTCGTTCACTTCCTTGCGGACGTCGGCCATGTCGAGGAAGCGAGTGTAGATGGTATCGAGGGTGGGTTTGTCGTAGCGGTAGCCCAGCAGCTCGAGGCGGTGACGGAGCGCGTGACGACCTGAGCGGGCCGTCAGGATGATCAGCGACTTATCGACGCCCACGTCGAGGGGGTTCATGATCTCGTAGTTCTCGGTATGCTTGAGGTGCCCGTCCTGGTGAATACCCGATGAGTGGGCGAAGGCGTTGCGGCCCACAATAGCTTTGTTTGCCTGCACCGGCATCCGCATCAGACCCGAAACCAGTTGACTCACCGGGTACAGCCGTGTGGTATCGATGCCTGTTTCGAAGCCCAGTTCTTTATGCACTTTCATGGCCATCACCACTTCTTCGAGGGAGGTGTTGCCCGCCCGTTCGCCGATACCGTTGATGGTACACTCGATTTGCCGCGCCCCGTTCATAATGCCCGCCAGCGAATTAGCCGTTGCCAGCCCGAGATCGTTATGGCAGTGAATAGAGATTGTGGCTTTATCCACATTGGGTACGCAATTGTAGATATGCCTGATCTTCGCGCCGTATTCGTCAGGCAGGCAGTAGCCGGTGGTATCGGGGATGTTGACGACCGTTGCACCAGCCTTAATTACGGCTTCGGTGAGGCGGCAGAGAAAATCCAGATCGGCCCGGCCGGCGTCTTCGGCGTAGAATTCCACATCGTCAACGTACCCACGGGCGTGTTTAACGGCTTTCACCGCCTGCTCCAGAATGGCTTCGCGGGTACTGCTGAATTTATTACGAATGTGAATGTCTGACGCACCAATGCCAGTATGAATGCGCCCGCGTTTGGCATACTTAAGTGCCTCACCCGCCGCATCAATATCACCCACCACAGCCCGCGACAAGGCGCAAACGGTTGGGTTAGTTACAGCCTTCGAAATCTCAACCACCGACCGGAAATCGCCGGGGCTCGACACAGGAAATCCAGCTTCAATCACGTCTACGCCCAATAGCTCCAGTTGAACAGCTACCTGCACTTTCTCATCGGTTGTTAGCTGACAGCCAGGCACTTGTTCGCCGTCGCGAAGGGTGGTATCGAAGATGTAAATCCGGTTGCTCATGGTCAAAATCAGACTGAAGGCTTGTAGCGAAATTTCGCTATATGCGTTATTTCACTACAAAAATAGCCAGATTTTAATTCTTACGACGTTAAGCAAAGAGAATTTTTTAGGGTGTTGCAGTAATATGGATTCTCAAAAGTGCTATGACCTAGATTGCCTGATATATGATGGCTGTTATACAACGTGCTTCGCGAGTCGCGCCCTTCAACAGGATCAGGGTGACAACTCACTCAAGCAAGTACATGATGAACTTGAGTTGGAATGTCACCCTGAGCCTGTTGAAGGGCACGACTCGCGAAGCACGTTGCACAATGGCAACGCACTATCTATCAACTAAATACAAACCAAGTGCTTGACCTACACCAAATGCGACAACACCTGCTCGCCCATTGCGAACGTACCCAGCAGTTTGTCAGCGTCAGTGTTGGCATTGGCGATGTCGCGGGTGCGGTAACCATCCTTCAATACGGCATCGACTGCGGCAATCACGGCTTCTGATTCGGCTTTCATACCAAACGAGATATCCAACAGCAACGCAACCGATAATACTGACGCCAGCGGATTCGCTACGCCTTTGCCCGTGATATCGTGCGCAGAACCATGAATTGGCTCATATACTCCGGTGCTGTCACCTACCGACGCGGACGCCAGCATACCCATCGACCCGGCAATTTGTGAGGCTTCGTCGGTCAGGATATCGCCAAAAAGGTTGCCGGTCACAACCACATCGAAGCGGGTCGGATCTTTGATGAGCAGCATCGCCGCCGAGTCGACAAACTGGTGTTCCGTTTCAACGTCTGGATAGCGGAGGGCTACTTCCTGCACCACTTCACGCCATAATCGGCTGCTTTCCAAAACATTAGCCTTATCGACACTCATCAGTTTACCGCGACGGGTACGGGCGGCTTCGTAGGCTTTCACGGCGATCCGTTCTACTTCGTACCGTTGGTATACCATCAGGTCAGAGGCGGTGTTGCGGTCTGCCGAGCGTTTTTTTTCGCCGAAATACACGTCGCCGGTCAGTTCGCGGAAGAAAAGGATATCAGCCCCGCGCAGAATCTCCGGCTTGATGCTTGACGCTTCCAATAGTTCATCGAACAGTTTAATGGGGCGCAGGTTAGCGTACAGGCCTAATTCCTTACGCATCTGCAACAGCCCCTGCTCGGGACGTACCTTGGCCGACGGGTCGTTGTCGTATTTAGGGTGACCTACCGCGCCAAACAGAACGGCATCGGCAGCGCGCATCTTTGTTAAGGTTTCGGCGGGTAGTGGCAAGCCAGTCGCTTCAATGGCTACGTGGCCGATCAGGGCTTCATCGTAGGTGAATTCGTGGTTGAACTTGCGGGCGATTGCCTCCAATACCTGTTTGCCGACGGTGGTTACTTCGGCCCCAATGCCATCACCTGGCACAACGAGAATGTGTTTTTTCATTATTTCGCTTCGCTGTCATTACGCTTCGCTGTCATTGGGTGGTCATTTCCTGCGGCGTCATTTATTGCTTCTCACAACGAATGACGCCGTAGGAAAATGACCACCCAATGACAGCGAAGCGTAATGACGTTCTATTCTAAAGTATTTAGCATTTTTTGGGTTGCCTTGATGGCTGACACGGTCTGGTCAGAGTCGAGGCCCCGGGTTTTGAATTCATTATTTTTCGATTTCCAGGTGATGATTGTCTCACACAGGGCATCGGTACGGCCGCCGGTTGGAATCCGCACGGCATAATCGGTTAGCATTGGCAACACCATTTTCTTGCGGTTGTAGATGCTCTTCAGCGCATTCATGAAGGCGTCGTATTGCCCATCGCCCTGGGCGTTTTCCTCGAATTGCTCTTCATCGATACGTACCCGGAGCGTAGCCGATGGCTTCAGATCTTTGGAGTGGGTCAGCACATAGTTGAGCACTTCAACCCGCGAGGCAACGGCGCTGGTATTCAGCACATCAGCAATCACGTAGGGCAAATCTTCGCGCGTGACCGTCTCTTTCAGATCACCCAATTCAATCACGCGCTGCGTTACTTTTTTCAGATCGTCTTCCGACAATTGAATGCCTAGTTCGCGCAGGTTATTCTCAATGTTGGCCTTACCCGACATTTTTCCGAGCGCGTAGCTCCGTTTCCGGCCAAAGCGTTCGGGCAGTAAGGCATTGAAATAGAGGTTATTCTTCTTATCACCGTCGGCATGAATACCGGCGGTTTGGGTAAATACATTGTCGCCAACAACAGGTTTGTTGTCGGGAATGCGAAGCCCCGAAAACGTTTCGACAATCTTACTCACCTGATACAGCGACTTCTCGACGACACCCATACGTACCTCGGGCATGAAATCGCGCAGCACGGCGATGACACTGGCCATCGGCGCGTTACCCGCCCGCTCGCCCAGGCCGTTCACGGTCAAGTGAATACCATGCGCACCCGCCCGGATGGCTTCCATGACATTGGCAACACCAAGATCGTAGTCGTTATGGGCGTGGAAATCGAAATGCAGCGTCGGATAACGAGTTACCAACTGATGCACGAACGTGTAGCTTTCGGCTGGTGTCAGCACACCCAGCGTGTCGGGCAGCAGCACGCGACAAATGGGCTGCGTCTGCATGAAGTCCAGGTAGTGCACTACGTACTCAGGCGAGTTACGCATGCCATTGCTCCAGTCTTCCAAATACACGTTTACCTGAATGCCAAGCTGTTGCGCGTCATTAATCACTTGCTGAATATCGGCAAAATGGCAGTCGGGCGTTTTCTTTAGCTGGTGGGTCAGGTGGTTCAGCGACCCTTTGGTCAGCAGGTTCATCACCTTCGCGCCCGATGCTTTCATCCAGTCGAGCGAGGCTTGTCCGTCCACGAACGTGAGCACTTCGACTTTATCCAGCATGCCGACACTGGCGGCCCAGCGCGTGATCTGCTTCACGGCTTCCAACTCGCCCGCCGACACCCGCGCCGATGCCACTTCCACGCGATCTACCTTGACCTCGGTGAGTAACAACTGCGCCAGTGCCAGTTTTTCGGACGCTGAAAACGACACACCGCTGGTCTGTTCACCATCGCGGAGCGTCGTATCCATTATTTCAATGTAGCGGCGGGTTTTCATGGTAGTAAATGTCATTCGCTTCGCTGTCATTTATTGTCACGAAATGGTCATTTATCGAAAACAACACATAACTACCTAATGACAATAAATGACAGCGAAGCGAATGACATTTCTTTAAAATGGCCTTGTTTCGGCGAAGGCTTCGATCTCAGGTTTCATCGATAGCAGGTAATCGATGTCGTCGTAGCCGTTGGTGAGGTTATCTTTCTTGTAGCTGTTGATATCGAAGGGCTCGCTTTCACCCGTAGCCAGAAGGGTGATGGTCTGCGCAGGCAGGTTCACCTCCAGTTCCGCGGTTGGATCAGCGGCGATAGCGGCGAATATCTTTTCCAGAAATTCTGGGCTTACCTGCACGGGCAAAATGCCGATGTTCAGCGAGTTACCTTTAAATATATCGGCAAAGAAGCTCGATACCACGCAACGGAAGCCATAATCGTAAATGGCCCAGGCCGCATGCTCGCGGCTCGATCCGCTACCAAAGTTCTTACCGCCCACCAGAATTTTGCCCGAATAGGTCGGGTTATTCAGTACGAAATCGGCTTTGGGGGTATTGTCGTTGTTGTACCGCCAGTCGCGGAACAGGTTGTCGCCAAATCCGGTGCGTTCGGTGGCTTTCAGGAAACGGGCAGGAATAATCTGGTCCGTATCCACGTTCTCGATCGGCATCGGAACGGCACTGCTACGGAGTATTGTAAATTTATCGTAAGCCATGGGGAAATGTCATTTGTTGTCATTTCGCTTCGCTGTCATTAGGTGGTCATTAAGTAGTCATTCGTAAGGAAACAATAAATGACTACTTAATGACCACCTAATGACAGCGAAGCGTGATGACGTTTAAATAAATTCTCTAGGGTCTGTTACAACGCCGGTGACGGCGGCGGCGGCGGCGACCAGGGGGCTGGCGAGCAGGGTGCGGGCGCCGGGACCCTGACGACCTTCGAAGTTGCGGTTCGAGGTTGATACGGCGTATTTACCGGCGGGTACTTTGTCGTCGTTCATGGCCAGACAGGCCGAGCAACCGGGCTGACGAAGGGCAAACCCGGCTTCGGTCAGCACATCCAGAATGCCTTCTGCCTTGATCTGCGCCTCTACGATATGCGAACCCGGCACCAGCCAGGCCGTTACGTTATCCGCCTTTTTGCGGCCTTTCACGATGGAGGCAAACGCACGGAAATCTTCGATCCGCCCGTTGGTGCAGCTTCCCAGGAACACAAAATCGATGGGTTTACCGATCATGGATTCGTTTTCCGCGAAGCCCATATAAGCCAGCGATTTCTGGTAGCTGGCATCACCATCCTGCTGATCAGCCGCCAGTGGAATGTGTTTGGTTACGCCGGTGCCCATGCCGGGGTTGGTACCGTAGGTAATCTGCGGCTCAATGTCGGCGGCGTCGAAGGTCAGGTCATGGTCGAACGTGGCGTCTTCGTCGGTTTTCAGCGATTCCCAGTACGGAACCAGCTTATCCCAGGCCTCGCCTTTCGGGGCCAGATCACGGCCATTCAGGTACGTTAGCGTGGTGGCGTCGGGGGCGATCATACCACCGCGCGCGCCCATTTCGATGCTCATGTTGCAGACCGTCATGCGGCCTTCCATGCTCATGTTGCGGAACACATCGCCGGCATATTCAACGAAGTAGCCGGTGGCACCACTCGCTGAAATCTGCGCGATGATGTACAGGGCCACGTCTTTCGGCAACACGCCTTTACCCAGCGTGCCATTCACCGAAATCCGCATTTTCTTCGGTTTGGGCTGCATGATACACTGCGTAGCCAGCACCATTTCTACTTCCGACGTACCGATTCCGAACGCAATGGCACCAAACGCGCCGTGGGTCGAGGTATGCGAGTCGCCGCAAACGATGGTCATTCCGGGGAGGGTAATGCCATTTTCGGGACCAACCACGTGCACGATACCGTTTTTGGGATTGCCCAGTCCCCAGTGCGAGATGTGGTATTTGGCACTGTTCCGCTCCAGTGCATCCAGTTGGTTGGCCGACAGCGGATCAGCGACTGGCAGGTGCTGGTTGATTGTGGGCGTGTTGTGGTCGGCTGTAGCGTAGGTACGTTCAGAGAACAGGACGGGTGCGTTACGGCCTTCGAGCCCCAGAAACGCCACCGGGCTGGTTACCTCGTGGATGAAATGGCGGTCGATAAAAAACACGTCGGGACCATCGTCGATATGCCGGATGACGTGCGCATCCCATACTTTATCAAATAGTGTTTTGGGGGTACTCATAACTATAGCGGAGAACTTATATACGTCTCTGCAAAAGTGGCAGACCGTACAGAACTACGCATCACGCCATCCGTCCAGTAAATAGCGATTTTAGCTCAGAGAGCAATCGTGGGTGTAAAACTGCATAACGTGGCTAACGCGCAGGACTTCGTGCCCGGTAAAGAGTCAGGGGCTTTCTCATAAAATGCAGCACTCATTTTTAGCTTCCCGAATAGCTGACGCGTGGCCCTTCGACAGGTTCGGCGCCCCCGGCTCAGGGTGACAATCCTACCCAAGTTCATAATAAACATGCTTGAGTTTTCTGTCACCCTGAGCCGGGGGCGCCGAGCCTGTCGAAGGGCCACGCGTCAGTGTTTTTGGGGCTAAAAAGATTACTAGTAGCAGCCGTATTTCTTTACTATCGCTGCGATAATTTTGCCAGTAATTCTTCCAGATTTTTCAGGGTCATAGCCGTTCCTTCCTTGAAACCCATCTCAATCATTTTCTCTAAACGAGCCAGCGATTCATTGTAAATACTAATACTAACTTTTGTTTTTCCGTTTTGCTCGCTGAAATTAAACTCCCAATCAGAACCGGGCAATTCGGGATTTTCATCTTGGTCGGCAAACGCGTTCAACATTTTGAAATTCGTTTTTGGCGTAATGGACGTATATGTCTGAAGTGACCAATGCTCCTGTCCTTCAGGGCTTATCATCGCGTAAAACCGTCGTCCACCTACTTCAAAATTCATAAATTTTGTCCTTGAAAACCAGGGCTTAGGTGCCCACCATTGATCAAGAATTTCCGGTTTAGTGTAGGCATCCCACACCAGCGACAGGTCAGCATCAAATTCTCTGGTCATGTAGACCATTTTTGTTGTTTTGTCAACGGTAAAATCAAGGGGCGAATCAGTTGTCATTTTTTTGTTGTTTAAGTGTTGCCAATACATTGTCGAGTTGATTAAAGCTGGTTTCCCAAATTTTTCTGAATTGGTTTAACCATTGATCAACTTCTTTCATTTTTTCAACCTCAAGCGAGTAGTAAATTTCCCGGCCCTGTTGTTCCTGTTTCACCAGCTCGCATTCTGTGAGTACGCGCAGGTGTTTGGAAACAGCTTGTCGGGTCGTGTTGAAGTTCTCGGCAATGGCATTCGGTGTCATTGCCTGTAAGGCAATCAAGGCAATTATTGACCGCCTTGTGGGGTCGGCTATCGCCTGAAAAATATCTCGTCTCATTATGTTTATCACTGCATTTAGGAAACCAATCGGTTGCAAATATACGCGCAACCGATTGGTTTCCTAAATATTTTTTCGGATTAGCCGAGAATTAGTTAAGTGAATTAAGGAGTAGACGCTACAAATATGCCTTACCGAAGTGGCCACTCAGATTATGTAGCTGCCAGCGCCCGTTTTGGAGTAAAGCCGTACTGTAGCTTATATGCTTTAATGAAGTGGGATACGCTTTCGTAGCCGATTTCCATGCTTACTTCCGAGACGTTCTTATCGGTGTTGCGGAGCAGGAAATGGGCGTGCTCCAGGCGTTTGCGGCGGATCCAGTGGCCAGGTGAGCTGTGAAAATGTTCCTCAAAATCACGCTTGAAGGCGGAAAGGCTACGGCCTGAGATCCGAGCCAGTTCATTCATCGACAGCGGTTTGAGCAGGTACGTGCTCATCAGGTAATCGAGGTCGGTTTTCTGCCCCTGATAGAGCTGCCAGAGAATAGTGCGAAGCTGCCCGGTCGTATCGAGTTCAAAGAGATGGAGCATCAACTCCTGAAATTTGAGCCGAAGCAGTTCGTTGAGGTACGGAGTGCGCGACCCGAAATACGGCAATAGCGACTGAATAAAGTTGGTGAACGTACCTGGAATAGACGTACCTGATGACGCAAACGACAGGATCGCCGCTTCTGGCAGAGGCTCAAAACCTGTCTGGGCAAGTCCACCGCACCGATTCGGCGAGCGGCGGACCGGCGGGGTACGTTGAAAGAGGCTAAGATGCTGGCTGACGAATTCTTTCAGCAGCCGCTCATTCACGAAGAACACGAGGCTCCGGTAATTCACGTCGATGGACTCGTTCATGGAGTAACAACCCCGCTGAAAGAACAGGATATCGCCTTTCCTGACGTGCAGTTCCTGCGTGGGTGAGCTGAATTTCTTCTCCCCTTCCAGCACCACAACCACGGCATGTTCTTCAAAGAAAATCTCGTTCCGCTCGGGATACACGTCGCTGCGATACGCCACAAACGTCATCTCCGACCCGTCTCGTGCCCCGTCAGAACGCGAACCATCAGGCCCAGCCGAGTCAGGCCGCTGAATAGTCAGCGACTGAAATTGATGGGGTTGTATAGACGAGGGAACGCGTAGCATACATCTAAATGCGTTAGCTCTGCAATCTTGACTCTGCCAAATAACGGTTCATTAATGCTACTAATTCACTGTAATCCAGGCCATAATTGTCGGGTAGTCCGCCATCCCAGCCATTCGTTACAAACGCCGATAGTTCTCTGGCTACCGGCATTGAGCGTACATGGGCCGCAAATTTTATCAATACCATTTTTCGGATACCCAGCTCACCAAGGCCGAACGCCTCAACGTCTTTCCAGGGAGTGAAATGCTTTTTAAAAAGAGAGCACATCTCGAACCCCTCCTGCGTTAATGTAAGGTAAGCAGCACCAGGAAAAAGTTGCACACCAAACACCCCTACCCCTAAACCAAAAAAAGCAATACATGCCCAGGCTATCGGATCGCCGTCTTTAATTAGAATAGTAACGCCTATACCGACAAAGGCGACGCATAACAACAGATAAATCAGTTGCTTCCACCGTTTCGGGTAAAACATTATTTCAGCCATAGCATCAGATCAAAAACTCGAACAGGGTGGGTTTGTCGTTGATATACTCGAACTGGATTTTGGCTTCTTTCATGCGTTCGATCAGCGGCTCAAAATCAGCTTTGCTCTTTAATTCAATACCTACCAACGCCGAGCCCCGTTCGCGATTCGTTTTCTTGGCATAGTCGAATAGCGTGATATCGTCGTTAGGGCCGAGGGCCAGTTCCAGAAAGTCACGAAAAGCACCGGCACGTTGGGGGAATCGGATAATGAAGTAGTGCTTCAGCCCTTCGTAGAGCAACGAACGTTCCTTGATCTCTTCGGTGCGTGTAATGTCGTTGTTACCGCCACCAACCAGGCAAACAACGTTCTTCCCCCTAATTTCGTCTTTGATCAAATCCAGCGCGGCAATGGTTAGTGCTCCGGCGGGCTCAGCTACGATGGCTTCTTCGTTGTAGAGTTCCAGGATAGTGGTGCACACCTTTCCTTCTGGCACCAGCAGCACCCGGTCAAGGTTGCGGCGGCAGATTTCGAACGTTGTGTCGCCAACCCGTTTTACGGCGGCTCCGTCGACAAATTTATCGATGTGGTCGAGCGTAACCACATGGCCTTCTTCCATAGCCACTTTCATCGACGGCGAGCCAAGTGGCTCAACACCAATGAGTTCCGTTTTCGGACTCAGTTGTTTAAATACCGTCGAGACACCTGAAGCCAGTCCGCCACCACCAATGGCCATGAGCAGGTAATCGATCTTGAAATTGGAATCTTTGAAGATTTCGAGCCCAACCGTGCCCTGCCCTTCCATCACCAGCACATCGTCGAACGGGTGCACGAAGGTGCTGTCGTGAGTCTGCACATACTCAGTTGCGGCATGGAAAGCGTCGTCGTACGTATCGCCGATCAGCACTACGTTGACGAACTCTTTGCCAAACAGCTTCACCTGCTTCACCTTCTGGTTGGGCGTAGTCGTCGGCATGAAAATAGTGCCTTTCACGCCCATTTTCCGGCAGGCGTAGGCCAGGCCCTGCGCGTGGTTACCGGCACTGGCACAGACAACGCCTTTCGCCAGCTCGTCGGCCGACAGGCTGGCCATTTTGTTGTACGCGCCCCGAATCTTGTACGACCGCACCACCTGTAAATCTTCCCGTTTCAGAAAGATCGTGGCACCATACCGTTCCGACAGATTTAGATTCTCCTGTAACGGCGTATGAAAAGCAACTCCTCTTAACCGTTCGGCGGCCAGATAGATGTTGTCTAAATCGGGAAGAGAAATGTCATTAGTGGTCATGAAGTGGTCATTTATTGTCATTAGGTCGTGCCAAGCTGGCCACCCCATTTATTTTACGGCGTCGGCGATATCAGGCGCGTTATCATCCCAGTCTGCTGAGCTCCTGCTTGTCTGATAACTTGTTTCTGGTTCTCCAACAGCATTCTGCGCCGAGGTGCTCCTTTTACCCAATGTCTTTAAGTAGTTGTTGAGTTTAACGCCAAGCATGTTTATGTCACGGTCAAACTGCGCGTAGACTTCATCATTGATTAATTGTCTTCGTCTTGCTTTATCAAGCCACGTTCTGGTTTCTAGTAGTGAACCACGAGCAATATAACAGAAGTGAATATTCTCCTTGAAGTGATAACGTCCAAAGCCTTCACTAAGGTTTGCCGCTACCGAATCGGCCGAACGCACAACCTGCTTACCAACCGTATCTCTGGCAAATAAATCCCAGTGAACAACAACGGCCCAAACCTGTTCGCCCAATGTCATGGCCAACTGATAAATCTGCAAGTCGTTAATCCCCATAAATAGAAAAAGTCATTAGGCTATGCCGTCATTTACTGTCATTAGGCTTTGCCGTCATTAAGTGGTAATCCATAGTCACTGATTGTAAAGAAACAACGAATGACTACAAATGACTACCTAATGACGGCATAGCCTAATGACTACTTGATGACGGCAAAGCCTAATGACTACTTGATGACGGCAAAGCCTAATGACGTTTCTAGCCTAACTACGCTCTGGACGCAGGTTGCGCACGGCGGCACCAGCCTGCCACATTTCAGAGTCGCGCAGTTCGGCCAGTTCCACCTCGAGTTTCTCGCGGTAGTCGGGCTGTGAGTTGCGGGTGATGCTGATTTCGGCCTGCTCCTGCGTTTTCACCGAGTTATATAGTTGCTCGAAAACAGGTTTGGTGGCATCGCGGAAGGGTTTCCACCAGTCGAGGGCACCGCGCTGAGCCGTTGTCGAGCAGTTGGCGTACATCCAGTCCATACCGTTTTCGGCCACGAGTGGCATCAGCGACTGAGTCAGTTCTTCAACCGTTTCGTTAAACGCTTCGGATGGGCTATGTCCGTTGGCGCGCAGTACTTCATATTGAGCCGCGAAGATGCCCTGAATGGCACCCATCAACGTACCCCGCTCGCCGGTCAAATCAGACGTTACTTCTTTATAAAAATCAGTCTCGAACAGGTAGCCTGAACCTACACCGATACCCATCGCGATACACTTGTTGCGTGCGTTTCCGCTGGCATCCTGATACACGGCGAAACTAGAGTTTAGCCCTTTACCTTCTACAAACAAACGACGCAGCGACGTACCTGAGCCTTTGGGAGCCACCAGGAACACATCGACATCAGGTGGAGGGATGATGCCGGTTTTCTCTTTATACGTCACGCCGAAGCCGTGCGAGAAATACAGTGATTTACCAGGAACAAGCGCGGCTTTCACCGTTGGCCACAGTTCGATCTGGGCGGCATCTGACAGCAGGAAGCAGATGATCGTTCCTTTTTCGAGGGCTTCTTCGATTTCAAACAACGTTTCGCCGGGGACCCAGCCATCAGCTACCGCTTTATCGTAGGTTTTACCTTTACGCTGGCCTACGATCACGTTGAAGCCATTTTCACGCATGTTCAGTGACTGGCCGGGGCCTTGTACACCGTAGCCGATAACGGCGATTGTTTCGTCTTTGAGTGTTTCGAGGGCGGTCTCAAGCGGAAACTCTTCGCGGGTTACGACATTCTCGACCGTTCCGCCGAAGTTAATTTGTGCCATTCTGGTACTGTATTTAGATGGTAAAAAATTAGTGTATTTCGATTTATAAGTAGTAAGCCCATTCAGCTTCGGGCAGGTATTCGACAAGGCCTTTCTCCGTCTTGCCAACGGCTACCCGGCCCGAGCGAACAAACTCCAGAATCTCATACTGGCGCAGGTATTCGAAGAAGGCAAAAATCTCGGTTTCATTCCCCGTCTTTTCAATCACGACATAGTCGAGACCCCAGTATACGACCCAGGCTTTATGCTGCTTGTTAATCGTTTCCACGTCGAGCGGTTTGCTACCCAGTGGGGTCGAGATTTTGAACAGGGCAATTTCGTTGAACACGATCTCGTCGTTGAGGTAGCCAAAAACGGCCAGCACTTCCACTATTTTCCGGATTTGCCGTACAATTTTCTCTACTTCATCGCGTGATTCATGCCGGATAACGATCGTAAAGCGCGACACGCCTTTCCGCTCCGTCTCCGATACCGTCAGGCTTTCGATGTTGATTCGTCGCCGGGTAAAGATGATGGTGATGCGGTTCAACAACCCGATAGTGTTGCCCGTAAAAATGCAAATGGTGTAGGTTGTCATAAAAAAGGTCATTTGTTGTCATTACGCTACGCTGTCATTAGGCTTCGCCGTCATCGATTGTACAGAGAACGACTAAATGACTACTCAATGACCATAAATGACAGCGAAGCATAATGACTATTTCAATCGTATTTGTGACACGCTGGCACCGGCGGGTACCATCGGGAACACGTTTTCTTCTTTTTCGACAATCACCTCCAGCAAGTATGGGCCGTCGTAGGCGAGCATCTGATCCAGGGAATCAGACAGCGTTTCGCGCTCATTACAGGTGTGGCCCGCCATACCGAACCCTTTAGCAATGGTTACGAAATCAGGGTTTTGCAACTCCACGAACGAATAGCGGCGGCTGTGGAAAAGCTGTTGCCACTGGCGAACCATCCCCAGAAAGTTGTTATTCAGGATGATGGCTTTCACCGGCTGCTTATTCTGCACAATGGTGCCCAGTTCCTGTAACGTCATCTGAAAACAACCGTCGCCGATGATGGCGACTACCTGCCTGTCAGGAGCGGCGACCTGCGCACCGAAAGCAGCAGGCAAGGCAAAGCCCATTGTACCCATTCCGCCCGACGTAACGAGGCTGTTCTTCTGCCGGAACTGATAATAGCGCGATGCCATCATCTGATGCTGACCAACGTCGGTTACCAGTACGGCGTCACCGTTGGTTTTCCGCGACAGCAGGTCAATTACTTCGGCCATCTTGATCTTTTCGGTATCGCCTGATAGCTCTGGTGCCGTAATCGCCTCATTCTCGATGGCGTCGTATTTCCGGAATTCGTTGCGCCATACGGTATGATCGTTATCATGAACCAGCGGTAAGAGTGCTTTCAGCACTTCCTTCGCATCGCCAACAATCGGGGCATGTGCCTTGATGATTTTGTCGACTTCGGCAGGGTCAATTTCAATATGGATCACCTTGGCCTGCCGGATGTACTTACTGGCGTCGCCTGTCACCCGGTCGTCAAACCGCATACCGATAGCAATAATTACGTCGGCCTGGTCCGTCAGTACGTTGGGGCCGTAGTTGCCATGCATACCCAGCCACCCCACATGGTTGGGGTGGCTGGTCGGAATAGTCGACTGGCCCAGTAGTGTGGTGGCAACCGGAATACCCGTTTTTTCGGCAAACGCCAGCAGCTCGGCTTCAGCTTTTGCCAGTTGCACACCATGACCAGCGAAAATGTACGGGCGCTTCGCTTCGTTGATCAGCTTTGCCGCTGCTTCAACCTGTTCCATTTTGGGCACCAGACGCGGCCGGTAGCTGATGATTGTCTGGCAGCGTTCGTACACAAATGGCTGGGTCATCAATTCAAGCTGCGCCGACTTGGTCATGTCGATCAATACCGGACCCGGCCGCCCCGACTGCGCGATGTAGAACGCTTTGGCCATAATCTCCGGCACCTCATCGGCACTGGTAATCTGGTAGTTCCATTTGGTGATCGGCATCGTTACGCCCATTACGTCGGCTTCCTGAAACGCATCGGTTCCCAGCAGTTTCTTACCTACCTGCCCCACAATGCACACTAGCGGTGTAGAGTCGATCAGGGCGTCGGCAATGGCCGTGACAAGGTTGGTAGCTCCCGGGCCTGAGGTAACGAGGCATACACCCGCGCGGCCCTGCATCCGGGCATAGCCCTGCGCGGCGTGGCCGGCACCCTGCTCATGACGTACCAGAATATGATTGATCTGATCCTGAAAATCGTAAAGCGCATCATACACAGGCATGATAGCGCCACCGGGATAACCAAAAATAGTATCGACCTTTTCGGCTACCAGCGAGCGCATAAGGGCCTCCGAACCCGACATCAATTTGATTTCCGTCGGTTCAATTGTGAGTTCAGGCAATACACTGACCGTTTCCATAGCGTGGTACGTGTAAGTTGTTCAGTTTGTTGTGTTCAGTCAGTTACTTCTTCGTGGCAATCAGAATTCCGGTTGACCAGGCCATTTTCACAAGCTGCAGGTCATCGCGGCTTTCCAGGTCAGCAACCAGTTTGTCGACCTTTTCGGCATGCCCCTCCGGCCAGTTGGGTTGCGGCAACATGTCGTCGATGACGTACATACCACCCGCCGACAACGTACCCAGCGCCGCATCGAGATTCGCGTATTTACCGGGCCAGGCGTCGGCGAAAATGAAATCGAATTGCCGGGTTTGATTTTCAGCTTCCAGCCACGTACCTGCGTCGGTGCAGAGAAGTTGCAAACGAGCATCGTCGCCCAGAATGTTATCGGCAACGGCCAGGTACGTGGCTTCATTATCAATCGACAGCAGCGACGAGTCCGCGTCCATCCCGGCCAGTAACCACGACGTTGCCAGGCCTGTGCCTGTCCCGATCTCCAGCACACGCGCCTTTGGTTTCGACCCAACCAACGCTTTCAACAACGCCCCCGTTTGCAGGTCAGACGGCATTGAAAAACGAATGGACTTGCTGGCAACTTCTATGGCAGAAAAGCCCTTGGGAAGCGTATGGACGGTGTCGGTATACATGGTTTCAGGCGGTTAGACTTCGGTATTTCAAGCCCGTTATCTTGGTAAAATCACTGTCATTTGTCGACAATAAGGTAAAGTCATGCACTATGGCCGTAGCTGCAATAATGGCGTCGGGTAGTTTGAGCCCTCTATAATGCCGCCGTAGTTTGACGGTTTGAAGAATAACAGGTTCAGACAGAGGCATTATAACCGATGCTTCGATAAACTCACGTACCCGTATTTCAACTTGCTTAGTAGTTGACACCCAACTCAGTAATTCCATTTGGACTATCACCGAAATGATTGGCCCAGCCTCAACTACATCAGCTATTAAATCGAGTTGCTCTGTTCCCAATAGCCCACTCAAATACTTGCTGTAGGCGGAAGTATCGATCAGATAGGCCTCTCCCATTCGTTCCGCATATCGTCTAATTGCTTCTGCATTTCCAGTCGTTGTTCGAGGGGCAAGTGGGCAAAAGCGCCTCGGTGCTTGCTTAATCCCGTACGTTTTGGCTCTTCAGTAGTTATATCAACCTTTTCGTACACGATCACAGCTTTCACCAAATAGCCATCCAGGCTTTCCGGGACAGTAATGTGCAGGTCAATAGCTCCGTTCTGCACCTTAACTGTTTGTTCAATGACGTTCATATGCTTGTCAATTAGCGTTTTATAAATAACGCAAACTACGCTTCGTCCGTTACGCAGCCTTCGCTGGCTGACTTTACGCTGCGGATGTATTTGCCCAACACGCCTTTCGTAAATGGCGGAGCTGGCTGCGTCCAGTGGCTACGGCGTTCAGCCATTTCCTCATCAGATATGTGCAGCGTCAGTTCGCGACCAACGGCGTCGAGCGTAATGAGGTCACCATCTTTTACAAACGCGATAGGGCCACCGTCAAATGCTTCGGGGGTTACGTGGCCGACCACGAAACCGTGGGTGCCCCCCGAGAAACGGCCGTCGGTGATGAGGGCTACTTTATCGCCAAGACCGGCACCCATGATGGCCGATGTTGGTTTCAACATTTCGCTCATACCAGGCCCCCCTTTAGGGCCGCTATTCCGAATAACGATTACCTGGCCGGGCAAAATCTCCCCTTTCGACAAGGCCTCGATGACTTCGCCTTCGTGCTCGCACACTTTGGCGACCCCTTCAAAACGCAGGCCTTCTTTACCGGTAATCTTGGCCACTGAACCCGTGGGGGCCAGGTTTCCGCGCAGAATCTGGATGTGGCCCGTAGCCTTGATCGGATTGCTGAGCGGACGTACGATGCTTTGGGTTTCGAAGTTCAGCTCAGGAATCTCGTCAAGGTTTTCTGCTACGGTTTTGCCCGTTACCGTCAGGCAATCGCCATGAATCATGCCGTTCTGATAGAGGTATTTCATCACCGCCGGCACACCACCGATTGCCAGCATATCTTCCATGTAATACTTGCCGCTGGGCTTCAGATCGGCCAGGAACGGTACCCGGTCGCTGATTGCCTGAATATCGTCGAGCGATAAATTCAGGCCTGCCGCACGGGCAATGGCCAGATAGTGGAGCACCGCGTTGGTGGAACCACCAAGGGCCATAACCACTGTCAGCGCGTTCTCCAGCGACTTTTGGGTGATGATGTCGGCGGGCGTGATGTTGCGTTCGAGCAGCACGCGCATGGCGGCACCAATCTTTTTGCACTCTTCCTGCTTGCCTTCGTGCGTAGCCGGGTAGCTGCTGCTGAACGGCAGGCTCAGACCCATCGCCTCAATGCTGCTGGCCATGGTGTTGGCCGTGTACATCCCTCCGCAGGCACCCGCGCCGGGAATCGAGTTACGGATAACACCTTCGTAATCTTCGTCGGAAATAGCATTAGCGTACTTCTTACCGAGGGCTTCAAATGCCGACACGATATCGAGTTTCTGTCCTTTATAATGGCCCGAGCGGATGGTGCCGCCGTAAACCATGATACCGGGCCGGTCGAGACGAGCCATTGCCATGACAGCACCGGGCATGTTTTTATCACAACCAACTACAGTTACTACCCCGTCGTACCACTGCGCCATTACCACCGATTCGATACTATCGGCAATGAGATCACGGCTGGGGAGCGAGTAGCGCATGCCATCGTTACCGTTGGTCATGCCGTCGGAGACGCCGATGGTGTTGAAAATCAGCCCTACCAGCCCGCTCGCCTGAATTCCCTGCTTCACATAAACCGACAACCCGTTGAGGTGCATATTACAGGTGTTTCCTTCGTAGCCCGTGCTGGCAATGCCAATCTGGGGCTTCTGCATATCGTCGGCGGTCAACCCAATTCCGTAAAGCATGGCTTTGGCGGCGGGGTTATCCATCTTTTGGGTAAGCGTCTGGCTGAACCGATTTAGTTGCGTGGCAGGAGCGTCTGTAATCATTATTCTTTTAGCGAAATTTCGCTGATTGCGTAATAACGCTGTAAAGGAACAGTGTTCTACTTGATTACGCAAGCATTTTAAGGCCAAAAGTCGTTGTACGCCCGTATTTTTATCATAACATAGGGCAGTCGCAGAGTCCACAAATAAGCTTGTCTACAGCCTGCGTATGTACCTTTGTATAAGGAGTGGTCAGGTACATTGGCCGTCAGTTATCACCGTACTTATTCATCAATACTTGTGCAACCATACATTGTTGGCATCACCGGCGGCAGCGCGTCCGGGAAAACGTCGTTTCTAAAAGGACTACTCAATGCGTTTCAGCCGCATCAGGTCTGCCTCATTTCGCAGGACAATTATTACCGCAGCCTTAGCGAAATTGCCGTTGATGACCAGGGTATCCATAATTTCGATATGCCCGAAACCATCGACCATCATCTGTACGCCGAACATATCGGTATGCTGCGCAGGGGCGAAATAGTAACTCAGAAGGAGTACACCTTCAATAACCCCGATGTTATTCCAACGATGCTCACGTTTGAGCCCGCGCCCATTATCGTGGTAGAAGGCATCTTCGTGTTTCACTTCCGGGAGTTATCCGACCAAATGGATCTGAAGATTTTCATCGACGCCAAAAACAGCATCAAGCTCGAACGGCGCGTGAAACGCGATGCAGAAGAGCGCGGCTATGATCTGGATGACGTGATGTATCGCTGGAAAAACCACGTTAAGCCAACGTACAAGCAGTTTATCAAGCCTTATCGCGCCGAGGCCGACATCGTGATTCCCAATAATATACATTACCAGAAAGGCCTGAACGTAGTCATTGAGTATCTGAAGGCGAAGATTTCATAAACCTAAACGAGTTGGCACAAAAATTGAATGGCGATAAGAATAACACTAGTTATTCTTATCGCCATTTTTTATGAAAAGCCTGCTCCTCTTTGTGTTGACGTGCCTCGCCTTCGTTGGCGTGTTCCTGACTGTTTCGGCCAGCCTGTTTATTATCGGCGCTATGGCTATTTATGTGCTTGGCCGCAAGATAGTTGGCCTGTCACGCCCCGTTGCGTAGATTCTCTTTCGATACCACCGTAGTGCGTGTGCGGACGGGCGACACCAGAAAGAAACCAACCGCTCCCTGACCACCCGTTTTCTGATTCCGAATATTGCTGGGTACGTTGGAAGGCGGGGTGGCAAACAAACCCGCATTCTGTAACTGTGCCTTCAGTAACTCCCAAAACGTATAGCCTTCAAACGTAATCGTCCGTAGTTCAACGCGGACGGAATCATTCAGCGCGTACAGTTTTTCCGGGTTGATAGACCGCCGGATCGGACGGATAAACATCAGCCCATCGGTGTCGGCGCTTCCCCGGAATGCCCCATTGTAAGCCAGCACAATATCCTGCGTACGTACCTGCAACTGCCCATTCCGATAGAACCGGATGTAGTAATAATCAACGGCGCCGGGCAGGTCAGTTGCAAAAAACTCGGCCCGATACCCCTCTTCCGTTGATAGCGGCGTTACCCTATCTTTAAAAAAAGTGAGCGAGTCGATCCGCGGAATCCGGGGCATCTGGGTAGCGGATACGTAGGTTTCGCCCTGATGCTGAATCTGCAATCCGTAGGTACGTCCGATCACCCCTATTCTGGTCGTGTCTTTGGCGTTGGCTGGTTTCCAGGTGTACACCCCATCATTATCAGGGTCGGTGAAGCTGAACACCCGGCCGGTGTTATCGCCCACGGTCACGCTGGCGTTCAGCGCGGGTGTTGGCGTGGCGTTGTTAAAATAGTTGACTGTCTGGGTCAGCTTGATCTGTTGCTCGCCGGGCTGATCGGTCAACCAGGCATCGACCGCCAACTGCGAAGGAGCCGACGCGATATTGGCGTTGATGACCGTTTCGCAGCTACTCAGTGCGGCGGCGGCCACCAGCATAAAAATGACTATGTAAGCAGGTGATTTCATGATGAGTGACTATCTGAGGCACAAAGGCCAGGTACAGCTTACCCCGTTTTAGCGGGGTTGACGGCTCAGAATTTGAAGTTGTAGGTAACCGATGGAATGACCGTGGCGAAAACCGAATACCGAATGGCCTGCGTCTGGAAGACGTTTTCAGGGTTGGCCCGGTAATATTCTGAGAATGGGTTTTTGCGGGCATAGGCGTTATACACCGAGAACACCCAGTTATCTTCTTTCCGTTTACCGGGCTTCTTACGTCCCTGCAACGTGGCGGCCAGATCGAGGCGGTGGTAGGGCTGAATCCGGTAGTTGTTGCGCACATCGTCGGGGTTGGTGCCCACGGCTATATTCTGAAATGTGTAACGGTTGCTGAAGAATGTAGCGGGCGTTCCGCTGGCCAGTACAAACGTGGCCGAGAAACTCCAGCGCTTCGATTTGATCGGGTCATAGAGCGCTACGACATTTACGGTGTGGCGCTTGTCGAAGCGGGTTGGATACCAGTTATTTTCGTTGACGCCTTCTACCAAGCGCTCGGTTTTGGCCAGCGTATAGCTCACCCAACCGTTGAGTTGTCCTTTGCTTTTACGCAAATAAAACTCGGCCCCGTAGGCCCGCCCTTTGCCCGATAACAAATCAGCTTCCAGGTATTGATTCAGCACCAGATTGGCCCGGTCGATGTAGTCAATCTGGTTTTGCAGCGATTTGTAATACACTTCTACCGACGCTTCGAACAGGTTACCATCCGTGCCGCCGAAGTTGCGGAAATAGCCTGCCGCCACCTGGTCGGCCAGTTGTGGCGCTACGTTATTGGTCGAGGGCGTCCAGACGTCGAGGGGCGTTGAGGCGGTGGTGTTCGAGAGCAGGTGGACATACTGCGCCAGCCGGTTATAGCTTACTTTCACCGAGCTACCGGGCGTCAGGTCGTATTTCAACGCAAACCGGGGTTCCAGGTTACCGTAAGTCTGAATGGTTTCGCCCGGCGAGTAGGTCTTTGTGTTGGTTATGGGCCGGCTGCGTAAACCCGGCGTATCTGACTGACCGAGGGTATATACTTCGCCGGGGCCAAGGTACTGGTAGAACGAGTATCGCAAACCATACTGAAGCTGTAGACGGGCGGTCGTTTGCTGTTCATTACCTATATAAAGCGAGCTTTCCAGCGCGTATTTGTTCTTCAAACCAAACGAGCGAACCACGCCGGCACTGGCGGCGGTGGCAGTACCAGGCTGAAAATCGTAGAACAACGCCTGCCCACCAAAGGTGACCGTGTTTTTATTCCAGTACAGCGTAAAATCGGGCTTGATGCTGTAGTTGACGATCTTGGAATTGGTACGAAAATAATCGTTGGCGTTTTCGGCTTTTTTCCGAAGGTCAGAGTCCAGCGAGTAATCGTAGTTGCTGTAGAAGGCCGTCGTGTTCAGAAAGAGTTTATCATTGAACACCTTATTCCAGCGCAGCGAGGTGGTGGCATTGCCCCAGTTGAAGCCAAAATCCGCTCCGAACACATCGCGCCCGAAATAGCCCGACAGAAACAGCGTGTTTTTCTCGTTGAGATGCACGTTGCCTTTAGCCGTAAGGTCATAAAAATAAAACTGCGACCCTTTCAGGTTTCCCGTCAGAAATGGCTGCGCCAGTACATCGGCATACGAACGGCGACCAGCAACAATGAACGATCCTTTCCCCTTGAACAATGGCCTCTCATATGACAACCGGCTAAATATCAACCCGATCCCTCCGTTCAGTTCACCTTTTTTCGAGTTTCCTTCCTTCAGGCGAACATCCAGAATAGAGGCGATCCGGCCGCCGTACATGGCCGGGATACCGCCTTTGATGAGTTTCACATCTTTTACGGCGTCGGGGTTGAAAACCGAGAAGAAACCGAACAGGTGCGATGAGTTATAGACCGGCGCTTCGTCGAGCAGCACCAGGTTCTGATCAATGCCGCCCCCGCGCACGTTGAAACCCGTAGCCCCCTCGCCCACCGTCGACACGCCGGGCAACAGTTGGATACTCCGCACCACATCTACTTCGCCGAGCAAAGCCGGAATGCGCTGAATCGTTTTGATATCCACCCGATTCACGCTCATCTCAATGTTGGATACATTATCGTCTTCGCGGCGGGTCGACACCACGAGTTCTTTCAGGTCGCGCCCTTCTTCTTTAAGTTCAAGATCAAGCCGCACGTTCTGATCAGCCAGGGTTACGGTGCGGGTTTCTTTTTCGTAGCCTACGTAGGAGACCACAAACGTGTAGGTTCCTTTGGGCAGGGTAACCGAGTAGAACCCGTAGTTATTAGTCACGGCTCCGGTGCCGCTCTCTTTACTGTAGACCGACACGCCGATCAGCCCTTCGCCATCCGATGCGTCTTTGACGTAGCCACTAACGGTGAGTTTATCCTGTGCCTGCATACTGATTCCCAACGCATTGAAAATCAACAATAGGCAAAGTAGACGTATAGATTTCATTCCTAATCTGGTTGTGTCCGGTGAATCAGTAAACTAACGGTGAGGGCACGCTATTTGTTAGTAGTACACCAAAAGTACAGTGTGCTGTTCAGCCGTATGTTAAGAAATAGACAAGACCACGATTTTCCGGGGTAGACGGTTTGAATTAACGTACAAATCCAAGAATTCACCGTTATGCGCCAGTTCTCTTTCCTACTCGTTACCTTACTGTTTTCCGGCACAGCCGGACGGGCGCAGTCACTGCTTTGGGAACTATCGGGCAACGGCCTGAAAAAACCGTCTTACCTCTTCGGCACCTATCATATCCTGCGCGATAGCTACCTGAAACAGGATTCACTGACCCGGATTCACTTCGAGCAGGCAGAGGGTGTGGTGGTTGAAATGGTATTCGACTCATCGGCCGCCGGGAAAGTGAGGCAGTACGCCACGATGGCCGATAACAACCTGATCCGCCTCATCGACGCGACGGATTACAAACTGGTAGCCGATGAGTTTAACGCGGTAACGGGTCAGGAACTTTCGTTTTATAACCAGGTAAAACCGGTCATCATTGCCACGGCACTCAGTGTGGCCTATGCCCGGCAACGGTCTGATACGCTCACCAGATTCTCCGGGCAGCCCATCGACCTCTATTTCGTGAAGCAGGCCCAGGCCAGGCAAAAACCGCTCAAAGGCCTTGAAACGCTGGAACAACAACTGACCTTACTCTACGACCGCCAGCCCGTTGAGCAACAGGCTGAGCAACTGGTGAAGATGGTGAAACAAAAGAACGTACCCACAACACCTGGAACCAGCCTCACCGATATGTACCTGCGCGCCGACCTCGAGGGTATGTGGAACCTGTTTCAGCGAGAAAGCGACAGCCCCGCCGACCTATACGCCCTGATCGACGACCGTAACCTGCGCTGGATGAGCCAGCTACGGCCCGTCATAGCTGAACGGTCTACCTTCATTGCTGTCGGCGTTGGTCACCTCCCCGGCCCCAACGGCCTGTTAAACCTCCTCCGCGAAGCTGGGTACGTTGTTAAAGCGGTGAAGTAGGCGGTCATTACGCTGCGCTGTCATTAGGTAGTCATTATGCTGCGCTGTCATGAAGTGGTCATTGATTGTCATTTGTCGTTGAACTATGAATGACCACTTCATGACAGCCCAGCGTAATGACTACTTAATGACAGCGCAGCGTAATGACTACCTAATGACAGCCCAGCATAATGACTACCTAATGACAGCGTCCTGTTTTTCAATTTCTTTGATCAGGCGTTTGGCTTCTTTATCGTCTTTCTCCGGGAAGGTGACGGGCAATGACTCCAAGATTTCGGTCATGATGTGGGCGATGAGTAGCTGTTGGTTATCGCGATCGTCGCTGGGAATCACGTACCAGGGGACCGTCTTTGTGGCAGTGGCGTTGATCGCGTCTTCATATACCTGCATGTAGTTGTCCCACTGTTGCCGCTCAACTAAATCATTGTCGCTGAGTTTCCACTGTTTCTCGTCGTCTTTTAACCGGGCGATGAGGCGTTTTCCCTGTTCTTTTTTCGAAACGTGCAGGTAGAATTTCACCACCCGAAAGCCGTTCCGATGCAGGTAGTCCTCAAATTGGGCAATATCAGCGTAGCGTTCTTTCCAGAGTTTGGGCAGGTTGCTGATAAATTCGTCAGGTACGTTGCTATCTTCCAGCCGTTCGGGATGCACTTTCATCGCTAATACCTCCTCGTAATAGGTCCGGTTAAAGATACCGATGGTGCCTCGTTCGGGTAGTTTTTGCCAGAATCGCCACAGGAAATCATGTGCCAGTTCGGTCTTTCCCGGCTTTTTAAACGACGCGATTTTGAAGCGAGACGGATTTACACCCTTGAACACATGCCGGATGCTACTGTCCTTTCCGCCCGCATCCATCGCCTGAAACAGAACAACGAGCCCATACTTTTCGTGGGCATGCATTTGATTCTGAGCCTGATCCATCCGCTCACTAAGCGCGTCGAGCTGTCGGGCGCGGTCGGCTTCATTGGTATAGAATGGATCAACGAGTGTGGGGGTATCGTGGGCAGCGTAGGGCTTGGTGCCGTCGAAGCGGAACGTACCTGACTGTATCTTTTTCATAGTTGAGTGAGTACGTATGGGTGGCACCAGTATTTTTTTGGCGCTGCGGGCCACCGCTTCTTCAACCAAACCCCGACCAATTTGTTTACTGGCTCACGGTCAGGCGCTCCAGGATCAGTGGCAATCAGGCGCTTGCCCTCCGATCTAACATTATCAATTGACAATCAATAGCTTAAGCAGCACAGCTGATTAGGTTGCACCAACGACGCTTAATCAATTTTCAGCTAGCAGAGGTAGCTTCTCAGTACATTTCGACCCTACCTATTGATACTGATCCCTGATGCAATCACAGCTAATTAACGGCACTCTATTTTACCTGCCTCATTCTATAGATGATGTAAAAGACCTTCTTCGGCAGGCGAGACAAGACAATCAAACCGTTTCGGTGCGTGGGTCTGGTCATTCGTTTCCACTCACGCAACAAACGGCCACCGTTACCCAGACGCTGCACATTATGCTGTCGTACCTGAACGCGGTTTCGCTGGATAGCGCCACCGGTCTGGTAACGGTACAGGCGGGCTGCCATCTGGGCCTCGATCCGTTTGATCCCACCGGCGTTTCGACCACCGAAAATTCGCTCTGTAGCCAGCTCGACCCGCTAGACGCCAACGGCCGACGACAGTCGCCACCGGGCTGGGCACTACCCGATCTTGGGGGCATTACGCACCAGACCATCGGCGGATTCATGGCTACGGGTTCGTCGGGCGGGTCAACACAATTTGCGTTTGAAGATGCCCTTCGGCGCGTCAAGGTGGTTTATCATGGCGAGACGGGCGTAGAAGAACGAACGTTCGAGCGCCCCGCCGACAACAACCCGGACGACCCTTTCTTCGGGGCTGCTTTCGCCAGCATGGGCCTGATGGGTATTGTGGTAGAAGCCACGTATCAGTGTATTCCAGCCTTCAATATCAGCGGCAGCGAACAAACGTTTCAGCAGGATGATTGCGCCCTGGTCGATCTATTTGGTGCGGGCGATGCCACGAAGCCAGGTCTGCAAGGGTTCTTACAAGCCACTGATTACACCCGCCTGATGTGGTGGCCACAAGCAGCCGAACAACAGATGGTGATCTGGCAGGCTGCCCGCACCGATGCCTTTACCAACTGGCAAACCTTTGTTCCGAAGCCGTATCTGGAGGTGCCTTATATTCTGGGCAGCCAGGAACTGACAGAATATTTGGCGGGTCGGTTATTCGAGATTGTCGACCGGCTACCTAACTGGCTTGAGTTTCTATTCGCGAAATGGTTTGGCCCCACCAGCCCGACCTATCAGGAGTTGGTCGAGAAGCTCGAAAGCATTCAGGATGGCGTGTTGCACATGATTCTGAAGTTTTTTGTCAGCGACAGCGAGAACCAGCCGTTTCAGGATATCTGGTGGAATGGCCTGCCGATGGACAATCAGATGAGCGACGAGTTGTTTCCGGTCTGGTTTACCGAACTTTGGATTCCGATCGGGCAGACCCAGGCGGCCATGAATTTCCTGCGCACGTTCTACGAAGACCCCGAAAACGCCGGTATCTTCTCCGTGGAACTGTATGCCGCCAAATCGAGCCAGTTCTGGCTGAGTCCCGCTTACCAGACCGACGTATTCAGGATCGATATTTTCTGGTTTGCCAAAAACGAAGAAGACCCTATTGCTTATTATGACCGGTTTTGGAAAGCACTGCCCGCCGCCGGGTTCGATTTCCGACCGCACTGGGGCAAATACCTGCCCGACCCGAGTGGTCCGCAGGGAACAACGTACCTACGCAGCCAGTACCCGAACTGGGATAAGTTCATGACCCTGCGCCAGCAGATGGACCCGCATAACCTGTTTGTAACGCCCTACTGGAAACGCAATCTGGGCCTGTAAACGCGGAGTTGGGTATGGGGTACGGCGTGAAGCGGCTCCATACCACAACCTCTGCACGCTTATGCCTTCAGCTTGGGAATCAGCTTTTGCAACGCCTGAAACCGGGCTTCGTCTGGTTTTACGTCGCCGATGTTCAGCTTTTTCATCTCTTCGATCAGCACGCGGCCAACGATGAGCCGCATGTTCTTTTTATCGTCGGCGGGAATCACATACCAGGGCGAATTCTTTGAGGCCGTTTCGTTAATCGCCTCTTCGAACGCTTTCTGATACTCAGCCCAGTATTCGCGTTCCTCTACATCCTGCTCCTCGAATTTCCAGTTTTTCTCCGGGTCCTCGATGCGGGCAATCAACCGGTCGGCCTGTTCCTTTTTCGAGACATTCAGGAAGAATTTGATCGTCAGAAAACCATTCCGGGCCAGGTGTTTTTCCATATCGACAATGGCATCGTACCGGTGCTTCCAAACCTTATCGAGATCGGCGGTCAGGTCGGCGGGAATGCGCTGGCTCTTGGTTAGAATATCAGGATGCACCTTCACCACCAGCACCTCTTCATAATACGACCGGTTGAAAATACCGATGGTACCCCGCTCGGGCAGGTTCAGGTACGTACGCCAGAGCCAATCGTGGTCAAGCTCCTGTTCAGTAGGCCGTTTGAATGAATACACGCGCAGGCCCATCGGGTTCGTACCGGTGAACACATGTTGGATTGTACCGTCTTTACCAGCCGCATCCATTGCCTGAAAAATGGCCAGCACCCCATACCGATTATCAGCATACATGCGGGTTTGCAGGGCGTCTATTTCGGTGGCCTGTTCGCGGAGCCGGGCGGCATAATCGGCATCGTCGGTATACCAGTCGTCAATTTTTGTATCGGCTTTTTTCGCAGAAAACTTGTTGGACCCGTCGTAACGGAAAGCGTCTATCTTACTCATCAGTAATCGTTTATAAACTTGGCAGGTACGTTAATCAAGAGTAGCGGGAGGCTTGCAGTCGCTTCAGGTACGTCGACAACTGGTTGACACGCCAAACCCCAACCGCAAACTTATACGTATTTACTCCTGTTCTATCGGTAGGCAATCTAACCGTAAAACAACCCAAATGGTTATTACCCAAGCTGGACCCCGACTGTATCTGTTTTTTGCCTCCTGGCTTGCTGTGTTCGGGATTAGTGCCAACTTCTCGGCTGTGGTTGCTCAATCAGCTACAGCCGCAAAAAAACAACGTATGCATTCTCAAGCCACAGCGGCAACTATACCTATGGAAAAAGCAACATTTGGCACCGGCTGTTTCTGGTGTACCGAAGCCATGTTTGAAACGCTCGACGGCGTACAATCGGCCGTGTCGGGTTATGAAGGCGGACAGGTAAAGAACCCCACCTATAAGCAGGTTTGTGAGGGTACCACCGGCCACGCCGAATGCGTAGAAGTGACCTACGACCCCAGTAAGGTTACCTACGCCGAACTACTCGAAGCGTTCTTCCGGAGCCATGACCCAACCAGCCTGAACCGGCAGGGCGCCGACGTAGGCACCCAATACCGGTCGGTGGTTTTCTACCACAACGATGAGCAGAAACGCATCGCCGAAACCGCCAAAGCTGAACTGGACAAATCAGGTGCTTACCCCAAGCCCATCGTGACGGAAATCAGCCCGGCCACTACTTTCTACGAGGCTGAAGCGTATCACCAGAATTACTTCGCCCAAAATCCCGACCAGGGCTACTGCGCCTTCGTGATTGCTCCAAAGCTCGACAAATTCAAAAAAGTTTTTAAAGAGAAATTAAAGGCCGATAACGTTCATTGAGTGAACACCTAGTAAAACGCTTAAAATGGCCCCTGATGGGGCTTTTTTGTTGTCCCGTCAGGATTTGTTAGGTATCCACTATAGGTTGACTTGGCCCCTATTTGTACCTTCGTCGTACCTCTACCAGGAATAGTCAACAGTCGAGGTACAAATCACATGAAGGTTACCCTGCGTGAGAAGCCGATCCTGAACGGTCGACTCAGTCTCTACCTCGACTTTTACCCGCCCATACCGCACCCCGAAACGGGAAAGGCTACGCGCCGGGAATTTCTGGGCTTGTACCTCATCGAAAAGCCCAGGACCGAGCTCGACCGGCAGCACAACAAACAGACGCGTGCACTGGCGCAAAATGTCAGCGCTCAGCGCCAATTGGAAGTGCAGGCAGGTAACTACGGCTTTCTGGCGAAGAAGGTCGTTAGCGTCGATTTTCTGGCCTTTTTTCTGGAACAGGCCGAGATCGAGAAGGCCAAGGATCTGGGAAGCCGCAACAACTGGATGAGCGTGTACAATCACCTTAAACTGTTTGCCGATGGGGAGCTGGCGACCGATGACGTAACGCCCGAGTTCTGCGAGGAATTCAGGGACTACCTCACCACGGCCAAGGCGCTCAACAGTAAGAAGTCGGTCAAGAAATCCATTGCCTTCAACTCGGCCGTCGGCTACTTCACCATTTTCAAGACGGCCACCAAACGGGCCACTAAGGCCAAACTGTTCGCTGTCGATCCGGCATCCGGCGTCGAGCGATTGACCATTAAGGAAACCCAACGGGATTTTATCACCCAGGCCGAGCTGCAACGACTGGCCAATACGGACTGTGACCTGCCTTATCTCAAGCGTGCTGCGCTGTTCTCGGGCCTGACTGGCTTACGCTACAGTGATGTCGCCAAATTGGTCTGGTCGGAAGTGTACGACGATGCCGAGGGAGCTTATATTCGCTTCAGGCAAAAGAAGACCGAAGGCATTGAAACAATGCCGCTCAGTAGTACAGCCCGCAGCCTACTGGGGGAGCGGGGCATCGATGCTGATCGGGTTTTCGTCGATCTGGCTTACTCTGACTGGCAAAACCAGAAACTCCGGGAATGGGCCCAGCGAGCCGGGATCAGCCGCCGGATCAAGTTCCATGCCTTTCGCCATACGTTCGCCACGTTGCAATTGAAAGGCGGGACTGATATCAAGACGATCAGCGAACTGCTGGGTCACCGCAGCCTGGCCAGTACCCAGATATACACTAAGATCGTTAACGAGCAGAAGCGGGCCGCCGTGGATCGATTGACGCTTGATCTGTGAGGAGCAGGTGGAGCTTCCCCGCCTTACTTAGATAAGAAAAACAATGGCCAACAAAAAAGCGAATACCCCACACGTCCCCCACTATTACGTGATCTATCAGATCAATGGAGCTTACCGCAAGCACCCAGCCAGAACGTACCTGGAGGCAGACGAAGACCTGGCAGACGTCGCCAGGCAGGGAGCGATCCCCGTTGCCATTTATGATGTGTTCGACTGGAGAACGGATTGGAAACTACCATCACCACACAAACGGGAGGAGCACGAGAAGGAAGTGCTGGACATTACCGAGGAGATTCGGAAGAGGTACGAATAGCAATCAAGTGGCCTTTCTGTTTAGACTATGATCTAAAACCAACACAGCCAAACGTTAACATAGGCCGACTTAATTGGCAAGCCCACCTGCGCCAAGTAACCAGCTCGGTATCGGGCGAATCGATTGCCCATTGGCACTGGCTCCTGCATCCTCTGGCAAGGTGATTACCATGAAATGAGTGGCTCCCGGGCAAGCCTCGTAAACCCAGTCGTAGCACTCGTCATCCAAGTCGTATTCTTCATTGTGCCGGTACAGCGTCTGATCGTTGGGATCGTAGAAGCCGCTTTGTACGCCAACATTCGGATCGTATAACAGCAGGTTCGACCAGGTATCATCTACCCACTTGACAACTTTACCGCTCGGTTCTGAAAGGCCTTCACCAGTCGGTAGCATAGACGCGAAGGAAACTGGGTACCAAGTGTAGTATTGCATAATTGAGAAAGGCAGAGGGGCGCTTGTTCTATCATGTGCACCTTTTGCGTACACGGGTAAAATAAGCGGTGCCTAATAGATCTGAAGGCCAATACTCTTAGATAAATCGAGCCTTTCTACCGGCTCGGTATGGGCAACGTAATCTTTTGTTGCTTTCCCTGCAATGAGTCTACTTTAGCTTTGAGTAGATTGAACTCTTGCCTGGTAGGCTTATCATCACTGAGATCATGGTATATCGTCCAACCGACAGTCAGTACAGCTACGAGCAATCCGGCGATACCAATCCACAAATAATTAACCTCCCATTCTAACTTACGGCTGGCTAAGTAGGCTTCTTTTTCCACTTTACGAATAGCAGCTTCCTTCTCCGCTTTATAACTCGACCAACTGCCTTGGGTTACTAGACGTAAACCTTTCATGGTCAATTTATAATCTAAGCCCGAGTGGCCACCAGTCGTACCTAAATTCTGAATTAAGCCATCTAACTGCAACTGATCAATTATAAGATCAAGCCTCCCATCTAATAAGACGCCAAGTTGCCCTCTGGCAAAGTCATAAATGTGAAGCGGAAGCCTCATGGAATCATTGTATCGCTCATGAAGTTCGTTTAATATTGCTTGGCTTATTTCGTCGTCAGTCATTATCTGAGGGCTGGGAATGACCTTCCTATCTACTCCTAATTTCAACGAATTCAGGTCGAGGTGACCAGCCGATTATGCGGCAGTACGTAGGAGCTACAAATTACGCTGGCAGGACGAGGACGCAGGTTGCTTGGAAGGAGGCTCGAAAAGCAAAGAATCTGAGTCAGGATTAACGTTTACTAATTATTAGTAGCCAGACTCACTGATAATCGGCGTAGATATTAATAGTAGGCTTGATAGAGCTTAGTTGAGTAGCTGATTAGGGAACTCATTCGCAATCAATTCTTCAACGCTTCTATGCTCTTGGGGCGCATTTATCTTTTCAATGATGGCCAGCGTCTCTCTATACTCCATTGCTTCGGGCAACCGGACAAATTCGGCATCAAAACCGAGGTCTTTGATCTTTTGCTCAATCTCATCTAGGCTGACGTTGAAGAATTCTTTGCGATAGTTGAGCATATTCACCTTTTGGTTAGTAAACGCCTTGTGCAGTTCATTCTCCAACGTTCGGGCTTCGTCCGAATAGATCATAGCGTGAACATCAAACTGAAATGGTACTGAAGCGTCGCCTAGCTCTTTCACCCGGTCTAGCGGCTCAAGTCGGCGGGTCATGCCAATTTTGTAGACATTCTCGCCAAACGAACCGATGTTGGAGATGATATATACATGCCCACGCTTGGTTTGCTGGGCCATTGATAAAGCTCGTTCTTTCTTCTCCTGAGCAGCCAGCAACTCGGCTTCGAGCCGTTCAATTTGGGCTTGTAATTTATCGTGCTTGTCCCCCGTTGCCAACTCAATCTCCCGGCGGGCTTTGTCGAGTGCCTTTTCGTAATTCGACTCCTCCTTCTCGGCCTCCCGCTGCGCCTGTTCAAATTCCCGCCGCGCTTTTTCTTCCTCCCGCAGTTCCTCCTGAATAGCCCGCAGTTCCTCTTTCTCCTGCTGGCGCTTCAACTGATACTCGTGCTCGAGGATCAACTCTTTCTGTTTTAGCTCCAGATACTGACTCGTGATGCTCACAGTAAAGCCACTGCCTAATTTGTTTATGCTTTCAAAAAGCTTTACCATTCGCTCTTTCATCTGGTTGACGTTGTTCCACTTGACCTTGGCGATCAACGCGTCACATTCGCCGTTAAAAGCGCGTAGCATCAATTTTTTGTAAACCTTGATAACGGCAGCCCCCTTCGCTGAACTACCTTCAACCGTCCATTGACGAAGACAGGTAGCGGCCTTATCACTGGAAACCATTGCCTTTTGCCTATCAATGATATGAGCCTGCTCTAATTGATATTGTGCCGATTTTTCAAAATCGTAGACCGGCTCATATATGCCAAATTCGACAATGTCCAGCTTAGACTCGTAAAGGCTAATTTCCTTCCTGAGCCGAGTGTAGGTAGCAAATGCCTTTTTATAATCTGCATCCACCTGTTTAGTCTTCTCGTTCAGATCTTGAAGCTCCTGCCGCTTTTCTGAATAATTATCGGCTAGTTTTTTTCGGCGACGTTCAGCCTCGTCTTCAATGTCGGTGATTATCTTATACTTTTCGAGTTGAGTCATCAACTCGAAACCGATATTGTTTGCCGCTTCTAACTGCTGTTTTAAGCTGTTTTCGCTTGCCTGAATTTGCTCAATCTTAGCCTTTAGCTCATCAATCTGAACAAGCTCCTTTTTCTTTAAAAAATCAAAAAATTCCATAAGTGTGATTAATATTCTTTATATCTACCTGCTTAGTTCAACTTTTTCCAATGGATTCTACTCTTGCTGTCGATAGCTGTTCGTCGTAGCGCGTGAGTCCGCCGCCTCACAGATTACCATATTACGCCCTCCCTACCGTTAAGGCCCGCGACGTATCGTCTGACTGGAGGCTTCCTTTCACTAAGAGCAAGGTGTTTATGATTGTTGTCTAAAGAAAGTGACAAAAGAGACGCCTCGTTAGTATCGTGGGCAAGTATCAGTGATGATTTATTAATTGGTCAAAGTAGGGTGTATTTAAACATGAGTTGACACTCTCCTGCCTGACCTATAAAGTCAATGGAGCCTACCGCCAGCATCAAGCCAGGACGTACCTGGAGGCTGACGAGGATCAGGTCGACATATTACGCTCATCAAAAACCACTTTGTTGCCTGAACATGAAAACGTTTTTACTCCTTGCTGGCCTGATTTTATCTTCGCACTCAGCTATTAGTCAGGCTGATAGTGTACGTACGAAGCACAAAATAGCCTTGAATATATCAGGATGGTTGTTTGGTAATAACCGACTCGACAGGGACGACTCTAATGAAGACGGAAAGATCATTTACCAGATTCGAGTTGATGGCAACGGCAACATCGTTTCTGCCCGGCCCATGCAGCAGACCGTTAGTCCTTCGACTGAGACTTTTTATCGGCGGCAGGTGATCCGCTTCAAGCTACGCCCTAAAGGCTCCTCCCTTTCGTCTGATTTGACAGTGGGTACGTTGACAATTGATATAGAGCCTGGTACTATTAGAAGCCAACCTCGACAGGATATCATTGGTAAGAGTCAGCCAGCCTTTTATTTGTCAGTATCAGTTATTCGCTATCAGGGGAAAGTAATCGACGTAAGCCCGATCAGCAGAGACTACTATGGTGAAGAAGATCGTAGCACAATAGTGCATAAACTGTCCAGATATTCATTGGACCCCAGTGATGCATTAGAATTAGTATCGAATTATGATTGGCATGCTAGTGGTGATAAGCTGTACAAATCTTACTCGGCATACAATCAAAAAGACCCTGTGTTTCTCACCAAGTCAATTGAATCGTTCAGAATAAAATAGTCGCCGGGCTTGGCCAAATAGTGCTACCCATGTCTGACACTGCTGGTAAAACGACTAGCGGACTGTATTCATTCCTATTTACTGCCAGGCCCAGGTACGATCGTAATAAAAAGCTTGACTTCGAGTACGTCAACAATCTTCTGAATAGTCCTCAATGTCAAGTTCTGATTTCCGGCTTCGTAACGATTAACTGCAACCTCAGAGATACCCAGACGTTCCCCTAACTCCTTCTGAGTAACACCTTTGCTCTTTCTAATGTCACGAATCTGGGTTCCAACCAGCTTTGTAATATTAACTATATCTGTCATTTAATGCCTGTCTTTTATCTGTTACCTCAAATGTAAGACTTAATATATATATGCTATATTCAAGCGAGAATAAAAGACCTTTAAAGAAATAAATTTACCGATAACTTAATATATATATATAAGTTTTGTTATTTTTACAGAGTCTTACAGACATAAGATACCCCCAACGCTGATCATTCTTGGCAGAGGACAACGAAGGGGGCGGTTTCAACACTCAAACTTTCGTTCTCATGAAGACGGAGCAAAAATACAGCACGACAGGTGCTGTACCAACCCTCAATGAGCCATCGGCTCCTCAAATTGTACAGACGGTCCACACCCCCCGTCTAACGGCTGACCTAGCTCTATTACGCCAGTACCTGGATTATGTATTTTATCCCTGGGTGTTCCGCCCCCTCGCTGCCGACACCAAATCGGACGACCAGTCAAAAGATGATGACAATCCATTCGGGGACTTCAATATAGACCTCAGCGATTTCGACCTTGGCTTCGACGACCTCGATCTAGGCTTTGGTGAACCCGATGACCAAGCTACTAAAGCGGACGACGCAGAGGAAGCCTACGCCTATTACACCCCGATTCAACGGGTATTGATGATGCATCGGCTATTCGTCGTCTTCTGCGGACATCGGCAAGCAGACTGGTGGTCTGCCTACGTGGCTGAACTGCTCCACTTCTTCGGAGAGTGTGGCGAGACAAAGCCGATAGTCGCAATTACTCTGCGCGAGCATGTTGTGATGCAGACCCTTCGCCCCTTCAACTAATTCATAGATGCGCTAACCTCATCAATGCTTATGTTTATGAGGTTAGCGCTTGTTAAAGTCAAATAATCATCACACAGAATGGCTATCACCTATAAGTTTGTACTTAACACGGTGGCGAATGACAAACCCCAGGACGTTCCCCGGTTGGTTATGCTTCGGATCACCAGCCTGCGCGTCAAAAAGTTTGTCAGCACAGGCGTTTATGCAAAACCCGACCAGTTCAACCAGGCCGGCGACCCGCAAAAAAGGAACTGGATTTCTCGGTCGCATCCGCAACATGACCTGTTGAACAAGACCCTTCTAATTTGGCACGACCGCATGACCAACCTCATACAGCGGCTAATTCAAACTGGTAGCACCTACACGGCCGCAGAAGTGAAGGCAAAACTTCTGGGAAACCAAGACGAATCTCTTTCAGCATTTATCGAAGAGCAAATTGCCCATTGGCAGGAGAGCGGGCAAGATGATAACGCGCGCAACCATCAGGAGATGCTTAACAAGCTACGCGAATTCCTAACTGGGTATGTTCCTGCTAGGAAGCAAAACAGTAGAGCATCTGGGCCTTTACCACCCCCGCGATCATTCAATATATCTGAAGTCTCCCCTGAAAGACTTCAAGAATTGAGAGACACGCCTTTACCACCCAGAATAGATTTGTCCATGCTGACGCCTGAGCGCGTTCGTTTATTTGAACAGTGGCTATTGACTCAACCCTCAAAGCGGGCAGCTTCAACAGAATCCTCGCGTCGTAATACTGCTACTGACCTATTACGGCGATTGCGACAACATATCATGCCGTATATTGCCCGTCATAGCCTACCATCGGAGGCGGATCCAACTCGTGGTATGCGATTCGCCACCGCCCCGACAAACCCAAGTTGGATGACCGAAGCAGAGATTCAAGCATGGGAAGAGGCTTCTTGGCCGATTGAGACAAGGGCAGATCAGGCTCAAGAGAATGCTCGCGTATTGTTTCTAACAGCTTACTATCTGCACGGTATTCGCATTGGTGACCTCATCAGCGGCCGCGTTGGTCAACTGATGACCGTTCGAGAGATGGTTGATGGACAGTTCACCACACGGGTACGCTTTGAGTATATCAGCGACAAGAAAGACAAGAAAAAGTTCGTACTCGTCGAGCCTTTTTTACAAAAACTGTTGACCCCGTACTTACAGGACAAAGAGCCAGGTGATTTTATTTTTCCATTTCTACCAAATGAACTTCGCCACTGGCCAGAAGAGCGGATGGGTCCGGAAATTGATAAACGCGTTAGCTACGTTAATACATTACTCAAGGAGGTATCGAAGCGACTTGGTACTACCCCTAACATATCTAGTCATACAGCTCGCCGGTCGTTCGCCGATCATTTATATGATCAAACTGACGACCTAAGATTAGTCCAGCAGGCACTTGGCCATGGAGATATTACCACCACACAACGGTACGTATCTCCATTCAAACAACAGAAAGTCGATCAGGCTAACCAACTCTATACTCGCCGCCATCCAACAGTTGACGATTATCGGAGCCTGTCCGACTTGTTTGTACTTGGCTGCGAAGAGAAGTGTGTCGAAGCCCTACGTAAATACCGTCCAGAAAAGCCCGTCATCAATGGAGCTAATCAGTGGATCGGCAATAACGGAAAAGATAAAGGCGTAATCGTTGCTTGGATTGAAGCAATGGAAAGATCAAGACCATCAAAAATCATATGCCTTACTGGTACACGTCGTAAGGAGCTTGTTCAATTCCTGAACGCCTATTTTCAAGGATTGAATATGGGTAAAGACGCACGGGTATTTAGTGATCCTGCAGACTCAAAAATAATTGAGTCATTGACTTCATTAATGTAGAGAATTTAGAGAGGACTAGATCGTGCGTATCGTGCGTGAATGCACGATACGCACTTACGGCCCGTACCAAATGGCCAATTTTAGCCATCGAAAACGCAAACACCGCGCAAGATGGAAATGGTACTAATGCCCGTAGCCGATCTACGGCTGATGATGATTGAAACGGCCAGTATAGCCGTTCGAAACAACCTACCGACATCACAGGCCACCCCGCCCGCCGATGAGGTACTGACAATTGAGCAGGCCGCTGAGCTACTCAACCTTACAAAGCAAACGGTTTACGGTATGGTATCAGCCCGTAAGATTCCGTTCTGCAAACCAACCGGTGCTCAACTGTACTTCCTTCGCTCCGATCTGATTGATTGGCTAAAGCAGCATCGTACGGCCACCATCCAGGAAGCTACCGAAGCGTACAATGTCCAGCGCACCGCCCGTCAGAGACGTACCTCCTCATCCCGCAGTAACTCATGAAAGCGAACCAATCGTCCGTTTTCCTTTAGTCCAATTATTACCATCAATAGTAATTTTCTATGACTGGCTACGAATTAACAAAAGCCTTCTACGATGAATTGGCCATCAATGAGGCAATGCATATCAGCGCAAAGCCACAGCACCTGAGCCAGTCTATCTGGATACGCGATCAGGAACAGCTTTCTAACTCGACTAGTCACGGACGTCGCTACAGCGCATGAACTACATCCAACTCATTAACTGGTTCTGGGAAGACGTGCCATACCGGCAGGGTTATAAGTCCGAGTACGGTATTCTATTCATGGCCATAGTCGATTCGATCAATCGGAACGGTTGGAAGAGTACGCGGATCGAGTACGACCGGATCATCAATAAAACCCAGATCGGCAAGAAATCTTACCTGGACGGTCGCAAATGGCTGCGTGACGAAAAGCTGATTGATTTTGTACCGGGCAAAAACTATGATTTTCCGGCACAATTCACACTAACAGACCAACTAAAAGCAGAGGCTCAAAAATCGACTTCTGATGTTCCTCTGCTGCTCCTCAGTAGCTCTTCTGATGTTCCTCTGTCGCTCCCCTGTGATACCTCTGCTATACCTATTATAGATAAACATTTAAACTATAAAACAACTAAACCCTTAAACACACCAACCAACCAATCGCGAGTACCGCTGGTGGATGAGGAAGAAAGGAAGAGTTTAGTCGTTAAAAGTCAAAAAGAAGAAAAAGCCCCCCCGGCCCCCGCGCCCCCCCCCGTGGCCAAGCCCTCTGGCCGTGACCCCTTCCTGCGCAACCGCGATGCCGAAGACTGCAACGTACCCTTCTCCGCTTGGTTTGCCGCCTTCGGCTACAACGCCAACCAAGAGCAGTCAAAGGCGGCCTGGCTCGATCTGACCGACGATGAACGGCAGACAGCCATGCAGCACACGCCAGCTTTCGTTGAGTCGAGGCCCGAGAAGCAATTCAGGGGTTTCCCCAACAATTACCTGACTGAAAAGAAGTTCAACAACGAAATCGTACCACGACGTGAATCCGATAACACCCAATCTGGGCGCAACGCCGCCACTGGCGACGCTAACAAGTCAGGCCGTACCGACGCCGGCAACGTTAAGCAATTCGGCGAGTGGCGCGGTAACCGATTCGCCGCACCTCAGCGGGCAGGCTCACCAGATTTCCGAGCCACACAAACCCGTCGAGAGCCAGCCAAAGATTACGGCAAGCTCTGAGGAGGTCAAACGGTTCACCATCTGCATTCGGACCCAGAGGGAACACATGTCCAGCGCGGTCACCTTTCGGCCCTGTGCAGCGCCTCGCCGCCTTGTGAATTAATTTACTTATTACCGTCGATAGTAATCCATCCTTTTCATTCAATGCTCCGTGCTCACTTTGCTGATCAAGTCGTCAGCTTCCCCACTACCTGGTCCGAGGTAACGCTTCGCCAGGTGCTGGCCATCGGTACTAGTTCGTCGGTGATCTTCGCCTTGGCCTCGAATCCTGATCTGCTGAGGCGACTACCTGACCCCAACGCCGACGAGACCATCCTGCCTCACCTCCAGTTTATCGCCAACATACCTGACTTCTCGGCCATGCCTGTGGCCGATCGGTTGACGATAACGATTGACGAAGATGGTAAGCCAGTCGAACGGCGCATCAAACGACCGATGGATATCGGCCTTGAAACGTACGGCCAAAAGATCACGCTCGACGAGGAACTACGGCGCCTACAAGGGGCGGATCGTTACAATTATATCGACGCCGCACTAGCGTTGCTGTCGGTTTATCTCTATCCGCAGTTGTCAGGTAAGCCTTTCAATGATATCATCGATGCCGAGCCTTACAGATCGGCCATTCTAGACCTTCCCTGCCCCATTGCCCTTCCGTTGGCCGCTTTTTTTTTGCAGAAATCAACCGGCTCGATACCCTCTGGGCGAATCACATACGAGCAGGTAGCAACGGAACTGATGATACCCTCTCGGTGGCGACTGCGGCCCGGTCGATGGTTCCGCAACTGGCGCTCTACGAAGGCTACGAACAGACGCACGCCATTGCCCAGCACCGCCAACTCAAGCACGAAGAAGTCTGGCAGTTGAAGTACAACGACGCCATGAGCACCGTGGCCTGGCTCTACTTCGAGTACCAGCGGCAACGGCACCTCAACCGGCTCCAGAACCCGGCAAGCAACGTTTAAATCAATCACACACGCTACAACGAATAGGTAACCATGGCAGACAAGGACGAAATTATCCTTATCACGGTCGACGTAAATTCCGAGTCATCGGAGAAGAAGACCAAACGGCTCAGAACCGAGCTGGACCTGCTGAAGGCGACGAAGGCCGAGTTGATCAAAGCCAACAAGGCCAGCCAGATCAGCGAGGACCAGTTCGCCACCGCGCTCGAGCAAACCGAGAAGCAGCTCAAAGAGACGACGGCTGCTCTGGCTGAGTCGACCAAAGCGGAGGAGCTGGCTCGGAAGATCCGAACCGCGGCCAAAGGGTCGATGGATCAGTACCGGGCCACGATCGAGCTACTGACTCCTGCCTACAATGCCATGGGCAAAGCCGAACGGGAGTCGGCCGCTGGCAAGGCCATGCAGAAACATATCCGGGAGATCACCGAGGAGATGAAGAAAGAAGAGAAAGCCCTGGGTGATAACAGTCGCCGCATCGGCGACAACCTGGCCAAGGCGGAACAGAGCTTCGGGTTGTTCGGTGGTACCATCGGTTCCCTGAAAGATAAGTTGTCTAGTGCCAAGGAAGGGCTCGGCGCGATGAAACTCGGCCTGACGGGGTTGAAAGGAGCCATCGCCGCTACTGGTATCGGGCTGCTACTGCTAGCCTTGAGTGGTCTCTACACCATTCTGACCCGTACGCAGGGTGGCATGGACAAAATGTCCCAGATTACCGCAGCAGCTGGTGCCGTATTCACGGTGCTGATCAATCGGGGCGTGAAACTAGCTGAAGCACTCTCGAACGTATTTGCCAGTCCGAGGAAAGCCTACCAGTTATTCAAGGAAACATTTTCGGGCGTTGGTGAAGAGATTGCACAGGTTGCGGCGGCGGCAACAGCAACCGAACTAGCCAGCCAGAATTTGAGAAGGGAAGAACGAAAACTGAACGTCGACCGGGAAAAATCACGGGCTCAGATCGAGGAGTTGAAAAAGTTATCGGAAGACGTCACTAAGTCCGAGGCTGTTCGGTTAAAGGCTGCTCAAGATGGCTCCAACCTAGAGCAAGGTCTGCTAAAACGGCAAATCGACCTGGAGAAACGCCGCATTGACATCCTCGATGCTGAAGCCAAACGTAACGGGAATAAGGACGAAGACCTTGACAAGGTAGCTGAGGCCAAGCAGCGACTCTACCAATTTGAGGCAGACAGCCTGGGTAAGCAGACCGAGCTGAAGAATAAGGAGAATGAGTTGCAGAAAGCATCAGATCAAAACCGTTTTGCTGCCCTTATTGCCCTTGATGAAGAACGTTTGGCCTATGCTCTATCGAACGAAGAGCAGATCGTCGAGGGCGTCCTCCGGATCAGGGAAGACGAGTATGCTGTCCGTCGTCAATTACTCAAGAATCAGGAAAAGTACGAGTTGGCAGCTTTGGTGGAAGGGTCCAACCAGGAAGCCGCTATCAAGGCGAAATTTCGGGTCGAGGAGGCTGCGCTGAATGTTCGGGAAGCTGACGAGATCAACCGCAGGGCAATTGAAATTCAGCTCGCTGGTTTAGAACAGCAGATAGTCAACCTGAGGGAGCATAGTGTCGAACGCCAGATATTAGAGCAACAGGCGTCAGAATTGCGTCAGGATTTGGAGCAGCAGGAGATTTTCCGTACTGTCACTAACCTTGAAGAATTAAACGCCAAACTCAAGGCCCTCGACGAGAAGCGAAAAGCCGATCGGAAGAAAACGAATGATGAGATTACGCAGGAAGGACTCAAGCAGGATGGCGAACTGATCAAAGCGCGTCTGGCCCAGAGTGCAGCAGGCTCAAAAGAAGAGTTAGACGCTCAGTTAGCAGACCTTGAGAATCAAAAGAAGGCTGAACTGGCTGCTGCTGGTGACAGTGCCGAGGCGATATATCGTATCGAGCTTGAATACGAACGGAGAAAAGCTGATCTGCGCAGATCATTTTTCAGGGCTAAAGTGGATGAGTACACCGGCTACGCCCTACAGGCTACGGACGTATTCACCAAGATTATAGAAGCCGAGTTTCAAGCCCAGAGCCAAGCCTTAGATAAACAACAGAAAGCTAGTCTGGACAATGCCCTGCTGACCTCCGATCAGCGCGCGGCCATCGAAAAAGACTTCCAGCAAAAGAAAGCCGCCCTTGAGTTGGAGGCAGCCAAGAAGCGGAAGAAGATAGCGACAGTCGAGAACATCATAAATACGGCAAAAAGCATAACTATTGCCGCAGGAAACCCTTTCCCCCTTAATGTTATTCAGATTGCCTTAGCAGCTGCAACAGGTATTGCTCAGCAGGCCGTCATTGAGTCTCAGCAGTTCGCTGTTGGTGGTGTGCCAAGGGAGGCAAAGCGTCGTCGGTACCAGGGCGTGGTCAGCGGGCCAGGTACCACAACGTCGGACAGTATACCCGCCGATCTCTCGGTTCGTGAGTCTGTCATGAATGCACAGACGACGGATAAATATTACGACGAGCTGTCAGCGATGAACGTCGACGGTGGAGGTGTACCATTCCCCGGGGCGAAACCCGTTGACATACGTTCGTTTCTGGCTGATGTTCGGGCAAAAGGTATAGCCGATGCCCAGACAGCACCACGTCCGACTTACGTGACCGCAGCCATGTTAGGCCAATCCAGTCCATTTGCCTCAACGGTGGGCGGCGTGGATCCACAGGTACTGGCCGATCTGGTCGGCGAACAGTTCAGGCAGGCGATCGCGCAGATGCCGGCACCGCGTATCGTGGTGAGCGACTACGAGCGGGTTGCCAATCAGGTCAAAGTTCTTCAACACAGTGCCAACACCTAGGTTATGTCAGACGGACTCTCTCTCAATAACGTGTGGTTATCGCCTGGCGAGGAATTGCGCCTGACGTTTCAGGCCAACGACCTGCGCGAGCCTGCTACGCTCCAGACCTCGTACAGCTCGGCGTATACCCTGCCTGACTCGTTGACCGTTCGCCGGATTACCGAAGGAGCCGAGGCGACGAATTCAGCCTCACGGGTGCCTTTCTCGTTGATTCCCGCCTACCTCGTGCAGAATGGAATCAATGTATTCGATGGCTTTGCCCGCTTCATGGAGTTCAACTCACAAACCGGCTGGCTGATCAACCTGGTCGATAAGAACAAGGCCCTGTACGTGCGACTGGATCGTAAGTTGAGCACGATCAATCTGGATCGGTGGGCTTTCAAGTGGAACACCGACGCCGTGATCGCGGCGGCCGCCAACACCGAAGGCTACTGCTTCCCCCTGATCGACTACGGCGCCATCGAGAACGGGGGTCAGGCCGCCGATCTACTGCTGCCTGCCGTGTTCGTGAAGACGCTGTTGCAAACGATGCTCCGTGAAGAAGGCTACGAACTGGACTGGCCGAGCGTTTCCCCTTACAACGAGTTCCTGAATGCGCTGGTGCTACCCATGACCTCATCGCGACCCAAACGAGCTGTCGAGGAAGGCTTCGTCGCCGATCGGCAGGCCCGCGCCGGGATGGACCTGACGATCCGTGGTGCCTTTCCGGTTGGTTTTGGCGATGACTTCAGCGTTGTCGTCCCCTTCAACCTCGTCGATCGGCCAAGTCAGGGCTTCAGTCAGGGACGCCTCGGCAACTACCGGGCGAATCTGTCCGGTTACGTGGCCGATACGACCATGCGCCTGGCCTTTGATCTCAACCTCTCCTACCTGTTCAAGGTGACGACGGGTGGCGTGCGCCTGACGCTCCAGCTTCTCAAGAACGGGCAGGTCATCAAAGAGGATAGTTATGAGCAGGGGGGGCCGCACAACATCTTTCTGATGAATAAGCAGTCATTCCGCTGGAAAGAGAGCGTCGACGTGGTGGCCGGTGACCGGCTGACACTGCAACTCAGTGGTCGCCAACTGACCTACTTTGGTGGTTGGGGTTTTCTGCTGGACGACGAGAGCAGTAGCTGGACGCTGGCTCCGGACACGACCGTTACCTACGGTGATACCTACCCACTGGCGGCCAACCTGCCTGGCCTGACCTGCCTGGAGCTGCTCAAGTCGGTGGCGCTGGCCTGCTGCGGAACTTACCTGATCGACGAACTCACACAGTCTTTACGCTTCGTACCACTAACGCCACTGGTGGCCGATCGGGCGAATGCGGTAGACTGGTCTGATCGCATCGACGAGGGGGGCGACTGCCGGTACGTGCCCAGCATCGACCCCTACGGCCAGCAGAATACACTGGCCTACAAACAGGCGGACGAGAAAGCCACGCAGGGTAACGGAATGATCGCCATATCAGCCTCGGCGCTCAACGAAAAGCAGACATTGTTCACCTTGCCCTTTGGCCCTGTACCGGTCTCGAAGCTGGCAATCGGCCAAATCAATGCGATACCACGAATCGAAATGCGAACCGTCGACCGTAGCTTCGACGGGACCGTGACGGTTAACGACAAAGATGCCGAAAACGGGCCGCATTGGTTGCTGGTCCACTCGTCATTGACTCAGGCTATGAAGACACTGGAGACGATAAACGGAATGAACCGGACGATCGACGTGCCGCTGCGCGTAGCCTGGTTCGATACCCGCCCGGACATGGTGAAACAGGGAGGTGGGTTGCCGATCTGCCTGTCGTTCGACGATCCGGCCAAAGGGGAGCAGGGCCTGATCAGTGCATTCTTCAGCGGATTGAAGCAGGTACTAGAACGGCCGAGGACACTGGAGCTGATGCGGCTATTGACACCGACCGAGATTTCGGTGCTGCGGCTCGACCGGCTGGTGTACATTCATAGTCAGGCCATCGGTGGGTTGTCGCTGCCGCCGACCTACTACTACATCAGCCAGGTATCCGACTACGTACCTGACGTACCTAGTAAAATAACCCTCATCGCCGCATCCTGATCAATCAACTTAGAGTCGATTAGAGTACTGGCAATAAATCAAGTTCTACCTACTATCTCTTTTATCAACCAATGACAGTTATTAGACGAATTCTCGTTTCGTGGTTTACCAGTCGTCAGGCCCTGCTTGAACGTGCTGAACGTGCTGAAGAGGAACGTGATGTCGAACTTGCCTGCTCAAAAAAGCTGCGCGATCGAATGCTAAACGCTTTAAATACCGTAGCCTGCCTTGAGCACGAAAAAGCCCATCTCGTTCAACTCTTACATGAACAGAATCAATTGTATGATTCGTTGTTCTTGTTGACTAAAGAAGCTTTCAGTGTGCCCACTGCCAGGCAAGACATCGTCGAACGATATCATGAGTTGACCCAACCCAGGCAACACTAGAACGAAACCTCAATGGGTAGGCCAGGGTAAATTAGCTACCCTGGCCTACTGGTCAACATGAGCCATGTCCAATGTACCCGCTGCCAATGACGGACGAACTAACCCATGATAAACAGTATCCAATCTCTTTCTATTTACTTTTAAAGGCTGGCAGTCGATGAAACTTTCGTCGACGATCGGCAAGCCAAAGAATGCGTTGACTTGACCCATGTTTGACCTATCACTATCCCAAACGCTGCTCTTCTGCCTGCTGAACATTGTCTGGTGGCTGATCTATCACCGCTCCCGCCGATCGCTCAAGAAGCGGCTGAAACAGGCCGAAGCCGAACGAGATATCGAACGTACCTACACGGCGTCAGTTAGACCCAAGGTTCAGGAACTCATTGTCAGCAGCGAAGCACTAATGGCGACCAATGAACGCCTGACTGCGTCGGCCGAGAAGAAAGACGAATTGTTACATAAGTTGCAATCCCTCATAGATCAGGCCCTTGATCGACTGGCCGATCACGAGATCATTGTCGATCGATACAACGAACTGGTTCAACTTCGTCAGCGGCTTCACGAGAACTAAGTCGAGGTGGTAACTTGTGACATGAAGACTACCGCCCAGGACCCTGCGTTGCTCCCTGATGGGGCCGATCCTCGTCTCCTGGCCATGCACACAGCCGTCGCCGGTGGCCTGACGGTACGCACGGCCATCACCCGATACTTTGGCTCCAAGGCGGAATACTACGCCAAGGTGAGCATGGCCGACAAGCTGCTGATTAGGCGCCTGGCACAACAGTATATCGCTGACCGTCGCGGGAGGCAGGAGGCTAACGGCCTGGTCAAATTAAGCGTCATGCTGGAGACCGACCGGCATCATGCGCTAGTGAGCCGGACCGAGCAGCTGAGCATTCAGAAGGGGCGGCTCATTACGACCAACGAGTATGTCAACGCGCTGATCGCGGCCGACCTGCGTGTCCTTTCTGATTGATGCCAGTAACCCACTGGAAACGCGGTTTTCCCAATCATGGGGTCGATTGGCAGACAATAAGCTCTGGCTAGAGCGTTGTCCCAACTCGTACAAATTTTGTCCATTACCGGACAGTCGAGAAGCCGTCCATCGGCATAAAGGACTCATTACGCCTTCCAAATGGCTTTAGCTGAGTTTGGCTACCTATTTGCTATGCAAATGAAAAGCATATGCATACAGGGGTCTGAGCGCCCCACTGACCAACTTAGTGTATGAAAGGAACGCAGCTAGGCGAATTCGAAGAGGTAGTACTATTGACCATCGCTTTGCTTTTCGATGAGGCTTACAGCGTGGCTGTCGTCGAGGAGCTAAGCAGGCGGTTGGAGCGCCCGATTAGTTTAGGCAACGTTCACCGCACGATGCAGCGACTGGAAGAGAAAGGCTTGGTGCAGTCGCGATTCGGAGAGGCCACCGCCGAACGGGGCGGACGGCGAAAGCGCTTGTTCGTCCTGTCTACGGCCGGCGTGCAGGCTCTACACCAGGCACGCCAACTGCGGAACGAGTTCTGGGCCCATATTCCCCCCGCCGCCCTTAGCCCCCATCTCTCATGAACCAACTACCTCAGCCACCCCGATGGGCTCAGCGCCTGATGATGCGCATTACAGCTTCGCACCTGCAGGAGATTATAATGGGCGATTTAGAGGAGCTGTTCAGACAGCGAGCGCAGCGTTACGGGGCTACCCGAGCCAGGTACGCTTACCTGTTTGACTGTCTGCTACTACTACATCCCCGGCTTTGGCGATCGGCACCGATCAACCCCGCCTTCGCCTATACAACGGACTACCCTCAACCTTTTTTTCTACAACCAGCCATGTTTCAAAACTATCTCAAAATTGCCTGGCGGAATTTATTGACCAGTAAATCCTTTAGTGCCATTAATATTCTGGGCCTGGCCTTCGGTATGGTCTGCTGTCTGTTCATTGCTCTTTGGGTGCACGATGAAAAGAGCGTAGATAATTTCCATGCGAATGGTGAGACCCTGTACACCGCTTACCAGACCGTTTCAACCAATGGAAAAGTGGATGGCAACTATACTACCCCCATACGGGTGATCGACAGCGCCTTTTCTATCCTACTAGAGGACGTCGGGGAGGCGGTCCCCGAAGTGCAATATGCTTCCTTCTATGCAACGGGATACGAATTACCCTGGGGACATCCTGAAACGTTTCAAAGAGGCGAGAAAAAATTTAAGCTGGAGGGCTCTCGGGCGAGCAGCAACTTTTTTACCATGCTCAGCTATCCGCTTATCGCAGGGAGTGCAGAAACGGCCCTCAAGGATATACACAGCATTGCGATCTCCCGAAAAATGGCCGAGCTGTTTTTCAAACAACCGCGCTACGCCATAGGCAAGACACTCCGCTACGAAAACAGGTTGGATTTTATGGTCACCGCCGTTTTTGAAAACCTGCCCGTACAGAGTTCACTCACGTTTGATTTCCTGCTGAATTGGGAAGTGCAGAAAAAAGGGAAAGTGGAATGGTCCTCCAATGGCTTCCGAACCTTTGTTCAATTGTCAGCCAATGCGGATAAGAACCTTGTAGAGACGAAGATAAACCGGTTTCTGCAACCCCGGTTACTGAAAGAAAAAGGGGTCGAAACGCGCGTGGGTCTTCAACCTTTTGGGGATCAATACCTGCATGGTACGTTTGTAAACGGCAAACCAGAAGGAGGACGGATTGAGTATGTTCATGTCTTCACTGGCGTTGCCATCTTTATCCTCCTCATCGCCTGTATCAATTTCATGAACCTGGCTACGGCTCGCTCGGTGAAGCGGGCCAAAGAAGTAGGGGTGCGAAAGGTGTTAGGCTCAACCCGTGCTCACCTGGCCGGGCAGTTTTTTGGCGAAGCGTTCCTTCTGGCCTTGCTGGCAATGGTGGCGACGCTGCTGGTAGTTGTGCTACTGTTGCCTGCTTTCAATGCGTTTACGGGAAAACAAATAAGCTCACCGCTGACCAAGGGCGCTTTCTGGGCCTCCTTGCTGGGCGTGTTATTCTTCGCAGGGCTACTTGCCGGAAGTTATCCCGCCCTGTTCCTCTCCTCACTTCAACCCGTCCGGGTCTTGAAGGGGGTGTTACGCTTCACGCGGCAAGCGATCTGGTTCCGGCAGGGACTAACCGTATTTCAGTTCGTTTTGGCTATTCTACTGGTTATCGTTGCCCTTGTCGTCTCGAAACAAACCAACTACGTGCAACACACCCACCTGGGTTACGACCGGGAGAATCTAGTCTACGTTCGCATCGAAGGGGAGTTAGCATCGCCACGTAACTACGCGCGCTTCAAAGAGCAGGTTTCCCAATTGCCCGGCATCGCGATGGTTGACCGTAGCAGCGAAGCACCTCATGCGATGGGCTTCGTGGTCGATGACAATGGAACGACGACCCAGCCGCCAGCCATTAACTGGGAAGGAAAGGAAAAAAATGCCTCAGTCGGCTTTAAGCCTACCTCGGTGGGCTTTGACTTTGTCAAACTGATGAAGTTGAGCATTACCGAAGGCCGTGACTTTTCCCGAGCTATCGCTACTGATTCGGCCGATGCATTCCTGGTCAACCAGGAAGCCGTCAAGCAGATGGGTCTGAAAAATCCCATTGGGAAGTGGGTGTCGGCCTGGCAAAAGAAGGGGCATATCATTGGTATTTTAAAAGACTATCACACGCACTCACTGCGCGAACCCATCAAACCGTTGATAGTCGATGTGAAAGAATACGAATATTTCGGCGTCATACTGGTTCGAACCCAGCCAGGCAAGACGAAGGAGGCACTGGCTGGACTGGAGAAGGTGTACCGGACAAATAACCCCAACTATCCATTCAATTATCAATTTCTTGATCAGGAGTATCAGAAGCTTTATCAGAGTGAGCAAGTGATCACTAAGCTCTCGGATGTATTTGCCGGGCTGGCGATCATCATATCATGCCTTGGCCTGCTGGGCTTGGTTATATTTTCTGCCGAACAACGCCATAAAGAGATTGCCATCCGAAAAGTACTGGGGGCAAATGTTGCCAGTGTTGTCGCCTTACTGTCTCAAAACTTCCTGAAGTTAGTCCTCATTGCTATCCTACTGGCCTCACCCCTGGCGTGGTATGTCGTTAACAGCTGGCTACAAACGTTTGCCTACCGCACCGATATCTCGTGGTGGATTTTTGCTATTGCAGGCCTAGGGGCTCTGGTGGTCACGTTGGCCACGGTGAGTTTCCAGAGTGTAAAGGCCGCGTTGGTCAATCCAGTCAAGAGTTTGCGTAGCGAATAGACAGAAAGCCGCGGCTCTCTGCGCACGCGCAGTAACATATGACTAATACCGCTACCCCTCCAGCACTACTGGAGGGGTTTTTTGTTGCCCGACAGACTCAGTTCTGACCTGTTTCTGGCCTGAGCCGAGGCTAACCTTTGTCGTCGACTGATTCAGTTGTGACCTGGTATCTGGAGCGGCGTTACTGGAAATTTGTTTCGTAGGCCGCCTGCGTCCCACCTCCGCTCAACTGCCCAAAGGTTTTTTGTACGCGGGCGGGGGGTTGTCCCACCTCCACCCTAGTCAGCTCTCAACCTTTGCAATTCACCTACCTTAACTATGAATAAAAATGAAAAAGATTAAAGCGTCAACTCAGAAGCGGCACGGCGCCCGCAACGCTCAGCCGGTCTCAGAATTGACCAATTGGCAAAAGGCCAAAACTCTCGTCGATGGGCTCAAATTCATTTCCTGGCTTACTGAGTTCGAGTGGATACGAGAGCTAGTTCATTTACTCCAGTAGCTTGATAGCTTCCTCCGACAGCTTGATAGATTCGTATAGTAGCTTGATAGGCCCGTAGCGGGTGTCTGATCTATGAAGTACCTCATCGGTCAGCTCTTGTCTTATCCCACCAAAGTACAACCCAGACTGCCGAGCCAGGAGCGGCGTAAAAACGGGGTTATTCCGTTAGATTCCCTGCAGATTTGATTTTTGACCCATCTGATATAGGCCGACGGCATCCCGTTAAAGTACAAACCGGATGGGTGAGGGGAAGCGGGGGGAAAAGTGGGGGTTTATTGCTGTAAATTCCCTGTAGATCGGTCATGAAGATGCGCCGGGTGAACTAGCTTCCCTGCTGCTTTTGTCCTACTGGCAGCCCTTTGACTTCGTACGTTTTGGACTCAAGCCAAATGATTTGGAAAGCGTCCTCGCTGTCGATGGTTTGCTTTGGGGAGCCATAGGCCGAGTACATAAGGGCTTTGTAGGCATTGATGTTCCCCTTGATTGCTCGCACTGCTAGCGCCAGCGTCATGGCCAGTTCCACATCGATGTCGGCCGTCAGTCCGGGAAGCATCTGCTGGAGCCGCGCCAGTTTATGGGGCGGCAGGTTGACGGCCAGATCCAGTACCTGCCGGGCCACCGTCGAGCGATTCTTCGAGCCGGGCTTACGGCCAGTAGGATTACCGGACTGACCGGGCTGGAACTGGGTCGTGCGGGGAGGTCTGCCGTAGCCGATAGAGTCATCCATAGTCTGAGTAGTCATCAAGCTTAAAGTTAAGACTGGTTGGCTTTCGCGCTTCGGGCCTGTCTGGTTTGTCTACCAGAAGTGGGGGCGCTGGGCTGGAATTCGGTACCCGCTTGGATTGGTCGAGAAAGCCAAAAGGAGCAGATTGATCACTATTTGAGCTGAGGTAGGTACCTCTTAGTTCGCCTCTGTATGGAGCAGGATGCTAAAACGTCAACTGCCGAATCTTATCCATGTAAGACCGACTGACCCTTACCACATCGCCATTGGTCATAATGATGTCATAACTCGAAGGGTATTTTTGAATTTCGCGGATGTAATGCAGGTTGACCATATCCGAGCGGTGAACCCGGATAAATTGCTGAGGGTTGAGTCGAGTTTCTAGTGCACCAATGCCATAGTTGCTTAGGTGCCTTCCCGTTCCCGTGACAAGCGTTGCATAATCTCCTTCAGCTTCAATACGTAGAATGTCGGATACGGCAACCGTAATGAGCCGGTTGCCGGTCTGGACCAGTATCTTTTCGGGATAGGCCGCGGCCGTGGTCAATAAGCTCTCAGCGAAGGGCTGAAGTTTTTGTAGATTCCCCGTTCGCGAGTCGATCACCCGCTGAATGGCCTGCGCAAAGCGGCCCCGGGTATAGGGTTTAAGTAGGTAGTCCACCGCATGCACCTCGAAAGCCTGTAGGGCATATTCATCGTAGGCGGTCGAAAAAATAATCTGGGGAATCTCCTGCAAATGGGTCAACACATCAAAGCCTGAGAGGCCCGGCATCTGCACATCCAAAAAAATCAGGTCGGGTTTGAATTCATTGATGAGCCGAACGGCATCGACACCATTGTTGGCTTCGCCCACCACAATCAAGGTTGGATAGGCCTCCAGGTATTGTCGGATCAACGTGCGTCCGGCGGCCTCATCATCGATAATAATTAGTTTCTGCATGGTGCTCGAGGGCTAAACCGCTACGGAAAGGACTTCAGACTGAGCCCTGGACGGTGTTTTCTGAAGCAGTGGAATGGCAAACCGGATGCAAACGCCCCGAGGCTTATTCGGCTCGACGTGTAGCACACTGCCATAGGTTTTGGCCAGGCGTAGCCGGGTATTAAGCAAACCCACGCCTGACCCATCCTTGACCGACTCCATCAGACCAACTCCCGTATCGGCAACTTCGACGCTTAATTGATGGTCCTGGCGTTGGATTCGAATCCGAATTTCGCCTCCTTCGATCAGAGTGGCAATACCGTGGCGGACTGAATTTTCGACCAGCGGTTGCAACAGCATCGGGGGCATAAGACAGTCGAGGACCTCTTCAGTTACCTCGATATGAACCTGAAGCCGGTCACCAAACCGGGCCTTCTCCAAATCCAGGTATTTGCCCACAAAAGCCAGCTCGTCGCGAACCGGGACTACTTCAGCTTTGGAAGCCTGTAACTGGTAACGAAATAAATCGGCTAGTTCGGCCAGCAGCTCGCGGGTGCGCTCCTGAGCGGGGGGCACTGATGCGCTGATGGTATTGAATACGTTGTAGAGGAAATGCGGATTGAGTTGGGCTTTCAGGGCTGAGAGTTCACTTTGCAGGGCCAACTGGCGAAGATCCGCCTCCAGGGCGCGTTGTTGCTGCAGGTCATGATGGTAGGTATAAGCGTGAAAAATGCCGAACTGGACCAGATAAAATAAGGCGCTGATATAGGTATCCCAGACCTGGCCGTCGCCCTGCAAGCGCCAGATATGTAGTCCGTCCGACAAGGCGTAGTATAAGCCCTGCCAGCTGATCAGAAACAGGGGTAATAGCAGCAGGTGAAGCCCAGCCCGCCGTAATAAAGGCAACTGGCGTAATTGTCTAAATAGCAGATACCAGATCGGAATGGTAACCAGCAATTTGAGGCTATAGTCCAGAACGATCCGGGGCGTTTCAAGAATAAAATTAGCCAATATGCCTCTTTTCAACCAATGGAGTTGACTAATCGTTAACGTCCCGGCGTAGAAGAGCGCGGATAAGCCGTATAGGCCCAGCACTACTGCTAGTTGCCGGTACGATATTCCCCAGAAAGCGGTGCGGTTCCCATGCATATAAACAAACGTAGTCGAATAGCGGACGTTTTCCCGGTATTTTCCGCCCAGCGGCTAAATACGTCGCCCAATGCACAGCTCCTGCGTCTGGCGACGCTTTCGGCCCTTCGCCGGTTGGGGGTAGTGAGCCCTTGGGCGGCGCAATAGTTTTGATTCATCCATTAATCAAGGCGATGAAAAAGCTATTCGTTTGTTATCTGCTGATTTACTCGGTGTCTTCCATGGCCCAGAGGGCATCTATCCGGGGTACCGCCAGCAATGCCGCCGGGCAGGGCATTCCCTTTTTGACGGTCACCCTCCGGCTGGCCACTGATTCCTCCCTGGTCAAAGCCGCCGTTGCCGACGCCCAGGGCGACTTTTCGTTCACGGGCCTTCGGGCAGCGGCTTACCGCCTCAACCTGTCGGGGATTGGGTATGTGCCCTGGACCTCAGACGTCCTGGCCCTGCGGGACGACCAGGCCCTGACGCTACCGGGGCCGGTGTTAAGCCAGGCCATCCAAGCCTTGAATGAAGTACGCGTAAAAGCCACCCGGCCGCTGGTGGAGGTACAGCCCGACAAGATTGTACTCAATGTGGAGAGCAGTATCACGGCGGCGGGCAATTCGGCCCTGGAGCTGCTTCAGAAAGCACCCGGGGTGCAAATCGATCCGTCGGATAACATCGTCCTGCAAGGGAAAAACGGCGTCCGCGTCTTCATCGATGGGAAGCCCTCCCCCCTGGGGCCAGCGGACCTGGCCGCCTACCTGCGTACGCTGCAGGCAACGGACATTGAGGCCATCGAGATCATTACCCAGCCCTCCGCCCGCTTCGACGCTCAAGGCAATGCCGGTATCCTGAACATCCGGCTCAAAAAGAACCGGAGTTTCGGGACTAACGGCAGCACCACGCTGGGGTATTCCCAGGGCGCTTATTACCCCAAATACAACGGCTCCCTGTCGCTCAACAACCGGACGGCCAAGACTAATGTCTTTGCTTCCTACAGTCAGCGACAGGCCCGTGACTGGTCGAGCGTTAATTTATACCGGGAGCAGCAGGGGCAGTATTTCGATCAGCGAAGCGAAACCCGGGCGCGCTCGGTGGGCCAGAATGCCCGTTTGGGTGCTGACTGGTTTATCCATCCACGGAGTACGCTTGGTTTCCTGCTGGATGGCAGTCTTAACGACGGTACCTATGCGACCCTGGGCCGTACACCGATCGGTACCCTGAGCAAAGCACCCACTAGCCTTTTGGTGGCCGATAACCACAGTGGCAGTAACCGGGCCAATGGCAACGCAAACCTGAACTACCGGTTTGCCGATACCTCGGGGCACGAACTGACTATCGACGCCGACCTGGGCCGGTTTCACTCGGCGGGCGATAACCAGCAGCCCAACCAATACCTCGACCCGGTTACCAGCCAGGTCCTGTCTGAGCGAAACTATCGCATGGAAACGCTGACGGACATCTACTTGCAAACACTGAAGGCAGACTACAACCAACGGGTTTGGGGCGGCAAGTTGAGTGCCGGGTTTAAGCTCTCCAGGGTACAAACAGCCAACCGCTTCCAGTTTTTTGATGTGCTTACCGGGCAAAACGTACTAAACAGTGACCGGACGAATCAATTTACGTACACTGAACACATCCGGGCGGCTTACGCCGGGTTTGAACAAGTCCGGGGTAGATGGCAGGGGCAACTCGGCCTGCGTGTCGAGCAGACCCAGTCTGATGGGCAGCTCACCAGTGCGCTCCAGCAAACTGACGCGCGGGTGTCGCGGCAGTATGTGAACGCCTTTCCCAGCGCGGGGCTTACGTACCAATATACCCAGAAACATCGCTTTTCGCTGACCTACAGTCGCCGGATCGACCGGCCCACGTACCAGAGCCTGAATCCTTTTGAGGCAAAACTCGACGAGCTAACTTACCAGAAAGGGAACGCCTTCCTGCGGCCCCAGTATACCAATACCCTTCAGTTGTCTCACACATTTAATTATAAACTGACGACGTCGGTCAGCTACAGCGACACCCAGGATTTTTTTACCCAGATCACGGACACCACCCAGGGCAACCGGAACTACATCACCACGCGCAACCTGGCTAGCCAGCGGGTCCTGTCCCTCAATGTCAGCTACCCCTTCTCCGTCGCTAAATGGTGGACCGGCTTTGCCAACGCGAGCGCCTACCGCTCGGCGAATCAGGCTAATTTTGGCGAGGGGAAAGCCATTGGTCTGACGGCCAATGTGGTGAGTCTCTACATGCAGCACACCATTAGCTTGCCCCGCTCGTGGCGCGTAGAGCTGTCTGCCTTTTATACCTCGCCTTCACTCTGGGGGGGCACCTTCCTCAACCGACGATACTGGGGCAGCAGCATCGGCCTGCAACGGAAAATGCTGGCTGACCGGGGAAGTCTTATTCTGACGTTGTCAGATCCCTTCAACAGCCAACGGTGGCAAGGAATCAGTCAGTTTGGCGGTTTGTACATGAATGCCAGTGGGAGCTACGAAAGTCGGCAGGTCCGTGTAAACCTCACTTATGCATTTGGTCGTAAGCAGATTAAAGCGGCTCGTCAGCGAAAAACGGGTTTGGACGAAGAAAGTAAGCGGCTATAAGCTCGTCTTTAATACGCCGTAAAACGACCTATCCCTTTGACAACAGATTATGCCTTGTGATAGCATTCTATGAGAACGTCATTCGTGCTTCAGTCGGAGTACGTCGGTAAGATTCAGTACTGCCGCTTCGTGCGTCTCCCGTTTGTGGGGAGCTGGTAGCTTCCAGTCTGTTCTCCAGTCGAACACATCGTAAATAGCGACAGGGATAGCTCCCTGCTGGGCTGCGTCCTTAAGGTTTTCAGTCGCTTCGATGTAACTTCTGGCTTGTTGCGTTCGGTAAGCATCATCTACTTGGTAGATCATGTAATAGTGGGGAAGGCTCGCTTTTTTAGTGGCCATGGTCTGCTCGTTTTAATTTTCCAATTTTGGAAGAGAAGCTTTTGAAGGCTCACGCCCTTGGTCTGATCAGGATTAAAGCAGCTGCTAAAGCTGGGTAAAGTGCAAATACAGCACCGATTACCAAGGCGGATTTACTTCCCTTTCGATGTGGGTGCAAACTACATTATAAATGTGCGATAAGGTAGGGGAAAAATGCAGACACTTACCGAGGTGGTGTAGGCAACCCGATGTCATGATTTACCACAAAAAGCCCCGACTTAGGAAATCGGGGCTTTGTTAACTAAACTAATCAATTTTCTAAATCCTTTAGAGGACGGGTAATGAGGAGCTACACCAGGCGAGCGTTGCTTGAGTGATCATCTTTTGTTACTTAAGTTGGGCATCGTCTTAACCTCCAGCGGGTAGCCATCAGGTAGTCGGACTGGTTTTGACACACCGCCAATAGAACCCAATTGAATGGGTACACTACCCGTAGCGTCTTTACCGAATTCAGCAAGGTTGCCGTGCAGTAACGCTTTGGTAGGCGAGGGTAGCCAAGGCCATGAATACAGCACCGGTTACTTTGCCGATCGATGAATCAGTTGATAGAATCGGGCTCGATAGGTCGTGGAGAGGGGGATGAGCGTCTGCTGGATTTTTAAGCGATCCCTCTCGATCGACTCGACTTTAGCCACGGCGACTAGGTACGACTTATGAACCCGGCAGAATTGTTGGGCAGGCAATTGCTGCTCCAGTTCACCGAACGTTTCCAGGGTCATGATCTTTTCGGTCGCCAGATGAATCCGCCGGTAATCTCGCATGCCTTCGATGTAGAGAATCTGATCCAGGGCTACAGGCAATCGGATCACTGTCTCGATAATGACGAATGCCGGCCGTGTGGGTTGCTAGCTGCCGGGGGGTAACGGGATGCTTTTTTAGCGGGAAGGTGGGAACGTAGCGCTGGATGGGCTGGTCCAGGTCAAGCTGCTGCTGCTCTACTAATCGCCCAATAGCTAGAGAGGTAACTGATTTGGATACCGAGCCGAGTCGGAATTTAGTGTCGATGGTGACCGGCAATTGGGCTTCCAGGTCGGCGTAGCCAAACCCCTGCGCCCATAGGACTTTGTTTGGAGTCCCTACGCAAACTGACAGGCCCGGAATAGCTTGGCGCGTACGTAGTGAATCGACGTACGCTTCCGCTTGTCGAATGGCCTTGATAAAGGCTTTGTCCTTGATGGACTTAGCGGTAGGGGTTTGAGCTGGCTGAGCGGAGGCCGAAACTAAGCTTAGCTGAAGCAAGCCTAGAAGTACAATGAGGTTTCTCATAAGACAACGATCGAAGGTGATTATTGGCTCAAAGGTGACGCGAGTGGGTAGCCATCAGAAACATAATCTGTCAACGCCACTGATTTGTCTGCCAAGTAGTCCTTTCGATCGCTAGCAGATGGCGACAGTTATATGCTGTCTTTCTAATGGGTCTGAGGTCCACAGTGAAACAGCGAAGAGTCCTTACAGGCTGACTAGTTGGGCTGCAAGGACTCTTCGCTGAAGATCGTATGAATCCCCCAAATTCTACGACAACTTACGCATCCATAGGTAGTACGCCAGGAAACCCGTCGACAGGCATACGGCTTCAATACCGTAAGGCAGAGTCGAGTTGTCGGGCTGATAAGGTACAAATTCCAGGATGATTAGTCCTATACCCCCAAAAAACAAGATCGATCCCCACTTAAGCGACTCAGAACTCGCGCCAAGAGGGGTGGTCCCGTTTGGCGTCAACAATACCTGAAGTGCCTCCTTATCGATCCGTCCGGAGTCAATAATACGTTTCTTGAGCAAATAGGTAAACAGAGCATTGATGATGAAAGCGATAACTAAAAATAGCGCGACGGCAACGATGTGCGGACCTCCCATGGTTGGTATGATTTAACGTGTGTTTGGCCCAGTAGACGGATGATCGGTTCCAAAGGTTGCAATTGGAACCAACTTTCTGCAACCTTTGGAACCGATCATCCGTCTACTGGGCATGTTCAATGAGAGGCTGGTCCTGCAACAAATAAAAGGGGGAGATCGGAAAGCGTTTTCAGTATTGGTAAAGCAATACCAGAAGCTGGTCTTTCACGTTGTTCAGCGAATCGTGACGCGGCCTGAAGACGTCGAAGATATTAGCCAAGAGGTGTTCATCAAGGTCTACAGGCAACTGGATACCTTTGCCTTCGAGTCCAAACTAGCCACCTGGATTGCCCGTATCGCTTATTTGACGGCTATCGATTATCTGAGAAAATATCCTTCCAACCCAACTGACTCCACCCAGCCCGTCGATCAGCTCTATTTGACGCATGATACCCCCGAGCAGGTATTGATTCAATCCGACGTTTCGTCGTATATCCAGAAATTAATCGAGACGTTGCCCGAATCGTATCGAGTGGTGTTGACGTTGTATCACCTGGAAGAATTTTCGCACAGCGAGATTGAGCAGATTACGGGTATGCCTGTTGGCACCATTAAAAGCCATTTGTTCCGCGCCCGTAAGTTGTTAAAAGATCGATTAGCCATTAGCCTTAACCAAGAATTATGAAACGTCACTTCACTGACCAGCAGATTCAGCAGATGCTGGACGATGGCTTACCCTTTGTCGATGCAAGCTCAGTGGCTAATACCAGCGAGGTTCAGTTGTACCAGCAGGTGTTCGATGAACTCAAACAGACTCTTCCCATTCAGGCGGCCCCCAACTTTTCGGATCAAGTTATCAGCCAGCTTGAGGTTCAGCGATCGACTGCCACCGATACCGTCGTGTATGGCTGGTTAGCACTGGGGCTAATGGTATGCCTCCTGGTCGGCGCGTTTGCATTAACCCCCTTCGACGGAGAAGCCACCGATCTGTTGAAAGGGCTAGTTTCGGTTAAGCCATTTAAGGGTATACTACTTTTTAGTATAGGCAGTCTGTTGGTTTACCATTTTCTTGATTGGAAACTAGTCCAGGAGCCTTCTTTATCGACAGTAATGTAGCTGGCCGCTCGCGACCAATAAGGTACCACCAGTGATCTCGTTAGGGTTAAGGCATCAGCTGCCTGAGCTTATCGTCCAGCGCTTTACCGCGTAACCCTCGGGCAATAATGATCCCCTTTTCGTCAAGCAGAAAGTTATCCGGAATCCCACTGATACCGTACATCAGGGCTACCACATTCTTGTCACCCCGCAGATCGCTCACATTCTCCCAGGGTATTTTGCCCGCTTCAATCGCCTTGAGCCACGCTGCTTTATTGTTGTCCAAAGATACCGCTACCACCGTGAAACCCCGGTCTTTGTAACGGCCATAAATTTCCTTGAGGACAGGGTTCTCCTCCAAACAGGGTCCACACCAACTGGCCCAAAAATCAAGCAGGGTGTATTTGCCTTTCGCTTCAGAGAGTTTTACCAAGCGTCCTGCCGGATTCGGCTGCTCAAAATCCAGGAACTGGTCGCCGATGTTACCTCCCCTGTAGAGTACCAAGTACTGCTTCACTTCCTGGCCAGACTGGGTGGCCTTCATCGCTGCACTCAGGTGATCGTATAACGGCTGAACCATGGCTTTTCCCCAGGTAGTTGCGTAGATGTTCAGCAATTCCGTAGCAAACAAGGAGCCGTGGTGAGCTTTGATCCAGTCGGTATCGATTTGCGTATTCTTTTGCGCTAGCTGATGGCGTTGATGTAACAACTCTTTTCGGAGGACAGGATCCTTGGTAGTTTGTCGGTACCGGTCGAGGCTATCGATGAGATGATCGACTGGCTCGTGCAAGGCGGCTAATCGCTTAGACTCATCCTGCGTAGCCGAACCACTAATGCGTCCTTGCTTGAAGCCACCAGCTTTCAGGCTCAGGCTGAGGTGGGTATTCTCCAGCCAGAAACTAACATAGTTGGTAAAGCCACGGGTGTGCAACAGAACCCGTTTCGCTGACTCGGCTAGCCGACCGCTCATGCTAAATTGCCCGTTCAGGACCTGACAAGAGTCGAATGGTTCACTCGTGCGAAGGTAGAGCCAGGTACTGTCAGGCAGCCCCGCCACGGTACCCTTAATCGTATACCCTTGCTGGGCTTGGGTAAGGCTACAGGTTGTGAACAGCAGCAAGGCGGTGGCAAGTAAGCCAATGGAAGAGGTCATAAACGGGCGTTGTTTTGGGCAAATGTAGAGGCCTCTATCTCGTTGGTGCCGACGTATTCGACCAGCGCTCCGGTAATTTCGACCAGGAGCGACGGGACGGGCTTAGTCTAAAAAAAAGGGAGGTTGGTCGAAACGCGGGAAGGCTAAGTGGGTAGCCTAATCGGAAATGCCTACTTTTCGGCATGGATACTGGCCACCGTATACTAAGCCGCCCTTACCTCAGATTAGAATGTCTCTTCCTGCTTTTTCTCTGCTATGGCCTGTCGCTCATCAGTGATCTAGAGTACAGCACCTATGAGGAACATGATGTCAGGAAGTTTACCGAAAGTTTGGGCTACCGGGTAGTAACCGACTTTTTAAAACTCCTTCCCTATGGGCTATACTACTGGGGGTTTTTAAAGCGCTACGTCTTCCAGCGTAATCTGGTGGGCATCCTACTCGCCACGCTCGGGTTCGTGGTGGTCTATCATATCTTTAATCAATACGTCATCAACTGGGCCGTCTCCGAGGCCGATTTTGTCGCCGACGACCTGCGGCGGCGGGCACTGCGTAGTTTGAAGCGGCCTATAATCGGCTTCCCCATCAATTACTTGTTGATCGCAGCGATCATTCCGCTGCTGGGCCTGGCTTTTCTGGTCCGGTCCTTGACGCAGGCGACTCAACTCAAGGCCTTAACCGAACAGCAACTGGTAGCTGAACTCGGCTACCTGAAAGCCCAGCTCCAGCCTCATTTTTTCTTTAACACACTCAATAACATTTACGCCCTGGCCCTGAAGCAATCCGCCGAAACAGCACCCATGATAGCCAGATTGGGAGAAATGATGCGGTATGTGCTCTACCAAGCCGCGCAGCAAACCGTTCCTCTCCAGGGAGAGGTTAACTTTTTGGGCGGTTTTATCGAACTGGCCCGGATTCGGTATCCACCCACTAGTCAGATTCACTTTGAGGTGCAGGGCATTTGCCCCACTTACCAAATTGAGCCCCTACTGCTGTTACCCTTTGTGGAGAACGCCTTTAAGCATGGTCTGGAAGAGGAAACGGACAAGGGTTTTGTCCACGTTATCCTCTGTCAAACCGAAGACGAGTTAGTGCTGGCCGTCGAGAATAGTAAACCTGATACCCGACGAGCAGGGAGCGATAGAGGGGTAGGACTAGCCAATGTTTATAAACGCCTTGACTTATTGTATCCTGGCCACTACCAGATCGACACCCAGGACACTCCGACGACCTATCAGGTAACCTTGACCCTACGCATCGCATGATTCGCTGTCTTATTGTGGACGATGAGCCCTTAGCGCGGGAGGTGCTGGAAAACTTCATTGACCGTACGCCTGCCCTACAACTGATTCAGTCCTGTAGCAGCGCCCTGCAAGCTTTCGAGGTGTTGCATCATCAGCCGGTAGACCTGTTGTTTCTGGATATCAAAATGCCCGGCATCAACGGCCTGGACTTTATTAAATCCTTAAGGGCAGCGCCAGCCGTCATTTTTACGACCGCCTTTGCGGAGTATGCGATGGCCGGTTTTGAACTTGACGCCATTGATTACTTACTGAAGCCAATTTCCTATGAGCGCTTTTGCCGAGGCATAACCAAATTATTAAAACTCCATCCTCCTCAGCTAGCGGTACCCAAAGCGTACACCTACTTCAAAATAGACGGCCAGCTAGTGAAAATAGCGCACACTGACTTGTTGTACGCGAAATCAGTCAAGGATTATGTCCTACTGCGCACTCTCAACGGTAAGTATTTAACGCATATGACCATGAAGTACTTGACCCAGCTATTACCCTCTCCCCCTTTTTTTCGGGTGCATCGATCCTATTTAGTCAACAAGTCCTTCGTTCATCTGGCCGATAAGAGTAGCATTACGATTGGTGACACAATCATACCCGTGGGGGAAAGCTATAAGCATAGCCTCGGCCAGATTGATTAAGTTACCCGCTCTAACAGTGGTAGTCCACTTGATAGGGGACACTATAGTCGGTATAAGATCAGACTCGCCGCAGCGGGCTACGATCTGACCTGGCATCACAAACAGCAGTGGATGTCAAGGCGATATACGACCAGGTGGAAGGATATATTGACGGTTAAATAAAGCAAGCAGTTGGTGCTAGTCAAACTCTTCAACTCCAACTACTTGCTTTATATTTAATTATAACCATATCCAAAACCACGTTTAACACTTTGTAAAGCATTGCGATTCAAAGGCCAATTTTCCTCCATAAATCGCTGGTTATAGAGAAGGTAATATGCAACGAGCAATATAATAGGCTGATTAAATAGTAAAGAGTCGTTTTTCCTTATGTAAGGCACAACTTCTTCACCTCGCTCATCAAGGAACTTGTCTATATCGGCAGGCGATACCTGTTTAGAAGAAAGTAAGCCAAAAATTAAGTCCGTAATCGTCGTATCTATCGGCGCAGGCTCAGCTTGCGGTTTGAGCCTGCGAAATCGTTTCGTCAACTCCCCCAAAAAGAGTTGGTCTGGTCGCTGCTCATTTGTCATTAGCTTAAAAATATCGCAAAAGTAGTCGTCTGTTGACTCCATCAGGGCCATCGATTTGGCTAACTTTCGCTGAATTCCTTTGTCGTTTTTATATGGGCCTTTGTATACGTTATCGTGGCTAACCTCAGCATACGCATGCTGAAGAAGAGTACGAATCTGTATTTCGCAGGTCAATAAATTTACGACATTTTCAGGGAATTCGGAAGTGTTTTCTTTGGGCCAAACAGTAAGATGAATCGACTGATAATCAAATAGGTTAGGCAGGTGGCTGATCTCGTTTCTATGATCTTTTCCTACCTTACAAGACCACCCCTGGTATTGCATTAGTAGATCAGCGGCTGCACTTACATCCTCAGACATCAACATAACCACACGAGTACCAATCTTGTCTTCTATGTTGAGCAAGTAGTCCGAATAATCTTTGTTACGGTACAGGGCTTTTGCAATAAATGAATCTTCATCTTTTATTCGAAATTGCGGTCCGATTTGCACTCGATGGATGCTAGCCAAAGGATCCAAAACATCCTTTATTATCTGATCGACCCGCTTACCCCAACTTTCCAAGTTGAGCTTAATACCACGAAAAGCATTTCGTAACTGCTGCTCGTCCATATCAGCGACGCTTGCGTGGATAAGGACGGCCTGCTATACGGATATACGTGTAAGTTACTTCCTCACCCTCCTCCTCGAATAGTGGATCGAGAGACTCACCGGGAGGGATGATTTTCACTTTATCGTCAAAGTCATCCGAAGGTCCACTTACTATTATCTTGTCTGGGAAATCTACTTTGCGCTGGTTAAGACGACGGCTTATCAGCGACGTATCTTTTGGGATTGCCTGTGGGAGTTGACTAACCACTTGAGCAAGGAACTGATCCTCTAAGTCTCTATCATGCAAATGACGATGCCCAAAACTCATGGGATCAATCAAACTATCTTGGCTCCGAAGTTCGACGCGAAGCGCATCGACCCAATCTTGCAAACGTCGGTCATCAGAAATATGATCACGACCGAAAGATTCAACGAGACGCTCGAACCGCTGCGTTTGTATCTTACCATTTCTATCAATTGAGTACCCCAAGAAGTTACTGTAAAAATACTCGGCTGGCTTTTTGTCATCATTGAATTGATCATCAAACAAGATACATTCATAACGATCATTGGGAAGCGGCCCCTGAGCTTGTGGACGCTCAAATAGCATACCGATTTTATACAGCTTCTTAGCGCTACCGAAAAATACCTTCTTCAACAACTCAAGTCTTGTTACATTATTCTCACGAGTAACGTGTATAACCTCGTCTAGCTCAGCTTTTATAACAATGTATTGACCTAATTGAGTTGAAGGGTCTGAGCAATCAAGCATTACGAAATACCCACTAGGTATCCGATTATGTGTCTGAGCGGCTGCTAGCTTTTCGGCAAGCTGGCTAGAAGTGCGTAAAAACTCTTGATCGGTTTGTGTCTTAATCGGTTCGCAAAGGTCAAAGAATGAGCCTTGTTGAGAATGCGCAATCTCAAGCGAAAATGATTTTGTTTGTCGCCCAGCAGCCTCAACAACCCTACCCAGTAGCATTGTTATGATCTCATCGGATGCGCTCAATAGTTCCTGATCATGTTCAACAGTGGCGCATGTATCATTATTTCCTTTTTCAATTATGGTGTGAAGCGCGACCCGTCGGACGGTTAAGAGAGGTAAACGCTGAATGATTGTCATAGAGATTAAGTCAAGTTTCGAAAGTGATTGAAGGACAAATCTATCAATTGTATTTAGGTACCCGTCGCTTAGCTTAAAATAAGCCTCTGCTAACACTTGGCTCCAAAGTCGCTACACAGGAGTCAAACAGACATAAAGCTTCTCGGCTTATGTATTGCAAAAACGCTGATTCAGTTTCTTGGCAGTAGCTTTGTTATTAATCGTTCTTGCAACATGGGAATTACGGTTTCCAGCCAGAAATCAGCGTTCAATATGCCGCTACTCATGCCACCGAAGCTGTATCGGGCTACAGGAATATATTTGCCAGGTATCAAGTCTTCGCCGACTAAGTTGCCAATTAGCAACAGAAGTAGCCGATTCAACTCCTGCGTTGTCTTGGGTAGCACCAGCGTCCTGCTTACCTGCTCGAGTTCATCCCACAGAAAGGGATCTCCCCGCAGACCCCACTGCGCGGGGCGTTCCTGAAACAGTACGGCTAACCGCTGGTTGGTCATCAGTACCTCGTACAACAGTCTCCGATAGTGCGTTAGCTGCTCGGCCGACAAGGCACTTGCCCGATTACCGGCTACGTTGAGAATCTTGATCCGATGCTCATTCAGCCAGGCCCGTACCTCATCCGCAATTGGGTTCACCAGGTAGGGTTTACTCGCCTTCAGGCAGGCGTCTACCGTCAGCTTCGTCCCGCCAGTCAACTGGCCCAGCACCAGCGTACCGTCTGCCTGCTGCACGTTACTACGGGTGCGGGGTGGGTAGTTCGCTGACTCGTGTTCGGTGAGCCCGTACCATTCGCGTAACGAGCTGTTTGGACCAGCCTCGGTCAGGTAGCCTTTAGGCGCTACCCCACCGGTGGGAATGCCCAGCGAGCGGGCGACTTCGAGGCCGAGCTGATCGATACCCGTCTGGCCACCGGAGATAATACGCTCGAGTTGCAAAGGAACCATCGATAACAAATCTCACAATGGACATACCCAATACTTTGAGCCTATGATATCGGTATGAATTTAAAGATATACTGTTGCTCTGAAATACAATGATATACGAAGATCATTACACTTCAACTTAGAATCAAAGTAACTGATATCAGGCTTATCCATCTAAGATACATTGTTAAAAACATAAACATGTTCACTCTACTCTATGACAATCACCTGTATTTCAGATAGTTGTGTCTGATCTGATAAATCTATGTGTATTTTATGTGTAACTTCCTTCTTTCTGTGTGAGTTAAAGTGTTGCATCTCTATAGCAATTCATGTGCATTTTATGTTCAACATAAACACCTGAAAATCAATCAATTGCACAGATTGCTGTGTATTTTGCACAAGTTCTTGTGTAACTACCCTATTTCCCCTCTCTTGCGCATTTCCTCAAGTCCAATATCTATTGCCCTATTAATAACTTTCCTACCAGCTATCGCCCTTTCACTAATAATGTATTTTGTACCTCTCTGAGCTTTAAGTTGCTCTAACTGACCCTGTTTGACTAAGGTATATACTAACCTCTTTATTTGCTCCCTTGACATAAATCTGCCCAAAAAGCTAACAAAATCGCCCATTGAGGCTTGATTAAAAGACTCAAAGTGCTTCATTATCAACATTGTTGCATGAGTCTCATCTACAGTTGCAGCATTAGTATACTCTCCTTCTTTATTAATAAAAACGTAATAAGCTTTAGGTAAACGATAGAATTGTCTACTTGTATTACCAATTTTTTCTATTAATCCGTCATTAAGTAGCTTGTTAGCTATATGTCTCGAGATCAAGTCTTTATGAACTCCTTTTCTCACTTGATTAAGAACGATTATCTCTTGAACAGATAATCGTTCTCTATCTCCATCGTTTCTATCTTCTTGAATATGGTTGATAAATAACGCAAAGGCCTTATCTTCTACGACAGCAGATAGTTTAAGTTCAACTTGAAAATCATCAGATTGTGTGTAATCTGGAACAGATTTTGCCTCAGATAAACACTGATAAAAAATTTTGTCAACTCCTTGTCCAGACCTTTCTACTATTCCAGTCCTCGCCATAACATCTGTTAAGCGCCTATTTCTAGGAGTGCTGGCTACTGTGATTATATTTTCCAAGTTTACACCCGGGGGGAATCCTCCAGGGTTAGTTATAATTAATTGATAAGGATACTGCTTTATAACAACTTCACTGTTTTTACGGTAATCCCGATGAGCAATAGCGTTATTAACTGCTTCACGAATAACCTCTTTATTGAAAAATGGAATATCGAATTTAATAAAAGGCCCCTGTTGAACAGGCACCTTACCATTTCTTGCATTGATTCGATCCCATATATCATCAATAATCAGGAAGTATGGTCCCTGAAAAAAATCCCGATTATCAAAAGTTATCTGACCAACAACGTTTCGATACTCTAAAAATATACCAGACTGGGGTAAGTGCTTTTGTATAGACTCCTTCTTTCCAACCAAGATTAAAGCAGCGTTTGTAATTTCTCCAGACTCAGTTATCAACTTTAAGTCTCTAAGTGCTTGACTATCTGGCAATGTTAGAAAAAGCTGGTTATTATTTTTTTCAGAATAGTAATCCTTCATAGCTCTTATCGCTAAGACATCAAGATCACTAATACTCAAGTCTTGATTAATTTTTTGAGAAAAATCAGGTTCCTGCTCTTGAATAATTTTCAAGTATTGCTCATCAGACATTGGAAGAAGTTCATCACCAACTCTCATTAAGGGCACATCTTCAAACTTATAAATTTTAGCTGTAGGACGAGACGGTATTTCTATAACTAGTACGCGCTTTTCGTTCTCATACAGCTCAAAAACATCAACTCTAATCCGTAAGTCATTATAAATATCTTGCTCTAGTTTACCACATCCGTCAAGGCATTGACTTGTACCGACCACTAGATGAGGGTATTTATCAGCCATTCCTAAGACTAAACGCCCACCACCCTCATTAGCTAGTGCAACCACGTAGCCTAGTATACAGTGCCTCCTATCTCTAGGCGTCAACTTGCTTCCTCCGTTGTATGAATAGCTTCCTCCTTTAGCCTCCTTAAATTCAACGTGATCCTCTGATTCACGGGCATGTTTGAGATAATCAATAGTAACCATCAATTGCGAAAGGGTATGGTATCAAATCAGTACACTAATTTATGCCAAAAACTTAAGCTTGTCTCATATAGATAGTCTCTTTCCCCCATTCGGTAGGCCAATTTTGAAATGATGTATTTCACTCCTGTATTACGCCCACCGAGAGTAAGGTATAGTTGGGAACATTGATGTTTTGGCAATTTTGCTCCTTATTTGTACCTCACAGCTATTATAATATATAAATATCTGATTATCAGTCATTAATAAGTAATCTTCAATTTCTTAAAGAGAAGTTGCGGGCCGACGTAGCGCATTGAGCCAGCGGAAATCACTTACCGGAATTGTCAAATGAGCCCGTTGAGGGCTTTTTTGTTGGTTATACCAGCCGGTGCCTTATACGAACAATAACCAACAATGCTCAGCCTGACGGGTTAGCCAATGGAACCACTATTCGATTCAGGTACGTATGGCAGTTATTGGTGAGCTCCTCAAACGAGCAATTGATGTTTATGGATTCGTCACGTCAGAGCCAGATCCGGTAACAGCGCAACGTGAGGAGTTGCGCAAGCTTGTCACCAAAGCCCGGCTCACTGCCTTTGGTAAAAAGCACAATTTCAGCGAATTACTGGCTAGCGATGACATCGTGTCGACTTTTCAACAGGCCGTTCCCGTCCATGATTACGATAAAATGTATGCCGACTGGTGGCATTATCTGCTCGAAGGGCATCAGAACGTGACCTGGCCCGGCGGGCAATCGTATTTTGCCCTAAGCAGCGGAACCACCAGCACCAGCAAATCAATTCCGGTGACCGACGATATGCTCGACTCGATTCGGAAAGCGGGCATACAGCAGGTTATGAGCCTGAAGAACTTCGACCTGCCCGCCGATTTTTTCGAGAAGCAGATCATGATGCTCGGTAGCAGCGTAAGCCTTATTGAGAAAGACGATCATCAGGAGGGAGAGATCAGTGGCATCAGCGCGGCTAACATCCCGGCCTGGTTCAGAGGCTATTATAAACCGGGCGTCGAGATTGCGTCGATCACCGACTGGGACGAACGGGTGCAGCGAATTGCAGCGGAAGCACCGACCTGGGATATTGGTAGTCTGAGCGGTATTCCGTCCTGGATCGAGATGATGCTCAAAGAAGTAATCGCCCACAACCGGCTAAAGACCATCCATGACATCTGGCCCAACCTACAGGTCTACACATCGGGCGGTGTGGCGCTCGACCCGTACCGAAAAAGCCTGGAAACGTTACTGGCGAAGCCGTTGATCTACATCGACACGTACCTGACGTCGGAAGGATACCTGGCCACGCAGAAACGGCCCGACACCTCGTCGATGGCACTGATCGTCGACAATGGCATCTTCTTCGAGTTTGTCCCTTTCCTGGACGAGAATATGGATGAAGAAGGGCGGGTGAAGCAGGATGCAACCATTCTATCGCTGGAACAAGCCGAGGAAAATGTTGACTATGTACTCCTGATCTCCACGGTTTCAGGTACGTGGCGGTACATGATCGGCGATACGGTCATGATCACCGACAAGCAGCGGGCCGAGATAAAAATTACCGGTCGAACCAAGCATTTCCTGAACGTGGTGGGCGAGCAATTATCTGTTCATCAGATGAATAAGGCCATGCAAGCCATGCAGCAACAGTTTGACGTTGAAATCAAAGAATTTGTGGTGTCGGCCATTCGGAAAGAGGGCGAGTACATCAACAAATGGGTGATTGGCTCAAATAAGGTGGTGGATGGGCAGACGTTTGCCGCCTCGCTGGATGCGGCCTTATGCGAGTTGAACAAGAACTACAAAGTGGCCCGCAGCAAATCGCTGAAAGGTGTAGAGGCCGATGTTATTCCGGTCGAACATGTCTACCGATGGAGCGAAGACGTCAAAAAACTAGGCGGGCAAACAAAGATTCCCAGAGTAATGAAGGAGGCCGACTTTCTGGAGTTCGACCAGTATGTCAGTAGCCTTTCATAGTTCTGCCCCAGTTACGTTATATCTTGGCGATATGGCGTAACTGGCATACACTGTATTCCTTCTCATAGCGCTTTTTTCTGAGCGGCCACTTTCTCTTCTTCGAGCCGTTTCACCTGCTCCACAATCTCTTCGGGCGACACGTACAGGCGGGCGATCTTATCTTTGTAGGCCTGCGGCAGCTCGGCATGGTCGAGGATAAACCGCTTTGTTTCAATCAGGTAGTGGCCCAATCCGTGCTGTACGGCATACTGATCAGCCAGTTGCTCTACTTTTTTCACGTAGGCAGAAGACAGCACGTACCCAAGACCGAACCCAACCATACCCATATTGCTGCGCTGTTGGTAGTCCATGATATGCCCCAGTTCGTGACCGATCCAGCCGATCATGATGGCGTCGGGCAACTGATGAATGGGAATAGCCGTATGTGTCAGTTTGAACAGCGCGCTGATATTGATCCGGTACGACCTGTTTTTGCGGCTGTTCAACAGACTGCTGAATACGGGCTGTGCCTGCATGACCGAGGACTTTATAGCCTGTTTGAAGACGAACTGAATCGCTACGTTTTTCAACTCAGGGTAAAACGACAGCGCCATGAGCACATTCCCTTCAATCACCGCAGGAATGATCTTATTCGTCCTGAACTGAGCCAGCTCTGGTGCGATCTCGCCACGTTGAGTGCCTTGTTTCAATGCTGCCATACGGAAGAAGAGGTATCAAAACTCAGGTACGTTCCCGGCACAATACCCGATGGCCGGGTCGGTGGGCCGACGTCAAATTGCACACAGAAGACTTTTTTTAATCAACCTACTACAGATGGTCCCCTTTTTTAAACACACACTTAGTCCATCTTGTTAACTTCTGGTGCTTTCCTTTTAGGCCATAACAGGCAGCCAATAGCTTCTTAAATGACTGTCAGCCTTTATAAACACAGAAAGAGACAAACAGGGAAAGACGCTTTGCACCTTGGAGACGACAACTGCCACAAACGAATACCCTTTTTTGAAAGGCGGGGGCGAAATGGGAGGAATGATCCGACAGTATGACTGGTCGGGCACCTCGATTGGCACACCCGACCAATGGTCGCCGAGTCTGAGCACAACCATAGCACTTGTGCTCCACTCGGCTTTTCCCATGTTCCTGTTCTGGGAAAAAGACCTTATCTGTTTCTATAATGACGCCTTTCGGCCTGGTCTGGGCACTCAGGGAAAGCATCCGGCGCTGGGCAAACCGGGCCGGGAGGTATGGCCGGAACTATGGGGTTTTATTGGCCCGCTCATCGACGGAGTACTCGAAACGGGTGAACCTGTCTGGTATAAAAACCAGTTGATTCCGTTTTTTCAGAATAGCCGACTGGAACATACATACGGAACATTCAGCTATAGCCCGGCGTATAACGACACCGGACAGATAGCTGGGGTACTCATTACCTGCCTGGAAACGGCTAACGCGCCAGCCAGGCAGCGTGATCTGGAGCATAGTGAAAAGCGATACAGGACCCTGATCGAAGAATCGCCGGTTGCAACGGCCGTTTATGCCACCCGCGACTTGATTATAGAAACGGCCAATGACGCCATGATTAAGGTGTGGGGAAAAACCCAGGCCGTAATTGGCATGAAACTGACCGATGCCTTACCAGAGCTTGAAGGCCAACCATTTATTGGCTTGCTCGAGCAGGTGTATAACTCGGGCATCGCTTATCAGTCTGATGAGCAACAGGCTAATCTGGTTGTCGACGGCGTTTTGCAGGCCTACTGGTTCACCTTCACCTATCAGCCATTGCTGAACGAAAAACGGGAAGTGTATGCCATCCTGAACGTGGCTGTCGATGTTACTGAACGGGTTATGGCCCGCAAAAAGATCGAAGAAGCCGAGGCATCGCTACGAGGCGCTGTTGAACTGGCTGAACTGGCCACCTGGAGCCTGGACATTCCGGCCGCTACGTTCCATTATTCGCAACGATTCATGGACTGGCTTGGCTTCTCAGAATCGACCAAGGCGCTGGATGACGCCTATAACCCGCTACCTGAAGAGTACCGCGAATCTGTAGGCGAAGCAATAGAAGCAGCTATCGCCCCAAACTCGTCGGGGATTTATGAGAATGAGCACCCCATCGTTAACCGGCTTACGGGCCAGGTACGTATCATTCATGCGCAGGCGCAGGTATTCCGCGATGCCAACGGCAATCCGGTACACCTAAGCGGTACTGCACGGGATATTACCGACCAACGCAGGGTACAACTCGCGCTGGAACGCCAGGTGAACGAGCGAACCGAAGAACTGGCCGCCGCCATCCGGGACTTGCAGGCGACCAACGAAGAACTGGCCGCCCTCAACGAAGAGTACGCCAGTATCAACGAAGAGTACATAGCCATGAATGAAGACCTGCACGAATCCAACGAGATGCTCATTCGGTCGAATACCAACCTGGAGCGGTTCGCGTATGTGGCCTCGCACGATCTACAGGAGCCTTTGCGGAAAGTACAGCAGTTTGGCAACTTGCTACAGACCCAATACGCCGATCAACTGGGCGATGGTGTGGCTTATCTGGAGCGTATGCAGGCAGCAGCCCTCCGAATGTCGACGTTGATTCGGGATCTGCTCAGTTTCTCACGCATTCTTCCCCGGCAAGACGAACTGGTACTGGTTTCCCTAAACGACGTGGTCAACAGCGTTCTGGCCGACCTCGACATACTGATTCAGGAGACGGGCGCCGTAATCAAGGTCGATCTTTTACCAACCGTATTAGGCGATCCTATGCAGTTGGGGCAGCTCTTTCAAAATTTACTCAGTAATGCGCTGAAATTCCGACAAACAAGCGCTCTCGGCCTTGCGGTGGCTCCACTCGTTCGGATAAGCAACAAGTTGATCATGGCAACCGATCTACCGCCTTCTGTAAGTCCTACCCGAACGGCGGGCGCTTATTACCGGATCTCGGTAGTTGATAATGGCATTGGTTTCGAAGAAAAATACGCCGATCGAATCTTCCAGGTGTTTCAGCGTCTGCATAGTAAAAACGACTATGCCGGCACTGGTATCGGTCTGGCTATCTGCGAGAAAGTGGTATCAAACCACGGTGGAGCCATTGCCGCACACAGCCAACTCGGTCAGGGCGCAACTTTCAACGTGTATTTACCAGTCTGATTCTGTTCACCGTTGCGCTGCTGATCAGCAGCGCAACGGTGAACAGAATCAGACGAACTCATTACCCCGCTCTTTGGCGTCGGCAACGAATTCTTTCACTTTCTGTTCTTCGTCTTTGCGGCAGATCATCAGTACGTTATCATACTCAGCTACAATATAGCCGTCGAGGCCATTCACAACCACGAGCCGGTCTTTGGGCGTCTTGATGATGCAGTTCTTTGTGTCGTAGAGCAGAATGTGCCCATCGATCACGTTCAGGTTTTCGCCCTTATCCGATACTTCATAGAGCGACTTCCACGTACCCAGATCCGACCAGCCAAAGTCGCTCAGGACTACGTACACATTGTCGGCCTTTTCCATGATCCCGTTATCAATCGAGATGCTTTTGCACAACGAATAGGCTTTGTGAATGAAAGCCGTTTCATTGTCGGAATAATACACGTTATCCCCTTCGGCAAATATTTCGGCAATCTCAGGCAGATACTGCTCAAACGCTTTGCGAATAGACTTTGCGTTCCAGACGAAGATACCTGCGTTCCAGACAAACTCGCCACTCTCAACAAATTGCTGGGCTAGTTCGAGATGTGGTTTTTCGGTAAAGGTTTTTACCTTCTTCACGCTACCCCCGGCACCATTGGTCGAGTCGGCCAGGTATTGAATGTAACCGTAGCCTGTGTCGGGGCGGCTGGGCTGGATACCGAGTGTCACCAGCACGTCTTTGCCTTCCGTAGCCGCCAGTGCCGTGCGGATGGTGTCACGGAAGGCTTCTTCTTTCAGAATGATATGATCGGCGGGGGCCACTATAATGTTTGCGTCAGGGTCCTGCTGAAGGATTTTATAGCAGGCATACGCCACGCAGGGGGCCGTATTCCGTGCCACTGGCTCGCAAAGCACCTGATCGTCGGTGAGCTGCGGCAATTGCTGCTGGCAAAGGTCTTTGTACTTATCGCTGGTGACGATGTAGATATTACTGGCCGGGCAAATACCCTCGAAGCGGTCGGCGGTTTGTTGAAGCAGCGTGCGACCGGTGCCCAGCACATCATGAAATTGCTTCGGATAACTCGTACGGCTGAACGGCCAAAAGCGTGTGCCAACGCCGCCTGCCATTATTACAACATATGTGTGATTCATAGTGAACTCGATGTTGCGGCAAAGGTAAGGCAAAGCGGAAAGACGCCTCCGAATTATTAGGCAATGCAACCTATTTATGATAATTATCGCCGTGGAACACCATTTTTAATGTGCCCTGTTCGCTTAATTCGGTATAGTTCAAGCATTAACCCACTGACTTACAGGCAACGAGCTAAAAAAACATTTATGTATGTAACTGTTTGGTAACGAAGCATTTGGACTTAATTTTAATCTGGGTTAGGTAATAATTCTAATATTAAATTGTACACAATCTATGGTATATGTAATTTCGACCGCTAAATAACCACCAGAAACAATCAACAAATTTCTATATGCAGAAACACGTACCTCAAACCGTTTACGCCCTTATCCTGTCCATGCTGCTTCTGTCAATTACGGCGATGGCGCAAACAAGAGTCTCGGGCCGTATCATCGACGCCATCGGGCTACCAATACCCGGGGCCAGCCTGAAAGTGAAAGGCAAAGTGACCGGAACAACCACAGATGTAAAAGGCGACTTCTCGCTCACAACAAATACGCCACCACCGTTTGTACTTGTTATTTCCTCGGTTGGTTTTGCCACGCAGGAAACCACCGTTACTGGTAATACTTCGACCATCAGCGTACGGCTCCAGGAGCAGGCCATGCAAGGTCAGGAGATTGTTGTAGCCGCCTCGCGCGTGGAAGAGAGCGTCATGAAATCGCCCGTAGCGGTGGAAAAAATGGACATCCGGGCCATTCGCGAAACACCTGCTGCCAACTTCTACGACGGTCTGGCCAATGTCAAAGGGGTGGATATGGCTACGCAGGGATTTCTGTTCAAATCGATCAACCTGCGCGGGTTTGGTGCTACTGGTAACCCCCGCACCGTACAAATGATCGACGGAATGGATAACTCGGCTCCCGGCCTGAATTTCCCCGTCGATAACATCGTAGGCATGCCCGAACTGGACGTAGAAAGCGTTGAAATCCTGCCCGGTGCTGCGTCGGCCCTCTACGGTCCCAACGCCATCAATGGCCTGATTCTGATGAGCAGCAAAAGCCCCTTCCTCTACCAGGGTCTGAGTGCCAACGTGAAAACGGGTATCATGAGTGAAAGTAGCCGGACAACCCCCACAACCGGCTTCTACGACGGCTCGATCCGGTATGCCAAAGCATTTAACAACAAGATCGCGTTCAAGCTGAACCTTTCCTACATCAAAGCCAATGACTGGCAGGCCAATAATTATAGCAACCTGAACATCAATGGCCCGCAAGTAGGCCTCAATGATCCGGCTCGTGGCCTGGGTGTTGCCCCAAACTACGACGGCGCAAACGTCTATGGCGACGAAGCCCAGGCCAACCTATTATCGGTTGGCCAAAGTCTGGTTGCTGCTGGCAGGCTCCCGGCGGCGGCGTTGGGCCTGTTGCCAAACCAGAGCGTAAGCCGGACCGGCTACAAAGAGCTTGATCTGGTTGATTATAATACGAAAAGCCTGAAATTCAATGGCGCTGTTCATTACCGGGTAACAGAAAAAGCTGAATTGATTGGTCAATTGAACTACGGTCAGGGAACTACGGTATACACGGGTGCCAGCCGGTATTCATTGCGCAATTTCAGCATCACGCAGGCTAAACTAGAACTGCGGGGTAGCAACTATTCACTACGGGCCTACACCACCCAGGAACGCTCGGGCGACTCCTACGCGGCGGGCCTGGCCAGCATATACATGAATGAAGCCTGGAAGCCCAGCACCCAATGGTTTGGCGAGTACGCTGGTGCTTTTGTGCAGGCACGCAGCGCAGGACAGCCTGTCGATCAGGCATTCGTAACGGCGCGGACCTTCGCCGATAACAACCCGTACACGGCAGGTTTTAATAACGGGGTTCGTCCTGTACCCGGTACAGCAGCCTACGAAACGCTGTACGAAACATACCGCAAAAAACCAATCTCGCAGGGGGGCGGTGCCTTTCTCGACAAATCAAATATGTATCATGCGGAAGGGGTGTATAACTTCAAAGACATGATCAAATTCGCGGACATACTGGTGGGTGCCAACGTCCGGCAGTATCAACTCGGTTCAGAAGGCACACTTTTTGCTGATCAGGCAGAAGGTCGGAACGGACGCATCAACATCAATGAATATGGTGCTTTTGCACAGGTAGGTAAAAACCTGCTGAGCGATCACCTGAAAATTACCGGCTCTTTACGGTACGATAAAAACCAAAACTTCGAGGGGCAATTTACGCCGCGTGTCTCGGCCGTCACCACCTTTGGCGATCACAACGTTCGCCTGTCGTACCAGACTGGCTTCCGTATCCCGACAACGCAAAATCAGTACATCGACCTGCAAACGCCCAACGCCCGCCTGATTGGTGGCCTGCCAGAGTTCTACACGCGCTACAAGCTGGATAACTCATACACACTCAGCAATGTACAGGCAGTTGGGGCCGACATCATGAGGTCGCTTGCCGATCCGGCCACCGAAGCCGCAGCCAGGGGATTGATTGCGCAGCAGGTAACGGCTCAGGTAACGAGCGTAATTGCAATGAGTGTAGCCGCAGGAACGATTCCAGCCAGTGTATCAGCGACCGTAATTCAGCAGGGTGTAGCAGCTGCGTTGCCGGGGGCCATCACGGCCAACCTTGATGCGACGAAACAGGGGGTTGCCGTCCTTAACAATTATGGCAAGTTGGTTCCTTACAAGCAACGGGCCTTTAAACCAGAGCGCGTAGCCAACTATGAAATTGGATACCGGGGCATTTTCGGCAAGAAACTCTTCGTTGATGCCTATTATTACTATAGCGTTTATACCGATTTTATTGGTAGCGCGGTGCTAATACAGCCTACTGCTTCAGCGGCTCCCGGTCTGCTCGATCTGAAAAGTGGCGTGTTTGGTGGCAGTACCCGCAAGGCCTATTCGCTCCCGGCCAACAGCAGCCAGGACATTACGGCATCGGGTTGGGCCATTGGGTTGAACTACGCACTGGAGAAAGGGTATGTAATTAGCGGCAACATCTCAAATAACAACCTAAACAACTTTGTTCCGTCTGACGAGGTGCAGTATTCAGGCTTCAATACGCCGAAATACCGCTACAACCTCACGTTCACCAAACGGGCGACCAACGCCTCGAAGATCGGCTTTAGTGTGAACTTGAAACATCAGGATCAGTTCGTCTGGGAATCGAGCATTGTGCAGCCATCCGAAGCGAGTGTAACGCCATTCAACAACACAATAGTGCCAGCCATTGATAACCTGGATGCCCAAGTGAGCTACAAGCTGACCAGCATCAAGTCGATTGTGAAGGTAGGCGGCACCAATATCCTGGGCACACCTTACTTCCAAGCATACGGTAGCTCAACCGTTGGTTCAATGTTCTACATAGGTTTAACCTTTGATGAACTGATGCGCTAAACCGACCAAGACGCATTCATTACGCTTTATCTAGAGGGGGCGTTGCCGATGAACTAGCTGTTCATTGGCAGCGCCCCCTCTCATTTTACGGACCGTAGGATAGCATGGCTGCGGGTTGTTTTCTTATCTTCGTTCCTGGCGTCGATTTTGTGGAAATCTTGTAATGATGGCGAACCGTTTACTTACTCTGTTTATCCTCCTGTTGGCTATACTTGATCCATGTAAGGCGCAGGTAGTTACAGACATGTCGACTAATTTTACATGGGTAACCACCCTACCCGCCGAACCGCTGGCGGTAGTCGCCGATGGGCCGCGCGGTGCCTACGTTCTTACCAAAGGCAACACATTGATCCTGCTCGACAACAAAGGCCGTGAGCGCTGGAAACAGACGTTTTCTACCTGGCCAACGATCCAGCGTCTTGCCATCACGCCCACGGGAAACCTAGTTATAGCCGGAGCTTTTTCCGGGCAGTTTACCGTTGGCGACTCTACCTACCGCCTCGACAACGCTTTTCAGAGTAGTACGTTTATTGCCGAGTTCGACAGCACCCATACACAACGCTGGCTGACGTATGTACTTACGCCGAAAGGGCTGATGAGCCAGCCGGTAAGCCTGGCTATCGATGCAACGGGAACGGTGATGGCTTTTGGCCGACAGGCCGGTACGGGGGTTCCATTTCTTTGTACCTTCGATGCAGATGGCCGCTTTGCCAGTGCCAATGTATTTGGTTTTCCCACCATACCTGCTCCAGAAGCAGTTGTGGTGGCTGCAGATTCGAAAGGTGCTGCCCGAATGGCCATTACCGAACGTACTCGGAGCGGATCGTTTGGGGTGCTGGTTGCGGCCAACGAAGATGACACTCAGTGGCGAACGTACCTGTACGAAGCACTGGGCAACAACGCAACCAGAAATTACGATACAACGCCTGTAGATATAGCCCTCGACAAAGACGATAACCTGCTGGTTTTGAGCAATTATACCCTCATCGACAGAACGCTGGGTATTCCCATTGAAAACGGTCAGGTGCTACTTCGATACGATGCTACCGGCCACAATCAATGGCTCAGGACTGGTGTGTCCCGCCTTGATTCGGCTGTGGCTACCGGCGTGCTGGCCGATCAGAGCGGAGCATTTATTGCGCATGGCGGCTACGATGGCCCCTACGACCAGTCGACTAACCAGTATGGCACATCCGACTATAGTAGTCTGGCCAGCTATTCCCCTGCTGGCACCCTGCGCTGGTCGACACGACTGAACGCCCCAACCGGTACTGATCGCCTCGTTGATGTGGCCCGCGCCGAAAACGGTGCGCTCCTGCTATTGGGTAAAACAACGGGAATGCTGCCACTGGGTACGTTGTCGGTGACAGGTACGTCGGCAGCACCGGCCTATTTCCTAGCGCAGTTGCAACCGTTTGTGCTTCGCCCGGCTTCAGTTTCGGCGGTCCTTTGTGCAGGTAGTAGTGTTCCGCTGAGCGGTACGTATACCGGTTATTTTGAGCAGGGGCCTGTTCTTCAACTGTCTGATGCGCAGGGAAATTTCAACAACTCCCAAACAGTTGGTAACATACCTATTGGCGTAACGGGTGCGCCGTTCAATGCAACCAATTTTGTGGTTACCGTACCCCTGCCCGGCACGATGGCTGCTGGCACTGGCTACCGGTTACGGGCCGCCTCTGCACTGCCCGCTTATACAGGCGATCCGCTGGCGGTTACGGTAGGCGTGGCACCAGCTATACCAGCCGTGGTACAGGCGGGCGAAGAGCTAGTCGTCAGCACTAGTGCGTCGTCGGGGGTAACGTATCAATGGTATACTAATTCCCGCCAGCCGGTGGCAGGTGCCACTAGTCCACGGTTCAGGCCAAACGGCGTGGGTGCCTACTACGTGGTCGCGGTATCGGGGGGGTGTTCATCGTTGCCATCTGAAGCGCTGAACTACATTATCACAGCCACAGAACCGGTCGCCAGCGCAATTACGGTTTACCCCAACCCGGCCACAGATCGCCTCTGGGTACGTTGGCTAAACGAAAACGTTGATGGCCAACTCGAACTAGCCGACCTGACAGGACGGATTGTACGACGGCAAGCTAAAACGGGTGACGTTACCGAAATCACGGTCAGCGAGCTATCAACGGGCATCTACCTTCTGTCTCTCTACGCCAGCGGCCAGCCCACGCAGGTACATAAGGTGCTTGTGAAATAAGTTGGGGGTAAACCGCAAAGCAACTGACACGTTACCCGCTAAATCTTCTCGCCGAAGGATAGATCACCGGCATCGCCGAGGCCGGGAACGATGTAGTAATGATCGTTGAGGTGACTATCTATGGCTCCGAGCCAGAGCCGGCACTGCGGGAGTTGCTGCTGAACGTACCTGACCCCCTCCGGACTGGCGATCGCCGCCGCAATATGGGTCTGCGCGGGCACCCCGAAGCGAAGCATGGTATGGTACACCTTCTCCAGCGACCGCCCCGTGGCCAGCATCGGGTCAATCAGAATCAGCGTGCGACCGCTCAAGTCTGGCCCGCTGACGTATTCCATTTCAATATCGAACTCGTTGTCATCATCGCCCGGGCGGGCTACGCGGCGGTAGGCTCCGGCAAAGGCATTGTCGGCCCGGTCAAACACATTCAGGAAGCCCTGATGAAACGGTAAACCAGCGCGCAGGATCGTTGCCAGAACAGGCTGTTGCAGCAGCGTTTGACTGGCTGCCATCGCCAGTGGTGTTTGCACGTTGCCATTTTGGTAAGCCAGCGTCCGCGAGATTTCATAGGCCATTAGCCCACCGAGTCGTTCCAGATTATGGCGAAAACGCAGCCGGTCAGTTTGTGCCTGTGCGTCACGAAGTTCGGCGAGGTATTGGTTGGCAATAGAGGGGTGCTGGGCAAATACAAACATACGGTTGTACTAATTGTCGCTAAGTTTCCGTGTAATTTAGCTGCCCAGATCACGTAATGCCAACACAAACGGCTATTTTTCGCTACATGGCCTCTTGCCTTGCACTGCCTTCCTTTGCTGAGTCCTCTATGCGCTGCTTATTCGTTCTATTTTACCTGCTTATTTCGCTGACCGTTCGGGCTCAGAGTCCGTACATTCCACTAAACCAGGACCAGTATCATCTCATCGATCGGTACGAGATTCGGCAGGGCCGTTGGGCCGACAATTTTCACAGCACCGTGAAGCCCTACAACCGGCAGGCCGTCATGCAGTTGATCGATACCCTGCAAAACGACCCTGACGGGGTGAGTCTGTCGCCAACAGATAAATTCAATATCGATTACCTCCGCGCCGACAGTTGGGAGTGGGCCAGCCCGCAACCCGTGCGTGCGATGTTCCCGCCCGTTTCGGTCGCTTTCGGTCGCTCCTCCGATTCGTCGGCTACCCAGCCGGTCATTCTACGCTACGAAGAGCCGGGCAACAGCGAGAAGCCGTTGCTGGGCTATTTTTACCGGAAGAAAAACGACTTTTATAGTATTAAAAACGACGATTTTGACCTCCACATCAGCCCGGTTCTTAGCATCGGATACGGGCGTGATCAGGCCTTAACAACGGCCCTGACTACCAACACCCGCGGCGTTGAAATTCGCGGCAGCATCGGTCGGCGACTGGGTTTTTACACATTCGTGGCCGATAATCAGATCTATTACCCAAAATACATTCAGGACTACGGGCAGCTCTACAAACTCAATACAGGCGGTGGTTTTGCTCCGGGGCAGGGCGTTGCCAAGCTTTTCAACGGATCGGCCGACTTTATCGAAGCCAGAGGTTACATTACCTTCAACGCACTGAAAATCATAAACATACAGTTTGGTCACGACCGTAATTTCTTCGGAAATGGAATTCGCTCTTTACTGTTATCAGACAACGCCGCGTCGACCCTGTTTTTGAAATTCCAGACCCGGTTTGGTAAGCGCTTCCTGTACACGAACCTGTTTACGGAGTTGCAGAATGGCGAAGTAATTCTGGATGGCAGTAACTTTTTCCCGCAGAAATTCACGGCAATGCACCACCTGAGCATCAACCTGAGCAAGCGGGTGAATATCGGCCTGTTCGAATCGGAAATATACAGCCGCGATAAATTCGACATCAATTACCTGAACCCGGTTATCTTCTACAGGTACGTTGAGTCGGCCCGAGGCAGCGGCGATAACGCCTTTGTTGGGTTAGATTTTAAAGTGAATGCCGCCAATCATTTTCTGCTCTACGGCCAGTTGATGCTCGATGAATTTCTGATCAAGGAACTGCGGGCTGCTAATGGATCCTGGACCAACAAGTTTGCGGTTCAGGCCGGGGCGAAGTATATCGATGTGCTCGGTATCCCAAACCTTGATTTGCAGGGAGAATTTAACATAGCCCGCCCCTATACCTACGCCCACAAATCGGGACAGACCAACTACACGCACTATAACCAGCCATTGGCCCACCCACTGGGAGCCAATTTTATGGAAGGCATCGGCATCGTCCGCTATCAGTATAAGCGTATGACTGTTAATGGAACATTCAGCGTGATGATGAAAGGCACTGATCCCCCCGGACGCAATTACGGGGGAAATCCACTCAAAGATTACGAAGAGCGCCTTCGCGATTATGGTAATTTCGTGGGGCAGGGCCGACAAACGATTATCAACTATGCCGACTTGCGCCTGACCTATATGCTGAAGCATAACTTCTTTCTGGAAGGCCGCTACCTGAATCGCATGCAGGACAGTCAGTACATCCCCGACAGTTATAACACGACGGTTGCCACCTTCGCCATCCGCTGGAACGCTCCTTATCGAAGCTGGATGTTTTAGTGGTTTGTTGTTCGTGGTCCGTTGATACGCCACTACAAACCTCAAACAACAAACGTCAGACAAATGAACGATATTATCATCAACGAACTGTCCGAAGCACGGTTGGTTCTGGACACTTTCATGGCCGACCCAGCCAACATACAGGCCATTGCTAACGCGGCTCAGGTAATGGCCAACGCGCTGCAAAACGGCCGAAAAATTATTTCCTGCGGCAATGGTGGCTCCCATTGCGACGCCATGCACTTCGCCGAAGAACTGTCGGGCCGGTACCGTGGCGATCGCCGTTCACTAGCTGCACTGTGCGTTTCCGACCCTAGTCATATGTCCTGCGTAAGCAACGATTACGGGTACGAATCGGTGTTTTCACGCTTTGTCGAAGGCCTCGGCAACGAGGGCGACGTACTCATGGGCATTAGCACCAGCGGCAATTCGGGCAATATCATCCGCGCTGTCGACGCGGCCCGCGCCAGGGGAATGAAGGTTGTGTTGCTGACGGGAAAAGATGGCGGTAAACTCGCCAACGCGGCCGACGTTGAGATCCGGGTGCCGCACTTCGGCTATGCCGACCGCATTCAGGAAGTCCACATCAAGGTTATTCACCTGTTTATTCTGCTCATCGAGAAGCAGTTAGGGCTGTCTTAGCTAGCCTATCTGGGGGCCGGATCAAGTGTACCGGCTGAGCTGTATGAATTGGGCGAGTAGTGAATGAAGAACGCATCAGATCGGAAATAAGGAAATGATTTGAGCGTACTCAGATTATTGTTTTTGAACTCGTAATCATAGAAGCTTCCCCCCGTAAGCTGTTGGAAAGGCATCACTTTCACCCCCGAGGCCCAGAACTTGTTATCTAACACAAATTCGCTCCTGAAGTCCTTATCGGTCGATAACGTCAGGTAATTGCGAAACTGTAGGGGCGAGGTATCGACCGTATACTGATAGGTCTGCACGTCGACCGGTTTTCTTCTGGATAAATCAGTAGACGCCACTTTCTCGGTCAGGTACTGACCCGGCAGAATTAGCGCAGAGCCTGGTACCAGCACAAACTGGTCTTTTTCTATTTTCGTACCGGGCGGGATAAAGTCAACCGCGTTTTCTTTGTTAACGCTGCCTGTCAGGCTCACGGATGTACTGCTCGACGTACGCAGGTAACGGCCGTAACCACTTGTATAAGCGGTTCCAGTCAGATTGATCGACGAGGCATCATACCAGTAATCCAGCTTTTTCTGACCGATAATAAACGACGAACGTTTCCAGTCAATGTAGAGCGGGCGGGCCAGTTTATTCTCGATGCTGAAGTGAACCGTACCGCCTTCGCTGAAAAACTGGTAGCTGAGACGCAGCGTATCTGTCTCGTAAACGAATCCTTTTTCTGGCGCTGCCTGTAACGTACTACTGAGCGTTACCAGTTGCGATTTATTGGGCGGTAAAGCGCAGCCGCTGAGCATTGCCAACGCAGCAATGATCGGTATCATAGTTTTCATAACAGACGAGTTTTTGCTTTTAAATATAGGCAAAGTCCATCTTTGATACCCGAGTTAGTATCTAGTTTAACATACACGCAAACTAGCTCACAGTCTTCCCGTTTCCACTGCTTTCACGCCAACCGTAGACAGGGCCTGTACCCCGGTCAGCAAACCGGCAAAGCGTTCGTCGTTGGTCAGGCCCTGTTTGTAGCGGCCATAGATCTGCTGAATGACTACGGCATTTTTAAAGAGACCGAAGACGTAGTAGTACAGGATATGTGAGAGGTCGCGTACCGACTGTTCGGCGTACCGATCGGCAAATTCGCGGCGGGTCAGGTTACCAGGCAACCACGTCAGATTGAACGACTTCCGAAACGGATCGTCAGCCGCCTCGGCCCAGTACGATAAGGACGTACCCACATCCATCAACGGATCACCAACCGTACACATTTCCCAGTCGAGAACGGCTCTGATTGGGTCACCAGTCAGATCATCCGGGTTTAGCACCACGTTATCGTACTTGAAATCATTGTGCAGCAGCGTAACATCGGAGTTTTGCGAAGGCAGGTTGTCAATCAGGTAACGGGCTAGTTCGGTCATTGCGGCTATCTCGTCGGTTTGTGAGGCCAGATAGCGCTTGTGCCACCCCTCAATCTGCCGCTGAACGTACCCATCCGGCTTACCTAACTGAATCAGGCTGGGCTGAACAGGCAGCGCGTGTAACGCGACCAGCGTATCGACCAAGGCCGTCGACAGGGCATGCATCGTTGCTGCTGGTAACCCCAATTTCGGTGCCGACTGAGCACGCAGAATCACACCCGGCACCCGCTCCATCACGTAGAATGGACAACCCAGTACGCTCTCGTCCTCGCAATAGGCCACCGGAGCGGGAATTTTGCCATACCCCACATCGCGCAGCAGCGATAACACCCGGAACTCACGCCCCATATCGTGCCCGCCTTTAATCGCCTTCGCTCCCACCGGCGGCCGGCGAAGCACGTACTCGCATTCGTCAATCATAATCAGGTACGTTAGGTTGGAATACCCACCCGGAAACTGACTAACGCTGGTAATCGGCCCAAGGCCCAAGTACGTTGCCAGCGCAGGTACGTTGAGTTCTTCCCCCGCCCGCACGGGCCGAGCACTGTCTTGTTTAACGTCCATTATCGCTGATATGTAGGGGCGACCCATCGTGGCTGCCTGCTTTCGGGCGCAACAGCGACCGCAGATAGAGCAAATGTAAAATCGTAGATAAGAAAGACCATTTTCAACTATACTATACTAACTTCCTGTCAGCGGTCGCTGTTGCGCCCGAGAGCGGGCAGGCACGATGGCCTGCCCCTACATATCAACCTACTACTTGTTTGGCCTTGCGGGTGTCGAGGCCGTAGCCTTTCAGGATGCTGCGGGCGAGGGCCGTTTTATGCACTTCGTCGGCACCGTCGTAAATGCGGGCACCGCGTTCGTGGCGGTAATACCAGGCCAGTAACACATCGTCGGTGATGCCTGCCGCGCCAAACGTTTGGATAGCCCGATCCACTACGCGCAGCATCATGTTGGCCACGTAGAATTTGATGGTCGATATCTCGTTGCGAACGGCGGCGGCTCCCTGTTCGTCGATGTTGCGGGCGGTACGCAACACCATCAGGCGCGAGGCGTCGATTTCGGCGCGGCTTTCGGCAATGAATCCCTGAATAAACTGTTTTTCGCCCAGCATCACGCCCGGTTCCATTTCGCGGGTAGCGGCGCGGCGGCACATCAGATCGAACGAGCGTTCGGCAATGCCGATCCAGCGCATGCAGTGGTGAATACGGCCCGGCCCGAGGCGCTCCTGCGCGAGTGTGAAGCCCATCCCTTCGCCCCCAATCAGGTTGGCAGTGGGTACGCGGCAATTGGTGTAACGTACCTCGGCGTGGCTGCCCCAGTGGTCAGACCCGTCGCCCATGATGCTGATGTTCCGAACGAGTTCAAAACCGGGATTATCGGTTGGTACCAGAATCATGCTGGCGCGGCGGTGCGGCGCGGCATCAGGATTGGTAACGGCCATAACAATGGCAAAAGACGATCCATCGGCCGACGACGTAAACCATTTATGGCCGTTGATCACCCAATCGTCACCCTCGCGCTCGGCCAACGTACCCAGTTGCGTAGGGTTCGACCCGGCAAATTCGGGTTCGGTCATGGAGAAGCACGAGCGTATATGGCCCTCTTTCAGCGGTTCCAGGTACGTTCGTTTCAGATGCTCCGGCGCGTATTTATGCATCAGCTCCATATTGCCAATGTCGGGAGCCTGGCAATTGAACGTGTAATGCCCAAATGGACTATAGGCCAGCACCTCGCTTACCTGCCCGAATTCGCAGAGCGACAGCCCCAGACCACCCTCTTCAACACTGTGTTGCAAGCCCCACAAACCCGCTTTCTTGACCAGTTCGCGTTTCTGATCAAGAATGGCGGCCACCTTTGAAAAGTTACCCGTCAGGTGCTCAGCCGTTTCGAGCGGAATGATTTCGTTTTCTATGAATGCGCGGATGCGGGGAATCAGCTCGCGGGTATGATCGGTAGCAAAAATAGGCTCCATGACATGTAGTTTGTTGGTTGACTCGTACTATCAAAGCTACAGAAAAGAAGCCAGTTGTCAGGGCTACCCTCTCATTTCCTGAACTGCTCACTGGCTTCTCCTCCAAGCACCAGAGTAATAACCAATAGCCCGCCCGTCAAGGCAACGAATGGATAAAGCAACTACTGGTTATGAGCCACGTAAGCCCAGCCTGTAGTAATCAGGCAATACACAAAGGCGATAAAAACCAGTACGGTCGTTATGACCCATGTTGGCAGACGTCACGTCAAATGGATTCCCAAGTAAAGACGGACAAGCTATTTATTTCCCGAAACAGCTCTCTGTAAATCTATTTAATACAGCAAAGGCCCGCCGCGAGAAATCGCGGCGGGCCTTTGCATGTACATCAGGTACGTTCCTACACTTCGGCGGGCTCCTCCTGATGGGCAGGCTGGGCAATGGCGTTGCCTTTGCGGAACCACTTGTCGCGGACACGCTCGTTGATCCAGTAGAGACAGGGTACCATGACCAGTGTCAGCACCGTCGAGAACGTCAGGCCGTAGATGATAGTCCAGGCCAGGATATTCCAGAACACCGATGAGTCACCACCAATGACCACGTGCGGATCGAAATCGCGGAAGAGGCCCACGAAATCGACCGTCAGGCCGAAGGCAAGGGGCACCAGACCAAGAACAGCCGCCGCCGCGGTCAGCAACACGGGCGTTAAACGCGTACCACCCGCTTCAATAATGGCTTCCCGTGTTGGCACGCCACGTCCGCGCAATTCTTCGATGAATTCGATGAGCAGAATACCGTTTTTCACCACAATACCGGCCAGGGCGATGATACCCACACCCGACATGATGACCGAGAACGATTTGCCCGTGATCATGAAGCCAAGGAACACACCGATCAACGACAGCAGAATGGTAGTGAAGATGATAAATGGCTTGATGACCGAGTTGAACTGCGTGGCCAGAATCAGGTAGATCATCAGAATGGCAATGCCGAACGCCGACACCAGGAAGTTCATCGACTCTTTCTGATCTTCCTGCTCACCACCCATCCTGATCGTGTAGCCGTTGGGTACGTCAAGGTCATTCACAATCTGCTGAATCTGACCCACAATCTGGTTGGCGTTATAGCCCGTCACCACATCGGAACTGAGCGTGACAAGACGGCTCTGATTCTTACGGTTGATCTGGCTAAACGTGGTCGAGTACTGAATATCAACCACCGACGACAGGGGCACCTGACGCAACGCACCGCCTGAGTTCATATCGCGGTACACGATATTCTGGCTCAACAGGCGCTCGATCTGGCTCCGGTTGTCTTTTTGCAGACGAACCATGATCGGATATTCATCTTTCGCATCGCGGAACTTCGATACTTCCGTGCCAAACAGAGCGGTACGTACCGCAAACGCTACCTGCTGCGATGAAATACCTTCCCGTTCTGCTTTGTCGCGATTGATGTTAAGAACGATCTCGGGCTTATTGGTCACCAGATCGGATTTTAACTGCTCGATACCCTCGATACCCGCCTGCTGAATCCGCTGACGTACCTGCTGCTCCAGTTTCTGAAGCTGAACAAAGTCATCGCCGGCAATTTCAACCGAAATAGGCTTGCCCGTTGGTGGTCCGTTGCTTTCGCGCTGTACCGAAATGTTGGTACCCGGAATGCCCTGCATGGCGATACGCACCTTGTTCAGCAGCGTATCCGTCGAAATGCCTTCCCGCTCTTCGTTACCTTTGAACGCGATGGTCACTTTCGATTTCTGCGGTGTAGCGTTCCGGTCGGGGTTTTGTGGATCACCCGCGTTTTTACCTACGTTTGATATTACCGAGTTGACCGTACCCTTTGCCTTGTTTTCTTCCAGCACTTTGTACACCCGTTTCTCAATCACCTTCGTCACCGAATCGGTCACGCGGGCGTCGGTACCCTGGGGCAACTCATTATATACGTAAATGTAATCAGGCTCGCCACTCGGGAAGAAAATCACTTTTGGCGGGAAAACGCCCAGCAGCAGGAACGTGGTGATCAGCAGACCAAAGGCCGCCAGTACGACGAATACGGGCCGGTAACCAGTCAACAGGAACGAGATCATCTTCCGGTAGCCGCTCTTCAGACGGGGCAGCAGGCGCTCCTGGAAAGGAAGGATCAACTTTGGCGTCAGCACATAGTGGTTGAATACATATAGTAGTAACCCAACCACAAACAGGTTGCCAACACCCCGATCAACAACGTACCCAATGATAGCCAGCCCGCCTATAATCATCAGCGGCCGTTTGATGGTATCAAAACCCTGGTTGTCTTCATGATGATCATCGTCGTGACGGTTCATGAACGATACCGCAAACACCGGATTGATCACATAGGCTACGAATAGCGAAGCGAAAAGCGTCAGAATAAGCGTCAGAGGCAGAAACTTCATGAACTCACCCACAATACCCGGCCAGAACAGCAGCGGGAAGAAAGGAGCAATGGTTGTTAACGTACCTGAGAATACCGGAATGAATACCTCACCAGCCGCCGCTTTTACAGCTTGCTGAATGGTCCAGCTTCTATTCTCATTGAAGAGTCGGTGCGTGTTTTCGATAACCACAATGGCGTCATCGACCACCAGACCGAGGCCCAACAGGAAGGCAAAGAGCACGATAGTATTCAGCGTGAAAGCCGTTCCCACGATTGGCCCAAGTACGGGCATCAGTACGAAAGCCACCAGCGCCGAGAGTGGCACCGACAGGCCAACGAAGATGGCGTCGCGCACGCCCATAAAGAACATAAGCACAAGTACCACGAAGATGAAGCCCAGTACAACGGTGTTCACCAGGTCATTGACGTTTTCCTTTGTCTTCTCCGACTGATCGGCCGTGATTTTTATGTCGAGGCCTTGTGGAAAACGATCTTCTTTATACTGATCAATCGTTTGCTCGATTTTCTCCGATGCCGACAGCAGGTTGGCCCCCGCCCGTTTGATAACGTTCAGTGTTACGACCGTTTTGTTGTCCAGGCGCGCAAAATCCTGTTGTTCTTCGAAGCTATCCTGCACATCGGCCACGTCGCCAAGGCGTACGGTGGCCCCCGTTCCGGTGCGGATTTGCAGGTTACGAAGCTGGGCTACGTCGGTAAACTCACCCTTTACGCGCAACGTCCGGCGAACGCCATCCACATCCAGGTCACCGCCCGACACGTTGATGTTCTCGCCCTGTACGGCACTCTGAATGTCGAAATAGGTCAGGCCGGTCGATTGCATCCGGGCGAGGTTCACATTGATCTGGATTTCCCGCTTCAACGCACCAACAATATCTACGCGGCTGATCTCAGGCATGGCCTCAATGGCATCCTGCATGTCTTCGGCGTAGTCTTTCAACTGGTTCAGTGAGAAATTGCCGGCCAGGTTGATGTTCATGATCGGAAACTCCGAGAAGTTTACGTCCTGTGCCGTTGGGCCACTATCGAGCTTCTGTGGCAGATCGCGACGCGCCTTATCAATGGCGTCACGCACCCGCTGTAGGGCTTCGGCTACATCGGCATCGGGGTTGAACTCGACGGTGATGAGCGAGAAATCCTGCAATGAGTTCGATTTTACGCGTTTTACGCCCGTAACCGCCTTCAACTGCTTCTCGATCGGCTTGTTGATCGTATTTTCGATATCGGCGGGCGCCGTACCAAAATAGACCGTCTGAATAATGACGGTGGGGACTTTAATGTCCGGGAACTGCTCTTTTGGGAGGTTATTGTAGACGAACAACCCGCCAAACGTAATCAGGAAGGTGAAGATGTAAATCGCCGTCCGATTCTCGACGCACCAGTTGGTGAAGCCAAGGGTTTTATAGTCTGTGAATTTCATAGAAGGGGGTCATTTGCCTGCGGCGTCATTCAGTTGTCATTGTGCTGCGCTGTCATTGATTGTCATTACTGGAAAGGCAAAGAATGACTGTTAATGACAGCGCAGCGTAATGACTACCTAATGACAGCGCAGCATAATGACTAAAAAGAAATAGTTTGTCCGTCTGTCACTTCCTGGTAGCCCTGCGTGATGAGTTGATCACCTGCGCTGAGGCCCTGCGTAATCTCGATCTGGCCGCCGTAGCTCTGCCCCACAACCACTTTTTTGGCGCGGGCAATCTTCTTGTTGCCTTCTGCCACAGCGATATACACCAGTTGGCCGTTCTCCGTATTCTGAATCAGGTTCTGGTTAATCACAATAGCATTCGCCTTCGAGAAGTCATTCACTTTCACCTGAGCCAGCATGTTGGGTTTCAACGTGTTGTCTGACGGAAGCGGAACCTCGATCGTAAACGTCCGGCTCAATGGATCAACCGATGTTGATACAAAACTGATCGGCGCGTTGATCTGCTTGTTGATATCCGGGAAGACAACCTGCACGGCATCACCCCGTTTCACCGTGCCCGCATACGTATCGGCCACTTTGGCAACGACCTTCAACTTCGACAGGTTAACCACCCGGACAATACCCATACCCGGCGCTGCTACCTGACCAACCTTTCCAATCACCTGATCGACAACACCCGAAATGGGGGCCGTTACCGTCGATTGGCCCAACTGTGCTTTAACCGTAGCGATCCGGCGCTCGAGCGATTCTTTGTTGCTCTTGGCTTGCAGATACTGCAGTTCCGTTCCAATCTGCTGTTTCCAGAGATTGCTTTGCTTATCGAAAACCGTATTGGCCAGCGCCAATTGGGTTTGCACCTCCGCCAGCGACTCACGTACAATCTGATCGTCGAGTTTCGCAATCACCTGGCCCTGCTTTACAGGTGTTCCCTCCGTTACATACATGGCCGTAATCACACCGCCCTGCCCTTTCGGAGTTACCTGAACGTTATTCTTCGCATCAACTGACCCTTGGAGTTCCACAAAATGCCGGAACGTACCCGCCGTTACTGGCGACACGGCCACTGCTTTTATCTTCGCTTCTTCGCGTTTTACCGGATCAAGCTTGGTCAGTTCCCCTTCCAATCCTTTAATCTTCGCGCTCAGGTCAGCCTGTTCGCCTTTCAGCTTATCCAGTTCCGCCTTCTTCGTTTGCAGGTCGCTTTTCTTTTCCCCACAAGCTGCCAGCAACGTACCCAGCAGCGCAATAATGATGTATGTGTGTTTCATTTTTTTCTTGAGTTTACTGGTTGCTGTTGCTCCGCTGAAGGGATAGTTCTTACTCGGCAGCCCAACAGAAAACTGTAAACAGTAAACTTTTTTATTGTCCTGTATATAGCCGACCCAATGCTTTGTCCTGATCTACTTTCGAGATGAGAAAATCATAAAGGGAGGCGAAATAATTGGTTTGGGCTTCGCGGAGCGATGTTTCAGCATTGAGCACTTCAATGTTGGAACCAACCCCTTCCTTGTATTTGATGCGGGTGACCCGAACGATTTCCTGGGCCAGATCGCGGTTACGCAGTTGGGTTCGCAGGGTCTGGAAACCGTTGTTGAGCGTAATGCTCGACTGCCGGATTTGCAGATCGATCGAGTTTTTCAGCAGTTCACCGCTATTCTGTGCTTTCTGAAGCGTAATGCGTTTCTGAGCGATCTGGTATTTCTTCAGGAAACCATCGAAAATCGGAATCTGGAGGCTCAGACCAGCCGTTGCGAAGTTGAGCCAGGGCGTAGTCACCATGTCGCCGAGCCGGTTCTTACCATTGTTATACCCGTAGTTAACAAACGCCGAAGCGGTTGGCAAATAGCCTTTTTTCGACAACTCAATGTCCAGTTCAGCCAGTTTTAGCTGCGTTTGCAACGTCGAATATTCGATCCGGCTCTGATACTGGAACGTCGGGTCGGGAGCAATCAACGATTCCAGTTCGGCGAGGTCGCGGTCCTGCAATTGCTCGCTAAGGGTGATCTCATCGTTTACCGTCAGGCCCATCTGGTATTTCAGCAGGGCATAACTAAGTTGAATCAGGTTCTCCACATTTTGCCGATCCGACCGCAGGTTGTTGGCCTGTACTTCGAGCCGCTGCACATCGAGCCGTTCCACAAAGCCCTGCTGGTTCGACGCTTTCGTGTCGCGCAGCAGTGTATCAAGCCGACCAATATTCAGGTCGAGCAGTTTCGACCGCTCGCGGGCTACCAGCACGCCGTAATACGCTTTCGCTACCTGCTCGGCCACCGTTACTTTGGTTGCCTGCGTAGTGCGTTGCGCCAACTCACGGTACGTAGCAGCGGCACGCAGCCCTACATTCAGGCCTGCGCTATAAAGCAACTGGTTCACAGCAACGGTACCATTGGCCGAGTAGTTTACCCCAAACTGCACCGGCACAGCAGGCGCATCAGGCGATGCCTTAGGGTCGAAGAAGTTGGCAGGTAAGAAGGCCCGTTGAATGATGAGGTTATCGGTAAACGAGCCGCTTGCACTTACCTGTGGTAGCGCCGATGCCTTTACCTCCCGAATGCGCGCTTCGGCACTGACCGCATCGAGTTGGCTGTTACGCACGTTGATATTTTGCTTGATCGCAAAATCGATGGCTTCCTGCATCGAGAACCGCTGTCCGTCGCCTTGCTGATTCGATGGTTTCAAACCCATTGGGGCCGGAGCCAACCCTGAATTGAAGGTTGAAATGTTACCCGACTGTAGATTGACCGGCGTAGTCTGAATACCCGCCTGGGTAGTACCTGCAGGCAACGTACCTGGCTGAGATGGGACTGTTGCCTGCCCGTTTGGCGAGATCGAGCCTGTTGCCGCTGGTTGTTGAGCCCCTGGCTGCTGACCGCTGGCGGCGGCTCCGGTTGGTTGTTGCCCCACCGACGGTTGAGTAGGCACCGTACCCGTTGGTGCCCCCGCCGCAGGTACCTGCGCCAGAGACGTACCTGGCGTAGCGGCAACCAGCCAGCCCATTGCCAGCCAGATGGCCGGAACGAAGCGTGGCAGGGTACGTGTGTGTAGCGTATTTTTCATTGTTATGGAAGAATCAGATTGTACTCTTTTTAAGCTTATCAATACTCTGGTTGTAAGCAACGAAGCCAGCATCGGTTAGGATACCACGCACAAAATGGTGCAGCAGTTGATCCTGTAAGGCCATTATATCTTTTGCATGCGGGAATACACGGTCATCAAAGCCAAGCTGGATTAGTTCAACGCGGAGCCGTGCCATCGTTTCCAGGTCTATATCGGCGCGGTAGAGGCCCTGCTCAACGCCCCGTTGCAGGCTGGCCATGATGTCTTTAATAATTCGGTTTTCTTTATGTTCCAGAAACGCAGCCCACGCTTTAGGGTAATAGCGCTGGATGTCAACCAGGAGGCTCGGATTGACCGCATCAGCATGCTGACGCATCATGTCCGATACCAGGATCATCTCCTCTACGGGGTTTTCGGCAATCTCCAGAATCTTATCAACCTCGCAGATCTCATTGGTCAGATGATGACTAACTACGTGATAAACAATATCTTCCTTGTCGGTAAAATGTTGGTAAATCGTTTTTTTCGAAATCCCCAGCCGACGTGCGATGTCATCCATAGTAATCGTGCGCACGCCATATTTCCAAAGCAGTTTTTCTGATTCAGAGAGGATTTTCTCTTTAATATTTCCGGTCACAGGTACGTTCATCTCACCCGGAACTTAGGAAACTCGCAGAAAGTTTGCAGTTTCCTAAGTTTTTTGAAGATTCTTTCTTCAGGCAAAATCTGTCTGCGATTAGTACTATATCAGGTTGATCAGCGTCACCTGTGTGTCTGGAAATAGCACCGCTACAAACGTAAAAAGGGTGACCCCGACGGGTCACCCTTTTTACATATACGGTCTAAACGGCTGACTACGTGCGCGTCTACGCAGCTCGCGAACTGGCAGGCTTACGCAAGGTAGCCGGACGAACACTGCGCGGATTGGCTGCTTCCTCAACCGCCTCGGCCGTAACTGCCCCCATGTGATGCGCCCTCTTCAGCACATAATCAAACGGCAGGTTGAAGTAGTTCGACACCTCGCTCCGGAATGAGTCGGGAAAGCGCGACAGCTTGATGCCAAAGAATTTTTTCATTTCGGCCTCAGGCAACAGCGATGCCAGCGCCACTTTCTCGGCTTCAACCAGCAATTCGCGACGGTTCGGATACAGATGGGCCAAACCAATCGAAGCCGTGAGGATATTCAGGAACAGGTTTTTGTACATGCCCGATAGCTCAGCGGGCAGGATGATCCAGCCCTGCTCCCGGAACAGGGCCGAAAAGCCTGTCAACCCCGGCGTGCCGCGTAATTCGCCGGCAATCAGATCGGTCGGAAACCGTAGGCGGTCGGTGCCAGCCTGTACTTCTTCTTTCTGAAGCCGATAGACAACCGCTTCAACGGGGCTCTTCTGAAACAGCAGATCAGCGGGTAACACCTGCCGACTTTCCCACTGGTCAGTCATACGAACAAAGAGGGCCTCGTTTTGAGGAAGGTTATCGGCGTTGCCTAGGCTGACGAGCATCTGGCGGAAGTTGGCCAGAAAATCAATCTGAAGCTGTGCAGGATGATATTTGGTACGTGCCATAAGCGCAAAAAAGCCGGTTTTCACCACTGCGGTGCCCGGCGTTCATCTGTTTGTTAGTTTACTGAAATAGTAGAGTAAATATAGCCATCATCTGTGAGATTTGCAAGCGCAAACTGCTTCATCAATTGTACTGGCTATCAGAAAAATAGGACACGGGAGCAACGACGGTTTCCCTACCGATTGGGCCCGCCAGCCTACTAAATACGGGTACGTGTTGGCTTATCAGAACAAAGGAGCTAAACAGGCAGTTAGCGAACATACGCTAAAACGACCTGTGGCTGGCAAAAAACAGGGGGCTACCTTGTTTGCGTATCCATCGGTCTGTACTTTTACGCGGTCTTTACGAGGCTACTTTTTCGCTGAAATAAAAGACTTGTTTTGTTGTTTTTCAACTGTTTATCTCTGCCAATCAATCTATGTCTTGGGTAACCCAAACGTTAGCCAGTTCACTGGGCCGGAAGGTGATTATGTCACTAACAGGCCTATTTCTGTGTACGTTTCTGATTGTTCACGTTGCGGGCAATCTTCAGCTTTTTAAAGGTGACGAAGGCCGGGCCTTCAACGAGTATAGTTACTTCATGACGCATAATCCGCTGATCATGACGGTTTCCTACCTGCTCTACACGTCGATTATCGTTCACGCCCTGATGGCCCTTATTCTGACGCGCCACAATCAGGCTTCACGCCCGGTGAAATACGCGTATGCAAAGCCCGAAGCAAACAGCCCGTGGTCGTCGCGGAACATGGGAATTTTGGGCACGATTCTGCTCATCTTTATTGTTCTTCATATGCGGACGTTCTGGTACGAGATGCACTTTGGCAGCGTACCAATGGCCGAGTATGACGGTAAGCAATATAAAGACCTGTATAAGACGGTAGTGGCCGCCTTCTCGCAGTGGTGGTACGTGGCCATTTACGTTATCTCAATGGCCGCTCTGGGCTATCACCTCGTCCACGGTTTCAAAAGTGGTTTCCAGACCCTGGGCTTACGTCATAAAAAATATACACCCCTCATCGAGTTTCTTGGTGTTTATGTCTTTGCCATTCTCATACCGGTTTTGTTTGCAGCCATGCCGGTATATATGTTCTTAAAACACGTAGGTATAATCGGATAAGTAGCTTTCCTAACAACGATTGTCTATGAACTTAGAGTCAAAAATTCCCGAAGGGCCGCTGGCCGAAAAATGGTCACGGCACAAGTTTAGTCTTAAGCTGGTAAACCCCGCCAACAAGCGTAAATACGACGTCATCGTTGTAGGTACAGGGCTTGCCGGTGCGTCTGCCGCTGCCTCGCTAGCCGAATTAGGCTATAACGTGAAAGCGTTCTGCTTTCAGGATAGCCCCCGCCGGGCCCACAGTATTGCGGCGCAGGGGGGTATCAACGCGGCCAAAAACTATCAGAACGACGGCGACTCAGTTTTCCGCCTCTTCTACGATACCATCAAAGGTGGTGACTACCGCGCCCGCGAAGGCAACGTGTATCGCCTGGCCGAAGTGAGTGTCAACATCATCGATCAATGCGTAGCGCAGGGTGTACCCTTCGCCCGCGAGTACGGCGGTCTGCTGGCCAACCGGTCGTTCGGTGGGGCACAGGTATCCCGTACGTTCTATGCGCGGGGACAAACCGGTCAGCAACTGCTGTTGGGTGCCTATTCGGCCCTGAGTCGGCAGATTGCCAACGGTAAAGTGAAGATGTACCCCCGCACCGAAATGCTCGACGTGGTGGTTCAGGATGGCAAAGCCCGTGGTATTGTGGTACGCAACCTGGTAACAGGTAAGATCGAGTCGCACGCGGCCCATGCAGTATTGCTGTGTACAGGCGGCTACGGAAACGTGTTCTACCTGAGTACCAACGCCATGAACTCGAACGTAACGGCGGCCTGGCGGGCGCACAAGAAAGGTGCCCTGTTTGGTAACCCCTGTTTCACGCAGATTCACCCGACCTGTATTCCGGTTAAAGGTGACTACCAGTCGAAACTGACCCTGATGTCGGAATCGCTGCGGAATGATGGTCGCGTTTGGGTACCAAAAACGAAAGAAGACGCCGAGAAAATCCGGAAAGGTCAGTTGAAAGCAACCGACCTGAAAGAAGAAGATCGTGATTACTTCCTGGAACGCCGTTACCCGGCTTTCGGTAACCTGGTTCCCCGCGACGTGGCGTCACGAAACGCCAAGAACATGTGCGATGAAGGACGTGGTGTTGCCTCAACAGGGCTGGCCGTTTACCTTGATTTTTCAGATGCGATCAAGCGCGACGGCAAAAAAACCATCGAAGCTAAATACGGCAACCTGTTCGAGATGTACGAAAAAATCGTCGACGACAACCCGTACGAAACGCCGATGATGATCTATCCGGCTGTTCACTACACAATGGGCGGTCTGTGGGTCGATTACAACCTGATGACGACCATTCCTGGCCTGTACGCATTAGGCGAAGCTAACTTCTCTGACCACGGTGCCAACCGCCTGGGTGCGTCAGCCCTGATGCAGGGTCTGGCCGATGGTTATTTTGTGATTCCCTACACGCTGGGCGACTATCTGGCTACGATCGGCCCTGCCGATAAAGTATCGGTTGACAATCCGGCGTTTAAAGAAGCCGAAGCCAATGTGAAGCACATGATCGATCGGTTCCTGACCATCAAAGGCGACAAGCCGGTTGATGCCTATCACAAGGCGCTGGGTCATATTATGTGGGAATACTGCGGCATGGCACGTAACGCCGAGGGCCTGACCAAAGCCAAGAAGATGATCCAGGAGCTGAAAGCTGATTTCTGGACGAACGTTCGGGTGATGGGCGAAAATGAAGAAATGAACCAGTCGCTCGAGCATGCCGGGCGTGTGGCCGACTTCATTGAACTGGGCGAACTGATGGTCGACGATGCACTGGCGCGGGAGGAATCATGCGGTGGTCACTTCCGCGAAGAGCACCAGACGCCAGACGGCGAAGCCCTTCGCGACGATGCCAACTACACATACGTATCGGCCTGGGAATACAAAGGCGACAACGTACCTGAAGTATTGCACAAAGAAGAACTTGAGTTCGAAAACGTCAAACTCACCCAGCGTAGCTATAAATAAATGTCATAGGTTGTCATTACGCTACGCTGTCATTAGAGGTCATTTACCGTTTTGCAATGAATGACTATCAATGACAGCGTAGCGTAATGACAACCTAATGACCCTTCTTCTATGAAAGTTAACCTCAAAGTCTGGAGACAGCGCAACGGGAACGCACAGGGCAAACTCGTTGACTATCAACTCGACAATATCTCTCCTGATATGTCTTTTCTGGAAATGATCGACGTGCTGAACGGCGAGCTAACCATGAAAGGTGAAGAAATAATTGCCTTTGACCACGACTGCCGCGAGGGTATCTGCGGTATGTGCTCGATGTACATCAATGGCCGGGCGCACGGCCCGCAAACGGGGGCTACCACCTGCCAGTTACACATGCGCTCGTTCAGCGATGGCGATACCATCGTGGTTGAGCCGTGGCGGGCCCGGGCATTCCCTGTTATCAAAGACGTGATGGTCGACCGGTCGGCATTCGACCGGATCGTTCAGGCGGGTGGGTACGTATCGGTCAATACTGGTTCTGCCCGTGATGCCAACGAAACACTGATTCCCCGCCCTATTGCTGATGAGGCGATGGATGCGGCTCAGTGCATCGGTTGCGGTGCCTGCGTAGCGGCCTGCAAAAATGCGTCGGCCATGTTGTTCGTCGCGGCGAAAGTATCGCACCTGGCGGTGTTGCCCCAAGGTCAGGCAGAAGCCAGCCAGCGTGCCGAGCGCATGGTAGCACAGATGGACGCCGAAGGATTTGGAGCTTGTTCGTTTACCGGTGCCTGCTCAGTTGAATGTCCGAAAGAGATTTCACTCGATCACATTGCCCGCTTGAACCGCGAATACCTGGGGTCGAAAATTACTTCAGAAGCTGTTTAATGCTTCGATGTGTTTCATATGAGAAAAGCCCAGCCAGCAACGGTTGGGCTTTTTTATTGGTTAATCTTGTCAGCGAGATGGCAAATCTAGACGAGTTTCACCCCACCCCCAACCCCCTAAAGGGGGCTAATGCGCTATTACAGAGCGACGCGGAGCATTAGCCCCCTTTAGGGGGTTGGGGGTGGGGTGAAACTTACTAAAATTCCACATGGGTACGTAGGGCAAACAAATTCACCGGACCACGATCGCCGTTGTAACCAGGGTTATCGACTAACTGATAATCAGCGGTTAAAAATAGGGCGCGGGTAAGGCGGGTTTTGTAGAACGCCTCCAGTATCTGCTCCGTTTTATAATTCGGCAACCTCCCGTCGCCAACCATAAACCCTATGCCACCTGCGTTTAGAAAGGCGGCATGATCGGGCGACAGACCATTGACGACGGCCGCGATGCCAATCGCATCTTCAGGACGACCCCAGCGCCCACCGGCAATAAAGGCTCCGGCCGAAATGCTTCGGTCAATCTCAGTAAAGGCCCAGGTAGCTGTCTTGCCATCATTCCAACTGGCACGAGCAAACAGGCCGCTGTTTTTGGCAATTGGCTGTTCAAGGCTTATGCCAAAACCGTATTTCACGCCACCGTACTGCTGTCCGTTTAAGATGTAGGGAAGCGACGTGTCGTACGTACCGTTGAGTAGCCGTTGGGTGGCATCCTGGTAAGCAGGTGCTTTCGAGGCATTCCGAAATGCCAGTAATCGAACGGTGCCAGGTTGCGCCAATACTCGATATCGACTTTCCAGTTCGATGGTTAAGCCACCCGACTGGCTGATAGTCCAGTCAAGAACATTACCATTAGCAGTCTGAGGCATCAGGTTGTAAGCAATCCGCAACTCATAAGCCGGCTTGACATACTCCACGGCTAGCCCCCAGGTGTAGCCCCGCGTATTGGCAGGATAATCCCAGGCACCGTAACTCATCAGCGACCAGTTGAAAAACTGCGTTCGGGGATCGTGTGAATACCTGTTATTGTCGAAGATATCGGCAACCGAAAACTTCCCGGCCGTGATAACCACCCGCGAGTCGGGACGACGTTGTTTTACGTGGTTTGCTTCCGATTGAATATCTTCTGGTTGTGCATCGTTGAGCGCAAAAACCTGCTCAACAAAAAACCGGGCCATATAAACGGCAGGTTTTGGACTACCAATCCGAAAGCTTTCGCCATTGGGGAAGCCAGCAATACCTACCGCCGCACTGTAGAGGGCGGGATTATACGGTTCGGCCACATCCCGATGGCCCACGCCCACCCCACCTGCAATCTCAGGATTGGCGTAGATAGCCGCGCCTTTCCATAATTTCCGGCCAACGAATAACGTCGTAGTTACCGATAACGCGGTATCAGGCAACGCACTAAGGGTATTATGACCAACGTACCCAGCGCCTTTGAAGCTTGTGTGTCCCTGCACAATGGTTGTGAATTGATAATGTAAGCTCCAGGCCTGCGACGAGTCCAGGTAGTTATTATTGTTGTCTTTCTGGGCGTATAAATCAACGATCGAACTACCAAGTAAGCTGAAGATTAATAAGCATTTACAGAATGAATTAGTACTTGGCAGGTGCATGAATAGCTGAGTGTAATTTGTAACTGCGAAGGTATCTGCACAGCATTAAATGAGTGTGAACACAGAATTAAAACCGCATAAACGTCCTCATTTTAGTTTAAGAAGGTCTTAATAACTGTTTAATTAGACATTAACAGGACGCTGGCTACTTGCACCCGCAATCAGGGCATTACTATTGCGCTGACCATGGCACACATCATAGACTAGTGATTTTTATGAAATTCTTAGTTGGAGTTAGCTCAACACAGTGGAAATACTTATGCTGCGCTTCACTCCTGTTCGGTTATTTATCCGGGCAAGCTCAGCCCCAGGCTCCTGCTGCTCCCATCGTTCCATCCGTTACCGATACGCTTCGCATTAGCCTGCCAGACCTGGAGCAACAGGTACTGACCCGCAATTATCAGCTATTGGCCCAACGGTACCAGATCGACATTGCTGGTGCTGCGATCACACAGGCCGGCTTACGCGTAAATCCGAATCTGTGGTTTCAAACCAACCTGTATAATCCAAACACGGGCAAAGTGTTACCACTCGGAACACCCTCACAGGCCGATCTACAGCAGCAAACCTTCAATAGTGGCTACTTCGCGGTGCAACTGCAGCAGGTGATCACGCTGGCCGGGAAACGATCAAAACTGGTTGCGTTGGCAGAGAGCAACCGTACACTATCGCAAATTGCTTTTCGCGATGTGTTACGGTCGCTGCGCTACCAGTTATATACGACCTACGCCAATCTGTATTTTGACCTACAGGCCCTGAACCTGTTTCGGGAAGAATTAGCCCGGCAGCAGCGATTGGTTGAATCAACCCGGATTGCGTTACAGACGGGTAGTGCAGCAACTTATGAAGTAACGCGCCTCGACGTAGCAAACCGGGATTTAGAAGCTAATATTTCAAATTACCGAAATCAGATTGCTGATGAGCAGGCTACTCTGCGCATTTTATTACGGCAGGCCAGCCCAACCTTCATCCTGCCCATTACACTATCATTACAAACAAAGCCTGCACCAGCGCTTAGTATGGCGCTCGATTCGGCCCTGACCAACCGCCCGGATTTGGCCCTGACACAGGAACAAATTACCAACGCTCAACGAAGCCTCAGCCTCGAACGTGCCCGCCGAACGCCCGACCTCACAACCGGGCTACTCTATGAACGCTACGGAAATGCCTATACCAATTTCATTGGACTACAGGCTAGTATGGACTTACCCATCCGTAATCGAAATCAGGGGGCTATCCGGGCAGCCGAACTGACGGCCAAAAGTGCCGGGGCTGGTCTCGAAAACGCCCAGGCCATCGTGCAGAGCGACGTCCTGAACGCCTATGACGTGCTGAATGCCTATTACCAACAGGTAAACTCCCGCCCACCAACGTACCTGGACCGGATTCAGAACATTGCCGTCGAGGCGTCGAAGGCGTACAACGCCCGCACCATCGGTCTCCTCGATTATCTGGACAAGATACGTACCTACCAGCAGGCACAACTTAACCACATCAACCTGCTCAATAACGTCTTCCAGAGTCAGCAACAACTTGATTTCGTAACGAACACGAAGTTTTTCTAAAAAGCCCCTCTCCCAACGTGGGCGGTCTGCCGCTACGGGAGGGGCTGGGGGTAAACATTCATATGAAACCGATCCATTCAATTTTCCCACTTCTCGCCGTTTGCCTGTTGGCCGCGTGCGGGAGCAAAGATGAGAAGGCCGCCAACGTACCTACGTCTGATGCCGACTCTACCGCCAGCTATCTTACCGATTCGGTGCGGCGGATGAACCCCGAAAACGAACTGATCCTCAACGGTACGGTCACCTTTGACCAGGACAATGTAGTTCGGGTGTTTCCACTGGTGTCGGGCAACGTCGAAAGAGCCAACGTAACGCTGGGCGTTTATGTGAAGAAGGGACAAGACCTGGCCGTGATCCGGTCGGGCGATATCTCGAATTACGTCAATAGCTATCAGGCCGATAAGGCTGATCTGGAAGTGGCACAACAGGCGGTGAAGAACACGGAAGCCCAGTATAAAGCTGGTTTCGCGTCGCAAACTGATCTGATCACCGCCCGCAACAACCTCAAGAAAGCGCAGGAAGAACTAGGCCGGTCAACGAATGTGCTGCGGGTTTATGGCGGCGCCAATGCGAATACCGGACAACCTTACTTCACGGTGAAAGCACCAATTGCCGGGTATATTGTGGAAAAAAACGTGAATACCGGTCAGGATTTACGCTCTGACAACCAGAATCCGCTTTACACCATTTCGAGCCTCCAGCGCATCTGGGTTATGGCGAATGTGTATGAACAGGACATTCCGCAGATTAAACAGGGCGAGGCAGTCGACGTTCAACTGCTGGCCTACCCCGACCGGATTTTCCGTGGCCACATCGACAATATTAGCAATGTTCTCGACGAACAGGCGCGGGTGCTGAAGGTGCGTATTGTGCTCGACAACAAAGAAGGCCTGCTAAAGCCCGATATGTTCGCCACCATTCACGTACACGTAGGTAACAATGGCGGTGGCACAGCCGGTAACGCCCTGGCCGTTCCCCAGAAAGCCGTCGTCTTCGACCGGGATCATTACTACGTGGTCGTACAAACGGGCAAAGAGAAGTATGAGGTACGTGAAGTGAAAGTAGAAAAAAACACGTCGCGCTATGCCTTCGTTGAAGGCAATGTCCGGCCCGGCGAAACCGTCATCACAGAAGGTAGCCTGCTGTTATACAACGACTTAACAGACTAAAAATACACCAACTCCAGCCTCTCCCCGTTAGGGAGGGGACGTTTTCTACAGCAGTTTTGCTACCTGGCAGAACTACGCCAAAGCTACCCTCCTCCCTGATGGGAGGGGCTGGGGTGGGGTCACCATCATGAACAAATTCATTCGCAGTATTATCACGTTTGCCCTTACGAACCGGTTTGCCGTGTTCTTCGGCATTCTACTCATCATTGTGGGCGGCGTGGCTAGTTTCATGGATACGCCCGTTGAGACGTTTCCCGACGTAACGAATACCAACACCATTGTCATCACGCAGTGGCCGGGCCGGTCGGCCGAAGAGGTAGAACGCTACGTGACTATTCCGCTGGAGACCGAGTTGAATTCGGTTCCCAAGAAAACCACGCTTCGGTCAGTATCACTGTTCGGCCTATCGGTGGTGACGATGATTTTCGACGATGGAGTCGACAACTTCACCGCGCAAACCAACGTAGCCAACCGCATCGCCGGCGTGGATCTGCCAGAAGGCGTACAGGCCGAAATTCAGCCGCCATACGGCCCAACGGGTGAAATTTACCGCTTCACGCTGGAAAGCAAAACGAAGGATATCACCGAACTGAAATCGATTCAGGACTGGGTGATCGAACGGCAAATCAAATCGGTGCCGGGCATTGCTGACGTGGTGAGCTTTGGCGGTAAAGTGAAGACCATCGAGGTAAGCCTCAACCCAACGCTGCTGGCGAACTACGGCTTCACGGCTGTAGATGTCGATCAGGCGATTCACCAAAGCAACGTAAACGTGGGCGGCGACGTCATCAAGCAAGGCAACCAGGCGCTCGTCGTGCGGGGTATCGGCCTGCTGACCAAGCCTGAAGACGTAGCCGGTATCATCATCGACAACGTCAACGGCGCGCCTGTCCGGGTACGTGACGTGGCTACTGTTCGCGAGTCGTTTCAACCCCGGCTGGGTATTGTGGGCCGCGACAAGAAAGACGATGTCGTGGAGTGTATCGTGGTGATGCGGAAGGGCGAGAACCCCAACGAAGTTATTCCCGCCCTGAAAGCAAAGATCGACGAGCTGAACAGCCAGATTTTACCCAAAGACGTCAAGATCAAGACGTTCTACGACCGCACAACACTGAACAACTACACCATGCATACGGTGGGTGAAAACGTGTTTCTGGGCATTTTCCTGGTCACAGTTATTCTGCTGCTATTCCTGGCCGACTGGCGCACCACGCTCATGGTAGCCATCGTCATTCCGCTCTCGTTGTTGTTTGCGTTTATCTGTCTGCGATTGCGCGGCATGACGGTCAACCTGCTCAGTATCGGCGCCTTAGACTTTGGTATCATCATCGACGGTGCCGTGATTATGGTGGAAGGCCTCTTCGTGATGCTAGCCCACCGAGCCGATCAGTTGGGCATGATGCAGTTTAACAAACGCGCCAAACTGAGCTGGATCGCGTCGTCGGCAACGGAGGTAGGGAAATCGATCTTCACCGCTAAAATCATCATCATTACGGCATTGCTGCCCATTTTCGCCTTCCAGAAAGTGGAGGGTAAACTCTTCAGCCCACTCGCCTGGACCATCGGCTTTGCTCTGCTCGGTGCCCTAATCGTCAGCCTCACGCTCATTCCGTTGTTGTGCTCGCTGCTGCTGAAAAAGAACGTCCGCGAACGGCACAACCCTATTGTGCAGGGAATCGAGAAAGGATACGTACCTGCGCTCGACTGGGCCATTCAGAAACCCAAAGCCATCATCGGCATCGCGTTGGCCGGTCTGGCAATCTCGGGCTACATCTTCGCCGCGCACGTGGGCTCCGAGTTTTTGCCAGGCCTCAACGAAGGATCGATCTATGTTCGGGCCAGCCTCCCCTACTCGGTATCGCTCGACGAAAGCTACGCCTACACGCGGAAGTTCCGGGCCATTTTTAAGGAGTTCCCTGAGGTACGTGGCGTGATCTCGCAAACCGGTCGACCAAACGACGGTACCGATCCAACCGGCTTTTTCAACAACGAATTCTTCGTGGACTTGTACCCCAAAGAAGAATGGACGCGCGGCCTGACCAAAGACCAGATCATTGAACAGATGCGGCAGAAACTAGCCCGTTTCCACGGCGTAACGTTCGGCTTTTCGCAACCTATTTCCGACAACGTGGAAGAAGCCGTATCGGGCGTGAAAGGGTCGATGGCGATCAAGATCATCGGGCAGGACCTGAACGTGCTTGATAAAGAAGCCACGCGGGTACTAAATGTGATGAAGAAAGTCCGGGGCGTCGAAGACCTTGGCGTATTCCGTAACCTCGGCCAGCCCGAATTCCGCATTACCCTCGACCCACAGAAACTGGCACTCTACAACGTACCTACCGACGTGGCGCAGTCGGTTATTGAAACGGCCATTGGCGGTAAAACCGTGACGCAGTATTTCGAAGGCGAACGCCGCTACGACATCAAAGTGCGGTACGACGAACGTTTCCGGTATTCGCCCGAAATGATCGAAAACCTGCTGGTGCCAACCCGGTCAGGGGCCAAGGTGCCGCTGAAGGAGATTTCGGAGATTACGACCAAGTCAGGTCCGGCGTTCGTGTACCGCGAGAATAGCGCCCGTTTTATTGCCATCAAGTTCTCGGTACGCGGTCGTGATCTGGGCGGAACCATTGCCGAAGCGCAAAAAACGGTAGGCGATCAGGTAAAACTGCCCGAAGGCTACCGGATGCGGTGGGCGGGTGAATTTGAGAACCAGACCCGCGCGCAAAAAACGCTGATGGTGGTGGTCCCCATCTCGATCACTGTCATCTTCCTGATTTTGCTGTTCACCTTCGGCAGTGCGCTCGACGCCACGCTCGTGATCCTGAACGTTCCTTTCGCCCTCATTGGCGGCTTCCTGGCGCTCTGGATTACCGGCATCAACTTCAGTATCTCGGCGGGGGTAGGCTTTATCTGTCTATTCGGCGTATCGGTGCTCAACGGCGTAATCCTCATCAACCGGTTCAAAGAGAACCAGCATCGGAAAATGCACATTCTGGAAGCCGTACGGGAAGGAGCCATCGCCCTGGTCCGGCCTATCATGATGACCGCCCTGATGGCTTCTTTGGGTCTGCTACCAGCGGCTTTATCGACGGGAATTGGTTCGGAAACACAGAAGCCACTGGCAACAGTGATGATTGGCGGTTTCATTACCAGCACCATCCTGTCGCTCCTGATCCTGCCCGTTATTTACGGCTTGATCTACACCCGTCAGGATCGAAAGAAACAGGAAAAGCGAGTGCAACCAGCCACTGTCTAGGCGAACTGCTTCTTGTATGTGTCGCTGTCGCGCAACAAAACAACGTTAAGTAGTTTTTAACGGCTCAAACCTACCGGTGCGAGCCGTTTTTACTGTTATACTAGACGAAAACCATCTTACACGATTATCTATATGGACCAGGAACAGACCTTCTCTGAACGCATGGCTGAACGCTTCGAGCGATTTGCCTTATACATAACCCGTATTACCGGCAGTTCAACTGCGTTTCTGCTGGCTTTTGCCGTCGTTATTATCTGGGCTACCACTGGTCCGTTCTTCCATTACTCCGAAACCTGGCAACTGGTAATCAATACGGGCACCACGATCATCACCTTCCTGATGGTATTTGTGATCCAAAAGGCGCAGAATAAAGAGTCGATGGCTGTGCAATTAAAGCTCAATGAGCTTATTGCGGCCACAAAAGGAGCCAGCAATAGGCTCGTTTCTGTTGAAGAGCTGTCGGAACAGGAGTTGGAAGTACTCCGACAACACTACCATACGCTTGCTGAATTGACTCGTACGGCCAGTGACTTGCGTAAGACGCACTCGGTAGAGGAAGCTATCCGCGATGCTCAGCAGAAACTGGAAGCAGAGGAAGCAGGCGAAGAAAAGGCCTATACCCGTAAAAAGAACGAGGCATCTACAGACGCCAAAAAGTCTGTAGATGCCTCGTAAACGTAACGTACCTGACTAAAGGTTATGAAGCTGAGCTGTTCCGCTTCCGCTTAATCGATGTCCGGGCGGCAACTTCGGCCTGGAATTTGATCTTCAACTGACGATCAAGTTCCTTATCCCGTGGAACGTAAATGCTGGTTTTCCCGTCCGAGAATTTGAGCATCCAGTAAACGTTGTCGGTAGTAGGCGGAATGGATGTATAAACTGGCTTGCTCATGATTCGTATGATAAAAATTAATGTATGATCTAGGCTACTTGCTTCCTAACCTCAACCGCATTAGGCCCTTTAGGGGTCTTCGTGACTTCGAAGGTTACTTTATCCTGTTCCGTGATGGCGTCTATGAGGCCGTTCATGTGAACAAAAATACTTTCCTGACTTTGCTGGTCCCGAATAAAGCCGTAGCCTTTCGAGGAGTTGAAAAAGGTAACGATCCCCTTCCTGACTAAATCTTCAGGGGCGGCATCTTCCTGCTTCGACACGCCGATCTGGATGTCTGCCTGGTCAATTACGCGCCTCTTTTTATTCGGGTCTGGCGGCGTCGACGTAATGTTTCCATTCTCATCAACGTAAGCCATCATGTCGTCAAGACCAAGGCCTTTCTGAGCACTGGCTTTGCGCTCTTCCCGCTTTTCATCTTTATCCTTTCTCTTTTTCTGTCTTGCTTTTTCTTTTTCTTTCTTGCTAAATGTCTCCATTCATGATTGGTATTAAGTGAGAGAACCCGCGCGCCTGCGCCAGGATTGATATCCAGAGAGGTAGGCAATCGCCTAAACGGGCCACCAATCCGTGCGGGTATAGTATAACCCACCGTATAGGCAACTGTAAACCATACAAATAAGTTGTACTTTTTAAATATAATTCGCCCTTATAGGCCCACTTAGTATGAAATAGGTTTGAAACTCTATTTTCAGCCCTATTTTATGCCCCCATTACTCAAACTAGAGCGGGCCGGTTATCTACCCTGGATATCCGCATCAGAACGTGTAAATTTAATAGTGTTCCATAGCTCAGTTCGCTTCATCTGTAACCGCTGACAGAATTGCTGATTGGCAACGTACCCAGCCAGGATAGTTAGCTCTGGGGGCTTTTGTCCTTTAGCCTGCAATGAGACTAATCCTATTTCTAAGCGTATGTAGCCTCTTCTGGACACACTCAGCGTTGGCCCAGAAGAAAGAGCAGATCACCGTTGCTTCCTATAACCTCCGTTACAATAATCCCGGCGATGGTATCAACGCCTGGCCAAACCGGAAAGAGATGGTGAAAGCCCTGGTCAGGTACCACGATTTTGACCTCTTCGGCGTGCAGGAGGCGTTACGCGGTCAGCTTGTCGATCTGGCCGAGATGAACGAATTTGCCTTTCTGGGTAAGGGCCGCGACGATGGGAAAGAAGCCGGTGAACATTCGGCCATCTTCTACAAAAAAGACCGCTTCGAGGTGCTCACGTCCGGTGATTTCTGGCTGAGCCAAACGCCCGACGTACCTGGCAAAGGCTGGGATGCTACCTGCTGCAACCGCATCTGCTCCTGGGCGAAGTTCAAAGACAAGACCACGAAAAAGACGTTATACTTCTTCAGCGTTCACTTCGATCATCAGGGCGTGGTAGCCCGCCGTGAATCAGGGAAATTGATGGTGCAGAAAATGAAAGAAATTGCCGGCAACGACCTGACCATCTGCGTCGGCGACCTGAACTCAACGCCCGATACCGAGCAGGTTAAGACCATCCAGACGCTCCTGAACGACTCGTATCAGGTAACCGCCATGCCGCCCTACGGCCCCGTAGGTACGTTCAACGGCTTTAAATTCGATGCCCCGTTGAAAGATCGCATTGATTACGTATTTGTCAGCAAACCCATCAGGGTCCTCTCCTACGCCGTCCTCACCGACGCCAAAGACCAACGCTACCCCTCCGACCACCAGCCCGTTGTAGTGAAGTTGACGATGAAATAGCGGGCATTACACATCTTCCATACGTACCCAGCCATACCCGGCGGGGTCGAAGCGTTGCAGGTGAGCCAACACCACGCGCCGAAACGCTTTCTCGTCGCCCGCCGTCTCGGGATGCCGCGACCGAATACCTGCTAACATCAGATTCCAGCCATCTTCAGCCATTTGCAACCCCATCCGAAGCCGCTCGCCTTCCGATAAGCCCATAATCAATTGCTTCTGCAAAGCAGCCATGTCTGGTGATGTATCATTCATGGAAGTAGATTGTATGTATTAAGTTTGAGAAAATCTACCCAACTAGTTACATAGGTCATATTTAAGCCAGAAAAGTCCAGGAGCTGACGAATATCTTCTTTTTGTCGTTCGCTTTCTAGCTGCTGTATCCATTGAATTTTTGAAAGAATTAAATCTTCAGGGCTTATCACCCATGCTTCAGTATCACCTATTACCACTCGTCGACGGTTACTGAATTTAACCTGTTCGTATCGGTTTGTCTTTCTGATTATAAAGTCGATTTTGTAAAAACTTTTGTGGTCAATCAGATTGAACATCCCTACCCCTTTGCCAGCAAACTCATCGATTATAGTTTGTTCATTGAAATGAAACCTGTCTTTGAACTGCGCCAAAAACATCTCCTTCTGACTCGGCATTACTTCAACAACTAGATCAATATCGCGAGTAGAACGCGGAATGGTGTAGACAGTCATCGCCATGCTCCCTGTCAGCATATAATTCATCGGCACCGTTTCCAGTGCAGCGATGACGAAAGCGAGAAGCTCATTCATACTTTGTTATTGTTACTGTACACTTCAACTGGAATAGTTTATAGTAAGTTACTAATGACAATTCTCCCTTCTACATATATAAAAAATTGCTCCCGGCCATGTCAGACACAGCCGGGAGCGATAAGTAACTGTTGTTTAATCTTTAAATCAAGATCCGCACATTTCGCAATCGTCTTTGTTGTCGATTGAGCAGATCATGGCGGCATAGGCTTGTTCAGCTTCGCTGACCTGCTGTGGGTTTTGCGCCGCGTGCTCTTTGGCGTAGCCAACGTAGTCGAGGGGTTTTTCGACGGGGGCGGTTTCGGCCATGGCGGGTTCGAGTTGTGGCTCGGCTTGTGGCTGCACCACGGTGAACTTCACGGCGTCGGTGGCGGCCTTCGTGCGCAGGTAGTACATACCCGTTTTCAGACCCGCTTTCCAGGCATAGAAGTGCATCGACGTCAGCTTGCCGAAGTTGGCATCCTGAATGTGGATGTTCAGCGACTGCGACTGACAGATGTACGCACCGCGATCAGCGGCCATATCGATGATGTGCTTCTGCTTGATCTCCCAAACCGTTTTGTAGAGGTCTTTCAGATGCTGCGGAATGTTCGGAATATCCTGCACCGATCCGTTGGCGATGATCAGGTTATTCTTCATACTCTCGTTCCATAGACCCAGTTTCACCAGATCACGCAGCAGGTGCTTGTTCACCACCACAAACTCGCCCGACAATACGCGGCGGGTGTAGATGTTGCTCGTGTACGGCTCGAAACACTCGTTGTTACCCAGAATCTGACTTGTCGACGCGGTTGGCATCGGAGCCAATAGCAGCGAGTTCCGTACACCGTGCTCCATTACCTCGGCGCGCAGTGCATTCCAGTCCCAACGGCCTGATTTCGGCGTTACGCCCCACATATCGAACTGGAACTGGCCCTGCGAAATTGGCGAGCCTTTCCATGTTTCGTACGGGCCGTGCTGCTTGGCCAGTTCCAGCGAAGCGGTCATGGCGGCGTAATAGATCGTTTCGAAGATATCTTCGTTCAATCGCCGCGCCTCGTCCGATTCGAACGGCATACGGAGCATGATGAAGGCATCGGCCAGCCCCTGCACACCCAGCCCGATTGGCCGGTGACGCATGTTCGAGCGGCGGGCTTCTTCAACCGGGTAGTAGTTGAGGTCAATAATTTTGTTCAGGTTGCGCGTAGCTGTGCGCGTTACCTCATATAATTTCTGATGGTCGAACCGCAACACGCCGTCGTCGCCTTTCAGGATAAACTTTGGCAGGGCAATGCTGGCCAGGTTACACACCGCCACTTCGTCGGGCGAGGTGTATTCCATGATCTCGGTGCAGAGGTTACTCGACTTGATGGTGCCAAGGTTCTTCTGGTTCGATTTCCGGTTGGCGGCGTCCTTATACAGCATGTAAGGTGTACCGGTTTCGGTCTGGCTTTCCAGCACTTCAAACCACAGGTCCTGCGCTTTCACCGTGCGGCGGGCGCGACCTTCACGCTCGTACCGGGTGTACAACGCCTCGAATTCGTCGCCGTAGGCATCAGACAGACCGGGGCACTCGTGGGGGCAGAACAACGACCAAACGTCGTTATCTTCTACCCGCTTCATGAACAGATCGGGCGTCCAGAGGGCGTAGAAGAGGTCGCGGGCACGGTTTTCTTCTTTACCGTGGTTCTTCTTCAGTTGCAGGAAGTCGAAGATATCGGCATGCCAGGGCTCCAGATAAACGGCGAACGAGCCTTTCCGCTTGCCACCGCCCTGATCAACGTACCTGGCCGTATCGTTAAATACGCGCAGCATGGGTACAATACCGTTCGAGGTACCGTTGGTGCCTTTGATATACGTACCTGTGGCCCGCACGTTGTGAATGCTCAGGCCAATGCCGCCCGCCGACTGCGATATTTTGGCCGTCTGCTTCAGCGTGTCGTAGATACCTTCGATGCTGTCGTCTTTCATTGTCAGCAGGAAGCAGCTACTCATCTGTGGCTTCGGCGTACCGGCGTTGAACAACGTAGGCGTAGCGTGGGTAAACCACTTTTCACTCAGCAGGTTGTAGGTGTCAATAGCCGCGTCGATATCGTCCATGTGGATACCAACAGATACGCGCATGAGCATATGTTGAGGACGTTCAGCTATCCGACCTTCCATCTTCAGGAGGTACGATTTCTCGAGCGTTTTGTAGCCGAAATAATCATAGCCGTAATCACGGTCATAAATCACCGTTGAGTCGAGGATGGCGGCATTCTCCCGAACGATGTCATATACCTCTTTCGAAATCAGCGACGCATTCTCACCCGTCTTGGGGTCAATGTAGTTGTAAAGACGCTTGATGGTCCCTGAAAATGATTTGTTCGTTTCCTTATGCAGATTGGAAATCGCGATGCGGGCTGCCAGAATCGCATAATCAGGGTGCCGGGTAGTCAACGACGCGGCCGTTTCGGCGGCCAGGTTGTCGAGTTCAGTGGTTTTCACGCCGTCATAAAGACCGTTGACCACTTTCATGGCTACTTCAACGGGTTGTACATAGGCTGGGTCAAGGCCATAGCATAGTTTTTCGATACGGGCGGTGATTTTGTCGAATTTGACCGACTCCCGGTGGCCATCTCGCTTAATTACATACATGGTGCTTGTAGGGGGTTAGATATGCGTTTTTCGGTGATTTTAGGATTAACACTGGCCGCAAAAAGATCTGTACAAACCTACGCAGCCGGCCAATCAGATATAATTCAATGTGCTGAAAATTAGACCAATATAGAAATAAAGTGGACTCCGACGGATTATTAAGTCTCTGTTAAAGGTAACCCCAAAGCGGCCGAAAAATTCGCTCGCTTGGAAACTCCTTTGAAAAGTGAAACTTGGTTAAACACCCAACTACTATGTTGATGGCTGATCGTAAACGACTTACAAAGCCCTACTGAACATATTACCTAAAAAAGGTGATACTCAAAAAAATTATATCGCACAGAAGCCATTGAAACCACTGTATATATAGGATTAGTAGGTAAAAGGACGGAAAGATCTACCAGGAGGCTCACTAAAATACTCGATTTGCGACTGAAAATCCCAGCGTCCTGGCCCCTTTTACAGCATTAATATTAGGGTGCGGTTAATTCTGCAATTCGTTGTCAGAAAGTATTGTGTGTCAGCGAAAAAGCCCGTATTTTTGCAATCCTTTTCGGACGGAAACCGAATTTTGGCAGATAATCAGATAGATACAATGAAAAAGGGCATTCACCCAGAGTACCGCGATGTGGTATTCCACGACATGTCGGCCGATTACAAATTTGTAACGCGCTCAACTGTTCAGACCAAAGACACGATGGAGTTTGAAGGTCAAACGTACCCACTGGTAAAAATCGAAGTTAGCTCGCAATCGCACCCTTTCTACACGGGTAAGAACGTACTGCTCGATACCGCCGGCCGTATTGACAAGTTCCGTAAGAAGTACGGTAACAAATAAGCGACTACGCTTTCCCCACATTATACAGAACCTCAACTCGTTGCAACGAGTTGAGGTTCTGTCGTTTTAGTACCAGCCGGTTTATTCCATTACCCAACTATGTTTATTGTTGAGTAAACCGCGAGCCGACAAGTGAGATTTCTGCACCTTGCAGTAACATTGTGGCTTGTTCAACAAAAGAGGCGTTAGTAAGCCGTTGCGTGCAGATAGTATGGCATCACGATTCATTGGATTACGTAAAGCGTTTGGGTGGCTCGATGGGCTCCGCATGTATTCGCACATTAAGACAAAGCCAGGCGGGAAGTTATCATCGAGTCGTTACAGTACTACGTTTCACCTCCGGCCAGGTACGTCTGATCTGTATACCTTCGATCAGGTATTCATTCAGGATCAGTACCAGCTTAACTACCCGTTCGAGCCCCACACCATTGTTGACGCAGGAGCCAATATCGGGCTGTCAGCGGTTTATTTTTCGCACCGTTTCCCCAACGCCCAGCTAATAGCCATCGAGCCAGACAAAGCCAATTTCGCTCAATTGCAGCAGAACTGCGTCAATTATCCACACGTCAAGGCCATTTGCGCGGGCGTCTGGTCGACGGACAGCTATTTGAAAATCATCAACACCGAGGCAACAAACAATTCGTTTCGAGTGGTTGAAACCTCTCCCGCTGATGCCAGCGCTATTCCGGCCATTTGCCTGGCAACGATTATGCAACAGCAAAACTGGCCTATTATCGATCTGCTGAAAGTTGATATTGAAGGTTCAGAAAAAGAGATTTTTTCTACCAACTACGAATCATGGCTTCCCAGGGTGCGCATGTTGCTGGTTGAAGTACATGATAACATGCAGATGGGAAGTTCGGCCGCCGTTTTCAGAGCAACGAGCCAGTATAATTTCAGTTTCGACATGAAACACGAGAACCTGATTTTCATCAATCAGGATCTACTGAATAAGCAGCCATAAAAAAACGCCTCTGACTTCTGCTGGTCAAAGACGTTTTTTATGTGTTACTGCACGCTCGCAGCGCTACGCCTGCTGAACAAGTATGGCGTTTCGTTGCCCAACAATACCGTCAGCTCTGAATTGTTTGGCTACGTTTTCCTGTACGTAATAGTAGGTTTCCCAATAGGTTTCGGGCTTGGTCCAGACGCGTACGTCGTAGGCAACGCCGTTGTCGTTCAGGTGGTTAACCAGTATGTCATGCTCTCTGTCTTTAACCGCGTAGGGGCAGGCATTGATCACCTTCTGCACCGAAGCGCGGGTAGCGGCCAGATCATTACCATTACCAACGGCAAATGTCATATCAACCCGAATCAGGTTACGCGTCGACACGTTGACGATGGGTGCAGTTGATAATGGACCGTTTGGCAGAATGATGGTCTTGTTATCGGGCGTAACCAGAATGGTATTGAAAATCTGAATTGAATCGACATGACCGGTGAACCCTTGAGCACTGATGAGGTCGCCCACGCGAAACGGCTTGAAGATCAAAATCAGCACACCACCAGCGAAGTTGGACAGGCTACCCTGTAAAGCCAGTCCGACGGCCAGACCCGCTGCCCCGATAATGGCGACAAACGACGTGGTTTCGAGACCCAATGTGCTGGCTACGCTTAAGAGCAGCAACACGCGAAGTAAACCGCTAATCAGTGACAGTAGAAATGGCTGAACATCGCGGTCGACATGCCGGTTGTTCATCAGTTTCGACAGGAATTTGATCAGTTGGCCAATGACCCACAAGCCAACAATCAGCGTGACAATGACCAGCAGTAACTTGGTGCCGTAGAGCGTGACCAACGTCAGGAGTTGATCCGTAATTTTAGTGAAATCCATATGTGTATAGTGAGATGGTGGTTTGTTCCTTGGACTTCGATGGCTAATCAAAGTCACGACACCCCGCCTCACTTACCTGCCAGTACAGATGAATTGCTTCACTTAAGTTCGGGCTTTAGTTGAAGCCAGTAAAGCGAACCAGGTGTAGCTAATTGAGACTTTTTTATATCTTGCTGACTACGAACGGTTCATGAAAAAGCCAGCTATAATCGCTATTCCCTCACCCTGCCCTGAGCCCTGGGAGCAGATGGAGATCGTAGGCGGTGGACGACATTGCGCCGCCTGCCAAAAAACGGTACAGGATTTCTCCGCGTTTTCGGACCGAGATCTGGCAAACTGGCTATCCTCTTACGATGGCGGCGCAATCTGCGGTCGACTTCGCGCTGATCAACTAGAGCGGCCTATACAGCCCGTTCAGGTACGTTCGGAACAAAGCAGAAACGGAAACTGGGTACGTTGGGCGGTGGCGCTTGTGCTGGGCTGGCAAACGGCGAAGGGCCAGACTAGTGCAGCCAGATCAAACAACTCGCCAGCCACCCTGTCGCCGATACAGCCTAAAGCAGGTCTGGTAAGTGGTCTTCGTCCGCTAATCAGCCCGGAACCAGTGCTGTATGTAACAGGACAGGTAGTTGACGGGGATGGAAAGCCATACAGCCGCGCCATTGTCCAAAATGAATCGGCAGGCGTCTCAGTGGTGGCAGATGGCGACGGCAAATTCCGTTTGCCCATTTATGCGTCCGATCAGAAAAAAGATTCGATAAGGGTGTCCATGAGGTATGACGATCGACAATATGTTAATGTGTCGACTAAACAGGAGCAGCCTCCACTACGTCTCACCGTGAACGCTCCAGCACCAAGACATGATGTCGTTGGCGGTGGCCTTCTTGTCATTCGGCAGGACCAGCCTAAACGGCGCTCCTTCTGGCAGTTTTTAACAGGAAAGAGATGAACTGTGGTTTACAAAAAAGCCCGGCCGGCAACGGTTGGGCTTTTTTGTGCTGTATTATCTTGCTGAGGTGTGTTGCTTTGCCAGGTGGCTGGCGAAGCAACAAACAAGCGCGAAGCCGTAAACGCTACTTCGCTAAAAACGCTTGCAACGAGGCGATTTTCGATTCGGCATCGGCGGCTTTCTGACGTTCGCGCTCCACAACATCGGCTTTGGCGTTGGCTACAAACCGCTCGTTCGACAGCTTCTTCATGACCGAATCGCGGAAGCCGATCAGGTACGTTAGCTCCTGCCCGGCTTTTTCTTTTTCCTGTTCTTCGTCGAGTTGATCGGCCAGATCGATGTAGAATTCGTCGCCTTTGATCAGGAATGACGTCGCATTCTCTGGCTTCTCCGATACGTAGTCGATCGCAGGTACGTTCGCCATCTTCTGAATTAGCCCTTCCAATGGTTTAAACCGGTCAGGCGTAGCGGTGCGTATAGACAGTGGCAATTCGACCTTTGGCGCAATCTGCTTGGCATTGCGAATGTTCCGAATGCTGGTTACGATTTCGAACAGTGTATCAAAATCGGCCAAAATAGCCGTGTCGATCTGCCCTGCTTTTGGGAACGTGGCCGTACACAGGCTTTCACCGGACTGACGCTCCCGAATATCCTGCCAGATTTCTTCGGTGATAAACGGCATGAACGGATGCGTCAGGGCCATTAATCGCTCGAAGAAGTTGATCGTTGCCAGGTACGTTGCCTCGTCGATAATGCCGCTGTAAGTACCATCGGCGTCTTTTTCGGTGTAGTCCGTTGGCTTGATGAGTTCGAGATATTGCGAACAGAAATCGTCCCAAATCAGCTTGTAGATGCTCTGAAGGGCGTCCGAAATGCGGAATTTGCTGAAATGATCTTCGATTTCAACCAGTGTTTGACTCAGTTTGGCTTCGAACCAGTCTATAGCCAATTCGTTACTACTTTTCTGCCAACTAATTTTGTCGATTAATCCATCTATCAGCGTTTTCTCTCTTACCGTCCAACCCTTCACCAGCCTAAAGGCATTCCAGATTTTATTGCAGAAATTACGGCCCTGTTCGCAGAGCTTCTCGTCGAACAGCAGGTCGTTACCGGCGGCAGCGCTGAAAAGCATACCCGTCCGTACGCCATCGGCACCAAATTGGTCGATCAGTATAAGCGGGTCGGGCGAGTTGCCGAGTTGCTTCGACATTTTACGGCCCTGTTTATCGCGGACCATACCTGTGAAATACACGTTCTTGAACGGTCGCTGTCCACGGAACTCGAACCCCGCCATCGCCATCCGGGCCACCCAGAAGAAAATAATGTCGAAACCCGTAACGAGGTCGTTGGTCGGGTAGTAATAGTTGATCTCTTCGTTGTCGGGGTGGCGGATACCGTCGAATACCGAGATGGGCCACAACCACGACGAGAACCAGGTATCCAGTACGTCGTCGTCCTGCGTCAGGTCGGCTTCCGTCATGGCGAAGAGCAGTTTTTCGTGCTGCACTTTCCGTAGGGCTTCGCGCTTGTTTTTGGCTACGATTACGGTGCCATCCTGCATGTAAAACGCCGGAATACGCTGCCCCCACCACAGTTGGCGGCTGATGCACCAGTCGTGGGGCTGTTCCATCCACGAACGATACATGTTCTTGTACTTGGGCGGCACCAGCGCAATATCGTCGTTCATGACCGCGTCGAGGGCGGGTTTGGCGATATCCTGCATTTTCAGGAACCACTGCAACGACAGTTTCGGCTCAATGACAGCATTGGTCCGCTCCGAGAAACCGACGTTCGATTTGTATTCTTCTACTTTCTCAAGATTGCCCGATTCTTCCAGCATCTTCAGAATCGCTTTCCGGGCCGCAAACCGATCCATTCCGACCAAAATCTGCGCTTTCTCGTTCAGCGTTCCATCGTCGTTGAGCAGGTCAATAACGGGTAGGTTGTGTTTAATACCCAGTTCGTAGTCATTCGGGTCGTGCGCAGGTGTCACTTTCAGGCAGCCCGTACCGAAGTCGATCGTTACATACTCATCGGTGATAATCGGAATTTCGCGGCCAATCAGTGGAATGCGTGCTTTTTTACCGTGCAAGTGCAGATACCGTTCGTCGGTTGGATTCACGGCAATAGCGGCATCGGCCATGATCGTCTCGGGCCGAACAGTGGCAATGATAACGTGCTCGTCGCTGCCTACTATCTCGTACTTGATGTAGCAGAGCTTCTGCTGTACTTCTTTTGTAATTACTTCCTCATCCGAGACGGCAGTTTTTCCCTGCGGGTCCCAGTTCACCATACGAACGCCCCGGTAGATCTGTCCTTTGTTGTATAGGTCAACAAACACATCGATCACCGATTCGTACAGGGCGGGGTCCATCGTGAAACGGGTGCGGTCCCAATCGCAGGAGGCACCGAGTTTACGGAGTTGTTGCAGGATGATTCCGCCGTACTTTTCTTTCCATTCCCAGGCATAGGCCAGAAACTCATCGCGGCTCAGGTCTTTCTTATCAATGCCTCGTTCTTTGAGCATATTCACCACTTTGGCTTCGGTGGCAATGCTGGCGTGGTCGGTGCCGGGTACCCAGCAGGCATTTTTCCCTTCCATCCGGGCCTTGCGAATCAGCACATCCTGAATGGTATTGTTCAGCATGTGGCCCATGTGCAGCACACCCGTTACGTTGGGTGGCGGAATCACGATCGTGTACGGTTCGCGATCGTCGGGCGTAGAGGTAAACAGTTTATTATCAAGCCAATACTGGTACCATTTGGCTTCAATATCGGTAGGTGAATATGTTTTTGCAATCATGCCGTCTGGTAGGGCCTAGGCCACTTTGAGGCCGCAAAAATACGAATAAATAGCCTGTTTGTTGGCTTTGCCTCTCGCCCTAAAGGGTGTCTGCCGACGCACGAGTAGCTCCGCCGAAGACGTGTTTATGCGCCAGCGGGTACCCTTTAGAGCGGGGGGCAAAGCCGGGCACAAAAAAGCCGACACGCAGGAACGCATCGGCTTTTCAATGGAAGGACGTACCTGGATTGACCAGCTACTACTGGGCAGCCTGCTTGGCGAATTCGCCAGCGGCTTTCAGCTCTACTTCTTCACTAACGGTAGCGCCGCCCGATGAGCCTACACCAAAATCAGTCCGTTTGATGGTGCCATTGAGCTTCATGCCTACTTTTTCCTGCTCTTTGCCACCCATACCTTTCATTTTAACGGGACCCGTCAGAACGGCATCAAGCGTCACTGGCTTCGTTACACCGTGCATGGTCAAGTCGCCCATTAGTTTGTATTTCTTGCCTTCTACTTTCTTGAAGGAGGTGCTCTTGAACGTCACCGTTGGAAATTTAGCCGCATCAAACCAATCAGGGCTTTTCAGGTGACCGTCGCGGCGCTCGCTGTCCGTGTTGATCGAGTTTACGTCGGCAGTCAGTTCAATGACAGCGTCAGACAGATCTTCTTTGGCCGACGTGATTTTGGCGTCGAACGTTTTGAAGTTGCCATCTACTTCCGACAACAGCAGGTGGGTTACGGTAAAGCCAACCCGCGAGTGCGACTTATCAACGGTCCAGGTTTGCGCATTGGCGGCCGATAAGCTTAACAGAGCGGCTACAGGGATGAGTAAAAATTTCATACGGTTAAAAAAAGTTAGATTCTGAAACAAAGGACGGATTAGTTTTTCACAGAAAAAAGTAAGTGTAGATACATAAGTTTTTTGTGCCGACGTATACAGGTATTTCCCCTACTGGGGTTTTCACAAATCCTGTTGCTTCAGCGTGAGCACAGAGCAATTATTCGGCCAGTAATTTATCGATCAGCCGATTGAACTCACCAACGTACTGATCGTAGTACACTCCCGTTCCGGGTCCGGCAAATCCGGTATGGATGTGGCGGACGGCCCCCTTCTTATCAATGAAGATCGTAGTCGGGAAGGCAACCACGCTACTCAGCGCAGGCAGTGATTTGGCCGCTTCGGCTTTATCGTTTGTACCAGCCAGCAATACGGGATACTGAATCTGGAACCGATCTTTCATCCGGGTCAGTTTTGGCCCGGACTCAGCCAAATCGGCCGTTTTTTCGAAAGCCAGGCCAACCACTTCTACGCCGCGGCTTTTATTTTTCGAGTACCAGGGCGCCAGAAACTTAGTCTCATCCATACAATTGGGGCACCACGAACCCATAATCTGCACTACAGTCACCTTGCCCTTAAACTGCGGATCGGCCAGCGATACGGTTTTACCCGACGCATTCGGAAACGCAAATGAAAACGGCTGACCAGGTTTCAGGTACGTTAACTTAGCCGGATCTGGCAGTGACGCAGTAGGGTCTAGCCGGGCCGTCCAGGTTTCACGGTACGTTGGGCCGGAATGGAAAACGCCCGTCAACGTCTGATTTGCCCCCTTCCTAGCTTTAAACAAAAATGCATGACTCCCATCGAAGCAAGATAGCAATAGGCTGTCACCGAATACGTTTCCTGCCAGATACCGGTAATCGCCCGTTGGTGTCAGGAACGTACCTGTTACCAGGTTACCTTTCTGTTCAAATACACCAACTGCTGCCGTGGTGTCGCCCGGTGCACCGTCATTACCTGCGGCCCGAAATACCGTTTGCCATTTACCCGACAAATTGCCCGACGGCGCTTTACCCGACTCTGCAAACCGGAATGTCTGTCCAAATTGCGCCGAAAAGGGCACTACCTGGTACTGATCTTTCACGCGCCGTTTGCGCCAGACGCCCGTCAGTTTATCACCCGACACTTTCCCGACGAGTTCAGACTCGAACAGCCCCATCGGTATACGCAGCGTATCGCCCATAAGCGTAGCCTCATCCATTGGCAGGCGTTCGGCACCGTTGATAGCAAAAACAGTGTACTTCCCTGCTTTTGCGGTAGGTTTAATGTCGAGGCCAAACGGCAATTGCCCGCCACTCGTTTGCAACGTAGCCCGCCACACACCCGTTTTCACCGTCGTGGTTGACTGGCAATTGGCCAGAAAAGGTAGAATAAGTAATGCCGTTGTGACGTAATTCAGTCGATTTTTCATGCGGTAAACGCCTGTAGGGTAAGCTCCGATTTACAAAGTGGGCAACAGCAAAAAGGGGCTTTCCCGTTCACGGCTAAGCCAGCAACGTACCTGATGCCGCTCGGGCTGTGCTGGTTTCTTGCTGAGTTAGCATAATTATGACTACGATAAGCCAACTACGACTGTTTTAGGGTTTATCGTACCCAGGAGTCTGGTCAGGTGAGCGGGTTTTGCTAAGTTTGTATAAGGCAACGGCAGTAAGCCCGCCCGCCTATACGCTCCATGAAGGTTATTGTCTTCTTGCCGGTACAGGTGGCATTTGTCTGGGTTTTGAAAAATACGGTTGTAACAATTATAATTAATGAAAGAATTAACAAAAAGTGAAAAATCGATCTTGATTGGCCTATTTTTGTCAAAGTTTGATAAGGAAGGATTAAATTATTTTGGACTCTCTACCTTCACCGAGGCTTTCAATTTGTTCAGTTATATCCTCGATACAACACCTTCAACTATCAAAAATTACAGAGATGAATTTGATCCCTATTTTCCAAACAATAGAAAAGGTTGGAGAAATAGAGAAATGAAAGCTTACTGTCGGCCAATTTATGATATTTTTTCCAGTTTGTCTCTTTCAGATTTTTATAATACAATTGGGTCTCTACTTGAGTTAGACATGTATAAAGAAATTCTTAATGAAACTACGGAAGAGAATCAGCCATTAAGTGCACAAAAAAGACTCGTAACTGGTCTGGCTGCCGAGCACTATTTTAAAAGTAACTATAGACTAATACCTGAATTTCAAAGCCATACACTGAAAGACACAACACTATTCGGGTGTGGATATGATTTCGAACTAGCCCACAGCCATGAAAATATGTATTTCGTAGAAGTGAAGGGTTTATCGAGCCAAAACGGCAATATTATGCTAACTCAAAAAGAGTATTATATGGCTGAAAGATTACTAGACAGGTATTGTTTATTTGTGGTCAAAAATTTCAGAGAAAAAGTCAACCACTCCTATTATTTTAACCCTCTGTCATCTATAGGTAACTTCCACCGAACAGAGCGCGTAGTTATTCAGGTGAATTATTCTGTCAAGATATAATCTATCGATAAACTATGTGGGAATGCTACATCTGTGCTTGCGATTCTTGTTTGAATGAAGACCCAGGCGGATTTATAAAAAATTATCACCCTATCTGTATTGATTGCTCAGATAATCTCATACAAAATCCAATCTCATCTCATTATATTCATTTAACCTACCATTATAAATTAGGCGATTTATTTCTAGTCAATAACGTCTTATCGATGACTATAAGAAATAATTAAGGTCTCTGAATTGTCACCATCGCCTTGCGTGCAAAAACAACCAAGCTTGTTTACTAAATAGTTTGTATACAAATCATTCAGTTGGGTATTAATAAACTTCACTAACAACTTGTAGAAGCTCAATTGAGCGGGTTTTGCTAAGTTTGTATAAGGCTTTCTCAACGAGCCTCCCTAACCCACGCCCTATGACTACTGAGTACCATAATCCCGTTATGCTGGCCGAATGCATCGACGGTCTCGCCCTGAAACCAGGGGGAGTATATGTGGATGTGACCTTCGGCGGCGGCGGGCATAGTCGGGCTATTCTCGACGCGCTGCAACCAGATACGAAAGGTCAGGCAGGCAAGTTACTGGTGTTTGACCAGGACCCCGACGCCCGCACTAATGCCGCCGCTATTGACGATCCCCGACTAACCTTCATTGCTGCCAATTTCCGCAATCTGAAACGGTACCTGCGCCTCTACGGGGTACGTCAGGTAGACGGTATTCTGGCTGACCTGGGTATTTCATCGCACCAGATCGATACGCCCGAACGAGGGTTTTCGACCCGCTTTGAGGCCGATCTCGACATGCGCATGAACCAGCAGGGCGACCTCACGGCTAAGCAGGTTGTCAATTCATACCCGGAACCCGACCTTCACCGTATTCTGGGCATGTATGGCGAACTAACCAACGCCCGCACCGCCGCCGCCGCCCTGGTATCGGCCCGCGCCAACCAGTCGATTCAGACAATTAACGATCTGAAAGAGGCGTTGAAACGCTGTGCGCCACGAGGCAAAGAGAACAAGTATTTTGCGCAGGTGTTCCAGGCGTTGCGCATTGAAGTGAACGACGAGTTGAAAGTGCTTGAAGAGTTTCTGGAGCAAACGCCCGACGTGCTGGCCCCCGGCGGGCGGCTGGTGGTGATGAGTTATCATTCGCTGGAAGACCGGCTGGTGAAAAATTTCATCAATAAAGGAAAATTCTCGGGCGAGGTAGAGAAAGACCTGTATGGCAACGAGATTAAACCGTTGCAATCCATTACGCGCAAACCCGTTGAGGCCAGCGCCGACGAAGTAGCGAGAAATCCACGGGCACGGTCAGCAAAACTGAGAATAGCGGAGAAAAAATAAGTTGTCTTTTTATGTCTCCTGGCCTCTGTTGTGCTGTCAGGCAACGTACCTAACGTTTGTAAGCAGTGTAGCACAGAACAGGAGGCAGAAGACTTATCAACTGTTTTTATGGCCCTTAACACACTCAAACATCAGCCGCCGGTGAAGCCGCTCCGGCGTAAACGGAAGCCCAACCGCCTCGCTGTCTGGATCAACGAGGTGATGGGATTTGATCGGCTGTTTGGCTCAGACAATGCCTGGCCCATCCGAAACATCAACCGTATTCTGTGGGTAACGCTGCTGTTGGTCGTATATATCGGTCTGAATCACAATGCCGAACGCCTGGTTCGTCGAATTCACCGTACCCGTACCGATGTGGATGAACTTCGCTCGCAGGCTACTACACTTGAAGCCGATCTGGCCCGAAGTAGTAAGCAATCTGAACTGAGCAAACGTGTTTTGGCCGATAGCCTGCTCGACAGCCAAAGCCCACCAACCAAATTGATTGTCAACGACTAACAATCTGTTTACTGTCTTCTGTTGCGTGGCTAAAGCAAAGCCAGGTACGTTGGCGGGGCAACGGAAAACAGTAAACTTTTCCCATGAACATCAAAGAAGAATTCCTCATCCGGTCGCGGCACGCCTTCTACTTTTTGGTGTTGCTGGGCGTGGCGATCATTAGTCGACTGGTTTACATGCAGTATTTCGCCACATTCAAAAAGAAAGGCGAAACGACAGCCAAGTACTGGCACGACCGAATTGAAGGGTTTCAGATTCGGCAGGATACCCTCCGGGCCAAACGCGGCGACATTTACGCCCGCGACGGAAGTCTGCTGGCCACCTCGCTGCCTACCTACGAGGTTGGCATTGACCCGCGCGTGGCCAAAGACGCTTATTTCAACAGTAGAGTAGACTCACTGGGCAAGCATCTGTCGGGATTGTTTCGGGATAAATCGGCAAACGAGTACACGAGTCTGATCCGGGCGGCGCGGCTTAGTGGCCGTAAATACTTACTGCTCAATCACCGCCGTATTTCGTTTCAGGAACGGCAAAAGCTGTTGACGTGGCCATTTTTCCGGTCAACCAAAAAGCTCTCTGCCCGGGGTGGCGGCCTGCGGGCTTACTACGAACGCTATCATCCGTATGGGCAAATGGCGCTCCGAACAGTGGGCGACCTGAACCCGCGCAACATGCAGGGACAAATGGGCCTTGAAGCCTCTTTTCAGCCCGTTCTGGCCGGGAAGAATGCCGTAGGTCTGGTTGAAGTGCTGGCCGGAGGCGTGAAAAAACCCGTTGACGATGGCCCCGACATGAAGCCCGAGCCCGGCCTCGACCTGCACACAACCCTCGACATAAACTTTCAGGATATTGCCGAGACGGCCCTGAAGAAGGCGCTCGTGAAGTACAACGCCGACAAAGGATGCGTGATCGTGATGGACGTGCAGACCGGCGAAATCCGGGCATTGGCCAACCTGACGAAAGACGGCGACGGGTACGTCGAAAACTTCAACCATGCTTTGGCAGGCCGCACCGACCCCGGCAGCACCTTCAAACTGGCTACGATGATAGCCCTGCTGGAAGAAAAAGCAATTTATCCCGGCAAGATGGTCCATACCGGCGATCATGCGGTTCACTATTACGGCGTTGAAGTGGCCGACTCGAAGGGTGGTGCATCGGGTAGCCTCACCGCCCAGCAGGTGTTTGAAAAGTCATCGAATGTGGGCATCCATATGATGATGCAGAGCTACTTCTACGCCCGCCCTGACCTGTATTGCCAGTACCTCCGAAAATTTCATTTAAATCGGCCAACGGGTATTCATATGAAAGGCGAGGCACCACCTTTCATGCGTAATCCTGATATGAAAGGCTGGAGCAAGACCTCGCTCACCTTTATGTCGTATGGATACGAAATGCAGCTTACCCCTCTGCAAATGCTGACGTTTTACAATGCCGTAGCCAACGATGGCAAGTGGGTACGTCCCATGCTGGTGAAGCAGGTAAAACTGGCGGGCGAGGTGGTCGAGGAAACGCAGCCCTATGTATCGCCCAACCCGATTGCCAAACCTGAAACCATTCGGCTGGTGAAGAAAATGCTGGAAGGCGTTGTGACGCACGGTACAGCCCGCAATATCCTGGATACCAACTATTCGATTGCGGGTAAGACGGGCACCGCACAGAAAATCATTGGTGGTAAGTACCAGAAAGGATATTACTACACCTCATTCATCGGCTATTTCCCCGCCGACCACCCTAAGTACAGCATGATCGCCATGGTCGACAATCCGCGTGGTGAAAACATTAATCTGCTGTATGCGGGCAGTGTGTCGGCCCCGGTTTTTAAAGCCGTAGCCGACCGTATTTACGCCTACGATACAGACATTCACGCCCCGATGAGGGCGAGGAAAAATAAGCGGCCGCAGGGGGCTATGCTTGCGAGTGCGGGCTATGCCGATGACCTGCACACTATTGGCACGGAACTGAACATCGCTACCCAACCCGCCGCCGAAGGCTGGGTACGTCGTGGCTCAGGCGGAGACTGGAAAAGCATGCCTGTTCGGAAAGATCAGGTGCCCGACGTGCGCGGATTACCCCTGCGCGATGCCCTGCCCCTACTCGAAAATCGGGGCCTGCGGGTGGTGGCCCAGGGGCGTGGCAAAGTAGTCAGCCAGTCGCTGGAGCCCGGCAAATCGCTGGCCAACAACCGCCAGATTGAACTGACTTTACAGGGAAGCCGGTAACGCGATGAACAACGTACCCAGGCAGTTTTGTCTTCTTCTGCTATCCCTGACCAGCCTGAATGCCAGCGCGCAATCGGCGTTCGATCAGCAAATTGCCGCGCACCGCGAACAGTATAAGGCTGAGTTTTTAAGCACAAAAAGTAGCCCGTTGCAGTCGCAGGAGGCTGTCTCGTTGCTTCGTTTCTACCCGCCCGACTCCATGTATCGCGTGACGGCCACCGTGCAGCTTACCCCTCGTATGGCACCGGTCGACTTGCCGACGTCGATGGCCACCAGAACGGCTACCGAAGCGCCCTACGCCACGCTCTCATTTACCATCGACGGCAAACCATGCCAGTTAACGGTGTATAGAAGCCTGAGCCTGGCGAACAATCCGCTGTATCGCGATTACCTGTTTCTGCCATTCACCGACGCCACCTCCGGCAAAGAAACCTACGGCGGCGGGCGGTATCTCGACCTCAGGACCAGGCAGATTCAGAACGGGAAACTGATGCTCGATTTCAACAAAGCATACAACCCGTACTGCGCCTACAAATCGGGCTATGCCTGCCCCATTCCACCGGCGGCCAACCGGCTGGCAGTGCCCATCAAAGCGGGTGAGCTGACGTATGGCGGCGCGCATCAGGATTAACCTGAATCAAATAGAATTTGGCGGAAACTCCCCCTGCTCATTGGGTGTTGATCTTAAGAATAGCCCTGTCGCTTTGGGCCAATGAACAACACGTGACGCAGGAACAACAAACGACCCATACTACGCCAGCAGCCGAGCCAACGACCCAGTCTGACCGCTCACCGCTTACCGACGTGCAATTGACCGGCTATGAGCAGATTGACGTGCTCGGTGCCCGCGAACATAACCTCAAAAACATCGACGTTTCCATTCCCCGAAACAAGCTGGTTGTCGTCACCGGCATCAGCGGATCGGGTAAATCGTCGCTGGCATTTGATACCATCTACGCCGAAGGACAGCGGCGCTACATGGAAAGCTTTTCGGCCTACGCCCGCTCCTTTCTGGGTGATATGGAACGGCCCGACGTAGACAAGATCAACGGACTGAGCCCGGTGATTTCCATTGAGCAGAAAACGACGTCGAAGAACCCTCGGTCAACGGTGGGTACCACTACCGAAATCTTCGACTTTCTGCGGCTGCTCTACGCCCGTGCGGGTGAAGCGTTCTCGTATGTGACAGGCCGGAAAATGATTCGGCAGTCGCAGGATCAGATCGTGGATACACTGCTGGAACAGTACGCCAACAAGAAAACAACGCTGCTGGCTCCCGTAGTACGCGGCCGGAAAGGGCATTACCGCGAACTGTTTGTGCAGATCGCCAAACTCGGCTACACCAAAGTGCGGGTCGACGGCGTGATTCAGGATATTGTGCCGAAAATGCAGGTCGACCGCTACAAGGTGCACGATATCGAGATCGTGATCGACCGGCTGATTCCAACGCAGGAAGACCGTTTCCGACTTAGTCAGTCGGTGGCCACGGCGCTGAAGCAAGGCAAAGGGGCCATTCAGGTAGTTGATTACAAAGACAAACTGCATTATTTCTCGCAGAACCTGATGGACCCGGAATCGGGTATCAGCTACGACGAGCCATCGCCAAACTCGTTTTCGTTCAACTCGCCTTATGGCTGGTGCCCCACCTGTCAGGGGCTTGGCGTAGTGGAAGAAATTACCGAAGAATCGGTCATTCCCGACAAGTCGCTGAGTATTAGCCGGGGCGCCATTGCACCGTTGGGTGAATACCGCGAGCTATGGTTTTTCAAGGAAGTGGAGGTCATCCTGAAAAAATACAAGATGAACCTGACCACGCCGGTTAGCAAATACCCACCCGAGTTGCTGCACGTGTTGATGCACGGCACGGAAGAAGAAGCGGCCGTTCCGTCGAAAAAACATCCCGGAGAGGACTACTACAACTTCAAATTTGAGGGCATTGTCAATTTCCTGAAACGGCAGCAGGAAACGGGCTCCGAGAAGATTCAGGAATGGCTGCGCGATTTTCTGGTGGTCAATACCTGCCCGGAATGTAATGGTGCTCGCTTAAAAAAGGAGTCGCAGTATTTCCGGATTGCCGAAAAGAATATCTCCGAACTGGCCAACATGGACATTTCCGAACTGGCCGACTGGTTCGTTGATGTTGAGTCGCGGATGACTGACCGGCAAAACACCATTGCCAAAGAAATTCTGAAGGAAATCCGTAAGCGCATTGGCTTCCTGGTCGACATTGGCCTGGACTACCTGACACTGAACCGGTCGCTGAAAACCTTGTCGGGTGGCGAAGCGCAGCGTATCCGGCTAGCCACGCAAATTGGCACGCAACTCGTTGGCGTACTGTACATTATGGATGAACCGAGCATTGGTCTTCATCAGCGTGACAACGTTAAACTGATCGAATCGTTGAAGAACCTGCGCGATCTGGGTAATACCGTACTGGTTGTTGAACACGACAAAGACATGATGCTCGAATCGGACTATATCCTGGATATTGGTCCCGGCGCGGGTCGGCATGGCGGGCAGGTGGTGAGCTACGGTACACCCACCGAATTCATTCAGAAAGGCGGCACCACGGCCAATTACCTGAGTGGACGGACGAACATCAACGTACCTGCCGAGCGACGCAAAGGCAGCGGCAAGTTTTTGATCATCAAGGGCGCAACGGGCAACAACCTGAAAAACGCCACCCTGAAACTGCCGCTTGGTCGCATGATCAGCATCACGGGCGTGTCGGGTAGTGGCAAATCATCGTTGATTCACGATACGCTGTTCCCGCTGTTGAACCGCCATTTCTACAAGTCGAAGCGCGAGCCGATGCCGCACAAGAGCGTGGAAGGGCTGGAGTTTCTGGATAAGGTAATCGAGGTGGATCAGTCGCCGATTGGACGTACCCCGCGCTCGAACCCGGCTACGTACACGGGTATGTTCTCGGAAATCCGTACGCTGTTTGCTGAACTGTCGGAAGCCAAAATTCGGGGCTACAAGCCGGGCCGTTTCTCGTTCAACGTGAAAGGCGGACGTTGCGAAGACTGCGAAGGTGCGGGCATGAAGAAGATCGAAATGGAGTTCCTGCCCGACGTACACGTACCCTGCGAAACCTGCAAAGGCAAACGCTTCAACCGCGAAACGCTGGAGGTACGTTTTAAAGGGAAGTCCATCGCCGACGTGCTCGACATGACCGTTGAACAGGCGCTTGAGTTCTTCCAGAGCCAGCCAAAGATCATTCGTAAAGTGCAGACCCTCAGCGACGTGGGTCTTGGCTACATCACGCTCGGCCAACATGCCACGACGTTGTCTGGCGGAGAAGCGCAACGGGTAAAACTCGCCGAAGAACTCTCGAAAAAGGATACGGGCAAGACGATGTACATCTTGGATGAACCCACCACAGGCCTCCACTTCCAGGACATTGCCTTATTGCTGGGTGTGCTGCAAAAGCTGGTTGATAAAGGCAATACAGTGTTGGTGATCGAACACAACCTCGACGTGATCAAAGTCTCGGACCACGTTATTGACCTCGGCCCGGAAGGCGGCAATAAAGGCGGCGAAATCATTGCCGAAGGCACGCCCGAAAAAGTAGCCAAAACCAAAGGCAGCTATACCGGCAAGTTCCTGGCCATGGAGCTGGCGGGGTAAATAATACATATTGCCAACGTTTCATAATAGCAAAGCCGCTCTGGAGTCAGGGCGGCTTTGCTATTATGAAACGTTGGCAGTCAGTTGGCTCGTTACCAGACACTAACTCAAAGGGGGGCATTAACAAAAAATATCGCCTGTCCATAGTCACAAACAGTGTATTTATACTCAAATATTAATACGTTTAAAAAGGCTGTATAATTTGAATGTGCCTTAGTTTATTTAGCCAACCAAGAAATATTGGTATGGAAGTTGCTAAAAATGGCTAACCCTTATTACTAAGTAGTTTTTCTTGTTTTTTTGAGACTGTTGCAGCACTAGCAACAACTTAGTGTTTTCGGTATATAATACAAAGCTATCATATAAGTAAGTGGCATGTGGTTTGACGTACGATGCCTCAATTGTGCAGTATTGCCGAGAAACCCAATCATCAAAAATAAATAGCCTGTCTTATTCTGCCTCCCGGCGAATAGCGCCTTCCTTTTCATGCGAAAGCTCTAAAAAGCTTTTCAGTTATTCAGGAAGACTTCCATACCAATAGATATCAGCAGACAAGTCTCCGCAGGAGGGTACGCTAGTATACCCTCCTGGGTTTGTCGTCAATTTCTTCTTAGCTGCCAACAGCCTTCTAACCTTTCGATTAAACAAGTGTACACTTCCTCTGGCGTGGCACTTAAAACCACTCTTTATTATGCATCTATCGCCTACTAAAATAAAGCCAAAGTCGTTTACCCTGTTCTGGTTTATAGGATTACTTCTATTGAGTCTTCAAATGAAAGCTCAAGTGACAGTCTCACTCCAATACACGGAGAAAAACAATGTCACTACTCTTCCTGCTGGCAGCGTGTATACCATGCAGTTAAATTATTCCATATCCAGCACCACGGGGAATGCTTCGGGCGTACAGGCGGTCATTAATCTTCCTGATAATATTATAGATGTAACGGGCTTAGTAGGGACTATACACGCTCCTGTCGCCAATTTTGTCTTCGATAATACGCCAGGTGCAAAAACTATAACCATCACGTTTATTGACCCGTTACCTTCCGGCTCTACAGGAGTTTTAGAGGTTGGGCTAGTCCTTAACAATGGTGAGATCCCAAACGGAACTGTTGTGCCTACTACGGCGGAGCTGACAAGCACGGGAGGCTTTACGTCGGGAGTGCAAAGTAATTCGGTAACCGTGACCGCTGCTCCATACATCTGCACAAAAAAGACCCTGACAGGGGGAGGCGCTTTGGATAATGTTACAACATATGCCATTCGCATTTCAGCCAATGATATAGGCTACGGGTTTGCACCTTATGGTTATTTAGATGCATCGAATATCACACTAACCGACAACCTGCCCGCCGGAGCCCAGTTTGTCAGTGCTCAATTGATTGATTTAGGTGATAACAGTACTGTATCAACGACTATTAGTCAAAGTGGCGGAGTCATTACAGCAGTGATTCCCGATATAATCGTAAATCGTTCAGGGACTACTACCTGGCGATCTAACTTGTACGAGCTTCGTATCAGCGTAAAATACAATACAGCATCCGGGTTTACTGCCGGTCAAACGGTAAACAATGTAGCCAGTCTGGTTTTCACTCCGCTGGGAGGTAGTCCAATTACCGTTACCGACGGTAGCCGGGTTTCTGCTGATGCCTGTATAAATGACTTGCAGGAGTCGCTCGTTTTAGCCGCGCCAATCGTCAACGCTGTTCTTGAGAAAACACGGGGCTACGGCGTAAATACAGATATTTATCCTGGACAAACATTCAACTATTGCGTCAACTTCACCAATACAGGAAACGTTGATCTGACCAATGCTGAGATTATTGAAACCATACCGGCTACGTTACGCTATGCAGGAAAAAACTTCAGCCCTACCAATAGCTATATCGACCATTTTGAATACCAAACAAATCTGAATACTACCTGGACGACCGGCCCGGTAAGCGGTCCATCGCCCGGGCCAGACCCCAATAATCCAGCAGAGTATTATACGAAAATTAAGATAGTACTCACGTCGCCTTTTCCACCCAATGCCACGTTGCCTGGTTACGCTGGTACCTGCCCTAGCTTCAACTTCACACCCGCTACTGATGTTACCGTTGATACGCCCGTCCAAAACTGCGTAGAATGGACCAGTACAACGACTAGCCTTCCAACCAACCGGACTGCCTGCGAGAATACAATTACATTGAAACCTCGCCCGACAGAATCCATTGTTGCGATGGGTACTTATCATTCGCCCGGCTGTCAGGCTCCTTACACTATGGGACAGGTACTGACCAGCAGCCTTATCGTGTCGACAAACCAGGGCGGGGCCGATCTGGAAAACCCGGTGCTGATGATGTTTCCCGGCCCAACTGGTGCCTTCACCTACGTACCTGGCAGCGCTACATTCCTCAGCGGTACGTCCAGCCTGACCGTTACACCTACATTCGAGTATATCCCTGACTATGCAGGAACCGGCCGATTCCTGCTGCGCTGGACATTCCCCACCGGTACCGTTTTGCCTTATGGCACAAATATGTCGGTTAGTGCCAAATTCGTAATAACGAACGGTGTCACCTCCGGGCAGGAACTGAGGTCTTACGTCAGTGGCACAAATATTGGCAGCTTCGCCCATTATCTGGGCGGTGCGCCAATTACGGCAGTCGACACCTACGATTTAAATAACAATGGAAGTACCACCGACATTATAGGAACCTCAGAAACGTCGTACAGCAGTTGCCGCATTACGGTGGCGGCTTCGGCCTCAATGGAATCCGTTAAGTGGGTCAAGGGCCAGTTAGATGCTGATTACTCACGCTATCCCGCGTCGGGCACCACAGTTCCCGGCGGAAAAGCTGATTATAAATTGATTGTTAAAAACACAGGTAACGTACCCATGAAGAATATTCTGGTCGTGGATATTCTGCCATTTATCGGTGATATGGGTGTAATTGACCCAAGCGCCCGCAATACGGAATGGCGGCCAAACCTGGCCGGGCCAATCACGGCGCCAGCGGGTGTCACGGTCTACTACAGCACCGCTCAGAACCCCTGCCGCGACGAACTGAAAGCGGCTACGGACCCGTCGCCGTTCCCAACCGGTTGCACTGTTGCCAACTGGAGTACAGTTCCCCCCACCGATATCACGACGGTACAGTCGCTTGAGTTCGATTTTGGCTCAATCGTGCTCAATGGTGGTGATTCACTGGCGTTAACCTGGCCTATGCGAGCGCCCGTAGATGCCCCTACGAACGGTGAGAATGCCTGGAACTCGTTCGCCTTTGTTGCCACCCGAACCGATAACAACACCAGCCTGTTAGCCGCTGAGCCCATCAAAGTGGGTATTGAATTAGCGGCCCCAGCCCCAGCTTACTATGGTGATTATGTCTGGTACGACACCAACCACAATGGCATTCAGGATGCCGGTGAACAAGGCGTTGATGGTGTAAAGGTGATTCTCTTTCAGGATAATGGGGACGGTGTATCCAATCCAGCCACCGACACGGAGATTGGCTTTACGGTTACCGGCAACGGCGGCAAGTATCTATTTCCTAACCTGACGGCCGGTAGCTATTACGCCCTATTTTTCCCCCCTACCAGCTATTCGGTTTCTCTGCCTAATCAGGGAACCAACGATACCATTGATTCGGACGGTACCGTAACGACTTATCAGGGAGCACCTGCTTATGTTACGTCTATCACCCAACTCGATGCGCTGGAAGAAGACCTTACCTGGGACCTGGGTATTTACTGTGGCTTTACGCCCACCGTTTCCTCCAATTCACCTGTAGCTGTTGGTGGTACCCTATCATTATCGGCCAGTGGTGGAGGCACCTACAGTTGGACTGGCCCCAATAATTTTGTTTCCACGTTGGCTAATCCAACCATTCCCAACGTCACCACCGCCAATGCAGGTACGTATAAGGTGACCGTTGATAACAATGGCTGTTACGCCAGCCTGACGGTGAATGTACTGGTGCAGGCTTGTGTTAAACCCAATGCAGGAGCCGATGTTCACATCTGTGCGCCAACTACCGATGCTGGCCTTTCGGCAATGGTAAGCGGACAAACCTGGATGGCTGTGCCAGGCAACCCGACCAGTACAACCATCATCGGGAAACTCCGGCGAGTTACGGGGCTGACCGCTAATGGTATCTATCAATTTGTCCTCTCATCCGGTGTGGGTTGCAGCGACACCGTGCGGGTTATCCGGGGGCAGATGAGTGTGGCTGTTACGCCAGGAGCCTGCAACACGGCTACCAATCAATATGCCTTAACGGGAACGGTGTCGTTTACCAATGCGCTGGCAGGTATCCTGACAATTACCGATGGTGCACTCAGCACCACGGCCTCGGTGGCTACCAGTACCACAGCCGTCAGCTTCACGCTGGCGGGTCAGACGTCTGGCAGTGGCAGTCACACTGTTAGTACCCAACTGAGCGGTTGCGGTACAGATAGTACACTGTATACCGCTCCAGCAGCCTGTACAGTAGCACCATCCTGCGGCCTCAATATGGTTGTTACACCGGGCCTGTGTCTGTCGGCTACCAATAGCTATGTACTCTCTGGCAGTGTTACCGCCACCAATGTACCTACCAGCGGAACGCTCATCATTAGCTCAGGCTCCTTTGCCAACCGGACCATTACTCTGCCAGTCGGCAATGCTTCAGGTACGTTCAGCTACTCCGGACTGGTCTCTACGGGGCAGACTTACACGGTTACAGCCAGCTATTCCGATTCGGCCTGCTCCCCAGTGAGTACAACCTATACCGCCCCGGTTTCCTGCTCGGCAGCACCACCCTGTAGCCTCAGTGCGGCAGTAACGGCTGGTCAGTGTGCCTCGGCCACCAATACCTACTCTGCTTCGGTTGTGGTTAGTCTGGTCAATGCCTCGGCCGGAACCCTAACCGTAACGCTGCCCGGAGCTTCAGGCCCTATCAGCCAGACAATCGCCGCCAATACGGCCTCCTTTACGGCGGTGTTTGGCGGTTTGATCTCCGATGGAGCCAGTCACACAGCTACGGTCAGTTTACCTGGTTGCGGCACCACTACGGCTACGTATACAGCGCCGGTGGCCTGTTCGGTAGCGCCACCCTGTAGCATGAGTGCGGTGATCACAGCCGGTCTCTGCCAGACAGCTACGAATACCTATTCATCAACAGTTGTTGTTACGGTTATGAACCCAACTTCTGGAACACTGGCGGTTAGCGATGGCGCACAGACCCTGGCCTTCTCTACGACGGCTAACAGTCAGAACACCTTTACGGCGATCTTCACTGGATTGATCTCTAATGGAGCGAGCCATACTGTTACGGCTAGCCTGCCGGGTTGTTCAACTACAACTACTGTCTACACCGCGCCAGTGTCCTGTTCAGTAGCACCGATTTGTAGTCTGACGGCTACGGCTACGGTGGGCCTTTGCAGCACCGCTACCAATACCTATTCAACAACGGCGGTGGTGCAACTGACCAGCCCCATGGCGGGCACCCTGACGGTCAGTGATGGGGCGCAGAGCTTAACGTTTGTGACTACGCCTGTTAGCTCAGCCACCTATGTAGCAGTGTTTAACGGGCTTGTTTCTGACGGAGCAGCGCACGCAATACTGGTTAGCCTACCCGGTTGCAGCAGCACCACGACCACTTATACGGCCCCGGCCTCCTGCTCAATAACACCTGCCTGTGGACTCACCGTAACGGCCAGCGGCACCAACTGCAATCCGGCCACCAACCTCTATGTGCTGAGTGGTACTATTACCCTGGCCAACAGCCCCACCAGCCAGACGCTGACACTAACGGATGGCAGCTATGTTCGGTCGCTGACCGCCAGTGCGGGTACAACCACCATCGGTTTCAGCTACACCACCCTGACAAGTGATGGGGCAACGCATACCGTTTCGGTCGTTGGCAGTAACTGTGGAACGGCCTCGACCACCTACTCGGCGCCAGCGTCCTGCTCGGTGATGCCTCCCTGTAGCCTGAGTGCGGTAGCTACCCCTGGCTTATGTGCTTCAGCCACCAATACCTACTCCAACACGGTGCTGGTTACGCTCACCAATCCTACAGCAGGCACCCTGACGGTGAGTGAGGGCAGCCGAAGCGTGCCGTTTGTAGTGCCCGCTTCAATAGGAGCTACAACGGCGGTGGCCACCTTCAACGGTCTGGTTTCTGATGGGCTTGTTCACACGGTCACCATCACGCTACCGGGTTGTGGCACCCAAACGATAACGTACCTGGCCCCGGCATCATGCAATTGCGTGGGTAGCGTATGTGTACCAATCAGTATCCGACGACTTAAGTAAGCAACCAATAGCTACATAAAGAAAGCCAGCGAGCAGCCAGTTAACAGTAAGTTAGCCGGGCTGCTCGCTGGCTTTATAGCCCCTGCGAAACAGGCGTAACGCCTCCGTCCAACCGGTCTGGTTTACGCTTGCCAAGCCCCGCAACCGCCTGCCCGAAAGCCATTGCAACCAGCTATAGCCGATTGTAGTTTAGTATATTCAGACAGGCAGTTATCACTCATGACCATACTACGACAAGGCACGCTGTTACGGCGCGTTAAAGACATAACCCTGGGCACTACGCTCACCATTGCCCTCCTCAACGGCTCGGTGATGCTACAAAGCTGTGGCAATAACCGCTCCGACGAGACGGGTGGTAGCTATGGCGACGGTCCTGCGGAAGAGACTGTTACCTTCAAAAAAGGTGTCCGCTCGGTGATTACTGAAACGGCCCCCGGCGAATTTAAAATCACCGACGAAACGGAAGCAGAACCGAGTGCATCCGGGGCGATCGTAAACTACAAAGATGGCCACTCCGACACACTGAGCGTAGAAGCAGCCCGAAAGTTAGTGCAGAATGACCCATCGACGAGTCGGTATTTTAACGACCCGGGATCGTATGGACAACACCATTCGAATGGGCTCTCCAATGCGTTGCTGTGGGGCGGACTGGGCTATATGCTGGGGCGCAGTACGGCTCCGCGTTATAACGAACAACGCTACAGTTCAGGCTTTTACACGAATCCAAATACCTACAATCGGTCGCAACAGATTGGCCGTACCGTTACCTCGTCGCGGGTAGTCACCAGCCGCCCATCAGGTGGCCGAAGCGGATTTTTCAGCCGCAGCTCCGGCGGACGAGGCTTTTCGGGATAGAACAGATACAGTTTGTGGTTTGTCGTCTGTGGTTGCGCTGCTAAACCAGTTGTACCGCAGATTAGCAACGCAACCACAGACGACAAACCACAAACCCTGATGATTTCACTTAAACCCCTCCCCCAATCGCCCGATGTGCAACTTCGCCAGCTTGGGTGGGACTGGATGCTGGGCACCGATACACGGCCCTATCTGACCAATGAGGTAGTTCAACTGAACGTACAGCAGGCAATGGGCTATGCCGAAGCTGCCAACCGCCTGTTCGAGATGTTGGTCGAAGCCGGACAACATGTTATTGACCAGGATCGTTTTGCCGAACTTGGCATTCCTGCAAATCTGGTGGACCTTATTCGCCACTCGTGGGACGACGACCGGAATATTCTGCTCTACGGCCGCTTTGATCTGGCCGGTGGCGTTGATGACAAGCCAGTGAAGTTGATCGAATTCAACGCGGATACAGCTACCTGCCTGCCCGAAACGGCAGTGGTACAATACGCCCACCTGAAAGCGAACAATCTGGATGAAAGCCAGCAGGTAAACGCCGTATTTGAGGCACTGGTAGCTCAATTCGAAGAAATAAAGGCGCAGAACAACGACCTGACGCCGACAATTCTGCTCTCGGCCATGCGCGATTCACCTGAAGACGATGCCAACGTGGCCTTGCTGGGCGAAGCCGCCCGAGAAGCCGGCTTCGACGTCGCTTTCGCTTACATCGACGAAGTAGAGTTCTCAGCCACAGAAGGCATTTATCGCTTCGAAGATGGGGCCTTCACCCGCTTCGATTTCTGGTTCAAGCTCATTCCCTGGGAATATATCGGCAACGACGAACCCGAACTCGCAGCGATTCTGACGCAACTGGTCCGGCAACGAAAAGTGGTCATCCTGAATCCGGCGTATGCGCTGCTGTTTCAGTCGAAATACATGTTGAAGATTCTTTGGGAATTGTTTCCCGACAGCCCGCTTTTACTTGAAACGGATATAGAACCGTTGCAGGGAAAATCATCGGTCGAGAAAGTGCTGTTCGGGCGCGAAGGAGCCAACGTGCGTATTCTCGACGCGGCCGGTCAGATTACGCAAACGGTTGATGGTGACTACGGCGACCAAGACACGATCTACCAGCAATACGTTGATTTTCCGCAGGATGCAGCCGGCAATCGGTATCAGGCAGGCGTATTCTTTGCGGGTGAAGCCTGTGGGCTTGGGTTTCGTCGGGGTGGTGCCGTCATCGATAACACAGCTCAGTTTGTGGGTCACGTTGTCGAATAAGCGTACTTTTTGGCAACTGGTATGCAACGGAGACGTGCCCATTCGGCATCTGTCAATTGCAGCCTGGCGGCGGGAACGTACCTGCTCAACCGCTAACTTGCGAAACGAAACTTATCGACGTATGAAACAACGATTGACGGTCATACTCTTGCTGGTGTCGCTGGTAGCGGCCGGACAGGGACGGCTGGGCATTCAACGGTATGGCCACGTGGTGCTGCCTGTAAAATCGCTGGCCGCCAGTATTCCATTTTATAATAACGTACTTGGCCTGAAACCCGTAGCTGTACCCAGCGGAGTAGCCAGTTCGCAAGCCTGGTTCGAAATTGGCGGTGGCCAACAGATTCGTCTGATCGAAGGCCGATCAGACGCCAGCCGCCCCACAACCATGAATCTCGCCCTGGTTGTCAGCTCATTAAAGCAGACAGAGCAACAGTTGAAGCAGCGCGGTGTGGCTATATCCAGACAAAGCATGTCGACAGGCCAGAATAGCCTATATGTATCTGATCCTGATGGGTACGTATTCGAGTTCAACGAAGGCAAATCGGAAGGGCCGGGTTTCCTGCAATCTGCCGCCAAATCGATCTGGCGATCCATGACAGAAGTGGAGTAATTTAAACGCCATTACGTTGCGTGGTCATTAAGTAGTTACCGAGCTAGTCACCACCGCTTAGCTATGCCTATCACGTTTAAAACCAGCCTGTTGAAATACGGCCAGAACGGCGAAAAAACAGGCTGGACATACATCGAAATCCCAGCCGCACTGGCTGAAACGCTCAGTCCCGGTCAACGTACCTCGTTCCGGGTAAAGGGCCTACTCGACACCTATCCGTTTCGGCAGGTAGCGCTGATCCCCATTGGTGACAGCACCTTCATTCTGGTTGTGAACGCAACCATGCGCCGGGCTATCCGTAAAGAAGAAGGCGCTTCAGTACAGGTCACCATCGAGGTCGATGACGAGCCATTCGCGCAGTCGGCCGATTTACTGGCCTGCCTTGCCGACGATCCGGCCGCACAGACTTTCTTCGATTCGCTGCCACCGGGCCATCAGCGGTACTATACCAACTGGATCGAAAGCGCGAAAACTACCGAGACCAAAGCCAAACGTATTGCTCAGGCCGTTTCGGGCTTTACGATGGGCATGGGTTACGGCGAAATGATCCGGTACTATAAGAATCAGGCCAAACAACAGGGTTGACGATGAAGGTGTGGGGACGGTGTTACTGAACAGACTTTTTCGCGTCTAAATAGACGAACCTCCAAACCTGTGAAGTCCTGCAGCGACCTTATTGGTTTATTCACATGCAAACAGTATTCCACCTACTTGTCGGTCTCTTCTTTCTTTTTCTGGGCCTAAACACGCTACACTACCTCTTTTACGCCATAATGGGCCGTATTGGCCGCGCCGACGATGTAACGCCCAACAAAGCCGTTGCTCCGTTGGATGCATCGTTAAACCGCATTGCGGTGTTGGTACCTGCCTATAAAGAAGACGCGGTCATTCTGGACTCTGTTGAAGCCAATCTGAAACAGGATTACCCCGCCAGCCGGTACGATCTGATCGTCATTGCCGACTCGTTTCAGCCACATACACTCGATGCGCTGGCAAAATTGCCCGTGCATGTGTTACCCGTGTCGTTCGAGGTGTCGACGGTGACCAAGGCGCTTAACACGGCGCTGGGTACGTTATCGGCCCGTGATTATGATATTGTGGTGGTAGCTGATGCGGATAATCACCTGGCTACCGATTTTTTGAGCCGGGTCAATGCAGCGTTCGTAAACGGATGGCGGGCCGTGCAGGGTCACCGCGTGGCGAAGAACACCAACACACGCGTTGCCGTGCTCGACGCGGTCAGTGAGGAGATCAACAACCACATCACCCGCAAAGGCTACCGGGCGGCGGGGGTTTCGGCCACGATCATCGGTTCGGGCATGGCCGTGGATCTGGGCCTGATGAAAGCCGCTATGGACAACCTGACCACCATTGGCGGGTTCGATAAAGAACTGGCCATGAAACTGGCGGTTGATAACCATAAAATAGGCTATCTCGAGCAAGCGTATGTCTACGACGAAAAGGTAGCGAAGCGGGCTGTCTTCGAGCATCAGCGCACCCGCTGGATCGCCGCGCAATGGCAATTCGTTGCCGATTATTTTAAGCCCGGCATGCGCAACCTACTGGCGGGCAACTGGCTCAGCGGCATTAAGTTAGTGCAGGAGATGGCCCTGCCGAAAGTGCTGCTACTGGGTATCCTCCTGATTACCACGCTGGTTTGTTTGCTAACCGGCAACGTACCTACTATCCTGCTGTCGGCGGGCCTGTTACTGGCGTTGTGTCTCAGTATGGCCCTGTCGATTCCTGCTTATCTCTGGAAACGCCTGTCGATCCGGGATTTGGGCGTGGTCTTTTCACTGATGATCAGTTTTGGGCGAGCGCTACTGAATATGCGGAAGGCGTTCAAGTCGTTCATGCACACCCCACACAACGCATGAGTCCGGCTGTCCCTCTGATTTCGCTGGTCACGATCAATTACAATCAGGCCGAAATGACCCGGCTCTTTCTGGAATCGGTGCGCGGATTAACATACCCGACTTTTGAAGTAGTGGTGGTCGACAATGCATCGTCGCCAGCCTTAAGCACCCAACTTGACCTAGCCGCGTACCCTTTCGCCAGGTTGATTCGCAGCGAGCAAAACCTGGGCTTTACCGGAGGAAACAACCTCGGCATCGCATCGGCGAAAGGCGATTACTTCTTCATAGTCAATAACGATACAGAGCTGGAAGCCAACCTGTTGATCGAACTCATTAAGCCTTTTCTGGAAAATCCCCAGGTTGGGGTGGTTTGCCCTAAAATCCGGTTTTTCGATGCGCCCAATCTGGTGCAGTTCGCAGGCTACGGTCCCATGAACATGCTGACGGGAACCGCCCACCTCGTAGGCTTCAACCAGCCCGACGGCCCCCAGTTCGATCAGCCAGGTACGTCGCCCTTTGCGCATGGATGCGCCATGCTCGTTAGCCGGGCGGTGGTGAACCGGGTGGGTCGATTCGCTGATCGGTTTTTTCTCTACTATGAAGAACTCGACTGGTCGCAACGCATTCGGAACGCGGGTTTTCTGATACACTACCAGCCCACGGCCACAATCTGGCATAAAGAATCGGCATCGGTAGGGCGGGAAAGTACCCTTCGTACTTATTACCTCACCCGAAACCGTATCCTGTTTATCCGGCGACACGGTTCGCTGGCACAACGATTGATCTTTTATAGTTTTTTTGCCGTGGCGGTACTGCCCAAACACGTAGCTTCGTATTTGCTTAAGGGGCGTTTCCAACATGCCAAAGCCTTTCTGAAAGCTACCGTCTGGAATTTGCAGAATGGAACAGCCTCGGCGGTATAAAAAAGTTTACTGTTTTCTGCTTTCTGTCTTCTATTGCGCTGCCAAGTCAATCAGGCGCACCTAAGCAGGGCAACGGCAAACAGTAAACAGTAAACTCGTTTTTCTTGCGCGATCAACTCTCTATACTGACCAGCCAATGGCGCCATAACCCGTGGATATACGGCGGGTTGGGCCTCGCGTTGGCGTTGCTGGCGGGCGTACTGCTCGCTAGGTTCGGTATCATGGGGGGGATGCTGGTCATTGCGGTTCCCATCGGGCTGGCGACACTGGTGGGTATACTCCTCGAACCCAAATTCGGGGTATATCTCTACGCCAACTTCAGTTTCATGATCGGCATGGCGCGTTTTATGGAAGGCGATGTTCAGATCGGGCTGGGCCTCGATGGGCTGCTTGTGCTCACCTTCGCCGCTACATTGCTCAATGCGAAACGTATGGAGTGGAGCCGACTGAAAAACCCGGCCTTCTTTCTGGTTCTGCTCTGGTTGTTTTATACCATCCTCGAATATTTCAATCCAGATTCTCCGTATCCACCCGCCTGGTTCTACCACGCCCGGTCCTTTTCGCTGAGCTGGTCTTTTCTTTCGTTGATCGTACTGGTAAACCCTATCACGCTGAAAGACGTCTGGCTATTGGTTAAGACGTGGATCGTGTGGTCGATACTGGCGGCTTTGTGGGGATTCAAGCAGCAATATATCGGGCTGGAACAGGCCGAATTAAACTGGCTGGCGGCGGGCGCGGCACGTACCCACATCCTCTGGGGCCAACTGCGCAGCTTCTCATTCTACTCCGATGCGGGGCAGTTCGGCTCCGAAATGGCCGGGGTTGCGTTGATTTGCATTATACTGTTCATGGCCGAAAAAAGCTGGTTTTATCGGGCACTGTATTTCGTTCTTTCCCTCGTTATTTTCTGGGGATTTGCCGTGTCGGGTACCCGTTCAGCCCTGTTTGTGCTGGTAGGTGGATTCGGTGCATTTCTGGTGCTCCAGCGCAAACTGATGCCGGTTATCTACAGTGCGGCGGTGGGCATTCCGCTCATGGCTGTCCTGTATTTCACAAACATTGGCGACAGTGTGTACCAGATTTACCGAATCAGAACGGCCCTCCATCCCACTCAGGATGAATCATTTCTGGTACGGCTCGAAAACCAGCAACGGCTGAAAGCGTATCTGGTCAATCTCCCATTTGGCACCGGTATTGGTAGTTCATCGGGGGCAGGCGTTCGGTTTACACCCTGGCACTGGGCCGCCCAGATCCCCCCCGATAGCTGGTATGTGCAGCTTTGGATCGAGACAGGTATCGTTGGCCTCAGTATTTACCTCTTTGTGCTGGCGGGCATCATTCTAACGGGTATCTGGAAACTGTGGCATCTGAAAGACCCGTGGCTGATCACCCTCATGCTCGTGCTATTATGCGAATTCATTGGCATTTGCGTGGTCAGCTACTCTAATCCAATTCTGGGTCAATTCCCAACCAGTACGATGCTTTATATCAATTCCATGCTTTTTGCTTCGGCCAACCGGTGGGAAAAGAAAGCGTCTACGGTCAAACGTTCAACGCTTCAAGCTGCATCGCGCTCGGCCCATGCCTCCCTTCGATAGTATTATCTGCGTCGGCCAGACTACCTGGGAAGGCGACTTTCAGAAAGCCGTTGTGCAACTTATGTGCGAACTGGCGGTGCGCCACCGGGTGCTGTATGTCGACTATCAACACACGGCCAAAGACCTGCTGCTGGGCACGTTAGGTCGACAAAAAGACGTACCTACTCGTGCGGTTGTGCGGCTCGACAACCCACTGACGACCAAACCGGGGAAAGATGGCAGCCTTGTTCACGTGTGGCAGCCACCCGTTATGCTGCCAATTAATTTTCTGCCACCTACGCTTCATGACCCGCTTCTGAAACTGAACGCCGGGCGGCTGGTTTCGGGGCTACGGCAGGTAATGGCCAAGCTGGGTTTTAAAAGGCCGCTGGTCATCAACGGCATGCACCCGGTTCTGGGATTGGCCTTGCTGGGCGAACTCGATGAAGCGGGTACCATCTACTACTGCTTCGACGAGATTACCATCGCCAGGTGGATGAGCAAACACGGTGGCCGATATGAACCCGACTATCTACGCCGGGTCGACGCCGTGGTGACGACCTCCGAAACCTTACGACAAACGAAAGCCAGGCTCCAGCCAAATGCGTTCTGCGTGAAAAACGGGGTCAATTTTCCGCTCTTCAATCAGGCGCGTATACTGGCCGAACAGCACCCACCCACCCGACCCGTTGTGGGCTACCTCGGCACGGCCGACGACCGGGTAAACGTCGACATTGTGGAACACTGCGCCCGGACCATGCCTGATGTGACGTTTCAGTTTATCGGCGAAATAAAGGAGCCAGCCATTACGCAGCGGCTGGGTACGTTGCCTAACGTTGTTTTCACACCGCCGCACCAGCCCGCCAACCTGCCGCCGTTGCTGGCGGGGCTGTCGGCCACGATGATCCCGTTCGTTTGCAACGCCCATACGTACACGATCTATCCGCTAAAAATCAACGAGTACCTGGCTGGTGGCCTGCCCGTAGTATCCACGCCCTTCTCAATCCTCGACGAGTTTACGGGCATCGTTGAGCTAGCCGATACGCCCGAAGCATTTGCTAAAGCCCTTCGCCATGCACTTGCAGACCAGGCACCCGCCCAAATTCAGGCTCGCGTGGAGATGGCCCGTGGCAATTCGTGGGCACACCGGGCCAAGGAGTTCGAAGCGGTCTTTGCGCAGTTGATGCACAAAGCCAGTCCCACGAGCTAACTGTCTGGATTTAGACTGCAAATGGCCCGTATCCAGCATTTATTCATGCACACTAGCCAGCAACGTTGCTGCTGCGGTAGCCGACATCCACTGGCCACTTTCTGGCTCATACTGCTTTAAAATCCGGGCGGGGTTCCCGCCAACGACGGTATACGCAGGTACGTCGTAGACAACCACGCTGCCCCCGGCCACAACTGAATGCCGACCGATAGTCACCCCTGCCGTGATGGTTACGTTGGCGCCGATCCAGCAATCGGCTTCGATCACAATTTCAGCCGTTGTTACCGACTGATCCCGGATTGGGGTTACTACCGATTTGTACTCGTGATTCATCCCCGACAACACAACGTGCTGGGCAATAATGACATTATCGCCAATGCTGACGGGGCCAATGACGGTTGACCCAATGCCAAGCAGGCAATTTTTACCTATTACTACGCCGCCAACGCCGTTATTCACCACGCTGAAATCTTCGATCAGGCTGTTGGCCCCCATCTTGAAGGGATTGAAGGGAAGCACGTCCAGACGCGCCCGCGACCGGATGCGCGCCGAAACATGACGCTCGTGCACGAATGGGTTCAGGACCCAGCTTACCCAACGGCGGGGCCTGGCCTCGTTTGCAGGCACCAGGAGCCAGTGAATAAACCGTTTCAACGCCGGGCGGGCATCGATGTATGACTTCATCATCTCATTGAATAAATCAATCGTCGGCTATACATATATCTTATAGCCTCAACCACGAGGCAGGCACTAAATCTTTTGTGTCCCAGGGCTTGTTGGCAAACCAGCGCTGCGGGGCAATCACTACTTTATCGGGCCGCGAATTCAGCCAGGCACCCCACCAGCTAAACGAGCTATTGGCAATGACGTGGTGATGGCACATGCTCATCAATTGCAAATCATCGACGTCTGCATCGGGACCGCTATTGGCCACAAATACATGAGGCTGATCGGTAGCAATGTTGGCACGAACCCAGTCAGGATCATCACTGAAAAAGAAAAGCGTCGCGTTGGGAAACTGATTTTTTAGCTGCGCCAGTGCCGTCTGGTAGTAGCTGAGCCCCACAAATCCGAACGATTTACTGAACTCGGGGTGGGTCACGTAATCACCTCTTCGAACATGAACAGATATAGGTATTTTCGTCTGTTCAATTATATTACTAAACGTTAAAAATGTTTTACTCTCCCGCGGTTTAAACGTCAGCTCCTGGCGAATCTGAGCGGCACTAGCCTCGAAGTAGCGTTCCGACTGCCAGAATCCCCACAGAATGGTGAACGGGGCAGCAGGCCGAATGATCTGGGGATCAAAATGAAACTCGGTTTCGTAGCGGGTGTCGATGAATGGCGGCAGCGAACGGCCGGGCAATAGTCGGGTTGCTTTAGACGCCCACAACCAGGGCGACCGGTCGAGGAGGTTGTAGGCTACATTGAACCGGTCGAGCTTAAACTTCCGGGGCGTGTCGGTCGCATATTCCTGACGAAAATACCGGAGGTCGAACCAGAGCGACGTCTTATTCTGCACCGCCAGATGCCGCCCCAGCGCGTACTGAAACAGTTGATTACCAAGCCCGGATGTAATTTTTGCAATAACCATATATCAGTTAACCGTCAACAATTAGTCGTTATCGGCCTGCTCAGGTACGTTGCTTCCGCGAAGCTATCCACCGATAACTGGTAACTACTACCTGTTAGTATTCCTCGTCTACATACCTGAACAGCTCATCGCGATTTTTGGCGTGGAGGATTTTTGCGCCCGATAAGGCAGGAAACAAGTTTTTGTATTCGTCGAAATCGTGTTCAAAACCGCCGCCCGGATGCGACAACAATGTGTTGACACCGCCGAAACAGCTTGCCAGCGCCGCCGTGCCACCGTGCATCGAAATAAAGTGGTCGCAGTTGGCGTAGACCATCAGTTGCAGGTGATTGAAGTTGTCGACACGGTTATGGTGCTGCTCGAATAAGTCGTTCATTAACAATACCTCCGGGTACGTTGCCTGTAGCCAGGCGTGCTCGCCCAGGTCCATGATTTCGCTGTTGTCGAGCACAATCTGCCCACCCAGCGGCCGATTGTAGATGATCTGATAGCGGTCTTTTAACTGGCGAATCAGTCGGTCGAGCGACGGGATATCGAGGAAGTTAATGGGTGGTTTATCCCATTCGATATTGTATTTGTTGGCAATCACCAGCAGCGGTTTGTCATAAACAAACAGGTCATTCCGGTACTGCTGTTTAAACGGCACCCGCGTCCATTTCGAGAAATCGTAACTGGGCGCGTGGGTCATATTCGGAATGCTGTAGTTTCCGTAACCGGCCTCCCACACGCGCTTTTCGTGTTTTTCAACATGGTCGGGGCTGAAGAAGTAAAAGGGTCGGGTATTCTTCGCGCCGATGGTCTGCTTCAATGTACCGTTCAGGTAGTGCCAGTAGGCAAATGGCATGGCATACCGCACTTCCTGGTCGAATTCGCCGTAAAATTCAACTACCTTATACGGCGTTTTCTTCACAAAATCGGCTCGCCAGAAGCGCCATTGACTCAGGCGGGCAAAGTAGTTATCCCGCACAAAGTAACGCAGGTCGGGGCGATAGCGTGGATAACGCAATGCCGCAACGACGTACAATGATTTGAGAAGTAGTTTTTTAATCATAAAAATGAGGTCACCGTTTAAGGTTGCTCTGCTTATCGCGGTCACTTTACCGAGCAAAGCAACGATGGCCATTGGCCGTTATACTTCAGTTAACCCCCGCATATATTGTCAGTAACTGCTTTGCCGTATTGGCCCACGAAAATAAGGCTGCCCGGTCAAGGCCTCGTTGCCGAAGATCAGCGCGCAGGTCGGTGTCGGTGAGCAGGCGGGCCAATTGCCCGGCCATTTCTTCGGGCGAAGCTGGGTCGGCCAGTAACGCCGCCTCGCCCGCTACCTCGGGCATGGCCGATGTGCTGGCCGTCAGTACGGGCGTTCCGCAAGCCATCGCTTCCAGAATGGGCAGGCCGAAACTTTCGCGCAACGACGGACAAAGAAACACCGTAGCCAGGTTGTAGACCGTAGGCAGCAGCGGGTTGGGAATATAGCCGCACAACAGGATATCCGGCTTCAGGGCTGTGGTTCCGGTCTCTTCCAGCACCTTATCCACATACTCGGCCGATACGTTGGCCATCACGAGCGGTAGCGTAAGTTGCCCACGCTGTTTCAGCAACAACAGCGCCCGCAGTACGTTGGGTACGTTCTTTTTCGGATCGGCGTTTCCCAGAAAGAACATAAACTCGCCGGGCAGCTTGAATTGAGCCCGCACATCGGCAAGCTGCGCGGCATCGGCAATCAGACTGAACTTCGAACTCACGGCATTATGAACGGTTATTACACGCTCGGGGGCAATATGCAGGTGTTCGATGATGCGCTGGCGTTCGTAGTGCGAAACGGTCAGGATCAGGTCGGCCGTTTTCACAACCCTGGGTACGTTCCAGCGGCGATAGACGTTGCCAAACCGTTGATAGGCCGTTCCTCCAACGATGGCTTTTTCGAGAAAAATTATGTCGTGCAGCGTCAATACAACTGGAACAGAAGCGCGCAGTGGCGCCGTGTTGGCCGTACAATGGAGCAGATCTACGCCCGCCTGCCGAACGGCTCTCGGTAACGCCCATTGCTCCCAGACCGGATAAGGGCCGCCTTCCAGTTCAACAACCCGCATATTGTCGGCGATTGGCAGGCAGGCACGGTCTGTATCAGGTTTTACGAAAACGACGAATTCGTGCTCACGGTGAGCAACCAGCGCCCGAATCGTTTCCAGCGCTACGATGTCCATTCCGTGTTTATGGGGCCGCAGTAGTCGCTGGGCTTCAAGACCAATAATCATGTTAATGTACCCTTATTCTTAATCGGTGGTGGGCGGATCGATACTTACAGACGTCGCGGCGAGCGTAAAAAAGCGACTTGACTCCGGCAATTTCTGACAGGCCAGCGAACCTACATACCCATCGGTTACCGTAAAACTCACTATCATCCAGGAACTTGCTTCAGTCTGTAAGCCATGTATACACTGATCTCCCTCTTTTGACACCGAAAAAGCAAGAAGGTCATTCGTTAACCCCTGCCCAGTGGCTTTAAGTAAACTTTCTTTTCGCGTCCAGAACGTATAAAACAACGCACGCGGGGTTGAACTGGCCGCCAGTTGAGCCTGATCGACGGCGCTGAAACTCGAAGCGATCAGATCCTGGTAAGGCCAGTCTGGATTTATCCATTCTACATCGACGCCTACGGGCACAGGACCAACCGCCAGCAGTACCCACTCACCCGCATGCGACACATTGACGTGCCAGTTGCTACCAGAGGTTGTAGTGGTCAGCAATTCCGGTTTTCCAAACGGCCCCGTCGTCAATTGGATTGCGGTGGGTGACTGGTGGGTAAACTGGCCGATTAGCCAGCGCAGCCAGCCACGCCCGGCCACAAAGCGGTGCCTGTCTGCCTCGCGCCTGAACCGAGCGGCCCGCTGCTGTTCATCGGGCAGCAGCAAGTCATACAACCAGGGTTGATCAGCCGGGCATATACGATAGCGAAATACAGCCAGTGAAGGGGGCTCCAACCCGGTAGACCACCGTTCCCAGGACGCATGAACGAGCATATTGGTGAGTAGTATAAGTACAATTCGCAGGAATAACTTGCGTGACGAAGTTGTTTATTTAAGGTCTAAATACCTATAATGGCTAATTGGGTTCATTTTTGTTTCTGGGCGTACAGATCACGACAACAGACCGGGAGTTACAACTGGCTTCTTCTGCTGTTATTCTCGGTAACAGCACTTCCCACACAAGCTCAAACGTGTTCGGGCCCAAACGCCGAAGTACTCATTAATGAGACATTCGGCACCGTGACCAGCCGTACGTCATTGGCCCAGCGAACATCATACCGCGCCACTACGGCGTCGTGCCCCAATGATGGTGAGTACGCCCTGGCCAGTCGGGTAGACGGAACCTGTTTCGGCGGAGCCTGGCATGCTGTTCCTACCGATCATACGCAGGCAGGCGAAGGAGGTACTATGCTGATTGTCAACGGCTCCAACATACCCGGCGAGTTCTACCGGCAGGTACTCCCCAGCCTGTGTGGTAATTCGACCTACGAATTTTCGGTGTGGGGGTTGAATCTTCTTAAATTGAAACGGTGCAGCCGAACCCTTGTTCCAGATCTGAGTATTCAGATCGAAACCGCCTCGGGCCGCTTGTTGGCCAAAGCCGCCGTTGGGTCGATACCAGAGACTGCCGTACCCACGTGGCAGCGTTTCTCGGTTTCATTTACCACACCACATGTCGATGAAGCAGTTGTGGTGAAACTTATTGATAATCAAGGCCAGTCGGGATGCGGCAATGATTTTCTCATCGACGACCTGCAATTGATTCGATGCAATGCCTGCCCCGCCAAGCCCGTCTACGTACCTGACGTATTCACACCCAATAATGATCAGAAAAACGATCGCCTCGCCATCTACCTGACCGGGGCAACCTCCGTCACTATCAATGTGTTTGACCGGTGGGGCAATGCCATCTTTTCCAGTACGAATCTGGAGCAGCAGTGGGACGGCACCGTGAACGGGCAACCTTGCCCCGAAGGCCAGTACATCTGGACAGTAAGCTATCAATTTGTTACGTCACTCAATACAACCTCAACGTATTCATGCACTGGCCGCGTACTGTTGATGAGGTGATCACGAGTTTGAACCGGAGCGGCGCTTATTGGTTAGCCTCGGTAGGTAGAAAAATGTTGTTACAACCGAAGCCCCGGCTTCGGCATTAGTTAATGAAATCGATTCTCTTTTTTTCCGTTGCGGCGTTGGGCGTCATCCTGTTGCTGGTAAACCGGCCAAACAGCGTGGAATCGCATCCACCCCAAACAGCTTCGTTGATAACCACTGCCTTCGATACTGCCGGTCGGATACCCATCGATGCCAAACGATGGTATCAGGTAGTAAACGCCAGTGCCGGGCTGGATGGTCTTTTCGACGGGGTTACGGAAGAGAATGTGAACACCGGCTGGAACAAGTTGCTCACGAACTACGACGCGTATTACCCACTCCGCGATGGCGAACAGATGACCATCGACCGGATTCGGCTCTACGACTACGCGGATCAGAACCTGGACAAGCCCATGACGCTGTCGATCATCACGGCCGACTGGAAACGCATTCCGATTGCGCGGTTCGTTGGCGATAAATATAAAGAATGGGTAGGCCCCGATCCGGCGCAACCAGGTACGTTCCGATTGAAGAAACCCGTTGCCGGGGCGCGGTTTCTGCTGATCAACACCTCGGGGGCTTATCCGTCTGAACTGGAACTATACGGCACGTACAAACCGGGCGTAGCTACTAAAACGGCTATTCCTGTTCGGCAGACGCCTTTCCGGCAGGCCGTGGGTGTCAACATGTTCGAGTGGAATATGGAAGAGGCGGCGCGGTCGTGGGAGGTGGACGAAAACCGGATACCGGCCATGCGTAGCTTTGCGGCGGTGCGGCATTACCTGGACTGGGAGAAACTGGAAGCGCAGCCCGGCCAGTACTCCTGTAACCTGACCCTCAGCGGAGCCTGGAACTATGATGCCATGTACGAACGCCTGAAAGCCGAACATATCGACGTGCTGGCCTGCCTGAAAACGATTCCAAAATGGCTGGAAAATTTATACCCGGCCGATCAGCGCGACTACGGCAACAATCCGGTTCGCTACGGCAGCGACCTGTCTAAACCAGCATCTTACCTGGAGCAGGCACGGGTGGCGTTTCAGTATATGGCCCGTTATGGCTATAACAAGCGCATCGACCCCACGCTGGTGTCTGTTACGGCACAACATAACCACTGGGCACCCGCCAATCAGAAGAAGATAGGACTGGGGCTGATCCGGTACATCGAGTGCGAAAACGAGCGTGATAAAACCTGGAAAGGTCGGCAAGGCTACCAGACAGCCCGTGAATACGCCGCCAATCTATCGGCCTTTTATGATGGGCACAAGAATATACTGGGGCCGGGGGCGGGTGTTAAAAACGCCGATCCATCGGTTACCGTAGTCATTGGTGGACTGGCCGCCCATACCACCGATTATGTCAGGGCTATGGTTGACTGGTGCCGCGAATTTCGGGGGTATCATCCCGACGGGCGGGTAAACCTTTGCTGGGACGTGATCAACCAGCATCTGTACGCCAACAATGCAGGTACGTCGCAGAGCAGCACCGGAAAAGCGGCTTCGCGCGGCGCGGCGCCCGAACTGGCAGGCGTTGGCGAGCAGGCGGCGGCGTTTGTCAAATTGTCGCACGACTTGTGTAACGACATGCCCGTCTGGATTACAGAGGCGGGCTACGACACCAATCAGGGCAGCCCGTTTCATGCCATTCCGATCGGCAACAAATCGGTAGAGCAAACCCAGGCCGACTGGGTATTACGCACGGCGTTGCTTTACCTTCGCACCGGAATTGATCGGGTCTTCTTCTACCAGATGTATGACGAAAATCCGGCCGACCCAACGCAGTTCAGTTCTATGGGACTCATCACCGGAAACAAAACGCGTAAGCCCGGCGCCGACTACCTGTATCAGGCAACCCGGCTGATTGGCAATTTCACCTACCAGGAAACGCTGCACCGGTCCAGTTCCAGCCAGCCTATCGTTGACCGCTATATGCTGCGTCGGCCCGATGGTACTACCCAGACGGCGTATGCGTTGATGGTACCCGACGAGCGTGGCCGCACGGCTTTTTTTTCGTTGCCAGCCCCGAAAGGCGACACTATTCAGCTATATATACCTACTAGAGGGCAGGAAAATATGACAAAACGTACTATTGTCAGTCTCAATGGTAGTATACAGATTCCGGTGGGCGAAACACCCGTCTTTGTTTTGCGCTCACCTGGCAAATTAAAGTAGGCACAGACCCGGAGAAAGACCATAATTAGTAACTGATGAACACAAAAAGTGCGGCCATGAATGGGGGAAAGTGGATCACCATTGCTACGGTGATCTCAACTGTCTTTCAATTTGGTCAGATGGTTGTTCTCGCGCGCCTGCTCACCCCCAGCGACTTTGGGTTGGTAGCACTCAGCAACCTTATCCTCACCTTCTTTCAACTGTTTACCAACCTCGGATTTTCCAATTCGATCATTTATAAACAGGAAAGCGACCGCTCTGTTCTATCGACACTGTATGTGCTGAATATTACGCTTGGCATCCTCATTTTCGGGATCATTCAATTGGCCACACCGGCCATTGTCGGTTTCAAACACGAGCCCCGCCTGGACCGGGTGCTGCACCTGTCTTCCTGCTACTTTCTGATTGTCTACTTCGGGCAGATTTACCTGTTCCTGATGGAAAAGGAGCTGCAATTCCGAACCATCGCCATCATGGAGATTGTAGGTACGTTCATTGGCACAGCCACCACCCTGACCATGGCGTTCAACGGTTATCATGAACTGTCGCTGGTGATTGGGCAGCTTGTTACGCAAACCATCAAAACCACATTGCAGGTTGTATTTGGGAGTTCGCTCTTCAGGCCGGTCTTCCGATTTGCCTTCGGTGAAGTGGGTGAGCACCTTCGTTTTGGCCTCTTCAACCTCGGCGACGGCATTCTTGGGTACGTTCAATCCAATTACGACAACCTGTTTATCGGCTTCATTCTGGGCAACGAAATGCTTGGCCTGTACACGCTGGCGTACCAACTGGCCATCTTCCCGATCACTAAACTCAACCCCATTATTTTGCAGGTAGCTTACCCGGTGCTGGCTAAAATGCAGAATAACAACGACGAGTTGAAGCGGTCTTATCTGAAAATCCTCGACGTACTGAGCTACTGTAACTTCCCGTTGCTGGCCGGTTTGTACATCACCGCCGACAGTGTAGTCCCTCTCTTCTACGGGCCCGGCTGGGGCGGTACTGTTGGCCTGATTCAGGTGTTTGTGTTTGTCGGGATGATGATGTGCCTGAGCCATCCGCTGTTTACCCTGGCCTTTACGAAGGGGAAACCCAACCTGCTGTTTTACCTCAACCTGGTTACACTCATCGTCAAGATTCCGCTCGTATACTGGCTGGGACGTACCTACGGCGTTATGGGAGCCGCAACCGCCTTTTTGTCGGCGACGCTGTTCAATCTGCTGGCCAATTTTGTGCTTGTTCAGTACCTGATCGGCGACTTTATGGGCATATTCCTGCGCAATATTGTCCGCCCGATTCTCTTCTGTCTGCTCATGGTCGGGTCCATCGCCGTGTACAAATCGATCTTCGGCTACGAAGGCATCGTCAACACCATCGCGGAAATAGTTATTGGTGGTGCCGTTTATGGTGCGCTGACACTGGCGTTTAAATTCTCGGTCAGCGATTTCAAAGGGCTGAAACAAGCCTTGTAGTAGTACCGCCACTTTCAGCCACTGCTCTGCTGAACGGGCTCCTAAGCAGAGATTAGCAGGTCTGCATTGCTTACTTCTGTGTGATCACCTACCGGTCCGGTCTGATGCGCTTTTAGGGCAATACAGCGTAATTATGGCCTTAAAGACCAGTATTACGCTCAAATCCGTAGTACTTTAGCTCATCATCTAACCGACTACTCTCTGTGATCAACTTAACTCGCTTCATCGGCCAGACGGCCCTGCTGATGATTCTTTTGTCGACCGCCGCCTTTGCCCAAAAGCAAGCCGCCGACAACCGGGCGTCTATTAAAGAGGCCGATCTGAAACGCGATGTGTACAAACTCGCCGATGACCATTTTCAGGGTCGCGTGGCTGGTTCGCTCAACGAATTGAAAGCCTCGGCCTGGATTGCCGAACAGTTTCGCGCTATGGGGCTGCAACCTGCTGGCGATGACGGTACGTATTTTCAGTTCTTCCACATCCAACGTACCCGCGTGAGCGAAACCAGCCGGTTTGTTATTGGCGGCAAAGCCCTGACCTATGGCCCGGACGTGATTGCGCTGGCCCCCGCCATTGCCTCAGTTGATGCACCGCTGGTGTATGTTGGCACCGGTACGCCCGACGAGATGGCGAAAGTAGACGTGAAGGGCAAAGCCGTGGCGATTCTCTTTTCGGGCACTCCGCCGGGCGACCTAAGCTTTCGCCGGTTTATGCAGACAACGATGAACAGGCGGGCCGCCGAGTTTGTGAAAGCCGGTGCGGTAGCGACCATTTTTGTCTCCGATACCCGGGCCGACGCGATTTACAACTGGTGGAGCAGCGCCATGGAAATGGGCCGCTACGATCTACCCGGCGGACCAAATACCCGCGTGTTTGCACAGGCGCCGTTACTTTGGCTACCGGCCAGTAAGCTGGCTCTGGTGCAGCAACCGAACCAGCAGTTTACCAACGTGGTAAACGTAGAAAGCTTCAGCTATCCGTCGGTGAACATCGTGGCAAAATTGCCGGGAACGGACCCCAAACTGAAAGAAGAATACGTGCTTATCAGTACGCACCAGGATCACGACGGCATTCGGCGGGCGGTAGCAGGGGACTCGATCTATAACGGAGCCGACGACAACGCGACCGGTTGTGCGGCGGCGCTGGCCATCGGGCGCGCCTTTGCACAGAAACCCGGTAAACGGTCGTTGCTAATCGTTTTCCACGGGGCTGAAGAGCGGGGATTGCTAGGATCACGCTATTTCGTGGAGCACCCAACTGTGCCTAAATCAGCCATCGCGGCGGTGCTGAACGGCGAGATGATGGGCCGAAACTCACCCGACAGCGCGGCGTTGCTTGGTTCGCAGGTACCACACCGGAACTCCCTCGAGTTGGTGAATCAGGCGATGAGCGCGAATCAGGTTACGGCGAAGTTTAAACTCGATACACTCTGGGACCGCCCCGACCACCCCGAAGGCTGGTATTTCCGCTCGGATCACCTACCCTACGCCCGCGCCAACGTACCTGCGATCTGCTTCACTTCGCTTCTGCACCCCGATTACCACACACCCCGCGATGAACCCGCCCGCATCGACTACGCCAAACTGGCCAACATGACCCGCTGGATGTACGTCACCGCGTGGCAAGTCGCCAACGCTCCTACCCGCCCAACAGTAGACCCCGGCTTTAAACTGGAGCGGTAGGATTGTTTACAAATCGTTGCTATGTAGGGGCGGGCCATCGTGCCCGCCCGCTTTCGGGCGCGATGGCGACCGCCAATAATACGCTCCCCCTTACCGAATGCGTACTCTATGAAGGAATAGCCCTATCTATTTAACGCGCCTGCTCTCGCTCTTCCATGCGGTCGCTATTGCGCCCGAAAGCGGGCGGGCACGAAGGCCCGCCCCTACATAGCAACGATTTGTTAAAACCGCGCCAGAACCTTCTCCGATACCGTCTTTCCAATTGATAATGAAGAGGTGGCAGCGGGCGAAGGTGCATTACACACGTTGACGGCGCGGTCGGTCTCGATGATCGAGAAATCGTCGAGAAGGCCGCCGGTGCGGTCGCAGGCCTGAGCACGTACCCCCGCGCCGCCTTCGATCAGGTCGTCTTCCTGGATGTCCGGGATTAGCTCCTGTAAAGCTTTGGTGAACGCTGACTTCGAGAAGGAACGGTACATTTCGCCCAGACCCATCTGCCAATATTTGGCCGCTACTTTCTGGAAGCCCGGCCAGGCCAGCGTTTCCCAGAATTCCCGCAAATTCACGTCCGACTTCTTATAGCCTTCGCGCTGAAACGCCAGCACGGCGTTCGGACCCGCTTCTACGCCACCATGAATCATGCGGGTAAAGTGTACGCCCAGAAATGGAAAATTTGGGTCGGGCACGGGATAAATCAGGTTTTTGACGAGGTACTGCTTCTCCGGTTTGATCTTGAAATACTCGCCCCGAAACGGTACAATTTGCAGGGCAATCGGCTCCCGTTGCGTCAGTTGGGCAATTTTGTCTGAATACAGACCGGCGCAGTTCACAACCAGTTTCGTTTCGTAACGGCTCTTGTTGGTTACCACCACGCTTAGGGACGTACCTGGGGTAAGCTGTTCAACCCGTTCGCCGAGGTGCAGTTCACCGCCCAGCTCCCGGAATTTGCGGGCATAGGCTTCGCAAACCTGCGTATAGTCGATGATGCCCGTTTGCGGGACGAAGATGCCTTCCACACCTTTCACATGCGGCTCGATCTCGCGCATCTCGGCCAGCGAAATACGACGCAGCCCGCCCAACCCGTTCTGCTGACCACGCTGAAAAAGGGTGTTCAACTGGCCAACTTCTTCCTGTTTGGTAGCGACTACGATTTTACCGCAGAGGTCGTACGGCACACCTTCCCGATCACAGAAATCGAGCAGCATTCGGTAGCCCTCAATGCAGTTGGTGGCTTTCAGGCTCCCCGGTTTGTAGTATAGCCCCGAGTGAATAACGCCCGAGTTATGTCCGGTCTGATGCGCCGCTACCTGGTTTTCTTTTTCCAGCACGATCACCGACAACGCCGGTCGTTGCTGCTTGATTTGCAGAGCCGTAGCCAGGCCAACGATCCCCCCGCCAATTACAGTTACGTCAATCATATTTTTGCGTTTACCGGTAAACAGTAACCGGTAAACTCTATTTAGTAAAGCTGATTTTCCCCATCGAGACACTGGGCACGCCTTGCCGCTCACCGAAGGACGTACCTGAACCTGCTACGGCTTCGTTGGCCAGAACGGCAAACAAGACCGCTTCTTTGGCGTCGCCGGCAATGCCCAGCTCATCGGTTCTGGCAAAGGTACAACCCGGAAGCAACCCTTCTATTGTTTTGGTCAACACGGGATTGTGGGCGCCCCCGCCACTCATGTACACACGCACAGGACTGGCTACTCCAGGCTCAGCCTGATTTGCGCTGACGGGCCTGGTAAGGGTCTGGTCAATGGCATGAGCAATGCTTTCAGCACTAAACCGCGTGAGGGTAGCCATCAGGTCTTCGGCCGACAGATCATCGGTTTGGCTACGCTGCTGAGCATCACGAACGTACCCTATGTTGAACACTTCCGGTCCCGTCGTTTTTGGAAATGGCTGGGCAAAAAACGGATGATCGAGCAGGGCAGTAAGCAGTTGGCCATTAACCTGTCCTTTAGCCGCAAGCTGGCCACCGTCGTCATACGGTTTGCCGGTAAACAGCCGCGCGTAAGCGTCCAGCAACGTGTTGCCGGGACCAGTATCGGTCGTGAACACAACGCTGGCATCGAGTGAGCCAGGCAGATACGTGAAGTTGGCAATGCCGCCCATGTTGAGCAGGATACGGTTTTCGCCCAACTGCGAAAAGACAAAATAGTCGCCGTAGACAGCCAGTGGAGCGCCTTCTCCGCCGTGGGCAATATGGCGCTGGCGAAAGTCACTGAGGGTAATGATGCCCGTTTCGGCCGCAATATGATCGCCGTCGCCGATTTGCAGGGTAGCATTGGGGTAACCCGATCGCTGGTGTTGCTTCCGGGGAGCGTGGTACACTGTTTGTCCATGACTGGCGACCAAATCCACCGAGTTAGCAGGTACGTTCCAACTGCGCAGGCAGTCGGCTACCCATCGACCGTGTTGGCGACCAATATGCTCATTTAGCAGCGTTAGTAACTCAAAATCAACTTGTTTCTGCGCAAAAACAGCCCGGATACTGGCTTTAAAAGCTTCCTCATATACTACTGTCGTAAACTGCTCGATAACAACACGCGTCTGTGGGCCGCTTCCCGATACCCGGCAGAGGGCAACGTCTAACCCATCGAGAGACGTACCTGACATTAGACCGATGATACGGCGTTCGGATTTCTGAGCGAGTTGATACAGGCGTTCGAGTTGAGGATTCATTGGGTAAAGATAAACAGCCATTATGCTACCAAAACAGTTTAACCATATAGTACGTGACGATGGTATCCATCAAAATCCGTATACCTGTTAAAAAAACGCAACAGCATGAACACACCTCAATCAACCGATACGCTGCTCGAAACCACCGTTCAGGCCCTTACCAACGGCGAACACACGACCGAATCAGGCCCGGCGCTGGTCGATGACTGGCTGAATGAATTAGCCCACTACGACGGACTCGCCAATGTACGGGAGGCGCTCAGCAGCCTTCAGAAAACGTTGCTGAACCACGGCGACCCAGCTCAGATCCGTGTGCTGCTGATGGAACTGGCCGAGTACACCCAGGCTTTTGCCCAGCAGGAAACGACCACCAACCCTGCGGCCCTGCGCCGATTAGCAGATTCATTACAGGGTTTGATCGCCAGCACCGACGAAGTGGGTCATTCCTAGTCAGCCCAACTGACCATTAACTCAGGTGACGTTTTTTCTACAAACAATACCGATTTAGTCGAGTTTTATCCCCACGCTACGTCCAGTAGCAATAGGGACTCTTTTGATCACTCAATACCAGTTGACAGATGGCGACCAAAAAAGCCGAAACGCTACTTACATCGACTATCGAAACGCTTGACAATGGTGTCGATAGCACAAAACCTAAAGATGGCGTATCGCTACTAAAAGAATGGATTGCATTTGTGAAGAAAGACGAATCGGCCAGTGGTATTGCTGATGAGTTGCAGACACTTCACGACCAGTTGAGCGAGAAAGAAATCGACAAAAAGAAGATCGCTCAATTAATGAAAAAGTTAGGCGATGAGACGGCCAAGGTTGCTAAGAAAGCAGACGACGGATACCAGCTATCGCTGAAAGACCTGGGTGAATCGCTCAAAGACTTTGCTAAAGAACTTAAATAAGTAATCGTTCATCCTGCTGGCAGGTGAACAAAATACCCACAAAATGGCCCTTACATCACAAGACCCCCAAACAACCGCGCTGATCGAACAGACGATCTCTGCTTTCGACAGCGGTATTCAGACGACAACGCCCACAGATGGACTGTCGCTCATTGATCAGTGGCTTGAATTGCTCGATCAGAATGGCAATGATGAGACCGACGAAATCGCCGATGTTCTCGAAGACCTGAAAGCTGAACTGGAGGAAAGCAAGCAGAACGGCGGTTCACCAGAACCATCTGTTGTTCAGGCTTATCTGGAAGACCTTATCGACATTACCCAGAGCGTTATGGAGTCGCCGGAAGCGAGTGCGCAACAAACGGAGTTGCAACGGCTCGTTTCAACACTGGAATCGCTTAACCAACAAGTATCTAAATGACAGTTGGGGGACGTACCGAGTTCAGACTTAGCACGTCCCCTACCTTCTCCTATTCCCATGGCAGAATCATCACAATTTGCAACGGCACTCGTCAACGAGACCGTAAACACATTCAGCGGCGGCGCCGAAACAGTTTCGCCCACAGATGGCATTTCGCTGATCGAGAACTGGATTAGCGCACTTCATTCAGGCGACGAGTCGACGAACCCGATTGCACATACACTCAGCGAGTTACGCATGCAATTGCAGAGCAATACGTCAAACGTTGGGCAAATCCAAAGCCTTCTCGACGAGTTGACCGAACAGACCAGAAACGTAGCCCGCTCCGTTGACGGCGGCGAACAAATGTCGCTGATCGAACTGTCGGATGCGTTGAAAGGCTTTAGCCAACGGCTGGCCGGTAACCGTTCTGGCGATGGAAGTGCCCCGGCTACGGTAGCACCGAGCGTTGGTGCTTCGTCGGCCAACAGCGATGATGACTCGCTTGGCGCCAGCGGCGCTGCCCAGCAAGACGGCGGCCCTTACAATTCAGGCTACGGGTCAAAATAAAGTTAGTTTACAGTTTACACGTTTCAAATCATGGCAAATCAACATTCACAATCAAGCGGTTCATCGGCGTCGACATTAATTGACGCTACAATCGAGGCTTTTGATCAGGGGCAGGCGGCCTCTCCTCAGGAAGGATTATCTCTAATTACCGACTGGTTTTCGTCGCTTAAAAGTGATCATAACGCCAGCAAGATGATCCAGCCATTGCAGGAGTTACAGGCTGAGTTGCAGAGTGGCTCGCCCAGCAATCAGAAGTTACACGATCTACTGCTGAATCTGGCCGACCAGACGGATGCGCTGGGTACGTCGGCAGGTGGCGATTTGCCCTCGCGGCTGAATACGTTGAGCACATCACTCCGCAATTTTGCGGGTCAGCTCTCAACGACTGTATAATTTACACGCAAGTGCCCCACTACCATACCGGTAGTGGGGCACTTTTAGTTTACCCTAACATGGATAATCACGAAGAAGCTACCGATTTGCTCGACACGACCATGTCTACGCTGACTACTGGTGTAACCGACTTAACGCCACAAAGCGGAAAGGGAGTTATTGACCACTGGATCAGTACGCTTAGCCCATCGGAGAATACGAAAGAGGTTGTTGACTTGCTTCAACAGCTAAAAACCCAACTGGAGAGCGGTACGCCCAACCCCGGCGAAATGCAGCAGATTCTGCTCGAGCTGGCAACGCATACGCACGAGATGGGCGTAAAAGTTGGGCCGGAGGGCGATATGGCCACTCGCCTCGAAGCCCTTGGTGCGGCCCTCCAGAACGTAGCCGGTCAGTTATCAAACGCATAATTGATCTGTCGTTAAATGATCATTCATCCGTTCAATGACAAATGACCACTTAATAACGGTTCAGTTATTGAGCAATTCGTACACCTTCTCGATGTCTAAATCCTGCGCTGACAGGATGGCCGACGCGGTGTAGGGCACAGGTACGTCGGGCATAACGCCGTGGCCTTTGTCGGTACCGGGAATAGCCAGCACGATCTTGTAGAGCGGCAGGCGAAGTTGAACGCCTGTTTCGGGCAGGGTCATATATGGAGACGTAAAGGCGTTACAGCCATACTCGCCGCCACCCGTTTCGCGGCCAACCACCGTGACCCGGTTGGCGGCGTTGTGCTTTACCAGGGATGTAAATATAGACGCCGCTGAAAAAGTGCCTCCGTTCGTCAGCACGAATACCTTTCCCCGGAACCCATTGTTGCCGGTTGGGTTAATAAGCTTCGTTACACCGGCTCGCCGGAAGGTTCCCTCGGGCGTTCGGTGGGTAAAGAAGTTACGAATCCAGAAGCGCCAGAATTTCCAGCCCAGATGGCGGTTAAACGATACCTGCCGGACGTTCGCATCCACCTGAGTGTAGGCCTGAAAAGGTTTGTCGACTAGGTAAGAAACCAGTTTCGCCGACGTACCTGAGTTACCCCCCAGATTGCCCCGTACATCGACAACCAGATTGGTAACGGTTTTTCGTTTGGCAATTGCCCTGAAGCTCCGGCGGAAGAAAGACCGCTGCCCGCCGCCGGTAAACGACCCCACTTTCAACACCGCTACGGATGAATCACGCTCTGAGAACGTCAGCGTTCGTACGGCGGCGTCTTCTTTAGGATCGGGTTTGCGTGGTTTTGGCTTACGCGGCTTTGAAGCGGGAATCACTCGTTTTTCCACTGAATCAGCGCCCGCCTTGATTTTGTCGGGGCGGGTCCGAAACGTCAACGTGCGCACCGCGCCGGTCGAATCGCGCAAAGTCAACTGTTGAGCGGTTGAGTCGAGGCCAATAGCCAGCATGTAGTACGAACTAAAAAGGCCCGTGTTCAACACATAAGGTTTAAAGGTCTGGTTATAACCGTCGGAGGAAATGTACTTGTAGAACTGTTTTAGCAACGTACCTGCGGGCCGACCGTTGATGGCCATTAATTCGGCACCCCGCCGTACGGTGGTGTCAGTGCTGCGATTTTCGCGCACATACAGTTTATCGTCCAGCACAAACACGTCGACAGGAAACGGCCGGAGAGGGTGCGTCTTGCGGTATTTCACATACGCTTTTGAGCCATACAGGTCGGTATGCCCACAGCCGATTCGGTCGATGGTAGGCTCAACAACCCGCCGGAACTGGAGCTCGGTCATTGGGTGGCTCAGGCGGGCTTCAGTGGCATCGAACCAGCGAGATACGCTATCGCGGGGATGATACCGATACAAGCCGGGATGTGCCTCTTCCATCGCCCGGCGCATGAGTTGAAAATCACTCCGCAGTTGAGCCACCGAGTACACCTTCGCGAGCGGCGAAGACAAGATTGATTGCCCAGCCAGTTGACCCGAAATCAGAGAAAAGAAGAAAGCAAGCAGCCTGTATCGGCTCTTTATCAGCGCGGACCCAATCACAAACGGATAGTTAGAAGAAGACATCAAAGGTAGTATCGGTACTTTGTAGTCGGCGAACAAATCGGCTGAACGGGTCGTTGTCAATGCGAGCTGCCGTTGCACGTTATTTTTTATCTGATCTACATTGGATCGTTGGTAAAACGTGTAGTTTCGATGGTTCATTCTGACGAGTTAATCGGCTTTCCCAATAAACCTAGTCAAACTTAATTATGGCACGACCAACCCCCGAACTGATCGACGCTCTGCGGCGTACGGCTCGTAACGTAGCTGAAGGCGCACCCTACCAATGGGGCCACATGGGCAGTTGCAACTGTGGCAATCTGGCGCAGGAACTGACCCGAATGACCAAAGACCAGATTCACCAGTATGCGATGCAACGCTATGGCGACTGGAACGAACAGGTGGCCGATTATTGTGACACAAGCCAGCTCCCGTTCGATATCATCATTAACCAGATGCTACAGGCGGGGCTTTCGCTGGAAGACCTGAAACACCTCGAAAAGCTGGACGACCGCGACGTACTGCACCGGTTCCCTATCGAGCAACGCTTCCTGAAACATAATCGCCGCGACGACGTGGTAACGTACCTGCACGAGTGGGCCAATCTGCTCGAAGAACGATTACTGGCTCGTATCAAACTCCCCGCCGACCTGCTGGAAATACGCGAACTGGTTTGACTCACTGGCCACTAAATAGTGTATAATGCACGATGGGCTGACGCAAACATACTCTTGCGTCAGCCCATCGTGCATTATACACTATTTAGTGGCCAGTTATTTCAGCGTCGCTACGGCATCACGGATGCGCTGTACAGCTTCGACGAGGGCTTCGTCGGCGGCGGCGGTAGAGATTCGGATGCAGTTGGGTGCGCCAAAACCTGAGCCGGCCACAGTAGCTACATAGCAGGTATTCAGGAGCCAATTCGAGAAATCGTCGGAGTTGTTGATCGCCGTCGTTCCGTCTGACTTACCGTAATAGGCGCTTACATCGGGGAAAGCATAGAACGCGCCCTCCGGTGTGTTTACTTTGAAGCCGGGAATTTCTTTCAGCAAACCGACCACCAGGTCGCGGCGCCGGTGGTAGGCCTTTGCCATTTCGCGGCTGGCGTCGAGCGAACCATTCAGGGCCGCTACGGTTGCTTTCTGGGCAATCGAGTTGGTGCCCGACGTTACCTGTCCCTGTAGTTTCTCAACACCTTCGGCAATCCATTTGGCGGCACCAATATAGCCAATGCGCCAGCCCGTCATCGCGTAGCCCTTTGCCACGCCATTGACGGTAATAACACGATCTGCTATCTCAGGAATCGAGCCGATGCTAAAATGCCCTTCGGGCGTGAAGTTGATGTATTCGTAGATTTCGTCGGCCAGCACATACACGTTCTCGTGCCGGGCTACCACCTCGGCAATGGCCCGCAGTTCGGCTTCTGAATACACCGAACCCGTTGGGTTATTTGGCGATGCGTACATCACCACTTTCGTGCGCTCGGTTATGGCAGCTTCAAACTGTTCGGGTGTTACTTTGAAGTCGTTATCAAAAGCACCGTCGAGCACAACCGATACACCTTCAGCCAGCTTCACCATTTCGGAATAGCTAACCCAGTAGGGCGAGAAAATAACTACCTCGTCGCCGGGATTTACCAAAACCTGCAACACGTTGGCCAAGGAGTGTTTGGCTCCCGTCGACACCACGATGTTTTCTGGTTTCCAGGGCAGGTTATTGTCCCGGTTGAACTTATCGGCAATGGCTTTCCGCAGATCGGGGTAACCAGCTACCGGGCTGTAGCCGTGAAAACCGTCGTCGATGGCTTTTTTAGCCGCTTCACAGATGTGAGCGGGTGTTTTGAAATCGGGCTCACCCACACTCAGGCTAATCACTTTGTGGCCTTTGGCGGCCAGTTCGCGCGCCATTTTGGTCATGGCCAGCGTCGACGATTCTTCAAGCGCATTAATCCGGTCGGCCAGCATACTGGCGGGACTTTCTACGGCAATAGCCATACTGGTATCTGTTTATTGAAAATTTGGCAACTGAATGACCACAAAATTAGTGACTTCAACGCAGTTAAGCCGGATAGTTAGGAGAATTTAATTACCTCACTCTTATCAGCGCAGCTTTCAAGCAACGCCTGAACAGGTTGTTTCAGTACCGGATGCACAAAATCAGGGGCAATTTCGGCTAAAGGCACCAGCGTAAACCGACGTTCGTGTAAGAGTGGATGCGGCACCGTTAGCGTGGGCGTACAGATAATCTGCGCATCGTAAAATAACATATCAATATCAATCACTCTGGAGCCCCACTTTTCGACCCGAACCCGGCCTAGTCTTTCTTCAATAGCCTGCGTTCGGCTTAAAACCTCGGCGGGTTCCAGGTACGTTGCCACCACCAGCACCTGGTTCAGGTACGTTGGCTGGTCGGCCACGCCCCACGCTTCCGATTCGTAGAGCCTCGATTGCGCGGTAACTGGCCCGATCTGCCCGGCAATGTACCTGCGAGCGTCAGTAAACATCTGCTGTTTGTCACCCAGATTGGCACCAAGAAGAAGATAGACAGAAGCGGGGACAAATCCTGTAGACATGCCCCAAAGATACGTACCTCAACGTGGTGTGAGCGTCTGATTATTACCACGACTGAGCAGCCCCGTCTTGCGCAGGCCAACATATACACCTACGCTGTTGGGCAACAAACCGCCTAGATCCAGGCCCAGTGAACTGCTCAGCATCGTTCCCCCAAAGGCGCGTACAGGCACGGCAGCCGTCAGTAAACCCGAAAATTGCGTCGGTGCATCTGGATAAGGATAAGGATACGTACCCAGGTTGCGTGAGAACGACAAGCGGGTTATAACTTGGATCTTCCCCGATAGAAGAGCACTACCCCCTAAATGCACCATGCTCACCCGATTGTTCACAATGCCTATACTACTCGGTAACGTCGGGCGTGCTTCGGCCGTTGGCGTCAGAAAGGGCGTACCAATTGTGCGGCCAAAGTAAGTCCACCCGTCGATGAACTGACTGTGGTTAAAGTAGTTATCCCGTCCACGCAGTTCAGGGTCATCGATCACAAAGTCGTCTCCACCCTGGCTCTCCGTAAACAGGTATTCGAGGGTAATCTGCTGTAAAAAAAATGGCTCACCAGCCGACTGGCGACGATTCTTTATTCGTAAACCGTTCAGACCATCAGCCAAATTCGTTCCGTAAAACAAGGAGCCATCGTCGTAGAGGAACTGCCGGTACACGTACAGATTCCAGTTGCGCAGATTAACATCTGCTCCCAGGTCAACTGAGCCAAGGTGATTCCCAATCCGGTTGTCTTCAAGCGAGGTTACGTTTGGATCGTTACGGTCTCCCTGCCCGCGCAAGCCCAGCACCATTGGCAGGTAATACTGGATAGACGATGGCAGTTTTCCATTTACGGCGATCAGATCACTCAACACACCGGGAGCCGCCTGTCCACCCCAGATCACTTCATGGTTGAAACCGCCATATAGCCGGAAGGGCCAGGTCGGTTTACCGATTCGTCCGTACAGGTATTTCTGGTGCAGGTAAGAGCCCTTTACCAGGCGATCTCCGTTTTCGAACCAACCATGTGAATAAGCACCCAGAACAGAGAGAATACCCTTCGTGAACGGGATAGGCGTGTATTGATAAAGGCCGATCTGAATTTTCGGGAGTGGCAGCGTATTACCCGACCAGGCATAAGCACCCGATGTCAGCAGCGTATCGACAAGCCCGACAATCTCCCGTTTACGACCAACATAGAGCTCAAAAGCGCCTAGACGGCCTTTTACGTGCGCTTCGGGCAGAATAATCTGATTCGTAACACCTACGTTGGCTACAGCATCAACGGCATAGCCCCAATCCACTTTGGGCCGATGACCGCTACTATCGGCAAGCCTGTAATCTGACCGAATGCCGCCCTGCAACCGAACTACCGGGCCTTTCAATGGAACAATGCCGTATTGATTAGCCCGTAACCAAAACGGTGTCTGATCGGTTGACAGCAGACTACCCGCCTCCAGGTGATACTGATTTATTCGGGCATTCTGCGCTTGAACAGCACTCACTAACCCAAAGGATAGCCAGCCTATGTGAGCTAGCAAAGCCAAACGAACGGGCAAAGCAATCAGTTTAGTATAAAGTACGTACATTAATCAACGGTATTGATTGGGTGCGCAAGCTATTCCAGCTACGGCAATAGCTTGCCTAGGAGTAAACGGTAGAAACTCGAAAAGCTGATAAAAAAGTAACGGCATTCCAGCTAACGGCCATAAGCTAAGTAGCTTCTATCTGTTCGTCATGCTAAAAACTATTCTGTACCTAACCGTGTAATTCGCCTGGATGCCCTTACGAACGGCTAATTAACAAAACTGATTATATGAAAACCACAACACTCGCAAATACAGGGCAGATAGTATCGGCAATTGGCCTTGGCTGCATGGGAATGACCGACTTCTACGGCCAGCGTAACGATGACGAATCGGTCGCGACCATCCATGCCGCGCTCGATGCAGGCTTGAATTTCCTGGATACCGCCGACATGTACGGCCCTTACACGAACGAAGAACTAGTAGGCGACGCTATCCGAAATCGTCGCAATGATGTATTTCTAGCCACCAAATTCGGCATCGTCCGTGATCCGAACGACCCCACGAAACGGAGTATCAATGGCCGTCCCGACTACGTACGGCAGGCGTGTGAGGGCAGCTTGAAGCGCCTCGGCGTGGATCATATCGACCTGTATTATCAACACCGGGTAGATCCGGCTACACCCATCGAAGAGACAGTAGGCGAAATGAGCCGACTGGTTGATGAAGGGAAGATACGTTTTCTGGGTTTGTCAGAAGCCGGAGCCGATACCATTCGGCGGGCCAATGCCGTTCATCCTATCGCGGCCGTGCAGTCGGAATATTCGCTCTGGAGCCGCGACATTGAAGATGAAGTGCTGCCTACGGTACGTGAGCTGGGCATTACGCTGGTAGCCTACAGCCCGCTCGGACGCGGTTTCCTGACAGGGCAGATCAAAAACTTCGACGATCTTGCCGCCGATGACTACCGCCGCTTCTCGCCTCGTTTTCAGGGCGAAAATTTCCAGAAGAACCTCGACGTGGTGAAGCAGATTGAAGCACTAGCTGCTCAGAAAGGCGTAACAGCTTCGCAGTTGGCGCTGGCCTGGATTCTAGCTCAGGGCAGTGAATTTCTGCCTATCGCAGGCACCAAACGCCGGACGTACCTGAAAGAAAACCTCGGTGCCCTCGATGTGTCACTTAGCCCGGACGATCTGGCCGCCATTGAAGGTATATCCCCCAAAGGTGCCGTCGCCGGTGAACGCTACCCAGAGGCAATGATGAAACTGGTGAATGCTTAAGGGGTAAAAAGTGACGAATTAAGAGTTACGTTGCTGACTTACAGTACCGATCTGAGGCCTGGCAACGCAACTCTTAATTCGTCACTTTTAACTCTTAGCTCAAAATGAAACCTGCCTGCGCTTGGGGGCGATAAGGCCGTAGATGGCCAGCAGGACGGCGATGATGGCACCGGCACCCGCGAAAATCTGTACAGTAGGCGTGGCTTCCTGCTTAACCGCAATGGCGGCATAGGCCCAGGTGAACACCAGAATGAAAGCTGCACTCCGATACCTATTGTAGAGCACCGCGCCAACCACCAGGCCCAACACCAGCACGCCAACGGCCCAGACTGGCTCCGATATACCTGACAGATCGAAACTGTGGGCGCGGAACCAGAGCGTGATGTTCAGTATTGTAGCCACCGTTAACCAGCCAAAATAAATAGAAAACGGCACTCTGGCCAGCCACGTTTCGGCGGCTTTCACGGGCCGCATCATCGCCATATCGGTACGCGGATTGATACGCAGCGATTCCATCACCATAAACAGACTGACGAACATGATCAGAATAACAACCAAGGCTCCGCCAATCCATTCCTGATTAAAAATTGGGCTCCAGAACGCATTACCCAGGGCATTGATGATGTACCACGGACCTGCTGTTCGAAAACGCGGATTATGTTGCTGAGAAGGCAGTGCCTGATAAATGGCGAATCCCAGCAGACCCAGAAAAATAACACCCCAGATTGCAAACGCATAACCGGCAGGTATGATCAGGGTGTTGTATTTATTCGACACGTCGCCGTTCGTCTTTGGGCCAAACACGCGCGCGTTCGAGAGGCCATTCATTACGATCAGTGTAACCGTAACAACGACCACCAGTACCTGACGTAAACGATCATTCATCATAAGACCTGTAGAATTGATTGGTGATACAACCCGCGCCGTTCACCAAGTGTTCACAAGTTACGTACCTGGCGGTTAGGGCTCGTATGTTAGCGGTAATAATTCCGCCATCTTTTCCCACCCCCAATACCCCTCGAAGATAATGCCCAGCGGATTATAAAAATTCCCATTTCGCTCCACCGTCACGGTTGGCTCTGTAAGGTAAATAAGCGACGTTTGAGGACCACCAGGGCTAAGCTTTTCGCTAAACGGCGAAAGCGAACGCACAAACTCCGGCGATTCGTTTTCCTGGGTATACGTTATTTGAATCAGGTTTTCGAAGGCCAATGCAGTTGTCGAATCAGTCGAGGCGTCGTCATTCAGGAGAAACGTGGCAGGCAACGCGTCTTTCACCAGGTAACGCGCCCGCTTGACCCGCCATTGACCCGCTACTTTCGTAGAATCGGCCCGCTCCAGCACCCGGCGTATCTCAAACCCTTCTTCAGCCGTTTTCCTGGCATAAAGCGTTCGCATAAAGTGCATGCATGAGCCCAGATACGCCGTTCTGCGGGCTTTTTCCCACCGCATCGTTTCCCGTCGGCTGCGGGGCTTCATGGGTTCGTAAACGGGATAACCCAGGTACGACACCGACTTGCGGCCATAATCGAACATAAACTGCTCCAGAACGTACCTGATCCGGTAACCCAGCGCCTTATTTTCAATCACCAGCGGTTCACGAGCTCCCCCTTTGAGCTGTAGAGCGGCCCGATCATCGTCGAACCAAAGGGCATTCTGGTTCACAATCCGGCACTCCTGTGCATTCTTGCTGGTCCCTATAAAATTCTTTAGAAATACGTCCAGATGCTCCAGCCATTCGGGATCACGATTGGCACGTACCTGTACTTCCGCCAACTGATTGGCCGATGGAGCAAGCCGAATCAACAACGGAGCCGATTGATTCGTATTGATCGGCGAGGCCAGCGTCTCGAACCCTACGCTGGAAACAATCAGGTCGAAACGGCCAGCGGGCAGATTAGGCAGTAGAAAGTTGCCGTTTTCGTCGGCAGTAGTGCCTTTAGTTGTGTTGGCTAGAAATACACTACAAAAAGGCACCGGTTGCCCATCAGCAGCATTCACAACACGGCCACGCAGCGAAAGTTGGGCATGAGCCGTGAGTGTAGTTAGCAAGAGCAATAAGAGGATTCGCATCACCTTTTAGACAGTATGTCAGACAGCTTGGCCACAAACTTACGCTTATAACTATAAATTTAGTTATCAAGATCATTAAAAAGCCCTGCTGATACTGGCAGGGCTTTTTAAACCTATATACGTTTGGTTACAGAGCCAGCACTTTGAATTCGGTGCGGCGGTTGCGTTGGTGTTCTTCTTCAGTCCGGGCATTTTTCACGACTAGCTGCGTTTCACCATAGCCTTTCGCCGTAATCCGTTCTGGTTCAATGCCTTTTGAAACGATATAATCTACGGCCGCTTTGGCCCGGTTCTGCGATAGCGTCATGTTATACGCATCAGGCGACCGGGCATCGGTATGTGAACCAAGCTCGATCTTGATCGTCGGGTTGTCTTTTAGAATCGTGACCAGTTTATCCAGTTCCTCGGCAGCATCCGGGCGAATATTGTACTTGTTGAGGTCGTAATAAATGTTCTCCAGGGCGAAAGTCTTGTTCAGCTCCACTTTGTCCAGCAACAATGCTACGTTGAAGGTGGTATCCGTTTCGGGCTTGGTCAGGAAAATCTCGGGAATACTACGGCCCTGCATGGTAAACGGTTCACGGCGGGTCAGGTAACCACGACGTTCGGCAATCACGCTGTATGTTTTCCCTTCCACGACTGGAAACTTCCCAAACGTACCTGGCTGACCCGTAGTGGCTTCGGCTACCGTAGCATCGTTGCTATCGTCTACGATACGTACCCGGGCCGAATCGAGCGGCGCGTTGGGAGCGGCGTTGATCTTAACGGTTCCGGCCAGGAAATAGCGCACCACTTTGGGGGCACCCGCTTTCGGTGGATCGTTACGGGCAATCGTCGTTGTGTCGCCCGACGGAACAGACCCATTTTCGACCAGATAAATATCGTCGTCACCTTTACCACCGGGGCGGTTACTGGCCATATACCCTCTAGTTGGCTCCGGGAAAGTCAGGCCGAAATCGTCGGCCGGTGAGTTGATAGGCTGCCCCATATTTTCGATGCGAATGACCCCGCCCGAACGAGTTGCCACGAATACATCCAGCTTACCCAAACCAGGGTGCCCATCGGATGAAAAATACAGCTTGCCATCGGCCGCTACAAACGGAAACAGCTCATCGCCGGGCGTATTGATATCGCGACCCATGTTTACAGGGCGGCTGAACCGGCCCGAGGCATCCATGTTGGCCCGGTACAGGTCAATACCGCCTACGCTACCTGCCCGGTTTGAGGCAAAATACAGCGTTTTGCCATCAGCCGAGAAAGCAGGAGACCCGTCCCACGCCAGTGAATCGGAGATAGGGAGGCGGAACGGTTGATTCCAGTTGCCGCTCTGGTCCTGGCGACTTAAGTACAGGTCAACGTCGGCACCACCTTTGCGCTTTCCGTTGTTACCCCGGGCAAACACCATCATCTTGCCGTCTTTCGAAAAAGCGGGCGTCCCTTCATTTACATCGCCCTGAAATACGTTGCCACTAAACAATTGCGGTCCTGCGCTACCCGCGCCTGTCTCGTCGGGTTTCTGACCAAGTTTTGCCTTGTATAAGCCTGTCATGGCCAGGCCATTGTTTTTGTAGGTAACGTCTTTCCGCGAAGCCGTGAAAATCAATTCGTCACCGCGTAGCACCGGGGCATACTCCGTACCGGGCGAGTTTATACCACCCAGGTTAGTCACCCGAAAGTCGGCCTGCTTGGCCGTAATAGCGCTGATAGCCCGCAACGTTTCTATTTCGCGTTGTGCTTTAGCCAGCCCAACCTTACTCTTTGGGCGGGCGTCGATGTATTGTTGCAGTTGCGCTTGTGCCCCCGCATAATCACCACCAGCCTTCAGCGCGTAGGCGTAGTTGAGGCGAATGTCGGCCAGATTGGCATCGGCCAGCGCTGGTGTAGCTGCTGGCGCGTCGGGGGTAGTTACAGCAGCGGCTCCCAAACCACCCTCAATGGCTTTCTGGTAAAATGGCGCAGCCTGATCGATTCGATTGGACAGGCGGTACGATTCGGCTGTATAATAGTTCAGCCGCCCGGCATCGACCTTGCCGACTGCTTTTGTAAACTGGCCAAGGGCCAGATTATATTCGCCAGCGTCGAAGTGGCGAACACCTTTCTTGTAGGCCTGCATGGCCGAATTACAACTGCTCAGCCCAATGGCTACACTCAGAATCAGCAGCGGAACCCGCATATAGAATTTCATAATCGAATGGAGCAAAACAGATTAACCCGCCCAAGATAATAACGTTTTGGCGGGGTCATTCCTTACTACCTTATTTAAACGAAATCGAGGCATTTTTATTAGCGAACGATCATGCGTTGCTTTATAAGCAAAACCCCATCTACCGGTACCTGAAATCGTTCTTCACTGTTGCACCTGCTTACTGATAAGTACAGCAAAGCCGACCAGATTCAGCGCCTGACCATCAATCGGGGTGCGGCCGGTTTCGCCTGGCAGTTGGGCACTTAGAAACGTGTAAAGCATCTTGGCAGCAGCTATTGGCCATAACTTACTTCGTAGTAACTTAGCCAGTATGTAACTCTCTATTCCGTTCAACCACAGATACGTTCCATAGCCATGAATAGCCCCGCCCGCCTGTTACTTGTCGACGATCACCAACTGATCCTGGACAGTCTTCAACTGCTGTTTGCGTCAATTTCTGGCGTGGAAGTGGTTGGGGTAATGAATGACAGCCGCCGGGTGCCCGAACTGGTTACTAAACTAGCCGTTGACCTGCTCGTCTGCGACCTGCACATGCCTCATCTGTCGGGCACAGACCTGACGTTGCAACTCCGGCAAAGCCACCCCCACCTGAAGGTGTTGCTGCTGACAATGGCCGAAGAGGCCGCCACCATCCGCGAGGCCGTGCGGGTAGGCTGCGCCGGGTACGTGCTGAAACGGGCCGGCCGCGAAGAACTCGAAAAAGCCATCAACATGCTCAGGCGAGGTCAACGGTATTTTAGCCCCGATATTATCGACCAGCTAACGTACCTACAGACCGACACAAGCACCGAGCATACGCTACTGTCGGCCCTGACAAAGCGGGAAGTAGATGTGTTGCGGCTGATTGCCAATGAACACCCTACCCATCAGATTGCCGAGAAATTGTATATCAGCGTTCCGACGGTAGAAACCCACCGCCGCCATTTGATGCAGAAACTGGGCGTAAAAAGCGTGGTCGGCATGGTTAAGTTTGCGATGAAGCACGGACTGGTAGCCTGATTGGCACCGTAATCTGGTTTCGCACCCCACCGCCCGACTCTGAACTGGTCACCAACGTACCTGAGAGCGACGCCACCCGCGCCGCTATGTTGGCCAAACCCCGCCCGTTTACAGACTGACTATCGACACCTTTCCCCGTATCACTGACTGTCATAAACAACGTATCTGTAGTGAGCCGGAAGTCAATGCTACTTTCTTTGGCCTTAGCGTGTTTGATGGTATTATTCAGCAATTCCAGACAAATGCTATACAGTTCAAACTCTGTCTGCTCATCGAGGCGGGGAAGCCGTTCGGCCCCGGTTAGGCGAAAGCGAACCGCCGTGTTGCGGTTCATCTTTTCCACCAACTGGCCCAGCGCCACGGCCAATCCCTGTTTGGCCAGTTCGGCGGGCAACAGGTTATGCGACAATAACCGGACATCGCGGTAAGCCTGCCCCACCTGCTCGCGAATGGTGGCATACACGGCCCGTTCGGCGGCGGTAAGTTTCGATTTATCCGTCGCATCCAGGCTCCATTGCAGGGCTGTGAGGGTCGTGCCCAGGTTATCGTGCAGGTCAGCCGCTACCCGTTGGCGTTCGAGGGTTTGTCCTTGAAGGTGAGCAGCGGTGATTTGGCGATTTTTCTGGCGAAGGCGACGGTTATTATAAACAATCAGAGACAGCAACAAAGCCAGCACCACAAGGCCAGCACCCAGAAATCGAGTCTGGCTACGCTGGTTATCAATCGTTAGCCGGTCTACTTCTGCCTGCTTCTGTTTCATATCGTATTTAAGCTGTAACTCGGCCAACATCACGTTTGAGCGTTGCTGACGGGTACTATCTTCCAGCCTATTGATCAGTTCCAGTTCCCCCAGCGCAACAGCCGAACGGTTTAATTGTTTATAGGCATCGAATAGAATGCGATGTGCCTGTAATTTCTTCGATGGCGACCCAATTTCCTGAGCATACCGCACGAGTTGCTTTCCGTCGGCTACAACCAGTTCATGCTTTTTCTGGTAGCGATGCATATCCGCACTGAACCAATAATAAGCATAGTATTCCCGCACATTCAGGGTAGGTAGAAATGTCTGGCACTTTGCCCAAACAGGTTGGCGTCGTACTTCGTCGTTGAGGTGCGTATAACAAACGGCAAAGTGCAGACAATTAAAAAAAGGCATATCTGTATAGCCGTTGCGCTGGCTTTCGTGCCACGACTCAGTCAGATAATGCAGGGCCTCCCGGTAGTTCTGGAGTTGCATATAGGCCCGGCTCAGGCGGAAGGTCAGCGAAGCATAAGACAGCCGATTGGGGGGTTTCAATGAAATTGCTCTTGCCTCCTGCAAATACCGGATAACGGTGCGAATACCGGTCGTATCTGACCAGTCGCGATCAATATCACTTATTCCCATCTGCACGTAGGCCAGCAACATGACATGTATCTGACCGATTTGCTTCAGGCGGGGTATGGCTTCCAGAAAATAGGCTTTGGCTTTGGTGCTGTTACCCAGCAACACTTCGTAATGCCCTCTTCGATACAACAGTAGGGCCTCGCCATAGGGCCATTCGTATTGAGCGGAAATAGCTTCGCACCGGCGTAAGGATTCCAGTGCCTCTGTTGGCCGCCCACGCCCGATCCAGAATCGGGCGCAACTATCAAGCAGTACAGCCATTGCTGTATCCCGATTTCGGCTGGCGGGTTGTAGTTCCAGTTTCCTGATTCGCCGAAGAGTCGGATTGATCAGCGAATCTGTTGGATGCGCCAACCCGGTTGTGGTCAATAACAGAATGAGTATCAGCGTGGAAAGCAAGCGCATGAGTTGGATGGAGATAGGGCACGCAAGCTAGATTCTTTTTAGAAAATCATGGTAAAGCATGATCTAATTTCATGGTTTACCATGAAATGCAGACAGGCAATAAGCCGTCACCTTTGACCAGGCAATAGTCACTGGCTTTCTGCTTCTTTTCTACACCACCATGCTCCTTACCATCCGTCAACAGCAGGTGCTGACCCTAATTGCCACCGAGCTAACCACCACCGAAATTGCTGGTGTGCTGGGCCTGTCGGTGCCAACGGTGGAAACGCACCGCCGCAATCTGCTCCGAAAGGCAGGGGTAAAAAGTGTGGCCGGATTGGTGAAACAAGCTATGCGGCAGGGGCTAATTCAATGATTATCAAGTTAAAACTACACCCTTATGAAGCGTTTATCTAGCTGCCTCCTTGTGCTGATCCTGTTTTCATGTGCCAAAAAAGTGGCGGACCCAACCCCTACACCACCAGCACCACCCGTCAGTTCGGTAACCTCATCCGTTCGGGGCTACACGGCCACAACGCCCGCGTCGACCATCGAGTTGAAGCCAACGGCCATCCTGATTCGGAAAGACCTGAACGACAAGCTTGTTGACCTGGGGGCCACCAGCATAACGTACCTGGCCTCGGCCGAATCGAACACCATTGCGGTGGGCGAAACCCTGTATTCGCTCCCAACGGATAAGGCCCCCGATGGCTACGCGCTGGTGGTAACAAAAAAGACCGTTCAGGGCAACAATGTAGTTTTTGATACCCGCCCGGCCACCATCAGCGAAGTATTTGCCAGGCTGAAAGAAGACCAAACCTTCGCACCTGATTTCTTGCAGAATCCACCCATTTTTTATGACCCGATGGACCCCGTCAATCGAGGTGGGCGCGTAGGGGCGGGAGGTACACTCCTGGACCTGGCCAACCCAAAGCGGGTTAAATTTAAAGCCACCGAAAAACGATTCGATATAAAGTACGTAGCCTATGACGTTGACAAAAATTATGATACAAGTAATAATCAATTATTTTTTACATTTACCTTCGAACACACCAAAGCCACCTCAAATATCGAGTATACCGGCGGTGACGCGTTTACTATATCCGGCGAACATAAATACACGTTTAGTCCCGCCATTTCGTATGAATATGTGGCGGATAAACTGACGAAAAAAATCGTCGCAGAATCATTTAATTCATTTAAGCGGGAAGTTATTGGTACGAAAATACTGCTGTTCACCATTCCACTGCCCAATAATCCACTGGCCTCACTTGTTGTACGGCCGGCGATTGATGTGTATATGCTGTTTGAACTGGATGGCGAAGGACGGTTTAGGATCTTTTACAGCTATGAAAACTTTGGCTATACCTACAAGTATAATTCGGCCCAGCCCAATCAGCGAACGGTTACACCCCTCACAACGGCCACGGAAAGTTATGGAACCGAAATAACGTTTGATGGCAAATTCAAACTGGCCGGTGGTGCCGGATTATTCCTGAGATTTCCCGCTTTTGCTTACAACAAAGACAAGGCCAACTCCTACGTTGCACTGGCCACAGAAGTAGCTATCGGCGGTAAAGCAACCCTTTCCAGTATCGGGAAATTGTCAGACGGTTCTGTCTGTAATAAGTTCACAATCAAGCCTTCACTTACCTGGGATACGTACCTGGAAGCAAAGCTTGGTCTATATGGCGTAACGCCAATCATTGAGCCGAGGCTGCTGCTGTATAGCAAACCGCTTATAGAACTGAAAGAAATAAGTTTCGCCCCACCCTGCGAACCTGCTGACGAAACTTCCGATATCAAAACCGGGTTAGTGGCCTATTATTCATTCAATGGCCATTCAAAAGATTCGACAACTAATGCGTTTCATGCTGTGCCCATAAACAGCCCCGTTCTGACTACCGACCGAAACGGACGGGCCAACAGAGCCTATGCCTTTAATGGTGCTCAAAAAAGCGCGTTTAAAATAACGACCAGTAAAACAGCTACGGTTACCTACGCTGACACGACCCACTTACTGAATAAATTACGGGATAATATCACTCTTTCGGCCTGGGTTTACCTAAATAGAGGAGCCACTATCTTTCCAATCCTGACCAAATGGGGAAAGTTATTCGATTCTAGGTACGGAGATTTTCCAGAAGACATGCACTTTAGACTTAAACTGGAGGCGTCTTATTTTGCCGGTGTTGGCAAAGATTTTATGAAACCTGTTTACGACGGAAATTCTACGTGTTATTGCGACATAAAAGTACCACTGGAAAACAAAAACTTCGATGTTTATTTTCCCGCAGGAAACATGGGTGCATGTAGTATCGGTTCAGGAAGGCGACATTACGCGACTCTATTTCAACGGAACGCAGGTGCAGGAAATAACTACAAAAGGTTGTTATAGCTACCCAAAAACAGGACACTTTTCCCCTTTATACATTGGCTCATTAGCCAGCGGAGCGGCAGATGGCAAGGATAACTTTAGTGCTTACGGCACCGATGGAAAAATTGACGAGGTCTATATCTTCAAACGCGCCCTCACCGCCGCCGATGTGAAAGCGTTGTATGCGTCGCCCAATTAGGCTCATCATTCATATCTCTCCCTTAACTAGCTGATCATGAAACGTTCGCATTTCCTCCTTTTCGCCGGTACATACGGCCTTCTCCTGGCCATAACCATGCTCTTTTTGACGGAAAGCAGCCTGACCAACTATGGTGTTCCGAAAGTTGATGTTGACCATATTGCCATCATGCAGTTTTTGGGGGCAAGTACCGGGGCATTAGCCCTGATGACGTTGCTGAACCGCAACCAGCCCAACTCGTACCCACTTCGTACGCTTCTGCTGGCACAGGCGGGCACGATTCTGGCCGGGGTAATGCTGGGGGTTTATCACGTGGTAGTGCTACACGTACCTTTCAGTACATTTTTCGTAGCCGATTCACTGTTCCGGCTGGCATTGGGGCTTGGCTTTGTCTACTTCTATAGGCAAGCGACCAAGGAGGCTACCGCTGTAAATTGAGCCAGCCTTATTGACAAGTGAGACTCGTATTAGCCTAGACTAACTGATTAATGGAACTGCACCACATACCATTCGAAATACTGAAAGTCAGTATCTTATCATTCATCACTCTGTTCGCTTCAACCACCGGCTCAGCACAGTCGTTGGGAGGTACGTCGTGGCAGGGAAGGCTCGTTTCTACGCAAAATCAGTCCCTGTCGTACCCAGCTACAGTCACGTTCAGCGTCGTAGGTACGGAGCTAACGGGCAGCGTCATTATGGAATCGCAGGGCGTGAAGGATCTGTATGTGTTGCAGGGGAGGGCGAAGGACGGGCAAGCGGCAGGTACGGCCACGTACCCGAAAGACGGCTCAATATTTCAGTTCGAGGCGCAGCTCACCGGGGCGCAGTTGGCGTTTGCAGTTGGCCTCAACAACACGCCCATCATGACGGGTACGCTGACTCGCCTCGGCGCGGGTGGCAGAGAGGTCGGGCCGCAAGCCCGCGCCAACGTACCTGACCAGCAACGTGCCCAGGATCGCCTGCCACGCAACAACCGACTGATGGGCGTGTGGGTTTACTCAAGTACCTACCGCAGTGGCGGCGATTTCAGGTTTACGAGCCGCAGTTTTCTCTATTTCTACCCCGACGGGCGGCTGGGGTCAAGTACAGGGGAAGCCGCAGCCAGCTACGACGGAGCCGCCGGTTCATCGTATATGAATACGGGAGCCGATGGGGTCACCATTGAACCGGGGGTGGTCTGGTACACCAAAGGCAACCAAATCTGGCTACACGCCACCCAACAAAAAGTAGCCGATGGAATCTGGGGCGACTATTTCATTAACGACAACGGCAGTGGTATGCACCTCAACCGGGGCCGGGGGAACAAGCTTTATGAACGGGTCAACTAACTATATTTTCATTTTAAGGCTGATTCCCAAAGGCTTATAACTCGTCATCAAGGCTACCAAACCGAACCTGAAAACGGGCACCAGCATCAACGTATACACGCTGATTCCGAAGTAGGTTTACCCCCAACCTTTTCAGGGGCTTGGGGGTAATATTGCCAGCCATACATTCCAGCCGCCCAGCACAGCCGTAACCAGCACCACCAACGCCATCGCGATGTTTTGAGGCAGTGAATTAACATGTTCTTTCAACAACGTGCGATTATTAACGGCCACAAAAAGAAACACCGTGACGAAGGGAAGCAGAATGCCATTGATCGCCTGCACGGCTACAATGACCGGAATCGGTGTGGCATTGGCTAGCCCGAAACCAACACCCGTTGCCAGTACGGCCAGCCAGATCAGTCGGAACTGCGGCGAGTTTTTAGGAATACCCAGCAGGCTTTGTGCCGTGATCGCGGCAGCCAGCGGAGCGGTGAGTGATGACGCAAACCCCGCCGCAAATAGCCCAAAAGCAAACAGCGAACCCGCCCACGTACCCAGGCTTTCGGACAACACGGCGGCCATGTGTGGATACGAAAAATCGCCGGGGATGAGCAGGCCGGCCAGCAACAGCACTACTGAAATAATGCCGCCCAGCACCACCGCCACCCAGATGCCCAACCGCATGTCGCCCAGCGATTGATTGGGTGATATGCTTGACCCAAAAAACAGGTTATACGGAACGATGGTTGTGCCAATCAGTCCGTTTACAAGCAATAGCGAACCGGCGGGCAACGAAGGCACAACCAGCGCCTTTGCCAGCGCAACGGGCGTGACAGGAGCACCAAAAGCAACGTAGACAAACGCGCCTCCCATCGCAAAAACGATCAGCCCCAGAAAGTTAGCCAAGTGTTGCGTTGACCCCACCCAGAGCAGGGCCACGCACACCAGCCCAACAATCCCCGTCAGGTACGTTCCGGGTACGCCCGTGAGTAACGACAGCCCCGCTACTGCGCCAAGAATATTACCGGCCTGATAAGCAGCGCAACCTAGAAAAATGGCTAGAAATAGGGCCCAGGCTACCCAAACGCCTGTTTTGCCCGAATAGCTCTGTCGAATCACTTGCCCAAGATCGCGCCCGGTGGTGATGGTGATTCGTGAGGCGGCTTCCTGCAACCACACGGTTCCAAACGTGGCAAAGGTCAGCACCCAGAGCAGTTCCAGTCCGTAGCGCGAACCGGCCATAGCACAGGCCGTAACCGAGCCGGGACCAATAAACGCAGCCGAAATGACCGACCAAAAGAGAATACTACCAAGACCGGCGCGTATGGATAGGGATTTGGGCATTTTTTTGTGGTTCACCGTTACTTAAACACGCACTGGCTGTTGTCTGCCTCGACGTAGTATGACTTGTAGTTTTTGGCTTTGCGGTTCATGCAGCCTTTCAGGTTCAGCACCTTCAGGTTGCGGAAGTCGATAGGGTGGCTTTCGGCTTGCAGAGCAATATAGCCTTCTTTCAGGGGCTTACCAGCTCTGGCGCGCCAGTAGGCGGCGTCGGCCACACCGGCCTGCTCATAATCGTTGGTTTTGCTGATAAACACAGCGTCGGTCACCGGGTGCTCGTAGGCCAGCACGGTTTTCCCTTCCATGCGGTGTTCGATGAGCGAATCGCCCAGCACCAGCACTTCCACAGCTACCCACTGATCGCCATCGTAGGTTTTCGAGGTCGATTCAATGCAGTGAAGCGGATTCACCTGTCCCTTCTGCTTTACCAACGTACCTGGCGAACACAGATTGGCCGTTGGCCGGGGCTTTCCGTTGCTCAGTCCACCCAGCGTTTGCACTTCCAGCGACACGGGGAAATCCTGTTTCAAACTCACACTCGCCGCCGATTGTGAATGGAACATAATGCCGCTGTTCCGCACGTTCCAGGTGGCACCGCCGGGTGTCTGGTTGCCCGTAAACCGGTACTCGAACCGCAGGATGTAGTGCGAGAAAGGCTGTTTATAGTACATGTGCCCGAATTTCCCATCGAACGTTTTGTACTGATCATACGCAATGCGGATCATGTCTTTTTCGACGCGAAACGTGTTGCCGTAATTTTCACCCATCGGGTAACCGGTAATTTTTATATCCCAGTTACTGAGGTCTTTCCCGTTAAACAGCGACAGCCATTCCTGGTTGTCAGCCACCTTCTTTTGGGCGAAAGCGGACAGGGTTATGAGGGGCAAGAGAAGGTAGAAAAGAGTTTTCATATCAGATAGATGTGTGGCACCGAAGCTCCAGCTTCGATAGTCAAGGCTAGTTTTACTCTGCCGAAGCTGGAGCTTCGGTGCCCCCTCCTACTCCGCCACCGCCGGGTGTTTCCAGACGGATGCGTTCGCCGGGGAGCATCTGCCGGGTAAAGAGTCCGGGTAGCCGTTCCTCCTTTCCATCAGGAAAAATCAATGTTTGTTTTCCCACTGCGCCCGGCTTACCATCGTCAAGACCGTAGGGAGCTACCACCCGATGCTGACTGATGAGTGTGGTCTGTAACGGGGCCAGAAATTCCAGTTCACGGATTAGCCCGTCGCCGCCGCGCCACGTGCCTGCCCCGCCCGAATCAGGTCGCAGACTGAATTGCCAGAGCCGCACGGGGTAGCGACGTTCCAACGTCTCAGGGTCGGTGAGTTTGGTATTCGTCATGTGCTGATGCACGCCCGACCGGCCCGCCTGCCCGCGCGTTGCCCCCGCCCCGCCGCCAATGGTTTCGTAATAACCTACCGTTTCGTTACCGAACAGGAAGTTGTTCATCGTTCCCTGACTACACGCCGCCAGTCCCAGTGCCTTGAGCAACGTATCGACCAGCCGCTGGCTAACCTCGGTATTGCCCCCAACCACCGCCGGGCAAGCGGAAGAATCATCAGGGAAAATCGGATTCAGGAACGACGATTCGGGCAAAATGAACCGTACAGGTTCCATTAAGCCTTCATTGAGCGGAATATTCGTCGCATCGACTTGCTCACCCACCCACAGCCGCAACACATACAATACCGCCGAATGCAGAATCGATATGTTGGCGTTGAGGTTGTTGGGATGAACCGCGCCCGTTCCACGCAAGTCGATGGTCAGTTGCTGATCGGACGGAACGGCTGAATGCACCGACATACGTACCTGGATCGGCAAGCCGTCGTCGAGCGTTTCAATGGCCGAAAACGACTGGCCGTCATACTGCGACAGCACGCTATGGATGGCCGTTGCGGCCGATTGCTGAAGCCGGTCCATGTAGTGATGCACCGTTTCCAGCCCATGCGCCCGCACCAGATTTTGCAAGGCCGTTTCGCCCGCCCGTAGCGACGCGATGGCGGCTTCCAGATCAGCCCTATTCTCGGCTAGTGCCCGGGTTGGGTACGTTGCCTGAGAAAAGGCATGAGCCAGTCCACTTTTGGGTTGACCATCAGCCCCGGTCTCCCACAAGAAATGGCCATTCCGCACCAGAAACTGCGGTTCCAGCACCACGCCTTCTTCAACGAGCGACGTGGCGTCGGGGGGCATAGACCCGGGTGTTTTGCCGCCAATTTCGGCATGGTGCGCCCGGTTGATAACGTACCCGATCAAGACCTGATCATCATCAAATACGCCTTGCAGCAACGTCACATCGGGCAGGTGGGAACCGCCATACTTTGGATGGTTCGTCACAGCCACGTCGCCCGGGCCAAGCGGCGTACCGTCCTGTTCCAGCTTCGCCAGTGTCAGCCGGGCACAGACGCCCAGGCTACCCAGATGCACCGGAATATGCGGCGCATTGACCACCAGGCGGGCATCGGCATCGAGCAGGGCGCAGGAAAAATCGAGGCGTTCTTTTACGTTTATCGAGAAAGCCGTGCGTTGCAACTGAGCGCCCATTTCCTCGGCAATAGCCCGAAAACGCTGCGTAAAGAGTTCGAGCTCGATGACGCCTGCCCTCACCCGGACGCTGGACCGCCCCGGCCCCTCTCCCACGTTGGGGCGGTCCCGCGTCCGGCTGAGGGCAGGCGTCACCGCTACCACCGTCATATCCCCCTGAACTGTTCCCTCCCATCCCACTTCGATGAAGGCCGATGAGGTCGTATTAAGCAGCAAAGCCGGACCGCTGAAAGTGTCGCCGGGTTGTAGTGTCGTCCAGTCGTAAGCTGGGTACGTATCGGTCTGGAAAGCGGGGGTAGCCTCTGTTGCTTCGTTGGTACTGGCCGGTCCGCTGTTCATAGCCGCATTGGCTGTACCTACAGTTACGTGCAGGCTTTCGATTTCAATGACCCTCCCTGTCGGCAAGTGGCCATAAACCTGTTTGTAGTCATGCCTGAACACCGCTTCTACTTCGGCCAGCGTAGTTTTCGTAAACAGGACAGGCAGGGTAGTTTCCTGACCTTGCAGCCGCAAAAACAGCGTAACAGCCGTTATCAGCGACCTATTCTGAGCAGGTACGTCCTGTTGAAGAGCTACCGTTGCCTGCTCTGTAAGTTCATCGATCCAGACCGGAAGCTGATCGAATACCGTTGCTGCCGGTTGTAGTACCGTTCGACTGGCGCGCCGTTCGATCTGCGCTTGACCAATACCGTAGGCGCTTAGTAATCCGCCGTCGAAGGGGAGCATGAGTCGGTTCATACCCAGCAGCCGGGCTACCGAACAGCCGTGCAGGCCACCCGCTCCGCCGAAAACCAGCAGACTGTAACCGGCCGGATCGAAGCCCCGCGAAACCGATATTTTGCGGATAGCCCCGGCCATGATTTCGTCGGCGATGCGCTCGAAACCCTGCAACAGCTCAATCGGATTTGTAGGTACGTCCGTTACCCCGTTTACCTGTTGCACAATGGCGTCGAGTGCTTCCTGCGCCTTCTCAGTAAACACCGGAATACCAAACTGTTGCGGATCTACCTTACCCAACAACAGGTTCACGTCGGTAATCGTCATTGGACCACCCACGCCGTAGCAGGCCGGACCGGGATTGGCGCCCGCGCTCTTTGGTCCAACGCGTAACTGACCGGTCAGCGCATCGAACCAGCAGATGGAACCGCCTCCAGCCGCCACCGTTTCAATAGCCAGCGACGGTAATTGTAGCTCAAACGGGCCGATGGGCGTTGTAAATCGGTAGTCGGGCCGACCTTTTTCGAGCCGCGCTACGTCAGTACTGGTGCCGCCCATATCGAGGGTCAATACCGCTTCGGCTTGTGCTGCGGCAGCAACGGCTGCGGCACCGATTACGCCACCTGCCGGTCCACTCAACAGGCTGTCTTTGGGCTGAAACAGATCGGCCCGAACCAACCCGCCCGCACTCGTCATGACCCGAACCGATTGCCCGCCCAGTTGCGTCTGTACGTTGGTCAGGTACGTTGCCAGCACAGGGGTCAGGTACGCATTGATCACGGCAGTCTGCGTGCGCGACACGTAGCCGGGTGCCGTCGATAAGCTAGTGGATGTGGTCACGGTCGGGAAACCGGCCTGACGTAACGCTTCGGCTAGTTGCCATTCATGGGCGGGGTTCTGATACGCATTGAGCAGCGAAATGGCCACCGCATCTGGCCGGGCAAGCTGTACCAGATCGATCACGGCCCGGATTGCTTCGCCGGAAAGCGGCCTTAACGCCTGTCCGTCGGCGGCCATTCGTTCAGGTACGTCGATGACCGTATCGTAGAGAACTTCGGCGGGCGGAATAGCCAGTTGGAACAGATCGGGCCGTTGCTGCGTCCCGATTAGCAGCAAATCGCGAAAGCCTTCGGTTACCAGCAACACCACCCGTGCACCTTTCCGTTCGAGCAGGGCGTTGGTACCCCGCGTAGTACCAAGCCGCATGTCCAGGGCAGGAAAAGCCTGACTGACGGGCGTTTGCGTCAGCAGCCGCGCAGCCAGTACGGGCGCTTCCTCCCCCGTAAAGACTTCGATGGTAACGGTTTGGCTGGGTACGTTATCCCCATCAGCCAGTGTCAGCTTCCCATCAGCAGATAGCGATTGAATCAGGTACGTTGCTCCTGTGTCGACAAGGCGCAGTGTGTAGCCGTCGAAAATAGGTGCCGTTAACCAGGGAGCTACTACGCGCCCGTTGATGAGTTGCCCACGCAGGCGAGCGCTGCTCAGTACTTTGGTACGATGAAGAACGCCGTTTGGGTCACGGGCGATGCCGTCCGTGAAGGTGCCGCCCGTATCAATCCAGATTTGCCACATGCCTGCAAAGTAGGCGAATGGAACGCGGATTTGGCAGTAACGGGGAGGTTTTGGAATAAAGTTTGGTCGCTATGCGACGAGGAAATATCACCTTCTTCTGAATCACTACTCATGGGAGAATTTCAGGTACGCTCCTTACCGTCGCATAGCGACTCAATGTCTATAGCAGCGTTCGCCACTTCCACGTTTTCCGTCGCATAGCGACCAAACTTTTTCTTTTCTAACTGTATCACTACTCCTGCTGTATTGGTGTGAACAAGTAGCGTTCGTCTTAAGGCACGTTAGATTTCTGGAAGAATGTGGTGTATTCGTCCAGAAAACTCTGCTTCTGATGATGTTGCTCCTGATTTTCGATGTATTTAACAACAGCATCTATCTGGGAGTGGCTGTATGAAAAGGCATCGTGGCCCGTTTGCCACTCGAATCGGCTTTGCGTCAGCTTTTCCTCATTAATCCACTTCGAGGAATCCATTTTGAGGTATTGCATTAGTTCGGAAATCGCCTGCTTCGGATCCGCGCCGATAAACACGTGAACATGATCAGGCATACCATTGATGGCAATCAGTTTATGGCCCTGATTTTTCACAATCCCGGTCATGTATCGGTACAAATCTTCTTTCCACGCTGACCGAATTAACCCATGCCGGTGTTTCACCGCGAATACAACGTGCAGATAAATTTGTGTGTAAATGTTCGGCACGCTCACCACCTACTACTTTTTCGTGATCACGAACTCTACGCGGCGGTTTTGCTGACGACCGGCGTCGGTGTCGTTGGGGGCAACGGGTTTGGTTTCGCCGTAGCCTTTGCTGGCAATGCGGTCGGGTTCGATGCCTTTGCCGATCAGGTATTCGCGAACGGCATCGGCGCGGTCCTGCGAGAGTTTGGCGTTGATTTCGTTGGAGCCAGTGTTATCCGTATGGCCGCCCAGTTCGACGGCTAGTTTGGGGTTCTCGTTCATCACCACCACCATCCGGTCAAGCTCGGGGGCCGACTCGTCGCGCAGGATGGCTTTACCCGTATCGAAGAACACGTTGTTGAGACGAACGACGCCACCGGTTTCGATGGGAATCAGTTTCAACTCCTTCCCTTTTATTTCCTGAAAACCTTTCCGCTTATCATTCGGACCGCCAGTTAAATCCACGTTTTCTCCTTCGGCAATAAAGTCTGGCGAAATTGGACGTATGGTGTATTTCTGACCGTAAGGCAAAATAAGTTTGTATTCTCCCGTGTTAGGATCTGACGTTGTTTCACTAACCTCCGCTCCATCTGGTAAAGTTTGCACCACGATTCGGGCAGAGATCGGCTTACCCGTTTTCTGGTCTATCACCTTTCCCGATAGCATGGCTACCGCGCCGGGACGCGTCAGGTCGTCGGCCGGATTTTTATCCCCACCGCCTGCTTTCGCCGGGTTTTGCGCCAGCGTAGTCGAATCCGCACCCGGTTTGGCAGGTACGTCGTCGATCAGTTTAATCTGCACGATATCACCGCCCTTGCCACCCTGGGTGTTCTTGAACGTGGTCATATAGGCCATGTCGCCGAGGGCCGAAATGGAATAGTACGCATCGTAGCCATCGGTATTGACGGTGGGGCCGAGGTTCTGCGGTTTCGACCAGCGTTTCCAGGTTTTATCAACCCGACGCGTTACCCAAACGTCGTTATCGCCCTGTCCGCCCGGGCGGTTCGTCGAAAAATAAAGCGTGTTGCCATCGGGGGCCAGAAAGGGGGTCGTTTCGGTAAAATCCTCGGTATTCACGTCGGGGCCGAGGTTCATGGGCTGGCTCCAGGTGCCGTTTTTCTGCCGGAAGGAGACGTACAGATCATCTTTGACGCCGTTCTTTTTCTCGCTGAACGACAACAGCAGCGTCTTTCCGTCGACGGTCAGGTACGCGAAATCGAACGCGCCTTTGCTCATCCGTTCGTAGTTGGCAATAACCAGTTGCTCGGGCGTGCTCCAGTTGCCGTTCACGCGTTTGCTGATCGAGAACCCGCGCGTTTCGTACCGTCCGTTCACGTAGGCACCCCGCAGGAGCAACGAATTACCGTCGGGCGTGATGCTGAATACGGCGTTGTGGTTGAACTGGTTCAGCGGTGCGCCCATCCGCCGGGCGGGGCCCCACTGGTTGCTGGGTTGCCACTCCGAATACCAGATGTCGGTGCTGCCGTTGTCTTTGTCGGCAAACATGGTGTTGTTGGGATGGTCTTCGCGGGTGTAGTAAAGTATTCGGCCATCGGGGCTGATCAGGGGCGTGCCTTCGTTGTAAGTCGAATTGACCTGTGGCCCCAGATTTTCGCCTTTGTAGGGCGACGGAACTACCTGCGCCTGCGCGAGGCTTATGTGAACAACCAACAATCCGGCTCCGAGCCAGTAAGTACGTTTCATGAATGCGGAGAGAGTACGCTTAATTATGAAACGAAGATAGCCCTTACCTTCGTCTACCATTTCAACACCTCATACCTACATGGCACATTTCATGCCGCAGGCCTACCATTTTATCGCCATCGGCGGGAGTGCCATGCATAACCTCGCGCTGGCCCTTCATCAGCAAGGCCATACGGTAACGGGTTCCGACGACGAAATTTACGAACCCGCCCGCACTCGTTTAGACGATAAAGGCCTGTTGCCCACCGAAATGGGCTGGTTTCCCGACCGGGTTCATACGGGCCTCGACGCCGTTATCCTGGGCATGCACGCCCGCCTCGACAACCCGGAGCTCGAACGGGCACGGGCATTGGGACTGACTGTTTTTTCGTATCCCGAGTTCATTTTCGAGCAGAGCAAGCAAAAGCAACGGGTCGTTATTGCCGGCAGTCACGGAAAAACAACCATCACATCAATGATTCTGCACGTGTTGAAGTACCACCATCGGAAGTTCGATTATCTGGTTGGTGCCCAACTGGACGGCTTCGATACGATGGTTGGCCTGACCGATGACACCTCGGCCGATGCCGCGCCAGTGATTATTATCGAAGGCGACGAGTACGCCTCCTCACCGATCGACCGCCGCCCCAAGTTCCTGCATTACCACCCCCATATGGCGCTGATCAGCGGTCTGGCCTGGGACCATGTTACTATTTATCCGACCTACGACGAATACGTCGACCAGTTTGAACTACTGGCTGATCAGATGCCCAAGTCGGGGGTATTGATCTTCGACGAAACGGATAATATGCTGGATGTGATTGGTGCCAAAGAACGCAGCGACGTTCAGAAAGTGCCCTACGAGGCACATCCGCACGTGATCCGCGATGGGCATACGTACCTGACTACCACAACAGGCGGCGAGATTCCATTGCAGGTATTCGGGTTGCACAACATGAAAAATATCGCTGGTGCAATGGCCGTCTGTGACCGGCTGGGCGTTACCGACGAGCAGTTTTATGAAGCCATTCAGACGTTCAAAGGGGCAACGGGGCGGCTCGAAACAGTAGCTCTTTCAGGCAACAGGATCGTGTACCACGATTTTGCCCATGCTCCCTCGAAAGTAGAAGCCGCCACTGAAGCCGTGAAGGCGCAGTATCCTGACAAGCAGGTGCTGGCCTGCGTGGAATTGCACGCCTCCAGCATCCTCAACAGCGCCTTTCTGGCCGAGTATCGCCACACCCTCGACAAGGCCGACGTAACGGCGGTTTATTTCAACGCCCACACGCTGGCTGTAAAACGGCTGGAACCCATCTCACCAGCCGACGTTCTAAACGCATTTGACAAACCCGGCCTACAGGTATTTACAGAAATCGCTGATCTGGAAGCCTTTATCAAGCAAAACCAAGCCAACACCGATATTTTTCTCCTGATGAGTTCGGCGGTCCCGCGTCCGGGTACGTTCGGCGGGATGGATTTAACTAAATTTGTCTAAGTTACCCCCACCCCCTGAAGGGGGCTAAGCGAGCAGCGCAGTAGTCCCCTTCAGGGGGTGGGGGTAGGCCGATTCTAAGAATAAAAATTATGCAAAGCATTGTCGTTTACTGCGGTTCCTCACCTGGGACCAAACCTATTTATAAAGAAGTAGCTGTTGAACTGGGTCAGAAAATGGCCGAGCGGAACATTCGCCTCATTTACGGCGGCGGCGGATTTGGCCTGATGGGCAACGTGGCCGATACGGTGTTACTCGCCGGCGGTGAAGTAACGGGCGTCATCCCGAATTTTCTGGCCGAACTGGAAGTAGCCCATAACACGCTGACAGAACTGCATTTCGTGGAAACGATGCACGAGCGTAAATACAAAATGGTTACGCTGGCGAAAGGGGTCATCACGCTGCCCGGTGGCTATGGCACATTCGACGAGCTGTTCGAAATTCTGGCCTGGCGTCAGCTCAAGCTGTACGATGGTCCCATTGCAGTAATCAACGTAGATGGGTATTACGACCTGATGCTCCAGCAGCTTGACCGTTGCGTGGAAGATGGTTTTCTGAAACCAGAAAACCGTGCGCTGCTCATCGTAGCCAACACCGTTGATGAGGCGTTGGGTGCGATTGAAGCATTTTGGGACGAGATTTAAAAAAAGAGGTTATAACTCAGAGTTAATACCTCTTTTTAATCTACACATGGCGACACTTAATTTTTGCCCCGTTTGCGCCTCACCACTGGAAGTAAAAGAAGCCAGTGGCCGCGACCGACTGGTTTGTTCAAAGCCCTGTGGGTATGTCTTCTACGATAATCCACTGCCGGTAGTAGGTGCCATTGTCGAGTATGACAACGACACGGTGGTGCTGACGCAGAACATCGGTTGGCCTGCTGACTGGTTTGGTCTGGTAACGGGCTTTCTGGAGAAAGGCGAAGAGCCCGCCGAGGCTATACTCCGCGAAATTCAGGAAGAGATTGGCCTTACGCAGGTCGAGATTGTGGAGTTTCTGGGTATCTACACGTTCTACCAGCGCAACGAGATCATCTTCACCTACCATGTTCGCGCCACCGGAGATATCGTGATGGACACAACCGAGCTACAGGCCTATAAACTTACGCCCATCAACGAGCTGCGCCCCTGGCCTTTCGGCACTGGCCCGGCCGTGAAAGACTGGCTGGCGAAGCGGAAAGCCTAGTAGGTTGATCTGTAGGGGCGGCCCGTAATGGCCGCCCGCTTTCGGGCGCGACAGCGACCGCCTGTTGGGCGAGATACTACGTTCCTGAACGCGCATTGCTGACGCAAGGCGGGCGGCCACAATGGGCCGCCCCTACAAATCAACGAACAGGCTATATTATCAACGTTTCGCCACGCCGTTTTCGCTCATGCCGCCTACGACCTCTACGTTGGGTAAGGCTTTTTTCAAGGCGGTGATGCCTGATTCGGTCACTTTCGTTTGCCAGACGTACACACTCCGCAGGGATTTCAAATCGCTCAGACTGGCGAGACCAACGTCGGTGATGGCGGTGCCGTAGAGGTTCAGGTATTCCAGGTACGTTAGGCCGGTCAGTTTTTCCAGGCCGGCATTAGTGATCTGGGTACGTTCGAGATGCAGCTTTTGCAGGTTCTTCAATTTGGCAATCGACGCCAGCGCGGCATCGGTGATTTGCGTATCGCCCAGTTTAAGCCACACAATCTGGTTACTGAGTTTTACCAATGCTGCCGCCTGTGCGTCGTTGAACGTACGAACATTGACCGCACTGACTTCCAGCTGGTTATTCTCTTTGGATAAAGGTAAGACGAGCAACCCCGTCTTCTTCAGCTCGTCGATCACCTTCGGATCGGCAGCCGGTACGTTCATGGTTAAAACTGGCGAGAGTGGTGCGGGGCCAACGACAGGAACTGCCTTTCCGGTAGCTTCGGCGCTGGCCACGGCCTTGCCATTACCTAACGAAGCGAGAGCCGGTTTGACCATATCGGTCACCGCCAAGTCGGCCACTTTCTTGTCGAACGGCGCACCCTGATCAACCCACCAGGTAAGTAGCGTGATCTGCTGATCGGTAAGGGGTGTTTTGCCTTTGGGCGGCATGTGGTGCTCATCCCCTTCGTCGAGCAGACAGCGTTTGATCATCTCACTGTCGGTTCCCTTTCCGGCTACGAAAATGGGGCCATTCTCGCCACCTTTTATCAGTTTCTCGGGCGTGTCCATCCGTAGATCGCCTTTCGATTTCTCGGCGTTATGGCATTGTACGCAGCGGCTTTGCAGAATTGGATTCACGATCTGTTCGTATACCATCGCCTGAGTCACGTCGATGATCGGCTTGGCTTTGACCGCAACGCTGGCCGCACGGGGCGGCAGACCTGCCATTGTCCGAAACGGCTCGGGCGTGTACTGCGTGAGGTAATCGGAGCCGTGGGTGAGTGACCCGCCATGATGCCCGGCCACCATCAGGGCCACCAGCGACAGCCCCAGTGCAGGCAGGTACAGCACCGCGCTAAATGGCACCTTTTTTAGCAGGAAATCGCTTTTAGCGGCCCAGGCGATCCAGGCGAACACCGCCACCCCGATGCCCTGCCATTTGTGTTCGTCGAGAATTTCCTCGTCGTAGCCCCCGCCCAGCGACAATAGATATCCAAACACGCAAGCCACCGTTGCACTGACCGCCGACCAGAATAAAATGGCCGACATGGTGCTGCCACTTACCTGCAGTTTACCCAACCGACGGCCAACTTCGAGAATACCGGCCACGACCAGAAAGCCGATGGGCAAATGCACAATCAGCGGGTGGAAACGGCCAAAAAACAACGCCCAGTCGGAAGGTTGGGCCTGAAGGAAGAGCATATGATGTACGAATTACGATTTAGCTCCGTTTTATGGACGAATTTCAATTCGGCAACGCAAACTGAAATTCGTACCTCGTAACTAAGTTAAACGCGTTCTAACTTAATGGGGTAGGTTTTGCGGGAAGCCCACTGGGCTACATACAGATTCTCGTCGACATCGACCAGTACATCGTGAGGGTGCAGGAAGGTCATGAACGAACGGTCTTTACGTTGCTCCTGAAGCTGGCCGTTCAGGTACGTTGGGGCCGACCCGCCGGGCGTCGATACGACTTTGTCATTCTTATCCAGGATCTGAACGTACCCGGAATCAGGGTAACCATCTGACGTACTGCGGAATACGGCCGCGTAGAGCATATCACCTTTGATCACGGGCCGACAAACGTACGAACCGGGCAATGCGATAGTGCTGAGGTACTTTCCATCGAGGGTAAATCGTTTCAGGCAATTATGTCGCCGGTCAGTAACCAGTAGGGTTGGGTTTGCCTGGTTGCGCGTGTCGACTACGATTCCGTGGCAGCAGTCGAACTGCTCGCTGGCACCGCCCGCCCCGCCAAAATACCGGATGAGTTTCCCCGTCCGGTCGAACTGCGTGACGTAGTTAGAGCCGTAGCCGTCGGCGATATAGATGTCGCCGTTTGACGGGTTAATAGCCGTTTCGGTAGGCTTGAACTGGCCTGGATAGGCGTAGACCCCCGTTTCGCGCGGGTAGTCGATCTTCATCAGTTCTTTACCGGCCAGGTCGGTCTTGATCACCTGATGGCGGTCGGTGTCGCAGATGAGCAGGTATTGATCCGTGCCTTCGGTACCAATCGACAGGCCGTGCCCGCCTGGGTACGTTGTGCCCCAGGTGCTCAGCAATTTACCCGATCGGTCGTATATGAGTACGTTGTTTTTGGTTTCGTTGCCCAACAGGAAAATGCGCCCTTTGGCGTCCTGCACCATCTCGTGGCAGTCGTTGACAGGGTTTTTTCCGGCATCGAGTACGCCCCAGTTCGGTACAACCCGATATTTGTTAGTGCCGTGGCCGATAACCACAGCATCTTCGGCACGGCTTGTCAGGACCGGGACGGCCGGGGCAGTCAGCATGGCCGAGGCCAGCGCTGTATTCTTCAAAAAAGTGCGTCGTGATTGCATAGTCATGGTTTAGGCGAGTACGGGATTACATTACCCGAACGGTCATTATCAATATCTTGTGAAAGGGCGAAACCCGCTTATTTTCCCTATCGGTGGATTGTTCCCGTAGTAATTACTTGCTATAGCCACTTCCCAGCAAGATCTGGCCGGGCCGTTTTCCGGTATGCTTCCCGTTCTCGACTACGGGTACACCATTCACGAGTACGTAGCTGAGTCCAGTGGCGTAGGCATGTGGCGCTTCATAAGTTGCCTGGTCACTGACGGTGTTTTCATCGAAAATGACCAGATCAGCGGCGTAGCCTGTCCGAATCAGCCCCCGATCAGCGAAGCGAAAACGCTGGGCGGGCAGTGAGGTCATGCGGCGAACAGCTTCTTCCAGCGGAATTACCTTCAGCTCACGAACGTACCTGCCCAGAACCCGTGTGTTGGTCCCATAAGCGCGGGGATGCGGCATATTTCGGCCAAAACTGGCAACGCCCGCATCAGAAGCAATCATGGTATTCGGGTAACGCAGGATGGTAGCCACATCTTCTTCCGACATGGTATGATACACCATCTGAATCCGTTTCATCTGCGCCTGCTCAATCAGGGTCATGACCAGCTCAGCCTCCGAGGCGGCATCTGTTTTCAGCTTGCGAAGCACTGCGATCTGATGAATGCTTTTTCCGTTGTAGGTCGTGTCGGCTTCAAAACGCGATACCACAGCGTAATCGTAATTTTTACGGTCGTTCTTCTTCAACGAAACCGTCATCTCGTTCCGAATTTTTCGACGAGTTGCAGCGTCGCGGAAGCGCCCCAGCGTTACCGAATCGCCGTCGGCCAGGGCCCAGGAAGGTATAATACTCTGTAGTGATGTACTCGACGCCGTGTACGGGTACTGGTCGACTGTTACGTCGATGCCTTCGTTATGTCGAGCCGCTTCAACCAGCGAAACGGTTTCGGTGCTCTTTCCCCAGAGCGGCTTGCTGGCTACTTTAAAATGAGAGATTTGCACGGGAATACCCGCCTCACGACCGATCTGAATGGCTTCCTGAATGGCGGTTTGTACATCCTGGCCTTCATTCCGAATGTGCGAGGCGTACACGCCGCCATATTTTGCCGCCATTTTGGCCAGGCTCACGATTTCGGGCGTGCGGGCATATGTACCCGGCGTGTAGATCAGACCCGTAGACAGGCCAACGGCACCTTCCTTCATGGCTTTCTCTACCAGCGCCTCCATCTCTGTTTGTTCACGGGCCGTTGGTTCACGAAAAGCCGCTTTCATCACTTTCAGCCGCACAGAATTGTGGCCGACCAGCGAAGCCAGATTAGACGAGAACCCTTTTACCCGAAGCGTATCAAACATCGTCTGCAAGTCTGTGCGTGACCCACCACAATTGCCCGTCACCATAGTAGTAACACCGTCGTAGATGAAATTCTCAGCACCGGGGCGGCTCTCCAGATCGCCTTCTACATGGGTATGCACATCAATAAACCCCGGCGCAACAATCTGTTTCCTCGCGTCGATCACCTTTTTGCCTTCACTAGCCGGAATAGTACCAATTCGGGCGATCCGGCCATTTTGCACGGCAACGTCCGCATAATACCAGGGGTTACCAGTCCCATCGACGACCCGTCCGTTTTGGATTATCAGATCATAGGGTTGGGCCAATGCCGTCGTTATACTGAAGAGCAGGAGGAAGAGGTGTTTCATGAATCGATGGGGGAAGCGGTGGAAAGCAAGATAATGCTTTGTTGTGAAGCTTTTACGTGTTGCTTCGCCAGTCGTGCCCTTCGACAGGCTCAGGGTGACAACTCACATCTAGATGTTCATGACGACCTTGGGTATGATTGTCACCCTGAGCCTGTCGAAGGGCACAACTAGCGAAGCAACTCGCAAAAGCAATGTATTAGAAACCGGCCAACCAATTACCCACACCCCTGATTATCACGCCAGCACGCCCTTCACCACTTTTCCGGCCACGTCGGTGAGGCGGAACGGACGCCCCTGGAAGTGGTAAGTCAGTTTGGTATGATCGAAACCCATCTGGTGTAAAATGGTGGCCTGCAAGTCGTGAATATGCACTTTATCCTTCATGGCGTAATAGCCGATTGGGTCGGTTTCGCCATAGGTCAGGCCCCGCTTTACGCCACCGCCCGCCATAAAGACCGTAAACGCGTCGAGATGGTGATCACGGCCGTGGAATGCCTGCGTCTGCCCGTCGCGGTTCTCCTGCATCGGGGTTCGACCAAATTCGCCGCCCCAGACAATCAGCGTATCGTCGAGCATGCCGCGCTGTTTCAAATCGTTGATCAGCGCCGCCACGGCCTGATCGGTCTGTCGGCACTTTTCCTGCAAACCAAAATCCACCGACGAATCTTTGCTGGTGCCGTGGGTATCCCACCCCCAGTCGAAAAGCTGCACAAACCGAACACCGCGTTCGGCCAGTCGGCGGGCGAGCAGGCAGTTTCGGGCAAACGATCCTTTGTTGGGATCAACGCCGTAGGCATCCAGGATGTACTGGGGTTCGCCGCTTATGGCCATTGCATCGGGCACCGACGCCTGCATGTTGAAGGCCATTTCATACTGCGAAATCCGGGTCAGGATCTCCGGGTCTTTGGCTTCCTGGTATTCCTGCTCGTTGATCTGGTTGATGGCCTCGATGGTCTGCTTCCGAATATCGCGCGACATGCCGTTGGGATCAGACACATACAGAACGGGGTCACCATCCGTCCGGCATTGCACACCCTGATACACCGTTGGCAGGAAACCGCTTCCCCAGATCGACTTCCCCGCGTCGGGCTGTTTCCCGCCCGATGCCAGCACGATGAAACCGGGCAGGTTATCATTCTCTGTTCCCAGCCCGTAGGTCACCCACGAGCCTATGCTAGGGCGTCCCAGTCGCGCCGAGCCGGTATGCATGAGCAACTGTGCCGGGGCATGATTAAATTGGTCGGTGTGCATGGATTTGATAAACGTCAGCTCATCGGCAACCGTCTGCAAGTGGGGCATATAGTCGCTGATCCACGCGCCCGACTGCCCATGTTGGCTGAATTTAGCCGTTGAGCCAAGCATCTTCGGCACGCCCCGGATAAAGGCGAACTTCTTACCCGTGAGCAGCTCCTGCGGGCAGTCTTTGCCATCGTATTTCTGTAGTTCAGGCTTGTAATCAAACAACTCTAACTGGCTCGGCGAACCCGCCATGTGGATGTAGATGACCCGCTTGGCTTTCGGCGCAAACTGCGACAACCGAGGATCCATCGAGGCCGCAGCGGGATCAGCCCCGGTAGCCAGGCTGGCGGCAGATTTTTTATCGCTACTGAACGGGTTACAACCGCCCATGAACGTACCCAGGGCCATAGCCCCCAGCCCCGTTGAGCAGGTTTGCAGAAAGTGCCGCCTCGTTTCGCGACGAAGGGCGGCTTGCTGAAGTTCGTTTTGTAGGTTTTTCATGTGTAGTTGTGTTTACCCTCACTCCTTCGTAATCACTTCATCCAGATTCATCATCGTGTTGGCCACCACCAGCAGTGCCGCCCGCTTAGGCAACTCACCGGCAGCAGGCAACGTACCTGAGCCAGTAGCCTGCCCCAACAACGTACCTGCGTCGGTCGGGTGTTGAGCGTAGTAAGCTTCTGTAGTGCGGTATAAATTCAGCAGGACGGCCTGCTTTTTGGTTGTCAGATCGTGCAGCGTCAGGCGGCGAAAACCGGCCTGGATTTGCTGGTCAGTTGTTTTCCCTCGATGAATCATGTAGTCGGCCAGGCGGTGGGCGGCTTCTACGTAGACCGGATCGTTGAGCGTAACCAGGGCCTGAAGCGGCGTGTTCGTGCGCAGGCGGCGAATCTGGCAAAACTCACGGCTGGGGCTATCAAATGTGATCATAGACGGATACGGCGCGGTACGTTTCCAGTACGTATATAGTGCGCGACGGTATTGCTCCCCGTCTTTGGCCTGCACCCACGCTTCGCCGTTATACGGCGACTGCCAGATGCCATCGGGCTGCTGTGGCATCACACTCGGGCCGTACATTTTTTTATTGAGCAAGCCACTCACCGCCAGCGCCTGATCGCGCACTTGTTCGGCTGATAAACGGACTCGCGGCCCACGCGCAAAATACCGGTTGAACGGATCGGCCGCCAGCGCGGGCGGCGTAACACCGGACCGCTGACGGTATGTACTCGACAGCACCATCCGCTTCAGTAACTTCTTCATGCTCCACTCATCATCCTGCACAAAGGTCACCGCCAGCCAGTCGAGCAGTTCGCGGTGGGTGGGCTGAATGCCCTGCGTGCCCATATCTTCTACGGTTTCTACGATGCCTGTACCAAAAAGCTGCTCCCAAAACCGGTTCACCGCCACACGGGCCGTCAGCGGATGGTCGGCGCGGGTCATCCATTGGGCAAGGCCGAGGCGGTTGCGGGGTAGCGTTTGGCCGTCGGTGTCCATCGGGGGCAACGTACCCGGTACGTCGGGCATCACTTCGGCACCGGGCGACAGCCAGCTTCCGCGCACAAACACATGTGTTTTGCGAGCCAGTTCGCCCGTACCGTCGAGCATAATGGGTGTTTGGTCGGGATTTTTGTTCAACAAACCAAGCAGCGTAGTTTCGGCAACGGAAGCCAGTGGCGGCTGGAAAGACACCCATTTCAACATCACCCACTCAGTCGGTTTGGTCGGGCTGTTCAGCGACAGATACACGGCGTGTTTTCCAGGTACGTTGGGCAGCGTGATGGCCTGCACCGAATCGCTCCAGGCACCGCCCGTATTGGGCACCGGCACCGTTGTCAGCACGCGCCCGGTTGGGCTGTCGAGCCGGAAGGTCATCTGCGCATCGGGCGCCGACGTACCCCAGGCTACATACAGTCGGGTACGTCCCGTGAGGGTCATCGGCTTGATGCGGGCCGAGCCTTTATCCTGAACAACGAAGAACTTGGCATCGAGCAACGAGGCGTTCACATACTGATCGAAATCGTGGGAATTGATCTTCGGCTCCACCATGCGGGCCAGCTTCTCTACCCGACGCACCTCCGCATCGGCCTGTTTCGGATCGCGCACCGACCGGCGCACAAACGAGGCTAACTGAACCAGTTGGGTCGAATCATTTCCTTTGTAGAACCGTAGCGTCGGCGTTTCGGTGGTCACGTCTTCGTCACGGGCGTTGTTAAAAAACGCCATGTACTTGTAATAGTCGTCGTGCCGGAAAGGGTCATACGGGTGGCTGTGGCATTGCACACAGGCGAAGGTAGTTCCCTGAAAAACGTCCCAGGTGGTGTTCACCCGATCAATGACCGCTGCCACCCGAAACTCTTCGTCCTGCGTACCACCTTCGTCATTATTCATCGTATTTCGGTGGAAGCCCGTAGCAATCAGTTGTTCGTCGGTGGCATCGGGGAGCAGATCACCGGCCAGTTGTTCGGTCAGAAACTGGTTATACGGCTTGTCGGCGTTGAAGGCGTTGATGAGGTAATCGCGGTATCGCCATATTTTTCGGCCGGGGTCGCGCTCGTAGCCTTTCGTATCGGCGTAGCGGGCCAGATCGAGCCACATACCCGCCCATTTTTCACCGAAAGCGGGCGAAGCCAGCAGCCGGTCGACCTGTTTTGCGTACGCGTCGGGCGAGTGGTCGGCGGTAAAGGCGGCGAGTTCGGCTTCCGTTGGCGGCAGGCCCGTTATATCGAGGCTAAGGCGGCGAAGGAGCGTGGCTTTATCGGCCATTGGCGAGGCGGTCAGGCCTTTCTCGTGAAGCTTTTCCAACACAAAATGATCCACTTCGTTGGTGGCCCAGTCTGTTTCGGGATGCGCGCCCAGCCCCAGTCGACTCCAGATGGTGCCAATGCTGGGTACGTCTGGCAGAGCTGGGGTTTGAAAGGCCCAGTGATCGCCCCATTCGGCACCCTCATCGACCCACTTTTTGAGCAGTTCGATCTCGTCAGCTTTCAGCGGCGGTGCATCCAGCGGCATGCGCTCGTCGGGGTCGGTCAGGCTCAGGCGGCGGATGAGTTCGCTCCCGTCAGCGTCGCCGGGGATAATGGCCGGGTGGCCAGATTTGGCAGGCGCAAACGCTTCCTGCTTGAAGAGCAACGAAAAGTCAGACGCCTTTTTAACCCCGCCGTGGCAGGCGATGCAATTCTTGTTGAGAATCGGTTTGATCTGCGTATTGAAATCGACACGGTCTGTGAAAGGCCCCCATAACGAGAACGAGCACAGAATTACCACTGCACCTATGCCACCGATCAGTAATCCATTCGTTTTCATACCACTATAAAGACAGGTTAAAGGGATAGATACCATCCGGTGCGATGACAAAACTCATTAAAAATGCGGTTGTACTCGTCAGATACCATCCACTGCCAGTCAATCGTTTATCTTTGGAATTGCAATACACGCGTTCATCACCTTACATACACCTTATGTATTCACTTCGCGCTGGTCGGCTGACCGGCCTTCTTATGCTGACCGGCCAGTTTGTGCTGGCTCAGACCGTTTCTTCGGTGGCCCCAACGGCTTCCGGTCCAACGTCGGCGGCGGCTGTTACCTACGCGCAGACCGTTACGGCGGCTGACCTTGAAAAAAACCTGCGCATTCTGGCCGCCGACGATATGGAAGGCCGCGAAACAGGCACGCGTGGCCAGAAAAAAGCCGCGGCCTTTATCGCCAGCCAGTTCGCTTCCTACGGCCTGAAACCCGTTGTGAAACAGGCCGACGGTACAATGGGCTTCCTGCAACCGTTTACCCTGTACAAAAAAAACTGGGGCGACCTTTACGTTAAAGCGGGTGGCAAGCAGTTTACGTACCTGACCGACTTTTTGCTCAACGGCCTGTTCTCGTTACCAGCCGAAACCAACTACGAAACCGTTTTCGTGAACTACGGCATCGTCGACGATCAATTCAACGATTACGTGAACCTCGACGTGAAGGGAAAAGCCGTGGTCATGCTCGATGGCGAGCCCAAAAACGCCGACGGAACATCGGCCGTGAACAACACCAAAGAAGGGTCGAAGTGGGGTAAGCCCGATAGCTACCGGGCCAAGGTGACCGCCGCCAAAGACAAAGGAGCCGCGCAAATATTCATTATCTCAACGGCCGACGCGGCGGGCTTCAAGCAACTGCTGCGCGAGCGCGGTGCCCTGCAACAACGCTTCAACCGGCTGTCGCTGAAACCCGGTGCCGAAAACACCGGCAGCATAGGTACGTTCATGGTATCGACCGATATGGGCGCCGCCCTACTTGGTCAGTCGCCCGACAAATTCCGCAAGGGACTGGATCAGATGGCGAAAATGGGCACCAGCACCATTGGTAAGCTCGCTGGTAAGATATCGGTGAAAGGCGAACGCAAAGACGAGAACGTGCAGACCGAAAACGTAGCAGGTTACCTGGAAGGCTCCGACAAGAAAGACGAAGTGCTGGTGGTATCAGGCCACTACGACCATATCGGCATTAGCCCCGACGGACAGATCAACAACGGGGCCAATGACGATGGCTCGGGCACCGTATCGGTGATGGAACTGGCTCAGGGATTTGCCAAAGCAAAGGCCGAAGGCAAGGGCCCTCGCCGGTCAATCCTGTTCCTGACGGTGGTAGGTGAAGAAAAAGGCCTGTTGGGTTCGGAATACTACGCCGATTTTGGCCCGATTTTCCCACTCGAAAACACCGTTGCCGACCTGAACATCGACATGGTTGGCCGGGTCGATGACCTGCACAAAGACAAGCAGCCCAACGACAATTACATCTACGTGATCGGCTCGGATAAACTGTCGAGCGATCTGCACAAGATCAGCGAAGAGCAGAACAACGCCAACACGAAGATGGACCTGGATTACAAATACAATGATCCGAACGATCCCGAGCGCATCTACTACCGCTCGGATCACTACAACTTCGCTAAGCACAAAATACCCATCATCTTCTATTTCAACGGCCTCCATCCAGACTATCATCGGCCTACCGACGATGTAGAGAAGATCGATTTTAAGCTGGCAGAAAAAACGGCCCGGCTTGTTTTCTTCACCGCCTGGGAAATCGCTAACCGTGAGGAACGGTTGAAAGTAGATAGCAACAAGAAGTAATTTATTACAAACTAATCGGGGCCGTTGCACTAATGATATGGGTGCAACGGCCCCGATTAGTTTATGTAACCATAGCCGACTAAACACGGAAAAATACTAACCTATTAGGTAATTTATACCATTTATTAGGTAAAAAGCTTCATATTTGTGGGTGCTAACCAACCAACCTATGAAGTTCATTTACAGCTTATTGCTTTGCTTATCGCTGTTGTTTTCAGCGAACGCTCAAAACGCCGGTCTTTTTCAAACGTATGCTATCCTCAACATAGACGGTGGAGGCAACCTATATCGCGAAGGATTCGTGGGGCCCGAAAATTTCTATCCACCCCTGAATGGAGTCAATTTTGGGCTGATCAACACCTCGATTTTCCTGAACGGGGGCGAAGTGAAAACGTATAAAAATAGTGGTGGTGATGTTACAGGGGCCACAATGTATTATCGCGTATACCAACAAGGGAATCTGGCTCCTGCCTACACAGCCATTAACTTACCATTTGGTCAAAATTTTGCGAATGGTGATCAGTCCTGGACTACCACAAATGCCGGTATCAATCTGGCGGCAGGTCTACCGTCAGGAAACTACATCCTCAACGTTTATTTTACGATCTCCGCCAATACGGGCAATGGGGGGCCATTTGTCGATGGTAGTGCCGCCAACCCAGTCGTAGCCACTTTTTCTATAACCAATACGACGCTACCCGTTACGCTCGCGTCATTCACCGCCAAAGCGACTAATCTGATGGCCCGCCTGGACTGGACTACCGCCAGCGAAATAGCCAATGCCCACTTCGATATAGAACGCAGCCTTGATGCACAGACCTTCACGCGCATTGGGCACGTAGTTGGTCAGGGCACAACCACAACACGCCAGCAATATAGTTTCAGCGATGAAACGCCTGCTTCCGGTGCCAACTACTACCGGCTAAAGCAGGTGGATGCCGACGGAACATTCAGCTACTCCCCTATCCGGGCGGTGCTCATTCGTGCCAACGGCGAGCTCACTATTCTGGGCAACCCCGTTGGCACAGACATCAACATTGCGGGCCTGATTCCCGGCTCTACCGCCGAGCTACTCGATATGAACGGGCAACGCCACCACTGGCAAGCCGTTGTCACCGACAGACTGCAACTTGACGTACGCGGTTTGCAAACAGGAACGTACCTGCTACGAGTTGTAGAGCCAACCGGCATTCAGACCAGGCGCGTGCTGATTGCCCGATAACCCCTACATGTACTAAAGCCCCTGCTGGTTAGCCCCTATCTTGACTAAGGGGGTAACCAGCAGGGGCTTGTCCATTATATGTCCCGAAATGTAAGCGTTCAGTCAGTCTCCTATGCCATTACGCGAATGACCGCCTCGGAGAACCGCTCCATTTCTTCTAATTGCGGGCTGCATTGCAACAGCAGAAAATCCACGCCCACGGCCTCGAAAGCGGCCACCTGTTCAGCCACCCGGTCGGGGGTGCCGGTGAGGCCCGAACGAAGACCCCGGTTCGAGACCGAATAATCTTCGAGCGACGGTTTCTTTTCCAACTGCGTACCGGCCAGCCACTGCTGGTAATTCTTATACCCCGCCGACGAGCCCTGCACATTCGTAATGCGCGCGATCTCCCGTTTTACCTCCTGTTCGCTATTCCGAACAATCGAGTAGCCAGCCACGCCGAACTTCATTGGCGGAAGGTCCGGGCGCAGGCGTTCGCGCCGTTCACGGAGGTCGTTGATTCGTCGGCCAATGGCTTCGGGATCATCGCCATGCATGACGTACCCATCGCACTGGGCAGCGATCAGGTTTTTGGCCGCGTCTGACTCACCTCCGGCGTAAATGAATGGCCGTGGTAGCGACAGTGGCTTGGGTTGCAGAATCGAATCCTCGACCCGATAGTATTTTCCCTCGAACGAAAAATGATCCTGCTTCCAAAGGTTGTCCACTACATGTAGCCACTCGGCCGTGCGGGCGTAGCGATCATCATGTTGTTCGAAATGAACACCGTACTTCTTAGCCTCGTCCTGCCACCAGGATGACACAACATTGAGCGTGAGCCTTCCCCCGCTGATATGGTCGATATTGGCGGCCTGCTTGGCCAACAGGGCGGGTGAATGAAACGTGGGCCGCACCGCCACCATCAATTCGATTCGCTCCGTAACTGCAGCCAGTGCAGCCGCCGTTGACCAGGCATCGAGCGACGGAGCCTCTTCGCCTTTGATATCGTTAAGGTTTAATTCAGCGATGAGCGTCAGGTCATAGCCCCACTCTTCCGATCGTTGGGCCAGGTTTTTTACATACGACCAGTCGGGCCGCATCTGTTCATCATCGACGTTGCGAAGCCACCCGCCGAAGACGGGCATCCAATAACCAAATTTCATACTTGTTGAGTTAGCGTTGTTGAGTGACTTTTAACGTATGGCGTAACGTACCTGATCGTTGTCTCTACGACACCTCCAAAACATCTTCAGCTTTCGACTCCACGGAGTCGCCAGCCAGTTGGGTTTCCAGATAGTCGACGAAGTTGGCGTAGGGGTTGAAACCCACTACATTCACCGCGTCGGCAACGAAATTGGAGAGGGCATTGATATCGTAGAATAGCACCTCGCCCGTACGGTCATCAATCAGGTATTCCACACCGCCGACGTCAATTTGAGCAGTTTTGGCGATGCGCTCTACATCGGCGATGATGTTGGCTGGCGGCGTGTAGGCTTCCACCTGAACTCCTTTTTTCGGGGCGTCGGTCAGGCAGAAATCGGCGCTGGGCTGTTCGGGAATAGCGCAGATTTCGGCGGGACAGAGATTAAAACTCTCGCCCGTCGTGAACACCTTCATGGCGTACAGAAACTTGCCGTTCAGCGTTTCCACCCGAACGATATGCCCACCACGCGGTTGTACAAATTCCTGTACCAGCGCCGTCTGGTCGATGCCCAGATCAATCTGGTCGGCGTCGACAGCGGCCTGTAGCCCTTCAGGCGTGTCGAAGCGGACAATGCCCGCCCCGGCACCGCCGATGTTTACTTTCACCACCAGCGGAAACTGCAATCGTGCCGCCGCCTTCGGAATCTGCGAGACGTGATTCACAACGAGGCTTTTCGGAAAAGATAACCCAAGTGAAGCCAGCAGCGACAATTGCCGCGCTTTATTCGTTTCGATGCTCGTGGCTACCGTACCGTTGATCACCCGCACGCCGATGCGTTCCAGATGAGTCAGGAATCCCGCCGTATGGAAAATACCCTGCCCGTTCCCACGCAGATAGGCCGACGAACTCATGCGATTTACGACCAGCGCATACGGGCTTTCTGTTTCCGAAGGGTCGTACAGATGGTGCGCTGCGTCGATTCGTTCGTAGGCAATACCGCGCCGGTCCAACTCGGCAAAGAGCGGTTTAAACCAGTCGGGATGTTCGTAATAAATCCCGATGGGCCGGGCCGTCGCTCCGGCGAACCGGTTCGGCTGTTGTAAGCTACTCATACTCGTTTTTTGTTTGTTGAAGAATGTTCGAAGAAACGTCTACGCGTCATATACATCGTTTATTGCTTCGCGAGTTGGTGATATTGCTTGCCAGCAACGTATCTGGCGCGATGTAATAGATAAAAGTCTCTTTACTCAATAACCCGGATTTTGGGCAAACGTTGTCGGATTATTGTAGGTATCGATTTCCAATTGGGGAATGGGATAAACGAGCCGGTTGGCAGGCACGGTAATACCCGTCACTTTCAACGCGTCCACGGCCTTTCCCGTACGGACCAGATCAAACCAACGGTCGTTTTCCAACGCCAGTTCAAGCCGACGTTCGTTGATGATGGCTTCGCGGAAGGTAGCTTGTAAACCGCCAAGCTGCGCTTCCGTATAAGCTGGCGCACCCGCCCGCGAACGTACCTGATTAACCGCCGACAGCGCTTCGCTGCTAAATTGAGCCGCCGATTCGTTTACGGCTTCGGCATACAGCAGGAGCACGTCGGCGTAGCGCAACACTGGAAAATCGTTACCTACGTCGCTGATCGCCGAGAACTCGTCGTAAAACTTCCGGGGCACCACATTGACGTTGCTGGGAACCGGAATCTGCACCGTCAACGCTCTGCGCGTATCGCCAGCCGGATAGGCTGCCCGGAGCGACGCCTCGATGTTATCACCGATGTTGGTGCCGTACCAAAGGGCATGACCTTCCGCTAAGGCACCGCCGACACCTTTCTTAAACTTCACCGCAAACACAATTTCGGCGTTGTTCTTATTGGTGACAGCAAACACATCGGCCGCGTTTGGCAACAGGCGATACGTACCTGCGCTGATGACCTCGCGCAACACCGTAGCCGCCTGGCCAAACTTCTTTTCGGTTACCAGTACCTTGCCCAGCAACCCTTTGGCCGCGCCCGATGTGGCCCGGCCTATATCGGCGCCCGTATAGCTGGCGGGCAGATTCACCGCCGCATCGGTCAGGTCTTTTTCAATGGCGGCGTATACCTCAGCTACCTCATTGCGGATGTACGAACGCGAGTCGGTGGTCGTTCCGGCTTTGAGTACCAGCGGTACTTTTCCCCATAAGCGAACCAGATTGAAATAAGACAGCGCCCGAATAAACTGAGCTTCGCCTTTGTACCGGTTCTTCAGCGTATTGTCGAAGGTCACGGCATCGATCCTGTCCAGGATCAGGTTGCTCCGGTTGATGCCAGTGTACAGGCTGCCCCAGGTATCGCGAAGAATCGAGTTGGTGGTTGGCTCGATGAACCGGTCGACATTATAGCGCAGACCGGCGTTCGACGATGGGTCGTTGTCGAGCACATTATCGCTTCGGGCTTCGAGCAGTGTATTGAAATCGCCACCATACTGGCTGGCCGATTGCAGCACGTCGTACGCCCCATTTACCGCGTTGCCAAAGTCGTTGGCGGTCTTGTAAAAGTTATCGACGTTCGGTTGCGACAGCGGTTTCAGGTCAAGAAAGCCTTGCTGGCAGGCAGAAAGGCCCGTAATCAGAAGTGAAAGAGCAACCGTCTTGCGCAGTGATGTACGAAAGACCGACTGTTGAATGGGATGTGTTCCTTTGTTCATATCGCTGGGTGGGTTTAGAAGCTGAGGTTAATGCCGAGCGAGGTGGTTTTGGCAAGTGGGTACGTGCCGTAATCTTCGCCCTGCGACAGCGAGTTATCGGGTCGGCTGCTCACTTCCGGGTTATAGCCGCTGTATTTGGTGAATGTGAACGGGTTTTGCGCGCTGACGTAGATTCTGGCCCGGTTCAGGTGCAGGCGTTGCAACAGGGCGGAGGGCAACGAATAACCGAGCGAGATCGTCCTGATCCGAACATACGAGCCGTTTTCGATATGCCAGGTCGATATTTCGCCGTTCGATCCGGTTTGCAGACGATTGGCCCGGTTAACCAGCCCATTGCCCGGATTATCGGCCGACTGCCAACGGTCGAGCGCACCCCGGAACTGGTTGCCGTTACCCTCGGAATTGTAGAGGTAGCGCCGGATCAGGTTCATGATTTTATTGCCCTGCACACCCTGCACCGTCACGCCCAGATCGAAACCTGAGTACGTAAACCGGTTGGTAAAGCCGAAGGTATATTTCGGAAAATAACTGCCGGTCACGGTGCGGTCGCTGCTGAAGTCAATCTTCTTATCCCCGTTGGTGTCAATAAACCGGAAGTCGCCGGGCCGGGTCGTGGCCGTATGCGGATAGGCGTCAATCTCGGCCTGGTTTTTAAACACACCGTCGTATTGCATAGTCCAGTACTGGCCAATCGGTTCGCCGATTCGGGTAATAAACTGCGCTCCGGCAACCCCGCCCGACACAATGATCGGATCGCCCGACGCGCCCAGTGCCTTCACTTCATTGCGGTTGGTGGCCAGGTTGGCGCTCGCCGTCCAGCCAAACCGCCCGAAGGTCTGCTGCGTACCCAGCGTGAACTCAAAACCCTGGTTATTTACTTTTCCGATGTTCTGTAGTTCCGTACTGAATCCTGAGGTACGCGGCACAGGTACGTTCAGCAGCAGGTCAGACGTATTGGCGTTGTAATAATCGACGGTCAGCGTGAGGCGGTTGCGGAAGAAACTGGCGTCGAACCCGATGTCGAGCATGGCCGTTTTTTCCCACTTTAGTTTATCATTGGCCGAGTTGCCGGGAGCCAGTCCGCTCACGACCGTTTCGGGCCCAAGTACGTAGTTCTGGTAGTTAAGCAGACTAACCGAGCCGTAGTTTGGAATCTGGAAATTCCCCGTCAGACCGAAGCTGCCGCGTAGTTTCAGGTCGCTGAGCCATGTCGACGATTTCAGAAAAGGCTCCTGAGCAACGTTCCAGCCAGCGGACACACTTGGAAAATAGCCCCAGCGGTTGGCGGCTCCGAAACGCGACGAACCGTCGGCCCGAATGGCGGCAGAAAGCAGGTATCGACCATCGTAATCGTATTGAACCCTGGCCAGATACGAAAGCAGTGACCATTCCTGAATGTCGGAACTGCCGCCCGTAACCTGACCGGCATTAAGCGTCTGAACAAGATCGTTTGGAAAGTTTGTAGCCGACAGTTCGCTGGCCGTCCGGCGATCTTTCTGCGAAGTGAATCCTGCCAGCGCCGACAGGTTGTGCAGGCCGATGGTGCGGGTATAGTTCAGCGTATGCTCGATCAGCCAGTCAACATAATTCTGGGTACGCGAAAAGCCGGTTGGAATCGACGGGCCTTTGCGGTCACGAATTTCAACGGTCGACGGGCGGTAGTAATCGCGCTGGAAGTTGTTCAGATCAGCTCCGATGTTGAGTCGGTACGATAAGCCTTTCGTGATATCATACTGCGCGTAGGCATTTCCCAGCAGCCGGATCTGATCCAGTTTGTCGCTCACTTCTTTAGCCACGGCCACCGGGTTCAGAATTGAGGTAGCGCCGTAGCCCCAGCCGTTGGCGTCGAAATTATACGAGCCATTAGCATTGTAAACAGGCCAGATCGGGGCAATTTGCAACGCCAGACCAATCACGCCATCGGCCAGATACGGGCCTTCAGCTTTGATCAGGTCGTGGTGCGCAAACGTCGGGTTCAGGTTAAAACCAACTGAAAGGCGACCGCTTTTGATGTCCAGATTAGCGCGGGCGCTGTACCGTTTGAACCCCGAATTAATGACCGTCCCCTGCTGATCCATGTAGTTGCCCGACACGTAGTACTTGACGTTCGGGTTACCACCAGAGATCGAGATCGTGTGATTCTGAACTGGCGCTGTCCGGAAAATCTGATCCTGCCAGTCGGTATTCGTCAGTCCCGCCTGCCCGGTCAGATACGGCGTAACCTGGGGTGGAATCAATGTACTGGGTGCCCCCCAGGCCGCGTTGCTGTTCCGAATATCGTTCGAGTCGGTTGGTTTTCCAGCCGGGTTGCGTTCCAGGTAGGCGGTGTTTTTCCCCTCGGCATTCAGGGTCGCGTACTCGTAGGCGTTGAGCAGATCGAGTTTTTTGGTCACCTGCTGAAAACCCACATACGAATCGTAACTGATAATGGTTTTTCCCTCTTTACCGCGTTTGGTCGTTAGCAGCACCACGCCGTTGGAGCCCCGCGACCCGTAAATAGCCGCCGCCGACGCATCTTTCAACACTTCAATCCGCTCAATATCGTCGGTGTTGAGCGTGCTCAGTACGTTGATCGGGTTATCGGGAAACTGGGTGTTTGTGCTGCCCGTCGCAAATTTCGTATCGCGCGACAGCGGAATACCGTCGATCACATACAGCGGATCAAGGCCCGCGCTGATCGAGCCAGTGCCCCGCACACGTACCTGGAGAGCAGCACCCGGTGCGCCTGATGTCTGGGTTACCTGCACGCCGGCAATTTTAGCCGCCAGGGCCTGATCGAAGCTCGAAACCGGCTGATTGGCAATATCCTGCGCCCGAACCGAACCAATAGCCGTGGTAATATCGCGCCGGTTCTGCACGCCATAACCAACAACGACTACTTCGCCCAGTGCGTTGTCGGAACTGGTCAGTTTCGCATTGATGGTTGTCTGGTTGCCAACGGACTGCTCAAGCGGTTGATAGCCAATAAATGAAAAGACGAGCGTGGCCGACGAGCCGTTGGCAGGTACGTTGATTTTGTAGCTTCCCTGCGCATCCGTAGTGGTTCCGACCGTGGTGCCTTTGACCTGAACCGTGGCACCGGCCAGCCGTTCGTTGGACGTAGCATCGGTGACGGTGCCGGTAACAATCGTCTGCGCCCAGGCCGACGGAAGGATGAACATACATCCGATGATGATCAGCCAGTAGGCGGTGAAACCGGTGGCTGATTGATTTTTAGGTAAGAATCTGATCATAGAGTTAATAAGAGAAGTTCATAACACGGTTGGTGAATAGGTACAGCAAAGATGAACAGTAAAGATTAGTTACGAAAAGAAAATATAAGCAAATGATTATCAAATACTTGAACAAAAGTCTATAGGCTTTAGGGAGTTATTATATCAAATCAATAGACTAAGATTATTAATTTACTCATTATCAAGTTATGAAGTTGCCGTTACACAAAAATTGTCGCTTCAGCAAAGCAATCGGGGAGGTCTATCGTTATAGCAGGATAGGCATCTGGTATGGCCCGCCCAAATGGATTCGGCGGGCGGGAGGTGGTTTGCAGAGGACCGAAATTTTTATTTTTCGAATAACTATATAAAATTTATTGACCAGAAGGACTATGGTAACGGCCTACCCGATTCACAACTAGCTGACAGGACACATGATCTCTAAAAAAGCAAAATACGCCCTCAAGGCGCTGAAAGCGCTCACGGAAGTATACGGTGAAGGGCCGGTTCTGATTTCCCAAATAGCGGCCAGAGAGTTGATTCCCCAGAAGTTTCTGGAAGCCATCCTCCTGGAATTACGCAATCACGGCGTGCTACAAAGTCAGAAAGGTAAAGGCGGCGGGTATTCGCTGCGGGTCGACCCGGAACGAATCACGCTGGCACAGGTCATTCGTATTATCGACGGCCCCATTGCGCCAACCCCCTGCGTATCGCTCAATTTCTACGTCCGCTGCGACGACTGTGCTGACGAGGAAACCTGCACCATCCGGCCCATCATGCTCCAGGTACGTGACGCCAATCTGGCGGTTTACGAAACAACGACCATGCAAATGCTGGTCGATAGGGCGCAACCGGTCCACACGATTGATGTACTAAAATAGCCACCGTTTCGCGCTTTGGGGGCTGCTTGGCTACTCGTGCTCTTACTTACGCCGCTTTCTGGAACGGCATCACGACCTGAACGTCTGCCCAGGTAAGCAACATGTTGAGGCCGCCGGGTTGTGGTTCGAAGCTGATGAAAAATTGCTCGGCGGCTGGGCTGTAGGTACGTGTCGAGGCGGTGAAACGCAGCACGTCGGCGGCTTCTTTATAACTCAGCCCCCACTGGCCTGTGCGGCGGTTGATGATGATCGTCCAGTCGGTGGGTGTTGGAATGGTGTAGAGTGAATAGCGGCCTTTGGCCAGGCGGTTTCCGCTGACCCGAACGTCCTGCGCCAACTCAATGATCGTGGCAGCGTTGGCACCTGTGCGCCAGACCTTATCATATTTCACGACGCCCCCAAAAATGGTGCGGTCGTTTCGGCTGGGCTGGCTATAGAACACCTTTACGGTGATTCCGTTTTGGGTAGCCTGCGCCACCGCTTTTGGGCTTTTTCCGGCCGACCAGCGGAGATAGATGGCGACGCCAATGATGAATAGCAAGATACCGCCAATGATAAGCCAGGTAGAGGTGTCGAACGAATACAGAAAATCCATTGATTGTCGTGTTAAGGTCTTTGGTGGCAAATGACACCGTAGTAAAGTGACTACTAAATTCAGCGCTGAAAGTTACGTCAATTGGGCAGAAACCACTTGCATAAAAAATAGTATGCATGCATACTACCTATTGAATTAATTCTCATCTTTGTACGTAAATAGTATGCACGCATAACAATTCCTGAACAATGATTGCAACCGACAATAAAGCTTCGATTAAAGGCGGCGAGTTTTTGATTAAAGACACGGATGCCTCGCAGGTGTTCATTCCTGAAGAATTTACGGAGGAGCAACAGATGATTGCGGCTACCTGCCGCGAGTTCCTGGCCAAAGAAATCTGGCCCCGTCTGGACGAAATTGACGCCGCCAAGTCGCCCGACCTGATGTCGTCATTGATGGATAAAGCGGGTGAACTGGGTCTGCTGGGTACGTCGGTTCCCGAAGAATATGGCGGATTTGGCATGAATTTCAATACGTCGATGCTGGTAGCTGAAGCAACGGGTGCCGGTCATTCGTTCTCGGTGGCTCTGTCGGCGCATACGGGTATAGGTACGTTGCCCATCGTGTATTATGGCAACGACGAGCAGAAAGCTAAATACCTGCCTAAACTGGCTACGGGTGAGTGGAAAGCGGCTTATTGCCTGACCGAGCCCGATTCTGGTTCAGATGCCAATTCGGGTAAAACGAAAGCTAAACTGACGGAAGATGGTAAGTTCTACACCATTACCGGTCAGAAAATGTGGATCACCAACGGTGGTTTCGCAGACCTGTATATTGTCTTCGCCAAAATAGATGATGACAAGAATTTATCGGCCTTCATCGTTGAGCGTTCGTACGAAGGCATCACGATGAACGAGCCCGAGCACAAGTTGGGTATCAAAGGGTCAGACACGCGTCAGGTGTTCTTCACCGATGTAAAAGTGCCCGTTGAGAACCTGCTGTCGGATCGTGGTAACGGCTTCAAAATTGCCGTGAACATCCTGAACATTGGTCGTATCAAACTCGGCATTGCCGTTGTGGGTGGTGCCAAGCAGGCGATCAACGACGCGGTCCGGTACTCGAACGAACGGAAACAGTTCGGCATCAACATTTCCCGCTTCGGTGCCATCAAGCACAAGCTGGGCGAAATGGCGATTAAGGTATACGCTTCGGAATCAGCCAGCTACCGCGCCGGTCAGAACATCGATGATGCCATCGAAGACCTGAAAGAAGGCGGCATGGACGATGCTACGGCGAAATTGAAAGCCCTGGAGCAGTTTGCCATCGAGTGCGCCATCATGAAGGTTCACGGCTCAGAAGTGCTCGACTACGTGGTGGATGAAGGCGTTCAGGTGTACGGCGGCATGGGCTACTCAGCCGACGCACCGATGGAACGTGCCTACCGCGATGCCCGGATCAACCGGATTTTTGAAGGTACCAACGAGATCAACCGGATGCTGGTGGTGGATATGCTGCTGAAGCGCGCCATGAAGGGCGAACTCGACCTGATGACGCCCGCGATGGCGATTGCCAAAGAGATCATGTCGATTCCTGATTTCAGCGCCGACGAAGACGAGTCGATGTTTGCCGCTGAAAAGAAGGTATTGAAAAACCTGAAAAAATCGGTGCTGATGATAGCCGGTGCGGCCGTTCAGAAGTTCATGGGCAAACTCTCGCATGAGCAGGAGATACTGATGAACCTGGCCGATATGGCGATCGAAGTGTACGTGGCCGAGTCGGTACTGCTACGCGTCGAGAAGTCGATCGGGGTGAAAGGCGAAGCGGCGTTGGCGTTGCAGAAAGACATTGCCATCACGTACCTGCACGAAGCCGTTGAGAAGATCAGCAACGCCGGTCGGTCAGCCATTACGAGCTTTGCGGAAGGCGATGAACTACGGGTGATGCTGATGGGCCTGAAACGGTTCACCAAAATTGAACCGATCAATTTGAAAGACGCTCGCCGTCGCGTGGCCGATGCCATGATCGCCGAGAATAAATACATTTTTTAAGTGGCTGCCAGTCGCTAATTACGCTTTTTACAACAACTGAAGAGTCAAAAAGCCGTTCCTGAATCAGGAACGGCTTTTTTGTGTGTATTCAATGTTGCTCCACGCTCGTGGCCCCATATTCACTACCTCGCTAGTCCATCCTGACGGGCGCGATCACGGACGCGCTGAGCCCGTTTGGCGCTGTCGGGGTGATCGGAAATGAATTCGGGACCACCGCCACCACCTAATTTCGCCAGCTTCTCAAACGAGGTAGCCAATGCCAATACGCTGTACCCATTTTTCTTCAGGAACTGGTAGCTGTAGTCGTCAGCTTCTGTTTCCTGTTGCCGGCTGAATTTAGCACCGAGCAGGTAATCTGCCGCTGCCCCGAACTGCGACCGGGCTACCTGCCCAACGGTACCCGACCGGGAAGCTAGTCCATCACGAACGGCCGACCGGCGAAGGGCGGCTTTCATCCCGTCGCGTGAATCTTTGTTCACCACGTGCCCCATCTCATGGCCCATCACCGCCAGCACTTCCTGATCGGTCATAATGTCCATCAGACCTTTGAACACCCGCACACTGCCGTCGGCGGTAGCAAAAGCGTTGACGTCTTTGGTCAAATACACTTTGTAGTTGACCGGAATGCCACTGATGGTGTGGTGGCGAGCCACAATTTTGTTCAGCCGAACGGTATACGGATCACTCGGACCCGCCACCTGGTTTTGCGCGTCCATCTGTTGTACAGCCTGTTTCGAGGCTTCAACCACCTGCGCGTCGGAAAGGGTGACAGAGCCGACAAGCTCAAGAAGGGCCTGCGGAAGGCCGCCCGTAGTTTGAGCAAGCGATAGGGTCGACGTTGATAACAGAGACCCTACGACTAGGAGTGAAAAGCGATTCATGGTTTAAGTCGTTTAGTTGAGTAAAGCCACGATCTATTACGTAGCTATATACCTATTGACTAAATAGACTCGAAATGGTTTAGACGCAGCCTAATCCCGCTGACTCACTTTAGCCCGCATAAGGCTAGATACAGCCATAACTCTACCTCAATGAGCCAGTAAGGCGGTCAGCTTTTCGCGGCTATCGGTGTCATTGGGATCAAGTTTTGTGGCTGTTTCATAGGCGGTTATAGCCTTCGATTTGCTTCCCTGCTTCTGGTATAAATCGCCCCACCGGGCATACACGATGCTGGCCTGAGGGTGCTGTTCCTGCGCCAGCTCCAGAATACCTTTTGCCGCGTCGAGGTTGGCGGGCCGTCGATTGGTAAAGTCATAAGCCATGTAGGTCAGATCATACAGTCCTTTTTTCATAGCTCTGTACCCGTTTACGGCCTCAGCGATTCGTCCCGCCCGAATCAACTCGTTGGGCAGCAATTCATTATCACTCAAACGACGCATGGCGGTCTGTTGCCATTCTGTTCGCACAGAATCGACCTGACCTGAAGCATTGCGGTGGAAATATGCTTTCAGGGGATAATCGGAAAAGGCGATGGTATCACGGGCAATGGGGAAACAGTAGATCGGATTGCCTTCATTAATGGTTTCAACAAGGTAGTTTTGCTCTTTTCGGAACGTGATGACTTCATCGGGCCCGCGCTGAAACCGACCAACGTACCCAGCCAGTACGGATTCGGGCTGAGGGCGGGGCGTAATGGGATCGGGCAGAAAACCGGGCCACTGATAAACCTGCGCCACGGCCCGCCTGATTTCCTTACCCAACTCGCTGGCTCCCCCATCATTATTCATCATAATAACTACGCCGTTGCCTCCTTCCAGACTACCGATTGCGTAGGCAAGAAAGCCGGCATTTACACCGGTATGCTCAAAATAAACCCCTGCTTTTGTCTGGTTATCAGTCCGTTGCAAAAAAAACGGACCCATGCCAATTTCTTCTTTATAATAGCCACTAGAAACCGGGGCTCTGGGCGTTAACATAGTCCGGGCTGCTGCCTGACTCAGTATCCCGCCTTTACCGCGATAACTGTTTTGCAGGTCAATCAGCAGGCGGGCCAGATCGGTGGGGGTGCTGTAGAGACCGGCCGGAGCCGCCTGCGGATACACGTAGGGCATGCCTTTAAACCAGCCGTTCTCAGAATAAGCCCAGGCCGCGTTACGGTCCAGTTGCTTGGGCAATGGCTGCGCAAACGTGGAGTGCATCATGCCCAGCTTACGAAACAATGCTTCGTTGGTAAACGTGGCAAAATCCTGTTTGCTCACGTCTGCCATTGCCTGTTGCGCCACCAGATACCCACCACCCGAGTACCGAAACTCTTTGCCCGGCTCACTGTTCACCACCACCCGTCGGGTTTCGGTACCGGGCGCACCCGACAGAATATCGACCACCGATGGCAGGGGCGACTTGTCGGGTGTGTAGCCAAAATAAGCGGATTGACTTGTGCCGCCCCGGTGGCTCAGGAGCAGCCCCAGCGTGACCGGTTTTTGGCGGTAAAACTCGTTTTCGGTCAATGTCCAGGAAGTCAGGTACGTATTGATGGGCGTGTCGAGCGCCATTTTCTTTCGGTCTACCAGAGTCATTGCAGCCATGGCCGCAACGAGCTTCGAGATGGAGCCCGCCGAAAACAGCGTCTCGGTCGTTACCGGTCGGCGGGTTGTTGTGTCGGCTACTCCATACGCTTTCACCCAGTCGATCCGGTAGTTGTGCATCACGGCGATACTCAGGCCCTGTACGCGGTGAAAGGCCATCCGGTCGGTCAGGTTCCAGTTATTGAAACCCGTTACAGGTACGTAGGGAATCAGGCTGTTCTCGACGCGCTGCATACGGTCGGCCGTGGTTTTAGGAATCTGGGCGGTGGCGTGGCCAGCCAGTAGAAGGCCGCTCAACATGAGCCAGGCCATGAGTAGTACCGTGTGCATTGTTGTATGGTTTATGCACCAAACTTAGAGCGTTTCAGGCGCCGTGTCGTCCCACGGTGTGATTTGGGACTTCTTTTCGTAGTCTTTCGGGGTAAAACCGGTCTGTTCCTTGAAGACCCGGTTGAAGGTCGTTTTCGATGAGAAGCCCGCGTCGAGTCCCAGGGCCAGAATCGTTACCCGGTCGGCCTCGCCCGCGGCCAGCCGCTGCTTCACTTCATCGACCCGGTAGGCGTTCACGAAGTCGGCGAAGGAGCGGTCGAATCCCGCGTTAATCAACCGGGAAACCGCATTGGTCGTTAACCCGAGGTGTTCGGCCAGCACAGCGAGGGTTAGATCCGGGTTTCGATATAGTTTGTCGACGCTCATTGCCCGCCGAAGCCGCTCCTGCTGATCGGCCGAGACGATGATTGGTGGCTGTTTTACCACGCGCTTGAACCGGTCGCGAAACAGGCCCGTCAGTGCCAGCATGTACGCAAAAAAAGGTAGAGCCAGGGTTGTGAGGTAGAATCGGGGAGCGTTGGGGGCCAGGTACGTTGCGTTGACTAGCGGGTCGATGGCGGCGATGACATAAAAAACGGCGAGGCTTTTTATCAACCCGTTGAGCCAGTTTCCCGCTGGATTGTCAGACTCGATGGTTTTCCAGCTACGGGCCAGAAAATACAGCATCAAGCCGCAGCCAACGTAGTAATCGACATAGCGCGTGTACGGTTTGTGAACGGTTTGCCAGAACCACGCTTTTGTGTCGAGCGTCTGTACCGTCAAAACGCAATAAAACAGGACCTGGACCACGACAGGTAACAACCAGAACCTGCTGATGGTGGGCGGCTTGTTTGTCAGCGCCCGAACGTACCCATAAAAGAGCGGACCGAAGCTCCAGGAGAAAAAAAGCGGCATGAAATACAGCGACCGATGCCGATAATACACGCCCGACCGGCTCAGAAAGTAGTCGATTGTCTGAAGCGTGAGGCCCAGGATCAGCCAGGCCAGCCAGCGATTGGCGGGTTTGTTGGGCGTCCAGAACAGCCACGTAGCCGTGGTCAGGCCCTGGACAATGCAGAAAACGTCGAAAAGCGTTATAAAATCGAGGTAGATGTTCATTGGGCGTCTCCGCTCTTTTTAAGCCAGTACGTTGCGCCGCCCACCGCCACAACAGCCAGCCCAATCAGGCTTTCGCGGGGGCGATCGGTCAGGATGAAGCCCAGTACAAATAGGCTAAAGGCAATATACCCCCATTGGAGCCACGGACGAAGCGGACTCGGAAAATCGCCGGGCTGGCGTGGGGTACGTAACAAACTGGCCACCGCCAGCGTACCCATCAATTGCAACACAAACGATGTGCAGAGCAGCACCTGTTCCAACGTACCAGAGAAGAGCAACACCAGCGTGATGCCCACTTGTAGCCAGATTGCCCGCACCGGAATTTGCCCGGCTGTCTGCTTGCTGAAGAAGTGCCAGAGCGGAAAATCCTGCGCCATGCGTTGTGTTACCCGCCCGCCCACCCACACGTAGGAACTCATGGTGGCGATCAACTGAATGGCAATGCCCGCACCCACCAATCGCCCGCCCGATGGCCCCAGCACGTTCGCCAGCGAGATAACCGCCACATCGACCTGCCCCTGCAATTGCTCGACGCGGGCCAATTTGAGCAGCACCAGTTGCAGACAAACATAGATAATGGCCACACCCAACGTACCCAGCAGGAGCGCACGCGGCAGGTTCCGGCGCGGATCACGGATTTCGGCCACGATATAGGCGGCGGCATTCCAGCCGGTGTAGGCGTAGGTAACATAGAGCAGGGAAACGGCGAAAGGCGACGTGAACACCTCGGCCTGATAGCTGCTGTCCCAGCGCAACGCATTGCCGAAAATGGCCGGGGCGAATACACCCACCGCCAGAATGGCCGCTATAAAACCGATCTTCACCAGCGTGGTCGCATTCTGAAATACGCTGCTGTGGCGTAGGCTAACCGAGTGCAACAAGCCAATGAGCAGCACCACCGCCACCGTCAAAACGCGCAGATTGGGCAGGCCGAAGGCGGGCGCGAGATACGATTCCATCGCTTTCCCCGCAATGGCGACTGGTGCTGCAAATCCGCCCACGAGCGATACCCAGGCCGACAGATAGCCCAAAAATGGATGTAATCCCTTGGAAATGAATACGTAATCACCCCCATTTTCGTGGGCGTAGTGCGTGCCCAATTCGGCAAAGGTGAAGGCACCGATCAGCGCAAGAACACCGCCCAGTACCCATAAAAGCACAATTGACCAGGTATTCTGGACTACGGCCAGTTGAAAACCCAGGCTGGTAAATACGCCCGTGCCAACCATATTCGAGATAACTAACGCACAAGCTGTTCGCCAGGAAATCTTCATCAGCGTTTTTTATGAAAGCGGTCCGACGGTTCAGATGTGCAAGATTAACAGAATCCGTCGTTTCAGGCGCAGGTTAAACGTAGAGGATTGGCATAATACAAGTCTGGTCAGCCATCCAGGTACATTTCAGAGCGTGACATACGCTAAAATGTACCTGGATGGCTGACCAGACTTGTATTATGTTGTGGCAATGTGACTTACAGCCCCGATTTCAATGCGCTCAACACGGCATTGTAGGCTTTCTTTTTAGTACCGGCTGGGTTGAAAAGAAGCGGATAATCTGCACCACTTCTATACCGCCAGCTCTGATCATCGAGTATGCCCCAAATAGTTATACCATAACGCTGCGCCTTGGGTACGTTCCGCATGTAGGACGTGACGACGTAACTGTACATCTCAGCCTGCGTGGTTTCCAGGGCATCGGTAAGCGTTAAACTGGTTGCATTCGTAGTGTTAACGCCTATATCCAGTTCAGACACGTGAACCAGCAAGCCCGTAGCCGCCAGCTTCCTGAAGTGGGTGTCGATCTGGTCTTTATTCGTGCTGATGCTAATGTGCATCTGGGTACCTATCCCATCCACTTTAGCGCCCTTGCTTCTGATCTCTGCCACATAACTAATCAGTGAATCCAGCTTGGCCGTAGACGATTCGAGGTTGTAATCGTTGATAAACAACTTTGCCGACGGATCAGCTTCAGCGGCATATTTGAATGCTTTTACCCCAAAATCACGGCCCAAATACGCGCTCCAGACAAACACATCGTTTGCGGTAGCGTTGGCTGTATTCGTGTTGTTTCTGATAGCGCCGGCAGGGCCATCAGAAAACATTTCATTGATCACATCCCAGCCCCGCACTTTACCTTTAAAGTGCCCCGCAATCTGTTGAATGTTGTTTTTAAGCAGGCTGTCCACTTTTGTATAGTTATTGGTGGGACCACCCGCAGAGATCAATTCATTGACGCTTACATCATCGATATAATAAGTATTGTTGGTACGTCCCATATCGAACACAATGCGGGTTTGCGCTTCATTGGCCGTTATGAGCCAGACAACCTGCTGCCAGGCAGTGCCGATTGTCTGATCGGCCTGATACAAAGCCGATGGCTGGGTAGAAAGCCGTATAGAGCCGTTTGCCGTTGCCGCTTTCACCCAGTAGCTAACCTGATATTGCTTGCCCACGGTCAGCGGAATCGGATCGGTAGCCACCTGCACCCGCCATTGCTCAGTATTGTAGGCAGTGGGGTTCACTACTTTCATCGACCGGGTACCGGAACGTACCTCGGCTGTGCCGGCGCCTACTGTTACGCTGGCAGTGCCGGCTGGATTGCCGGTATTCAGTATGGTAAAATTGCCGAAACTGACTGCATCTCCAGTTTCGAATCCAGGGTTTGGAATCAGATTGGTACCGCTTGGCGTAGCCGCACTTAGAATGCTCCTGTAATAGGTTCCCTGCGATTGAGAGTGCCAGGCTAACACGTGGGCGTGCACCTGAATATTCGCCGCCTGTGCCGCCGCCACCATGGCATCGGCCGTAGCGAAATTGAACCCCCCGGAACTAGTCACGAGGGAGCTGTTCTTCATTTCGTTTTCAAACGTGATGCCATTAAATTCACCCCTGAGCACCGTAGATGAGATGGCATTTGTCAGAAAAGCGTTATTACTGCCCGCCACAGCAATGGGAAATGTAGCGGCTCCCTTCAACGTTGTGGCTTCCACCACAGGCGGTACCGGTGTGGTCCCCCCGTTGTCGTCCCCCTTTTTACATGCGGATGCGACTGCCAGTAGCAAGACGAATCCCAGGATTCTTTTTTTCATAAGTAAAGCGTTTTGTTTTATTAATGACAGTTTAAGCCATTGAAGGCACATTACTGTGATTTTTCATAGTAATTACTCGAATAATGTAATAACTTGTTAAGAATGGTCACTTTGCCATACCGGGAATACTCGGCTACGTAACTCAGCCGGGCGGTTATACCGTGGCCGGGAGGAAAAGCACCTGCCTGATTGGGGTGATTGGTTTAATTTAGATGCGTTAATTGGCCGTTCGGCTAAACAAGTAGTACCAAAACCACTCGCAACTCAACTGCATGTATCGGCATACCATCGGGCAACGTACCTACACCTTTGCCAGCCTGAAAACGCTGCTGGCGCAGGCGTCGTCCCGGCGGTCGGGCGATGAACTGGCGGGGCTGGTAGCGGCGTCGGCCGAAGAGCGCGTGGCGGCACAAATGACGCTGGCCGACCTGCCGCTGGGTACGTTCCTCAACGAAGCGGTGATTCCCTACGAGCAGGACGAAGTGACCCGGCTCATTATCGATACCCACGATGCCGAGTCCTTCGCTCAGCTACGTCACCTGACCGTTGGCGACTTGCGCGATCACCTGCTAGCTGCTGACCCGGCCCAGCTCACCCGCCTGCACCGTGGCCTGACACCCGAAATGGTTGCCGCCGTGTCGAAATTGATGCGGAACCAGGACCTGATCAGTGTGGCGCGGAACTGCCATATCGTCACCCGCTTTCGGAATACGCTCGGTGGACCCGGCCGGTTTCATACCCGCCTGCAACCCAATCACCCCACCGACGACCTGCGGGGCATCACGGCCAGCCTCATCGACGGCCTCTGCTACGGATCGGGCGACGCGGTGATTGGCGTCAATCCGGCGACTGATAGCGTACCGGTCACGATCAACCTGCTCCGCATGCTCGATCAAGTACGTGAGCGGCTGGCTATTCCTACGCAAACCTGCGTACTGAGTCACTTGACCACCACCATTCGGGCCATTGAGCAGGGAGCACCGGTCGATCTGGCGTTTCAGAGTATTGGCGGCACCGAAGCCGTGAACCGGTCGTTCGGCGTTGATCTGGCCTTGTTGCGCGAAGGATACGAAGCCACGCTGGCGCTGCGACGCGGCACAGTTGGGCAAAACGTAATGTATTTTGAAACCGGGCAGGGCAGCGCGTTGTCGGCCAATGCGCATCACGGCGTTGACCAGCAAACCTGCGAGGCGCGGGCCTATGCGGTAGCGCGGGCGTTCAATCCGTTGCTGGTCAACTCGGTAGTGGGCTTCATCGGTCCCGAATACCTGTATGACGGCAAACAGATTATCCGGGCGGGGCTGGAAGATCATTTCTGCGGAAAACTGCTCGGCCTGCCTATGGGCGTCGACGTTTGCTACACCAACCACGCCGAAGCCGATCAGGACGATATGGACACGCTGCTAACGTTGCTCGGCGCGGCGGGCGTGACGTTTGTGATGGGCCTGCCCGGTGCCGACGATGTGATGCTCCATTACCAGAGCACCAGTTTTCACGATGCACAATATGTGCGGCAGGTGCTGGGCAGCAAACCCGCTCCTGAATTCGTCAACTGGCTGGAAAAGATGGGACTAACAGACAAGAAAGGCCATTTATTACCCGTTCGGGCGGGGAATCCGCTACTACAACTGGCGGGCGAAAAATAATTCCCCCAGTGTTTCTGTTAATAATCCTTGATCGGCTTAATGTCGTAATAGGCCCTGATTTCCTCAACGGAAGGGGTTTTCATGGGGCGCACGATTCGGAAACCACAGAACGAGGCAGAGGTCATCCACCAGTCTGATTTCGGGCTTTGCGGATCGATCACTTTCCAGGCGGGATCGGATGGCGTGCGGGCGGCTGAGCGCAACACTGTTGCGTCATCGTCCCAGGAGCCGCCCCGAACGCTGTTCGGGTACAGTGTTTTTCGGGGCGCGTACGGCTCGTTCACCAGGCCTTTGGCCACCTGCGCGTAATAGTCGCTGATATACTGATCCTGCGTCCATTCCATCACATTTCCGTGCATGTCGTGCAGGCCGAATTTATTGGGTTTCTTAGTGCCGATTTTCTTATAGCCGCCCCCGCTGTTGGCTTTATACACGGCATACGTACCCAGCAATTTCGGATCGGCTCCGAACGAGAAGGGTGTGGTTGTACCAGCACGGCAGGCATACTCCCATTCAGCCTCGGTGGGCAAGCGGTAAAAAATACCCGTTTTGTCATACAGCCAGGCACAGAATTTGACCGCCGCATACTGCGTCATGTTGATCGCCGGATAGCCCGAGCGGCCCATGCCAAACGACATATCCACATACGACGGACTCGGCCGGGTAGTGGCGTCGGTTTTGCTTAGGTCGGCTCCTTCAGGATAGCGGGAAGCCATTTCCTTTTCGATATTTTTTGTCGTAAACAGGTCGTAGATATCCCAGGTGACCTCAAATTTCCCCATCCAGAAGGGTTCAACGGTGACCTTATGCAGCGGCCCTTCGTCTGGTTTACGCCCTTTTTCGGTAGCAGGGCTGCCCATCAGGTACGTTCCGCCGGTAATAGCCTGCATGGGATACGTCTGGTTACTGCCTGTGATCACCTGCGTGTAGGAAGCAAAATCGGTGGTTTGAGCCGCTGAATGCTGGTAAACAGAAAGCAAAAAGAGCACTAAAAATGTTAAACGAACCATAGCAACTGTTGTCTATCAGGTAGAGGTAGAAAGGCATGTAGTAAGCAAACTTCCCTATTTGAAAACTTCGGCCAGGTTTTTGCTTGATTAATTGCAATTACTTAATGAAATAGTTTAATTAGATGCGTATATTGCAACCGACTATCAAACATACGACTAGCTCAACCATGAATAAGTGCATCTTCCTTGATCGCGACGGGGTACTGAATGAGGATCGGACCGACTATGTGTATCGGGTCGAAGACTTCATTATCCCGGATGGTGTCGTGGAAGGGCTTCGGCGGCTCAAGGAAGCAGGTTACATGCTAATTGTGGTGACTAATCAGGCGGGTATTGCCAAAGGGTTGTACACCCGCGACGATGTGATGCGCTGCCACAATTATTTGCAGGAACAGTGTGGCAATCTGATCGACGATATCTACTACAGTCCGTATCACCCCGACTACAATACCCGCTCGCTAACGCGCAAGCCGGAGTCGCTGATGCTCGAAAAAGCCATCGCCAAATACAACATCGACGTCACTAAATCGTGGATGATCGGTGATGCCCTGCGCGACATGCTCGCCGGTCGCCGCGTGGGTGTTAAAACGGTACACGTAACCCATGCCCCCACCGATTCGGCCGGTGACTGCATTGCCGAGAATTTGCTGAACGCCTCCGAACGCGTATTGGCTAGTTTGTAGAAAGGAAAAAAGCTTCGCGCTACGTGCCCTTCGACTAGGCGTCCCCGACAGGCTCAGGGTGACAATCCCACTCAAGGTCATCATGGACGTACCTGAATTTCTTGTCACCCTGAGCCTGTCGGGGACGCCTAGTCGAAGGGCACGTAGCGCGAAGCAATACAGCACCAGCCCACTATAGCTCTTTAGTCTAACCTACCGCTACATTACCGTACAAAAGACAATCCCCTCTTACTATACGAAAGGCACCGGAATTCTGCGTTTATTAGCAGCGTAAACCCTTGCCATTCATGTTCTTTTCTGCCCCCGCCCGCCTGTGGCCGGCACTCCTGACCGTCACGCTGACGCTGTCGCACTGCGCCCGTTTATCAAATACCGTTTCGGTGGTTGGCCGCAACTTCGAGGATGAGATTCAGCAGTCGCAAAACCTGGTTTTCTCCTTCAATAAAAACGTCGGGCCGGATGGGACCGGCTCGCAGGCGGACGTTTGGGAATCAACGCCGTACATCACCTTCAAGCCCGCTGTGAAAGGGCAATTCAAATGGACGTCGCCGAGCGAGCTGGTATTTTCGCCCGCCACGGCCTTCGATCCCGCCACGAATTACCGCGCCGAACTGTCGAAAGAACTGCTTCGGAATGCGACCGATAAAGACCTGAGCGTATCGGGCGAAGAGATCGAATTTCATACGCCGTATCTGCAACTGGTCGGTACCGAAACGTGGTGGACACGTGCATCAGGTAACGGCTCAGGTACGTCCGGGCAACCAGTTGCCAAAACACGACTTCGGTTCAACTACCCCGTTTCGGCCGCAGAAGTGGCGTCGCGGCTGGGCATCAAAGCGGAAGACGCAACCGTTACGGCGGGGCCGATTCAAGCGCAAGGCGATGCGCTCTCTGGTGGTGGCCTGGTTGTCACGTTGACCGATGCGCCGAATGCCGACAATGAAAAGCCGCTGACATTTACCGTCGATAAAGGCATAAAAGTGCCGAACACGGCCTATACGAGTACCGAATCCATTCAGCAAACCGCCACGCTACCGACCCGCTCGAAGCTGGAGGTGGTGGATGTGCAGACCGGCTACGCAAGCCAACTGGGCACGGTGCGCGTGGTGACCACGCAAACGCTGCAACCAACCCAGAATCCTGGCCAGTATTACACCATTCAGCCCGCCGTTAAAACCACTGCCGAGCTCACCGAGAACGGCCTGCTGATCAAAGGCGATTTCAACGAAACCGACACCTACGTCATCACCTTCACCGACGCCATGCGCGGGGTGCTGAACACCAAACTCGAAGAGCCCGTTTCGCGCGATGTGTTCTTCGGAAAAATGCCCGCCGGGCTACAATTCGCCACCCGAAATGCGCTGTATCTGTCGTCGAAAGGGTCGCGGAATGTGGGGTTGAGTATCACGAACGTGGAAAAAGTGCAGGTGAAAATTGCGCGGCTGTACGAAAACAACCTGCTGCATTATCTGAAAAATAACCGCTACGAAGAGTACGTGCAGCAGGGCACCGGCGAAGATGCCACCTGGGGACCGTCAGGTACGTATTCGTACGGAAATGACGAAGAGGGCGACCTGAGCAGCGTGCTGGTCGATAAGACGGTGCAGACGAGCGATCTGCCGAAAGTACGCGGCGTGTCGGCCCTGAACCTGGCCATTCCTGAGCAGGGCGGCGGCGACCGTGAGCGGCCTCTGCGCGGCGCGTACCTGGTGTCGGTACAGTCGAAAGACGAGGCGTATGTATCGGCGACGCAACTGGTGTCGATCTCGGATATCGGCCTGATTGCCCGGAAAACGGATACTGATCTGCTGGTCTGGGCCAATTCCATTCAGACCGCCGAGCCGCTCGATGGCGTGGAGATTTCGTTGATCAGCAGCAATAACCAGTCGGTGTACACGCTGAAGACCGATGGAAAGGGGTTTGTTCGTTTCGAGAAAATCCAGGAAAAAGCGCTGGGCTTCACCATTGCCATGCTCACGGCCCGCACCGCCGATGACTTTAATTTCCTGCACCTGACCGACACGCAGGTAGAAACGTCGCGCTTCGAGGTGGATGGTAAACGCACGAACGCGACGGGCCTGAATGCCTTTGTTTATGGCGACCGCAACATTTACCGCCCCGGCGAAACGATTCACCTGAACACCGTTATCCGTAACGAAGCGGGCAGCAAAACCACCATCGCCGAAATTCCGCTGACGGTGCGGGTGCTGATGCCCAACGGCAGCGAATACCGTGTGTTCCGCAAGGTGACCGACGAGCAGGGATCGGTGCAAACCGACGTACCTGTTGACCCCGCCGCCGTGACGGGCAACTATACCGTGGAAGTGCTGAACGCCAGTAATACGTTGCTTACCTCGCAGGCAATCAGCATCGAAGAGTTTATTCCCGACCGCATCAAGGTCGACGTGAAAACAGCGCAGGACAGCTACAAAGCGGGGCAAACGATCGTGCTGTCAGCCACGGCGCAGAACCTGTTCGGCCCACCCGCGTCTGATCGGGCTTACGAAGTTGAATTGCAGTTGAAACGCCGCGTTTTTGCCCCCAAAGGCTACGGAGCCTACACGTTCAGCATCCCCGCCGAGGCGACGGGCGTACCCACGTCGTTCGAGAAAACGCTGCGGCAGGGCCGGACCGACGCCGCCGGACAAGCCACCGAAAGCTTCCCCATCCCCGCCGATTACCGCGACATCGGGCTGCTTGAAGCCAAGCTATTCGTCACCGTTTTCGACGAAAATGGCCGACCCGTGAACCGCCTCCGCCGCCTCGACGTGCAGACGCAGGACGTATTCTACGGCATCCGGCTGGCCGATACGTACCTGACCACCAACACGCCGCTGGCCGTTGAGGTCGTGGGCCTGAATAAGGACGGTCAACCGCAGTCGGCCAAGGCACAGGTCGAGGTGGTGCGGTTCGATTACCAGACCGTGACCGAAAAACAGGCCGACGGACAGATCAAATACAGCAGCAAACGCCGCGAGAAGATCGTGTACACCAACACGCTGAGCTTGGGCGCGAAACCCACGCCGTTCAGGTACGTTCCCACGGTGTCGGGCGAGTACGAAGTCCGGGTACGTCGACCGGGCGCGGTGGGGCATACGGCCGCTGACTTTTATGCCTATGGCTGGGGCAGCACGTCGGCTTCGTCGTTTGAAGTAAGCACCGAAGGCGAGGTATTGATGGAGTTCGACAAGCCTTCCTACGAAACCGGCTCCACCGTTAAAGTCCTGTTCAAAGCACCGTTCGAGGGGAAAATCCTGGTGACGGTAGAGCGCAGCGGTGTACTAACCCACGCCTGGCTGACCACCGAAAACAAAGCCGCCGAATGGACATTTTCCGTCGATGAAGCGCACCTGCCCAACGCCTACGTCACGGCCACGCTCATCCGCGCCATGGACGGCACCGACCTCCCGCTGACCGTGGCTCACGGCTTCGCGTCGGTAGCCGTGACCGATCCCGACACGAAATTGCCAGTGACGATCGAGGCCGTGGCGAAGTCGTTTTCCAAGACGAAACAGACCATTCGCGTGAAAACAAAGGCCAACGCATCGGTGACGGTTGCGGTGGTCGACGAGGGGATTTTGCAGTTGAAAAACTTCAAAACGCCCGATCCGCACAGCTATTTTTTCCAGAAACGGGCGCTGGAAGTGATTCCGTCTGATGGCTACGCCTTGCTGTATCCCGAACTGTCGCTCCGAAGCCGGTCGAGCAGTGGCGGTGACGGCTACGATCTGGAAAGGCGCGTGAATCCGCTGAGCAACAAGCGCGTACAACTCGTGGCGCTCTGGAGCGGCGTGCTCAAAGCCAACAGCTCGGGCGAGGCCGAATACACCATCGACATTCCGCAGTTCTCAGGTACGTTGCGTGTGATGGCCGTGGCTTACAAAGACAACGCCTTCGGGTCGGGCGAGCAGGGCATGACCGTATCGGACCCGATCGTGATCAGCCCCGGCATTCCGCGTTTTTTGTCGCCCGGCGATGAGCTGAACATGCCCGTTAACCTGAGCAACACGACCAGCAAAGCCGCCGGGGTAGTGGCGAAAGTCACCGTCAGCGGGCCGCTACAGGTGGTAGCCGACTCGGGCCGTAGCGTGTCGCAGTCGCTGACCGTTCAGCCGGGGCGCGAAAGCCGCACGACCTTCCGCATCCGGGCCACGGGCGGCGTTGGACCGGGGGATATTACGGTGACGGTGACTGCGATGGGCAAAACGTACGTCGAGAAAACCGACATCACCGTTCGCCCCGCCGCGCCGTTGCAGAAAACCACAGTAGCGGGCGTGGTGGCGGGTGGACGTACCCAGGCCCTGACGCTGACGGGCAATTTCCTGCCGGGCACCACGCGCAGCAGCCTCACCATCAGCCGGTCGCCGGTGGTGCAGTATGCCAAAACGCTGAGCTATTTGCTGGGCTATCCGCACGGTTGCACGGAACAGACCATCTCGAAAGCGTTTCCGCAGCTCTACTTCGCCGACCTGACCAAAACGGTGCGGCAGGGCACGGTCTATTTCGTCCGCAATGGCGAGTCGGACTATAACCCGGCGACGAACATTCAGCAAGCGTTGCAGCAGATCGAAAACCGGCAGTTGTTCAACGGCGGTGTCACGCTCTGGCCGGGCTACAACGTGGAAGATCCGTGGGCCACGGCTTACGCGCTGCACTTCATGGTCGAAGCCGAAAAAGCGGGCTTTGAGGCAAACGCCACGGTGAAGAGCAAACTCATTGACCGCCTCACGACGCTGACGGGCAACAACCGCACTGAAACGGTATCGGTGATGAACGAAGACGGCTCGCGCACCGACCGCACTGTGGCGAGCCGGACGAACCTCTACGGCCTGTATGTGCTGGCGCTGGCCGAAAAACCAAACCGCGCCGCCATGAGCGTCTACAAGGAATCGGCAGGTACGTCATTGACCACCGACGGACGTTACCTGCTGGCGACGACCTACGCCCGCCTCGGCGATCAGGCAAGCAGCGCCTCCCTCCTGCCGAAGCAGTTTGCCGCCGGAACGATGGGCCGCGAAACCGGCGACAGTTACGCCTCGCCGATCCGCAACGTGGCGCTGGTGCTGAGCAACCTGGTCGACACCGATCCCGATAATTTGCAGATTCCGACGCTGGCCCGGCAACTGTCTGGCGCGGTGCAGCAGGCCGATTACCTGAACACGCAGGAAGCCGCCTTTGCGTTTCTGGCCCTCGGCAAGCTGGCCAAACAAAACGCCAACAGCACCGCCACCGCCACGCTGACCGGCGCAGGCAAAGCCCTGGGCACGTTTACCGGCACTGATGTGATCCTCCGCCGACTACCCACCGGCCAACCGCTGACGCTGACCGCCAAAGGCAGCGGAAGCCTGTATTATTTCGGCCAAAGCGAAGGCGTACCGACCTCTGGCAACGTACCTGACGAAGACCGTGGGCTGATTGTGCGCCGGACGTACCTGAGCCGCGACGGAGCCGTGCAGACGCGCTTCAGGCAAAACGACCTGATCGTGGTGAAGCTGACCCTGAGCAGCCAATCGGGCTTACCGGTGAAGAACGTGGTGTTGACCGACCTGCTTCCCGCCGGTTTCGAGGTAGAGAACCCACGCCTCAGCGGCGCCACCGCCCAGAACGGCACGGCCGAACAGCGCACCCTCGACTGGATCAAAAACGCCTCGCCCGTCGATTACTTCGACATCCGCGACGACCGGGTCAACTACTACCTCTCAGTGGGTGGTTCAGAAACCAAAACCGTCTATTACATGGTCCGCGCCGTCTCCAAAGGCCGTTTCATCGTAGGCCCCGCCGCCGCCGACGCCATGTACAACCCCGAACTCCGCAGCTACAACGGCGCAGGACGGGTCGTGGTGGAGTAGATTGTATTCTGCTTTTTTTGTCATCCCGACCGGTCCGCCGGTGCGGTCAGGATGACAAAAATGTATTATCAAATACTTGAAAGGCATTAAGCCACAAATCTTGCCTTTCTCAGGTGTAATGTGTAGTATTACACAATACACACCGATGTGCTTCTAACGTTCCGTCACAAAGGCTTACAGCAGTATTACGAGGAGGGTAACGGTGCTAAGTTGCCCGCTCAATACCTGCGAAAGATCAACCGGATTCTTGACCAATTGGATGCCGTAACATCGATCAGTGATATTCAGCAGATGGGTTCAGGCATTCACAAGCTGACGGGCGATTTAGCCGACTTTTGGGCGGTTACCATCACCCCAAACTATCGGGTAATTTTTCGATTCGACAACGGGGACGTCTATGATGTAGACTACGTTGATTATCATTAACATACACAACTTATGAAACGCAACTTGGCACCTGTACACCCCGGCGAGATTCTACGGGAAGATTATATTAAAGAGCGCGGCTTAACGGTTACCGAAGTAGCGAAAGGCATCGGCATTGCCCGCGCGAATCTATCCGCCGTCGTGAACGAGCGGGCTGGTATCAGCCCCGAACTTGCGGTAAAACTGTCAGAAGCATTCGGCAACACCGCCCAATTCTGGGTAAACCTCCAGAAAAACTACGAGCTATGGCATGCCGAAAAGAAAGTAAATCGGGCCTTAATTCAGCACTTCACCATGCCCGACAGAGGTTTACAACCCGCCTAATCAAAAACGCTTCGCCCGTCGATTACTTCGACATCCGCGACGACCGGGTCAACTACTACCTCTCGGTGGGCGGCTCAGAAACCAAAACCCTCTACTACATGGTCCGCGCCGTCTCCAGAGGCCGCTTCATCGCAGGCCCTGCCTCTTTACCACTGGTTACTTATCCATCCAGCAACCCCATTTCATCCTTCAACTGAACGCCGGATAACTTGCGGGTTTTCATCTCGGTGAGCAGGTATAAGAGTTTCTGCGTGGCAAAATCGTAGGGCATTCCCTCGGGCCGGATGTTCGACACACAGTTGCGCGACTCATCCGTCAGGCCGGAGCGGGGGCGGGTCAACGCATCGACGTAGGTCAGGTAAGCACCCAGGCTATCAGGAGAGGTGAGACCAGGCCGTTCGCCAATCAATATCAGTGTAACATTCGTTTTCAGGGCATAAGCCACTTCGTCGGCAATGGCTACGCGGCCCTGCTGCACCAGACAGATGGGCGCCAGTGTCCAGCCTTGCGCTACCAGTTCAGGCACCAGTTGACTGAGTAAAGGCGTAACGTGCGTGTTGATGGCCGTGGCCGACAACCCATCCGCAACCACGATCGACAAATCGGCGGGCGATGTACCCAGCGTTTGCAGGCGAAGCCACGATTCGGCGTCGAGGCGACGGCCCTGGTCGGGGCGTTGCAGGTACGTTCGGCGATCTGGAGCCTGGCTCTGCAACAGTACGGGGCGAGGCTGAATCCGATCTATTTCAGCCAGCAAACGGCCGGTTTCAAGCGTCGAATAAACGGCGTCGCGGGCGCGGGCATGATCGAGCTGAAAATCGAGCAGGGCTCTCGTTGGCAAACTATAACCGGCCCGCCCCCGCGCAATACGGGCGGCGGTGTAGGCTTGTAGAAATTCCCAGGGGTCGGTTTCCATTTCATTCACAGTTTTTGGAAGTGCACACTATATCGAATCGGCCAGACTGCCAGCTACGTCCAAGATTTATCCACGCAAAAACCGGGACAATTGACCTAATCCTTGTTTAACATATGATTTATTGCGCTATTGAACACATTCCAGGTCTAACTTGATGAGTAACAACAGTATGTTTGTTAGCACTCCGGTTTTTGCTAACGAATACGACTACTTTCTCTATGCCGCCTCTCAACGTTGTGCTGCTCGTTCTTCTTCTCTCGGCTAATGCGTTCGGACAGGCGGTAAAGTCAGACAGTTCGTTTGTTCGGGCAGCGCGCGATCAGGCTGTTCTGGCCTACGAACGGGCTACCCGGCAGCAGGCGCACGTGTTTGACGGTAACGAATATATTGCCCACAATTTCCGCATACAAGGGTACCCATTTTACCCGGTCGACAGCTTACAGACGGGAACAGTCACCTACAACGGTGTGCACTATAGTAACCTGCGTATGCAATACGACGTTGTGCGGGACGAACTGGCGATTAAGCCGGCACAAAGTGGGTTTCGGGTTCGTTTACGCAATGAACTCATCACTGCTTTTTCCATCAACACCGATCGATTTGTCCGGTTCGTTTCGCCTGACGACGGCGGGAATGCGGTGGGCCTGGCAACGGGGTTCTACGAAATGCTGTACGACGGGAAAACGCAGGTCGTGTCGCGCCGGATCAAAACGATCAATGAAGATGTATCGAGCGGAACGTACAAAGCCAATTACGTGCAAAAAGATCGGTTCTATGTGCTGAAAGACGGGGCGTATCATGACGTAAAGTCGAAACGGGCTGTGCTTGGGCTTTTCGACGGGCAAACACGGGAATTACGAAAATACATTCGAGCCAACAACCTCCCATTTAAAGGAGAACAGCACGGCTTATCGATCGCCCGCCTTGCTCAACGTTACGACGAATTAACCCGGTAACTATGGCCCGTTTATACCGTGTTCTTTTGCTTTTGGTAACCGTCACCCTCGTTGCGGTGCCTGTTTTTGGGCAATCAACGCCCGACAAGCCCATTAGTGGTGATTTTCAGAACCTGCGCCTGGAGCAGTTTGCCCAGCGGATTGAAGCCCTGACGCCCTACCGATTTTATTACAACCCAGCCTATGCCGATAGTATGCTGGTAGGCGCACGCGTGGAAAATCAACTCCTGCCGGTGGTGTTGCAACGCGTTTTCGAGGGCACCAGCTACGGATACGCCATCGACAAGGAGCATCGGGTGTACATCACCGTCAGCCGGGTTATTCGAACGGAACTCCCGATTGGGTTTTTCCGTCGGGGCGGGTTCGATTCCGGTTCAGATTCAACCATGAACACGTACCTGACCGAGACCCAGAAAAAGACGGTACAGCCCGAAACGAAAGTATACGAAATAGGCAAACGAACCACTCCCATCCGGGCGGGGCGCGCTACCCTGGCCGGGTACGTTCGAAACTCGGCATCGGGCGAGCCAATCGTGGGCGCTTCCGTTTACCTCGACAACCCGCGCGTTGGCACCGCAACCGACCAGTTTGGCTATTATTCCATTACGCTGCCCCGCGGCCGACATGAACTGAAACTACGAAGCATTGGCATGAAAGACGGGCGGCGGCGGATTGTGCTCTACGATGACGGCAAGTTTGATCTGGAGATGGCCGACGATGTGATTGCCTTGAAAGAAGTGGTGATCGAAGCGGAAAAAGACAAAAACATATCGGGCCTGCAAATGGGCCAGGAACGGGTCGATATCCGAAGCATCAAGCAGGTGCCTACCGCCCTCGGCGAAGCCGATCTGCTGCGGGTCATTCAAACCCTGCCGGGCGTGAAAACGGTTGGCGAAAGTTCAACGGGCCTGAACGTTCGTGGCGGCTCTACCGATCAGAACCTGATTTTGTATAACGATGCCACGATCTACAACTCATCCCATCTGTTTGGCTTCTTCTCTGCGTTCAACCCCGACATGATCAAAAGCGCCGAGCTGTACAAAAGCTTCATTCCTTCGCGGTTTGGGGGGCGGCTCTCGTCGGTACTGGATGTGCAGACGCGCGATGGCAACAAGAAAAAATTTATCGGATCGGGGGGTATTGGCCTGCTCACCGGCCGCCTGACGCTGGAAGGGCCGATTTTCAAAGATAAAACGTCGTTCATCATTGGCCTCCGGTCTACCTATTCCGACTGGTTGCTGAAGCAGTTACAAAACGGCGCTTACAGCAAAAGTCAGGGGCAGTTTTATGACCTTAACCTGCACATCACGCACGACTTCAACGACAAAAACACCCTTTACCTGACGGGTTACCTCAGCAAAGACCGGTTTAAACTGGCCAGCGATACGGCGTATACCTATCAGAATCAGACGGCTACGTTGAAATGGAAACATGTTTTCACTAACAAACTGTATAGTGTCTTTACGGGTAGCTACAGTGGGTACAAGTACGACGTGTTGAGCGAGAAAAATCCAGTCAACGCGTACCAGTTGGCGTTTGCCATCAATCAGGTTCAGGCAAAAGCAGATTTCAATTACTACCCGAGCAATCAACACGCGCTCGATTTTGGTATCAGCACCACGAGATACCAGATTTCGCCCGGAACGTTTGGTCCGCGTGGCCCCAAATCGTTGATCCTGCCCGATGTGGTGCCCACCGAACAAGGCCGGGAAAGTGCCGTGTATATCGGCGATCGGTTCGACGTTAACGCCAACCTCTCCATCAGTGGTGGCTTGCGGTATTCGTTGTATACCTACCTGGGGCCGCACAACCAGTTTCAGTATGCGCCGGGTTTACCTAAATCCGTAGACACCATCACCGATACGCTGTCGTATGGGGCCAATCAGGGTATTTCAACGTATCACGGTCCCGAGTATCGCCTGGCGCTCCGGTATTCGCTCTCTACCACGGCCTCTGTCAAGGCGAGTTTCAACCGCACGCGCCAGTATATACAGATGCTCTCGAACACGACCGTGATCTCGCCAACCGACATCTGGAAGCTGAGCGATCCGTCGATCAAGCCGCAGGTGGGCGATCAGTATTCGCTGGGTTTCTACAAGAATGCCCGCGCCAACACCATCGAAATGTCGGCGGAGGTGTATTACAAAACCATGCAGAACATGCTCGATTACCGAAGCGGCGCGACCCTGCTGCTCAATCAGCATATCGAAACCGACGTTGTCAACGCGGAGGGCATGGCGTATGGCGTGGAACTAATGATCAAGAAAGCGACGGGTAAGCTGAACGGGTGGCTAAGCTACACCTACGCCCGAACGCTCCTGCGTACGCAGGGCCTGAGTAGCCTCGAAACGATCAACAAAGGCAACTTTTACCCAAGCAGCTACGATAAACCCCACGACGTGACGATGGTGGGCAACTACAAATTCAGCCGCCGGTTCAGCTTCTCCCTGAATTTCACCTACAGCACCGGCCGACCCATTACCGTGCCCGTCAGCAAATTTACGCTCGATAATGCACCCCGGCTTCTGTATTCGGATCGCAATCAGTACCGGATTCCTGATTACATCCGCGCAGACATTGCCATGAACATTGAGGGCAATCATAAGGTGAAAAAACTGGCGCACAGTTCCTGGACAGTCTCGGTCTATAACCTGTTGGGTCGGCACAACGCGTATTCGGTTTATTTCAAATCGGAAAACGGCCGGATCAACGGGTATCAGTTGTCTATTTTCGGCGAGCCGCTTCCATCCATCACCTACAATTTTAGGTTCTGACCATGAACTGGTTATACACAACACGGCTGGCTTGTTTGCTGCTTTTGCTGGTGGTGGGCAGTTGTGTTGATCCTTACCGGCCACCCGAGATCAGTTCGCCGGAAAGCTATCTGGTCGTAAGCGGTTTTTTCAATAGCACGCCGGGAGCCTCCACCGCTATTCGCCTGTCACGTACCCAGAACCTGACCGACAACAAAACGCCTATTCTGGAAACCAAAGCGCAGGTTACCATCGAAAGTAAGGGCAAAACAAACTATGTGCTCACGGAGGGTAGCAGTGCAACCTACACGCTGGCAGGCATAACGCCACAGGCAGGCGAAATGTACCGGCTGCACATCCGCACGGCCAGGGGGAGCGAGTATTATTCCGACTACGTGCCGGTGGTAAAGTCGCCACCAATCGACAGTGTTAGCTGGCGCATCGACGAGGAGAACGTGCAGATCAACGTAAATACCCACGACCCCACCAACAACACCCGATACTACCGCTGGGATTATGACGAAACCTGGGAATACAAAGCTATCTTCAATTCACTCTTTGAGTTGAAGAGTAATGAAGTTATCAATCGTCAGGAAAGCCTTTACAATTGCTGGAGTAGCGGCGCATCAACCAACATCATCACCACATCGACAACAAGGCTTAGCAAAGACATTGTCAGCCAGTTTCCGGTGGCCTATATTCCCGGCAGCTCGCCTAAGTTTGGTATTAAGTACAGCATTCTGGTGAAGCAGATGGCCCTGACCCAGGCTGGCTTCAACTACTACGACCAGCTAGCTAAACTGACCCAGAACATCGGCTCCGTTTTTGACCCGCAACCCACTCAGATTACGGGCAATATTCACTCGGCCACCAACGAAAGCGAACTGGTCATGGGCTTTTTCCGGGTTGGTTCTGTGGAAACAAAGCGTATTTTTATTGCCAATTCACAATTACCCAAATGGCCCCCATATTACGGTGATGGAGGCTGCCTGTTAGATACACTACTCATTGATCAGGTCCGAAAAAACCAGTCGTTTATTGTCACGACCTGGCAGCCTCCTCCTGGCACTACTATTTTCTACCTGACAACCACCCAGACCTGCATGGACTGTCGCCTACGGGGAGGCACCAACAAACAACCCGATTTCTGGAAGTAACATGCTGTCAGCCGTTCAACGTCAACTCATAGGCTTTTCGCTGCTTTTGCTACTGGCAACAGGCGGTTGCGTTGACCCCTACCGGCCACCCGAGATCAGTGCGCCAGACAGCTATCTGGTCATGAACGGGTTCTTCAACAGCACACCAGGAGCCACTTCCACTATTCGTCTGACACGTACCCAGAACCTGGCCGACAACAAAACGCCCATCCTGGAAACCAAGGCGCAGGTAACGGTCGAGAGTCAGAAAAAAACGATTTACACGTTTACCGAAAGCAGCGCTGGTGCCTACACACTGGCGGGAATAACTCCCCAGGCAGGCGAGTTGTACCGGCTGCATATTCGTACAACAAAAGGGCTCGACTATTACTCTGACTACGTACCTGTGGTTAAATCACCACCGGTCGATAGTGTTAGCTGGCGCGTTGAAAACGAGGGCGTACAGATTAACGTGAACACCCACGACCCCACCAACAACACCCGGTATTACCGCTGGGAATACGAGGCAACCTGGGAGTATACCGCCGACTTTTTCTCAGACAAAGAGCTGAAAAACAACCAGGTGGTAGATCGTCAGGACTATATCTTCCGGTGTTGGGGCAACGAAAACTCAACCAATATCCTGACGACTTCCACCGTCCGGCTGAGCAAAGATGTTGTCAGCCAATACCCGATTACGTTCGTCTCCGGCACGTCTATCAAACTTGGTTACCAATACAGCATTTTGGTGAAGCAAATAGGCTTAACCCAGGCGGGTTTCAACTACTATGATCAACTGGCTAAACTGACCCAAAACATTGGCTCCGTCTTCGACCCGCAACCCACCCAGGTTACAGGCAACATCCATTCGGCAACGAACGACAGCGATATAGTCGTAGGTTTTTTCCGGGTTGGCTCTGTTGAAACCAAACGCCTCTTTATTGCCAACGCAGAATTACCTTTCTGGCTAAACAGACCGGGATTCGGTGGTTGCGAAATCACCGATACCATGTCGCTGATCACCATTCGCCGACTCCAGCCAGCCATTATTTCATACGACAATGTGAAGTACACGACCACCACAACAGAGTGTATCGATTGTCGAATAAGAGGAGGCACTACCAAAAGACCTGACTTCTGGAGATAAGACACGTATGCCAGCAAGACGACGATTCATATATTGCACACTACTTACTCTGTTGACACTGAGTAGCTTGCCATTAACGGCCCAAACGCCTGCGCCCGCCAATACGCTCGTGCAATCGTTTGACCAGTATCGCAGGCAGGCGCTTCAGGAAAAGCTATTCATGCATACCGATCAGGCATTTTACCTGACTGGCGAGATCATCTGGTTCAAACTGTATTACGTGGATGGAGCCTTTCACCAACCGCTCGATCTGAGCAAGGTAGCGTATGTTGACCTGCTGGATAAGGACGGCAAACCCGCTTTACAAGCAAAAATTGCCCTTTCGCCCGACGGTGGTAATGGCTCGCTGTTTTTACCTGCCTCGCTCAACTCAGGTACGTACCTGATACGCGCCTACACAAGCTGGATGAAGAATTTCGGCCCCGATTTCTTCTTCGAAAAACCACTGACGATCGTCAACACGTTTAAGCCATTGGGCCTGCCCCTGCTCACCGAAACGGCCAGTGATGATGTTCAACTATTTCCAGAAGGCGGGCAGTTGGTGCAGGGGCTACCGGGCAACGTGGCTTTCAAGATAACAAATCCATCGGGCAGGGGCGTGGCGGTACGCGGCTGGTTGCTGACCGACAAAAATGATACATTGACCCTCTTCCAGACGCATAAATTTGGCATCGGCACCTTTGCCGTAACCCCACAGGCCAACGTAAGTTACCGCATTGTCTTTCAGGATGAGAAAGGCACGATCAGAACGCGCCCGTTACCGGCGGTGCAGGCACGGGGCTACACCATGCACGTTGCCGATGGCGGCACGAACCAGCTAAAAGTGACCGTGGCGACTAACGTCGACGGAGCATCGGCCGTCTATCTGTTCGCGCATACCCGCCACGATATCAAGGTGGCCGATATGAAGCCTATTCAGCGGGAAACGACCTTTCTGCTCGACAGGAACGTGCTGGGCGACGGAATCTCGCACCTGACCATTTTCGATGCTAATCAGAAACCTGTTTGTGAGCGCCTGTACTTTAAACGACCGGCCCAGCAACTGGCCATTTCGCTGACATCAGATCAGCGCCAGTACACCTCCCGATCGGCAGTCAAGCTGGATGTGTCGGTGCAGGCACCGGTTACAAAAACCAGTCAGGCGGGCCTGTCGGTGGCCGTTTATCGGGTTGATTCGCTCGCCACCACCGATTCGGGCAACATACTGAGTTACCTCTGGATGACCTCCGACCTGCGGGGTGCTATCGAATCGCCGGCCTACTACCTACAGCCCGAAACGCCAGAGCAACTACAGGCCGCCGACAACCTGATGCTGACTCACGGATGGCGGCGGTTTCGATGGAACGAGGTGCTGAGTACCAGCCAACCAGCCAGGCCATTTATTCCTGAATACAACCGATTGCTGGTGCAGGGCAGGGTGACCAATCCCACGTCGGGAGCACCCGTTTCAGACGTGCTAACGTACCTGACCCCGCCCGGCAAGCCAGTTCGGCTGTATGCGTCGAGAAGTAACTCCGCCGGGCAAATCCAGTTTGAACTGGAAGACTACTATGGCCCCAAAAACCTGATTCTCCAGACCAATCCGCCAGATAGCCTGTATAATCTGACCATCGCTACTCCATTTTCTGCCAGCCGTTCCAGCACGCGACTGGCCGATTTTTCACTACCCGAATCACAGGCCGACCTACTGGTAAGGCGTAGCGTGGCCATGCAGGTACAATCAACCTATACCGGCGAGCAGGTGAGTCAATACCGGCTGCCAACCGTTGATAGTACCGCCTTTTACGGCACGCCCAGCGAATCGTATCTGCTGGATATCTACACGCGTTTTCCCCGCATGGAAGAGGTATTGCGTGAATACGTACGCGGTGTGATGCCGCGAAAACGGCAAGGCAGTTTCCGGCTTTTTGTTCCCAACATTCCCTACGGCGCTACGCTGTTCGATGAGCCATCGCTCGTGCTGATGGATGGAGTCCCCATCTTCGACATGGACAAAGTAATCGACTTTAGTCCGCTAAAAATTAAGCAGTTAGACGTTGTCACGAATCAGCATTTTATTGGAGCCAATCCATTTTCGGGCATTATCAGCTTCATGACTTATAAAGGTGATCTGGCTGGTTTTCCCCTTACCAATAAACTGGTGAAGCTCGATTATGACGGGCTGCAACTTCAACGGGAATTCTATACGCCCCGCTACGACCGAACCGCCACCAGTCGCCTGCCCGACGCCCGCACGCTCCTGTACTGGAACCCCGATCTAAAAACCGACGCCCAGGGCAAAGCCCAAATCAACTTCTCGACGTCGGACCAGGGAGGAACGTACCTGATTGACGTAAATGGCCTCACTACGCAAGGTGTAGCCGGTAGCCAGCAACTGATTTTCACTGTGAAAAACCAACCAAAGTAGCGGGTCTCGCCTACCTGATGCCATGAAGCAGGACGAGGTAGCAAAGAAGGCGCATAATGATGTAGGTTTGCTGCAAAGAATGGCCCGTCGGCGTGGCAATGCCCGGTGGTGTCTCTACACTAAATATTTGACATAATGTTCGTTCAGCGCAACTTCCTGTATATTGTTATGGCCCTGGCCGTGGGCTTTGCCATTTTTATGGGCGCCACTGTCTACCAGAAAGGCCCCGCCACACCACCCGCCCCGTCGCTGGCCTCCACAAAACCGTTCCGGGATTACTGGTTTGGTGGAAAAGCCGAACTAAACACCTACCGCCTCAATCAGGCACAATACGGGGCTTCCCGCACCGGCGAAGCCGTGCTGGTGTTCGTAACGGAAGATTTCAGAACCGATAAGCAGGTAAAATCAGAGTCGGACGAGTCGCGCAGTATGGCTATCCCGGTGCTGAAAACCAATTACATCCGCCGCTTCGTCACGGGCGTGTATGATTACTCGCTGTTCACGTCGGTCTTCACGCCGATTGACAGCCCCAAATTCCCGAATACATTGAAAGTGACTACGTCGGGGCAGGAATGGTGCGGCCAGAGCTATGTGCAGGTCAGTTACAAAAACAACGGGTATGCGGTATCGGGCCGGTCGTATTTTGAGCAGGAAGCTACTGAAGACTATACCATTGGCAAGGCGATGCTGGAAGATGAGCTTTGGAACCGCATCCGGCTAAACCCCGACAAGCTGCCTACCGGCGATATCCATCTGATTCCCGGTACGCAGGCCGCCCGCCTCCGCCACAAACGCCTGGAAGCGCTCTCTGCCACCGCCACCCTCGACTCGGCTCAGGGCGTTGCCTGGACACGTACCTACGTACCTGGCGTGGCCGTTGGCCCCTGCAAAGCATATACGATCGATTACAAGGAAGACGGACGAACGTTAACCGTCGTTTTCGAGTCGGCTTTTCCGCATCGCATTGCCGGTTGGGAAGATACCTACAAGACAAAAGACAAGGTGCTGACCTCACGCGCCATCCTCCAGAAAAGCCTTCAATCTGATTACTGGAACCACAACACCCCCGCCGACAGCACCCTGCGAAAGGAACTGGGGCTGTAGTGAACGAGACGTCTATTTTCCGTAGCTAAACGTACGTTCACACTTTTAAATTAATCCGAATAGTATAAAAATATTTAAGGGAAAGACTTTACATTTTTTTACCCAGGCTTCATAACTATAATTATGTTATTCGACTAAAGCCAGAAGCAGTTAGTATCGTTAAATTATTCACAACGTAAGAATTTTCTATTTACGCAATCTGGCACCGGTTACTTCAAAAGAAAGGGGGCTCACATTCATAAGTTCGATTTCAGGAAATGTAAGAAAGTATCCACTAACTGTTACTCTCAAACTGTCTTTAGCGAACTCTGTTGTATAAGTTAGTACTGTGTAAAGAAATTACGGTAATCGCTCTCTTATCGACAAAACGTTTATCCAATTGCCTGCCTTTTTCTCATCTCGCTCGTAACGAAGCCAAACTGCTGTATTCGGCCTAGTGAATGAAATCGGCAAATCAGCTCTCAACGACTGATCGTCTACTTTGAGTATCCAACCCCCGCAGCCAGCACACATAGTGAAATCCTGAAAAGCTACTAAAGCTGCTTTTTCTTGAGATTCAACGTCTTTACCACAACTAAAAATGGAAAGTAACAATCCAGATATAATAAGTAGACGGCGCATATACGTATTTATTTAATTCTCAATGGTAGAGCCAGTTTTGCTCGCCAGGGTTGGAATCTAAACTGTTTTATAAGTGCGCTTATGTAAATGGAAGGTTCTAATAATGGCTAATTGTGGCATATCCGTTTGGGTGTAATTGTACAAATCCTACAGGCATTTTTCAAGTATCTGTCGGGGCGCATCTAACACCACTTCGCTAGCTGTAATGGAGACAATTCGCCGACGAGTATCAACTGTAGGGCCGGGGCCGACGCTGATACCCATATACCGCATTACTAGGATATCTCCGTCTTCAATCCAGTACCTATAGTAAGTGTTATTATTAAGCGATTGGCAAGTTTTCGACGTATCTTCTAAAGTGTATAAATAGTCTGGCTCAAATGTCCAACGAAGAAAGGGTTTTTTACTAGCCGAAGGTAAAACAGAAGAGCTATTCCAAGTTCCTATTAGTTGACCAGGTTGCACAGATAAGTCCGGCTCTTTATGGCATCCTGCTAATACAAGCACTAGTATCCATATGTTGTTTTTCATGATGTGTGTTTCTTAGAATCAGTGTCTACTTTCACACAACAAGGATACCTTTCTATTCAAAAACGTTGGAATGGAGGTGTTATATAGGTGCCATTATGTAAAGAAACTACGTGTGTTTTGGCAAATATAGAATGGGCACTAATCTGTTTCGTGAGCGCTACGGTGTTGATTCGTTAGCCCAACACCGTTTCAACCAGCAAGTACACGTTCAGGCCGATGATCAGGCCAGCAACGGCCCACGACAAATAACGTACCCAGCCAGGATTGACGAAACGGCCCATTTTCAGGCGGTCGCTGGTGAACTGCACGAGCGGCACCACGGCGAAGCTGAGTTGCAGCGACAGAATAACCTGGCTCAAGACAAGCAATTCGGTCGTTCCTTTTTCGCCGTAAATGATCGCGACGATCAGAGCGGGCACAATGGCAATCAGTCGGGTGATCAGGCGACGTACCCAGGGTTTCAGGCGCAGGTTCAGGAAGCCTTCCATCACGATCTGCCCGGCCAACGTACCGGTGAGCGTGCTGTTCTGCCCCGATGCCAGCAGCGCTACGGCAAAGATGGTACTGGCCAACTGAACGCCAAGCAATGGATCGAGCAGGCGGTGGGCATCGGTAATGTCGGCAACCTGCTGATTGCCTGAGAAGTGGAAAGCAGCAGCGGCCAGAATCAGGATGGCTGCGTTGATAAAGAACGCCAGTAACAACGACACCGACGAGTCGATGGTGGCGAATTTGATTGCCTGCGTCTTACCCACTTCGGTACGGGGATAGTCGCGGGTTTGTACAATGCTGGAATGCAGGTACAGGTTGTGCGGCATAACCGTTGCCCCCAGAATACCAATCGCGATGTACAGCATCTTCGGATTCGTAACCACTTCAGCACGGGGTATCAGTCCGCCAAAGATGGCACTTACCTCCGGCTTCGACACAATTAACTCGTAGGCGAAACAGGCCAGAATCATAAAAATCAGGCCAGCCACAATGATTTCGATCATGTGGAACCCTTTGTTCTGTAGCCAGAGCAGTAGTAGCACGTCAACGGCCGTAACCGAAATCCCAACGGCCAGCGGCATACCAAAGAGCAGGTTGAGCGCAATAGCCGAGCCAATGACTTCGGCCAGATCAGTAGCCGCAATCGCGATTTCGGCCAGCACCCAAAGCCCCAACCCTACCGGGCGACTATAATGATCGCGGCAGGCCTGCGCCAGGTCGCGTTCGGTAGCAATGCCGAGCTTCAGCGACAAATGTTGAAGCAGAATGGCGAACAGATTGGAGATCATCACCACCGACAGCAGTTTGTACCCAAACTGAGCCCCACCGGCAATATCAGTGGCCCAGTTGCCGGGGTCCATATAACCGACAGCCACCATCAGGCCGGGGCCTAAATACGCTTTTAACGTCCGGAAAAATCCAGCCGACGTAGGTACGTGAACGCTGGAATGCACCTCCGGTAATGATTGAGTAAAGATTTCCTGCCGCCAGGCCATAATTAAACAGTTTACTGTCTTCAGTCCTCTGTCTTCTGTTGCGCTGCTTACTCACTGTCTTTTTCAGTAGCAACGCAACAGAAGACAGAGGACTGAAGACAGAAGACTTATTTTAGATTCGTCTAAAAATTTATTATCATCAACCAAAAAACTACATTTGTGCGAAATATGTTCACGCTACCTGTACAAACGGGAAAGAACGTACCTGCGATGCTATGGCGACACCTTCGTTCACTGAAGAAAACTATCTGAAAACGATCTACGCTATCGCCAGTCGGCAGGAAGGTGAGGTGACAACCAACGCGCTGGCGGAGATGACAGCCACCCGCGCTGCATCGGTGACAGATATGCTTAAGCGTCTGTCCGACAAAGGGTTGATTCACTATAAACGCTATCAGGGCGTTCGGCTAACGGCAGAAGGTGAACGGTTGGCACTGACCATTATCCGGCGGCACCGGCTCTGGGAAGTTTTTCTCGTTGACAAGCTTGGTTTTGGCTGGGATCAGGTTCATGAGATGGCCGAAGAACTGGAACATGTGCGCTCCGACGAACTGGTAACCCGCCTGGATGCGTTCCTTGATCACCCGCAGTTTGACCCCCACGGCGACCCCATTCCGAACCCGGCAGGTCTGATGCCCAACGTAACCTACCGAAAGTTAGCCGACCTTTCCCCCGCCGATGAGGCCTGCCTGATGGGCGTACTGGATCATTCAGTAGCTTTTCTCCAACACCTCGACGCCTGCGGACTGACCCTGGGCAGTGTTGTTAAAGTTTCTGAAATCAGCCCGTTCGATCGGTCGATGCAGGTGACTATTGGGCCCGATCAGGCGTTATTTGTTAGCTACGATGTGGCGAAGAACTTGTTAGTTTCCTAATGAAAAAGCTTGATTGGTACATTCTCAAACGATTTTTGCAGACCTACTTTTTCGTCGTGCTGCTCATCGTATTGATTGTCTGCGTGGTCGATTATACCGAAAAAGTCGATGATTTCCGCAAACGGTCGGCACCCGGTGCGGCTATTTTCTTCGATTACTACCTGAATTTCATTCCGCACTGGGCCAACATGATCAGCCCACTGATGGTCTTCATCGCCACCGTCTTCCTGACGTCGCAGCTTGCGTCCCGCTCCGAAATTATTGCCATTCTGAGTAGTGGCGTCAGCTTTATCCGGTTGCTCTATCCCTATGTGCTTGGGTCGCTCATTCTGGCGGCGGTGAGCTATTACATGGTGAATTACCTGATTCCCAAGGCCAACAAAACGCGGATCGGCTTTGAACTGAAGTACACTAAAGACGCCTACACCTACACAGGCCGGAATGTGCATATGAAACTGGCCCCCAACATATACGCGTACCTGGAAAGCTATAACAACCTGAACAATACGGGCTATAAGTTTACACTTGAAGAAGTCCGGGGAAATCAACTCCGCCAAAAACTGTCGGCCGACCGCATTGAGTGGGATACCAAAAAAGGGAAATGGTCGATATACGACTATCAGGTACGTAAATTCGACGATCAGCAGCATGAAAGCCTCACCCCGCCCATTTCGCGCACCGACTCGACGCTGAATATGAAACCCTCCGATTTCGACTCGGATTTCAGCCTGTTTGAAACCCTGACCAAGCCCGAACTCGAAAGTTATATTGCCCTGATTCAGAGCCGGGGAGCCGACGGAGTGCAAACGTACCTGCTCGAAAAATACACCCGTGCCACGCGTCCCTTCGCCATCGTGATCCTGACCGTCATCGGCGTGATCATGTCGGCGCGTAAAAGTCGGCGGGGCGTGGGTTGGCAGGTGGCACTGGGCTTCATTCTTGCCTTCGTGTATATCCTCTTCTACATGCTGGCCAAAGGCGTTGCCGAGTCGGGGGCAATCAGTCCGGTGCTGGCCGTCTGGCTTCCCAACCTTATTTTCGCGGGCATCGGCGTGCTGCTGTATAATACGATACCACGATAATCTTACGTTTGCCGTTTTCTGTTTACTGTCTTCTGTTTCTCCGCTAAGGTATGAGGTGGTGCAGAAGCAGCGCTACAGAAGACAGTAAACAGAAAACAATAAACTCCTTTGACCCCCACTCCCTCCTTCCGCGATTACCTGCATTTACACTTCATCGTTCTGATCTGGGGGTTTACGGCTATTCTCGGCCTGTTGCTGGAACCACTTGGTGCACCGGCGCTCGTCGCCCTTCGTACGGGACTAGCCGCGCTGGGGCTTATTTTGGTACTGAAAATCAGACCCGATAAAACGCAGACTGGCAACCCCACCGAAGCGGGCGGTCCCGCGTCCGGGCAGGCGCTGGTTGCCCAGCAACGCGCCAGCGATCAATGGGCATTACTGGCCACGGGCGGACTCATTGCCGTTCACTGGTTTGCGTTCTTCTGGGCGGCGCGGCTGTCCAATGCGTCCGTTTGTCTGGCCGGTATGGCAACCAGCTCGCTATGGGCATCGGCCCTGGAGCCAATCATTCTTAAACGGCGCGTTAAAGCCATCGAGATTCTGATGGGCGTGGTAGTCATGTCTGGACTCTATCTAATTTTCCGGTTTGAGTTCGACAAGGTAGCCGGGCTGGCTATGGCCGTATTTTCGGCCATGCTGGCGGCACTGTTCACCATCATCAATAGCCGGTTTGCGCAACGGCACGCTTCGCTGGTCATTGCCCGCCAGGAAATGATCGGTGCCTTTCTGACCTCAGCGGCACTATGTGCTCTTTACATCGCCGTTGTCCACCCGCCAATAGCCGAACTAGTACCCCAACGCCCGGCGCAGTGGCTGTGGCTTTTTATCCTCGCTTTCGTCTGCACCGTATATGCCTACACGGCGGGCGTGAGCCTCTTGCGCAAGTTTTCGCCGTACATGGCTATTCTGACCGTAAATTTGGAGCCAGTCTATGGCATTCTACTGGCGGTCCTGATTTTCAACGACCGCGAGCGAATGACCACAGGCTTTTACCTCGGCACGTTGGTCATTCTGCTGGCCGTGCTGGCTTATCCTTTTTTAAACAATGATCAATTATCAATAAACAATGATCAGTCACCCAGTTGAATAACACATCAACGCACCAAGACTGACAAACTGTTCATTGATAATTGATCGTTGATAATTGATTCCCCATGAACCACCCGCTACTGGCCCGCCTGCTGTCGTTCTCTGCTTACGGATTTTTTGCCATAGCGTTTGTCCCGCTTTTAGCGCTTTCCTGGTTCAATCACCCCTCCGCCGCCGACGATTATTGTTTTGCCGATACAGCCGTGCACTACGGATTCTGGCAGGCCCAGAAATATTACTACGACGGCTGGACGGGGCGTTATTTCTCGAATTTTCTGGTGCATGGTAGCCCGCTTGTGTGGGGCTGGTACAACGGCTTTAAACTTATTCCCGCCCTGATGGCCACGGCCCTGGTCTGGGCCAGCTATCTGTTCATCAGCGAATTACTGCATGGTCTGGTCCCGGTGGCAACAATTCGTCGTGTCGCTGCGCTGCTGACAGGTACGTTGTTTTTCCTGTATATGCTTCTGTTGCCAAGCGTAGTCGAAGCGTTTGTCTGGATGGCATCGATAACGGTGTATACGGTGCCCACCGCCCTGATGCTCTACTGGGGCGCGGTTCTCCTGCGTTGGTACCGGCAGCCTTCAGGTACGTTGCATAGCCTTACGGGCGTTTGGGCCAGTGTGCTGGTTTTCCTGATTGTCGGTTGCGGCGAGACGCACATGCTCCTATTAATCAGCCTGTTGCTGGCGATTATCATGTACCACCTGCTTTTTCATCGTTTCATCGACTGGCGGTTGACTGGGTTGCTGGTAGTTGCGCTTGTGTCGGCCTGGCTGGTTTTTCGGGCTCCGGGCAATGCCGTTCGGATGAGCGGCGGCGCAACGAGTGGCGATCTGGTTGGCGGACTGGTACTATCGCTCAAGTGGCTGATCAGGAACGTACCTGGCTGGTTCATCAAAACACCGTTGCTGCCCCTGGCTATCTGGTGGGGCGTCATTGGCAACACATACCTGTATAAAGGCGGCTCGCTACCGACGGTATTTCGCCTGCCGTTGTGGTATGCCGCGCTGGTGGTGGCCGGACTTTTACTGGCAACGGTGCTTCCCTCTTTCTACGCCACCCAGTTCCTGACGTTGCGGGCTGTCAATGTTACGTATGCCGTATTCCTATTCGGCTTCTTCTACCTGATTACCAGCCAACTAATGGCGTTTTCAGCTATTGCCCGTGTACCTCCATCGGTGCTTCCCACCTTAACCGGCCTTTGGCTTTTGAGCAGCTTGTTCAACAGCCAGCCCATGAAACAGCTATACCGTGACCTGCTGGGCGGAAACGCCGCTACGTATAACCGCGAAATGACGGCCCGGCATGAGTACCTTGTTACCTCAAAACCGGCCGATACACTCCGACTGGCACCCTTGACGGCTTACCCGCCCAGCCTGTTTCTGGAAGATGTACGCACCGACCCCACGCACTGGTGGAATCGCTGCCAGTCCGGGTATTATCACCATAAGACCATCATCGTCGACACTACGCTTCGTGCCCCTTTCCCCCGCTTATGACAACACCTGTTTGTATCATTATCCCCTGCTATAACGAAGCCGAACGCCTGCCCGTCGACGCGTTTCTAGCCTACCAGCAAACGCACACCGACGTTTCGTTCTGCTTCGTGAACGATGGCAGCCGCGATCGAACTGCCGAGGTGCTGGCCAACCTGCAGCAACAGCATCCAGCCCAATTCGATGTGCTGAATCTGACGCAGAACCAGGGGAAAGCGGGGGCCGTACGGGCGGGGATGCTCCACGCTGTTCAGCAGGGCCATGATTATCTGGGCTATTTCGATGCCGATCTGGCCACACCGCTGGCCGAAATCGACAACCTGCGGCTGGTACTCGACAAACACCCTGATTGTGTATTTGTGATGGGTTCCCGCATCAAGCACCTGGGCGTGAACATCAAACGCGACGCCTTCCGGCACTACGTAGGCCGCATCATTGCCACCATCATCAGTCTTATCTTACGCTTGCCTGCCTACGACACGCAATGTGGCGCAAAACTCCTTCGCCGTGAGGTTGTCAGTTCCGTTTTCCGCGACAGTTTCATCAGTCCGTGGTTGTTCGATGTGGAATTACTGGCCCGGCTGATCGGTCATTTTGGTCGGCCAAACCTGGGAGGCAAGCTGCTGGAAGAGCCCTTGCAGGAATGGATCGAGCAGGCCGATTCACGGATTAGCCCCACCTACATGTTCCGCATGTGGACCGAGATGTATCGCATTTACCGTACCTATAGCCATCTGCGTTAACTGTCCATGCCTTTTTCACCGAACTCTTCGCTACAAACGTCGTTGAAAACCCGTTCGCCCTGGCTAGCCTGGTTACTGATTGCCCTGCCCATACTTCTCTTTGCCAGCATTGCGCTTCGTTTTGTTGAAAACATACCCTGGTACGACGATGTGGAGATGTTTATCGTGTTCATTCAGGATTATTACAACGTCGATACATTAAACGAAAAGGTTTACTGGCTGCTGGAACCCAACAACGAGCACCGGATTCTTTTTGCCAAACTGGCGGCGCTATTTACCTACCTCACCACCGGCCATATGAATTTTCGGGGCATGACACTGATCGGAAACCTGTTTCTGTTCTTCAGCCTCGGCCTGTTATACGCCATTTTCCGATCGATGCGCCTGCCGGTCTGGGCGTTTGTGCCGGTGCCGTTTATTCTGCTTCAGCCGCAGTACTTCATGACCATCAGTTGGAGTATCACCAGTCTTCAACATCCGGTGGTGCTGTTTCTGTCCTGTTCGGTCATGTATTTGCTATCCCGAAGCGGGCGAAATCGATTTGTGTGGGCATTGCCACTCCAGATCTTTGCATCACTGTCGATGAGCAATGCCCTCTTCGGCTGGATCAGCGGCGGGGTCATTCTCTGGCGGCAGGGGCATTACAAAAGGCTGGCCATCTGGGGGCTGATGGGCGTAGTGACGATGGTGCTTTACGTGCGGGGATTTGATAATGCACAGGGCCACGGCCAAAGCCTTGATTTCCTGATTCACAAGCCACACATGGTCATCATCGGCTTTTTGTCGTTTATCGGCGGCTCGTTCGATTTCCTGCCCGTTCTCCCCTATTTCTGGCGGGGTATTCTACCCACCATCGGTGGCTTGCTGCTGGTCGGCGTCGCGCTGTGGCTGATCAGTCAGATGAAGTGGCCATTTCGTCGTCAGTTTACAACAAGCGATAACAGGTCGGTCCGGACCATGAATGACAATTTTTTCGTGGGCTGCTACGGGCTGCTCCTGATCAATGCTGCGGCCGTAGGGCTGCTGCGGATGCGGTACGGCTACGGCGTCATGCTGGTGAGCAACTACATGATCTACCCGGCGTTGCTGATCTGCCTGCTCTACCTCAATGGCTTACAGGAGGTATCGCACCGCCAGCGACCCACGTGGCAACGGGTTGGCCTGGTAGTGGGTCTGTTGATCTGGGGGTCGTCGTACTTCTGGCATCTACCCGAAATGCTATACCGGAATAAGTTCGTGCGGGCCGCCGCCTACAACCAGGAACATAACGGAATCGGGCTGGGTGGTCAGGTCGGCACGTTTCTCGAAGGGTACATCAAAAACGCGCTTGATGGGGCCGTGAAAAAAGGATACTACGTCTTTCCGGCCAGTCCGGTGGCCGATTACCCGGAAAGCCGTGAACCGCTACGGGCCGTTGTTCAACTGGCCAATGAATCGTACATCATCGAGAGCGACGGCCTCCCCGACCCGATCAGCGAGGCGTATGCCGTGTTGCAATCACCTGAGCATACGTACCTGACGCCCGCTAAAACGCCTTACCGGCTACCAACCTTCTGGCTACACCGCCCATCACGGGTGCTACAGGCCGAACTACGGGCCAGTGATCTCCGGCCCGGAACCTACCGCGTAGGCTGGGCCCGTTCGTCATCCACTGGCAAAAGCATCCAGTTCTCCGATCAGGTCATCGTGGCGAAGTGAATTTGTAAGGTTCAAGGTCTAATGTCTGAAGTTGCTCCGCAGATTAGCAGAGCAACTTCAGACATTAGACCTTGAACTAAATCGCCTCCCCGCCTTTGAAAATGTTCTCTTCCTGAGGAATCAGCGGATTTTTGAACACATCGGCGTTATTATGCGTGTAACGCTCCGGCTCCTTGCTCACTTCTGACCGGTGGTGCTTATAGGCACTTTGCGACGAATAATGACAGACATACGATTTCCGGGTCTGGCTTTCATTACGAATAGCGTCACCACCATGAGCCAGGGCCGCATGCCAGATCAGCAGATCGCCTTTTTTGATGAGCAGTGTTTCACGCGTCAGCCCGCTTTTCTGGCACACTTCGTCTAAATAGTTGGCAAAGTCATTCGGATCATTGGTCGACTCTCCGTTAAAAAAGATGCCATTGCCAAAGTCGAACTTACGAATGGTATGCGAGCCGGGGTAATAGAACAACGGGCCAGAATCGGGCTCTACATCTTCCAGCGCAATCCAGGCCGCCGCCAGGTGACTCGGAATTTCCGACACCACATAGGCAAAGTCCTGATGAGTTGGCTGCTGACTGCCGTACTTGAACAACAGGCTCTGCATGGCCACTACGCGATCATTGAAAACGGCCTCTAGAAACGTCACGATATGGTTATGGAGCATGATTTTCTTGCCTACCACAGAGGCATCGTGAAAGTCCATGTATTTGATATACGGCCCGTTCAACACGGATTGAGGCACGTCTTTCACCGGCAAAACCGGCGTTTTGGTGTAATCGGGCAGGTCGATACGTACCTGCATGTCGTACTTTTCATGCGTATCGATGACCTGCTCCACCTCGCCCCACAGCATATCGATCCATTCGGTCGGAATTGCCTGCTCAAAAATAACGTACCCATTTTTTTTCCAGAAGGCCAGCTTCTCCGCCATGTCATAGGGGACGTTGGCGGCAGGAGCAAACTGCTTACTGAACTGATCTATGTCGGCCTCTCTCTTATCGATCCACGGAACTGTCTGATAATCAAAGTCAGTAACCCGCTTGGGCTTAGGCTGAATGGCTTGCTTAACGATGCCTTTCAGGCGGTTGATAACGCTCATAGATAATCCCTGTTAACGCGTGGTTCCGCGATATTGACGCATGGAGAATAATCAAAGGTAGGCAACGCAATAGGTAATCTGACGAAACGGAGGGCAACCAATTTTAGGGTCATACTGTTGCAAAATCGTATTGATTACTCTCTCTCGCCCATTTTATGTGGATTGTTCGACTCGCTCTTGAGAAGAAGTACACGATTGCCGTAATGGCGCTGCTGATTCTGATAATGGGGACAGTAGCTAGTATCCAGATGCCCACCGATATATTTCCCCGCATCAATATTCCCGTTGTTACGGTAATCTGGGGGTACAGTGGCCTGTCAACCAACGAGATGGAGAAGATGGTGACCAACTTCTCCGAGACCTCGCTCATCAACAACGTATCGGACATTCAGCGCGTTGAATCGCAGACGTATAACGGCACCGCGGTTATCAAGCTCTTTTTTCAGCCAACGGTCAAAATCGAAGAAGCACTGGCGCAGGTAGCCGCTATTTCGCAAACGATCATTGTCCGCATGCCGCCCGGTACGCAGCCACCGCTGATTGTTCGCTACAACGCCACCGACGTACCTGTATTGCAACTGGGCCTCTCGTCGGACAGTCTCACGGAGCCGCAGATCACCGACTACTCGGCCACCCGCATTCGTCCGCAGATGGCGACCGTATCCGGCAGTAGAATGTCGCAGCCTTTTGGCGGACGTACCCGCCAGATTATGGTCGATCTGGAACCAGAACAACTCATTGCCCGTGGTGTTACGCCCGAAGATGTAACGAACGCAGTTTCGGCCCAAAACCTGACACTCCCCAGCGGCTCACTTCGCCTCGAAGAACGCGAGTATGCCGTTCGGCTAAACAGTAAACCTGATGTCATTTCAACTCTGAACGACATTCCGGTGAAGGTCGTTGGCGGGGTTACCATTCACATGCGCGACGTGGCGAATGTACACGATGGCTCAGCGGTACAAACCAACGTAGTGAAACAGGATGGCAGCCGGGGGGTGCTCTTGAGCGTGGTAAAGACCGGTAACGCCTCCACCACCCGCGTTGTCGATGAAATCACAAACCGGGTTATTCCCACCATTCGGGCGTCGGCACCGGCCGGCTTAAAGCTCGTTGCCCTGTTCGACCAGTCTGTTTTTGTGCGTGCTTCCATCAAGGGCGTAGTCGTAGAAGGCATTATTGCGGCCCTGCTCACCGCCGCCATGATCCTGATCTTTCTGGGTAGCTGGCGCAGTACCCTGATCGTTGCTATCTCGATTCCACTCTCGATTCTGGCCTCGCTCACAACCCTGTATCTGCTTGGCGAAACGCTGAATATCATGACCCTTGGCGGCCTGGCGCTGGCCATCGGTATTCTGGTCGACGACGCCACGGTGACTATCGAGAACATCCACCGCAATGAAGAACTGGGCCTACCCCTGCGCGAAGCCATTCTGGAAGGTGCCGCCCAGATTGCCACGCCCACCCTGGTTGCTACCCTGACGATCTGTATCGTTTTCGTGTCGGTACTCTTCCTCGAAGGTCCTGCCCGTTTCCTGTTCGGGCCGCTGGCAATGGCCGTCGTTTTTGCCATGCTGGCTTCGTACATCCTGTCAAGAACGCTGGTGCCTATGCTCGCCGATCTGATGCTCCGGAACGAACACAAAAAGCATGGGGCCGAAGGGCATGGAGCAACTAACGCTGGCACCCGCCGCACGTTTTACGACCGGTTCAACGCTGGCTTCGACCGATTTCAGAACAGTTACCTGGGTGCACTGAGCTGGTCATTGAATAACCGGAAAACAGTGCTGGCGCTCTTCGCCGTGACAGTGGGCGTCACCATTGCCATGCTCCCATTCGTTGGCCGCGACTTCTTCCCCCGCGTTGATGCGGGCCAGATAAAATTACATCTGCGGGCTCCGGTTGGCTCGCGGATGGAAGAAACGGAACGCATTGCTGCTGAGACCGAAGCCATTATTCGCGAAGTCATTCCTGAGCGGGAAGTCGCTTCCATCATCAGCAACATCGGTCTGACATCCGAACGCTATAACTTCACTTTCACGGATAATGCCGCTGCTGGTGCGGGTGATGCCGAACTGCTGATCTCTCTCGCCGAAGACCCTAGCCGACCGACCGACGATTATATCCACGAACTTCGGAATCGCCTGCGCGAAGAGATGCCCGACGTAACGTATTTCTTCCTCGCCGCCGACATTGTGGGGCAAATCCTGAACTTCGGCCTCACCTCTCCCATCGATGTGCAGATCAGCGGTTTCGACCGGGGCAACAACCTGAAAATCGCCCGTGAACTGCGCCAGCGCATTGCCCAGATTCCCGGTGCGGTCGATGTACACATTCACCAGGTGCTGGATGCCCCCGAAATTTTCCTGGAAATTGACCGCGAACGGGCGGGGCAGTTCGGCCTGACTGAACAACGTGTGGCCACTAACCTGAACATTTCGCTGAGCGGAACGGCCCAGGTACGTCCCAACTTCTGGCCCGATCCGGTTACAGGTTTTCCCTACCTGATTGCCGTACAAACGCCGCCTTACAAACTCGACAGTTACGACAAACTCCTGCGTACGCCGCTGATTGCCAACCAGTCTATGACGCCGCAACTGCTAAGCAATGTAGCCACCGTAAAACGCAGTACCACGCCCCAGATCATCAACCGGGTAAATACCCAGCCGACCTACGATGTGTATGCCGCCGTTGAACGCACCGATCTGGGATCTGTAGCCACGGAGCTGAACAAGCTGGCGAAGGAATACGAACCACAGTTGAAGCCAGGCAACAAAATCCTGATTCGGGGGCAGGTCGAAAGCATGGAAGGTGCGTTTAGCCGTCTGGGCATCGGTATCATCTTTGCGGCGGTGCTCGTGTACCTGCTCATGGTAGTCAATTTCCAGTCGTTCCGCTATCCGTTCATCATCATTACGGCCTTGCCCGGTGCCCTCTGCGGCATGGTCTGGATGCTGTTCCTGACGCACACTACCTTCAGTATTCCGTCGCTGATGGGTGCGATCATGAGTGTGGGCGTCGCCACGGCCAACAGTATTCTGATGGTGAGTTTCGCCAAAGATCACCTGCCCGAAATTGGCAACAACGCCTACGAAGCAGCCTTGGAAGCAGGCCGGACCCGCCTCCGCCCCATCCTGATGACGGCTATCGCTATGATTATCGGTATGCTGCCCATGTCACTGGGTTTAGGCGAAGGTGGCGAACAAAACGCCCCGTTAGGCCGTGCGGTCATTGGTGGTTTGCTACTCGCCACATTCACCACGCTGCTATTCGTACCAACCGTTTTCAGTTACCTCGCAGGCGATAAAAAGAAGAGTGAAAGAGAACTGGCGTAGCCCCCAACCCCCTGAAGGGGGATACTGCTCCGCGATATAGCCAAGCAGCGCAATAGCCCCCTTCAGGGGGTTGGGGGCTACGCTAATGACCAAATAAATCGTATGATCTATCATATCGTAACCAAAGCCGATTGGGAACGGCAGGCCGATGAAGCTGAGTATGAAGCACCAAGCCTGCGAACCGAAGGGTTCATTCATCTGTCGACGAAAGAACAGGTAGCGGGTGTACTGGAACGGTATTATCAGAACGTAGCTGACTTATTGTTGCTTCAGATCGACCCTAACAAGCTGATGCATAACCTGCGGTACGAAGCAGCAACGAATAACGAACATTTCCCTCATCTCTACGGCAAATTGAATAAAGACGCCGTGGTGATGGTGGAAGAAATCAAATAGCCTGTAGCACCGAAGCTCCAGCTTCGGTAGGTAATTCATGTGAAGCTGACTACCGAAGCTGGAGCTTCGGTGCTACTCTTTTCTATGAAACGAATACTTCTTTTTCTACTTCCACTCGCATTGATCGCGCTCTTTGTCTTTATCGGCATCCTGCCCCGCATCAAAAATAAGCAGGAGCTACTGGCCGACGCCGATGCCGAACGTACCCGTGAACTGATCGTCAACGTGGTTTCGCTGCAACAGGGCATGGATTCGACTGGCCTGACGCTGCCCGGCCAGATCCGTCCATTTCTGGAAACCCCTATCCGTGCCCGCTCACAGGGCTTCGTCAAAAAACGGATGGCCGACATTGGTAACACCGTGCAGCAGGGGCAACTTCTGGCCACACTCGACGTACCTGAAATTGAGCAGGACCTCGCCCGCGCCCGCGCCGACCTTGATCTGGCCCAAACCAATCTGGCCCGCGTCACCAGTGTAACCCTGGCGGGTGCGGTATCGAAACAGGATATCGACAACCGGCGATCAGCCGTATCAGTGGCCGAAGCAAACCTGCGTCGGTTCCAGTCAGTACGGGGTTTGCAGGAAATCAGGGCGCCATTCAGCGGGCTTATCACTACGCGTGACGTTGAAGTTGGCGACCTCATCTCGCCGTCCAGCGTGAAACCAATGTACACGCTGTCGCAAACCGACAGGCTGCGCGTGTACGTTGACGTACCGCAAACGTACTTCCAGCAAATCAAAGTGGGCATGCCCGCTACAGTGACAATCGCGGAATTGAAAAACCGGACATTGACAGGCACCGTAGCCCGCACTGGTGGTTCCCTCAACAACGATACCCGGACGCTACTGACCGAGGTCGTTATACCCAATCCGGGTCGAAGTATTCCGTCCGGTTTGTATGCGCAGGTGAAATTCGCTCCACGTGGAGCCTCAAAAGGCAGCATCATGCTACCCGCTAACGCGTTGAAAATGACCCCTAAAGGTGCTCTTACCGCTATCTTGGACGATAACATGAAGGTGCGTTTTCAACCCATTACACTGGGCCGCGACTACGGCACCGTTATCGAAGTAACCTCGGGGCTAACGGGCAGCGAACGAGTAATCACCAATCCGAATGACCGCCTCAAAGACGGCATGAAAGTCCGGTTACGTCAGCAAAAAACCAAGCCCGAGCAGGCGTAAAAAAGAGTTTGGGCGTATCCCCTACATCCAATACATTGAGCCGCCCTGAGGGGAATTTTGCGTTACCAGAGCACCGAACGCTCTAAAAGTGGAGCAAAATCTCCTTCAGGGCGGCTCAATGTATTGGATATAGGGAATACGCCGTGGCAAACCACGAACCATTCCCCTTTATGAAAAAACTGATCGTCCTCTTTTTTCTGTCAACCAGTGCGTTTGCCCAAACAAGCCCTCCGGGTGGAGCAGTAACGCTTCAACCAGGTGCAGGAACGGTACAGCCAACGGGCAATAACATACCGGAGGCTGCCCCCGCGCCAGGTACGTTATCTGGCAACGCCCCCACCCCCACCGACCTCTCGGCATCTGGCTTTCAGCGGTTTAACGACCCGCTATTGACCGATCTTATCCAGACAGGTCTGGCCAACAGCCCCAGTTTGCGGGCGGCCATCAGCCGAATTGAAGAAGCACGGGGCCGGGTACGTGTTGCCCAGTCATTTTTACAACCATCACTGCGGAGCAGCGTGCTGGTATCTACACAAAGTTTATCGGAACACCGCCCCGTCGCTGTTCCCGTGGCGACGGATAAGCTACCGCGCTTTCAGCTAAATACCTTCCAGTTACTACCACTGGATGCCAGTTGGGAACTCGACCTGTTCAAACGGATTCGGAGTAGTATTGTGCTATCCCAGCAACAAACGCTGGCGTCGGAAGCCGATCTGCGCGCTTTCCGACTCACGCTTGCGTCCGACATTGCCCGCACGTATTACCTGATCCGTGCCAATGAATCGGAGCAGGCCGTTTTTCTGCGCAACATCGCTACCCGTGATTCTACACTGGGTATTGTCCGCGAACGATTTCGGGTGGGCCTCGTGAATCAACTCGACGTACAACGGGCCGAAACCGATCTGGCAGGTCTGCGCGTTCAGGTGATGGGCCTGCAACGTGCCCGAGCCGAACTGGTGAACGCACTGGCTCAACTCACGGCGCAGGAGCCCGCTACGTTTGGCATCGACGCCGGAGCACTGCCAGGTACGTTGCCAGTTTTTCCATACGTGGCTATCACACCTGATCTGCTTCGTCGTCGCCCCGACCTGCTCCAGGCCGACCGGGCCATTCAGATCGCTGGCGCGCAGGTGGTGTTGCAACAGGCCAGCGTACAGCCGCGTGTCACGCTTGTAGGATCAGGCGGCCTGCTTTCAGGCCAATTGGGGTACACATTTGCTCCAAGCAGCGCCACGTACCTGCTCGGCGTCAACGCATCGGTTCCACTTTACGAAGGCCGCCGCAATCGGGAGAACGTAGCTCTGTCGCGGCAACAGATCACAACCAGCCAGCAGACGTATCTACAGGCATTTCAGATTGCCCAACGCGAAGCTGAAACCGCCCTTGATAACCTTACGTACCTGCGCCAACAACTCGACCTGCAAAACCAGACACTGGCGCTTGCCCGCCGCACCGAACAATACAACCGTGAACTGTACGTGAAGGGCCTGACAACGTACCTGGACGTGCTCGATGCACAACGCACTGTATTGACAAATGAACAACAATACGTTCAGCTACGCGGGCAGGAAGTGCAGTATCTGGTGGCCTTGCTCAGGGCAGTAGGCGGCGATTTCTAAGTGACTAACGTAACACGGACTTCAGTCCGTTTTTAGGCTGTGCCAAAAACGGGCTGAAGTCCGTGTTACCAGTTGATTTACAAGTAAAACGGGTTTGTTTTTCCCTTTCGCAGGAAAACCAACCCCTTTACAGTCAATCGCTATGGCTACTCACGATACTGATTCGCTTTCGGGCGATCGCCGCCAATTCCTAAAAACATCTGGCCTGTTTACGGGCAGTGCGTTGCTTTCCAGCCTTCCTTTCGGCTTATCGGCAGCAGCGAACCCCGGCTTTCATACGTCCGTTGATGACACCATTAAAGTAGCCCTGATTGGGTGCGGAGGCCGGGGAAGGGGCGCTGCCATGCAGGCGCTCAATACCAAGCAGAATATCAGGATTGTCGCCATTGCCGATGCGTTTCAGGATCGGGTCGATATTGCCTACAAGACGCTGACAAGCAAGCCGGAGAATGCTCAGAAAGTAGACTTGCCTAAAGAGCGTCAGTTTGTTGGGCTGGATGCGTATAAGAAGGCTATTGCTCTGGCCGATGTGGTGATCTTGGCTACGCCACCGGGCTTTCGTCCTGGTCATTTTGAAGAGGCCGTTAAGCAGAACAAGCATATCTTCATGGAGAAACCGGTTGCTACCGATGCGCCGGGTATCCGGCGAGTGCTGGCGGCGGCTGAAGAAGCGAAAAAGAAGAAGCTCAACGTGGTGGTTGGTTTGCAACGGCACTACCAGAGCAACTACCGCGAGGCGATGAAACGGATTCACGATGGTGCCATTGGCGACATTGTGGGCGGTAGTGTATACTGGATTAGCGGTGGCGTTTGGAATAATCCACGGCAACCGAACCAGACAGAAATGGAGTATCAGATGCGTAACTGGTACTATTTCAACTGGTTATGCGGCGACCATATTACTGAACAGCACGTTCACAACATCGATGTAGCCAACTGGGCGAAACGCGGATACCCCGTGTCGGCGCAGGGAACCGGCGGACGGCAGGTACGTACCGGCAAAGAGTTCGGCGAAATTTTCGATCACCATATCGTCGATTTCGTGTATGCAGATGGCACGACAATTAACAGCCAGTGTCGCCACTACGAGGGAACATTCAGTAAAGTAGATGAGCAGTTCCTGGGCACAAAAGGCCGTATTGACTCTTTCAACGGTAACAAAACGATCTTGAAAGGGTATAAAGGGCAACCGATATATGCCCATGCAAGCGCTAAAACAGACATAGACCCCTATCAGGTTGAACACAACGAACTGTTTGCGGCCATTGCCAAAGGGGAGTACAAATTTGCCGATGCCGAAAACGGGGCGAAAAGCACCATGACATCAATCATGGGCCGGATGGCAACCTACTCAGGCAACGTAGTGAAATGGGACGACGCGATCAATTCGCAGATCGACCTCTTCCCCGATACGCTGGCCTGGGATGCTAAACCAAAACTCCTCCCCAACGCCGACGGTTTCTACCCCGTAGCCGTTCCGGGTAAGACGATCACGGTGTAATTTATTGTCTCGGATTAACCCCTAAATCCCCTGAAGAGGACTTTGCTACGCTAAAGAACGAGGTCGTTCCATAAGCAGAGCCAAAGTCCCCTTCAGGGGATTTAGGGGTTAATTCGAACACGACATTTATTCCCCTTCCCAGGCCGACGTCCAGTAATACCGTTTGAACAGCCAACCGGAGGCCAGCAGATTTGCCGTTGCCAGCAGCCAGAGCGGAATGCGGAACATAATGAAAAGGAAATAAGCGATCAGCATGATGTAGACAACTGTCATGCTACGATCTGGCGTCCGGTGAACGCGAAACAGCAAACCGTGTTGCACGCTTAGCAGACTCACGCCAAACGCCCAGGCTCCAAGCGATCGCCACAGAGGTTGGTCGGCCGGGAGGTGATAGAGCAGGAGCAGAGCTTCGGGCAGGAGCAGCAACGCGAACTGACCAACGTACCCAGCCCATCGCCGCCAGTTGGCTACGGGCATATTCCGGTAAATAGGTAACCACTGATGCTCGAATCGGTAGTGCTCGTAGACCATCGTAGCGTGACCTAACCCAACCAGTAAGCCGCCCAACCCGATCAACCGAAGGTCATAATCGGGCGTGCGGAAGAGATTTATCTGGTAGTGGTCGGTGGCGTAGAGCTTCAACATACCAATCCAGATGAGGCCCGTTCCTAGCTTCGTCCGCCAGAATAGCGTAGCTTGTTCGTTCAGCAGATAACGCAGATAAAACAGGCCGTAGGGCGTGTTAATATAGCTACGTAATCGGTTTACCCACACTGCCCATCGGCTCACCGGATTTGGGTGGCGTAAGGCGTATTCGTACCAGGCCAATCCAGCCATCAGAAGCAGTAATAAGCTCGCTCCAATAGCAACAACAGCCCACATCTGCCCTTCCTGCGCCGCAATGCGACCAACAAACCACGCATAGCCCACTGCTGGCCCCATCAGCAGGAGTTGCGCCACCCCCAAACCAGCCCATCTTTGAAGTGGCTTGACCAGTCGCAGGTGCAGCAACACGTCGTACCGATTGATCATGCTCACGGCGAAACGCGTGGCCAGTAAGGTGTATAGCAGCCAGATACCAACATACAATGCCAGTACCAAACCGGATGACACCGCATAGGTCGCCAGCGCGATATGATCGCTACTCCGCATGAAACCGCCCGCCAGTAGTCCGGCAATCCATAGCAGCCCCGCATTTTGCCGGTAAAAGGGATAGACCAGCGTTTTGGTCAGAATGATACAGGTTGATCGAAACGGGGTGCCCATCATGCCGTAGCGGGGGTTACCGTCTGATTCGCCACTTGCCAAACAGAATCGATGGGGAGTTGCGCCGTTTCCATCGCCTGGTGCGATGAAAGCAGGAAATTTATACCCTGTAGCCGCGCCTCGTCGATCAGTTTGGAAACTGTTTTCGTGGCCGCCACGTCGAGTGTAACAAGGGGCTCATCCAATAAAATCAGCGTGGGCTGGCCCAGGAACGCCATAATCAACGATGTTTTCTTCAACATCCCACTCGAATACGTACCCACGGGCGTATGCTGATACGTACCAATGCCAAATTCGTCAATCAACGCCTCAGCCTGGCCAGCGGGCGCTCGTTTGGCACTGGCAATCCAGGAAATCAGTTCGTGGGCGGTCAGAAAAGGCGGGAAGGTTGGTTCAGCCTCAGCATAGTTTACCTTCAGCCGATAGGCTACCACATCTTGCCGACTATCCAGTTCGTCCAGCCTCACCGACCCTTCATGGGGTAACATACCGGCAATGGACCTGAACAGCGTGGTCTTTCCAGCGCCATTCGGCCCTTTTAACCAGTGAATTCCGTCTGGCAGATGCCAGTCAGGAATTATCAGGATAGGCCGTTCGCCGTATGATTTCCGGAAATTATGAAGAGTAAGCATAGGTCGGCAAAGATTAGTCTAGCCTGCACGAAGGCAGTATGAAATGGGATGAGCGGGGCAGAAAACTAGAGTACGGAGCTACACAGAGTTTTTTTACTGGCGACTTTGTATAACCCTGAAGCACCTCTGTGTGGCTCAGAGTTACAATTCTTTTTCCTTCACTTTTCCTCCCTAATCCACACCCGTGCCTGCGGAAAACGGCGTTGCAATCGCTTTCGCTGGCCGGGCGTAGCCATGCTGAACACCTTCGTGAGCGCGTCGGCATACGTACCTGTGGGAGCAAGCACGGTTGCCTGCACGAAATGCCGCAGCCCTAAACCCGTTCGCGGATTCATGATATGCGAATACCGGCGACCATTGATGTCCAGATGCCGCTCGGTATCGCCCGATGTGGTGATGGCTGCGTTTTTCAACAAGATAACGGTCGTGTCTGCGTCAGATATAGCCTGCCCGGCTTTTACGGGATTGCGGCTGGCTAACCCTATTCGCCAACCTGAAGGCTGGTTGGGCGGTGGCTCACCGGCCAGAATATCACCGCCCAGATCGAGCAAAAAAACACGAATTCCGTGCTCATGAAGCACTTTCTGCGCTTCATCGATAGCGAATCCCTGACCGATACCACCCAGATCGAGCCGCATGTGGGGTCTCTGCAATCGTACCGATTGTGTAGTCGAATCCAGCTCGATATACCGCCACGAAACGGCCCGGCGCGCATTTCGCCGTTCGCGGGCATCAGGAAAGGCGAACCCGCCCCGTGTGCGCTGCCGTACCGCCCGCCGCCATAATTGCGATAGTGGCCCAATCGTAGGGTCATACCGCCCGCCCGATTGCCTCGCAATGGTTTTGGCTTTCTGCAACACATCGAACAGCGTAGGTGAAACACGTACCCAGCGGCCCTGCCCACTCGTTTCCGATAACCGATTCAACTCCGACCCATCCAGATAATCGCTCATGATCTGGTTCAACGTATCCATCCGCGCCGAAACAGCCTCGTATGCGTTCTTGGCGGTTAGGCTATCATTGGCGTATAGCCTGACGGTAAATGTTGTCCCCATCAATCCACGCCGAAACGTATACTGGATGGTTCGCATGTAGGGGCGACCCATCGTGGTCGCCCGCTTTCGGACCGTCAGGGACGCCTGTGAATGTCGTCCACTTCCCAGATGTTGAATACTGGCCTGTGAATTGTGATTATCCGGTGTGTATTTGCCCGCAACAAATACGCGGCCCTGACGGTCCGAGAGCGGGCGGGCACGATGGCCCGCCCCTACATATCTACCATCAAGCAGCACGGGCAACCACTGGGCGTGTCCACGATCGGGCGGCGAACACCATGCATATCTGCTATTCGGTAGCAAGCTTATCAATGCCAATAGCCAAACTTTCCCCAAAAAACGTAACGTCATAGAATCAAACCCCCCATAAATGCGTTTTCTATTTTGCAGATGGAGACTACTTGCATGACACCAAAATTAGTCCCACTTTCGCAACCCGTTTTTTTACTAACCACGAACAAATTCTTTATGCGCTGACCGCAGGGATGAAGACGTACTACGACCTTATTGACCAGACATTTGAATTTCCAACCCTGGAGTTCAACGTCGAGAACAACCACCTGTTGTTCAACAATGTACCGCTGATGGACATTGTAAAGCAGTATGGCACCCCGCTTAAACTGACGTACCTGCCGAAAATTACGGAACATATTGATCAGGCTAAGTCGCTGTTTAAAAACGCGATGAAGCGCTATAATTACAAAGGCAACTACACCTACTGTTATTGTACGAAGTCATCGCACTTCCGGTTTGTACTCGACGAGGTGCTCAAAAATAACGTCCACCTCGAAACATCGTCGGCGTTTGATATTCCCATTATCCGGGAGTTATACCGGAGCGGAAAGATCAATAAGAGCACATACATTATCTGTAACGGCTACAAACGGCCTTTATACACGCAGTACATCAGCGAACTCATAAATGAGGGCTTTAATGTGCTGCCGATTCTGGATAATCTGAAGGAAATTGAGGCTTACGAAGACTCAGTAACTGCCGATTCGGTCAATCTTGGCATCCGAATTGCGACGGATGAAGAACCAAACTTCGCGTTCTATACCTCGCGGCTTGGTATTCGGTACAGCGACATTAATGAACTGTATAAAAGCAAGATTCAGAACAGCAGCAAGTTCAAACTGAAGATGCTGCATTTCTTCATCAATACGGGCGTGAAAGACAGCGCGTATTACTGGAGCGAATTGAGCCGGTTTATGTACAAATACTGCGAACTGAGCAAGATGTGCCCTGACCTCGACAGCATCGATATCGGCGGCGGACTGCCCATTCAGACCTCGTTCCAGTTCTCGTACGACTACCAGGCCATGATCGACCAGATCGTGGAATCGATTCAGTGGATCTGCAACAAGAACAACGTACCCGTACCGCATATCTTCACCGAGTTCGGTTCGTATACGGTAGGCGAGAGTGGCGCCGTTATCTACAAGGTGATTGACCAGAAACTCCAGAATGACAAGGAGTTGTGGTACATGATCGACGGTTCGTTCATTACGCAACTGCCCGACTCCTGGGGCTTGGGGCAGAAGTACATCATGCTGTCGGTGAATAACTGGGACAATCCATACCAGAAAGTAAATTTGGGTGGATTAACCTGCGATTCGCACGACTTTTATAATACCGAAGTGCACTCGGCTGACCTCTATTTACCTATTTTCGATCAGGAGACGGAAGATCAGTATGTGGGTCTGTTCCACACGGGGGCGTATCAGGAATCACTTGGCGGGTATGGCGGTATTCAGCACTGTCTGATTCCGGCACCGCAACACGTCATTGTCGACAAAGACGAGGAAGGCAACCTCCGCACGCGCCTGTTTGCGCCGGAGCAGCACAGCGAGTCGATGTTGAAAATATTGGGCTACACGCCTACCAGTACACCGCAACCAACTGAACTGGAAGCGGCACAGGCCGCTGAAGAAGCAGAGGAAATTGCCGACCTACAGCCTGAATTAGTGAAAGAAGATAATTAACCAAATCAAACTCATGAAAAAGGTAGTCATGCTGGCGAGTGCCGTTTTGTTACTGTCGATGGGTGCCTGCGCCCGCAAAGGTGTTTGTCCGGCCTACGGAAGCGCTAAGCAAGCTAAACCTGCTGTTTCGCGGACGGCGTAAGGAAGCACAAACAGAAAAAGGCGACTGGATGATCCAGTCGCCTTTTTCTGTTTGTGCCCTTATTTATCAAATAATTTTTTTCTTAATGAGTTGTCTGATAATCAGAAAGCCACCAACCACTTCTATAATAAATCCACAAGCCATTATCGACCGGCAACCACTACGTTGGCGTGGGAGGAAAAGAGGTAAACGCCAGCAAGTGCGATTAGCATACCGATCAGGAAAAGGTATTTCGCCATGACTGCTGTGTGTTTTGATCTATAACTTGTCGTTGATGCAAGCTATGAATTTCACATCTAAACTTACTATTTAGTTACCATCATCATTTCTGTTAACTGTACTCAATCAAAATCAGTATGCATGCATACTATTTTTGAAAATTTCGTAGTTTTGTCTTACTGAACAACAATCTATTGGGCAGGCGACACGCGCTATGAAGAAAGAGAAAACCGTTGATTTTCACCTGAAGTGGGGTTGGCACGCCATTTCCAGAATGTACAATGCCCATGCGGCCCGGTTCGATCTGACGATGGCTACTGGGTACGTGCTGCTGAACATCGACGCCGAGCAGGGAACACCCGCTACCAAAATTGGTCCGCTGCTTGGCATGGAGCCGCGTAGCCTGGTCAGGATGCTGAAAACGCTGGAAGAACGCGGCTTGATTCGGCGAGAGACTGACAAGTCGGACAAGCGGTTTGTGCGCATTTACCTCACGGAAGAAGGCAAAGAGAAGCGCGAAATGGCCCGCGAGGGCGTAATCGAGTTCAATAAGATGGTTCGCGACAAAATTCCGCTCGATAAGCTCGTTGTCTTCTTCGACGTCATCAAGGAAATTAACCTCATTGTGGAAGAAGAAAACACGAAGCTGAAAGCCAGCAACGCCCCAATCGAAGACGTTTTATAGACAGAAATGTCATTGGCTACGCTGTCATTAGGTGGTCATTGATAGTCATTTGTTGTTTCCCCAAGTCCCCTTTCAATAAATGACTATCAATGACCACCTAACGACAGCGTAGCCAATGACTATTTAATGACCTTTTTCCATTTACCCTTCTCATGGAAGCAACACTCGAAAAAACCAAAACAACTCAGAAGAACCGTAGCATCCGGCGTGTAGCCGTGCTGGGATCGGGCATCATGGGGTCGCGCATTGCGGCTCACTTCGCTAATATCGGCCTCGACGTGCTGCTGCTCGACATGGTTCCGCGCGAACCAAATGCCGCCGAAGCTGCCAAAGGTCTTACTACCGACGTACCTGCGGTGCGCAACCGGATGGTAACCGAGGCCTGGCAAACGATGCTAAAAGCATCACCCGCCTCGCTCTACAGCCCCAAATTTGCCGACCGGGTGAAGCTGGGCAATTTCGACGATAACCTGAAAGACATCGCCACCTACGACTGGGTGATTGAGGTTATCGTGGAACGGCTGGATATCAAACGGTCACTGTATGAGCGCGTTGAGCAATTCCGCAAGCCAGGTACGTTGATTACCAGCAATACGTCGGGCATTCCGATGCATCTGCTGACTGAAGGCCGAAGCGACGATTTTCGCCGGCATTTCTGCGGCACGCACTTCTTCAATCCGCCGCGCTACCTGCGCCTGCTCGAGATCATTCCCGGCCCCGACACCGACCCCGCCATCGTGGATTTCCTGATGAGCTATGGCGATCTGTATCTGGGTAAAACAACTGTTCTCTGCAAAGACACGCCCGGCTTCATTGCCAACCGGCTTGGTATCTACGCCATGGTGCAGACCATCCGCGTTGCCGAAGAGATGGGCCTCAGCGTGGAGGAAGTGGATAAACTGACAGGTCCGGTGGTTGGTCGGCCGAAGTCAGGTACGTTCCGTTTGTCGGATGTGGTTGGTCTGGACACGACCGTCAACGTGGCGAGCAATTTGGTGAAGGTTGAGCATGATGAGTCGCGGGCGGCATTTGAACTGCCCTCGGTGATGCAAAAGCTGAGCGATAACAAGTGGCTCGGCGACAAAACCGGACAGGGTTTCTACAAGAAGACGAAAGACGAAAAGGGCAAAACGGTCATTCTGGCCCTCAACCTGAAAACGTTTGAGTACGAACCCTCGCAGAAGGTAAAATTTGCCACACTCGAGAGCACTAAAGCCATCGAGAGCCTGCGGAAGCGGTTTTCGGTGTTGCTGGCGGGCACCGACAAAGCAGGCGAATTCTACCGCCGTACCTTCTCCGACGCCTTCCAGTACGCCACTAACCGTATTCCCGAAGTAGCCGATGAGCTATACAAGATCGACGAAGCCATTAAAGCGGGCTTTGGCTGGCAGATGGGCCTGTTCGAAACCTGGGACGCGATTGGTTTGCAGGCTGGTATCGACATGATGGAAAAGCTGGATTCGAAACCCGCGCAATGGGTCTACGACATGGCCGCCAGCGGTGCTACGAGCTTCTACAAAACCTCGACAGGCAAAAAGCAGTATTACGACATTACCGCAAAAGCGTATAAGACCATTCCGGGTACTGAGTCGTTCATTATTCTCGAAAGCCTGAGCGATGATGTGATCTGGAAAAATGCCGGTGCTGCCATCTATGATCTGGGCGACGGCATTATCAACCTCGAATTCCGCTCGAAGATGAACACCTTCGGCGCGGAGGTAATCGAAGGCCTGAACAAAGCAATTGCGCTGGCCGAGAAAGACTTCCGGGGTCTGGTGATCGGTAACGAATCGACCGAGGCATTCTCGGCGGGAGCTAATTTGGCTACGTTGTTCATGTTTGCGCTGGAGCAGGAATATGATGAGATCAACCTGATGATTTCGCAGTTCCAGCAGACCATGATGCGGGCGAGGTATTCGTCTATTCCGGTGGTGGGTGCGCCTCATTCGCTGGCGCTGGGTGGCGGTTGCGAAATAAACCTGCATTGCGACCGTGTGGTGGCGCATTCAGAAACCTATATGGGTCTGGTGGAAGTAGGCGTGGGTTTGATTCCAGCGGGTGGGGGCACCAAAGAAATGGCCGCCCGCTGCTCGGACCTGTACCAAACCGGCGACCCGGAGTTGAACATTCTGCAAGCGGCTTACATGAATATTGCCACAGCGAAAGTGTCGACGTCGGCGCAGGAGGCCCGCGAGATGAATTACCTGTTGCCTTCGGCGCAGATTGTGCTAAACCGCAGCCGTCAGATTGCCGAAGCCAAGCAGGTAGCGATTGAACTGGCCGAGAATGGCTACACGCAGCCCAAACAGCGCAATGACATTAAGGTGCAGGGCAAAACGGGTATCGCGTTGTTCAAAGCGGGTATCACCGCCATGAAAATGGGCCGATTTATTTCGGAGCACGATCTGAAAATCGCGGATAAACTGGCTTACGTTATCTGCGGCGGCGACCTAAGTTCACCTCAGAACGTTACGGAAAAATACCTCCTCGACCTGGAGCGCGAAGCCTTCCTGTCTCTGACCGGCGAGAAGAAAACGCTGGAGCGCATTCAGAGCCTGCTGCAAGGCGGCAAACCACTGCGGAACTAGCGGATTGATTACTAACCCTATAAGGTCAGAAAAGAGACTTCATAGGGTTGTTACAACAATGGCCATTCCTGTGCAGGAATGGCCATTGTTGTTTATGGTTCGATGCAAATTAGCCTGTTTCTTGGCGAGCCTGTCGAAGGGCCTGGCTCACCAAGAACTAGGCTAACCAAAGTATTAAATACGTTTATTCTTTCGCGCCGGTGAAGGTAATGGCGTCTTGTGGATCGCTGGGATTTGACTGTACACGGAGGACAAGGGCTTGACGTTCCATGCCGTTGGTATTAAAAGCGCGGTCGGTTTGAACAGTGCCGAAAACCTGGCCTTGCCGGGATAACTGAATGCTTTTATCAGCCAGGCGGGTGAGTTGCAGGTGCGGGAACGCCTGCGATTGGGCGGTCGGGTATTTGCGCAGGTACGTTAGCGTCACGGTCGATTCTGTTTCGGGCGTCAGCGTGGCGGTTGGCATCTGATTGGCCGGTAAGGCAATGCAGAGATAATCCAGAAAGCCGTTGGTCAGGTACGTTCCCGACACTTCTCCAGCCAGCGTTGGCGCTACGTCGTTGCTGCGGCTACAGGCGGCCGATACGAGAAGTAAGATGCTGAACAGTAAGGCTTTTTTCATGATCGTATGCGCTTCATTCCCTAGACGCGAGTTAGGCCGCAAGCGTTGTAACAACAAGTTATTTTTTCTTAATATCTTCTTATTCTGACGGTTTCATCAGGAACGTAGCAATCTTCCCTTCAGCGTCGCGGCTGATGTAAAAATCGAGGGCGGCGTTGGTAAACGTGGCTTTGTATTTGGCGATTCCATCTTTGATACCAACCGGCTCGGCGGCAGTCCACTTGCCTAGTTGACCACTTACCTGCGAAGCGACCTGCTTCATCATCTCGGGCGAAATCTGGCCTTTGAAGGCGGCACCCATCAGCGCGTAGAGCGAATCCACTTTTTGTTCGTTCAGAAACCGCTGCGATAGCTTCGTGAGCGAATCCAGCTTGATCATTTCGGGCGAAGGAGCTGCTGGTTTTGTGGTTGTTTGTGCGTTAGCCGACACGAATAGGCCCGTTAGCAGGGCGGCAGTAGCGAAAAAGCGTTTCATTGAAGAACATGCTGGTTGTTGGGCCGTAAAATAGGATGATTCGCCCATGTTTCGATAATGCCTGTTTTCTAAGGGGGCGTTTAGCTAATAAACGGCCTCTCTCACATTTATTTACACAATCCAATGAAACAGTTTTTTGCCTTATGTGCATCGTTGCTTTTGGGCGTAAGCGCTCAGGCACAAGAGTTTAAGCCATTCAAAGTAAATGTATCAATTGGTGCTGCTATTCCAAGCGGCGGCGGTGGCGTTTTGTTTGCCGTTGAACCGAAATATGGTATCAACGACCAGATCGATATTGGGTTGCGTATCGAAGGTGCCGGCATGGCCCGCAACGTAGTAGCCAATGGTAACACTACAACGGGCGATGTTAAGTTTGCCGGTTCATATATCCTGACCGGAAACTACATGTTATCTGACGCTGGTTTCCGGCCATTCGTTGGTATTGGGGCTGGTTTGTTTGGCGTAGGGAGCACTGGTGTAACGGTAGTCGGGTCTGGCTCAACTAGCCAGAGTACGAATGGCACGATTTCGGCCGGTAATGTTTTCGGCGGGATGGCACGTGTTGGCTTCAAAACCGGTCACTTTGTTCTGGGCCTTGAGTACAACCTGATTCCAAGCACCACTTCTGTTGTTTATGACAACAACGGGACAAACAAGATTGGCACCAGCGTAGAGAGTAAAAACTCATATGCCGGCATCAAAATTGGCTTCGACATCGGCGGCGGCCGTCGGTAGATTTCACACGTTTAGTCTCTTCGTAAAGGCCCTTCAGATACTGTCTGAAGGGCCTTTATTTTTAATGAATTGCTTCGGTTCACCCCAACTCCCTGAAGGGGACTGATGCTTCGCGAGGGAAAATTGCCAGCGCATTAGCCTCCTTCAGGGGGTTGGGGGTGAACCAGAATAAGCCTTTCACTTATTCATTGTCAGGTTACCGGCGGCGTTGTAGCGGAGTTCCTCTTCGGCAAGCATCAGGCGAACGGTTTGCGCCAGATCGGTTTCGTCGGTTTGGCTGAAATAGCCAGACAGTTGCTTGGGCGTAACGCCTTTATCGCGCGCCAGCGTCACGTACTGACGTACCTGATCACGTACCTGCGGGTCGGGACCTGCTTTCTTCTTCGCTTTCAGGCAGTTATCGCAAACCCCGCAGGCGGCATCAGTTGCTTCGCCAAAATAATTTTGCAGCAACCGGGTTCGGCATTGGGTCTGGTGGCGGGCATAGTCTACCGAAGCCTGGGCTTTGGCGAGGGCGTGCTGACGGCGTTTTTCCAGGCCCTGGACATCAAACGGAAGTTGCCGGGCGTCTTGTCGGGGAGTTAGGTACGTTAGCTGCGGCTTGTCGGTCTGCTTTTCATAGATGATGATCTCCCGTTCGGCAAGTTGGGTCAGCAGTTGACTGATTTCATTCTCCGACACCATGAACGCCCGCGACAAATTGCCTTCAGAAATGGGGAGGAAATCCGTAAACAGTTCCCCACCATACATGCGGAGCAGCAGTTTCAAAAACGGGTCGAAGCGGGGGTTCATGACCTGAAATTCATAGATAGCCCGATTGTCCATGTTCATCACTACCCGCGATGGTCGGAAGTAGGCTTCGCTGAGGTCGATGTATCCAGCCATTTGAAGCTGTTTCAGCGCGTAATGCGTGTCTTGCGGCGGTAACGAATACGTTTTGGTAAACTGCGCCAGGTCGAAATCAAACGTCTCGAATTCACCGCTTCCAACGGGCACTTTCGTGTAGTTGGCCAGCGCCTGATAGGTTCGCCGGATCAGGTCGACGGCCGGGTATTGTTGTTCTGTCTGACGAAGTACCCGCTCACAGTCGGCTTCGGTGTAGAGCAGTACGGCGTAGGCTTTCTGCCCGTCGCGCCCGGCACGGCCAGCTTCCTGATAATAGGCTTCGAGTGTATCGGGCGGGTCAAGGTGAACCACTACGCGTACATCGGGCTTGTCGATACCCATCCCGAACGCGTTGGTCGACACGATGATGCGGGTTCGGTTATTGATCCAGTCTTCCTGTTTCTGCGAGCGCTCGGGCGTGCTGAGGCCAGCGTGGTAAAAGTCGGCCGAAATGCCCTGCTTCACCAGCCATTCGGCGATATACTGCGTTTGCCGCCGACTGCGCACGTAGACGATTCCGGTTCCGGGTACGTTGGTCAGAATCTTGAGGAGGCGCGTTTCTTTGCCTTCTTCCAGCATGGCCGAATAGGATAGATTGGGCCGGGCAAACGTTTGCCGAAAGACACGGTAGCCCGTCCGAAAATCCAGTTTTTCGATGATTTCCTGCTGCACATCAGGCGTGGCCGAGGCGGTGAGGGCTATCGTAGGTACGTTGTCGGTAAGGTGGTTTCGAAAGTCGGTGATCTGGAGATAAGGCGGGCGGAAATCATGTCCCCAAGCCGAGATGCAGTGCGCTTCGTCGACCGCCAGCAAGCAAACGGTCATCTGTTTGGCCCGTTCAATCATGATCTCGGTGCGCAGGCGCTCGGGCGAGACGTACAGAAATTTCAGATTTCCGTAGATGCAATTGTCGAGAATGGTGTCAATTTCGCGATAATGCATGCCGGAATGGATCGCTGCGGCCGGGATGCCTCGCCTCCGTAGCTGAAACACCTGGTCTTTCATCAGGGCGATGAGCGGCGTTACCACAATGCAAACGCCCTCCATGCCCAGCGCAGGCACCTGAAAACAAATGGATTTACCACCACCCGTAGGCATGAGCACCAAGGCATCGTGGCCGTCGAGTATGGCATTGACAACGTCTTCCTGCAATGGCCGGAAAGTTGAATAACCCCAATACGTTTGCAACAGTTGTGGCGCAGTCATACGTATTACAAAAATAACAGGCGTACGCCGGCTTTCGGTAAGACAATTAGGCAGAGTTGTTCGTTTGTAGAATAAACCTCAATTCCGTTGAGAAAAGACCTGTACTATGGAAAAAGTTGTAAAGACCGACGAGGAGTGGCGACAGATTCTGACACCCGAACAGTTTCGGGTGACGCGGCAGAAAGGCACAGAACGCCCCTTTACGGGTCAGTATTGCGAATCGAAAGAGCCGGGTACGTATGCCTGCGTCTGTTGCGGAACACCGTTGTTTGAATCGACCAATAAATTTGAGTCGGGTACGGGCTGGCCAAGTTTCACCGAACCCCTTGACGCTGACACCGTTCGCCTCGAAAAAGACTACAGTTATGGTATGTATCGGGTTGAAGTGCTTTGTAATGTATGCGACGCGCACCTTGGGCACGTATTCGACGATGGCCCGCCGCCAACGGGCTTGCGCTATTGCCTGAATTCAGTATCTTTAGTACTAATCAATCCTTCTTGACTCTGACTCAATACTACGTATATGATGCACCAATACGCATTGCGTTTGCTGGTAGTTTTTCTGCTGGCTACGGGTTCGCTGATGGCCCAGAAACGAACAGCACCCGCCCGCACAAAGCCCCTGACGACATACGAGAATTTCGCCCTGCGAAACCGGATCGTAAAAAATGATTCGATCATCTGCTATGCATCGAAAGAAAATGTGTTTTCGCGCATAGGACCACCAGCCGGCTTCAACGATTCCCGGGCACGAAAGGCCGCTACCGCCACGTTTATCGTTAAATACATTGGTTATCCCGACAGTGCCAGAGCCGCGTTTCAGCGGGCTGTAGATATCTGGTCAACGTTGCTCGTTAGCCCCGTTCCCATTCGCATTACAGCCAGATGGCAACCGCTGGGAAGCGGTGTACTGGGTAGCGCCAGCCCGGCCGACTATATAGGTGCGCCAGACGGGTCGCAACGGGCTACTACGTATTACCCAATGGCCCTGGCCGAAAAAATTGCCCGGCGTAATATTAACCATCCCGACTCGGCTGATATTGTTGCCAACTTCAGCAGCACCAACACCTGGTATCTAGGATTAGACGGAAAGCCCACGGCTGGTAAATATGATCTGGTAACGATCGTACTGCATGAACTGGGTCACGGACTGGGCTTCACTGGCGGTATTCGGGCCAACACATCGACCAGAGAAGCTGGTGTTAACTACTCTACCGTTTTTGACGCTTACGTTGAAAACCGTCTGGGTACCAAGATATTAAGTGAGGCTATCGCCGCTAATCCATCAACACTGTTTACGCAGTTAACCGGTCAGAACCTGTACATCAATGCGCCTATTCTGAAACAGAGAACGGGTGACCGAGCCAAATTGTATGCCCCGGCTACCTACAGTACGGGATCAACGCTGTACCACCTCGACGAAACCACGTATAAAGCCAATGACCCCAACTCGCTGATGACACCCTTCATCGGTGCCGCTGAGGTAGCCCAAAACCCAGGCCCTGTTATTTTGTCCTTTTTCGAGGATATGGAATGGAAGACGACCTCATTGCTGCACACGCCCATCACCGATACCGAATCGACAAGCGCCGTAACGTTTACAGCGCGCGTTGTTAGTGATACGGTGCCGGGTACTGCTCCGCCTAAACTGTTCTATCGTACCGGTATACCAACCAATACCGATAATACGTACAAACAGGTCAATCTGGTCAGACAGGGCACTTCGGATACGTACTCGGTTACGTTGCCAACTACTGAAACGCCGGGGCGTACCGTTTACTACCTGCAAACGCAGGACGCGGGCGGGCGCACATACACCAACCCGGGTAAAGACAATGGCGGTACACTTCAGTATTATTATTCCTTCACGCTTGGCCCTGACCGCGTAGCCCCTACTATCGTTCATGCACCAGACAAGACGGTCATACTTGAGGCTGAAGTAGATACGCTGGATATTCTGGCCAGGGTTACAGACGACCGCAGGCTGATCAACGCGGCTCGCACCAAGCAGGGAGTCGACACGGTTTACGTTGAATATCAAATCAATGGCGTAGCTCGGCCGGCCATACGGATGGGACTACTGGATACGAATGTGTTTAACGTACCTGACAGCACCTGGTATACCTACATTCCTATTCCAACCCGCTCGCTGAAGGCGGGGTCCGTGATCAACTACCGGATTGTAGCCCGCGACGTATCGGCGGCCCGGAATCAGGCAATCAGCCCTGCTACAGGTTTCTACTCCGTTAGCGTTGTGGCACCTCAGACAACCGTTAGAAGTCAATACATCAATGATTTCAACGTGGGCGCAACAGCGGCAACTGACTTTGTTGGTAGCGGATTCAGCATTCAGCAACCAACAAGTTTTACCAGTGCCAGTATCAACTCCGAGCATCCATACAAGAATGGAGCAGATGCCTTTAGTGAAGCCAATTATACGTATACGCTGCTGGCTCCAATCCGGGTAAAGACCAATCCCGATAGTGCCCGTATTCAGTTTGACGAAATTGCACTGGTAGAACCCAATGACGCTGGTTCATTCTATGGAGGTACTGGCTTCTACGACTATGCCATAGTCGAGGGCAGTAAAGACAACGGTTTAACGTGGCAACCGTTGCTGGACGGATACAACACCAACGCCTATACCGAATGGCTCAATACCTGGAGTTCGAGCAGCGCGCCTGGACTACCTAACACGGGCGAAGTGAATTCGACGGCAGTGGGTACGCCCTCGCTGTTGAAAACCCGCACGATTGGCCTACAGACGAGTGGCAAATTCAAAGCCAACGACGTAATTCTAATCCGGTTCCGGCTTTATGCCGATCAGCTAGCGCATGGCTGGGGCTGGCAGATCGACAACCTGAAAATCCAGGTGCCACCACCACCCGTTATTCTGGCCACTGAACCGCTTCCAATGGCGTCGTTCGCGGTCTATCCAAACCCGGCGTCGGGTTCGGTTCGGGTAACGGCCGAGCTGTCACAGGCAGCTACAGAGGGCACAATGACCTTGACCAGCCCAAGCGGGCAAACCTTACGGCAGTTGCCCGTAGCGGTGCGTAATGGCAAGCAAATCAGCGAGCAGCTTGATGTAAGCCAGTTACCAGCAGGCATGTATTTCCTGCAACTCAATGCAGGCGACGCCCGGCAGGTGAAAAAGATCATGGTTACCCGATAATCATCGATTGACTGATTAAAGCTCGGAATATAGGGTCAGGTACGTTTTACGCGTATTTTGGCCCTACATTCTGAGCTTTTTCTTTTTCTGGCCGATGAACCAATACGTACTTGTTTTTCTGGGCGGTGGCCTTGGCAGCATTCTTCGTTTTAGCCTGGGTAAAGTGATGCCTGTTACCTGGCTGGGTACGTCTTTTCCGGTCAGTATCCTCACTATAAACGTACTTGCTTCTGCCACGTTAAGCGCCGTAGTAAGTTGGGTCGCTGGTCGGCCCGAAGCTGAGCCGTGGCGGTTGCTACTGGGCATTGGCGTTTGCGGTGGCTTAAGCACATTTTCCAGTTTCAGTCAGGATAATCTGCTATTGCTCCAAGAGGGTAGGATAGGAGCCGCCTTTCTGAATGTTTCGCTCAATGTACTGGGTTGCCTGCTGGCATCGGCAACGGGCTGGTGGCTGGCATCCAAATGAATGAAACAACGTACCTGAAAACATTAACCCGCATTTCCTGCTATGCATCAACTTGCTACCTTAACAGCCACATTGATTTTACTTTTGTGCATGATTTCGACTACCCAAACACAGGCGCAGGAGCTATCGAAGCAGCTATACGATGCCCACGAAAGCTATAAAGATTCGTCGTTTACGCACCGTCGTTTCAAGCACCGCGATATACTGCCGGTTCTCCAGCAACTGGGTGAACCCTTGTCGGTGAGCCCGGTAGGTACGTCGCTGGAGGGGCGCAGCATTCACCAGGTAAAGGCAGGCACGGGGTCTATTCCGGTGCTGCTGTGGTCGCAGATGCACGGTGATGAAGCTACGGCTACGATGGCTATGTTCGATATCTTCCGCTTTTTGCAAGCCTCCAGTGATGGTTTCGATGAGATGCGGCAGACTATTCTGAGCAATACTACGCTCTACTTCTTGCCCATGCTGAACCCGGACGGGGCCGAACGGTTCCAACGACGTACCTCGGCCGATATCGACATGAACCGCGATGCGTTACGGCTTCAATCGCCCGAATCGGTCCTGTTGAAAAGCCTTCAACAAACGCTGAAACCGCTTGTAGGCTTTAACCTTCACGACCAGAATCCGCGGTACAGTGTAGGTCGTTCAGATAAGCAGGCGGTGGTGTCGTTCCTGGCTACGGCCTACGATCCGGCCCGGAGTATCAATGAGGTTAGAAAGCGATCGATGCAATTGATCGTGGGTATGAACCGTGTGTTGCAACGGTTTATTCCCGGTCAGGTGGCCCGCTACGATGATGAGTTTGAACCCCGCGCTTTCGGCGACAACATTCAGAAATGGGGAACAACGCTGATCCTGATCGAGTCGGGCGGGCAGGTTGGCGACCCGGAGAAAATGAGCATCCGTCGGCTTAACTTTGTAGCCATCCTCACGGCCCTGCACGCTATTGCTACACAGTCATACTCAGAGGAGAAAATAGCTGACTATCAGGCCATCCCGGAGAACGGTCGCCCCCTGTTCGATCTCCTGATTCGCAACGCTACCGCGATGCGTAATGGCAAGCCATACGCCATCGATCTAGGCATCAACCATGTCGAGGTCAACACCGACTCGGCTCGGGCATTTTCGTACCGCAGTACCATCGAAGATATTGGCGACCTCTCCACATTTCATGGGCTAACCGAGCTTGATGCAACCGGCCTGACCCTGACCCCAGTTCGCCTGCATCCCACCACACTCGACTCGATCGCCGACCTGCGCAAGTTGGACCTGGTAACACTTCGGCAGGAAGGCATCGTAGCTTTCAAAATTCGGGGACCAATCAGAAAAAATACGTTCCCGAGGTACCTGGTTCATCTGCTTTCAGATGGGAAACTACCAGGTCGACCGCCCGGTTTGGGTCAGATACCAACTTTTCTGCTGAAACAGGGAAGCAAAACAAAGTACGTTTTTGTCAATGGCTTCAGTGAAGAGGCGACAGGTAATGGGGTAGTTGACTGACGGTTCCCCGTTGGTGAAAACGAGTCACAGGTACGTTCGAAGCTTATCAGAACATGGGATTTTTCTCGCTTGGCAACCCGCTCATTTACAAAAAACCCGTCAGGAGCATGTTCCTGACGGGTTTACACTGTTAACTTCTTGTTAATTAACGAACTGCAAAAGCGCCAGCTCCAATTTTGAAGCCCTCACTGTACAGCTCTACTGTATACTTACCCGGCCGATAAGGTGTACCACGTGTATAAAGCAGCTCGACATTCTTGCCATTCCGGTCATAGTCAACCGTCTGCTTAACAGTGTAAACCATTTCGTCGCTACCTGACTTGAACGTACCTGATCCGTTGGCCATATCAGAGATCACGGCACCATCGGGGTCCAATACACGGATGAACACGTCTTTGGGCTCTTCCTGCGTAATTGGGTTATCGGCCAGCGCATACACCAGCTTAATCTTCTCCAGGCGCTTCGACTTATAGGCATCGTCCTCTTTTTCCTTACCCTTGCTATTCACAGACAACACCTTGATGTTCTGCGCCTTAAGTGCCGAAGCCCGCGTCACCTTCGAGGCGAGTTCCTGATTCTGCGACGCCACAACGGCTACCGTATCTTCCAACTGCTGACGACGCGTTTTCAAACCAACGTTCTCGGAATTCAGGGTCTGATTATCCACAGCCAACACCTCTTTCTCGCGCTGTAGCTGGGCAATAGCGGTGTCTTTTTCGGCCAGATACGCCATATACTCCTGTATCTTAAGCTCATATTTGGCGATGTTGGCCCTGGATAGTTTGGCACCTCTGGCAAGAGCTACTTTATCGGCTTCCAGATCCGCTTTCACCTTCTGAAGCTCCGTTACGTCACCCCCTAACCGCTGCACTTCGGCAATTTTGGTATCCAGAGCGGTCGAAATCGAATCAAGCTTTACGCGGGTATTGGATAGTTCTTCCACGCGCTCGGCGATGGTGACTTCCTGGGTTTCAGCCACTGTTTTCTTATCGAAATACAGGTAGCTCGTCACTCCGGCCAGGCCCGTCATTAATATAAGGGCGGCTAAAAGTGCTCCGTTTGCCTTTGGCTTCTGCTGATTACTCTCCATAATAAATAGTACGGATTTTAGTTGAACAAACACAAAATTGAGGTACTAGGTAGAGTAATTCTATAGAATAGGAGTTTAGGTGAAACGATGTGTACATAACGCATAACGGCCTGCAATAGTGCACAACCTTAGCGAACGGCCTGATGAATGACTGAGAGACAGCGCATATTTTTTGACAGGATTTACGGGATGAACAGGATTTCTTCATTTATCAAGAGCAAAGAAAATCCTGTTCATCCCGTAAATCCTGTCAAAAAATATGCAAAAAGATAAGTATCTAAAACCCCATTACTACACCCGTATCCTGTCATGTACGGCAGATAGTCAGGATTGTTGTAGATTTGACAGTTATACCCTTCGGGTGTAATCGTATCGTTGCCTACCGTAAAATTATGCTTGCAAAAACCTTTGGCGCAGCCGTATATGGCGTTAATGCCACCATCATTACCGTTGAAGTGACTGCCGGACAGGGCATGAAGTTTTTTATGGTTGGCTTGCCCGACAGTGCCGTAAAAGAGAGCGAACAGCGTGTTGAAGCATCGCTGAAATACTCGGGTTACCGGATGCCGCGCCAGAAAGTGGTGGTCAATCTGGCGCCGGCCGATATACGGAAAGAGGGCTCAGCGTATGATTTGCCCATTGCGCTTTGTGTGTTGAAAGCGTCGGAACAGGTGAACTTCGAGAAGGAACTGGAAGAGTACGTGATCATGGGTGAACTGGCACTGGATGGCACCCTACGCCCGATCAAAGGTGTGTTACCGATCGCAATCGAAGCACGCAAAAAAGGGTTTAAAGGCTTTGTGCTGCCTGTTGAAAATGCTGAAGAAGCCGCCATCGTGAATAACCTCGACATTATTCCGGTCCACAACATGATGGATGCGCTCGAATTCTTTGAGGGAAAGAAAGCCATCGAACCACTCGTTGTCGACACCCGCGATTTATTCTTCAGTAATCAGAACGCCTACGATGCCGATTTTGCTCACGTACAGGGTCAGGAAAACATCAAACGGGCGATGGAAATTGCCGCCGCTGGTGGCCATAACGTCATTATGATTGGCCCACCAGGAGCCGGGAAAACCATGCTGGCGAAACGGCTCCCAACAATTTTGCCGCCAATGACGCTTCAGGAGGCGTTGGAAACCACCAAGATTCACTCAGTAGCGGGTAAACTTGGAGCCAAAGCCACGCTGGTTTCCCGCCGCCCGTATCGCGCACCGCACCATACTATTTCCGACGCGGCGCTGGTAGGAGGAGGAAGCTTTCCACAACCGGGCGAGATATCACTGGCGCATAACGGCGTCTTGTTTCTCGACGAACTACCCGAGTTTAAACGGTCGGCGCTGGAAGTGATGCGGCAGCCGCTCGAAGATCGGAAAGTCAGCATTTCGCGGGCAAAATGGGCGGTCGAGTTTCCGGCTAATTTCATGCTCATCTCAAGCATGAACCCCTGTCCGTGCGGCTATTACAATCACCCCGATAAAGAGTGCGTGTGTGGGCCTGGTGTGGTGCAGAAGTATCTGAACAAAGTGAGCGGCCCGCTGCTCGACCGGATTGATTTGCACGTAGAAGTCACCCCCGTCTCATTTGATCAGATGACCGGCAACCGCCCTGCCGAAACAAGTGAGGCCATTCGCGAACGGGTAATTAAAGCCCGTGAGCAACAAACCAAACGATTCGAGGGGCAGGAAGGCATTTACTCGAACGCCATGATGCCGTCGCAAATGGTGAAGGAAATATGCCAGATAAACCCGGCAGGGCGCATACTGCTCAAAACCGCTATGGAGCGCCTCGGCCTTTCGGCTCGCGCCTACGACCGCATCCTGAAAGTATCGCGAACCATTGCCGATCTCGCCGGCACCGACGAAATAAGAATTGAGCACCTCGCCGAAGCCATTCAATACCGCAGCCTGGACCGGGAGAACTGGGCAGGGTAATTGGTAGCAGTTACCATTTTGATAACTGATCTTTAGATATGGACACCCGGATAAAGCCAGCACGTAGCCAAGCTGATTATCTGCAAACAATGAAGCAAATTTTCTCTTTTATGTTCGACCAACTGACCCGCTATTTAACGGATAGACAGACCATTGACTTCGCTACGTTGGCTCTTATTTGCTCAAAATTCGAGGTTCAAAAAACGAGACGCAACGAAATCCTACTTTCGCCCGGTCAGATTTGCCAGCATTATTACTTCGTTAATAAAGGGTGCCTGCGTCTGTTTACCATCAACAAGGAGGGCATCGAAGGCACCCGCTATTTCGCCTTCGAGGGAGCTTTCGGTACGGCCCTGCCAAGCCTTATTGATCAACAACCGGCTTTCGAATATGTACAAACCATCGAACCCGCCGAACTGCTGGTCATTAGCCGAACCGATTTCTACTGGCTGGTCGATAACGTACCTGCGTTTGGGGCCATATACCGCGCTATTCTCGAAATTGCTTTTATATCCGCTCAGAAGCGAATTTACGGTTTTCAAGGCTTGGAGGCCATTGAGAAGGTACGTTGGGCAATGGCTTCCCAACCAAAACTACTTGGTCGGGTATCGAGTAAACTGGTTGCATCCTACCTTGGCATCACCCCAGCTACCCTTAGCCGGTTAAAAGCTCAACTCTGAGCCATTTTTCAAGTAAATACATTGAAAACGTTGCGCTAAAGCAATGCATTGGTCCGGTAATGTGCTGACTTTTACGACCTAAACAACCACCAACGTACCTGAGCATGCAACTTACCAACAATACCATTTTAATTACGGGCGGAGCAACGGGCATTGGCCTCTCACTAGCCGCCGCTTTTTTGCGGGAAGGCAATACCGTTATTGTCTGTGGGCGCCGCGAAAGTGCGCTCCGGCAAGCTAAAGAAACGTACCCGGAACTTCACACGCGGGTGGCCGATCTGACCAGCACCGATGACCGGAGAAGCCTGGCCGAGTGGCTCGCGGAGGCGCATCCAAACCTAAATATTCTGGTGAACAATGCGGGTATCCAGCGGCAGTTTATGGTGAAACAAACCGGTGTTGCTGACGCATTTATACAAGAAAATGAGATCGAAATAAACCTGACCGCGCCCATTCATTTAACCTTGCTGTTAATCTCGCGGCTACTCAAACAACCAGAAGCGGCGGTGATCAACGTTTCGTCGGGGCTTGGATACGTGCCGTTGGCCATTATGCCTGTTTACTGCGCTACAAAGGCAGCCCTGCAATCATTTAGCATCTCGCTCCGCCAGCAATTGGCAGGTACGCCAGTGCAGGTATTCGATGTTGTTCCGCCCATTGTAGACACCGAGCTGGACCAAGGAGCCAGAAAGGCACGCGGACAGACCGATATGGGTATTGAACCAGACGAAGTTGCCAAAGCCACACTGAAAGGACTAAAAGCTAATGCATATGCGATCAACGTTGGCCGGGTAAAAGCTCTTCGCATCGGCTCAAGGCTAGCCCCTGCCTTATTTCTGAAAATAATGAACAAACGTGTTCAGAAGTAATAGCTGGGTTAACTCACCTACCTAACCGAATCGGCGGGCGTGACAGGTAGCGGCGTTCCGTTTTTCTCGGCTTCTTTTGCTGCTTTAGCTTTCGCTTTTTCCTGTTTTTTGAAATACCCCCGGAACAGGAAATTGCTCTTCAATGCCTCCAGATTCTGATCGAGCTTCTGCGTGCTGCTGTTCAGGTTTCGAACCGTGCTACGAATGTCATTACCAACCGACAGATCGCTGGTCAGCACGCCCAACGCGCTATTGCCGTTTTTCAGTTTTTCACTGGCCTGTTTCACGTCAGCTACTACATCGTTTGCTGAAACAGATGCCCGTTGCAGATTCGACGTCGACGCCCGAACGCTGCGCATGATGGTTGTATCGGTGATCAGGTCGTTGGCCAGCGTACCCGGGCGGTTTAGCTTAGCGGTATAGGCAGTCAGCGAACTGGTCATCTGCGCCGCATTGCTGGATGCTTTTTGCAATCCGGTCATCGTTCCGCGGAAGTTCTGAACAATCGTTGTGTCGTTCAGCAACAGGCCAGCCAGGCCACGGCCATTTTTCACCTTATTTACGATCGCACCAATATCGGTGGTGATTTTCAGGAGGTTACGGTTGGTTATTTGCAACGTATCAATCACCGACTCCATACTGAGCGATTCACGTACTCGTAGCATATCGCCCTCTTCAACGGGCGGCGATGCTGGTGAACCACCCACGATTACAATCAGCTTATTACCGATCAACCCATCGGAGCCAAGTGTTGCCTGCGCATCTTTCCGAATGTACTGCGCCGATTTTTCTTCGATGTTCATATCCACCTCGACCTTTGAGGAGCCTACGAAACTGATGCGTTTGATGGTACCGATTTTGACGCCTGAAAACCAGACATTGTTGCCCGTTTTAAGTCCGCCAACATCCTTAAAAACGGCTTTAATCTGTACCGTCGATACAAACCGTTTCTGCTGGCCACCTAGAAACAGGATGCCCGCAATCAGGATGGTGAGACCAATGAGTACAAACAGGCCAACTATAACGCCACGTCGATTTGATTTCATAAGGATGTGTATTGAATGGAATGCAGATTGACCGGATTCTCGGCGAACCCATTATTATTCAGTGAAATTGTAGTGATAGAATTGTTGAACGCGTTCATCATCGGTGGCAAACACCTCGTCGAACGTACCTATGCGTTGAAATTGGCCGTCGAAGAGCATGGCCACCCGGTCGCCAACGGTTTTTGCACAGGTTAAATCGTGGGTAATGATGATCGACGAAGCGCCGTTTCGTTCCTGTACCTCGTTGATCAGGCTGTTGATTTCGGTACAGGTTATCGGATCGAGGCCCGCCGTGGGTTCGTCATACAGCATTATTTCGGGCTTTAGAATCAGCGTACGGGCAATACCGATACGTTTACGCTGCCCACCCGACAGTTCGGAAGGTACCTGGTTGATCGCCTGCTTCAAGCCGACGTTATCCAGGGCTTCTTCAACCTGTTTGTTTATTTCGGCACGAGTCAGATTCCGCACGTTTCGCACCAGGGGAAATTCCAGATTTTCGCGCACCGTCATACTGTCGTAGAGGGCACTGTTCTGAAAGGAAAAGCCCACTTTTAACCGGAGCTTATCCAGTTCAATCGAACCGAGGGCCGTCACGTCCTCGTCGAGAACCTTCACGGTGCCCGAATCCGGCTTTAGCAGGCCAACAACGACTTTGATCAATACTGATTTGCCCGTACCCGAACGACCCAATACGACCAGGTTCTCACCCTTATATAAATCCAGATCGACACCGCGCAACACGTAGTTGTCGCCAAAGGCAACGTGCAGGTCGTGTATCTGAATAACTGATTGTGACATAGTTAGTTGGGATGGTTTACCTACATGTCGCGAATTGCGCTGACGATCTGTAAGGAGAGTAATTCTTCAACAAATACCAGGAACATCGAGGTTACCACCGACGCGTTGGCCGCTTTACCAACGCCTTCTGTGCCTTTCGATGAATTGTAGCCCTGGTAACAACCAACCATCCCGATGGTGAAGCCAAAGACGATCGATTTAATAACCGACGAGAATATGTCCAGGAAAGTAATGGTGTTGAACACTTCGCTGATGAATGATTGCATGCTGGTCGCTTCATTACCGCTCACATTCAAAAACGAGCCAAGGAACCCCACACAAATTGCATACATGGTTAGCACTGGAATCATGAACGTGGTGGCCAAGACCCGGCTGACAACCAGAAACTTAAATGGGTTAGTAGCGGATACCTCCATGGCGTCGATCTGCTCGGTTACCCGCATCGAACTGAGTTCAGCGCCAATGTTTGAGCCAACCCGACCTGCTGCAATCAGTGCGGTTACGAGCGGGCCAATAGCCCGGACGAGCGCAATAGACACTAGCGACGGTAGCCAGGAAGTAGCCCCAAACTGCGACAGCGAAGGTCTGGACTGGTTGGTAAACACGATGCCGGTGATGAAGCCCGTCAGCGAAATAAGCGGTAACGAACGTACCCCAACCTCGTAGCACTGGCGGATGATCTCGCGCCCTTCATAAGGCGGCAAGGCAACATCCCGAAAAAAGCGGCCCACAAACGTGAATACGTTGTATAAAGACAACAATGTATCGTCGATGCGCTTGCTTACTAACGGGCGTTCGGTGCTTTCAGAGGGGGGATTCATTCCTGTTTATGTAATGACAGTGGTGTAGTGCCTGAAAGGGTAAACGTTTCACAGGCCCAGTGGTTTAAATACCCTATGATTTGGGCCTCCTGAACGAATTTTAACTGGTAATGAACGAAATAGATTTATTAAATGTATCAACATTAAATACAGTTGAAAATAAAAAGAACCAGACCATGAGCACGCTGATTAACGGCCTTCACCACGTCACCGCCATTGCCGGTGATACGCATCGCAACGTTGACTTTTACAGAAATGTATTAGGGCTGAGACTCCTGAAAAAAACCGTCAACTTCGACGCGCCGGACGTGTACCACTTGTATTATGGCGACGAAACGGGTTCACCCGGCACTATCTACACGTCATTCCCATACGGCAACATTCCACGCGGCCGGAAAGGCGTTGGTCAGTTGACCTACACCGCATTCTCGGTACCTGTAGCAGGGATGAGTTTCTGGCTCGATCGGTTGCATCAGTTCCAGATTGCGTATGCCGGACCCAACAAACGCTTCGACGAAATGTATGTGCGTTTCGAAGATTTCGACGGCATGGGCGTTGAACTCGTCTTCACCGATGCCGACACGCGTCCGGGGTATAGTAATGGTCAGATAACGCCCGAAAACGCTGTTCGGGGCTTCCACACGGTCACGCTGGAGCAGTTGAAACCCGACCGGACGGTTGAGTTACTGACGGGCATCATGCAGCACCGACTGGTAGCCGAAGAGCCTGGTCTGTTCCGTTACGAAGCCGGGGTAGGAGGGTCAGGCAAATACGTCGACATTCACGTATCGCCCAACCCGGTTCGTGGCTTACAAGGCGCTGGTTCGGTCCATCACGTTGCTTTTTCGACCGATACCGACGAAACGCAGTTGACTATTCAGCACCAGTTGGCCGAGGCTAATTATCAGGTAACGCCCGTGCAGGATCGCAACTATTTCCACAGCATCTACTTCCGCGAGCCGGGTGGCGTGTTGTTTGAAGTAGCCACCAACCCGCCCGGATTTGCCATCGACGAATCGCCCGAATTGCTGGGTACGTCGCTGATGTTGCCGCCTCAATACGAAGCGCGCCGCGCTCAATTGGAGAAGGTATTGCCAGTAATTGACTAATTTTTAAGCCCTCTGTCTTCATTTCTCTGTTGCCCTGCTTATCAGTAACGTACCTGGGCAGCGCAACGGAGGACAGAGAACCACGGATAGGGGCCATCTTCTACAATGATTCACAACCCAAACAATTACCTCACCGCTGGCGTACCGCTCGAAGAGGCCAAGCGCGTGATGATCATGGTGCATGGCCGGGGCGGTTCGGCGCGTGATATGTTGTCGCTGGCAACGTACCTGAACGCTGACGACATGGCCTTTGTCGCCCCGCAGGCAACCGACGGAACCTGGTATCCATACTCATTTCTGCAACCTACCGAACGCAATGAGCCTTATCTGTCGTCGGCATTGACTACGCTGGAAATGGTCAGAGCACGTTTGCAGGCTGATTTCAATGTTAAACCCACGCAGATATACTGGCTTGGCTTTTCGCAGGGTGCCTGTTTAACGCTCGAATTTCTGGCGCGTAATCCGGCAGCTTACGGTGGCATTTTCGGTCTGAGCGGTGGCGTCATCGGGCCAGACAATACACCCCGCGACTATCCGGGTACGTTTGCTGGCACGCCAGTTGTGCTGGGTTGTAGCGACCCCGATTCGCACATCCCAAAAGCACGTGTGCTGGAAACAGACGCTATTTTTTCCAGTATGGGGGCCACCGTGCAAACACGAATCTATCCCAATGGTGGGCACACAATTAACGAAGATGAGTTATCTTTGGTTAATACCGTATTGATGGCCAGTTAACAGGGCCAGGCACCTAACTTCTAGTCGTTATGAGTCAATTCATGGTCGAGTTTTCGCTAGCCAATATGGATGAGGTATTTATGGCCAAGGTTCCAGCACAACGGGCTAAAATTAACGAGTTGATGGAGCAGGGGCACATTTTGTCTTATTCGCTGGCCGCCGACCGTTCTAAATTGTGGTGCATCGTTAACGCCGACTCCGAACTGGATGTGATGGAAATTATCGCCCAGTTTCCCTTGATCGACTATATGAAGCCCGATATCTCAGAACTGATGTTCAACAATGTCGTCTCATTGCGTGTACCGATGTTCTCGCTCAATTGACCAGTTAAACCTATAAGGTCTTCGACAACCTTATAGGTTTTTTATGCCTATGCCTTTCTACCTCCGCCGCTGCTTCCTGTTTCTTTTCCTCTTTACAGGTACGTCGTTATTTACTGATTGCCAATCGAATACACAGGATTCAGAAGCAACCGAACAAGCCCGGACGCACCAGAAGAAGCACCGCAAACGTCATCGCGATCGCAATTTTCAGCAGGGGCAACGTACCCAGCAAGATAAATCCAGCAGGGTAACCCAGGATTCAGGCGAACGTACCCAGACAGGGCAGATTCCGCAGAAAGTCTATGATGTATTAACCTACGTTCGGGCCAACAAGCGTGCTATGGACGGATACGTTGGCGGACGTCGATTCGGAAATTTCGAAAATCACCTCCCTCGTTCAGACACCGGCGGAAAACCCATTCAGTATCAGGAATGGGATGTTAACCCGAAAGTTCAGGGCCGCAACCGGGGTACCGAGCGATTGATCATTGGCTCAGACAACCGCGCCTGGTATACAAATGATCATTATAACACATTCGTGGAAGTGAAATAAATGGGTTTTTGGCGTAACCCCTAAATCCTCTGAAGGAGACTTAGCGCTACTACTTAAAAAGCTTCGATCAGCAGTGCAAAAGTCTCCTTCAGGGGATTTAGGAGTTACGCCAAAAACCGCAAACCTCATACTATGGCTGCTAACTTCATTCTTTCTTCATCTGAACCGGCTCTGGCCGAGCGCTTTCCAGATCACTTTGTGGCTCATATCGATGGGAGTAAAGCCCGCACGCTGCGCCAGTTTTACGATCAGATAGCCGATGTGCTGGAGTTCCCCGATTTTGGCAACAATCTCGACGCGTTAAACGATGCGCTGAACGATTTACAATGGCTGGAAGATGAGAAGATCGTTCTTTATTTCACCAACACCGATCAATTGATCAGTCAGGAGCGCGACCCGAAAAAGGTAGCTTCTGTGCTGGCCATTCTCGAAGCAACCGCCGAAGACTGGAAGTGGATGGCCGACGATGAGACCGATATGGCTGATAAGAAAGAACTCTCAATCGTTTTCGAGACCAGCCCCCGCATTGAATCCCTGATTGAGCAGGAAGGCATCGCGTTTGAAACGGTAGGGTAGGGGTTTATTGCCGTAACACGTCCTTTAAGCAGGGCCAGCCATTCCGCATCTTTTCTACGCCAAAATGCGGCCTGATACCCTCGTTACAGCAACAAATTGGCTCGAATTGCTGTTCTTTTTATGCCGCCGGGTTTTATCGCCCGGCGGCTTTTCGTGTTCTCGCAGACCTGTTTTTACGCCTTGACAACCACTGCTCTTTTATCGCTTTACGCCGACGATCCGTTCATTAACATCCTGGCGCAACCACTGCTTAGCCGCAGTAAGACTGACCCTACACGCATTCAGGTGAAAGGCATAACCGGAAGCCTGGACGCTATGCTGGCTGCTACGTTGACGAAGCAAACCGGCGGCAACCACCTCTTTGTACTGACTGATAAAGAAGAGGCGTCTTACTTCTTCAACGACCTCCAAAACCTGCTTGGCGTTACTGAATTATCAGACCGTGATCGGGCTACTAGCTCCGTTGATACGTCTAGTAACGTACTGATGTTTCCGATGTCGTACAAGAAACCGTATCAGTACGAAGAAGTTGAGAATGCCAATGTGCTCATGCGGGCTGAAGTATTAAACCGTATCAATTTGGGGGGTAACTCACTGGCCAACAAGCAACCTGGTGGAGCACTGCCCAACCTCATTGTAACGTACCCGGAGGCCATATTCGAGAAAGTGATCAACAGACGATCGCTGAAGGCAAATACGCTGACCGTACGTGCTGGAGATCGGCTCGATACGAATTTCATTTCTGAGATGCTGCAAACTTATGAATTCGAGAAAACTGACTTCGTGTATGAAGCCGGTCAATTCTCCGTTCGGGGTGGTATCATCGACGTGTTTTCGTTTGCTTCCGAATTTCCGTATCGCATCGAACTGTTTGGCGATGAAGTCGAAAGCCTGCGCCATTTCAACCCCGAAACCCAGCTCTCAACCGACCGTCTCGACCTGATCAGCATCATCCCGAACGTACAAACCCGGCTGACGCACGAGACCCGCGAATCGTTCTTGGACTTTCTACCAAAGGAAACCTGCCTCTGGTTCAAAGACATTGAGTTTGCCCTCGAAATCGTTGAGAAGTGCTTCGAGCGGGCCGAAGAAAGTCTGGCACAGGTGGTAGGAGTCGGCGGAAATATTCAGGTTGTCGACGATCCTGAAACATTGTTTGAAACACGCCGGACGTTTCTGAATCATGTAAAAGGATTTACGACCGTTGAGTTTGGCCGGAAGTTTTACTTCAAATCAGAAAATAAGCTCGCCTATCCGTCCAAGCCGCAGCCGTCGTTTAACAAAGATTTCAAGCGGGTGGCCGAAGCCTTGAACGATTTTCAAAGCAAGGGATTTACCAACATCCTGATTGCGGAGTCGTTCAAACAACTTGAACGACTGAAAACGATCTTCGATGAAATCGACCCCTTCCTGAAATTTCAAACACTTCAGGTCGGCATCAAAGAAGGCTTCATCGATGAAACCTTAAAAGTAGTTTGCTTTACCGACCACCAGATTTTTGACCGGTATTTCAAGTATCGGGTTCGCGACAAGTTCAGCAAATCAAAAGCGCTAACCCTTCGCGAACTAAAGACCCTGCAACCGGGCGACTATGTCACCCACGTCGATCACGGTATTGGCCGGTTTGCCGGTATGGAGCGGGTCGATCATGGCGGCAACGAACAGGAAGCGATCCGACTCATTTACCGAGACAATGACATCCTGTTGGTAAGCATTCACTCACTCCATAAAATCTCTAAGTATAGCGGAAAAGAGGGTGGGCCACCCACGATGAGCAAACTTGGTTCGCAGGAGTGGGATTTAAAAAAATCGAAAGTTCGCAAGCAGGTTAAGGATATTGCCCGCGAATTGATCGCTTTATACGCGAAAAGGCGAAATGCGCCTGGCTATCGGTTCTCCGATGATTCTTTTTTACAAGCTGAATTGGAATCATCGTTTATTTATGAAGACACCCCCGATCAGGCTAAAGCAACCGCCGATGTTAAGAATGATATGGAGAAGCCGCACCCGATGGATCGGCTTGTCTGTGGCGATGTTGGCTTTGGAAAAACGGAGGTGGCGATTCGGGCGGCGTTCAAAGCCGTGACCGATAATAAGCAGGTAGCGATTCTGGTACCAACCACGATCCTGGCTATGCAGCACTATCACACCTTCAAAGATCGGTTGGCAAATTTTCCGGTGAAAGTTGGCTACATCAACCGGTTTAAGACAACGGCTCAGATTAAAGAAACCCTGCGGCAGGCAGCTTCCGGCGAGCTAGGAATTTTGATCGGCACTCACCGCATCGTGAATAAAGACGTCAAGTTTAAAGATCTCGGCTTGCTGATTATTGATGAGGAACAGAAGTTTGGCGTAAAAACAAAAGATCGGTTAAAAGAGATGCGCGTGGAGGTAGACGTACTTACGCTTACGGCCACACCCATTCCCCGGACGCTTCACTTTTCGCTGATGGGTGCGCGCGACCTGTCGGTCATTGCCACGCCACCACCCAACCGTCAGCCCGTCACTACCGAAACTCACCCCTTCAGCGACACGCTCGTTCGCGATGCTGTTAGCTATGAATTACGCCGGGGTGGACAGGTTTTCTTTGTGCACAACCGGGTTAGCGATATTGAGTCGATGGGCAATATGATTAAACGGCTGGTGCCTGATGCGCGGATAGGTGTTGCCCACGGACAAATGGAAGGCGACCGGCTGGAGAAAGTAATGACCCGGTTCATTGAAGGCGAAACAGACGTACTGGTGTCAACCAACATCATTGAGTCTGGCTTGGATATTTCGAACGCCAATACGATACTCATCAATCAGGCGCAGAACTTCGGCCTGTCGGATGTGCATCAGATGCGCGGTCGGGTAGGGCGGTCGAACAAGAAGGCATTCTGTTACTTGCTTACGCCGCCAGCCTCTGTATTGTCTTCTGACGCCCGTAAGCGGCTGCAAACGCTTGAGGACTTCTCGGACCTCGGCGAAGGCTTCAAGATCGCCATGCGTGACCTCGACATTCGTGGAGCGGGTAACCTATTGGGCGCAGAGCAAAGCGGTTTCGTGAACGACCTTGGTTATGAGATGTACCATCAGATTCTGGATGAAGCCGTACAGGAACTGCGCGAAACGGAATTCAAGGAACTGTTCATGGATACACCCGATGTCTTCAGGCCGCTGTTACCGGATACTATTATTGAAACCGATTTGGAGGTGATGATCCCAGAATCATACGTGACGAACATCTCCGAGCGTTTATCTTTGTACACCCGTTTGGATAGCATCAAGGACAAAGCTGAATTACAGGCTTTTAAGAAAGAAGTAGCTGATCGGTTCGGTCCTGTTCCTCGTGGGGTTGAGAATTTGTTTAAAATGGTGTCTGTTCGCTGGAAGGCAGAAGAGCTACACCTTGAAAAACTGACACTTAAGAATACGATTTTGAAGGGAACCTTCGTTTCTTCCGAGAAAGACAATCGAGCTGATAGCTTCTTTTCATCAGACCGCTTTGGCAAGGTAATTGACTACATCAAGGCGCACCCAAAAGAGTGCTCGCTTAAAGACGTCAAAAACCGATTGATCTTTACCCATCAGACCGTGACCAACATTGATCAGATGGACAAGATTCTCGAAAAACTAACTGAGTAATACCTGATTTTAGACGTATGTCGCAAGACGCTGGAATATACGAAGCAAGTTATTTATCCGTTTAATTCTTGCTTCCCGCTTCTTTATGTCCTGCTACTGTAGTTAAAGCCTGCACACAATACACAACAATGATTCAGAAGTATCACCTGAAACGCGCGGCTCTCGTGCTCCTCGCAACGGCCGCCATGGCAGCCTGTAAGACCAAACACCCGACGAGCGTAAAGCCGGGTAAAACAAGTACAGCAACGGGCATTGCCTACAATCAGAAGGAAGGTTTCCAGGTTAAGAAATTTGCTGGACCGAAAGCCGGACCGAACCTTGTTTATATTGAAGGTGGTCGCTTTACATTGGGTGCACTGGAAGAAGATGTAGTAAACTCACGCGACAACCGTGAGCGAACTGTATCTATTCAGTCATTCTATATGGACGAGACTGAGATTGCGAACATCCACTACTTAGAATATCTGGATGCCATTCGTCGCGATTCATCGGAAGAAGTGTATACCCGTGCGTTGCCAGACACCACCGTTTGGGCCAATCCACTATCGTTCAATGACGCGTACGTAACGCAGTACCTTCGTTTCCCTGGCTATCGGTATTATCCGGTGGTGGGTGTATCGTGGGTGCAGGCCAACGATTACTCTGTTTGGCGGACCGATGCTGTTAATGCAGAATTGTATAAAACAGGCAGTGGTAAAGCCAAGAAGAGCAGCGGCAAGGGCTTCTCGCTGAAGCGTAAATCAAAAGCGGCCGATCCAGCGGCCGAAACCGTGCAGGGTGCTGAAACAGCAACAGCAGCGGTTGCCAAGCCGAGTCTGGAAAGCGGTCTGATTTTGCCTGACTATCGGATTCCAACGGAAGCGGAGTGGGAGTATGCTGCTAAAGCACTTATTGGTACGCAATACGTTGACGAGAACCAATCGAATCAGCGAATCTACCCCTGGGATGGTTCATCGGTTCGTAACCCGAAGAAAGGCCGCAAACAAGGTCAAATGCTGGCTAACTTCAAGCGGGGTCGTGGTGACTACGCCGGTATTGCCGGCCGTTCAAACGACGGCGCTATCATCACCCAGCAAATCTATGCATATCCTGCCAACGATTTTGGGCTTTATAACATGGCCGGTAACGTGAATGAGTGGGTATATGACGTATACCGCCCGTTGACGTTCCAGGTTGAAAATGACCTTAACCCGATACGTCGGAATGGTTATCTCGATGAAGCGAAAAACTACGACAGCAAGGGTAACAACTCGCTGATCAACGACAAGCTTCGTGTGTACAAAGGCGGTTCTTGGAGCGATGTAGCCTATTGGTTAGCACCAGGTACCCGTCGTTTTATGGACCAGGATTCAGCTACAGCTACCATCGGTTTCCGTTGTGCTATGACAGGTGTTGGCTTCAACAAATAAACAGTAGTACCAACTCTCTTTTTCTTTGCCTGGCGGCCACTCCTCATCGGGTGGCCGCTATTGTTATAATGCCTACGGTTGTAGCTCCAGCCGCACGCAACTGAGTTACGCAGGCCTCCAGCGTTGCGCCAGTCGTCAACACGTCATCTATAACAATTACATGCTGTCCGCGCACGGCAATTGGTTTTGTAACTTGAAATACATCCGCCACATTTTTCCAGCGTTCTATTCGGTTCTTCCGGGTTTGTGAAGCAACAAACTGGGTACGTTCCATAACGTCGGTTCTGCTCACAATTCCCAAACTTTGTGATAAGCCGTCGGCAATCCATTCGCTCTGATTGTAGCCTCGCTGCTGACGGCGGCGTGGGTGAATTGGAACAGGAATGAGCATGTCTGCTTGTGTTGGTATTCCCTTCAACTCCATTAATTCCTGACCACACCAGCGACCAAGCTGGAAACCAAGATCGCGCTTACCCCGGTACTTCAACTGATGAATCAATCGTTGAACAATACTTTTCTTCGTGAAATACGCGTAGGCATATACATAGTCGACCTGGGTACGTCCTCCAAATTTGTTAAGCAGCACTGATTGTTCCTCTCCTGTGTTTATGTGGGGTAGTTGCATTCGGCAGGTCGAACACAACCCTTTTTCTTCCCCGTACAGCATAGTTTGGCAACCCGCACAGAGCGTCGGGTAAAAGAGATAAATAAGGTTCTCGAAAGCAGATTGTATAAACGGTATCATCTTGATTGAACGTTTTATCGTTACTAGCTAATTATATCTGACTTGCAGCCGGTTATTCAGTTGTAGCGACACATACTTATATATCGATTTACAGGAAATCCTGTAATTTTAATCAATCATTACCAACTTGTTATGCCTTTCAGTGCTGCTTCATCTACCCTTGATGTCAAATGGGAAAACTTGCTCGATGCGCTTGAAAAACTGGTCGGTAAACGACCAGCCGATCTTAATGGTGTATTATTCCTGATTGGTATGCAAGAGTTGGGTCGGGGACCCAAGCGTTTCTCGAAAGAGCAAAAGCAAGACCTTCTGCACGTTGCTGTTTGCACTGTTCTTAGCCAGTCCGGCTATTACGCACCGGCTGGCCTTGATAAAGATAACTGGCCGCAGTTCGACTTATTAAAACCGTTGCCTTCTGGCGACATTCTTGCTCAGGAAGACTTATTGAAATCACACGTGTTGCTTTATTTTGATTCGATGCTCAACAGCTAAACTCATGGTCGCTCAATCTTCTTTTACCGCATTAACGCAACAAATCGACGAATATAAACGCCGGTATTTTCAGAATCAGTTGATCAAAGGATCACTGCTCTTTTTGGGCATTCTGCTGGCAACGTACCTGCTTCTGAATACCGTTGAGTATTACGGTCGTTTCAGCACGCCTGTTCGGGCTATTATGCTGTTCAGTTACATTGGGCTATTTCTGGCTGGCATGTATGGGTACGTCCTCAAACCAGTGATGGGTTTGTATGGACTCCGTAAACCAATCTCCGATGAGGTAGCCGCTCAGCAGATTGGCCAGTTCTTCCCGGAGATTGGCGATAAACTTCTGAATACGCTTCAACTCCGTAGCCTGACCAATGACCAAAGTGATTTGCTAAAAGCAAGTATTGAGCAACGTTCGAGTCAATTATTGATTACCCGTTTCTCGTCGGCGATCCAGTTAAATAAGAACCGCCGCTTTATCAAATATGCGTTGGTTCCTGCTTCTATCATTGGCGGTATCCTGTTGCTATACCCAGCGTTTTTCACCAAGAGTTCGTCACGGATTGTACAGTTTGATAAAGAATTCGTTGAAGAAGCACCCTTCCGGTTTGTATTGGATTCGAAGCGGCTGGAAGCTTTTCGTAACGAAGATTTTACGCTCAAACTCCATCTGGAAGGAGATGCCGTTCCTGACGCCGTTTATCTGGTCTTGAACGATACGCGGTTTAAACTCGAAAATGTGGGCCGTAATGCCTATGCCTACACCTTCGATAACGTACAGCGTGATCTCGATTTCAAGGTCTCAGCGGCAGGCTTTAGCTCGCCCACATACCAGCTCGAGCTGCTTGACCGGCCATCAGTTCTTTCGTTCGACGTATCGTTAACGTACCCAGCCTATCTGGGCAAGCCAGCCGAACAACTCTCGAATGTTGGTAATCTGCTCGTACCGGAGGGCACATCTATTCAGTGGAAATTTCTGGCTGATCATGCCGATTCATTAGCCGTTCAGTTTGCGCCAGGCGGAATGGTTCGAGCTTCTCAAGTTGAAGACAACGCCTTTGGTTTATCCCATCGCGCTTTGCAGTCAGGTACGTATTCGCTGAATCTGATGAACCGCCATGCGCGGAATGGGGGAGACCTGACGTACTCTATCCAGGTTATTCCTGACCGTTTTCCGCAGATCAATCTTCAGAAGACACAAGACTCCGTTACCTATAATTACATCGGCTTGTATGGTCTAATCACCGACGATTATGGCTTTTCGAATTTGAAGCTGGTTGCTACCATTACACGTGCGGATGGCACAACTAAACAATCGTTTACACGTCCGATTCCGATTGCTGCGGCTACTACCTCGCAGAACTACGTATACAACTGGGCGCTTGATAGCCTGAAACTCCAGCCGAAGGATAAGTTAGACTACTACGTTCAGGTGGCTGACAACGATGGGGTACATGGCCCTAAAACAACCCGTTCGTCTGTTATGACGTTTGCAGTTCCTTCGCTTGACGAGCTTCAAAAACAGGTGGAGGAATCGGCTGACAAGACAGAGCAGCAGATGGATGAAGCCATGAAAACGGCTCAGGCTATCAAGAAAGAATTGACGCAATTGGAAGAACGAATGCGTACTAAGAAGTCGTCGGATTTTCAGGATAAGAAGCAACTCCAGGACATCCTCCAGAAGCGTGACGAACTGATGAATGAGATTGAGAAGTTGCAGGAACAGTTCAAGAAAACGAATGATACGCAACAGCGAATGAATCCTCAGCAGCAGGAAATGATGAAGCAGAAGCTTGAGCAGTTGCAAAAGCTTTTCGACCAAATGCAGGACCCTGAATCGAAAAAGCTATATGAAGAGCTAAAGCAGATGATGGAGAAGAAGCAGGACGAACGTGCCTCTGAACTCATGAACAAGCTGAATCGGAAGGAGCGTAATCTGGAAAAGGAGCTTGATCGGGCCTTGAAGATGTTCAAGCAAATGCAGCAGGACCAAAAGGCTGAGAACGCGATTAAAGAGCTGGAGAAGCAGGCTGAACAGCAGGAGAAGCTTGCCGAGAAGAACGAAAAAGAAGACGCTAAGAAGGACCCAGCAGCTCTGGAGAAACAGAAAGAGGAGCAGAAGAAAGCTGAAGAAGACTTTAAAAAGCTACAGGAACAGCTCGATAAACTGAAGCAGGACGCCGAGAAAGAGAAGCTTTCATCACCAGATACCCAGAAGGAAGAGCAGGAGGAGATTGAGAAACAGATGGGCGAATCGAAAAAGGAGCTTGATAAGAAAGAGCAGAAAAGCGCGGCTAAGTCACAGAAGAAAACGGCTAAGTCGATGCGTAACATGGCCAAGTCGATGGAAGAGTCGATGGAAGGTCAAGACATGAAGAGCATGAGCGAGAACCTTGATGATCTTCGTAATCTGCTGGATAACTTGATTACTCTGTCGTTTACTCAGGAGCGGTTGATGCGTGATTTCAGGAGTATGAGTTTACAAGACCCTCGTGTGCTTAAGCTGTCGCAAGAGCAGATTCGCTTGCAGGATAACGCCAAAGTATTGGAAGACAGCTTGAACTCGTTGGCTTCTCGTGAGCCACAAATTCAGCCTTTTGTCACGCGTGAACTAACGAACATGCGCTATTACATGGACGAAAGTTCACGATTTTTGAAAGAGCGTCGACTGAGCATGGCTTCGGCCCGGCAGCAATCATCCATGACGTCAATCAACAATTTGTCGTTGATGCTGAACGATGCTTTCAAACAAATGCAAGCGCAAATGAACGCGATGGCGATGCCTGGTTCGGGCAAGAGCAAAGGCAAAAGCAAGGGTGATCAACCTTCTCCTGGTATTGGCGAGAAGCAACAACAGCTTAATGAGCGCATTCAGCAGCTTTCTCAAGGTGGCAAACAAGGCCGTGCTCTATCGGAAGAACTATCTAGGTTAGCTGCTGAGCAGGGCGTTCTTCGCGATATGCTCAAGGAGCTACAAGACAAGGCAAAAGGCACCGAAGCCGGGAAACAGCAAGCTGAGCAGGTTCAGGACTTGATGAAAAAGATGGATGAAACGGAAACGGATCTGGTCAATAAGCGTATTAATCCAGCCGTCAACAATCGGCAGAAAGACATCTTAACTCGTCTATTGGAGTCGGAGAAAGCGTTGCGCCAGCAGGAAGAAGATCCCAAACGTCAGGGAGAAGCAGCTAAGCAACAAAAGATTAGTCAGCCTACCTTCGTTGTTCCTGATTCACAAAGTCGCTCACGTCAAGTAGAGGCTTTGCGAACTGTTTCGCCTGCATACAACTTATTCTATAAGCGTGAGTCTAATCGGTATTTACAGAAACTCACGAAGTAGTATAATTGACTTTCCATGTTTTTGTGAAAGTTTCCACGTGGAACATTTTTAAATTTTCACCAATGTTTAATGAATATGATGTTGTTGTAGTAGGAGCAGGGCATGCAGGCTGTGAAGCTGCGCATGCTGCTGGAACAATGGGTTCCAAGGTGCTGCTAATTACAATGAACATGCAGACGATTGCCCAAATGTCTTGCAATCCAGCAATGGGTGGCGTGGCAAAAGGGCAAATCGTTCGTGAAATAGATGCCTTGGGAGGCCAGTCTGGAATCATCAGTGATAAAACGATGATCCAGTTTCGAATGCTAAATCGGTCGAAAGGCCCAGCTATGTGGAGTCCTCGTTGCCAGAGCGATCGAGTGTTGTTTGCTCAAGAATGGCGTGACACCCTGGAGCGTAACGAAAACGTTGACTTCTGGCAAGATACCGTCGATGCAGTTCTAGTTGAAGATGGTCGTGTACAGGGCGTCAAAACAGCCATGGGTGTAGAAGTCCGGGCTAAGTCGGTTGTACTCACAAACGGTACGTTTCTGAATGGTCGCTTATTTATCGGCGAGAAAACGTTCGGTGGAGGGCGTACAGGCGAACGGGCAGCAACTGGATTGACGGAGCAGTTAATTAATCTGGGATTTGAATCAGGCCGGATGAAAACAGGTACGCCTCCACGTGTAGACGGACGTAGTCTTGATTACACGAAGATGGAAGAGCAACTAGGTGATGAGAATCCAGGCAAGTTTTCGTACACCAACACACCAGCCTTAACTAAGCAACGGTCCTGCTGGATTACGTACACAGACAATGCCGTCCACGATGTTTTGAAAGAAGGATTTGAGCGGTCGCCGATGTTTACGGGCAGAATCAAAGGATTAGGGCCACGGTATTGTCCTTCAATCGAAGACAAGATCAACCGATTTGCGGATAAAGACCGTCACCAGATATTTGTAGAACCAGAAGGATGGAACACAGTAGAGGTCTATGTAAATGGCTTTTCAACGTCCCTGCCTGAAGACATTCAATACCGGGCGTTAACCAAAATTGCTGGTTTTGAAAAGGCCAAAATGTTCCGTCCAGGCTATGCTGTCGAGTACGATTTCTTCCCGCCAACCCAGTTAAAACAAACGCTGGAGACACAACTGGTAACCAATTTATTCTTCGCAGGACAGATCAACGGAACTACCGGCTATGAGGAAGCGGCTTGTCAGGGACTGATGGCTGGTATCAATGCACATCGTAACTCACACGAGCTAGCCCCGTTCACCATCAGTCGGTCGGAAGGGTACATCGGTGTGTTGATCGATGATCTGATAACGAAGGGGACCGAAGAACCATATCGGATGTTCACATCTAGGGCTGAATTTAGAACCTTATTACGGCAGGATAACGCCGATCTACGGCTCACTGAAAAAGGTCACGAAATTGGATTGGCCGATGATGAACGGCTGCAAACAATGCGGTTGAAGAAAGCAGGCATAGAGCAGTTGACCACTATTTTCCGACAGGCCAAGCTCCGGCCCGACGAAGTTAACGACTGGCTTGTTGCCCGAGGTTCAGCACCATTACGCGAAAAATCGGTTGTATTAAGCTTAATAAAACGGCCAGAGATCGACGCCGTCGACGTTCGGCAATTGCTTGAACTGGTAGGTGCTTCCGGTGAATTTGTGCCGGCTTCATTTAGCAACGAAACGCTGGAACAAGCGGTAATCGAAATCAAGTACGACGATTACCTGAGTCGTGAACGGCAAAACGCAGAGAAGCTAACGAAATGGGAATCGCTGGAAATTACGCCCATGTTTGACTTTGATAAGGTTAAAGCGTTATCATTTGAAGGGCGTGAAAAACTCAAGAAACTTCGGCCACAAACCATCGGGCAGGCTACCCGGATCAGCGGCGTAAGCCCATCCGACATTTCAATTTTGTTAGTTTACATGGGTCGCTAATCGTGGAAGAATTACAGGAATGTCCGGCATGTGCAGGTACGTTGTTTACCCCGTACCTGACATGTCAGGATCAATTAGTCAGTCAAAAGCAGTTCACTATTCAGCAGTGTTCTTCGTGTCAGTTATTATTTACCAATCCTCGCCCATCTGCTGAAACAATCGGTTCATACTACAAATCCGATACCTACATCTCCCATGATGATACGAAGAAAGGGATAGTAGACACGATCTATCGCACTGTTCGTTCTTACGCTTTGAGCCAAAAGGAAAGTTGGATAAAGTCAATGAATGGTGGGGTAGGGGCGGTGCTCGACTATGGTTGTGGTACAGGTGCTTTCATAAAAGAGTGCCAGGAAAAAGGTTGGAACATCATTGGCTTTGAGCCCGACAATGATGCGAGACGGCTGGCAAGCGAACGGGTTAGCCAAAAAATCTTAAAAGATAACGACGAGATAAAGAGTCTGCCTGAACTTGACGTTATTACGCTATGGCATGTGTTGGAGCATGTAGCTGACCTAAACGAGACATTGGCAATGCTGTCTAATAAACTCAGAACGGGTGGTCATCTTGTTATTGCTGTACCCAATCCAGCGTCGAAAGATGCGGCCATGTATGGTGCCAATTGGGCCGCTTATGACGTACCCAGACATTTATACCATTTCACGCCATCTGTTTTGACAGCACTAATTGAAACGTTCGGTCTAAAACTCCAAAAGAGCCTGCCGATGCGGTTCGATGCGTATTACATTGCCATGCTAAGTACCAAACATCGAGACGGAAAAATTGATTATGTCGAGAGCCTTTCAAGTGGTATGCGATCCAACAACGCTGCTGGCAAGACAGGTAACTACTCAAGCCTTACCTATGTATTCAGGAAACTCTAACAGAATGAAATCAGCCGCTTACCGAACGCCCTCCTTGTGGGGCGTTTTCTTATTGGTATGTATCGCCATTTTTGCCAGCAACTGCGCTCAGATAGCCCAGCCGCCGGGTGGTAAAAAAGATACACTTGCTCCAAAGCTGATTGCTAGCATCCCCAAAATGAGAGCTAAGAATGTAAAGCCTAAACAGGTCGAACTTTTCTTTGATGAATACATCAACGTGGAAAACCTGCCTCAGAAAACAATCATCACGCCCGGTAGCGGCATGACGTTCGATTACCGGGCAAAGCCAACAAGCGTGGTACTGATTTTTAACGAGCCATTAAAAGATAGCACCACCTACACCATCAGTTTCACCGATGGTATTCGCGATGCCAGCGAACGAAACCCGGCAACTAATCTGAAACTGGTGTTCAGTACGGGTGATCAATTAGATTCGTTAAGTCTGAATGGAACCGTCTCAAACGTCACCACAGGCACGACGGTAGAAGGTGCTTTGGTTGGTTTATACACGCCACGTGATACATTGGACGCCCAACGTATAAAGCCTGTATATTATACAAAAACAGACACGTCGGGTCGGTTTATTATCGAAAACATAAAGGCTGGTGAGTACGATGTACTGGCCTTTACAGACAAAAACAACAACTTCCTCTTTAACCCGAATGGAGAAGATATTGGCTTTGCGAGGGAACGGGTGAAACTGGATAAGCCAGTAAATGGATTGGCTATTCAGTTATTCGAGCAGAATACGACGCCAATCAGAGTGCAGCGAACCGACTCACGATCTGACAGTTATACCCTGAATTTGAATAAGGGGATAGCCGCCTACTCCGTCAAATTTCGTGATCTGAAAGACAGTTTACCGTCGATTCAGCCCGCGATAAACCAGATCAAATTCTTCCGAACCAAGGAGACAACGGATACGCTGTCGATCCTGCTGACAGCCATTGATTCCTTAGGGCTGACTAATCAGATAAAACATACGATAAACTTTCGGCAAAAGAGTAAGCGCGAGAAACCCGAAGAGTTTACGTTTAAGCCAGACCCGTCGCCAAATGATGCTGTAGAGCCAAACTTCTCGTGGAAACTGCTGTTTAACAAACCCATCGGAAAAGTCAATGAGAAGCGGGTTCAATTCTCAATCGACAGCCTCTCTTCAACTGATCTAAGTTCCTTCACGTCCGTTGTTGGGCGGCAACAGACGGAATTATTGACCAGTATAACTACCAAAGCCCGGAAGTTCATACGAATCAGATTGAACAAGGATGCTTTTGAAAGTATGTTGGGCGATACGATAACGGCAGCCACTATAACGTACCCAATTCTTAATCCAGAAAACTTTGGTGTCCTGCGCGGTCGTATCACAACAAAGGAACCCAATTACATTCTGGAGTTGATAGACGAGCGAAAGGTAGTAGTTCAGCGATTGAGGAACGTACCTGTTTATGAATTGAAGAATATAAAGCCGGGTAAATACAGGCTTCGGCTTATCATTGATACCAACAACAACGGTATGTGGAACACAGGCCGTTATGAACAACGGATACCGGCCGAGCCCATCATTTATTATCCGGGAATTATACTGATCAAGCAAAACTTCGAGTCAGATGACATTAATCTGGCTTATTAGAAAAGGTCAATGAAAACTATATTTTTCGCCACTTTTCTGTGGAGAATAAGGTGGAAAAGATCATATAAACTGTGGATAACCAGATAAAGCAACAAACCGGAATGTGGATGAAAGAAGCGTTCTACACAATTCGTTGTTATCCACAGGAGATCATGTGCAGAACAGCCCGGTTTTGAACGGCTCCCAAACAAGTTATAAGCCCGTAGAAATGTGGACAGTTCTAATCCACAAATACAGGTTGGCTATTTGTGGTAAATGTTGATAACTTGTAAAAAGCTTTACCACAGAGCCAGATAAGCCAAAAGAACCTGGATAACCCCGTGGATAACTTTAAAAGCTTATACACACTTGGCATAGATTTTAGTGGACAACCATGTTGTGCACTTATGCACAGGCATAATAGAGACATTAAAAAGGTTTGGAAACCAAAACTATAAAATGAAAAATAGGGCTTGTGGAAAGATTTTGCTGGGGTTCCTGCTTTTGGTCAGCCAGCTATCGTGGGGTCAAACAGAGCAAGACCTGGCTGATGAATACTTCAAAAACGGAGAATTTGAAAAAGCCGCCGCAGAGTACGGAAAGCAAGTCCGAAAGAATGAAGAGAATGGGGGGCCGACCTGGCAAACCGTCTATAGGTACGTTGTTAGCCTGAAGAAATCAAAGAAATCTGATGAAGCCGACCGTCAGCTCAAGAAGTGGGCAAAGGCAGAAGGCAACGTGAAAACGTATGCATTGCTGTTGCTTGGCAGCGGTGCACAGGAAACGGGTGATACACTGACTGCAAAGAAACAGTTTGGTCAGGCCTATGACCTGGCCAAAGGCGACCCAATAAAAGTGGCGCGGATAGGCGAGCTGTTCGAAGAAGTAAATGCTGCTGATTGGGCTATTCAGGCCTACCAGAGAGGCCAACAGCTTACAGAAGATGTAACCTTCCACGCGGAGGATTTAGCGACTTTATATCGTGGAAAAGGCGATACCAGACGGTGGATCGAGACGCTACTGCCCTTATCGCAAAAGCCCGACCAGCGAGAGCGGGTTCAGGGTGCTTATCAGGCGCTGATCAACACCAAAGAGGAACCCCTTTTAGAGCAGGTCCTTTACGAGCGTGTACAGAAAGAACCGGAATCGATTGCTACCAACGATATGCTTACCTGGTATTATCTCCAGAAGCAGAAGTTTAGTCGGGCCCTGTTGCAAGAGAAAGCAATGGATAAACGCCTGAAATTATCAGGCGCGAAAGTGTTCGAATTGGCCCAACTGGCCATGACGAACCGGGAATATAAAACGGCTATAGACTCCTACGAGTATATAATTCAGACGTATCCACAGGGCACGTTTTACCCCTACGCTCGCCGGATGATCATCAATGCCCGGGAAGAACAGGTGAAGAATGTGTATCCAATCGAGAAAGCTGAAATAAGGAAACTCATTTACGATTATCAGCGGGTTTTAAGCGACGTAGGCATTACGCCTAAAACGCTTGATGCACTTCGCAATTCGGCTAATCTCTACGCAAACTACCTCGACGAGAAAGATTCAGCACTGGTTATGCTGGATAAAGCGATCACAATGGGGAAAAGTGATCCCCTATTTGTGGATAAGTGCAAGCTGGATAAAGGTGATGTGTATTTGCTGAAGAATGAGCCCTGGGAGTCGACCCTGCTTTATTCACAGGTTGAGAAATCACAGAAAGATGACCTGCTGGGTTACGAGGCCAAACTGAAAAACGCCAAGCTGCACTACTATCGGGGCGATTTTACACTGGCTAAATCGGTACTTGATGTATTAAAAATGGCTACGACGCGGGAGATTGCCAACGACGCCGAACAATTGAGTATGCTGATCTTGGACAACACAGGCCTGGATAGTACCGAAACAGCCATGAAAGACTACTCAGCAATTGATCTGTTGCTTTTTCAAAATAAGTTGGAAGAAGCCACCAATCAGATCAACGTCATGTTGAAAAAGTACGAAAAGCACACGTTGGCAGATGAGTTAATCTGGCTACAGTCGAAGATCTACGTGAAAGAAGGGAAGGTCGACGAAGCAATTGCCAACCTGAAGACAATTGTTGATAAATATCCACTTGACATACTAGGCGATGATGCGCTGTATGAGATGGCGAAACTCACCGATGAGCGCAAGAAGAACACTGTGGAGGCTTTGAAGCTTTATCAACAATTCCTGACAACGTACCCGGGAAGTCTATTCGCCGCCGATGCTCGCAAACGCCTACGTCAGCTACGTGGCGATCAGATAAACTGAAGTCTTACAAGGTACCAGCCTTGTGGTAAATCTAATTCATCTAGCACACTACAAGGTTAGTGCCTTGTAAGACTTACGCCAGTTCTAATAGAGACTCTTTGAAAGCCGCGAACGTACCTGGAATAGCAATAGCCTGTTTCTCACGTTGAGAGAGGATAGCTAATCGTTCAGGTACGTCGACAGCATGGCCGAATATAGTATCCACAGCCGGACTGAATTTGGCCGGATGAGCAGTTGCCAACGCAATACCACAGTTATCCACATGCGGTTGTTGATAACTTTCGAGCCCTAATAACCCGACAGCCGTGTGTGGACAAGCGATATACTTATACTTATCACGTAGCGTTATCATCTCAGCAACTGTCTGATCGTCAGTGAAGTAATGGCCGGAAATCAACTGGCTCATCTGCTCGAAATCGTCGTTGAAAAGGCGTTGTAAACGAACAAAATTGCTCGGATTCCCTACATCCATGGCATTGGAAAGTGTAGCCAGTGACGCCATGGGTGCGTATTGTCCAGATAAGAGGTAATCGGGTACAACCTTGTTTAGATTGGTAGCTGCCACAAACGATTGTACAGGTAAACCCATTCGCCAGGCAAGAACGCCAGCGCTTAAATTGCCAAAATTTCCACTTGGCGTTGAGAAGACAGCCGGGGCGTGGTCAGGCTTTAATTGAGCCAAGGCCCGGAAATAGTAAAAGCTTTGGGGAATGAGTCGGAATATATTGATCGAATTGGCTGATGAAAGTGAGAACGCTTTAGTAAGATCATCATCCAGAAAAGCAGCTTTCACCATTGCCTGACAATCATCGAATGAGCCGTCGACCTCGAAGGCGTGAATATTACCACCCAGAGTGGTCAGTTGCTTTTCCTGAAGCTGGCTAACCCGTCCTTTCGGATACAGAATAGATACCCGAACACCAGGTACGTTGTGAAAACCCATAGCAACCGCCCCGCCTGTATCGCCCGATGTAGCGACCAGAATATGCACTTCACGAGACTGGGTAGCGGAGTAGATCGACATCAGCCCGGCCATAAAACGAGCCCCAACGTCTTTGAAAGCCAGTGACGGGCCGTGAAAAAGCTCCAGCACATATTTCCGACCGGCTTCCAGTTCAACCAATGGCGTATCGAAGGGGAAAGCATGCGTTACCAGTTCCTCGATCTGCTCATTGGTCAGGTCTTCATGCAACCAGAGCTTGGTTAGTTTATACGCAATTTCGGCCAGCGACTGATTCGAAATACCATCCATAAATCCGGCTGGTAACTGCGGAATAGACGTAGGCATATAAAGGCCTTTATCTTGTGGAAGGCTATTGAAAAGGGCTTCCTGCAAGGAAACAACGTTGGCCGAACTGTTTGTACTGTAGAAGGTCATGAGCAGCGAGTAGCAAAAAAGTGGTTGCAAGTTAGGGGTAAAGCCCCTGAAACAGAAAGCCAAAATCAGTTCACGTTCATCATAGTAAGTCGCGAAAGAACGCTTACAGGGTAGCTATTTGTTAAGTTTGCAGGAGACAAACTAAAAAAGATGACAAACGGAATTACGGGTGTACCCCAACCCCAGAACGAACCGGTAAAGGAATATCGGGTTGGCTCACCAGAGCGTAAAGCCCTTCAGGAAGCGCTGAAAGAGGCCAAGTCCAGCGAGCAGGCCCTGCCGATGTGCATCAACGGAGAGGCCGTGTTCAGCAGTAAAAAGATACGGGTTTCGCCACCACACGAGCACGCCCACACATTAGGCTATCTACACGAAGGGGATGCGTCGCATGTACACCAGGCGATAGACGCGGCTTTGCAGGCGCGTGAAAGCTGGTCGTCGATGCCCTGGGAGCAGCGCGCCAGTATCTTCCTGAAAGCTGCCGATCTGCTTGCCGGGCCATATCGGGCAAAGATCAACGCGGCAACAATGCTTGGTCAGTCAAAAAACGTCTATCAGGCAGAAATAGATGCTGCCTGTGAGTTCATTGATTTCCTGCGATTCAATGTCCATTACATGACGGAGATCTATTCGCAGCAGCCTTACTCACCGCCGGGTGTATGGAATCGTTTGGAATACCGGGCTTTGGAAGGATTCGTCTTCGCGTTGACTCCGTTCAACTTCACGGCCATCGCAGGTAATCTGCCTACATCAGCCGCATTGATGGGGAACGTGGTTGTTTGGAAACCGGCCTACACGCAGGCGTATTCGGCGCAGGTGATCATGGACGTATTGCAGAAAAGCGGCCTGCCTAACGGCGTGATCAACCTGATTTATGTAGATGGTCCGGAAGCAGGGGAGGTAATTTTCAACCATCCAGATTTCGCGGGCATTCACTTTACGGGCAGCACCGGCGTATTCCAAACAATCTGGAAATCGATTGGTGAGAACATAAATAAGTACAAGACGTACCCACGGATTGTAGGAGAAACGGGCGGTAAAGACTATATTCTGGTACACAATACGGCCGATGTCACGGAGTCGGTTGTGGCCATGATTCGGGGGGCGTTCGAATACCAGGGACAGAAATGTTCGGCAGCATCGCGCGCCTACGTACCTGTCAGCTTGTGGCCAGCCATTAAAGAGCAGTTACAGGAAGAACTTGCCAAGCAGACAATGGGAAGCGTGGAAGATTTCAGCAACCTCTTCAACGCGGTCATTGATGCGAAGTCGTTCAAGAAGATCACGGGCTACATCGATAAGGCAAAAGCCGATGGTCAAACGATCATTGCGGGCGGTAACTACAGCGACGAGGTTGGCTACTTTATTGAGCCAACAGTAATCGAAGTGAGTGATCCGAAGTATCAAACAATGTGTGATGAATTGTTCGGGCCTGTACTATCGGTTTACGTGTACGATGATGCAAATCTCGACGAGGTAGTAAACCTGATCGATACGACGTCACCATACGCCTTGACAGGAGCGATTCTAACGAAAGACCGGCATGTGATCACGGAGCTAACCGCAAAGCTGGTGAATACGGCTGGCAACTTTTATATCAACGATAAGCCAACCGGCGCCGTTGTTGGACAGCAGCCGTTCGGTGGCGCACGGGCTTCCGGCACTAATGACAAAGCAGGATCAGCGGTTAATTTGATGCGTTGGGTATCGATGCGAACAATAAAAGAAACCTTAGTTTCCCCACGTTCAGTGAGTTACCCATTTATGGAAAAAGATTTTTAAATTATTTTCAGGCTAGAGCTTGCGTAAAGCTAATTGTCACCCTACCTTTGCAGTCCCAAATCGATAGAAACAGCGCACAACGGTGAGCGAGTTTATCAAACAGGGATCAGTTCTTTGGCGTATTGGCAGAATAGTAAAGCACAAATCGTGCTAAAAACATAGTAGCTACTTTCGAGTAGCTACGCACATATTTACGATGGAGAGTTTGATCCTGGCTCAGGATGAACGCTAGCGGCAGG